>JBLWXP010000002.1:0-508636 GCA_048267405.1 Balneola sp. | reverse complement strand
TTCCTTACTGCTGGCATAGCTCGCCTTTTTGGAATTATACGATTCGGATTTGAGGACCCGAGTCAACCTATCGTTACTCTATTGGAAATTTGTTGGGCGCTTGCCTCTATATGGATGGCTCGTAAATACGAATAGAGATTCCGCCCAATTTGTTCTAAATCCAAAATTCCGTTAATTCAAGAAGTATTAATCTGAGCCGCTTCAACCAGAGCGTTCGACAGTTATAATTATATCCATTTTCAAGGAACTACAAAATGCAAGAATTTATAGTCGCAATTGCAGTTGCTGCAATCTCAGGGTTGTCGTATTTGGCCTACAATCACCCACTTCTATTCAACAGAATTAACAAGGTGCTTAAGTTCATTGCTGTTATTGTTTTAGTATCCCTACTTATTTGGGACGCAGCAGTATCGCAGACCTTTTTAATTGTACTCCCATACATTGACTTCCAAAAAATAAGCAGTGCACAAAAAGCATTAAAAGTAATTGAAATACCATTTATTAAGGTGACTATAATTTATGTACTACTAGCTTTATACTTTACTTTTCTAACCAAACTCCCAAAATTAATTGGTAAAAAAGATGGTCCTAATAACTAGGTTCAAGTTTGAAGTTCATATTATAGATTCTTCCCAATTTGTTCTAAATACAGAGTTTCGTTAATTCAAATAAAATAAAGACTCTTCTGTGATTAAACGTGGGGCCTTTAACCTCTTTCCCAAGCTCCTGCTTGGGAGAACCACACGGAGCTCCTGCTCCGATTAACTACGCTGTAAATAAAGTTATAGGAATCACCCCTTCCCCTCCCAAATAATTCACTGCGGAAGAATTCAGCCAATGTTCAGGTTTCTGAACAAAACCAGCTTTCACTGGGTTGAAGTGAATATAATCCAAGAAGGTTTCCATTTTCCGTAGCGTATTTACTTGTTTTGGATACGAACCTTCTTGCCAGACTTGAAACACACTTTCTTTTTTATGATTTCTCTTTCCACGCTTAAGCCTTTCTAAGAGAACAACCCGATTAGTTGATTCTAAATAGCGGATAACTTCGCGAGCAGTAAATGATTTAAACCGTCGAATACTTTCTGATAGATTTTGGTCTTCAGCAACCAAATGGATGTGATTATGCATGATTATATACCCATAAATTTTCATCTGCATCTCGGCTTGGAGATGCACCAAAGCGTCAAGAATTATCTGGCTTATTCTTGGGTCTGAAAAGAGGTCTATTCCATCAACAATTGTACAAGTTAGAAAGTACGGGTACTCGCTTTCATGAATTTTAAAATTACTTCGTGCCATACACAGTTAGACAAGCTTGGTACCTATTCCTTACTGTTTTGACTTGAATAATTTATTGGGAGCAGGAGCTCCTTGTTACTATCCCAAGCAGGAGCTTGGGATACAGGTTCGGAATACAATCCCTTAAGATTTTCTAGCAAGAGATCCCTCCTCACTCCTTCACTTTACTCATAACAGCCTTAAAGCGAACGGCCATACCGCCACCACGTGCCATCTCAATTTTTAGCTCTTTGGTGGCATCAATCATCGTTTTGTACGTCATCATTCCGTACGGACTTGTTTCCCAATCCGATAATGGGCCATCTCTATAAATCTGAGCTTCGTACACCAAATCGGGATTCAAGAAATCGAGATCAATCGTAAATTCTCGAGCTTCTTCATCGGTTACAGCTCCCAAGTACCAATCGTCGGAATTACGATCTTTACGAACTACCGTCGCATATTTCCCAATTTCAGCATTAAGCACTTTGGTGTGTTCCCAATCGGTAGGCACATCTTTTATAAACTGGAAGGCGCCGGGATTGGCTTCATAGTTTTTTATCAAATCTGCGGCCATGTGTTGCGGACTATAAATAACAACGTACAACGCCAACTCGCCCGCTATGGTTGAATGAACTCTATTTTTAGGGCGACCAGCTTCGTTATCGTTCAGCATAATATCAATTACTCCTGGCGTGTAATCGAACGGCCCTGAAAGCATGCGTGTAAACAAAATAGTAGGAACATAATTCGGAGGATTTCCTCCATCTGAGCTCCAAGCATTGTATTCTTGTCCGCGTGCGCCCTCTCTAGTCATCATATTAGGCCACGTTCTTCGAATTCCGGTGTCTTTGATTGGTTCATGAACATCTAGCATGATGTGATGCTCTGCTGCTTTCTCCACCGCTTTACGATAGTGACGAACCATATACTGCCCATGATGCCATTGTCCGTTTGCAATCATATCGCCCACATAACCAGATTTTATGGTCGTAATTCCGAGCTTTTCATACAGTGCATAAGCCGAATCCATCTGAGCTTCGTAATTCTCAATTCCTGTTGAGGTTTCATTATGTATGATGATATTGGTGCCTTTTTCTTGGGCATACTTGGTAAGTCCTTCCAAATCATAATCAGAATAAGCTTTCGTGAAATTGAATTGATTGGCATTTTTCACCCAATCACCATCCCAGCCGATGTTCCAACCTTCAACAAGTACGCCGTCAAAACCGTGCTCTGCTGCAAAGTCGATGTATTTTTTGGTGTACTCGTTTGTCGCTCCGTGTTTATCACCAGAATGCCATGTTTTTCGGTTCAGATGCATATCCCACCAAATGCCCACATATTTACCAGGCTTAATCCAAGAAGTGTCTTCAATTTTACTTGGCTCGTTCAAGTTCAATTCCAAATAGTTGGTCACTAAACCGCCCGGAGTTTCATTTATTTTCACGGTTCTCCAAGGCGAAACGAATGGAGTTGTGGCTCGCACTTTATCTCCCGTTCCATCCATCCAAGGGAATAGAGTAGATTCTAAAGTGTTATCACCGCGATTAATTAGCGACATAGATGAATAATCGGTTAGTGCCGCCTCATGAAAACTGAGATACAAACCATCGGTCGTTTTCATGGTGAGCGGTGTGGCAGCAGTATCAATTTCTGATGCTTTAGAAGCTATTGGCAAATGCTCGTATCGGTTGGGAATATACGCTTGAATCCACCAAGCATCGTGGTTTCCAGCAAGTACAAATTCAGTGCGCTCATTCATAATCACAAAATCCTTGAACGCATGTTGTTCCGGCCATTCATATCTAAAACCAACGCCATCATCGTATAGGCGGAATGTAATTTGCATCCGTTCGCCTGAACTTTTCTCGAGCTTTACTCCAAGTTCTCTGTAATTATTTTCTATCTCTTTCTCTTCACCCCAAGGTTGCGTCCACGTTTCGCTACGACCACCATCGCTAAATCCTATGATTTTAAATTCGTCGAGCATGCTTCGGTCTTTAAGCTCAACACCCAGCCTTGAAGGCGCAATCACAACCGTGTCGTTTTTGGAGATGGTGTAGGTGGGAACTCCTTGCTCTACATAAAAATTGAGCTTTAATTTTCCTGTTGGGGAATCTATTTCTCCTAATTCTAAAAAAGATTCGTCGGCAATCCCTTTTAACAGGCCAACTGGGCTACAGCTTAACCCAACCGCAAACATTACTGAACACACAAAAAATGAAAACCTTTTCATAAATCTATCCTAGTTTATTTATGGTAAGGTAGCAACATCAAACAAACAATTAAACATGGAACGAATTAGTATCTTTTTTGCATTGGCAATGTTGCATACTATTTTGCGTTTCATGACGGACTATAGTTTTAATTAGAATTCATGGAATTTCTTATGTTTAAGAAAATTACGCTTACCGCACTTTTATTAATTATCTCTTCAACCTTAATATTTGCACAAAGCATGACATCACAAAAAAAATTGGAAGTAGCTACTCTTGGCGCCGGATGTTTCTGGTGCGTAGAAGCCGTTTTCGAACTCGCTAAAGGAGTAGAAAATGTAGAGTCTGGATATTCAGGAGGGCATGTCGATAACCCATCTTATAGAGAAGTTACCACTGGCAAAACTGGTCATGTTGAAGTTGCTCGCATCACTTTCGATCCATCCGTAATTACCTTTGCTGAGCTACTAGAAGTTTTTTGGCACAGTCATGATCCTACAACACTAAACCGCCAAGGCAATGATGTAGGTGAACAATATCGTTCTGTAATTTATTATCATAATGCAGAACAGAAAGCCATTGCAGAAGCTTCACTCAAGAAAACAGATATTGCTAAGCTTTGGAATGATCCGATTGTAACCACCATCGAGCCACTTAAAAATTACTTTGTTGCGGAGAACTACCATCAAGATTATTACAAAAATAATCCGAATGCGGGTTACTGCTCGTATGTGATTGCTCCTAAAGTAGCTAAGTTTAAAAAAGAGTTTAAACACTTATTAAAAGACTCATAATTTAAAGATTCTGATTTTTTTCAGTATTATAAATCTATCGTCTTTATTAATAACGTGGTGAGATCTACAAACAATGACTTTAACTCACCCGTTATCATTTCAATTATTTTATCTAACAAACAACTACATATCATTTATTATGAAAACATTACTTAAAGCAGGCTTATTTACACTTTTAGCTGTTCTTTTAACTACAGGCTTAACTTTTGCGCAAGACCGAGCTAAGGGTGAGCGAGCCAGCCCTAACGCTGCAGTTAGCCAAGCAATTGGAGCAACCGATGTAAGCGTTACTTACGGTCGCCCAGCATTAAAAGGTCGTTCTTATTTTTCAGCAGACGCTAAACTTGCTCCATCTGGCAAAGTTTGGAGAACTGGCGCTAACGAATCTACCGTTGTTACTTTTTCTACCGATGTAATGGTTGGTGGAAAAGCTGTTAAAGCTGGCACATATTCTATCTACACTATTCCTGGTGCTAAAGAATGGACTGTTATCATCAGCAAGAAACTTTCTTGGGGAACTCAATACGATGCTGCTGAAGATGTAGTAAGAGTTACAACTACTGCGGTTAGCAACAATGCTGCTTCTGCTGAGTGGTTTAACATTTACTTTGATACACTTTCTGCAACAAAAGCACACTTGAACCTACATTGGGGAACAACTAGTGTAGCAATTCCAGTTTCTGTGAAGTAAACATTTTTTAGATTACTTTAAAAGGGAGTCAATTATGGCTCCCTTTTTTTTATCCAAGAATTATGTTTAAAAAAGCCTCCATCCTCCTATTTTTATGTTTCTTCAATTCTAATTTACTTTATGCCCAAAGTGATTGGATTTTTGATGACACCACCCTTCCCGTAGTTAACATCACCATAAACCCTGATTCGCTCGATTTTATTTTAGATGGAGATAACAGCCAAAGTGATCATGAATTTCTAGCCACTTTTAGTTTTACTAGAGATGGAACAACGGAAACGGTAGAACAAATCGGATTTAGGTTACGAGGCAATACCTCCCGAGACGCTCAGAAAAAATCGTTCAAAGTTTCATTCAATACCTTTCCCGATAGCGATGAATTTCATGGGCTTGATAAAATGAATTTGAATGGAGAACACAACGACCCAACTATTCTAAGAGCCAAACTAAGTTGGGATATTTTTGAAAAAGCTGATGTTATTGCCCCCAGAGCCAATCATGTAAAGCTTTACATCAACGATGAGTATTTTGGACTTTATTTGAATGTAGAACACATTGACGACGAGTTTGTTAAAAACCGTTTTGGTAGTGATGCTGGCAACCTCTTCAAATGTTTATGGCCAGCCGATTTAACGTACAAAGGTTCAAGCCCTAGTGACTACGAGAATATCAAAAATGGCGACCGACCTGCTTATGAGCTCAAGACCAATCTAGACGCTCCCGATTTTTCCGACTTAGCTGTTTTTATAAGCTTTCTAAAAAACGCGGACGATAACCGTTTCAAAAATGAAATTGAAATCTATCTTAATGTTGATGGAGTAATCCGTTGGATGGCCATTGATATTTTAACAGGAAACTGGGACAACTATTGGTACAATAAGAACAACTATTACTTATATCACGATCCTGAAACAAATCGATTCGAGTTCATCCCTTACGATTACGACAATACTTTTGGGATAGATTTTTTGGGACCAGATTGGGGAACTCAAGACATCAACGATTGGGGGCCAAATGAGTCGCGTCCGCTAACCGATCGTATTCTAGGCATCCCAGAGTTTAAGAATAGACTTCATTTTTATTTGAACGAGTTCATCACTTCTTTCTTCAACGAAACGGAACTTTCCTCTGAGATAGATCAACTTTATGCTCTAACAAAAGATGCTGCTGAAGATGATAACTATAGAACCGAAGATTACGGATTTACAGTTGAGCAATACAACGCTTCTTTCACCGAAAGTATAGGTGGGCACGTTAAATATGGTTTAAAACCGTATATCACAACTCGAGCAAACTCGGCTACTAGTCAGCTTCAGTTACAGAATATTTCGCCTATTTTTAGAAAGGTAGACTTCACCACTCATTATCAAGCTCAGCAAAAAGAGCTCTTAATTACTGCAAAGCTTTTAGATGAAGACGCTTCACTTGATGTAACCGCATTTTTCCCCAGTAGAGGAAACAGCATTAGCTTGCTAGATGATGGCGTTGGGGCTGATGCAGAAGCTGACGATGGAATTTATACCGGAAACTATAACCTTTCTGGTTTCTCAGGGAAATTGGAATTTTACCTAGAAGCTAAAGACGCAATCGACACAAAATCTCGATACCCTTCTAATCCAGTCAAACAATTATCAACTTCCGTAAGAGATGTTTCTTCTTCAGTAGTAATTAATGAGTTTATGGCAGATAACAGTGCCACCATCTCCGACGAAAGCGAGACTTTTGAGGATTACATAGAATTGTACAACAATGGAGGCACGCTTTCTTTGGCGAATTATTATCTAACGGATGATTTCGAAAATCCAGATAAATGGGCTTTGCCAGATACCGTTTTGGGTAGCAAGCAGTTTATTCTTATTTGGGCTGATGGAGATATTGAAGAAGGTCCTACTCATGCACCTTTTGGATTGAGTAAAGGTGGCGAAGAACTCGCTATTTTCTACAAGAATTTCAACGAGTTTGTTCTGATTGACTCGGTTAGTTTTGGTGAACAAATTCCTGATCAAGCTATTGGTAGAGCTACTGACGGTGACGGATTATTCGGAGTTTTAGATAAGCCATCGCCAGGAAAATCGAATCATCTTGTGGTAAGTAATCACGAAGAAATTTCTCTACCAAAATCCGTTGAGTTAGGTCAGAACTTTCCCAATCCTTTCAATCCAGAGACAACCATTCCTTTTAGCATAAGTGAAGCTGGTAATGTTACTATTGCCGTTTACTCCATTTCAGGACAGCTTATTAAAACGATTACCAATCAAACTTACTCTGCGGGTGAATACGAAGTTCATTTTGATGCATCCGAGCTTTCGAGTGGGGTTTATTTATACCAGCTATCAACAAAAAACACCAGCCTCTCAAAGAAACTGGTGTTGGTAAAATAGATTGTAAATCTTTCTGATTTGAGAGGTTAAGAAAGTGATTTTCTCAACCTCTTTAAATTCAGCCTAAAATTCCCACTTCACTTGAAATAGGAAGTTTGTTCCCGCTTGTGGAAAGTAGTAGTTAAAGCGCTGCATCCCGCCATACACATAACCGTACGTATATCCGTTGGTTTCATATTCTGCATCTAGAATATTGTTAACCATCAATGTTGCAGTTACTGCTTTGAATGAAAGCAGGTTTTGAAGTTTGTAAGCAAGGCGTACATCGTTCACAAAATAAGCATCAATGCTACGAGCATCATTCTGGGTGTTATCTAAATACTGTTTAGAAACATATTTGCTGGAAATCGCACCCGTAAAACCAGAGTTCGTGTAGCTGAATATAGAGTTCGCAATCAAGTTTGGAGAGAAAGCGATATCAGCGTCATCAAAGGTTTCCGAAATCTGTCCACCATTATCATAATCATCAATATACTCGGTAAACGATTCTACCTTATTTTGGCTGATGGTGGTATTTCCCGCCCAGTTAAAACTGTCGGTAATCTGTATTCCTCCCTCCAACTCTAGTCCAATTCTATAACTATTTGGAATGTTTTGGCGAACTGCTTCCCCAACATCATTTATTTGACCTGTAAGAATAAGTTGATCTTTGTAGAACATTCCATAACCATTCGCTGCTACAAAGAAACGATCAAACTCGCCACGGTAACCTGTTTCAATATTGTATAACGTTTCTTCTTTTGGTCTACTTTGAGTGCTTGAGTTTACGTATTCATCTCTAGTTGGCTCTTTGCTCGCCATACCAAATGAAGCAAATAATCGGTGATTAGATTTACGGTATACAAAACCAAATTTTGGATTGAAGAACACCAAATCGTCCTCATTTCTGATATTTACTGCCCCACTTTGTTGGATATCAACACCATCAAATTCGTAGCCAATACGACGCACTTGTAAATCCAGATAGGCGTTTAAATTCTCGCTTAGCAAATACTGCATTTTACCGAACACATTGAAATCTGTTTTAATGGCGTTGTTATCGTAGTAACGTTGTTCTGTTTCGCTATTCCCTGCAAAACGAGCCCAGATAATTTCACCAAAATGATCACCATCATAGCGATTTATTCCACCACCAAAAGTCACATTCCAATTGTCTGAATAGGTGTATTTGGTGTTAAAAACCATTCCATAAAAATCGTTGTCTAACCAACGGCGGCGTACCAAATCAGTAGTTGTTTGAGTTATGGGCATTGGAGTAATTCCATAGTCATCCACATCCTGTCCGCCTTTATATTCTTCGTAGAATCCTTGTCCGTGCGTGTAATGAAGTGAGGCATTAGCCGACCAATTATCTGCTAATCTGTACGAGTAATGCAATTGGTAATAATCTTGGCGGTAGTTATCAACCTGATTGTCGTAGGGCGAGCCTGGTTTTTCTGTTCCAGCTTCGTTAAAGGTTCTATTTCCACCTTCCAACACGCTTTCTTCTACGCCATACCAAGCTTGGTATGTGATTTCTTTTCCTGAAAACATATCAGCTTTTAGCAGGCTACGTTCTCCTCGTTTTGTAGCGGATAGATAGAAAGAGTTTAAATCAGCAGAAGCTCTATCGATGAAACCATCAGACATGATTTTTGAAAGTCTACCTTCAAATTGCCAGCCGTTTTTCATGAGGCCTGAACCAAGCATAATATTTGCTTTTCGAGTGTTGAAAGAACCAAGCCCTGTATTTATTTCAGCAAATGGATCTACACGGTTACTACTTGTTTGAAGGTTTACAGAAGCGCCAAAAGCACCTGCACCGTTGGTTGAAGTTCCAACACCACGTTGCACCTGGAGGTTATCGATTGAAGATGCAATATCAGGTAAGTTCACCCAAAAAACGCCATGAGATTCAGCATCGTTTACTGGAATTCCGTTGATGGTAACATTCACACGAGCAGGATCTACCCCGCGGATTCGGATACCAGTGTAGCCAATTCCAGTTCCTGCATCAGAAGTACTTATAACCGATGGTGTTGATTGAAGTAAATATGGAACATCTTGTCCTAGGTTTTTCTCTTCGATATCATCTTTAGTAACGTTGGTGTAGCTCATAGGTGTTGAATCGTCCACTCTTGTTGCTTCAACAAAAACTTCATCACCAATAAAGGTGGTTGGTAATAGCAGAATTTCCAAACCTTGTTCATTTCCTTTTACGGAAACGGTTTTGGTTTTATAACCTACAAATGAAATGGTAAGGTCGTTTTTGCCCTCAATTAGTTTTAGCGAAAATTCACCTTTTAAATCAGTGTTTTTGCCATTTTGGGTATCCGTTTGTACAACAGTTGCCCCGATAAGGATTTCTTTGGTTTGTGCATCAATAACTCGGCCAGTAACCGATTGAGCATAAGATATTTGTGACGTAATGAGTAATAAAGCCGCTATTGCTAGAGCTTTTGATAGGAATGTGTTAAACATTTTCCTCCAATTTGATTGTTATTAAAAAAATAGGAGGAGGCGAAACAAGTGCATAGATGAGCAAACTGGTTTTCCTCCGCCGGTATTATCCGGATCAGGTGAAAGGGTGTAATCTCAGCCTTTGTCGTTCGACAAAAGCACCCCTAACCGTTAGATGTAAAACTAAGCACTAAATTCATCAATAACACACAAAAATCTCGTACTTTTCGATTCTTATTCTAAAAAAAAATTTTCCTACATGATTAACTCTCGATTTTTAAAAACATTTAGCTTTTTAGGATTCATCCTTCTTCTTGTTTCTTCTTGTGCTACAGAAAAAGATTCTAAAGGGAATTCTGAAATTGACGCCAACGATATAAAAGTTCACATTAGCTATTTAGCCTCCGACGATTTAGGTGGACGTGAAGCTGGTTCAGCAGAAGAAGCAACTGCAGCTAATTACATTTCTGATTTATTCAGAAATTACGGTTTAGAGCCTGCTGGAGACGATAACACCTACCTCCAAGAGTTTACGATCAACACTTCGATTCTTAAAAATCCACATTCTGCTGACACCTCATCCGGCGAAAAGTTATTAGCGCGCAATGTTGCTGGTTTGCTACAAGGAACTGGAAATAGTGATGAATTTATTGTTATCGGAGCGCATTACGATCACTTAGGCTTAGGCGATGGTGGTTATGGTTCTTTATACCGTGGCGATTCACTTCGTATCCATAATGGTGCCGACGACAATGCTTCTGGAACTGCAGGCGTGTTAGAGCTCGCTCAATATTTCGCTAAAAACCGTCCTTCTAAAGACATTCTATTTCTTGCATTTTCTGGCGAAGAAATGGGATTACTTGGCTCTGATTATTATGTAAAGAACCCTACAGTAGATTTAGAAAAAGCAATCGCCATGATAAACATGGATATGATTGGCCGAATGGTTGATAAAAAACTTATCATTTTTGGAATTGGAACTGCTGATAAGTGGTCTGACATCCTTAACGAAGCAAACGTTGATTCACTAGCACTAAACTTGGTTAAAGATGGAACTGGAGCAAGTGACCACACTAGTTTCTATTACAAAAATATCCCTGTGCTTCACTACTTCACCGATACTCATGCCGATTACCACCGCCCAAGCGATGACACCGATTACATCAATTTTAAAGGCGAAGAACTTACTTTAAAGCATGTTGCTAGCGTAGTAAAAAGCTTAGATGCATTAGATAAAACGCAGTTGGCTTTTAAAGAAGCTCCAGGCGAACAACGCCAAACTATGAGTTTAGATGGCCCAACCCTTGGCGTTTTACCAGATTACGGTTATGATGGTAAAGGTATGAGACTTACAGGCGTTACCAAAGGTCGCTCTGCAGCAAATGCTGGTGTTAAAGGTGGCGATACCATTATAAAAATTGGTGGCGAAGACTTAAAAGACATCTACGCATATATGGCTGCACTTAACAAACTCAAAAAAGGTCAGCTTACCACAATTACAGTTCTTAGAGATGGTAAAGAGCTTACTCTTGACCTTCAATTATAGATTTATTTCTCAAAAACTAATCAAGCTTCTTATCTGGAAGTTTGATTAGGTTCTTTTTCATTTACAGTGCCGAACCATCACACCTCTAAAAAATCATTGCAGATTTTGGCACTTGCTTAGCTTTCCATACATTCAGAAAAAACAAGACGCTCTATGTATTCAACAAAACTACTTTTTGCAGCACTTATAATTATTGCATCCGCTTGTCAGCGTGAAGATTCTGTTCATAAACCTCTTCCCGAAAATGTGCAAGCAATCTCTCTAGTAGGAGATACTTTATATACCACACTAGCTGAACTTCCTGTAAAACTAGAAGCTAGAATTGATTCTCTGATAAATGTTGCTGAAGCCAACAACGATGATCTTGCAACTATGATGATATGGCAAGCTCGTAAAAAAGGATATAAAGGCGAATACCGAGCAGCCATCGATTTGCTTACTGATGTAATTTCCTCATCTCCTGATGATGCACGATTGTATCGTCATCGCGGTCACCGCTACCTAACATTGCGCCAACTCGATCTTGCCATCGCAGACTTTAAAAAAGCCGCTACGTTAATTGAAGGAAAAGAAGATATTGTTGAACCAGATGGTTTACCAAATGCTCAAAACATGCCTACTAGTACGCTCCAATCTAATATTTGGTACCACTTGGGCTTGGCTTACTACCTAAAAGGCGATTATAAAAATGCTCAAAGTGCTTATGAGAACTGCTTGAAAGTAAGCCTCAATAACGATATGAAAGTGGCTACTACTTACTGGTATTATATGACGCTCCGTAAGGCTGGAAAAGATGAGCTCGCTGGAAAGATTTTAGCAACTATTCCGATGGAATTAGACCTCATCGAAAACACGAGTTATCATAAATTACTTCTCGTTTTTAAAGGCGAATTTGATTCCGAATTATTGCTAGCAGAAAATTCAACGGCACTCGATAACGCCACAGTTGGCTATGGACTTGGTTTTTGGCATTCCATAAATGGAAGAATTGAAAGAGCCAATGAAATATGGCAACAAGTTTACGACACCAACAATTGGTCTCCTTTCGGCTTTTTGGCAAGCGAAGCGGAATTGGCGAAATAGCAGTTAGGGACATGATTCAAAGCTTTATTCGTTAATCAAATTTTTCCTGGGAGGATTTGCAACGAAATACTGTATAAAAGTGGCCGCTTAATCTCGCTGCTACGGAAGCTCTAGCTTCCAGTAGAATGAGCCTTCAACTACCAGCCTCCAGATAAGCCCGAAAAGGATCCTACAACATTACTTCCCTAGAAGCATATCCATAAAACGTTGGCGGACTTCTTTGGTTGGCTTTCGATAAGTGCCAAATGGAACATGTTGATTCCCTTTTGTAGTATCAATTTCAATGCCCCAAATTGGAGAAAGCGAGGTTGGCAACAAGGAATAACGCCCATCTCCAATTACATTATCATAATCGGGATGCATAATCAGAATCCCATCCGAAAACGTACTAAATCGCTCAATATCCTGATAAAGAATACTGCCTTTGAGCGCTGCGTATTTTTGTTTCCATTGAAGTAAGGCTACAGATTCACCCTCGTATAAAGTCGGCTTTGAGAAAGGAATTAGTCGTACTCCAAGCGTATATAGACTATCAGAATGGGTATATCTAATGCTCCACAGAATTTCATTCGCCATAGTCGGTTTTATAGTCAGATGCTCAATGTTATATCCTTTTTGGCTGGTGAATTCTCGAGCCACATTCTCTGCCTTTTTTTGTTGGAAGAATCCAAATGCGAGGTAAATTGCTAACCACCCGAGTCCAATCCAAGCGAATAAAGGTCTCTTTTTATAGAATGCGAGGCCTACTGCCACAATAATAACTAACGAGAAAAGAGGGTCGAAAATGGAAATCAAATTCCATGAAAACCGTTCATCCAAAAAGGGCCAGAGAAGCTGAACGCCGTAACTGGTTGCAGCATCGGATAGACAAGCCGATCCGTAAGCTATCAAACTATAGAAGTAGGTTTCTTTGAAGCTCAACTGCTTTTTTACCAACCACCAAATAAGTGTGGACGCAATGAGGGCACCAATCGGAATAAAAGCCAACGAATGGCTAAACTGTCTATGAAATTCTAGGTTTAGCAATGGATCGGAGGCACGACTAATGAACACATCCAAATCTGGGAGTAGCGCACTGAAAAACCCTACAAGTGACACCTGCCGCAGATTTTGTTTATTAGAAAATGACTGTGTGGCTGTTGCGCCAATGAGCCCGTGAGTAATGGGATCCATAACCAGCTTTGGAATTGATGCTTTAAAATTCTTTCCTAAAGATAGCAAAGACCTAAGGAATGAACTTATAGAATCTCAGGTAATTCATTGACGGATTTAGATCTGGAAAACATCTTGGTCATACTGAACTAGTTTCAGCATTTTTGCAAGGAATAAGATATTGATTAGGCTTCTATTTATGGAAGATGGGTGATTTATATTGGTGTAATCACAAGAAGCTGGAGCTTCGAGACTGCATTACGAACGAAGACGTTCGTAACGAGGTTAGGTTCAGCATGATCCAGCTCCGCATTTATAAAATGTTATAAACGGTCAACGGTTATAAAACAAAAAGCCCGTATTTCTACGAGCTTTCTGACTTTATAAATATTTCTATCTCAACTAGTTGCCAACTAAAAATACTGCGTTACCAAACAGTAGTTTCCCGTTGTGCCAAAAGCCACGGAATAGTGGATTATCAATCATATAAACCACAGCTCCTGAGCCCATGTTTTGAACTCCAAAGCTAAGCGACTCTTCTAGCTTTTCTTTGGCTTTGTAGCCAACAAATCCACTTCGGCTTGAGCCTTTTTTAACAACACCAACATTCCAGCCGTTTTCTAGATATTCATACGCTGAGGAACCTAGTTTTAACGACATGTACTCATCACCATAACCAAAAGCTAGTGGATGGGTTTTGTCCATACTTACTTGAAAGATAGAACCAGGATTTGAGTTAATCGAATAATCTCGTTCTGCAGCAGCATATACTTTCAATTTTGATTCTTCATCTGCTTTTTTATCGTCGTCTTTTTTGTCGAGTGACTTAGTTTTCAAACTAAAGCCATCTTTTCCTGCTAGGAAACGATTCGCACCATCCAATGCAATCAAAGTGCCGCCATTACGAATCCAGCTTTTTAGTTCTTTTAGGCCTTCTTCATTAAAAGTAGAGTTGTAACTTCCAGAAGGCATAATTAGCACATCATAGTCTGACCAATCTGCTCTTCCTAAGTCGTCTCTATTAATCAACGTAACAGGGTAATTAATCTGCTGGTCGAAGTAATGCCAAATATGTCCAACCATATTACTACTTGTTCCTTCACCTGCAATAAGCGCTACTTTCGGGGTTTTGATATAACGTACTGATGAAGAACCAAAATCTTTTCCTGAAGTTACTAAACCCGTTGAAACAGGTGTAAGGGTACGGCCTAATTCATCAGCCTTTGCCTTCACAATTTCATCAAATGAATCACCTAATTTCTCATTACCTTTTCGAGTAATTATCAGCGTTCCACGCTCGAAATTCTTACCATTCATCACAAAAGCTGATTCGCTATACCGAGCTTTTATGCCGTTTTTTAAAATGGCCGCCAAGTATTTCAGATCATCTATGGAATTCCACTTTGCTAAGTATGCGTATGGTTTTTCTATGTATGGAGTTGTTGACGCCACAGTCTCCATTAGCACACCTTCTTGTGCTATTTTTGCTTTAACAGCATAACCCTCCACTCCGAAAGTATAGAAATTTTCCCATGCAGTAATGTCGTAAGTAACCGAATCTGCTAACTCAGGCTTTGGTTCAAAAAGCACTCGAACCATAGTTCCCTGTGGTTGGTAGGTGCTAATTACGTAATCGCCTTTTTCGATTCCAACCCGTTCGTTCTTTCCATTGGTAAAGTTATACCCTTCCACTCTTGAAGAACTTTTAGCTACACCAAATTCAATATTTTGAGCCAACAAATGGCGAAGTAACATCGACACTTTATCAGGATTACTAGACTTCTTCACTACAAAAGTCTTGTATTCACCAGAACCATTTTCTTCGGTTGTTTTGAAATACTTAGCGAACTCGTCAACCACTTTCGTTTTGTTAGCAGCAGTAACTTCAACAGTTGAAAGCCCTGTAGCCGAATGATGGGTAAGTCGATCTAACAAAGTAAGTGTGTCTTCTTCTGCAGTTATCACTCCAAGACCGCCACGACTATGCCCCGCTTGCTCATAAGTCATTCCAATCGCACCATTAAAAACCGGCCATGAATCACCATAGCTTGGGTAAAATAAATCGAAAGATTCTCGAGTAAAGTACAACCAACTTTCTTTGTCAAAATACTTCGTGTGATTCTTGCCCACCATAGTTTGGTACTCGCGCTGCCAGTCGGTAATTGCAGCATGGAATGGCTCAGCTGCCGGCGCAAAATAGTATGGACTGTTATGGCCTTGCTCATGAAAATCTACATGTACATGAGGCATCCACTGATGATAAACGGTAATACGTTGCTGGCTTTCAACTTGAGTTTGCCATGCCCAATCTCTATTTAAATCGAAATAATAGTGATTAGTTCTTCCACCAGGCCAAGGTTCATTATGTTCTCTCGCTTCAATAAGTGGATTGTATTCACTACCTGTTACCGATTTGCTCCAATTCACATAGCGGTCTCGCCCATCAGGATTAACCATCGGGTCCATAATTACCACAACATCATCCAACCAAGCTTTCTTTTCGGTTACTAATTTGTACAAGGTATTCAATGCGGCTTCACTTGATGAAGTCTCATTTCCATGTACGTTGTAACTTAACCACACAATAGCTTTTTTGTTCTCTGTCGGTTCACCTTGCTCAAAGCCCACTAGCTTCAAATTATTAGTGCGAATTTCATCGATGTTCGCTTGGTTTTCTTCGGATGTTACTACCACATATACCAACTCTCTGCCTTCGTACGTTTTGCCATACTCGGTAAATGTTACCATTGGCGAGTTATCCGCTACGTGTTTAAAGTAAGCGTCAACTTTGTAGTGAGGTGTCCATTGTTCTCCAAGTTCATAACCTAGAAACTCGGCTGGAGATTGAACCTGTGCTTTTACCGCAACCGATAAAAACATGAATAGAATAAGTGCTGATATACTTTGTTTCATAGTGCTGTGTTAGGTATTTAAAACGAAACTAAGAGAAATTAGCTATCTCTTAGCTTATTCACTTTTACTTTTATATTTATTGACTTAGTGCTTGCTCTATTTGAGTTTTTACATCATTCATAATGACATTAGGAATAGGAACCGTAAGATTATAATGAGCCAATTTCCACTCTCCCTCTTTAAAAACTAGCGTTCCTGTACCCCGACTTGGCCCTAAGTTTGGCGTATCCAGTTCTTCGTCAAACCAAGCCGTTTTTCCTTCTTCTGAAATATACACATGTCGAACAACTGGCGTAAAATTCCAAGCCCGGCCTCTATCAAAATGGGGTTTACTGTATGCTTTGAACTCAGCAATATCCCAGCGCTCCGTTGCATCGGTTCCCATAAAAATGGAATTTTCATCTGCAAAATGATCAAAGTATCTGTCAAAATCAGCTTCGCCCGCTGCGTTGTGCCAATCGTCCATTACTAGGTTTATCTCTTTCACATGCTGTTTAGCCATTTCTGGAGTAAGCGATGGCGAGCAGCCCATAATGAGGCACAAAATGATGCTATAAAATATAGTTTTCATAAAAATCCTTTTTTAATTGCTGAATTGTACCGCTTAGAATCCGAATGAACAAGTTATTGAAGTTGAACTATTTAGAAAAGCAGTTCTTTCTTTGTTTACAACTCTTACCACAGTTCCTTTTCCCAAACTATGAATCCGAATTCTATAAAGTCTTGATCTCGTTGTGTAGCTCTAGCTTTCTGCCTTCGCTGAAAGGACTTTGTTGAAGTTTGGCTTTAATTATTTAGGAAACCCAAAATCCATAATTCAAAATCTCCAGCTTCCAGAGGAATCAAACTCAGGGTAAAGAAATTTCAGTATTGAGATGTGCTCCTACGGTGTGTATACTTGAGCTGAGTTTTTAATTCCCAAAAATGAGTTTCATGCCAACCAATCAAGATGTAGCCGATAAATTAAACCTCGTCTTTCAACTTATGCAGCTTGCAGGCGAAAACCGGTTTAAAGCCATTGCATTCGACAAAGCCTCTCAAACTATTGCTGGGCTGAGCGACGACATTAACACCTACATCGATTCCAAAACGCTTACCGATATTAAAGGTATTGGCAAGTCTATTGCACAAGACATTTACTCCTTTGCCGAAACGGGAACCATGCCCGTACTCGATGCTCTTCAAGAAAAAGTGCCCGTTGGTTTGATTAAATGGCTAGAAATATCTGGGCTCGGACCAAAGAATATTCTGAAAATTCATCAGCAGTTTGGGATATCTGAAATTGAGGAACTCAAAGCCTTAATCGATAATGGCGACTTAGCACAACTTCCCGGCTTGGGCGGGAAATCTGCCGAAAAAATTAGAAAGTCCATCGAATGGATGGAGAAATTTGACGAGCGTTGTCGTATTGACGAAGCAACCGTTATTGCCGATGTCATCTTCGAAAGCCTGAAAGATTTACCAGGAGTTCAGCGTATTGAGATTGCTGGCTCTCTTCGTCGAGCTAAAGAAACCATTGGCGACATCGACCTTTTAATTGCTGCCGATGAAGAATACATCCCCAACCTATTCGAAGTATTTACAAACCACGAGCGCGTTACGGAGATTCTTGGCAAAGGCGACACTAAAAGTTCCGTGCGAACCAAGGAAGGTAGACAAGTGGATTTACGCATTGTAAAGCCCGAACATTTTGCAGCTGCACTGATGTATTTTACAGGTAGCAAAGAACACAATGTGGTAATGCGTTCTAGAGCACGTGAACGAGGCATGAGTTTGAATGAATATGGATTATATTCCTTAACAGAATCTGGAGAAACCAACTGGGAAGCCCCACACCCTTTCGAAACTGAAGCCGACATCTATAAAATGTTAGATCTCAATTTTGTACCACCAGAATTAAGGGAAGATCGTGGTGAGTTTGAGATTTTTGACCATACAGAAAGTCTTCTTTTAGTTGAGGATAAAGATATCCGTGGTGTAATTCATGCCCACAGCACTTGGAGCGATGGAAAATTCTCTATCCGAGAAATGGCCGAAGCTTGTATAGAACGTGGTTACGAATATTTGGGAATAACCGACCATTCCAAAACAGCCGCCTATGCTGGTGGACTTTCAGTAGATGAAATCAAACAGCAATGGGATGAAATTGACCAACTTAATGAAGAGTTCAAAAGCGCCGGGACTAATTTTATCATCTTTAAAGGAATTGAATCCGATATCCTAGCTGATGGGAGTTTAGATTATGAGGACGATATTTTGGCAGGCTTCGATTTTGTGATTGCAAGCGTTCACCAAACGTTGGACATGCCTCGCGAGAAAATGATGGAACGGTTTCGAAATGCAATCAAAAACCCATACACACGAATTTTAGGTCACCCAACAGGACGTTTATTACTTAAAAGAAACGGAAGTGATATCGACTTGAATGAACTGGTTGCTCTTGCTGCGGAACACAACACCGCCATAGAAATTAACGCAAGTCCTTGGCGCTTAGATCTAGATTGGAGCTTCGGCAACAAAGCTCGAGAAGTTCAGTTAATGACTTCCGTCAACCCCGATGCACATAGTATTGATGGCATCGACGTAATGAAATACGGCGTAAAAATTGCACGAAAAGGGAAATACGAAAAAGAACGAGTGCTGAATACCAAAAGCGCTGATGAGGTTCTAGCTTTTTTCAAGGAGAAATAAACCTCACGGAATCTAAATCAACAGAACGTCTCCATTTAGTGCTAGAATGATTATTTTAATATCCAAGATTCAAATTCTTCAAACTAAATTCGCACTTTTATAGTTTATGAGATTCTAGTGCTCTATATGAAAAAACTTCTCTACATATTCTTCTTTTTATGCTTTACGGGCATTCAACCTAGTTTTGCACAAGTTCAAAGTCGTGCAGAATTAACGGGTAAATCGGCATATATCCGAGCGATGGAAGCTTTTGCTCTTGAAGATTATACCCAAGCTCGAGATTTGTTACTTACTGCTTATAGTGAGCTAGGAGCCACTTCAGGAATTACTTTCGCCTTAGCCGATACTTATGCCATGCTTGAAGATTTGCCAAATGCCGCACTTTATGGCAAACAAGCAGTTTCGCTTGAACCTGAGAACAAATGGTATCGATATAGATTGGCTCAAATTTATCGTAGTGCAGGCCAGAATCAAGCCACTCTTGATGAGCTACTCAAGTTGCTGGATTATCATCCTTTTAATTATGACGCTCTTTTTATGCTCGCCGACACCTATAAAGATTATGGTGAGTTTCTAAAATCTAACCAAGTACTTAACCGAGCACTTGAGCTCACAGGGCCAAATAGATCCATTTACCTACTAAAGTTTAGAAATTTTGAAGCGCTTTCGGCTCGGGATTCCATGCTGGTTCAATTAGAAGCTTTGCGAAAGCTAGATCCTGATGATTTAAACACACTCAACCTACTTAGTGAATTTTACTCTTTTTCCGGTAAAAACGACCAAGCAAAAAATGTGTTAACTGATGCATTATCTAGAAATAGTAGAGACCCACAAAGCTTGATGAATCTTGCTGGTATTTACATTGATGCTGAGAAATGGGACAGTGCGGGTACACTCATCGGCAATTTTATATCCGATAAACTCATAACCCCCGAAGAAAAGCTTCAAGTTGCTCAGTATGTGTACGCTCGGCAGCGGAGTAAACCGAACAACGTTCAGCTACGTATCGAAAGTGGTCGTGTTTTAGATCTTTTTTGTGAATCTGAACCTGATTATGGTCTCGCTTTTACTCTAGCTGGGCAGTTTTATTCACAAAATAACGACCTCGACAACGCCCTGTTAAAGCTGGAAAAAGGAAATGAACTTCTTCCCGAAGATGACATTGCTTGGAGGTTGCGTCTTCAACTACTATTGAACCAACAGAAACTGGATGAAACTATTGAAGTTGGCCAGAAAGCAGACGAAGCCGTTCCTGAAGACGCATTTATACAGTTTTTCATTGGGTCAGCTCATCTCCTCAAAAATGAAAACAAGCTAGCAGTTGAATGGCTCTCAAAAGCATCTAGATCTCCATCAAGGCGACCGTTTAAATCGGTGATTTATTCAACACTTGGTGATGCTTATGGAAATCTAGAAAACTATGAGGAATCAGACCGAGTGTATGAGCTTGCTTTGCGCTACGACCCTGAGAATCATACGGCCATGAATAATTACGCCTACAATCTTTCCATCCGAGAAGAACAATTAGAACGGGCCAAAGAATTGGCGTTAAAAGCGATTGAGTTAGATGCCGACAACGCCGCTTATTTAGATACTATAGGCTGGGTATATTTTAAACTTGCCGATTATGAGCGGGCAAGACGTTATATCAAAGCATCAATTGATACCGGCTCAGCTAGTGCAGAAGTATTAGAGCATTTGGGCGATGTGTACGAACAGTTAGATAATCTTCCCGAAGCAATAAAATGGTGGAAACAAGCTCTTGATATGGATAGTACAAGAACTCACTTGAAAGCTAAAACCGATCCTGATTCTCAATGAGATTATCCTTTCGTTTCTCTTCGCTAATTTTACTGTGTGCCATTGTGTTCATTTCGTCGTGTACAACAAGTAAAACGATTGTAGAAAAAGAAGAACAACTTTACCCACTCACAGAGTCTATCACATCTGTTGTTTTAAAAATACCTAATTATCGCACAAGCATCACTTCTGCGAAAGGGAAAGGCCGAGCTTTAGTAAGCGAACCCGGCAATAGCGACCGCATTTCCATTAGTTTTGAAACCGACTCTGTATTAAGCTTACTCACCATGAAAAATAGAGTAGGTATTGAAGGTGGGAAAATGCTGGTAGACAAAGATTCTATTCTCATCTACAATAAAATTGATAAGTACGCCCAGAAGGTTTCTATCCAAGACGGAAGGCTAACCAACCTAAATGAACTCGCTTCAGTAAATTTCCTCGACTTGTTGAATTTCAAGATTCATGAGGCGGATATTGAAATCGCTATGCAAAATGATACGGAATATGTGCTAGGGTTCTTCAATAAAGGCATCGCACGCATCAATAAGAAAGATGGAACCGTTAGTTTAGTTCAGCAAGCTTGGACTTCAGGGCTTCCATACTCACAAATTGAATACGAAAGTTATGCTGAAGTGGAAGGCTACAAATTGCCTCGAAAAATCACCATATTAAGCAGAGATGGCAATTCGCGTGTCACATTGCAGATTCTTCAGTTAGATATTAACCCAAGTAAGTTGAACATAGAACTTATTATACCAGACAACATCCCTTTAGAGCGACTATGATATCTAGATTCTCGTACATTTTTTTCGCTATTGGGTTAAGCCTTCTTGCCCTCGCTCCCGCACAAGGACAGAGTACGTACGAGGAAAAACGTAAAGAGATTTTACAGAAACAGACCAATACTCGTGCAGAAATTAATGTGCTAGATGCTCGTATAAAATCCTATCAAAAACGAGTAGAAGAAACGGAAGCACAGTACAACAAGTCTTTTAAACAATACGAAAATTTGAATAGTCTTATTTCTCTGCAAGATGATAAAATTTCAAGCCTGGAAACTGAGCAGATTCAAATTGAAGCAGAGATAACTCTTACTCAAGACGAAATCGATAAACGAGAAAAAGAACTCAAAGTCCTTGTCGATAATTATAAGAAAATACTGTTATACGCTTATAAAAATGGCCGCTCTAATAACTTAGAACTGCTACTAACTTCCGATTCTTTTAATCAGGTACTTGTTCGTTCTTTCTATCTCAACAAGTTTGAAGAACATAAAGCAAAACAAGCTCAGCATATTCGCCAACGAAAGAACGATTTAGATCAGGTTAGAACAAGTCTCAAGCAAAGCTTGAATAAAAATGTACTTCTACTTGAGGAGATTAAAGACGAAAAAAATACCCTTGATGGACAGCGCTCTAAACAAAAACAAACCGTAGAGAGTATTAAAAGTCAGCGCTCTGTACTTCTTGCGGAATTACGAAAAAATAGAGAACAGAAAGAAGATTTAGAAGATACCTTCAACGCTTTAATTGCCGACGAAGAAGCCGTTCGCAAAGCCGAAGAGGTTCGACTGGAAAAACTTGCTGCCGCACGTAATATCGCTGATGAGAATCTAAGAAACACCGAAATTGCCCGCTATTCTAAACCTACCGTTGTTAAAAGAGCTGTTTCTGACGATATGCTGAAAGCTTTTGGTGCAACTTTTGCGACCAAAAGAGGAACACTGCCATGGCCAGTTAACAGCCGTACAATTTCAAAGAAATTCGGTAAAACAAGGAATCCCATTTATGGCACAGAGACGGAACATTTAGGTGTTAATATTGTAACCGAGCCAAGATCTGCAGTTCAAGTGGTTTCAGATGGTTACGTATTTGTTGTTTCCCCAATTAGTGGGTTTGGTGATGTTGTTTTTGTAAACCACGGCGGCTATTACACTGCTTATGGGAACCTCAGCCAAATCGATGTTTCCAAAAACCAAGTATTAAAAGCTGGTGACAGAATCGGACTTTCGGGAGTAACTAACTCTCCTCTAGGCGAAAACTTGTTTTTTATGGTTCGAAAAGACAAAACGAATTTGAACCCACAAGATTGGCTTCGTAAAAAATAGTTTTACGTTCCTTCAGTACATTCTCTGTATTTAAACTCTTATTATCACAAAAAAACTATCTACGTCGTGACCAACTTACCAAGACTTCTTTTTTATATATCTGGCTTACTTTTTCTTTCAGCCGCTTTCATCATATTTACTTCTGAACTTTTACCTAAGGTGAATGATGGTACGACCACCGGAACCGTCCTGTTTTTCATATACGGTTTAGTATATATGAGTATGGTTTCGCAAAGTAGTAAACGGTATATGCGAAGGTTGCAAGGCTCAACCGTTGTCCCTTTCATTTTTGGCGCGGTTGTTTTCATCTCTCCTGCCGCCTGGGCTTTTATTTATAAAGGTGGCGAAGCAACTTCTCCCACTCTTTTTGTGGCAATGCTTGCTATAGCTTGTGGAACTGGCGCTTGGTTTGGGCATAAAATGGGGCTCAAAGCTCAAATCAAATTCCAACAAGATTTACAAACTTATTTAGAGCGTGAAGAACGTTTATCAAATCCGCCCAAAGACAATCAGAACTAACCCACACCAACATGAAATCTCTCCGACTTTCAATCATTGTTCTATTTCTTCTTATTGCTAATTCAACGGCTTCATTTGCTCAAAAACAGACAATAACTCCCGCCAATTTGCACAAAATAGGAATCGCGCCATCGGCAGAGAGAATTCAATCTGATATCGAAGCCCTGGTGGGTTTCGGAACTCGTCATACTCTATCCGATACGCTTTCTAGCACTCGAGGAATTGGAGCTGCTCGACGTTGGCTAAAGCTAGAATTTGAAAAAATATCGGAAAGCTGTGGAGCATGTTTAGAAGTATACTACGTAAGTGATGTTGTTACTGGAAACCGAATTCCTGAAGCCACAAAAATTGTTAATGTGGTAGCCATTCAACGAGGTTACGCTGACCCGAATCGTTTTGTAATGATGAGTGGAGACATAGACTCTCGTGTATCAGACGCTTTAGACGGTAAATCTGACTCTCCAGGTGCGAATGACAATGCATCTGGCTTGGCTGGTGTTCTGGAAGCAGCCCGTGTACTTACGCAGTACGATTTCCCTGGGTCAATCATGTACGTTGGTTTATCTGGTGAAGAACAAGGATTGTTTGGCGGACAGATTCTTGCAAAGCACGCTCAAGAAGAAGGTTGGAGAATTAAAGCCGTGCTGAACAACGATATGATTGGAAATATTGAAGGCGTTAATGGTGTGATTAACAACACTACCGCTCGTGTTTTCTCAGAAGGAACCCGCGATGTTGAAACAGAGCGCGAAGCTAGAACTCGTCGCTTTACTGGTGGTGAAGTAGATTCTCCTTCTCGTAATGTCGCTCGTTATGTAGATACCATGGCCGATCAATACATTCCTAACCTTGATGTTATGATGATTTATCGGTTAGATCGCTTTGGCCGCGGTGGACATCATCGTCCGTTTAATGAAGCTGGCTTTCCTGGCGTTCGCATTATGGAAACGAATGAAAATTACACTCGACAACACCAAGATTTACGAACTGAAAATGGAATTAAATACGGCGATACTATTGATGGTGTAAACTTCGATTACGCTGCAAAACTAACCGCACTTAATGCTGTTGTTATGGCTGGAATGGCGGCTGCGCCTAATCCACCAGTTAACGTTCAAATTAGCGGAGCCGTACAACCAAGTACTACCCTGAAATGGCAAGCAGTGGATGCAAAACAAAATCCTCAATTAGCTGGCTATAAAATTTATTGGCGCTTAACCGATGCTAACCAATGGCAAAAAAGCGTTCTTGTTCCAGCAAACGTAACCGAACACACCTTAGAAAACGTTGTTATTGATAACTACTATTTCGGTGTGGCTTCAGTCTCTAAAGATGGAATTGAAAGCCCGGTTGTTTTCCCTGGTGCAGCAGGCTCCTTTGGTGAGTAGATAGATATTTTTTCTTTAATGGGACTTTCCTCGTTCCGTAGCTCTGCTGCGGAATGGGATTCAAAACAAAACTGAATGGAATGCTAGCTTTGAAGATCCTTCGAAAGTATTCTCAGGATTGTAAATTCGTTGACAGAAATAACTTATAAATTGTCCATTTAATAACGAGAGTGTCTATAAGCTCCAGATTTTCAAAACGCCCACCAAACCACATCGACATTTAGAATTATTGGCGGAGGAAGAACGCAATGGAATCGACGTCTCCGGCAGGAGCAATTATTCCACACAGGCTCGGGCTTGAATATGGCAATGAGCGAACGTGGACCTTTGGAATAATTGAGTCGATGCAATGAAGTTCGCGCCAATAATTCTTGTCGAGAGCTTTTGGTACTTTTGTCGGCACAAAAGTACACCCATCAATGAGATGAATGCATTAGCGAACACGAAAATAATGTAACGGTAAGGTCAGCTAGAACCTCCAAACAAAACCATTGCTTTTTAACAGCTTTGAAGATCCTTCAGAGGTATCTTCAGGATGACGGTGAGCGCTGTTTGATTTATTAAAACTGTCATCGAATTAGCTGACATCTACATAAATGACTTAACCGTTTTTCTTATTTAGGTTTAGACGTTATTTTCCGTCACCTACCCCCTTCATTTATAAAGCATTAAACAACACATAGCATGGCTGGTGAAACAAATTTATCTCAATTATTAAAAGGAATGACTCCAAAACTACACGATGGAGAATATGTCTTTTCAACGGTACAAGATGTTAGTAAGATTGACCGAAGAGATACCATTTGTGAGTTCAAAGAAGAAGAAGGCACAACTATTGTTATCGAGAAACAAAAAGCAGACGAGCTACATTTGAGCTACGAGTATATTGCTTCTTGGATTACTCTTATGATCCACTCATCTCTTGATGCCGTAGGCTTGACCGCAATATTCTCAGCTGAGTTAGCGAAATATGATATTAGCTGTAATGTAATTGCTGGATATTATCACGATCATATTTTTGTGGATAAAAAAGACGCCGACAAAGCCATCAAAGCTTTAATAGAATTATCTGAGAAGCAACAATAAACACGGCCCTTGTTTACCCTCGTTACGAACGTCTTCGTTCGTAATGCAGTCTAGAAACTCTAGCTTCATTTGGTTTTGAGGGTTTGTTCTCTTTTCGCTTACTCACCTATTTTGATAATACATCCGTTTTATTCATTTTACTCGAACTTATTTAGGATTAAAGTGAATATAGCTCACTTTAAACTGTTGTTGTGTCACCTGAAAAAGAAATTTATGAATCAACTAGAAAATACTGATTTGAAAAATTACTCGTTTGAGGAATTCAAGCTGATGTATGATTCAGCCGAAAAAGTTACTGATAGGAGGATTGCGCTGAATAAATTCAATTACTCAATTTGTACAGCTATTTTTCTTGCAATTGCCTTTTTATGGAATTGGTCGTTGACTAATACTGAATACAACTATGCAGGTATATTCATAGTTATGATATTATCTATAATTGCATCAGTCTTTACTTTTTATTGGATACGACAAATCAAAGATTATAAATCTTTGAACACCGCAAAATTTAATGTTATTAATCAAATGTCTACTAACTTATTTTTTCCAAATGAATCATCTGAAATTAAAATTGATTCGTTTGAACCTTTTACTAAAGAATGGGAAGTATTAAAACAACTATCTGCTTTACAAGAAGAAAAACGTTTTAAGATAATAGCATAAAAATCATCGAATCTTGAATACTTTATTCCTAAAGCATTTAGAATAATATTCTTATCCTTATCCATTTTATCACTACTTGGAGTCGTTCTTAATTTTGGAGATTTTATTGATTCTATTAAAGGAATTCTACTTTTTAAATGAAAATATTCTATATAGCACCGCATAATATTGATTCTGAATTTGCACCGAAATTTCAATCAATTAAATCAATTGCTGAAAAGCATAGTATTGAGATATTGTCAGGAATAAAAACGAGAGAACAGCAGTTCGACTTAGATAAGACGATAGAATTATATAAGGAGGTTGATTATTTCATAGCAGACCTATCCTTTGCAAGACCAAGTTGCTATTACGAAATTGGTTACGCGCAAGCAATGGATAAGAGAACTAAACTCATTGCCTTAAAAAACACCGAGATTCATCAAGTAAAAGGAAATGTCAACTTCTATTCAGATCTAAATGATTATCGCAGGATTATTGAGAAACTCATAACTGTAATAAAAGACGAGCACATAACAATGTATAAACGGCATATGCAATAAAAGAAATGACAGAAAAAGCCATAAAATTTATTTCCGAAATTGTTAAGCCCTGGGAAAGCCTTAATAAGGAATTAGGCGAGCCATTTTCGATGAACCCAAAGATTAACGACTTTATTACAAGAGCGAATTCTCTTGCAGTAAATATTAAACACAATCCAGAATCAGTTGCGGGGTTAAAACCAATTGAATTAATTACTGAATCTATAGACTACAAAATTATTTCAGATTTAGCAGACTCAATAAAACATGGTAAACTAAAAAAGGGAGAACGACAATGTTACTTAACTGCTTCCTCAATGTTCGAAAGAAATTCGGATGCAAAACTTAGATTCCTAAGAACTAGAATTGCTATTATACACAATACTTATGGGAAAATTGATTTCATGGAATGTTCAATGAAGAGTTGCCTATTTGTTGAACAAAAAATTTGTGTCAATTCAGACTGGACTCCAAAAATATTTAATAATTCAGGTGATTTTTCAAACGAAATAAAAGTCCACGCAAGCCAATCGAACCAAATTGCTTGGACTGGTATGGCGTTGGAAATTGTTCAAATTAACGAAAATGGGGAATATGAAAATGTTGACCTCAACGGTGAGGTTAAATTTACTCTGACATCAGAGTTTTGAAACTCTGCTTATAACACAACCTACACATCATGCTTATTTGTTCTCTCTCTATTCCCCACAAAGATGCTGAAACAAGTTCAGCACGGCCGGAATTGTTTTTGAATCTAAATCCATCAACGATTTACCAGCCACCACACAGCCAAACTATCCTATCATTGTTACTTCGGGAACTCGTTCGATTTTTATAGCTTTGCCTGTTACTTCTTTTAGAAGATGTGCTTTTCGCATAGCGCCCCAAATTTCTAAATAAGGCTCGCTCTCGCTTGTAATTTGAACTTTAATCTCCGTTGCTTCCGAATTTACAACAAGCCGTTTTACGTTTTGGTAATGGCTACGATCCAATCCATCGGCAACCCGCAAAATTCCTGCTAGCTTTTTTATCCGCGCTCTAGTTGCTCGGCTGAGTTTCCAATATTCTAAATGGGTTTGCTTCGGTATAGAACGACGATGATAGCGAGATACATTCGCCATAATTTCAATTTCATCCTGCTTAAAACCTTTCAGCTCTGCATTTCGGATAATATAAAGCGCATGTTTATGATGCTCGGAGTGCGATATGTAATAGCCAATATCATGTAAATAGGCCGAGTATTCCAACAACTCACGATCGTTATCGGTTAGCTTTAGTTCCTCTCTAAGATGATCAAAAATAGTTAGCGACATTTTAGCAACATGGCGAGAATGGTCCTCGTGCCACTGGCATTTTCTCAATAATTCGAACACACTGCGGCGGCGTGGGTCTGCAAATTCCCCAGCCCAAGATAAACCAATCATATCCTTTTTTAGGTAGCGGATGATGATTCCCTCTCGCAAAGCTTGCGTCGATATTCTTACTTTTTTGATGCTGAATTGTCTCAATAACAAATTAACTAACACCACTCCAGTATTTATAAAATCGAGCCGTTTTACATCTAGTCCTTTTACTCGGGCACGTTCTTTTCGATTCAGTGTTATAAATTCTTCGTAGAAATCGAAAAAGTCCTGAGCTGAAAATTCTAGTTCGTTCAAAGTTACTTCTACCGAAAGTTCTTTTCGGGCAGCAATCATTAACGCAATATTTTGCATAGTCCCAGATGAGCCAATGATAGTATCCGTACGATTCTGTGCAAATGCTTCTGAGAGCGACTCTAGCTCACCTCTATAATGGTTCTCGAGTATTGCTATGTCTTCTGGTGTGATGGGGTCAGATGGCTTAAAAATATCCGCCATTCTAGACACACCAATCTTTCGGCTGGTTAAATAGAAAAACTCTTTCCCGTTGCCAATAATAAACTCTACACTTCCACCACCAATATCAGCCATCAAAACAGGTTCTTCGCCTAAACTGATACCATGCTGCACAGCATAGCCAATAAGCTCGGCTTCCATGTAACCAGGAATGGCGTTTATTTTAATCCCGAGTTCATCAATACTGCGCTGTATAAATTCCCCACCATTTTCGGCTTCACGAATGGCACTTGTAGCGTACGCCAAAATCTTTTCTACGCCGTGGCTATCGCACAATACTTTGATATTTCTGAGCGCATTCATTCCACGTTTTATGGCCGAATCAGTAAGACGTTTTCCTAAACCGCCTTTGGCCAACTGCACCATCTCTTTCAAATCATCTATTTTTCGAAAACTTCCATCAGAATATAAATCTACAATTATGGCGTGGAAGGAATTGGTGCCTAAATCGATGGCAGCAATTCGTTTTATGGGAACGATTTGAACAGAAGAAGAGCTATTTAATATCACAAATACCTTAGATTTTGTTTAAACGAATTCAGAATACATAAAAAGATTGGAGTTTTCGTAATTTACAATATGCAGCAAGTTGATTCTAGTATAGATTTTGAAGCTTTTAAACCCGCTTGGTGGGCAGCCAACGTGCACGTTCACACCGTGGTTTCTTCCTTCATAACCCCCGAAAATATAGATGTAAAGCGCATTGAGATTGAAACTCCCGATGATGACTTTCTAGAAATTGACCTACTCGACCTTCAAAACGATAAGCCCATTGTTGCGCTTTTCCATGGATTAGAAGGTTCCTCTGAGCGTCCCTACATTCGTAGCTTAATGTTTAGTTTGCAACAGGAAGGATTCTCTTCGGTTGCCCTGAATTTTAGAAGCTGTGGCAGTAAGATGAACAGGCAAAAAAGACTCTATCACTCTGGCGAGACTACCGATTATGCCACACTTTTTAACTGGATAAGCCAACAATTTCCCCAAAAAGAGATTTATGCGGTGGGGTTTTCTTTAGGTGGAAATGCGCTGGTAAAGTCTTTGGGCGAAGAAGAAAATCAGCATCCTGTTTCTAGAGCGGTAGCCGTATCACCGCCGTATAGTCTAAAAGGTGGCTCTCTGGAAATGAGTAAAGGATTCAATAGAGTTTACCAAAAACGCTTCATCCGAACGTTGGAAAAGAAAGCCGTGCAAAAACGAATTTCCTTCCCGGACATCCCAACGTTTAATGGCTCTACTGTTTATGAGTTCGACGATCAGATTACAGCGCCGGTACACGGTTTTAAAAATGCCGACGATTATTATGCAAAATCATCTTCTGGGCCTTTTTTTGAGCATGTACGCCGACCTCTGCTGGTCATTCACAGTAAAGAAGATTCTCTTTGTCCACTTAAGTTTGCACCGCTCTCAACGTTAAAGGCAAACCCAGACATTGAGACTCTGTTTACCGAGCAAGGTGGGCATGTTGGATTTATGAGCGCACAACCAGGCTGGCTAAATAGATGCATCTTAAAATGGCTAAAAGCATAAAACGATTCGTATCTTAAGAGTGTTATTTGAACTCACTCCAAAAAACAGATCATGGTAATTATTATTGGCGCCGGTCCTATCGGCATTGCAACAGGCATTCAACTTCAACAAAAAAATATTCCCTTTCTAATTATTGAGAAAGGAAGTTTGGTCAACTCGCTGTTTCATTATCCTGTAAATATGACCTTCTTTTCTACCTCCGACCGCCTAGAAATTGGAAATGTTCCTTTTATCTCACACGGAGCAAAACCTACGCGAAGTGAAGCGTTAGAATATTATCGCCGCGTTACTGAGCATTATAAGTTGCCAGTTCATTTGTACGAAGAAGTTCAATCTCTTACTGGCGAGGATGGCAATTTCACCGTTACCACCGATAAAGGAACCTACGAAGCTACAAAAATAGTAGTAGCAACTGGGTTTTATGGAACGGCTAATTTGATGAATGTTCCAGGCGAAGATCTCCCGAAAGTGAAGCATTATTACAACGAACCACATCCATACGCTTGGCAAAAAGTATTAGTGGTTGGTGGTGGAAATTCCGCCGTAGATGTGGCGTTAGAATGCTTTCGTGTAAATGCTGAAGTAACACTAGCTGTTAAGCACGATACCATTAAGCCGAAAGTAAAATACTGGGTAAAGCCAGATATCGAAAACCGAGTTAAAAATGGCGAAGTTAAGGGTTACTTCAACACCACTGTGAAAGAGATTCGTGAGCATGAAGTTGTGCTGAATACCCCTGAGGGCGAAGTAACTTTAGAGAACGATTTTGTGCTAGCAATGACGGGCTATCATCCAAATTTCGAGCTCATGGGAAAATTGAATATTGAGCTTTCTGACGACGAACAATGCATGCCTATTCATGAAGAACGTACATTGGAGACTAAGAAAAAAGGTGTTTACGTAGCTGGCGTTGTTTGCGGAGGGATGGATACAAGCCGTTTGTTTATTGAAAACACGAGAGTTCACGCAGATCAAATTACGGCCCACATCGAAAAACACTGGACATAAAAAATGGGCAAGCGACCTATATCACGCCGCTACGACCAAATTACCGCTGCTGCATTCCTGCCCTGACGGAGTTCAAAGGGAGCTGACTGTATAGGACTTGCCCAAGACTCCAAAGATAAGGGTATTAGCAGACAAGGTTCAAGTTTTATTCACTAGAATTTTATTTAGTTCGCTGATAAGAGTGTTCTAAAACTGGTGGTTCTAAATCACTTCTTATTCATTACAAAAACACCGTCCCAATCTTTGGGAGGAGGAAGCTCTTGCATATTCTTGCAACGCTCTATAAAAATCCCCGATGGGTTTGTCGTATAGTTTTCTAGCTGTAAAGATTGGTTGAAAAAATTTAGCGCGCGTTCCCAATCCTGATTGAAATAATGTGACATTCCTTCTTCATAAAGTCCAATACAATCATATAACTTTTGGCTAGCATCGACTTTTAGATCAGCCAGCTCATATACTTTCACAGGCAACGTTCTGCCTTTAACAATTATATTATCGAGAAGGCGGAACACACAATCATCGCCAAATTTTTCTGCTTCAAGCTTTGTGGATTCGGTTACCATTGTATAAACGCCATACTGTTTGGCACCACTTTCACAGCGTGCGGCTAAGTTTACATTATCTCCCATCATAGTGTAATTGAATCGGCGGCTAGACCCCATGTTTCCTGTAACCATATTTCCAGTGTTCATTCCCATGCGATGTTTCATATTTACAACAACATCTGGCCAGCCATCTTTTTTCCACTTTTTCCGGAGTTCGACTAACTCTTTCTGCATTAGCTGAGAGGCCACACACGCACGTAATGCGTGATCTTCCATTGGGAGAGGCGCACCAAAAAAAGCGACAATGGCATCTCCTATATATTTATCTAGCGTACCATTTTTATCGGTGATGATGTTAGTCATTGCACTCAGGTACTCATTAATCAAGGCTACTAACCGCTTCGCTTCAAGCTGCTCAGAAAAGGTTGAGAATGATTCTATATCACTAAAAAAAGCAGTCATATGCGTTTCTTCTCCACCCAATTGTGGTTCCGACCCTGATTCAATCATCTGATTTACTAGTGTTGGGGAAACGTAAGATGAGAACATCCCTTGTATTCTATCTCTCTCATTCTCTACGATGAAATACTCATAGCCAATAGAGACTATTTGGCTCAATATGAATACGGTTAGAATGGCTGTTAAATTGAAGAATACTCCACCTAGAACAAAAATTTTATAGGTTGCAAAAATATAACCACCCATCAATACGGCCATTACTAAAGCACCCCAAACAGCACCTATACTTCGGTTTATAAAAATCATTAGTAAAGCTATACTCATCATCAAAACAAGGACCGACCAATTATCTTGGATGGAAAGATAATTGCTATCTAAAATAGTTTGAATGGCATTTGCATGAATTTCGAAACCAGGGCGAGGTAAACTCTCACTAGAAAAAGGAGTCGCGTAAAAGTCTTTAAGTAGTGCCATTGTTGAGCCAACAATCACAATTTTGTCTTTAAAAACCCCATCATATAACAAACCTGAGCCCGTCTCTGGATCATCGAAATAGTTAATTTCAAATGCCTCCGATTCCATCACGGTAGTATAAGTCGGATCGTCAATCACAAAGTCTAGGGAATAGCTTGGAAAATGTGCTTCAGGCCCGTAATAATTAATTAGAAATGAGTTTACTGCATTTTTAGGGATCTGATATTTGCCAACACTAAAAAACATATCTGAGCTTGCAACTGGCAAGTCCATTGTAGAACGATCTATGCCATCATAAATGCGCAACGCTTCTAAACCCAACATATAGTATGGTGTGTCGTTATGAGTCTGACCAAAGCGATAATTCCTAACAAACCCATCAATATCTGGTTGAACTGCAACCATTCCTACTCGGTTTGGATTATAATCTTGCATCACCTGTTGCGGGAAAAGCTCAACTTTCTGTTCCCCATTGTTAGTTGTTACAATATTAATCTGGCCGGCAAGAACTACACCTCCATGCTTTTGTATCGCTTCCGCAAAAAGTGTGTCGTTCGAGTGATTGTAAATATCTGGCTGATCGAAAATCACATCAAAAAGAATAACTTTAGCCCCCGCTCTATGCAGATTGTTAATTAACCTTGCATAAATATTTGTTGGCCACGGGTATTTTTCAGGAATTTCATCGTCTGCTTGCTGGCTCATTTCTACCAAAACAATAGGCGAGTCTTGGATTGAAATAGGTCCTCTCCATTCAAAAAGCTGATTTCTATAATTTAATTCCGCCTTTTGAAGTGTTGGAATAGCACTTATAAAAACCGAGCAAACGAATACCGTAATTGCTAAAACAAGATAAGCCCAAATGGATTTTCTACGTGTTTTTGCAACTTTCATCCTTACTAAAATTTAAAGAGGTAACGGAGTTGAACAATTCTATCGTTAGTATTTCCAATGCCGGTTACATTGGTCAGGTTCGCATCAAAAAGAAAGGAATGGTATTCGTTAAGATTGTATTGAGCGCCTGCTTGAAACACATAGGTTCCATAATTATTCTTTGATGTATTGCTATCTAGAATAAAATAATCGTTATTTGAATCGCCATCTGCTTGTGATATCGGGTCAACAATCAAAGACCGAGATTTTGATCTGTTGTTGGTCGCCGCAATTCTTGCATTAATACTCAGTTTACTTTCTAACAAGAAATAATTTCCACCTGCGTAAATACCAAAAATCTTGAATTCTGATTGACCGCTTCCTGTCTGGGTATTATTAAGCGTTATTCCAAGCTGCGTTCTTAATTTAAGCTCGGTAAACCTGCTCGTAAAATTCAAACTTAAAGCAGAGCTTTTTACATCGCCAAAAGCAAAGACATCATCCGTAGTTTTTAAAGTCGAAAAACTCAGCGATGCATCGTGTATTATATCTAAAAAACTAAATTGTTGAGTTATGGAGCCCGACATGTTTAGTGTAACATTATCTTTTGGAACAGAAGTGAGAAGAGTGTCTACACCAGAAATACTGAAGTTCTGAACAGCTTGCTTCTGTAGACTGTTTGACAATTGCGGGTTAAAACGAGCTATACCATTATCTCTTGTTCGATATCGCATACCTAAGCTTACACGGGGTAGATCTTGCGAAATAGGATACCAACTTACATTTGTTCTATAGGTTATAGACTCTGTTGTTGCCTCTTTTGCATTAGTTACATTGTCTTCTAAAAACTCATAACCTAGTGTAATAAACAATCTATTTTGGAGCATTCTAAACCTATCGCTCACTGTAAAACCAGCTATATCTTTCCTTACAGTTGAATTAGCTAAAGAGTTATAGTTTGGGCCAACCCATCGATATTGAATTCGTAAATTATTCCTAGGGTAGTTAAAAGAAAGTTCAGCATTGCTTGCTAGTAAACTAGTCGGGAAAAATAAATCAGCCTCTGTACTGTCTGAGTCTATGTTTTTAATACGGAGAGGAAGAATGTTCATATTTTCATTTATAATAATAAACTTAGATAGTTTATCAAGGAGGTCTTCTTCTTTGTCCTTTATTTCGAAACCCAAATCTTCTGCACGTTCAATAGTTAGTGCACCCCCATAAATATCATTATTCAATGCGCTAATAACACCTTCAGCCTCCAATCGGATTTTATTTTGAGCCACCCCAACTTTTAAATCAGTACCGGCCACAAAGTTACCTTTAGCTTGCAAACTTCCATTTTCAATTTGTAGTAACTTCGGATTATTTGTGAGCTTTAGGATATCGGTATTAGGATCTAAATTAGAATAATAGGCCGGCGAGCGACCAAAAATGTCGGTAAATGATTGAGCATTAAAAACCGAACTTGTATCATCTTCAACTTTCATAGCTTGGAAGCCGATCTGAAACTTACGCTCGTTACCAAGAGCAATTCGTCCACCAATAATTTCTCGTTTAAAAGTACCCTTACCTCTACTATCGTACTTTAAAACATAACTTGTATCTACTACTTGGCTGCCAAGCACAACTTCCTGCCTATCTATTCCGGTATATAAATTTTCTATTTTTCTATTTACTTCACCATAAATAAACTGCACATTAAAATTATCTTTTAATAAATGTAGCTCGGTGTTTATTCCATAAATCCGGCGGCCACTAATGGTAAATCGACTCATATTTGGGTACACATGTCCCGCTTGAAATCTCCACCATTTACCAAGTTGAAGATTTACTCCATATCTATTTTGCGGTTGGAGTCGATTAGATTCCTGAGAGGTTAGAAAACCATTCACGGAGTATTTTAACAAACCCACATTTCCAGAAATTGCCGTTCTACCAGTGTAAGCATTGTTAATATCGCCCCCAATAACCTGATTTCTAGTGCCAAGCTCTATGTTTCCGATTGGCCTCGCTATCCCGCTTTCAACACCTGTATATTGGGATTGGGTTGATGGATTTACGACCGTAAAATCCCATTCGTTAACCAGATAGGTTTCTTTTTCGGTGACGTAATTTAACCGTATGGTGTGGTTACCGCTTCTATACTCACGCGATAAAAACGACCAGTAGTATGCGCTTGTATCTACCTGTGATGTGATGTCTACATCATCCACAAAAAGGCGAAACTCACCTAGTTCAAGCTTTTCTATATCATAAAAAAGCGCTACTGCAATTAGTACCTTATCACTTGCTAGAGTTTCACCCTGGAGAGGTGAAAGCACAGTAAAATCTATATTTTCGTTTCGTTTGTTACTTTTTGCTTCACTTGGACTTTCAACAACATCTACTCGAATAGGGTTTTCTGATGGAAGTGATTCAGGGTAGAAAACGGTTTCCCCTGAAATTAATGTGAGCTGGAAATAATACTCGAGGGTTGATGTGTTTGAATCCTCGACATCTAGATTGGTAGAGAATGTGCCATCTATATAAAACACCTCTTTTTGCTGATACCCTACACCATCATCATATCTATAAAAAAGCAGTGCATCTTGTACTTCTGCTTGCGAAACTCCTGTAACAATAAACTCTAAGGCGTTAGATTCATTCTTCGAAATTGTAGGAGGGGCTTGATGCTGAACAAAATACTGTGCATAAGAGACTTGCGTAATCAAAGATATGATGACACATAAAAATATTTTACCGTAAGCATTTACCCTCATATACCTCCTATTAACCCCGTTACAAAAATACTAACTAACTATTGATCACCTTTCTCAAAATAATCTATAATTACTTCACGGATTTGGCCATTCGCATCTCGGAATCTCACTTTCATCTGCTTTTTAATCAGATTTTCATCTAAGTTTTCATACCCCCCTTCAAGCGATTCAACCTCGTTATCACTTAAAGTCCCCGATTCAATCTCATTACCTTCTTCATTCACTTGAGCGTACATTTTCTCAAATAATGATACTGTTTCGCCAGAAACCAGAGCAACTACATCTACTTGCCCTTCCTTAACCCACACATACCCATCGTTCGTATTCCCAAACTTTGTACCTTTTACGGATGCCAGAGATCGTGACGTGTTTACTTCAAAATCATTCCCTCCTTGAGGCTGCACTTCAAGAAAAATTTCACCAAGACCTAAATCAATTCGTGTGTTTCCTTTTTTTATTGCCTTGTCAGTATCACCGCGAACCACAAGCATGGAATTTGGTTTCACTTTTGCAATACTATTATCCATAAATACCACAAGAGCGTAGCCTTCACTGTCGGTGTACAAAGTGTCTCCACTATAAAGCTTTTCTCCCAAATTATCTTCTAAGTTGAGGTCTTTTCGCTCTGATAGCTTAGCATTATCTACACTCACAGTAGGTTTAAAGCGCCTAACTATAGCTAAAGGACGATCATCACTTTTTGTAATAATATCCGATTGAACAAAACCCATCACCAGCAATGCTGTAAAAAAGATGGCTATAAATGCTCTGTATTTAAAATTCATAATCATTTGTTAGCTCCTAGAATGATGTCTCCATCCTCTATTTTTCGCAAAAACTCGGTAATTTTTAAGTTTACTTGAGTTCCTATAATTGGTGTTCCATCCATTTCTAACCCTTGAAGGATAAACCCAGCATCTTGCAATTGCTTCAGTCTAGTTTCTCCAATTAATCTAATTAGCGCATTTCTAAGCTCGCTATCCATAACTGTAGGTTGGCCACTTGTTTCAGGCTCTGCTAGTTTGAAACTCCATATTTCGGACGATTTCTCTTCAGTACCGGCACCTACTTGCACATTTGTCACTAGTTGCCAATAATAGGTAAGACCGTACTCAAGTGGCTGTGCCCTAGAAGCTGGAAATTGATAGGTATTCCCTTGTAATCTAACATCAAGATTCTCGAAAGTTAACAACGAGCCTCCATCGGTCATTGGCAATGTACTTTTTGCACTCTCCAATAACGACTCTGGGCTATCCTCACCGCTACTATTTACGACCAATAGTCTATAATCAACATCTGTATCGCCATCCCAGCTAAATTGTGGGTAAGGATTTGTAATCTCAACATTACCATCAATAACATCTCCTGGTGTTCTCAGAAAGATATCTTCAGTTTCGGAACCAATAGTATTTCCAATTTCGGCGGTAGCCTCAGCTAAATTCTGTCTTCCCAATGCATTACTTATTTGAAAAACTATCACTTGCACTGAATATGTATCTGGTGGTAGTACTAATTTTCCATCTAGTCCTTCGATTAGAGCGTCTCCTTCAGGTGTAAGGCCGCCATCAAACTTCATTGACTCTTCAATTCCTGGAATATTCTCTTCTCTAAGTGCGTTGTTGGTAACATATACCGATTGCATCGGTTCTAAAGAAAATGGGAATCCATTTCTTTGCGTAATGCTAATTATATCCCCTCTTTTTCCCGTAGAAACTCTAAATTCGAAGTACAAATTTTCTAATTTTTCCGAAGTGAGGTTCTGCATTAATCCGGAAATTAATACCGGTCCACTTCCTTTTTCGTCTAACCCTAAACTAGAAAGTCCGAATACCTGAGAGTTTTGCAGTTGGGCAGAAACATCAATTTCAATGCTCAATACATCAGATTGAGCAAATACACTTACACATGGAACAAAGGCTAAAACCCATAGTGTAACATACCCAAGGAAAACATTACTCTTATTTTTTTTATCCATAACAAATCCCTTAATTCTTTTGTGATGTTATTATACTAAAACTAAGTTAGCTTTCCATTAGAATTTATAATTACCAAATAGTGACTATTCCATGTGTTTATACCACAAAAAAAGCCCCTCAAGACATTCTGAGAGGCTTTTGTGGAGCTACAGGGATTCGAACCCTGGACCTTCGCGCTGCCAGCGCGACGCTCTAGCCAACTGAGCTATAGCCCCAAAAGAGCTGTAAATATATGCGTCCCTTAAAAAATATCCTAGTGTTATTAGGATTTTTGTTTGATTGACTTGATAGGTTCATTATTTTGTATAGAATTTTAAATAAAATCCTAACGCAAATTAACTATACAGGAGCATTCCCTAATATGAAACGTAAATTACATTTCCTAGTTCTTGCACTATTCCTAACTGGCGGTGTGGTTATACAAACGGGTTGCGGTTCCAGCGAACCAGCTGTACCTCCCGTTGTTGACACCGATAGCGATGGACTAACTGACATAGAAGAAACAACTACCTATAACACAGATCCTCTTAAAGCTGACACCGATGGTGATGGTCTTAGTGACGGTGACGAGGTTAAAAAGTATAACACAGATCCTCTTAAAGCTGACACCGATGGTGATGGCCTTAGCGACGGTGATGAAGTTAACACTTACAACACAGATCCTCTTAAAGCTGACTCTGATGGCGATGGCATAAGTGATGGTGATGAAGTAAACAAATACAAAACAGATCCTAACGATGCTAATGGCGATGCTGATGGTGACGGTGTTTCTGACTATGATGAAATCATGGTTCATGGTACCGATCCTAATAACGCTGATTCTGATGGTGACGGCTTCTCTGATGGCCAAGAACTTGACATGGGTACAAACCCTAAAAATGGTTCAGATCCTGTTTTCATCAAAATGGACGCTTTAAAAACGATTAACTTTGATTTTGACCGTTCTAGCATCCGTGATGACGCAGCTGCATCTCTTGCTGACAACGTAGAACTACTGAACTCTGCTCCTGCTTTTAAAGTACGAGTTGATGCTTACACCGATCATGTTGGTGGCGATCAGTACAACTTACGTTTGAGCTTACGCCGTGCTAAGTCTGTTGTAGATTTCTACACTAGCAATGGTATTTCTGCAGACCGTATTGAGTCTCGTGGATTAGGTAAAGCACCAGTTGCTTGTATGGACGAAACTTCAGACCGTGGTTGCGAAGCTAACCGTCGTGCTGAATCTAAACCAGTAAGCACTTTGAAATACGCACCTAAGTGGTAATCGTATTTTATTGAAATTAAAAAAGGCGAGCTCTATAGCTCGCCTTTTTTTATGTCTTAGATTTTTGCGTGATAGATAGGTTTAAAAGAACCGTGCTACACTTACTCCAGGGTAGAAGCCCGGATCATCAAGCCTAAAGGCTAAATCTATTCTAAAAAGGCTAAAGATATTACTTAGCGACCCCCCAACTTCAATATGCATGTCATCAGTGCCTTGCACATTAAATCGGCTCACTTTATCGCTTGGGTTCCAAGTTTTTCCTATACCACCAAAAGCTATTATACTTAAGCCTGTTTTTGGTGCCGATCTCCACCCTAGCATCTCCAAAGGTACACTTCTGAAATTATGCTCTGCATACACTCCTGCATAACTTGCGCCTTGGTAAGGTATGTAACGTTTGGTTTTAAACGCCCCAAACGGAGTAAAGTATCCGAAAGATGCATCCAACACTCCATTTTCTTGCACCGGTAAATCACCTAAGTAAGTACCTGCATTTACACGAATATCTAATACATTCGGCAAAAACCGTTTTCTATAGAATGTTGTATAACGTTTATATAGATCTACTTTAAACCGTGTGAAATTCCAGTCACTACCGATTAACTTCGCCGATTGTTCCACGCTCATTTCCAAACCGTTTTGTTCAATAGAGCCATAAGTATTACTTCTATCGCCACGGCTCAAACTAACCTCGAATGCACTCAACCTTCCATCTTCTATTAATGAATTAAGTGGCTGTACGTTATCTCTTCCTAGAATATCATAACTCGTTTTAAAATTGATCGAACGATGATTTTCGTACGTATAATTTAGTCTATAGGTTGTTCGACTCTTTTTTGGGATGTAGCCAAAATTTAGAAAAGCACGCTCTTTTCTAAAATAGTTGTAATAATCATCGTAGCCTAATATTGGCATTATGCTTGGTAACACAATCCCATAAATATCAGATTGGTAACTTGGGCTAGTGTCAAAATTGTACCCAAAACTCGTTACAAAACGTCGTGATTTCTTTAGTGGCCACCAAGCTAATCTTACCCCGTGTGCCCAATCCTCATTCCCCAAGCTGTATCCTAATTTCACTTCTGATCTTAGTCTATTCTCAGCATAGTTGTTCGTGTGTTTCAACCCTAGATGGATAGCATCAACTTTATTGTATCTACCTATTGGTGTAAGTTTACGAGCAAATTTCTGTATTGCGTTAGGTGGCTTATTAGAAGCGCTAGTTGAGTTATTTCTTTTTTTACTACCTCCACCATCAGAACTTATCGTAACACTACTGCTCTCACCATCATCATCTTCCAAATCTAGAAAACGTGTTAAAAAACCTTTCGGTTTAAATGCTTTTTCTAATGTCGCAGTGCTATCAAGCTCGGTATATGCCGTAGTTTCTTTGTTTGAAAGCGGAACAGCATCAGCGGTATTTTCAAAAAGAGAATCTGCTTGATCTATTGTTGTTGAGTCAACACTCATCCAGTTACCAACTTTATATAGAGAATCTGGTAACTCCACGTTTACTTGGTAGTTATTTAGCTTAGAGACTTGTTTAAAACCAATAGGTGGGAAACGTAAGCCAACCACTCCTACTTCTACAAGACCTTCAATTCGCACATCAACAGGTAGCCAATATTCTCCTCCAAAGTTACTAAACTGTTGCTCGTAGGCTAAGTTGAAATCTTGCACCGGTGGTGGAAATACAACTACTTGGTTAGGTTGTAACTTAACGGAAAGAAGCGCAAAGTCTTCATCCACTACATAAATAGTGCCCTCAAATAGTGGCTGAAAAGGTTTTCTGGGAGAAACATCGATTTCATACACCACTTTATCATCAATGCTTTTATAATCTACCAATTTAAAGTTATAGTACTTTAAAGCACGTTCATTGGTTATCCCAACTACATCAAAGCCGGCAACATCCATATGATCGTTATAGAAATTTGGGAGATAACTAACTCCCGCAAAATTATCAGCGCCTTCTATGTTCGCTGTTTGTCTTTTAGATTTTAATACTTCTCGAGGTCCTTTTTCACTATCCCAAAAAGCCTCTGAAATACTTTCTGAGATAGATACTATTGTAGTGTCGTTTAAAAGCTGTTGACGGCTATAAGCATCTACTTTATAGGTTTTCAAATTTGCACGCCAGATTTTCTTTCGTCGAATCACTTCCTTCATAATAGAAATGGCAGGATCTTCTCCCGTAACAGTTAGCTCATTCATTTGAACTACTGCTTCTTTCAATACAAAACTTAAACTGCCAGAGAATTGCTCATCAATAGTTATCTCTTCGGTTTCGAACCCAATAAACCGGGCAACTATAGTGGCAGGAAACTCTTTTACAACTAACGAAAACTCTCCATCTTCGTTAGCAATAGTTCCTATATATGTCCCTTTGATAATAACGTGTGCGGCCGCTAATCCTTCACCCGTTGTGCCATCGGTAACTCTCCCTGAGATTTGTTTCTGTGCAAATGCCATTCCAGAACATGCACATATAATCAATACTAACGCAATGATTCTTCTCATTTTACAAACCCTAATTATATTCGCTTTAGTTTAAACGCACTGTACTTAATTATAAAAGCAAAGTTTCAACAAATCTGTATCTTTACCTATCTAATTTGACCCTTTAGTTCAACTGGATAGAATAGGAGCCTCCTAAGCTCTAGATCTGGGTTCGAGTCCCGGAGGGGTCACTTTTATTTATAATAAGCGATTCTATATACACAATCGCTTATTATAAAGGTTTAAATTTTTGAACCCATTCAAATCTTTAATCAAGATGATTGAAGAAAATAACATCGTGCTGTTCAATCTCTATTTCATGTTCCCAACAGAAATTTAAGTTCACTTTACCAGTATCTTGTTTCTCTTCAACATCTAATTCTACAATCCTATCATCCTGTGTTTTTTTGATAGCTACTCTTTTAAACGATTCTCTTGTTACAAGCATTGTCCTATGATAATCAAGAAACCCATTAACTAGATGCACCTCTGTTTCATTTATGTGACCCAAATAACTACTCAAGTTAATTGCCTCTTCCCTTCTAAATACTAAATCTTTTGGTACCGTATAGTCTCCCCAATTTTCTTGTCCAATCCACCCTGATATCCATTCGGGGTAATATCTACTATTTAATAACAAAACAGGGGTCTTACCTAGACTTTTTGTCTTACTTTCATAATTTTTAATTGTCTCCCAATACAAATCAGGCTTATCAACCTCTATATCTTTTATATTTATTGATTTCAGATAGGCTCTCCAAATAAAATGTGGAACTGCTTCTAATAAAAGCTCTTCATAAAACTGTTTACTGGGCTCTGACACTTCTAATTTTGGCTTTGTAAACCACCCACGACTACAATCAGGAAATGTATATTTCTGTTTTGTTAACTTCTCATTGATAAAGTCAACAGTTTCAAAAAATGAAGTTGGAAATTTCTTCTTCAGATTACTGAAAGCTTTATATGAACTCCAGAGCTCGATATTCAATAGTTTATTTTTATCATATTCTGTACAAAGTAATTGTTCTTTCCATAACACATCAATCTTTTCAGATAAATAATCCAAGCCTTGAACCAAATACTCAAGAGCAACATCAAAACTAGGTGAATCTTTTTGTTTTATATCTTTATAAAACTCCTCATACTTTAGAAAATCAACATCATTTGCTCTATCTCTCCAAGTATCTATATCTCTTTTCAATTTGGTAATCTTTTCAATGTCCTGTTCAATCCAAGTTAAAATTTCTTCTTGATATTTTCTTGACGGATCCCACTTTCTTTTTGTAAACACTAATAGTGTAAGAAGGATACCATCTCTCATTGAATACAAGCTCTCACCTCCATTACCTGAATAAGACCTTCCAGAAATCATATTCATATGGAACTGCTCGAATACATTCCTTATATAACCATCTATTTCATTTGAGTAACTTAACTGTTTAAAAAAACCAGAATAATGAATCCGTAGAATAGCCTCAAAAACCTCACTAATATCAGTTACTATTTTTGATTCAGGTAATATTGAACCACTTTTAAGTGGATGATCACCAATTACTATTCTCTTATAAACATCAAGTATTAGAGACCTATCTCCATCGATACAACTTTGATATTGTCTAGCTAACCAAAAGAGAAATATAAGTGTGTAATCAACCCATAGATGCCTAGTTAACAAAGAAAAAATCACTTTTTTATAATCTTCGTGATTGAAACTCAATGTAGAGAAGTCATAAAGCCCATTTACTTCATACCACTCTAATTTCATTATTTCAGAATTAATAAAACCAGAATCTTTCAAAAGCCTTGCAGTATATGAACTCTCCCTTATTCGAAGCCCATCATACCATTTAAGCAAAGAGTCCATCAAATAAATTGACTGCATCTTATCTCCAATGGTGACCGCATTTCTTAACAACTTAATAGTTGTAGCCAAATGGTTGGACAAAATTTTATGATAGCTTTTATACAAGCCCCAATTACTATGTTCAATTTCACGTGGTAAGATATGATGCTTCTTGACCTGCTCCCACCCTCCCAAGAAATCAGACAATACTTGAATATATATTGTTTTATAAGGTGGGTTCAGTTCGAAAGGATTGCAAATAGAGTGGTGACTAACCCCTTGATCTTCAGCCCTTCTCAAGCACCAGTTTGAAATCTCGTAAGAAATTTTTTTGTATATTAAAAAAATCTCCCACTTCAGGGAATCATCAACAGAGTCTTGAATTTCATATAGAATCTCTCTTGGCATTGTCATCAGGGCTGAAATAAATCTATAATTTTCACCAATTATTTGGCTCGATCTTTCAATAAGTTCATGTAGTACTTTTATCCATTCTTCATATTGTGGCCCACCCCAAAAACCTCTCGATCTCAATGTCGAATAGTTTATATCTGATGTTTGACTGCTTTTAATTAGAAGAACTATAAACTCTCTTAAATCATTTAATGATTCATTTACACCTTGTAAGTCTCTTGATTGTAAGCTTCGAAGTACTTCTGCTTTTAAATCCTGTAGTACAGAGTCAACATCTAATGGTCTATCATATGTTATTCTTCTAAATTTAAACGACAACCTAAAAAACACTTTTTGAAGAAATGTAATCTTATTATATCCATCAACCATACAAGCATGAATAACCCCACTATAGGTTCTTCCGGGAATTAACTTAATAGCTAAATTATGACTCTTCAATTCATGGTGAATAGCTTTTTTAGCCCACTGCCTACAAGCAAGTTTTAAAAAAAAGAATCTTATATCTACAAGTCTAACCTCATTAGAAAAAGTAAGTGTAAAATATTTTTGATATTTTTTGTTACCCCATTCAAATACATCTCCAGTTTCAATGTCTAATTTAGTACCACCAACGGAATGAGTATGAAGCTCTTCAAATTTCAACAACTCTTTTTCCTCTGATGCATTTTGAAATAGAATAGGTTTTAAAAGCAGCTTAAAATCTGATGGCCATGTTTCGTTTATTAAGTATCTTTTTAAACTCTCTTTTCTACTATTTGGTCTTATATATTGAAAAGTTTGATATAAGAAATAGGAAACTAAAATCAGATTCATTATCAAATAAATAGCACAAATGTAAATCCAGTTTAAAATAATAATCTCTGATACAATAGGTAGAAATAAGACCTGAACTCCCATTAGAATGACAAGGAATAGAGAATTTAATCCTGAGAAAATAGAAGCTGTATCATGAAGATAGATATTCAGATATGATCGTGCATCGTTCCTTTTTTGGAGTAGCAAAGAAATAAAGGAAATCACTATTGGATAAATTAAAGCAGTTATGGTAGTCTGAATTCCCCAAACTGTTGAAAAATAAGTTACAAGACTGTCTCTATTTAACTGCTCTAAAGTTATTTCAATAAATTGAAACTGAGAGACTAGTAATGATGCCATCCCAAAAAACATTAAAATTAAAGCAGACCACTTCAAAGGTTGACGAGCAAGAAAGAAAATAATTTCTTTAAAAATCCCATATGAATATTCTCTTCGAAGCTTGCTTTGTGACCTCCACTCTCTTTCTATCTTTGTGGCATGATAACTAAGAGTATTTAGAAGTCTTCCGAACATAATTTTTGGATTATAAATATTTCGTTCTTATTTGATTAAGTATAATGAAAAGAAACGTATCAACTTTTTTTTATACTTAATCAAAAGTGATTCTTCACCCACTATGCCAGGAACAGTTATTGAAAGATTGAGTGGTATAAAATAAGTATTAAATAAATACTCCCCTGCTCAATCCTTCTTGCCCTTAAAAACTGCGCCTAGAATGGCGGTTAAGAATGCGGCGCCGATAATAGACCAAATGATTGGAAATGGTTTGCCACTAATTTCAATAGTCCACAGTAGAGGAAGATCTAGCTCCGTTGCCATCCATTTACCCAAAATAGCACCCACAAAGCCTACGGATGCAGATATTAAACAACCACCGCTTCCAATTTTAAAACCGCCAATACTTTGGCCGATTCCTCCACAAATAGAGGCGATTAATACATAGATAAAAAATCCAAAAAATGACATGTCCGTTAACTTTAATAATTGATGGAGAACTTTATTTCAAAACTGTCATCCTCCAAAATTCCTACTTTAAAATAGTATAGCTTTCGCTTTTTATATAAAATAGTTTCTATTTTTTTGGCCTTTAAGAAACTTTAGTAAATATTTATGCTTTACTTAGTTGTGAAAGCCGTTCCTAAAACTTATGTTTCTGTATCTTAAACGGTTATATTGGATGTTCATTAAACTAACTATTCTTATGAAAAAAATCGGATCTAAATTACTTTTTCTAGCGCTTAGCTTAATTCTTATACAAGCTTGTGGCCCTAGCGAAGAAGAAAAAAGAGCTATCGAACAAGCTAGAATGGACTCTCTTAGAGCAGTTCAACAACAACAGATCGCCCAACAAATGGCTGCGATGCAAGATAGTTTAGACACCACTGATAGCAGTGGCGACTTAGCTACTGAGGCTGAATCAAATACTGAGACTAATTCTTCTGCCTACAACTTTGTAGAAGATGGTATGTACGCTGTTCAAGTAGGCGCTTTCCGTTCAGAAGATAAAGCGAATGGTTTTGTTGCTAAATGGAAAGATCGCGATTACCCAAGTTCTTATGTTGTAAAAGTTGGAAACGAGGCGGACGGCGATGTTTGGTTCCGTGTTCGTATTGGCTTTTTTGACGATAAAGCAGGTGCGGAGGCTTTAGGAGCTGAACTTGCAAAAGAGATTAACTCTGGCTTCTGGGTATCTAAAGTTAGATAAAACAAGCCTCTAAATTATTCTGTTTAACATTAAACAGAATTTAGTTGTATATCTGCTAAGCATTTACGTAATTATGAGTGCGCTCAAGTAGCGTCTCTCTTGATGAATAGTCAGCCCATTACATATGAACAATGTGATGGGCTATTTTTTTGCCCTAAATTTTGGGGTAGATAAAACCTCTCAGTTCCTTGTCATTAATGCTGATAAGCCACATTGAACAAAACCATTACTTTTAGGGTATCGACAGTCCTTCAGAAGTATTTTTAGCATGTAGATATTGCTAATTCGTTGAGGGCCTTACTCCTAATTATCATGGTAGCCGAATGTACGGCTGCTATTTTTTTACTTCAGGTTAGCACATTAGACGAAAAAGCTTGGGAGAGCTATCCAAACCATCATTTAAATTAACCAACTTCTAGACCCCACATTGATGTTGGGCCTAGAAGTTTATGCTCTATCAGTTTGTTTTATACTTATCAAACCAGCCAATAATGTAACTTACTTTACGAAATAGATTGCTAGGTTTTGCGGCAATTCCATGCCCAGCACCTTGAATACGTACCATCGTTGTTTCTAGACCTTGGATCTTTAAAGCCGCGTAGTATTGCTCAGTTTCACTCATCGGTGTTCGGTAATCCTGCTCACCTGTTATTAGAAGTGTTGGCGTTTTAACATTTCCAACGAGCGATAGTGGAGAATAATCTAAGTACTGTTTTGGATCTTCCCACGGTTTTTTAGAAAACCAGTATTTTGAGTAAAATGGAGCTCCATCAGCGGTTAATACAAAGCTATACCAATTAATAACAGGCTTAGCTACAGCTGCAGCTTTAAAACGATCTGTTTTACCAATGCTCCAAGCTGTTAATACTCCACCGCCGCTACCACCTGTGATAAATAAATTATCTTCGTTTATATACCCCTTCTTAACTACGTGATCTACAGCGTCCATTAAGTCGTTGTAGTCTTCACTTGGGTAGTTATTGTTAATGTAAGCGGCAAATTCTTCGCCGTAACTCGTACTTCCACGAGGGTTGGTATACACAACAACATATCCTCTACTGGCCATAAACTGTAGTTCAGGGCTAAATCGAGACCCATAATTACTATATGGTCCGCCATGAATTTCCAAGATCAATGGGTACTTTTTTGCGGGGTCAAAATCGGGTGGTGTAATAATCCAGCCTTGAACTTTAAAATCATCTACCGAAGATTCCGCCCAAAACTCTTCTACATTACCTACTTTTGTAGTTCTAAAAAACTCTTCGTTCAAAGTAGTTATAGTTCTATTTGCCATGCGTGTTGGATAGTGCCCTACTGCAAGATTTGATGGCCGGGTTGTAGATACTTCTGAATAAGCAAATCGTCCATTATTGGCAATCGAATAAGAACCGCCGCCGTAAGGACGTCCAGAGTTTGGACTTCCAAGATTTTCTGCAATCTGAGCGTAATCTCCATTAAGCCTTATATTGCCAACTTTGCTATTTCCTTCTTCATCGTATCTGAAATAAATAGACTTGCTATCCGCACTCCAAGTTATAGAAGAAGGGTCTTGCTTTAGCTTCTGTGAAATTTCTCGAACATTTGAACCATCTCTATTCATAAGGTACAAGTTGGTCTTCTGATAGCCTACAAACTTATCTTTGTAACTAGTGTATGCGATTAGTTTACCATCCGGAGATATTTTAGGACTTCTATATGGCCCTCGGTCATTTGTAAGCTGTTTTGTTGAACCCGTTTCAACATTCATTTCAAAAATTTGCTCATTGTTTGGGTCTAACTCGGCATTGCCAGAAATGTCAGCTGTATAGAGAATTGTCTTACCATCTGGTGCCCAAGTTGGGCTACCAAAGTTGAAATCACCTGAAGTTAACTGACGCGGTGCGCCACCATCCGCTGAAACTATGAAGATATGAGAATAGCCATCTCGTGCATATCCACCACCATCTCTTCTATAAACTGCCTTGTCTATAACAACAGCTGGTTTTTCCCAATTAGCTCCTTTGGGCGGTGCAGGAAGCTTCGCAAATTGTGGAGAGGGAGAAGCTGGCATAAACTTGGTGAACAAAATATACTTCCCATCAGGCGACCAACTCAAACTACCAGGACTTTCAGCTAAGTGAGTGATAGACGCTGTGGCACCAGAGTCCATCCAACGCACAAAAATTTGGCTTTTACCTTCATTACTCGAGGTATAAGCAACTTTTTTACCACTTGGAGACCATGTAACACTACCGTAATAATCGGTTCCTGATGTTAATGGGTGATTATTATCGCCAGAAAAAGAAATACTCCAAAGGTTTGAAAATCGCCCATCTGTCATCACATTAAATTGATGCTTTTCATAAATAATGGTGTTTCCATCTGGTGAAATCTTTGGATTACCGACCATCTGAAGGTCAAATAAATCCATGTAATCAAAATGAGAGTCATCGACCTGCGCCACAGATGTAAAAGTGAATAGGCCAACAAAAACCAAAGGCAGTATAAATAATCGCTTAATCATGATAAATGTGTCTAATTTCAAGAATATCATAATGTAGTTTCTATCTTCCACTTCTAAAAAATAATTAGCACACTTTTACCTTCACTTACATAATTAGATAGCCCAACTACGACTGTGATTTTTTTAAACCCATTTTACTTCTATTTATTTACTCTTCATTCAGTAAATCTTTAAACTAAACCTCCATCTAAACTAGATTCACCCGATGCTATTTTATTTGAAACTTATTTTTTTAATAACGTACCCATTTGACCTTGTTTAATTTTTCATATTCTCTGGTTAGCGTTATCATTCAGTGAGAAACAAAATCCATAACAATTTTTAAAACTAGCATAATGAAGAACTTTAGTATTGCAATACGGGAAGTCGACGCTGTGCACGTGCTAGATATTAGTGGCGAGCTTGACGCTCATACGGCCTCACAGCTTGAAAATTCATTAAAAGCGCTTATCGACAAGGACAAAATTAAAATTATTGTTAACTGTAGGCTACTTGACTACATCGCGAGCGCTGGCTTGGGTGTATTTATGGCTTACATCGAAGACGTGCGTGGAATGGGAGGCGATATCAAACTCACTAATATGAACGAGCGAGTTTATAATGTGTTCGATTTGCTTGGATTCCCAACGCTATATGACATTCTAGACGATGAAAGTGAAGCACTAACAGGTTTCAATTAAAAAATACCGTGAGCAACGAAGTAATCAAATATTCCATTTCAGTTGAAGCCTCTACGGCTTACTTAGCGGAAGTACGCGATTTTGTTGCTAAACACGCTCTTGAGAAAGGACTTTCTGAGAAAGATATTTCTGAAATCCGATTAGCGGTAGACGAAGCCTACACTAATATTATAAAACACGCTTATAAAAACAGGCCCAAAAAACCCGTTCAAATTGAAATGGGTTTTGAAGACTCTCAACTTTGGATTTCTATCACCGATGAAGGTGAAAGCTTTGACCCAAGTAGCTATAATGAACCAGATTTAATGAAACGAATTAAGAATAAGCAGCGTGGTGGTATGGGCGTTTATCTAATTCGCAAACTTATGGATCATGTTCAGTATAATAGAAAAGGTGGCATGAACGAGATTAAAATGGTTAAGCACCTTTAGTAGCTGTGAGTCTCCCTCCTAATATCGATGAACGACACAGCCGGTTTGAGCTTCGGACTCTTCTAGAAACGAGTCGCCTATTGATAGAATCTCAGGACCCTGACTTTGTGTTGAATAATTTACTGCTCATAACCATGGGTAAATTATTAGTTACTAAAGGCATGATTTTGATACACAAGCCTGGCGAAAGCTCATATTTTGTTTCAAAATCTAAAGGACGAGGGTGGAAGAAAGAAGAGGATGAAATAGTTTTTGATGTAGACACTAAGCTTCAAAATACATCAATAATACATGGTTCAGAATACGCCAACTTATTTAACCAAATTGGCATTGAACCCGATAGTGTTCTCTTTAACCTTAAAACGAGTAATTACCACATTGGTTTTTTGTGTTTGGGGCCTAGAGGAAATAAAGTTCCACTGACACCGCGCGAGCTTGAATTTATTGAGAGCTTAACAATTATATCATCGGTGGCAATTTCCAATTCCCGAATGTTTCAGGAATTACGCCATATTAATCGCCGGTTAGATCGAAAAGTACATGATTTAAACACCCTTTTACAGCTTAGTAAAGATTTCAACTTGATGGTTGACCGCGATGAAATAGCTCGTGTTTTTAAATTTGCCATGCTTGGGCAAATGCTCATCCGCACTTTCTTTTTTGCGCTTGATGTAGATGGAGAAAAGTCGATTGTTTCTATTAGCGGGATGAAAGAAACGCCAAGCGACGAAGATCTAGATCATCTTTTTGAGATGGAAGACGTAGTTCACCTTCAGGTAGATGAAGAATGTGATTTTCTTAGAAAAAACGATATAAACTTACTTATTGGTCTTCGCTTTCAGAACGAAAAAATTGGAGTAGTTGGTGTTGGAGCTAGTGCTAACCAACAAGAATATGGCGAGGCTGAAGTGAATTTCTTACAATCGCTAGGCAACCTCGCGTTACTTACTATTCAAAAATCTTTGCTTCTGGAAGAACGGCTCGAGAAACAGCGCCTTGACGAAGAACTGAATCTAGCCAAAGCCATCCAAAAAGGTTTACTCCCAGAGCCATTGCCTGAGTTACCGGGTTTCGAGCTCGCAGCAATTAATGTTTCCTCTCGCCAAGTTGGTGGCGACTATTTTGATTTTATTACCACACCAGACCAAGGTCACCTTCTAGCGATAGCCGATGTTACAGGCAAGGGTGTGCCTGCCTCGCTGTTGATGGCCAATTTACAGTCAATGTTGCACGCTTTAGCCCCTATTGATATAAGTTTGAGTGAAGCAACGGGGAGTATTAACGATATTATTCACAAAAACACCCCTGCCGATAAATTCATAACTTTTTTCTGGGGGAAGATGTCTGCTGATGGAAAACGTTTTAAATATGTAAATGCGGGGCATAATCCGCCTATTTTATTCAGAGAAGGAAGTGACACCCCAATTCTACTTGAGGAAGGTGGCTTAATTTTGGGAGCTATGCCAACGATGCTCCCCTATGAAACTGCAGAGGTTGAGTTGAAATCAGGAGATATTCTTACTTTTTTCACTGATGGTGTTACAGAAGCATTGAATATTGAACAAACTGAAGAATACGATGAGTGGCGTTTAATAGAGTGTATTCGTAAAAATCGACATCTTAGCTCTCAAAAAATTATTGATACGGTTATCACTGACATTAACACCTTTTCCAACAACATCCAGTACGATGATATTACAATGATTGTACTGAGAGTTAATTAACCGTTTTTAGTCCCAAAACTCGGGGAAACGTAGTATTCTGATTTCTAGACAGAGCCAATATCGCTAGATAGGTATTATTTCGATTGGTAATTTCATTTACGTAGCGTACTGTTTCAATTCCTCGGCAAAAGCCATACCGCGCATTTTGATAGTATTTACGTTGCATTAATCGGATTAGAGCCTTTGATACACTTTCCCAATCGTTAGGATCATCGTTATGATCAATTGCTAAGCGACGAGCATCCGCAACATGGCCCTGCCCTGCATTATAGGTGGCTAGTGCAAATTGCCACTGACTAGTTGAGTCCATATAGGAATAATGGTCTAAGTGCTCTTTCAAAATACGAGCCCCTTCTCTAATGTTAATTTCAGGAATGTAGAGTGAGTCTAGAGTGACTTCACTAAAGCGAGGCAAAATCTGCATAATCCCAACGGCACCGGCCCAGCTTTCTGAAAATCGATCGAATTTAGATTCTTGAGCTGCGATGGAAGTCATCATAACCCAATCTAATTCATTCTCATCAGAAACTACTTGAATTAAACTATCGTATGGTGAAATTGAACCATATTCGCTAGTCTCTACTTCTGGTTTAAAGTAGGCTTCAATTCGCGCACCTCCTTCAAAGTAACGCTGACGCAATACATTTAAAAATTCTGATCTTTTTGGAACTCCACCTTCACCAAATCGAAAATGCTTATATAAATAGCGATTAAGCTGCTTTTCAAGGTCTGGAGCATTTTGCCGAATAGCCCATGCAATGGTATCTCTCTCTGCAATAACAGGACCTCTTAATAGTCCTCCCATATATTTACTACTAGCTTGGTAAATATTGTCATCGGCAACAGTAGCCATGTATTTACCACTTGAAACCATAAAAAGTAATGCTTCTGTGTCTAAATCGTCAGAAACAACTTCTATATTGATATTGAAACCTTCTTCTTGAAGTTCTTTCAAACGCACGTAATAAGAACTATTTCTACGTGTTGCGATAGTAACATCGGCAAGTTCAGTGATACTTTCGGGCTTCTTACCAATCTCTTCAGAAAAAACCACAATTTGGTCAACTAAATTATAAGGCCGAGTAAATTTCACTACCTCTCGCCTTTCATCTGTAATAGTATAGTTGGCCGCTATTAAATCACCTTCTCCACTATTCAGGAGATCGTAAGGATTGTCTTCTTCCCCAACAATAACTACTTCTAAAGCCAACTCATTTTCTTTAGCGAAATTTTTTATCAGCTCATATTCAAAACCAGCTTGAATACCTCGGTGCAAAAAGTAAGAATTAGAGCTATAGCTAGTTATCATCCGTAGCACACCGGAACGCTTTATATTGGCGTAGTCACGCTCTATTGGTTCCCTAATGTTCGCGATTAAATTCGCATCTTGAGGAATAACAGATTTTTTCTCTGAGCCGCCTATGCAACTAAGAAGGCTAAAACTTAAGCCAATTAGTAGCAATCGAGAACGAGAGGTCAGTAAGTGATTATGATAAATCATAATGGTCTTGATTTCTTTACGGGCTACTGCTGTACAGTATAATAACAAATTTCAGCATAGCCACACTATTATACTGCATATTCTCCAGCTTTGCCTATAAATTAACAATATCTAACCGCGATATCATTCTTATGAATATCCTTAAATAATTATAAGTATGTAATTTATACTAAAAACTAACCTGGGTTTGGAGTTGCTCTTTTTCCAGATTTCTTCCACGTTAAGCTTACTCCAATCAAAATAATTACCATGGCTAGCAATGAGCTAATTTCTGGCCATTCTTTAAACAGTAATAAAGCTAGTAATGATGCAAGCAAAGGCTCTACCAGTATTAATGTAGACAGTAATGTTGGCGATACATATTTAATCGCATAGTTCAATGCACCATGCCCTATAATTTGAGGCCCAAGCGCCATTGCTAAACCCAAAAAGATAAGTTTACTGTCCAACGGATTCGAAAACCCTTCTAAAGCGAATAAAACAACGGTGCTAGTAAGCGCTGCCCAAGAGTACACAGGAAATACGTAGTCAATCCAGTTATGATTTTTTCTAACCTTCCGGCCAATTAGAAAGTAAATTGCAAAAATCACAGCTGCCATAAAAGCCAGTATATTTCCTAAAGCAGGGTTAGAAAAAGTACTTTCTATGTTATAATCACTATATCCTAGCACTACAGAACCGAAAAAAGCTACGATTACACCTACCCATACGGTAGTGGCAAACTTAACCCGGAAAAGAATCCGCTCAACTAAAATTAAAATAATTGGATGAACAGTTACTAAGACAGATGCCGATGCAACAGAAGTAAAGTAAATTGAACTTGTCCAAAGAATAAAATGTAGCCCTAGCAGAATTCCTGAAGCTGCCATCCACCAACGCTCGGTTGCAGCAACCGTTGTTAGTGGCTTATCCTTTTTAGGTCTAAAAAAATAGAACGGAAGAAGAATTAGAGCTGCAAAAACTGTTCGTACTGCTGATACTTGAAAAGCTGAATAATCGGTGGCTAGTTTTACAATAATTGGCGCAAACCCAAAAGAAGTAAGGCCCAATATGAGGACTATAATTACTTTAAATTTTGGATAGTTGGAGCTCAAGATGTGCTTACTATCTAATACGATCTATGGAACGAACTAGCTTTTCATCCTTATTTATAGCTCGAACGGCTAAAAGTTGAAAGACTACACCCAATATAGCAAGTCCACAGCCAAGAGCTTCATCCCACAAGTAGGTGCCAATTCCTCCTAGAGAAAAGAGAACTCCTAAAGCGAAACCAATGCCTATTACCTGAAATACCATTGCACGTTTTACCCAACTTATTTGGGTTTTTCTTTTTTGATAAAGCCCGATGCTGACAATATCAAGTATCATAGCAATCAATAAACTGATGGAGAAGCCTAACCCAATCCAATTCTGTGGGTCTTCCATCGCTCTATCATATATAGGCGTGAGTACTACGCTAAGCGTACATAAAATTGCGAGTGCTAAAAAAATAGACTGGATTCGTTGAATCACGATAAATAATTTCTTTCAAGTTTTAGTTGATGATTAAAGATAGCAGATTTTACAATGAAAATGGAAAATCGAATAACAAAAAAGGCGTCAATCCGACGCCTTTTTTTATACTATAAAGTCAAAGCTACATTTAGAATCTAGCTTAACTCATATCTTGTTATACAGATTTTACTGCATTTAATGAGCTTTGGTCTTTAATTATCCCTGGCTCCTCAGTTCCAAACATTGTTCTATTTAATCCTCTTCTTCCACGCTCGAATAAGCTATAAAGTACAGGAACTAAAATCAGAGTAAGTGCCGTAGAGAAAATTAACCCTACAATTACTGAAATAGCCATAGGTCCCCACCAAGCAGCTTGCTCACCGCCCATATATACATACTCACTTAAGTGAGTGAAGAATAAAAGTGGTTCTTGTACAAGTACTAGGAAATCGAAGTTAAACCCAATTGCTAGCGGAACTAAACCTAATGTAGTAGTTACGGCTGTTAATATAACAGGGCGAAAACGAACTTTACCAGCTTGAAGCAATGCTTCTCGCAAAGATAAGCCATCACGTTCACGCAAAATATCAACGTAATCAATTAGTACAATTGCATTGTTTACTACTACACCCGCTAGCGAAATAATTCCTAGGAATGCCATTAACCCAAATGCCATTTGGAATGTAACTAATCCAAAAAACACGCCTGCAGTAGACATTATTACCGAACTAAGAATAATCATAGGTTTTGCAATTGAATTGAACTGCGAGACAAGTATAAAAGCGATTAAGAAAATCGCAATTAAGAATGCAGTTCCAAGAAATTGGAAAGTTTCATCCTGTTCTTGTTGTTGCCCTGTCCAATCATGTGAATATCCTGTTGGCATATTTGCTAGATAATCTGCTAACACTATTTTTGCTTCTGCTAACACAGCATTTGCTTGATAATCAGAACGGTTATCTGCGCTAATAGTTATTACGCGGTCTGAATCTTTGTGGCGAATACCACCTAATCCATTACTAATTTCCCAGGTAGCAACTTCAGAAAGTGGAATTTGATTTCCTTCATGTGAAATTGTTAAATCAGCAAGGGTACTCAAATCTTCACGATACTGCTTATCTAGACGAACTACGATATCGTATTCCTCTTTTCCATCTCTGAATTTTGAGGCTTCTACACCGTTAATTGCTTGACGAATGGTCATCCCAATAGCATTTGTAGAAAGCTCATATAAAGCAGCTTTTTCACGATCAACAGTAACACGAATTTCAGGACGTGCTTCTGGTAAATCTGATTTCAAGCCATCCATTTTAGCGTAGATAGAATCTCCTTCAATAATATCTAGGATGTCGTTTGATATTTTTGTCAAAACAGCCATATCAGATCCAGCAATTTCCAAGTTTATTGGGGGGCCTGTTGGAGGTCCATCTGCTGGTTTTTCGACCGTGATTTTTGCACCGACAATATTTTTATTTAAATCGTTACGAAGAAATTCCATCGCTTCAAACACATCACCTTCACGTAATTGATAATCTTTGAAGTTTATAGCAATGGTACCTTTATTGGTTACATTTCCACCGCCTCCACTCATGTCATTTGAAATAACTGCGCCGGAAGTGGCTAGCACTGAGTTAACATCGCTGAAATAAGGCAAATTGGTAATTCTGGCTTTCGCCTCATCTATCAAGGTTTTTGTAAACTCAACATCAGAACCTATCGGAGCTTCAATTTGTACGTATACATCACTCGGCGGAATATCTTCTGGGAAAAACTCAACCCCTGGATTGAAAGCAATAAGAGCTCCTATACTAGAAATAAATGTCAATATAGCCAATGCAACAACTGAGAGGCGATGATTTAATGACCAAGTAAGCGTAGCCTCGTACTTATCGATTACGACACCCAAGCCTTTACTTTGCCACCAATTACCAACAGGGTTTAAGAAGTATTTGTTTGATAGCCAAAATAAGTAACTAAGTAGTGCCAGCATAACAATGCTAATACTAAACCCAGCTATTCCACCTGTTAAAAAGCTTATCAGAAGTGCAAAACCTAAGACTATAAAGCCAGCAACTGTCAAGATCATTTTTCCATCCCGAGTCAATTTAGCTTTACCTTGTGCTCCATCTACTTCCATAAAAAGGGCACAAATCACTGGGTTAATTACTAGCCCAACAAACAACGAGCTACTCAACGTTATGATTAACGTTTTTGGTAGATAGCTCATAAACTCACCCGTTACACCAGGCCAGAATACCATTGGTGCAAAAGCAGCAACTGTAGTTGCAGTCCCAGAAATAATTGGGATAGCTACTTCACCAGTTCCTTTCTTAGCGGCTTCAAACCTATCATAACCTTCTTCTAGAAAGCGATAAATATTTTCTACTACTACAATGGCATTATCTACCAACATCCCAAGTGCTAAAATAAGAGAGAAGAGTACAATCATATTCATTGTAATGCCTACAGCACTTAGAATAATGAATGAAAGAAACATCGACATTGGAATAGAAATACCTACAAACGATGAGTTTCTAACTCCTAAAAAGAACAGCAAAACGCCCACAACTAAGAACAATCCAGAAATGATGTTGTTCTCTAGGTTACTCACCATGCTTACTACTTGCTTACTTTGGTCGTTTGTGATTTTGTAAGTAGTAGTTGGCGGAAGTAGAGGAATCTGTTCGTCTAAAATAGCCTTTACATTTTTGGCTGTTTCAAGGATGTTTTCACCAGAGCGCTTTTTAATTCCGAGTGTAATTACAGGAGCATCATCTAATGTGGAATACGTTTCTCTTTCTTTGTAACCAAAAGTAACTTTTGCTACATCACGAACATAAATCGGTTCTCTATTTTCACCTTTAATAACAATGTCTTCAAGTGGCTCAGTATTTTCGTACTGGCCAGGAACACGCAATAAGAACTTCTTAGTTCCTACTGAAATATCACCACCAGGTATAGTCACGTTTTCGTTTGAAATCGCACTAATAACATCCATGAAAGTGATATTGTAGTACTTCATTTTAGGGAGGTCTACATCTACCTGAACTTCACGCTCTAGGCCACCCGTTAAATCTACCCCTAATACTGATGGGACTTGCTCAATTCTATCTTGGAGATCTTCAGCTATTTCTTTTAGTATATCTAAATCATAACCACCCGAAATATTAACCTGCATTATTGGAAGTTCGGACAGGTTTACTTCTTGAACTGCTGGTTCTTCTGCGTCTTCAGGGAGTTCTGGTTTCGCTAAATCTACTTTCTCTCTAACCTTTTGGAGTGCATCTTCTATATCAACGTCGGTTGTAAACTCAAGGTTTATACTGGAGTACCCTTCGGAAGAAGTGGAAGTCATCGTTTTAACTTCAGATATGGTACCTAACTCATCCTCGAGTTTTCGGGTTACCAAGCTCTCCATATCTTCTGGAGAAACGCCAGGGTAAACTGTAACTACAAAGATGTTTGGTATAGTAATACTCGGAAACGATTCTTTAGGAATAGTGATGTACGACACAATCCCTAATACAGAAACAAGAGTAATCAGAACAAGGATACTAATCCGGTTATTAATCGAAAATGAGGATAACCAAAATTCTTTTCTATCGTGATTGGAGTCGGTATCAGAGCTTTTCGAGGCTCCGTTTCCCTTTTCTCCATTGGGGCTATTATTATATTCTGTGCTCATAAATTTAATAAAGTATAATGGTTTTTATTGAGCTGCTAACGGTTGCTCTTGTTTATTAATCACGTTTATTCGCATACCGTCATTTAAAAAAGCCGACCCTATGGTAATTAACTTATCACCTTTTTCAAGGCCGCTTTCAATAATAGCTTCTGTTTTATACGAAGGGCCTAAGCTTACAAAACGTTCTTCTGCAATTTGTTTGCCTTCTTCATTTTCAGCATACACATATACTACGTAACCATCTTTCTTAGAGTAAATAAACTCTTCACTTTCAATAATAACGTTGTTACGCTCTAGCGTTTTTAGCCTCATATTTGCGATCATATCAACTTTGAAACGCCCATCTTTATTCGGCAGTTTTGTTTCTATACTAAAGGTTCGGTTCTGAGTATTAATGCTATTCCCGACATAGCTGATTGTGCCTGAAAGAGTGTCTTTAGCTTGTGAATCGAACCAATATTCAACTTTATCACCTTGCTTAATCACATCCGCATATCTTGCTGGAACACCTGCAGAAATCACAAATTCATCTGATCCTATAAGGCGAACAACTTGCATTCCTGGACTTACCATCTCACCTTCTTCTACCAGTTTTGTTTCTAAACGTCCATTAAAAGGAGCTTTAATACTGGTGTTTGCTAAGTCTACATTTATTGATTTTAATGCCGAATTACTTTGGTCGTAAGCATGTTTCGCATTCAAATAATCAAGTTCAGAACCGATGTTATCCTCTTCGTAGATTTTCTTTAACCTTGTATAAGTATCGTTGGCTTGAGCAGTTATCGATTCAAGACGATTCTTTTCTTGCTTCAACTTGGTGTCATCAATCTTAAGAATAACATCCCCTTTCTTTACACTCTGTCCAATTCCCACATTGTATGCAACTACTCTTCCGCTTACTTCCGAAGAAATAAGAATATCGTTAGTTGTTTCTACAGTACCCACAACTTGTAGATAGCTAGAGAAGGTATCTGTTTCAATAGTTTTTGTAGATACGTTTACAGTCTTTACAATCTCTTCTGGTCCTGTTTCTACTTTTCCACCCTCATCAGAACATGCAGAAGCCGTAAGGCTTACACTTAATAATATTGCTAAATATCTTTTTGTCATTAGTTTGTTTTTTGGAATGTTCATTAAAATCTTATTCTTGGGTTGTATCTACAAAAGGAACCATGCCAGTAGCAAGATCGTACTGTGCTTTTGCGGTGAGATAATTGAATACCATAATGGCGTAATTTACTTCAGCTTCACGAACTTGAATTTCAGCTTCGGTTAACTCTAACTGAGAGCCTAAGCCATTTTCAAATCTACGTTTTGCTCTTTCGTAACCTTCTTTTGCCAGACTCACGGCTTCTCTACGCGCATTAGAAGTTTCAAAAGTCTCATTCACTTTCTCGGTAGCAGAGGCAACTTCATTATTGGCTGTTAATAGTGTTGCTCTTTTCTGCTCTACTAAATCTTTTCTTTGAAGCTTTGCACGGTTCACATTCGCAATCCTCTCAAATCCCTGAAAAAGGGGGAACCGCAAGTTTAAACCAAAAGTTTGGAAACGATTACTATTCTGAAAGAAATTTGGGGCGTCAGGTTCGGCCGCGCTCCACTGTAAATTGTATGAGGCAGTAAGCGTTGGTAAAAAGCGACTTTTTACTGCTGTAATTTCTTTGTCTTTTAAATCAATGCTCGCTTCAACAACTCGAAGATCTCCACGATAAGCTACCAAACCTAAAGGCTCTTCGTTTAGAGCGCTAAATTCAAACGGGTTCATTCGGTCAATCTCTTTAATTTTCAAATTATCTGTGTTTTCAGCATTATTTGAAAGAATATCAAAACTATTTAGACTGCCTTTAACCTTAAAATCGAAAGTGTTTGGTAGGCCAGATATCACTTTAAGTGTTCTATAAGCTTCAGCCAGTGCATATTTTGCTTGTACCAAAAGTGGCGTTTGATTACTTAACTGTACTTTTAAACGAAGCACATCGTACTCATCAATAATTCCTGCTTTTGCACGAGCTTCATTCTCCTTTATATTTTGCTCCAGCCTTTCAATTTGGGCTTCTTGCAATCTTAACTGCTCGCTGGCAGCTAACACACTATAATAAGCCACACGTACCTGTGTAACTATTTGTTGACTTGTAGCTCTAAAATTTTCTTGCTGAACTAATTTAAACACCGTAGAACTACTAATTCCAACTAGGGCTTCTCCTTTAAATAAATTCTGCTCTACTGTAAACCCACCCTGCCAATTATTATCAGTTCCAAATTCAACCGGTGCAAGTAAACCATCGGGTGCTGTTGGGTCAAAAAGTTTTGCCGGTATATAATTCACCGGAATTTCCATATTTCTTGTGTAGCTAATTGAAGAGGTTACGTCCGGAAAAATCTCACCATACGCAATCTTCACAAGCTGATCTGCATCTTTAACTGCTAACAAGGCTCGCTTTATGTCAGGACTGTTGGCAATAGCCATTTCAATAACTTGATCGAGCGAAATTTCCTGCCCTTTTTGAATTTCTTGAGAGGCAACTACTTTGGTTCCAACCAAAGTCCACACAACTAAAACTAGTAGTAGCGAGCGGTTTAATATTCTATTCTGCATTAAATTTTGTTCGTTGAGTTTATTAAGTCCATTCGTAAGTCGGTGCAGACTTACGGAAAGATGTTCTTTTTGTTGCAAAAAATGACTCTTAGTCATATATGTTTTTATTTTTCTCGGTTGCTATTCCACAACCAATTAACTTGAAGTACCCTTTTAATAAAGAATGAACATCTAAGTCTAAATGACTCAATAAGTCATGATTTCCATTGTTTTGATCCTGATAGATCAAACTAACAAGGCCATGCGAAGTACTCCAAATTAAAACAGCTAGCTCTTTAGCATCGTATGTTGAGTTTATACTTCCGTCTTGCATTCCTATTTGGATAGCTCTTACCGTACACGTAAAAGTACTTTGTCTATGGGCGATACATGAGCTAAAGTAACTATCTTCATCAGCTTTATTTACATCTTTCAGCGTGTCTAGAAAGCGCATCGCTCTAAAATACTCGGGATGCTCAGTAACAAACGTTAAGAACGTTTCGCCTATTAAATACACCAATTGTAAACCTGGTAAATCCTTACCTAAAACTTTGGCTACTTCTTCATTAAACAAAGATGAGGCTTTGTCACAGATTCCAAGAATGAGGTTTGTTTTAGTATTAAAATACTGGTACAAAGACCCTTTACTAACTTCAGCCCGAAGAGCAACCTCATCCATATTAAGGTTTGACAATCCTTTCTCCTGAATTAATTCTTCAGCAGCTTTTATCATCAATGAACGCTTACGTTCTTTTTCTCTTTCTTTTCGTTCTGGAATTCCCATTTTCTGACTTCGAGTCATTTTATTAAACACAAGTTCAAAAGTTACGAACTATAGTAAATAGTTACTATTATTATATTAAGAATTTGTTCTAGCTGTTAAGACGAATTAAATGCTTAAAAACCTGTACTTTTTCACGCACTCAAAACCCCCACATTGTTCAAAAAATACCTAACCGATCTTAGCCTAGTAATAGTTGCCATTATGTGGGCACTTAACTTTAGTGTAGCTAAAATTGCTCTACGAGAAATTGACCCTTATAGTTTTAATGTTCTTCGTTTTATTTTTGCCTTTCTAATTCTATATAGCGTTGCTAAAAAACGTGGTGTATCCATAAAGGTAAAAAAAGAGCATTTTTGGAAGATGATAGGCCTTGGGATTCTTGGAAACCTGGTATACCAACTTGCTTTTATAATAGGCTTAAATTATACCTACTCATCGAACGCTGCTGTTATGCTCGGCACCATTCCAATTTGGGTTGCGTTATTTTCACAGTTCTTTTCTGACGAAAAACTAACACCAATTACCACTATAGGTATTTTTCTCGCTTTTCTGGGCATTTGCGGGATCATCACTGGCGGAGAAAATCCAATCTCTTTTGAGTCTGAGACTTTCACTGGTGACTTGATCATTATTTTTGCGGCTATGGTTTGGTCAACATTTACTATTCTCTCTAAAAAGTATTTGAGAATTTATAACTCCACCCAATTTTCTACATTCATGTCGTTAATAGGGCTCATTAGTTTAACTATTATCGGTTTACCCTCACTAATAACTTTAAACTGGGGAGCAATATCTGCTATAAGTTATGCTGGTGTACTTTATAGTGGTTTATTATCAGTAGGTATTGCTTATCTTATCTGGAACAATGGAGTTCATAAGCTAGGAGCCGTTAGAACATCGGCATATCAAAACCTAGTCCCTGTGCTCGGTTTGATATTTGGAGCAATAATTTTAGATGAACAACTCACTCTATTTCAATATATTGGTGCTCTTTTTGTAATAGCTGGTATTATACTGGCACGGTTTAAAAAATAAATTTCGATTTTCGAATACGACATATATATATGAGACGATTTCAACCGCTCTTTTTGCTAGCATTATCCCTTTTCTTTTTCTCTAATACCTTTGCCCAAACAACAGGAAATACCTCTTCGCAAAGTTCATTAAACATTAGTGGGTCAAACGGATTAGGCGGATTTTATTTCCAAGACCCAACTGGTCTTCAGCTAGCTATAGAAGGTCTTACCTATGAAGGTAGCATTGATAAAGCTACTTATGTACTCGGCCCAAATGATCTTATTTCGATTCAAATCGAAACAATTCAGAATATGGTATTACGCGGTCTCCTCGTTAATGCCTCTGGTGAAGTAATTATCCCATCAGTTGGCTCTGTAAATGTTAATTCGCTTACCGTTTTAGAAGCTGAAAAGAAAATTACTGAAGCTGCAAGTGTAGCGTATAAAGAGCCCCGAGTTTCAATTTCTGTTGAGATTCCTCGCCCTGTAAACATTCATGTTAACGGTGCGATTCCATCACCAGGCAAATTTGTATTGCCAGCTCAAACCCGAATAGATTTAGCCATCTTCTTGGCAACTAAATCTCTTCCTAGTAAAACTTTACAAGACTCATTGGTTTTAGCCCCACAAAATACTAGTCAACTTTTGGATGATGGAACGTATTCATATCGTAACATCTCAATTACACACAGTAATGGTGAGAAATCGACTGCAGACTTAATCAGTTATTTCAGATCTGGTGATTTAAAAGGTAATCCAATTATTCGTGATGGCGATCAAATCACTATTAAAATGGTAACGCCAAGAACCCCAACCGTTAGCATTTCTGGAGCTGTTAACTATGGTTATGAGTTAGAGTATAAAAAAGGAGACACACCATCTTCACTTTTAGCAATAAGTGGTGATTTTGAAGAATCAGCAGATCGCTCAAAAATGATTATCTACAGACGCCAAGCTGATTCGGTGGAAATGATTGAATTAGAGCCAAGTGAGTGGGCTGACTTTGAGCTAGCCCCTAACGACCGCATTGTTGTACCTTATGACAGATCTAAACCCATACTTGGTTCGGCTTGGGTTCTTGGGGAAGTTAATATTCCAGGAAGCTTTCCAATTATAACCGGAAAAACTTCAGCTAGCGACCTCCTTAGCTTAAGCGGAGGTTTAACCGATGAAGCTTTACCAGCTAGTGCTTATTTAATTAGAGGAACAAATTTCGAAAATGAAATTCCTAACAAGTTTAATTCTCGCTTGATGCTAAGAACCTCTGATCAAATGGTTGAAGGAGTAGAGTATTTTGAAAGTGAAACTAAACTTTCCCAAAACAGAGTCTACTTAGACCTAGAAGACATCGACCAACTTCAGGAATTAAAGATTTTTAGTGGTGATAGTCTTTACGTTCCCAAAGATGAACACACCATCTTTATTTTTGGACAAGTGAATAAGCCTGGTTATTTCCCATATTTATCATCTAGCGTAGTACCTGTAAACGAGTATATATCAAAAGCAGGTGGGTTTGCACTTGCTGCAGACAAAGAGAGAGTATTTATAATTAAAGCAGGAAACGGTGCTTGGTACAAGCCAGATGAAACTCAATTAGAGTCCGGTGATCGAATCTTTGTAGATAAACAACCCGTTGTTGATTTTACATCCCAGAAAACATACGAATATCAACGCGGGCAATTGAAAAGCCAGCGTATACAACTCTTGTTAGCGGGTATTTCTACAATCACTGGTATAATTACAACCTACGTGGCATTGAATAGGTAAGCAAACCTCACCTTTTCTGAGTTAAACTAATACACTATGAATATTGCATTAGTCAGTCATTTATTTCCTAATGAACTAGCTACATCCCAAGGCAAATTCATAAAAGATATGTTTGAACTCTTGAAGGATAATAGTTCTACAGATGTCTCACTCATAGTACCAACACCACTCACAGTTCCTTTTACTAAGAGGAACTCTCTGAATAATGCTCCATTTTTTAGTAGCTCAAAAAATATAACTCGATTAAAGTACCTGTCCTTTCCTAGAAAAACATTCCCTCGAGCTATTCAAAAGTCTATTTCATACACATTATTATCACATTTAGAGGCGTTTTCTCCTGATATTGTACATGTCCATTGGCTATACCCTGACGGATTAGCGATTCCTGCATTAAAAAAAGTAGGCTACAAAGTGATTCTTACAATACATGGGAGTGATTGGTATCAAAGTATCAACAAGCCTCACTTTAGATCGATAATATCTGAAATCTTTGAGAACGTTGACAGAGTGCTTTATTCCGGGCCAAAATTGAAAATTGATATTGAAAATGAGTTCCCAATGCTATCGGCAAAATCCGATATTATTTATAATATGGTGGATGCCCGAAAATACACGGTGCCATCTAAAGCAAAAAGAGTTGAAAAACGGACTAAATTAGGCTGGGATGACTCCAAAGTACATGCTTTAACCGTTGCTAGTATTAGAGAAGAAAAAGGTATTGATTTACTGTTAGATGCCATTATTGATAATCCCGAGCTCAAAAATACTATTTTTCATATTATCGGAAATTATGAAAATACAGAGTATTCAAAAGAGATTGAGAAGAAATTAGAACAAGGTCGCTTTCAGAACATACAGGTTCATCCAACGGTTTCTCCTGATGAGTTAATAGATTATTACTTTTCTGCTGATTATTACATTCTACCCAGTAGGCGAGAGGGTTTTAATGTTTCTATACTTGAAGCTGCATCCTGTGGGTTACCCGTTGTTGCAACAGACGTTGGTGGTTCTAAAGAAATTAAAGATGCCGGACTCATAATACCGAAAGGAGATCACTTGGTAAAATATATAGAGTTAATGAACAATAGGTTTTCTGGTTATTCAGCTAAAGAAATTCATTCCTACATTACAAAGTCATATGGTCAGAATGCTTTTCTGAAACGCCAACTAGTCAATTACGAATTAGCTATAACCAACTGATTCGATTTAACCTTATGTACACATAGTAGTAATCCAATGTTAATCATAAGAATAGTATGATATTGCATTCCTCCTAGAAATTGAAAGAATACTAAGTAGGCTATCAAAGATGCGAACATCGCATTCCCTACTACTAATGAGAATGAATCATCACCTATTGATATTTCTCTACCTTTTTTAATTAGCTTCCAAATAATAATCATAAAAACAGAAAACCCAATTAAACCCAACTCAGCTAAAACTGTATAGAATTCGTTATGTGGTTCATAAATACCCGCAGTTTCTTGGGGGCGATGATAAGTTTGAAATACGGTTGGGAAGCCTTGATAACCTACTCCCATAAAAAAGCTATCAAACCACATTAATATTGCTGTTTCCGCTAATATCAATCTAAACTTCGAGGAATCGTCAGAAGAGCCTGCGAATATATCAGCAGCTCTCTCAAGAACACTCATCAATAAAGACCTTATTGTTCCACTTGTTGCAAGTAGTAATATTATTAGAACTAACCCATAACCAAAAATAGAATATTTTTTTTGCCTGATTATAATAACAAGCACCCCTATAAAAATAGCAATCCAAGTACTACGGGAATAGCTAAGTAATACAGATGAGATTAAAACACTAAATACTATAAAGATTATTATTCGGCTTTTTTTTGATTGAGCGTTTCCAAACATAGCTATTAACAACATAATAGGCATGATAAAGTTACTAGCAAATATATTTGGATCAATTTCATTACCACTTGATCGAATCAACTTTCTCCCTTCGTTCAAATAATTAAATGCAGCTATCTCGGGATTTAAATAAATATTGATAATATTCTGAGTCGCAATTAACAAACCCATTCCAACTATAATGAAGCAAATAATATAGATCTCTTCTCTTGTGGATATTGAATTATAAATTAGATATGTCATTGCCAGTAGTGTAACATATCTAATTACATAAAAAAAACCTTCTATTCTTTCTGGGCTATATACCAGAGATAAAAATATTAGTGCTAAAAAAAGAATATACTCGAGCTCTAAGCCGTATACATCTAGACTTATATCTCTGGTTGAAATTTTTTTAAGAACAAAAAATAGAAAGCCCGTAATAAGTGCTACCTGAAATACGGTTAGGGGAATTGCCGACCCTTCAGATAAATACACTATCCCTGACAAAAAAGCCCCTATTATAATAGGAACTACAATTATTAAACCACTGTATGTCCTATCAATGGAATTCACTAGAATCTTTTAAGCTCATTAGCAAACTCTTCGAATCGACGTAACTCATCCGGGTTACTTAAACGAAGGCTTTCTTTCCACTCTTTGAAAAGCACTATTAAGATTCCCACTAATCCTCCAAAAAACATCGCTGCTAATATTATATATGCTCGTTTAGGAGCCGTTTTATAAGTTGGAACAATTGCTGGATCCACGACTCTCAACCCTGAGTTAGCCTCTTCATAACTCAGCTTTTGTTGTTCGAACTGAGGATACAACACTTTGTATATTTCCTCTTGTATAATCACCTCTCGATATCTTCTTAAGTACTCTAGGAATAACTCAGGCATTTCCTGCACAGATTGAAATACATCAAATGAACCACTAACACCTGTTGTTTTCCCTGTTAAAAGTTCATTGTACTTTCTTTCAAACTGTTTTTTTTGAACTTCTAAATCTTCAATTTTATTATTACCAGAGCCAAGGGTTTCCTTTGTATAACCAATTTGAACCTCTAGTTTCACAATTTCTGTTTTCAGCTCTGCAAGTGTTTTAATTTGAGACTTTGCTTGTTCCTCCACTTCAAGTATTCCATATCTCTTTTGAAAACTAACCAAACTATCCTCTGCAACCTCTAGTTCTATTTCATTTTGCTCTAGCCTAGTTTTAATCATGGAATAACCATCACCTACTCCTTTACGATTCAAATCTGTTACTGTTGAGTCTAATAAATCATAGTAGTAACTGATTATATCATAGGCACGTTTTGGATCTACATCAGTGTAAGAGATTGTTATAGCTATTATGGAATTGAAACCTAGCCCACCTTCTCGCTTTTCATTTATAACAAGCTTTTGATCTAGGCTTTTCCTAAGTGCTTCAGGAACATCATTTCCAAAAACTTCTTTCAGGTTAAACTTCTCAATCACCTTATCTTGAATTGCCGTGCTTCTAATCAATATAAGAGCCTGATCTGATGTTATTTTAGCCCCACCCACAGAGAGATTGGCTAAACCACTGAGTAAACCTCCACTAGAGAAGTTAATACCATTACCATCCGTAACAATGAATGTCATTTCAGATTCGTAGCTTTTCGGCCAAACAAATGCAGTTATTACCCCCAAAATGGTAATAACACCAACTACTAGTATTAACGTTCTTTTCCTTTTCGCAAAGATCGTAGCAACATCTAATAAATCTATTTTTTTTAGCTCATTCATAGTATTCTTTGGTAATTTTATTCTCTGCTTCTAAAAGATTCAAGATAGGTTATTATATAGTTTTATAAGTTTCTTTTCTTCAATTGCCCAGTTGTATTTTTCGAGTACTGCTTTTCGCCCATTTTCACCCATTTTTTGAGCTTCTTTTGGATTATCCATTATCCATAGAATAGCATTTGCTATTTCTGAGGGATTCATAGGATTGACCAATAATCCACATTTATTATTCTCTACAATTTCAACCCAAAGAGGAAAATTGGATGCTACTACAGGCAGCCCCGCATGCATATACTCAAATAATTTATTCGGTTGAGCTTCAATATGATTAGGTATGGGGTGGAAAGTAACAATACCTACATATGACCTTTCTGCATACTTCATAAATTCGTTCTTACCGACCCAACCAACAAAATCTGTATGCTTCCATCCTGTCTCCAATCTCAACTCACTTTCCAAAGATTTTGGGTTACACTTACCACCAAGGATGAATTTCAAGTCTTGTGATTGATTTACTATATCCACCGCACGAATCACTTCCTTAAGACCCCTCACGAGAGTTATATCTCCAATATAGAAAATACTATCCTGCTGGTTAGGCTTCACTGTTATATTCTCATTTGAAAGAGTTGGGAAATTTTGAATCAGTATAGTACTACTTGAACTGAATCTTTGCTCTATTGATCTGGTAACAACAATTATATGGTCGAACAAATAGAGTGCCATCTTTTCAAACCCAGAAATTACCACAGCAACAATCTTCCTTATATAGCTTGGTATCCATTCCTTACTTAAGATACTTTTAGGTACATCTTCGTGCACATCATATATAACTTTATAACCAAGCATCTTGAGTACATACCCAATTGGAATTAGCTCTGGGTCATGGAAATGGAAAATCGTTTTCTTGGAATATTTAATAGCTTTTAGAAATAGCTTTGGAATTATTTTAAAAATTCTATCCGCTTTTTTCGTAGCTATAGGAAGGGCTACTATATTTATTCCATCCTTAATCTCATCATGTGGATGTTGAATAATAAGATCCAAATCAAATCCATGAGCTACTAGCGATTTACAAACCTTATGAAAGATTCGCGTATCATGCGAGGGATGGACAGAAGAGAGTTGTACTACTTTATAGCTACCCATCTTAATTCTTAAACATTAATATCTCTGTGAACTTGGAATTTTTTTGCCGACTACAATCAGACAAATTTATAGGGATTAAACTGTATTCATGAGTACTATTAAATACATGTTTAGCAACTTCAATTCCAACAACCATAAGTAGTTTTATTATTCTTATGCCCTCATAAAAGGATATTCTCTGGAGAAACCTATTCATTCCATCCTTCATGATTATTTTCTTTGATAAGGCCTGAGTCAACAGATTTTTTATGACGGTTGTTAAATTGATTTTCAAAAGGTTATTATAGCTAGACAACACTGCCAAAAAGGTAACTCCCATCCACCAATGATAGCAATTTATTTAATTACTTTTTGTCCTTAAATTATAATAAAAAACAACTTTGATTAGTATCTTCTATCTTAATTTTAGTGGTTTTCAAAAAATTTTATTTACTCTCTTGAAAAATTTCAACCGTTATATCCCTCTTTTACTTGCACTAGTGAGCTTGATAGTTCTCGGGAAAATAGTCCAGGTCTACGTTCTATCTCCATTGGTTGAAAACGCATTTAACGGAGAATCTTTCGAGTATTTGAATAAATTAATTACTCACCACCACCTCAAAGATCCTTCTGCTCGGACAATCGATTTTTATAGATTAGAAGTTCCAAAATATATTAACAGATTACTCGCCTTATCTGCATTTTCTTTAATTTTTATTTGGGTAATCTTCCGAGATAACAAATACGTATTTAAACAGTTTTTTCTAGCCGAAGAATCAGCCTTCAAGCTTGCTCTTTTAAGAATAGTAGTAACTGGATATCTGCTTTATTTAAATTTCCCCAAGTTAATAGAAGAGCTAGTCTATTTAGGAAGTGATGCTACCGTGCCACCACTAGGTTGGCCTGAGGGCCTAGTTCACCTCCTGGTTAACCATGATTTATCCTACTTCCTTGGGATTGCCTTCACACTATTTTGCCTTGGAGCTTTTGTAGGAATATATACTAGGTTTATGCTTTTGGGGGCCGCCTTTACAGGTTTGTTCATGCTGGGAATACCTCAGTTCTATGGAAAGATAGATCATTACCACAACCTTTGGCACCTATTATTATTATTAAGTTTTAGTCCATCTGGTTATAGTCTCTCAATCGACTGTTGGAGGAAAAAAATTCCTCAAATAAATCTCAATAAATCCATCGCATTTGGCCTTCCAATTAGAATTTCCATGATAATAATTGGGCTAGTGTACTTCTTTCCTGGGTTTTGGAAGTTCGCATTCTCAGGCTTCGACTGGGCTTTTAGTGATAACCTAGCATTTAAACTCCATTCAAAATGGCTCGAGTTTGGGGGTTGGTTGCCTTCTTTAAGAGTTGATAGATATCCCTTTATATATAAAACGGCGGCACTATCAACACTAATCATAGAGCTAGGATTTATCTTTGGGATATTTTTTAAGAAAACTAGATTAATTTTTGTTGTAGCGGCTTTTTCTTTCCACCTATCAGTTTATTATTTAATGAGAATTTCTTTTCTCACATTAATGATTATATATATCATATTTATTGATTGGGACAGAATAGCATTATTTTTCAAGGTAAAAGCAGACTACTTAAAAGAACAGAAATATCAGCTTTATAATAAATTCTTACCCAACATAAAGCGAGTAGGGATTCTATTGGTGGCAGGAAATATTATTACAGGATTCCTTCTAATAAATAGTTGGCCGTTTGCCGTTTATCCAACGTTTGCCTCACTTGAAACTGGTACTGTTCCGAGTATCATAATTCAAGCCAAAGATATTGATGATAATATTATCTATGAAAGCATTCCTCTGCTTGATAAAAATTTTGTTGCCCAATTTAAATACACTGGCAGATTAAGAGGGTTTTTAGAAACTATCCTAAATAAGAGTGAGGTTGATGAGAATCAGGTTAACACCTTAATTTCTATTTCACAAAACTCAAATTACATCCCTAAAAATGCGGTTTTAATAGAGGTCTCTGAGATTCGCTTAAACACGGATCCCGATGCTATATCCAAAGTCGATAAAATGGGTCGAGTTCTTTTTAGGCGGGAGCTATAGCTGGTAAAATTCATTTAAAGGGTAGTAGATATCACTATCACCACCCTTGTTTTTGCAAAACTACTTTTCGAATAATTTGATATAAAAATCCACTAAAATGGCCAATTTGCATCAAACCTAAACAAAGTGATGTAATGAATACTTTAGTAAATAGATTTGGACTTTTTTTATCCGTACTCCAAATTTCATTACTAAATTTCTCGCGAGTCGATAGTACCGTTTTTATTGACTCAGAAATAAGAATTAATAATAACGCCCCTAACACCCATACCGAACTTAGGCTTGTCTCAACTACTAAATCTGATATAACAAGCACTGATAATCCGCATATAAAGAGAAATGGAAGCATTCCTCTGATTGGTGATTGTTGCGGATGATGTATTTTAGTTATAAATCTTCCTCTTCCATACCTAAAGTACTGCTTAAATAATTTCCACAGGGTATCTCTAGGGTAGTACCAGCTCTGAATATCTGGACTAATAAAGATGCTTTCATCTCCAAATGCTTCGATTAATCTAAGATTTAGCTCTGAATCCTGATTAGTAATATTATCCGTACTAAAGTTGCCTATTTGTTTTAAGTCTTTTGTCCAAAAGCATCCTAAAAAAACAGTATCACCATACCCTTCATACTGATCGTTCATGTACTTAGCACCACCATTACCCAAAAAGCTTTTAACTGCTAAGGCAATACCTGCCTGTACTATATTACCTGCCTTATATCTCTGAGAGCCACCTACATTCCTAGCTCCAGTTTCTACAAGAACTCCAATACATTTTACTACATAATCATCTTTATAATAACAATGTGCGTCAGCTCTTAAAAAAACTTCTCCAGCGGCATTATCAATCATTTTGTTTAAACCAAATGATTGAAATTTTTCGGGATTATCAACTAATCTAACCCTTTTATCTTCTTGCGAGATAAGGCTAACAATTTCACGTGTTCTATCGGTACTCCCACCATCAGCAATCAATATTTCTATTAGATTCGGGTAGCCACAGGCCAGAAAATCCCGAACCACGCGCTCAATATGTTCCTCTTCATTAAGAACGGGAATTCCTATTGTTACAGAGGGAGCAGAGGAAGCTTTAATATCAATTTCTTGTTCTTCGATGACTAACGTACTTGATAAATTTTTTATTTAATAACATTCAATTTACTAATTCTAACTATACAAAATACACATTTATCTATACCCTATTTCCACCGCTTAACAAATATAGTACAGCCATCCTAACAGCCACCCCATTTGTTACTTGATCTAGTATTACAGCCCTGTCACTATCTGCGACTTCACTTTGCATTTCAACCCCTCTGTTTATTGGGCCAGGGTGCATAATTTTAAAGTCTGGATATTTTTCAAGATGCTCTAGCTTGATTCCAAATCGTTCGTGGTATTCTCTTAAACTTGGGAATAATTCAGTGCTCTCACCCTGCCGCTCTAACTGTATACGAAGTGCCATTGCTACATCACACCAGGCCAAAGTTTCTTCCAAATTATGTGAAACTTCAACACCCATATCTTTTACAAAAACAGGCATAAATGTTTTTGGCCCACAGAGTACAACTTGAGCTCCAAGCTTTTTAAGCCCTATAATATTAGACCGAACCACTCTGCTATGCGAAATATCTCCAATGATAGCCACTTTTTTACCTGCTAAATCTGGATGGATTCTTTGCATGGTGAACATATCGAGTAGCGCTTGTGTGGGGTGCTCATGAGAGCCATCACCTGCATTAAGTATTGCAGCATCTACGCATTGGGTTAGAAAGTGAGGCACACCAGGACTTTCGTGCCGAACAACCACCATATCAATCTTCATAGAACTGATATTCTGAATGGTATCCTTAAGAGACTCTCCTTTTTTTGCAGAAGAGTTACTTGCTGAAAAGTTAACCACGTCAGCACCCATTCTTTTCTGAGCAAGTTCAAAAGAAAGCCGTGTACGAGTGCTGTTTTCGTAAAATAAATTTACAATGGTTTTGTCGCGTAAGGTGGGAACTTTAGGCACCGGACGATCTAAAATTTCTCTAAAATATTTTGCTTGTTCCAATACATAAAGAATATCTTCTTTTGAGTAATCAGCTAGCCCAAGCAAGTGTTTTTGCTTGAACTGGTAACCGTTTGCAGGATCACTCATCATACTTCTTCTCCTGCTTCAACTAGATAGACTGCATCTTCGCCATCAAGCTCTTTAACTTTCACTCTTACTTCCTCTTTCTCGTGAGTTGGTACATACAACCCTGTATAGTCTGCTGAAATTGGCAATTCTCTATGACCCCGATCTACCATACAGCAGAACTGAATTTTCCTTGGGCGGCCGTAGCCCATTAGAGCGTCCATAGCCGAGCGCACAGTTCTACCCGTATAAAGCACATCGTCTACAAGTACAATGTCTCTATCATATAAATCGAAGGGAATTTCAGTGACTTGTACTTGCGGCATCTTTAATTTAGTACGGAAGTCATCTCTGTAAAATGTAACATCAAGAACTCCAAAGTCTACTTCAACGCCAAATTTCTTCTTAATTTCGTCGTTAATACGCTTACCAATGTAAACACCTCTAGTTTGCATGCCAATTATGGCAAGTCGGGATGGATCATCATATGGTTCAAGAAACTGGTGTGCAAACCGAATATAGGTGCGTTCCAGTTCCTCGGCTGACATTATTTTAGCTTTTTGCAATGGGTTCGCTTATGATTTATTCTCCTGAAATTTAAGTTACAAAAAGACGAAATCACAAACTTTTATAAATTCAAGTATCCTAAAGTTTTGATGACTTTCCTTTAGCGTGTATTCTCCCTATTATTGAGGCCCATAAAAATCGCTTTTTTTGAACGTTCATTAGATTATAATTCATGAAAATCCACGAGTACCAAGCCAAAGAAATTTTAAAAAAATATGGCGTAGCTGTTCCTGATGGCACCGCAGCAACTACAGTTGAAGAAGCTGTGCAGGCTGCCGAAGAAATGAAAAAGAACGGAACTTCTCTGTTTGTTGTAAAAGCTCAGATTCACGCAGGTGGTCGAGGTAAAGGACGAACTGTTAAGAGCAACGCAAAAGGCGTTATCTTATGCAAAAGCATTGATGAAGTTCGCGAAGCCGCTGAATCTTTATTAGGTGATGTTCTCGTAACTATCCAAACTGGTGAAGCCGGACAACTTGTTCAACGCTTATATGTTACCGACGGCGTTGACATCGAAAAAGAATTTTACTTAGGTATTCTACTTGATCGTGCAATTAGCAAAAACGTAATCATGGTTTCAACCGAAGGTGGAGTTGAGATTGAGCAAGTTGCAGAAGAAACCCCAGAAAAGATTATCAAAGAATGGGTTGAGCCAGGCATGCCTCTTCAAGTTAACCAAGCAAGACACCTTGCATTTGCTCTTGGTTTAGAAGGCCCAGCGCTTAAAAAAGCCGTTAAATTTATCATGGCTATTTACAACGCATATGTTGAAACTGACTCTGACATGTTTGAGATAAATCCACTTATCCTTACTCCAGATCAAAACATATTAGCTCTAGATGCTAAAGTTACTTTTGACGGAAACGCCTTATACCGCCATCCTGATTTAGCCGAACTAAAAGATGACGCTGAGGAAGATCCATTTGAGTTGGAAGCTCAAAAATACAACCTAAACTATATCAAACTAGACGGAAACGTTGGTTGTATGGTAAACGGTGCAGGGCTTGCAATGGCAACAATGGATATTATCAAGCTTTCTGGTGGCGAGCCTGCTAACTTCTTAGATGTTGGCGGCGGGGCTAATGTTGATACGGTAAAGAATGGTTTCCGTATCATCTTAGACGATCCAAATGTAAAAGCAATTTTGATTAACATTTTTGGCGGAATTGTTCGCTGCGATCGTGTTGCTAACGGTGTTATTGAAGCTGTTAAAGACCCAGAAATTGCAAGCAAAGTTGCCAAAGTACCTATTATTGTACGTTTGCAAGGCACCAATGCTGCTGAAGCAAAAGAGATTATCGACAACTCTGGTTTAAACGTAATTTCTGCTGTTCTTCTTAAAGAAGCAGCTGAAGAAGTTTCTAAAGTTCTCGCATAAAAAGTTGTAAGTATTTACGATTATTTAAAATCCCTGTATTTAAATATGCAGGGATTTTTTTATTTAAGAATCAAATTTTAGAACTTATATTCAGCGTTAGCTTTAACCACATCATATTATTTCATTACAAGCATGAAACCATTTAAAATTGAAATATCTACTATTGAGCAAGGCCCTGAAGAGCTCAAGCTTCAATTACCTATACAAGCTGAAGTGATTAGAGAAATTCCTGGAAATGACCGCTCTGACTATATGCTAGCTACATTAGAGACACCAGTATTTTGGATAGACAAAGCAAAAGATATCAACACAGAAATTTCAAGCTTTGTGATTTGTTCTAAGTTTAAAGGTCAAAAAGTAGATAGCTCGATGAAGAATCTTACCATCGCCATTGCTTATGTAATTGACGATTCTTTAGAAAATGACAAAATTCTTAACTTAAAGAAATGCAAGTATGTAGCTGTTGCAAAAGCATCAGCTAAGAGTAAATGGAATATTTTTGGTTAATCCCAGGTTATATAATTTTACTTAGCCTGAGCACATCCATTTCTAACTTCCTCGTAAAAGGTTTCGTACTCTTGCACTACAAAATCTTGATTGAAAGTCTCAGCTCGCTTTCTTGCATTAGCAGCCATTTCTGCATGTAGCGTTTCGTTAGAGAGTATTTCAACTGAATACTTAGACATACTCTCTACATCACCAAGCTCACATAAATACCCTGTTTCGCCGTGAATATTCACTTCTGGGAGCCCCCCAATATTGGTACTTACTACAGGTACTGAGCAACTCATTGCTTCTAGCGCTGCCAAGCCAAATGTTTCCGAGCCAGAAGGGATGAGAAACAAATCAGCTATTGAAAGCACTTCTTCTACCGCTTCTAGCTTCCCTAGAAATCGTACATGCTCGCATATCCCTAAATCTCTACACTGTTGCTCTGCATGCTGCCTTTCCGGACCATCTCCTACCATTAGTAGCTTTGCCTTAATTCCATGTTTTAAAATGCCTCCAAATATTTCAACTACATCAGCTACTCTTTTAACTTTTCTGAAATTAGACACATGAACAACCACTTTCTCGTCGTTCGGACAAATTGCCTTTTTAAAGTGGCTCTTATTTGATTTTTGAAAGCGCTCCAAGTCAATAAAGTTTGGGATTACTCTTATATCACGCTTTATATCAAATCGATTATAGGTTTCTTGTTTTAGATACTCTGAAACGGCTGTTACCCCATCACTTTTGTCAATCGAAAACTCAACTACGTGTTTGTAACTAGGGTCGCTACCAACAACTGTTATGTCTGTACCATGCAGCGTAGTTATGATGCATATTTTTTTATTCTTTTCAGCAACAATTTGTTTGGCTAGGTACGCACTTGTGGCATGCGGAAGTGCATAGTGTACATGAAGCAAATCTAAATCTTCGTGCTCAATTAAGTTTACCATTTGTGTTGCTAACGCCAAATCATATGGCGGGTATTCAAATAATGGATACGAATTTATCGCCACTTCATGATACATGATATTTGGTTCCAGTGTATCTAATCGCGCAGGTTTAGCATAGCTCATAACATGAATGACGTGCCCTTTTTTAGCTAAAACTTTAGCCAATTCAGTAGCTACAACCCCACTACCTCCAAATGTTGGATAACAAACTATACCTATATTCATTCTTTTATGTCTCCATTTTATTCATCAAAAAATAAGTAATACTTCTTAATATATTGTACGGCTAACACAAGGTTTAACAGTTAAGGTTCCAAAGATTGTGTTTCTTTCAAATTAAGCAGTAAAAATTTCCACTTAAACAGATAGAATGTTAATTTTGGACGCTAAAGTTAAATTTAGTTCTATAGCTTATAAACTCATTAGAATTAAATGTGACAACACGTTCTGAAGAGGCACAAATTCATCCTCCTTTTTAGAAAACTTTGGCAATATGAAATCTATGATTTCGTTTCATTCTTGTTTGAGCAGTGCCGAATTTAGTTCGTTATCCAACCAAGAAGAATTTTACATTACGTTTCAATGACGATTATAACTAAACAACTTTGATTAAAACTTCTATTCATTATTAATGAAGCAACCATTTTTCTACATACTTTTAGTTTTATTACTTTCAGCGGCCGGACTAGGAGATGCGCGAAAAGGAAATGATGCTTTTGAAAAAGGAAATTATGTTGAAGCCGAAGCCCTTTATCGTTCAGCAATCGAGAACAATCCTGATGATGCTCGCCTCTATTTTAACTTAGGTAATGCACTTGCTAAGCAAGATAAAGTTCAAGAAGCTTTAGATGCGTACATGGAGTTTGATAAGCTTTCTGAAACAGACTCTGATAAAGCTTTAGCACAGTATAACATGGGCACTTTATTAGCTAATGGTGAAAAATGGGAACCCGCCAAATTACACCTTAGAAATGCGCTAAAATTTATTCCCAACGACCCTGAGGCTAAAAAAAATTATGAATTAGCTTCTTCGAAAGCTGAAGAAGAAGAAAATGAGCAACAACAGGATCAAGAAAATCAAGACCAGGAGCAGAAAGAGCCTTCTGAATATGCTCTTGCAATGAAACAACAAGCTGAAAAACTGGTTTCAGAAAAAATGTATAAATATGCATTCGATTTAATGCAACAAGCCCTCAAGGTTGATGAAACGGTCTCTAATTTTCAAGATTTCATTGAGCGTATTGGCTCCGTAGATCAAATAGATTCTTAATTATGAAACACCTTTTCCTCCTTTTTATAATCCCACTTTTTTTCCCAGTTATTACGCAAGCTCAATCTGCTGACTACTACTTCCATAACTCTGCTCAGGCTTTTATTAATGCCGATATGCAAGGTGCACTTGAAAATGTCGATCAAGGGCTATCTCAATTTCCAAATGATATGAAGTTGAATGAGCTGAAGAAAAAAATTGAAGAAGAAAAGGAGAAACAACAGCAGCAGCAGCAACAGAGTCTGGATCAGAAAAACAACGAGCAGCAAGAAGAGAACGAAGACCAGCAGCAACAAGACTCTCAAGAAGAAGAACAAAGCGAGGAAGATCAAGAGCAAAAAGAGAATCCTGAAGAAAGCGACAGTGAACAAAAGAGCGACTTACAAGAACCAAAGGAAGGCGAAGGGCGCGCACCTAAAGAAATTAGCAAAGAAGATGCCGAGAAAATTTTGAAAGCTTTGGCTCAAAAAGAAAAAGAATTGCTCAAAGAATTTAAAAAACAAAAATCTAAGAACAGCGCTAAGCATGACAAAGATTGGTAATAGGCTAAGCTCTGTAGTAGTAATTTTTCTATCGCTTTTATTAACGTCAACTCTTAACGCACAAGACGTTACCGTTGAAGCATCATTAAGCGAAACTAATATTTTTGCGGGTGAGGGTGTCACCTTACAAATTGCTATATCTGGAAAGTCCGTAGGAACTTTAGATCGTCCCACTTTACCGGATATTCCTGGGTTAAGATGGTTGCCAAACCGAACCAGCCAGAGCAGTAATTACACTTATATAAATAATAGACCCTCGGTAACCATTAGCTATGGTTTTCAGCTTATCGCTCAAGATGTAGGGAATCATAGGATTCCTCCGATTAGCATTACTATTGAAGGTAAAACTTACACCACTAAGTCAATTCCCTTTAAAGTTTTAGATCCAAAAACTATAGATACAGGGAAGGCAGAACGCTCTCCTGATATTTATGTACGTCTTGAACCCAATGTAACCAAACCTGTAGTTGGCCAACAAGTGGTAACTACAATTGTTCTTTATTTTAAAACGGGAATCGAGGTAAACTCTTACCAAGCTTCGCCAGGATGGAAGGCAGAAGGGTTTTGGAAAGAAGAGTTAGAAATGCAACGCCAGGCTCGCTCAAACTCTACCTTAATAAATGGGGTGCGCTATCAACGTGCGCAATTACTTAATTATGCTCTTTTTCCTACCAAAACTGGAACTTTAACATTAAGTCCATTTACAATAACTGTTCGAATGCGACAAAGCCGAAGCGGTGTTAGAGATCCATTTAGCCTAAGCTTTGGTCAAGAGAACAAAGAGCTCAAAACTCTTCCAATTACTTTAGAAGTACAAAGCCTTCCTGATGCTGGAGATGTAGAAGTAATTGGTGCTGTTGGTAATTTTAAAATCAATAGAAAAATTTCCACTACTAAAGCCATGGTAGGTGAAAGTATTGAAATCGAAACTACGATTTCAGGTTCGGGAAATGTGCCTTTGCTAAATAAACCCAATTACGAGTTTCCCGAAGCGCTTGAAAAATACAATCCTCAAGAAAGTAGCAAAATTGAACGTGGTAATAATCAAATATCAGGCTCTAAAACTTTTACCGATATTGTTATTGCACGAAATGAAGGAACCTTCAACATACCAGAAAAGAAAATTGCTTTCTACAATCCAAATAAAAAAGCATTCGATTTTACAACCTTACCCGCTCTAAATTTTTCGGCTACACCAGATCCTAAAGCATTCAATTCTAATTTAACAGAAACTCGATTAGACATTAAACCAAGCACTGGGTTGGCTCAATGGAAAGTATTAGATAACAGCTTTTTAATTGAGAAAACTTCAGTTTGGCCCTTATTACTTCTGCCTTTCATTATACTTTTGGGAGCTTTTGGGGTGAAAAAATATACCGACAGAATGAATACTGACGCTGGCTTTGCCCGGTCTCAAAAAGCCAAGCAGAAAGCACTAAACACACTTCAAGAAGCTTCAACAACTAGTGATATTAAACATGGCTACCATCTCATTCAACAAGCACTTTCATTGTTTATAGCTGATAAATGTAATCTCCCAGAGGCTGGCTTATCTGCAAGCCGGTTAATTCAGGAAGTTCAAGCAAAATCTCCGGAGATGCCAATTGATGATTTAAGAAAGCTTTTCGGAAAGTGTGAAACCATCGCTTATGCTCCAAATGTCTCGCAAGATACACTCACTAGTGATATCGAATTATCAAAAGAGCTTATTAAGAAAATGGGGAAAAACTTATGAAATTAGCTTCGATCTTTTTCTTTCTTACTTTTTTAATTTCTCCTTTGTTAGCCCAACAAACAGCACAGCTAGAGTTTGATAAAGCTAATACACTTCTCGAAAACGGTGATTATAGGGGAGCCCTCAAAAGTTATCAAAGCATCGAATCTCAAGGTGATGTTTCTGGCCCGTTATATTTAAATATGGGGATTTCAGCCGTTCAAATTGATTCATTAGGCTTAGCTAAATACTACTTCCTTAAAACGATTAAGTATTTTCCTGAGATTCCTGAAACCTCAGCTCAAGCTACTAGGGCTTTAGAATTTGTGAACTCCCAATTTAGTAGACAATCTGCAACTCTTCCAAAACTTCCATGGGATAAAGCTGTTGACTGGCTGAGAGAAGTACCCACCTCTGCGGGTGTATTTTGGCTAGGCTATTCACTTGGAATTATTGCAATAATCATTGTTTTAAGCAATTGGTTTCACATTTTCTCCTTTAAAAAACATGTCCCAGTACTACTCACTTTCTCTATTTCTGCCGTACTTATCATAGCTTTGGCATTTTACGTAAGTTACATAGACAAACGTTATGACGAAGCAGTAATGGTTCACCAGGAAGCTGAAGTGTTTCAGAATCCAGATGAAACTAGTCCTGTAGAAAGCTTAGCTTACGAAGGCTATACACTCACAATCGACTATATTACTAGCAATGATAATCCAGCTTGGTATTATGTCCGCCTTGGTAATGGTCAGTACGGCTGGATTAATAAAAATGTGGTTTATCCACTTTAGATCCTTAATTCTAACATAGACTCATGAATACATCTCAAGAATATATCCAACAGAACAAAGATCGTTACGTAGAAGAACTTATTGAGTTATTGCGCATACCGAGTGTAAGCACCGATTCGTCTAAAAAGGATGCTATTCACCAAGCGGCGAATTTTCTATTGAGTCAGTTCAAACAGTTCAATTTCAATAAAGTTGAGCTTTTTGAAACGCCAGGGAATCCTATCGTTTATGCAGAGCATTGTCCACATGCCGATAAACCAACTGTTTTGATTTATGGCCATTATGATGTGCAGCCTTCAGATCCAGATCACCTCTGGGACTCTCCAGCTTTTGAACCCGTTATTAAAGATGGAAACATCTATGCGCGTGGAGCTAGTGATGATAAAGGACAATCGTATATGCACATAAAAGCGGTAGAATCTTTTGTTAATACCGGCCAGGAAATACCGGTAAATGTTAAGTTCCTTCTAGAGGGTGAAGAAGAAATTGGTTCTCCAAACCTTGTACCATTTATCGAGTCACATATCGATTTACTAAACTGCGATATGGTGTTAATTTCGGATACATCTATGTTTGGTAAAGATATTCCGTCTATAACTTATGGCTTACGTGGTTTGGCTTACATGGAAGTTGAAGTAACGGGCCCGAACCGCGATTTACACTCTGGTGTATATGGCGGTGCTGTAGAAAATCCTATTAACGTACTGTGCGAGATGATTGCAAAGCTTAAGGACGAAGATGGCGTTATTAGCGTTCCAGGATTCTATGATAAAGTTAAAGCTCTTACACCTGAAGATAGAGCCGCTTCAGCAGCTCTTCCATTTGATGAAGAAGCATACAAAAAGTCATTAGACATTAAAGCTGTTCATGGCGAGAAAGGGTATACGACATTAGAGCGAGGCTCAGCTCGTCCAACGCTTGATGTGAATGGAATTTGGGGTGGCTACCAAGCTGAAGGAGCTAAAACAGTGCTTCCATCTAAAGCGGCCGCTAAAATTAGTATGCGATTAGTCCCAGACCAGCATCCACAAGAAATTGCAAAGCTCTTTAGCGATTATTTCAACTCTATTGCACCAGATACTGTAAAAGTAGTTGTGAATGAGCATCATGGTGGGCACCCATCCATAACTGACCTCTCATTCTACGGACTGAAAGCAGCCGCTAAAGCCTTCGAAGATGTTTTTGGTAAAGAGCCTTTGTTTTCAAGAGAAGGTGGCTCAATTCCAATTGTCGCAGACTTTCAACGTGTTTTAGGTGTAGAGTCTATTTTAATGGGTTTTGGACTCACAAGCGATGCTATTCATTCCCCAAACGAGAAATTTTCGCTACAAGATTTCCAGCGAGGTATCAGAACCTCCGCAAGATTTATGGAACACTTAGCAGAAATGAAGTAATACAAAAAGAGCCGACAAACATCGGCTCTTTTTTTTAATACTCTATTTGATAAGTGATTGGCTCATCCACTTCAAAATCATAGAGGGTTAATCTCCTAAGATTGTAGAAACCTGTCCAATAATTTCGAAGTGCTTGAATGTAATTTCGTCGAGCACTGTCCTTTTCATTCTGAGCTATAAATAAGTTTGTGATATCTATTTTCCCAATCAGATAACGATTTTTAGATACATCGTAACGTCGCTCTCCAATATCGTTCGACACCTCCGCCAAATCAACTTGTTGCTTAAGTAAACCAAATTCTCTTACTGTACTTCGTACATCTAGCTCAAACTGTAATCTTTGATACTCTATCGTGTTTGCCGTTTCTTGTTGTACGTTTCTTGCAGATTTAATCTCAGCAACTTGCTTACCCCAGTTGAAAATAGGTACCTGAAAGCCAACGGTAAAAAATTGACGATTAGCAGGGTTTTCATACAATTTATCAAAATCTTCAGCAACCTGATTTAGCCCATAACTCGCTTGAATACTAGCCGAAAAACCACTTTCTTTTTTGGCACGCTCGTATTCTTGATTAGCTTGAATTTCACTTAATTGAAATTGTAGAGATCTACTATTGTTCTCTCTCGCAAGTTCTTGAGCTTTCATAACATCCAGCTTTATTTCAGGCGCTTCTTTTGGAGATATGATATATATCACTTCGTCATCGGAAAGCCCTAACAAGCCTTTAAAGTTTTCAACCGTCCGCTGATAATTTAGCTTTGCTGTAGTTAAAGATGCTTCCGCATTTCTGAAACCTAACTCACTTTGAAGTAACTCATTTTCAGCTATGTTTCCCACCTGAAAACGACCTTTAGAAATATTATATATGGAATCGTTTACCGCAACGTTAAACTCGGAAACTTCTACATTAATTTTAGCTAATAGCACATCAAAAAAGTTCTGGGTGACAGTAAACGCTAAGTCTTCTAGATCTTCTACAAACTGCTTCTGAGCAATTTTATAGCGTAATGGCTCTGTTTTATTTCTCCATTTCAAGCTATTAAACTGGAAAAGAGGTTGCGTTAATCCTATCTCAATTGGTGTGCTTTGCCATCCGTAATTATCCTCACCAGAAAAAATACCTAGCCTAGATAACCCTGATGAAAGCGACAGAGCCCCTCCTGTTGGTAATATTGATTGGTTTACAGACAATCGTAGGTTAGCATCTGACTGATGAATATCCACGAATTGAGTACCATTCTCGGTGACAATAGTTCGTTGTCCGAAAGAATAATTTGGAACATCACCACTAGCAACTAAACTAGGTAGTAAATCAGCTTTAAATGATTTATATCGCCATTTTGAAGCAACCAATGAGTACTTTGCAGCACGTGCTAAGGGGCTATTCTCTTTTGCAATTGCGATGCTTTCTTCTAACGTTAATTGTCTTTCACTTTGAGCAAAGAGCTGCGCGCCTGGTGCTATCGTGAACAATAAAATTAGGACTACTAAAATTCTTTTATTCATGGCGTAATGCATGTACAGGATCTTGTTGAGCGGCGCGCTTGGCGGGGATGAAACCAAATACAACCCCGATAAGAAATGCTACGCCAAATGAAATGAATATTGATGAAGGAGTTACAACTGTTTCAATGCCAGCCGTTGCTTCTATTCCATAGCTAAATGCCATTCCTAGAATTATACCAACTACCCCTCCAGAAATACAAAGAGCCAAAGCTTCCGTTAAAAATTGTAGTTCGATATCTCGTTTTTGAGCTCCAACTGCCATTCGAACACCAATTTCTCTGTAGCGTTCTACTACCGAAGCCAGCATAATATTCATAATACCGATACCACCAACAATTAAAGAAATGGAGGCTATCGACGATAATACGATGCTAAATATCCGTTTGGTCTGTTGCTCTTGCTTTAGTAATTGCTCAGGAACAATAATTTCAAAGTCTACCACATTGTTGTGTCTTCGCTTCAACATTCTTGAGATAACTTCCGCAACTTTACCACTATACTTAGTGTCTGTTACTCTAACTATTAGTTTATCTAACTGATTGTAATTTGCAGCTCCTTCAGAATCACTTCCTCCAGATGAGCTCGCAAAACCGCCACCAGAAGAAAACACCACCATACTTCCACCTCCGCTACTCAGATCACTTTTTGTGACTGTAGCTCTATTTTTAAACCTTAGAAGCACTGTAGTTGCGGGTGCATAAATATCTAAGTTGTAATTTCTAATACCTAGGTTTTCGATATTTTCAGAAGTTACATCTCTCTTTTCAAGTACTCCTATTACGGTAAACCAAATGCCACCGGCTTTAATCTTTTCGCCAACGGGGTCAAGGCCGGCAAAGAATTTAGTTTTCACATCGTAACCAATTACACAAACAGGTTGTGAACTTTCGATTTGTAAATCACTAAACACCGAGCCTTCTAGAAACTTGAAATTATTAATCTTGAAGTAGTCAGCATTTACTCCTACTAACTTTCCAGTACGCATGCGTGCATTCCGGATGAAATTCGTATCATAAATAATTTCAGGGCTTATAAACTCAACTTCGGGCAACATTGCGTTAATACTTTCGAGGTCATCTAGGGTAAGACCTGGTGAGAATTTTTTACTTTCCTGCTGACCTACCTCTTCATCAACGGTGCCGTCTTTTTGCTCTAGCACTGGCTGTATAATCACGTTATTGGTACCCAACAACTCCATTTGCTTAAGAACTACTTCTTGTGCTCCTCGCCCAATGGCAAGCATTGCTATAACCGAAGCTACACCAAAAATTATACCTAAAGACGTTAGGAACGCTCTAAGTTTATTTCGTTGGATAGCTTCAATAGCTATATCAAAATTGTAGAATACTTTTTGAAACACAGTTTAATTGGCTGAAGTGATTTCTTCTTCTAAATAGATGCGTTTAATACCAGTAGTATCGTTGGGCATAGAAAGGAAGATCTCGTTCTCTAAAGAAAGCCCTCTATTTACAACTACTTCATTCTCGTTCATTAAACCAAGCTGTACTTGTTGCAGAACTGTAGAAATTCCATCCTTCTTGAATACAAAGCTCAGTGAGTCTATAGCGTGTACGGTTTCTAGAGGAATGTATAGTGCATCATTAAGCTTTTCTACAAAAATCTGATTACTCGTTGTCATAGCAGGACGTAGCAAACTATCTGTTCCAGAGATTACGATAACAACTTCAAACACTTTAGAATCGGAATTTTTCTTCTGTTCACCAATGTTAGCTACGCTTGTAACCTCACCAGTTAGTGTTTTATCAGGTACCGCATCTAGCCCCATTATCACTTTTTGTCCATTTTTTATTTTCTGTATATCCACTTCATTTACATAAGTGACCGATTCCATCGTTGTGAAATCAGGAAGTTCGGCTACAATGGGATTCCAGGCACTAACCTCACCACCTTCAGTAATCTTATTACCATTCCAGTCTCTTTTGTAAATCAACATACCTTGATCTGGGGCCTTAACCGTGAACTCACCCATGAGCGCTCGAATTTTATTCGTCTCATTTTGTTTCTTTGTGAGCTCAGCCTCAACATCACTCATTTTCGCGATGTTCTGCTTTACTTTGGTTTGATAGTTCTTTGTCTCTTGAGCTAGTTGTCGGCGGGCTTTATCTAAATCGATTTCAGTCTGCCGTTGCACCGCAGGTGATTCATATTGCGACTGATCTACAGCAATTTGGCGCTCTTCTAATGCATAGGTAAGATTAATCAAATTATCTCTAGCCTGAGAAAGCTCTAAAGTACTATCTAACTCAGCTTGGGTAACTTTAGATTGGGCTTGTTGTAATTCTAACTGAGAGTCTTGAAGCTTGGCTGTAATCTCTGAGCGATCTAGCTCTGCAACAAAATCTCCCTTTTTGACAAGCGTTCCCTCGGGAATCATACGTTGAATTTTCAGATTAAATAATCGAATATCTCTACCGCCTTGAGGGCCTTTTATTTCGGTAGAGTTTTTAGCTCTTAGCTCGCCGGTGGTGTTTACATCAACAACAAATTCACCACGTTTGGGAGATGTTAATAGCTCTACACTTTCGCTACTATCTCCTCTAACAAAAAACCACATAGAAATTACTACTGCACCGAGGATAATTGGAATTAAATATTTTTTCTGCATCTCTCAGATTTAAATTTTTCTTAAATAGATATTTAAAGATAAAGCTTTTAGTGGTAGACGTAGTTATCCATAAAATAGTTTTACATTTTACGAAAAAAGGCCTAGGCTTATACTTTTATGGATTTACTACGCTAATCCTCTCGCAAAGAATCTTGCTGAAGCAGTACTTCTCCGAACGATATTTCTTCAGCTGCAAGCACAAGAATCGTTGTAGGTAGCCCTTTTAATCGTTCTTGGCTTTTTTTATAGTACTCTAAGAAATGCTCGTCAGGTTCGGCCATTCCCATAAATATTAAATCCGTTTCTTTAGAAGATTCATGAAGGATTTCATCGAAATCACGACCGTTTGCAACTATAACTTCTGCAATGGCACCTGTTCTCAATCTCTTGCTTATCTCTGTAAGATTTTTCTGGGCGTCTTCAGCTCCCTTTTCATTACTCACTACCATTTTCAGGTACACATCGGCATCTATCCAACTCCTACTGCTTTGAAGTAAATAGCCTAGAATCATCATGAGCCCACCATTGCCTTTAAGCCCACCCCACCAAATATCTATTCTTTTTTTCTCTCCAAAGCCCTTTTGTTTGTCGTCATGCACTATGAGAACATTACGATGAAGTTGATGAAATTTTGCAATCATCTGGCAGTAATTTGCTTGAACTTCCAAATTCTCGCTATCACCCAATATCACTGTATTAGGTACTAATGCACCTAAGCCGTAAGCTTCTACTAGTCGTTCTGCCCCTTGAAATGGATCTTCTGCTGTTGTTACCCTAACTAGACCTTGAATTCCTCTTTTTCCTAGAAAGTCTTTGATATTCTCTTCCATCGTAGATTTATGAGTAGAAGTGACGCCATCATTTTTTAAAACTGTAGAAACAGTTAACATTCCACGGTTATGAGTAAGTGCTGCAGCTAAATCAATTAAATGCCAACGCTTGGTAGGCGCTCCAGACAGTACTAAAGGATGAGGACGCCATGTTTTTGACTCTTCACTAGAGTTTAAGCGAAGCAAACCTGCACGTGTTATTGCCATCCAAAGCCCACGGCGCACATCTCCCCAGGTAGACTGCATTTCTTGACGTTCGAGCCATACATAAATACTTAATACAAATAAAAAGGCGATGATAGTAGCTACCGTGTTAATTAGAAACATTACAGCTATACAGCCTAAAGCACCTAGAATTGAAAACGCCCAATGAACTTTGAATTTCGGTCGGAACGACGGACTTCCTAATAAACATTCAATTCCAGCTGTAATGTTTAAAACTCCATACGTAGTTAGAAAAAACATTGTGATTACAGGCGCGATAACGTTCAAATTTCCAAGATACACTGCAATTAGGGCTACCATTAGAGTTACCACCGTTCCTACTCTTGGAGCGTCGTCATCTCCGTCTCCACGACCTAACCAATGCATCCAATTAGGTAATACTTTGTCGCGTGCTAAAGCTTGTAACACCCTTGGTGCGCCTAAAATACTACCTACAGCACTAGAGAGTGTAGCTCCCCAAACACCAACCAGAATTGCATCTCCCCAATACGCTAGCTTCCGCATTATTAACGGGTCTTCAATAAGTGACGCAGAGCTTGCTCGCATTACCAATACTACAGGGAGAACCATATAGATTAAATAACCTACTCCAACAGCAGCAAAAGTCCCTCTAGGAATAGACTTTCCAGGGTCTTTAAGGTCACCACTCATGTTTACACCAGCCATAATACCTGTAACGGCTGGGAAAAAGACCGCGAATACCGTCCAGAAATTCTCTTTATTTTCTACTGACGTGCCCCAGTAATCAATAGTAGTTGGCTCGATACTATCGCCAAATATTAATGATAGAAGCGATAATACGATACCGACCATTATAAAATATTGTGCTCGGATGGCTGTGCGAGCCGATACAAGTGCCAAAATCGTCACTAAAAGTGTAGTAACTAAACCTACTAGGCGCATGTTAAGTGATGGAAATACAGAAACCACACTTTCAGCAAAACCTACGGTATATAAAGCTACTGATAATGCCTGGGCTAGATATAAAGGTATACCAATAGCCCCACCCGACTCGATTCCGAGAGAGCGACTTATCATATAGTATGCTCCACCAGTTCTAACTCTTTGATCTGTTGCAATTGAAGCAATCGACAGCGCTGTAAAAAAGGTTATTGTAGTGGAGAGCGTTACTATAACTAATGTGCCGATTAGCCCCACATTACCAACAACCCACCCGAAGCGTAGGTACATGATTACACCTAAAATAGTAAGTATTGAGGGTGTAAATACACCACCAAAAGTGCCAAAGCCATCTTTTGAGGTTTCCAGAACATTAAGTTGCTCTGGATATTTTTTACGGAAGGGATTTTTCATTTCGAAAATAAAGGAGAAAAAGCTATGCTAGCAAAATATAGCTTTAGCTTTTTAACACGCCAGATTCTAAATCGTATTGAGAAGCATATTTAGTCTCACCGATTACATTGGTAGGGTTGTTGTTTTCATCTACAACAACTACTACTGGCTTATGCGTTTGAGCCTCTTGAGGAGTCATATCAGCATAACTGATTACAATAATACGATCTCCAATTTGAGTAAGTCGTGCTGCGGCGCCGTTTAAGCAACAAATTCTACTTCCACGCTCTCCAGGTATAGTATATGTTTCTAAACGCGAACCATTGGTAATATTTACTACCTGCACTTTTTCGTATGGTAATAAATTTGCTAAGTCTAGCAAGTCCTGATCAATAGTGATGCTACCTTCGTACATAAGGTTAGCTTCAGTAACTGCCATTTGGTGCAGTTTAGATTTAAACATGGTTATTTGCATTGTCTATAATCTCAAATTTCAAATATAATGTTGTCGATCAAACGGGTTTTTCCTAGATATGATGCGCCGGCAATTAGATATTTATTCCCTTTTTCTAACTTATCCACAGGCCACATCTTTTCTAAAGAATACACATCAAGATAATCATTCTTGAAGCCTTTTGCTTCTAGTTCGCGTTGTTGTTGTTCTAACAATAATTTTGGCTCAAGCACTCCCTCTTTAATCTCTTTTTCTACATTTACTAGGGCTTTAAATAGACATGGAGCGATGGCTCTTTCTTTATCGGTCAAGTATACATTACGACTGCTTAGAGCGAGCCCATCATCAGCTCTACCTATTGGAGCCATTATTAACTCTACATCGTGATTAAACTCTTTTACCATTTGTTCTATAATTCGAAACTGCTGGTAATCTTTTTGCCCAAAAATGGCTACATCAGCTTCTACAATATTGAACAGCTTGTTTACAACTAAAGAAATACCTTGGAAGTAACCCTCACGACTTCCCCCATCTAAATGTGTATTTAACTCCTCAATTTCTATGCTAAAGTATTTTTTCCCAGAACCGTACATAATTTCTGTATCTGGCATAAAAACCACGTTCACCCCTTCCTGTTCACATAATTTTAAGTCAGATTCTGTGGTTTTAGGGTAAGTGTCAAAGTCATCAGTTGGAGCAAATTGTGCAGGATTCACATATATAGAAACAACAACCGCATCTGCTTTTTTGTGCGCCAAATGAATAAGAGATAGATGCCCTCCGTGAAGAGCCCCCATTGTAGGAACAAAAGCCACTTTTTTACCTGCGGCTTTTAGAGCTCGTACTTCAGCGCGAATCTCGGCGATCGTTTGTACAACTTTCATTCTTTAACTCTATGTAGTTTTGCTTGTAAGAGATTTTCCATCATCAAGACTTAACCTATCATGGGAATTGAAAAAAAAGAGACGTCAATAATAACGTCTCTTCTTATTCTAATTAATTATATAAACAGCATTAAACGGCACGGTTCGTATCAAACGCTTCTAGAATTTGCTTAATTCTATTCAAGAATGCGCCACCGTGTGCACCATCAATAATACGGTGATCGTAGCTCATAGATAGGAACATCATTTGGCGAATAGCAATTACATCACCTGCTTCTGTTTCTAGAACAACTGGTCGTTTTTGGATAGCGCCGGTTCCAATAATTGCAACTTGTGGCTGGTTGATAATTGGTGTTCCCATCAAGTTACCAACACTACCGTAATTCGTTAGTGTAATTGTGCCACCCACTAAATCATCTGGACTTAGTTTTCTGCTTCGTGCTTTGGTCGCCACTTCGTTCACCGACTCAGCCAAACCAACTAGGTTTTTCTGCTGTGCTTTCTTGATAACAGGTACAATTAAGCCACCCTCTCCACCTTCGCCTAAAGCTACAGCTAGGCCAAAGTTGATATTCTTTTTCAAAATGATGTTATCACCATCAATCGAACTATTTAATAGAGGAAACTCTAACATCGCCTTGATAATAGACTCTACAAAAAGAGGTGTAAAAGTTAATTTCTGACCTGTTTTTCCATAGAATGTATTTTTATTCGCATTTCTCCACTTCACCATATTCGTTACATCAACTTCCGCGAATGTAGTAACGTGTGCTGAAGTTTGAATCGATTTAACCATATGCTCTGCAATCATTTTGCGCATACGATCCATTTTAACAACTTCCACATCACCTGATGGTGAATGTGTAACATCAAGTTGACCCGCAGAAATAGAATCTCTTCCTGCCGCTGGTTTTGATGCAGTTGGTGTTGTAGCAGCTTTTGCTGGAGCTGAAACCTTGCCAACTTTGCGATCTTCTACGAACGAAAGAATGTCTTTTTTAGAAACTCTACCACCTTGTCCTGAGCCTTTTATAGTATCGAGTTCTTCTTGGCTAATGCCTTCTTCTTTTGCGATAGATCGAACTAAAGGAGAGAAGAACCTACCGTCACTACCCACACGTTGTGGCTCAGTGCCATTTGTAGAAGCGGAGTCACTTTTCAATAATTGCTCAGGAGTAGCCGCCGCAATTTCTTCTTTACTCATAGTTGGCTCAGAAGCCACACTATCGCTTTTAACTGGAGCACTACTTGCTGCTGCATTACCAGTTGCTATAACAGCAATCACTTGACCAACTTCTATAGTGTCATTTTCTTCGGCGCGAATTTCAACTAACGTACCGGCTGCTGGAGAAGGAACTTCGCTATCTACTTTGTCGGTAGAAATTTCGAGGAGCGTCTCATCTTCTTCAACAGTATCGCCAACCGCTTTAGACCACCCAATTACAGTAGCTTCCACAACAGACTCACCCATCTGAGGCATAACAACCTCAATTCGCTCACCTTCTGCTTCACTAGAACTAGCCGGCGCCGCTTGTTGAGCTGCAGGAGCTGCCTCAACCTTCTCTTCAGCAACACTTTCTTCTTTTGCTACTGGTGCAGCGCTCACATCGCCTGCCGCATCTGCATCCGTTTCAATAATTGCAATAGCTTTACCAACTTCAATGGTATCACCTTCTTCAAAAAGTATTTCAACCAAAATACCAGCTTCAGGTGATGGAACTTCACTATCTACTTTATCGGTAGCAATTTCGAGAAGTGTTTCATCAAGCTCGACAGTGTCTCCCACTTTCTTGCTCCACTCAATAACTGTTCCTTCCATTACCGATTCGCCCATTTGGGGCATAACAACTTCAACCTTAGCCATAAAAATCTTTAATTTGATGCCAATTAAGGCGTTTTTCCCTGTCTTTGCAAAGGACTTAAAGTTCAGGATTATTCTAGTTAGTTCAAAATAGTTATATCAATCAAAAATCATAAAAAAGCGCTTTCCTACAGCACTCAACTCAGATTAGATAAAATAGGTATTTTTTTTACATGTTAGTATTAACACATCAGCTTTCTTTGTTTTATTAAACATTTTATTTCTACTTTTGATTCATGCACTCCCAACAAAAAAAATCTTTGCACACTCGTGTACTTCTTAACACTGGTTTAGTTGTTCTAAGCATTCTTATTACTCTCTTATTTGTAGAGTTTGCAGTCCGAATTATTCTTCCCCAAGATAAAATGGTTACTTGGCTAGAAATGCATGATGAAGGCTTTATGATGAATCAAATTTCTGGAGTTTCATTTCAAGAGCATGATAAAAGAATCGCGAGTTATGCTTTTTCTGAGCAGCGATTAAGAGAATCTGAAGTTAACAGTGATACCGAACACACTATTTTAGCCATTGGCGACTCCTTTACTTTTGGATTATTACTAAATGAAGAAGACACCTACATCCACCACCTTAATAATAAGTTTTTAGCTTCTGGAAATGATTCTGTTTTCATTCTAAACGGAGGCGTTGGTGGAGCGGGACTGGCAGATTGGCCACTTTGGTTGGAAACCTTCGGAGAAGAGATTAAGCCTGATAAGATTCTTTATTTTCTTAATGTACATGATTTAGACCGCGCTTTATCAAAGAATTTATTCGTTCTAAAAAACGACTCACTCGTTCAATCTAAACGATGGGAGCCACAACAATTCATGTTCGATCTTGGCAAAAAGAATTGGTACAGATGGGCTCAATCACATTCTCACCTTGCCAACATCATAGTTAAAGTGCTATGGAAGAATGTTTATTTCAAAGACTTAACTTCTGGGTTCGATATCGAAAAAAGCACTGCTATAATCCCAAGCTATGATGAATTTTCACTCAATGCAGATTATTCAGTAAAACTAGGTTATGCGTTAATCGAACGGATGCAAAGCTGGTGTTCTGTTAACAACTGTGAGTTAATTGTGACTACCACAGGTTTTTTCGAGCAGAATAAGTCTGATACTCACACTGCCAAATTTTACAACTCAATCCTTACTAATGGCTTCCCAAATGAGCTTTCTTTTTATGACAACTCAACTTGTGTAGACTCTCTAACATCTCATAATTTAGATAGCATTCGTATTCCTGGAGATTCTCATCCAAATGAAGAGGGCACATCCATTATTGCTGAGTGCACATGGCAATGGTTGCCTTCCGTGATTGAATAAATTAGCAGCATAAGCTCGAATTTTAATCTAAAGCTAGCTTCAAATCTGCAATTAGATCATCTATATGTTCTAGACCAACACTAAACCGAATTAGGTTTTCTGGTGTGGTGGAACCAACTCTTTCGCTAGACTGCCGTTGCTCCCAAGTGCTTTCTATCCCACCCAAGCTTGTAGCTCTTTTAATTAGTTTAGATTTCGCTACTACTTCTAATGTCTCCTTTGCGTTTCCATCAAAAAGGAAAGATACCATCCCTCCAAAACCACTCATTTGGCTCCGAGCAATTTCGTGACCAGGGTGAGATTCAAGCCCTGGATAAAACACATTATTAACTTTTGGATGATTGACTAAATATTCAGCCACTTTCTTGGCGTTATCATTATGCCCTCGCATACGGTATGGAAAACTTCTGATACTTCTACTCAACAACCAACAATCTTTTGGAGAAGGAACGGCTCCCTGCATTCGTTGAATTTTTCTTATTTCATCAAAAATTTCATCTTGTTTTGCTGAAATTACAGCACCACCCAAAATATCGCTATGCCCAGCTAGATATTTGGTGGTGGAGTGCATCACCAAATCTGCACCATAACAAATCGGGTTCAAGTTCAATGGTGTAGGCCACGTATTGTCTACACATACTTTTGCCCCAACAGTTTTGGCAAAATCACACATCTTCTCAACATCAGTAATTAGCATAAGTGGATTGGACGGTGTTTCAACAAAAAGAAGCTTTGTATTCTTTCTGCAATCTGCTTTAACAACTTCCAAGTCGGTCATATCCGTATAGGTATATTCAATGCCCCAACGTTCACCAAAATTTTGAAGAATAACACGTGTACCGTGATACAAATCACTTGGTAATAGCACATGAGAACCTACCTCTAGTGCTTGAAAAACTGCCGAAATTGCAGCTACACCCGATGCAAAAGCCGCACAAGCCTTTCCTCCCTCTAAATCAGCTAATACTTTCTCGAGTTGTAATCTATTCGGGTTCTCATACCGAGTATAAATAAAATCGCCTTCTTGATACCCCTTTTCATCATGCTCAAAGTTTGTTGAACATTCTATTGGTGGAGCGATTGATCGTGAGCCCGATGAATGATCCATCCCTGAATGAATGGCAATAGTTTCTATATTTTTAGATCTATGCATGATATTTGATATTAAATGAAAATTGCATCAGGCTTCTCTTATTGCTTTAATGCGTTGTAATACTGGTGGGTGCGAGTAATTTAAGAATACATAAAATGGATGCGGAGTTAAATTAGAAAGATTGTCTTTTGATAATTTCTTAAGCGTTGAAATCATGTCTTCTGGCTTGCCCGTTGTTTCGGCAGCAAAAGCATCCGCCTCATATTCATGCTTTCTCGATGACATTTGCATAAAAATCGATAAAATCATTTCTATTGGAGCATAAAGCATCCCAAAAAAGATTAGCCCTGCATAAACCGACATATTTTCCATGTAAAAAGCATCGAATAATCCTTCCACATTTAGGAAAATCGAAAGCAAGTAAAACAATATTCCTGTATGTAAAATGCTTGTTACCATACCTTTTATGATGTGCTTCTTCTTGTAGTGCCCAATTTCATGAGCCAATACCGATACTAACTCCTCATTCGTATGATTTTCAATGAGGGTATCATAAAGAGCAACCCGTTTATTCTTTCCAAATCCCGTAAAAAAAGCATTCGATTTGTTCGACCTTTTAGAGCCATCTATAACAAATAACCCTTGTAATGGAAAATCCACTTTTGCTGTATAAGTCTCAATAGCCGTTCTTAGTTCTCCTTTCTCAAGCGGTGTGAATTTGTTGAAAATTGGCATAATCCACGTTGGTGCCACATACTGCATCACCAAAGTAAATATTGTTACAGCGCCCCATGCATAAAGCCACGAGAGTGACCCTGTAAACATAAAGAAACTTAAAATTCCGGCTAGCACGGGAATACCTATAATCGCCCCAAGAGCCAACCCTTTTAGCATGTCTGTTATAAAAGTTTTTACCGTTGTTTTGTTGAAGCCAAAGCGCTCTTCAATCACAAAAGTGGAATAAATACTAAACGGTAAGGAAAGAAATGATTTTGCTACCATCAGCAAAACGATAAATAAAAGACCCGTTATAAGTTCACCAAATCCCCATGAACGCACCATCTGATCTAACCAATTAAACCCACCTGAAAACCAGAATATCAGCGTAACTGTTAGGTCAAAAATTCCTGTAATAAACCCAAATCGGGTACCCACTTTAGTGTATTCCTGAGATTTAGCGTAGGTCTCTTCATCATAAACCTCTTCAAACTCACTAGGCAACTCTTTTGATAGTGATTTTAAATTCAGGTATTTAGAAGTTAAATCAAGTATTAAATCTACAGCTATAGCAGATAAAATTATTATGAGATAGATATTCATTCGGTTAGGTTGGCTTCAGCTTTATTTTGCTTAAAGATACACAAACATGTGCATTCATAGGCAATCAATGCTAAACTTCCATTCCCCATCCGTCGTAGGTACCATTATACTTTTTAGCTAGATTTTCCATCCAAATTCTGAGTTCCGAAAGCCGCTCTATGGAAACAAATATTTCTTTCGAGGCGAAACATAGCCAATCTGATTTCCTGGAGTTTTCACTGACCTCACAATGGAACTGAAGGTTCATCAATTCTACTTGTGCCATTGTAGCATCCATCTCGGTAGGGAAATAGAAAAAGAACTCTACCATTTTCTCAGTAGAATCACTTCCCAATTCTGATGAGATTTTAGAAAGCGCAAGTTCATCTATTTTTCGAGAGTTAGACATGGGTAATCATAATTTAATTTATCTAATTATGCAATTTTTATCGCCAGTCTACTATAATCGAGTACTTCAATAATGATTATAGATTTTCTCAAATAGTTTAACATTAAACTATTTTTTATATTTGCACATCAACAATCATAAAGGAGTAATTATGTCGCATCATAAAGGTTTACATCACATCTCCGTTCTGGCAGGCAACCCAACTCAGAACGCACAATTCTATATCCAAAAATTAGGAATGAGGTTAGTTAAAAAGTCCGTAAATCAAGATGACCCTAACACCTATCATCTATTTTATGCCAATGAATCTGCAAACCCAGGCTCTAGTATTACTTTTTTTCCTTGGCCAAGAGCTCATAAAGGCACTATTGGGACTGGTGAGGCTGTAAACGTAGCTTTTCAAGTTCCAGCAGCCTCTAAGGCTTATTGGACAAATAGGTTTTCAGAGCTAGGAATAGAGCATAGCGATTTATTTTCTGTTTTCGGAAAACCAGCAATTCGTTTCCAAGATCCAGATGGCTTAGAACTAGATTTTATTTTTGATGGTAATGCCAAGAAAAAAGTTAGCTCCTATGAAAGCTCTGTACCAAGTGAGTACTCAGTTCAAGGATTTTGGTCAACTCGATTAAAAGTACCCCAAACAAAAGGCACCATAGAAATTCTTACTGATATTTTGGGTTTTGAAGAACAAACATCGGAAGAAAATCTAACGTTATTCTCTACAGAAGGTACCGTTGGTGCTAATGTGATTATTGAACAATCGGAAACAGAAGAACCCGGACGAGGCGGCAGGGGAATTGTGCATCATGTGGCATTTCGGGCTAAAGACATAGATGACTTGAATAAAATGCGCGAACAAGTGATAGCTAAAGGTTTACATCCCTCAGAAGTAATTGATCGGCATTGGTTTTATTCCGTGTACTTTAGAGAACCCAGTGGGATTCTTTTTGAGTTAGCTACTGATGGCCCTGGCTACGCGAACGATGAGGATTTCGAACATTTAGGTGAGAAACTCATTCTTACACCATGGCTAGAACCTCGTCGTGCTCTCATTGAACGAACACTTCCTAAATTGGAACTATAATGAGCTTATTTAGAATTTCATCATCTACCAATTTCGTTGGCCCCCATCAAAACCAACAAGTTTTGAAAGCTGGGGCTGACTTGAAAGACGCAAAAGCGGTCATGATTATGATTCATGGCCGTGGCGCCAGCGCGGAAAGTATTCTGCAATTAGGAACCGCGCTAAATCATGCTGATAAAATCACTTTTTTAGCACCCCAAGCTTTCAATTTCACCTGGTATCCGTATTCTTTCTTAGCTCCTCAAGAGCAGAATCAACCTGGACTAAATTCTGGTCTTCAAGCAATCTTTGATATTATAGCGCTGGTAGAAACTCAAGGTTTTGCCAAGGATAAAATTTTCTTGCTCGGGTTTTCGCAAGGAGCGTGTTTAGCTTCTGAGTTTGTTGCACGTCACCCCACAAAATATGCAGGCTTAATTGCACTGAGCGGAGGATTAATTGGCGATACTATTCTGTCAGATAACTACTCTGGGAATCTCAAACAGACGCCGGTCTTTATGGGATGTAGCGATGTGGACCCTCATATCCCCACGCAACGATTAACCGAAACGGCTACAATTTTTGAAAACTTAAACGGATCTCTTACAAAAAAAATCTATCCAGGAATGGGGCATTTAGTAAATGATGATGAAATAAACCATATCAATCAGATGTTGGGTACAAGGTTGATTGATTAAAGAGTTAGGAATTCAAATCCTTCTACCTGACGATTAAGAACTACGAACGAGTTAAGAAACCATCATTAGTCATATAATTAAAACCCGATTTTTTTCTTTAACGCATTCTTAGCTGCGTCTTTAACGGCATCTTCTAATTCTTTCTTTTTCTTCTCAAGCTCTGCTTTTTTCTCGTCAACTTTTTTAGTCTGCTCATCTACTTTAGCTCTTAGCTTTTCGTACTCTGCTCTCAGCTGAGCCTCTTTCTCTTTGACAATTTTTTCAACTTCTTTACGCTTTTCTGATACTTGTCGCTCTACTTCATCCTGAATTTTCTTTTTAGCAGCATCCACTTCTTTTTGAACGGTGTTTTTGAGTGCATTCACAAAAAGATCATCAATATTTGAACGAACTTTAATATCCAGTTTCTTAGCGGTTCCATCAATTAAAGCAGTTGCGTACACTTCATCTGTGCTTTGAATAGCATCTCTAACAACCGACTCTATTTTGTTTTTTGATTTGCCTGCTTTTTCGAAATCAAAGCTTATGCCTTTGGCTTTATAACCGATTTCACTTTTAATGCTTTTGTCTATTACGTCAAGCTTTGCGCTTACTTCGCCCTTACCTTCTTTAAGCTCATAAGGCAATAATTTGGAAGGAGAAATCTTGGCCTTCTTTAAGGAAAACCCTTCGTAAACTACATTAACACTTTCTTTTGGTTTATCACCCAAGTAATTCAGTTCCCCATTAACAGAAAGCGATACATTATTTTTATCTACCCCGCCAAGGTCAATAATAATTGGAAGCCCTGTTTTCTTTTGATTGTTGCTTATGTTTGTAACCGTTCCTTTAAGAGCAACTTGTGTTTTTGTTTGGCCAGAAAGCTCTACATTTTTAATCCATAACTCAGGCCAATCGTACTTATCTGAAAACTTGTAATTTTTGCCTTTATAACGTTCAATTTTCTCCTCTTCATCGACACCAACTAAACGGCTTCCATACTTTCTTGCAACTCCAATGTATTCTAGGTACATATTGAAATCGCCCAATAAATTTCCTCCGAAAAGCGCTGTTCCAATATTCTGAATATCAAAATCAGGGAGTTTTGCTACATTAACTGCGCTTTGAATATCGTCTTTAATCCAATTGTCAATTTGGCTAACGCTTTTTGTTGAATTGTTGAAGTCTTCATCGAAATCTTTTTTAAGCTGTTCGGTTTCCGTTTTTAGCTTTTTAACCTGCTCACTTAGTTTTTTGACATCTTCGAGCGCCGCAATAGCTTGTTTGGGATCTTTCAGTTTAGGTACTTCTAGGGCATCAACCTTTTCTTTAATTTCATCTACATTCTTCTCAATAGGATTATTGTTTAATGTATTTTCCCATTTCGTATAATTCTGCTCTAAACCCGTCTGCAGAGAGTCCATTTTATCCATAGACTGCAGATTAACTTTTGCCAAAAGTGCATCCACATTTATATCGGTTTTAATCTCATCAATCTGAGTTTGTGCGTTTTTCTTTATCTCACCCGTAATTTGACCTGTAATTTCTGAGATAAATCCCGGCTCTTCAGGCTCAGTAGCTGGCATCTCGAAATAGCCATCGGTTTCTCTTTCAGTCTCTACCTGAAAGCCTGTTAGTTTTACATCTTCTATAATTACTTTACTCCAAAGCAATGGCCAAAAATCCATATCGAACTCTGTTTCACCCGTTTCGAAAGTATTCATCATGGTGTTTTTGGCGTTAGCTACTTGCATTCGATCCCAGCGTATTTTCAAGCTAAATAAATCAAATTCAAACCCATCTATCTCAACTTTTGCTTCGTTAGCAACACTGGCATTGTATTCAATTTTTTCTTCGATCCAGCTGTCTGTAAGTAACATGCTTAGCCCAAAGCCCGTGGCTACTAGTACTGCTAAAAATATAATTCCTTTAACTCTCATTGCCTTACCCTCTCACTCGGTTTACCGTTTGATAAATCGAATATATCTTTGTTCCCTTAAGTGCTTTAACAATCTTAAGTTTTTGTATTCTTGCATGGATGTGTGTTCGATATTGCTTTATCGCCACCATTGTAAGTGGAAACATTGGTGCACATAAAATTACCGCCGATACAAAACTGCCCAGCACAACGGTGTTGTAGAAACGAGTCATTGCCCACCACTCGTTATCGTATATTGAAGTCCATAAATCTTTAAGACTTTCGTGTTCTAACATCCAAACTCCAAACGCATGAAAGGCTGGATCTGCGAGGTAAGCAACTCCACTAAACACTGCAAACGCTAGAAGAGCCATTCCAATGTTAACTTTTAGAATCAGTATTAAAACAACTATAAACAAGTTGTGTAAAGACATTACTGGCGTTAAGCCAATAATCATCCCAAGAATAAACCCTCCAGCAAGTTGGCTAGGTTCAGCCTCTGAAGACAGTTCCTTTAATAATTTGGCAATGTATTTTAGTAGCAGCATAGGTATGCGAAATGATTAGTTCTCTCCTGAATATAGCACATCGTAAACACATTTTTTTATAATGTGAATTGTATGTTCAAACCTTAACATAATCGTTTATAATCTCAAAAAGGTTTAATTCGTTATCTTTATTATCTTATATAAATAAAGTGACCTTTTATCCTTCCTTTAGATATGAAAAATAGAACCATTGTTCCATTATTGATACTTAGTATTTGTGCTTTTTCATGTAAAGATACTACAAAGGATCTTTCAGATATTCCATTCCCTTGCGTAGATGGCATGTCGAACAATACTTTTTTCTGCAATAACGTAGATATGCTTGCCCACGTAGACCTTGATGACTTACACGCTACTACTAGTGCGGGCGGCGTTTATGTAAATGACATCTGGGGATGGACAGATTATGAGACTAACAAAGAATATGCATTAGTTGGTTTGGCAGATGGTGTTACTTTTGTAGACATTACAGACCCCAAAAATCCTGAAGTTATTGGTTTTTTACCAGAGTCTAGTGTCTCTTCTAAATATAAAGTCCCCAACTATAGCTATGATGCCTATGCTGCTTGTTTTGTGGGAATAGGAGGAAAAGCAAAAGCTGGAATATCTAACGGCTCAATTTGGAGAGATTTAAAAGTTTATAAAGATCATATGTTTGTTGTTAGTGACGCTCAAGCACATGGTATGGAGGTATTCGATCTTACTAAACTCCGCCAATATAACGGCTCTTTTTTAACATTTTCAGAAGATGCTTTGTACGATAAAATTGCTAACGCTCACAATATTGTAATTAACGAAGAATCTGGATTTGCCTATGCAGTTGGTTCTTTTATCGCCGACACTTGCGCCACGGCGGGTTTGCACATCATTGATATTAATACGCCAAAAGAGCCTTCTTTTGCTGGATGTTATGAAGACAAAAGCCCTCCTCGTTTACCAAGAAGAGCTCCTTCTGCAGGGGCCTATATTCACGACGCACAATGCGTAATTTACACTGGACCTGACTCCGACTACACTGGTAAAGAAATTTGTTTTAATGGTGCAGAGCGCTCTTTTGTGATTGCGGATGTAACTGATAAAAATGCGCCCACCACCATTAGTTTTACCACACATCAAGACATGCAATACTCTCATCAAGGTTGGTTAACGGAAGATCAAAAATACTTTATTCTCAATGATGAATTGGATGAATTTAATTTAGGAAGAAATACCAAAACCTATGTCTATGATGTTAACGATCTAGATAACCCAACTTTTGTTGGCTATTACGAACACGATACTTTTAGTATAGACCATAACTTATATATAAAAGGGAATTACGTCTATCAAGCTAACTATAAGTCGGGGTTACGCATTTTAAAAATGGATAATCTTGCAAGTGCTCAAATGACAACTGTGGGATTTTTTGACACCTATCCCTACGACAATACTGACACAGAATTACCAAGTCATAAGAATGATGGATTCTTTGGCACCTGGAGTAGTTACCCATACTTCAAAAGCGGAGTTATAGTAGTAAGCGATATCGATCAAGGTCTTTTTATACTTAAGCCTGATTTTTGATTTATTTGCTCACTTATTAGCCATTTCTGTAGATATCAGTTAATTCTTTAACATAGAATCTTCAATTTCCAATACTTTAAAATAGACCTGATTAATCTTAAAAATCTCAGTAAATTGTAAGCTTGCAAGTTAGTGGCTTATCATTTGTTACTCAGCCGCAAACGCTTAATGATTTTGCAAAATTCGACTACCCAAAAAGCTTATTCGTTAAACGAGTTAGATACTTAATTTGGAAATTTTTGTCGTTTTTTACCGATTTATTAAGGTTAACTCCAATTAAGACAAATCAATTTCTATTATTCTATGGATTTATTCGACAAGCTTGAAGGACGCCCAAGTCCTCTAGGACCTTTCACTTCAGCAGGCTATGGCTATTATACTTTCCCAAAACTAGAAGGGCCTCTAGGACCTGAAATGAAGTTCAATGACAAAGATGTAATCGTTTGGAGTATCAATGATTATTTAGGTGTTGGAAGTAATCCTGAAATAAAAAAAATAGATACCGAAGCTACCGCCAAGTATTCGCTAAGTGCACCAATGGGCGCTCGCTTAATGACCGGAAACTCAACCGAACACGAACTTCTTGAACAAGAGCTTGCTGAGTTCACTCATAAGCCTGATGCGTTGTTACTTAACTACGGCTACCAAGGTATTATGAGCGTTATTCATGCGCTTGTTGACCGTAAAGATTACTTAATTTATGACGAGTTAAGCCATGCTTGTATTGTTGATGGGAAACAATTAGCGATGGCTGAAACATCTGTGTTTAAACACAATGACATTGAGAGTTTTAAAAAGCAATTGTACCGAGCGGCTGCTAAACAAAAGGATGGTTCTTCTATTCTTGTAGTTACTGAAGGCGTTTTTGGTATGACCGGAGACCTCGGTATTCTTCGTGAAATTATTGAGCTTAAAAAAGAAGTGCCATTTCGTTTACTCGTAGATGATGCACACGGTTTTGGTACTTTAGGAAATGACGGCTCTGGTGCTGGAACTCAATTAGGCTGCCAAGAAGGAATTGATATTTACTTCGGAACTTTTGCAAAAGCGGTTGCTCTTATTGGCGCATTTGTTGCGTCAGAACCTCGTGTAATCGAGTTCTTAAAAGCTAATGTTCGTAGCCAAATTTTTGCAAAATCACTACCAATGCCAATCGTTGTTACTGCTCGTGAGCGATTAAAAATGATTCGCCAGCATCCAGAGTGGAGAGAAAAGCTTTGGGAAAATACTATGCGTTTAAGAAATGGTTTGCTAGACTTAGGGTACACTGTTCTCCCATCTGAAAGTCCTGTTACGCCAGTATTAACACAAGGCAGTACTGATCTTTGCCAAGACATTATGCGTAAATTACGCGAAGAACACGGCATTTTCGTAAGCGGTGTTTCATATCCTGTTGTGCCTAAAGGAACCGTATTAATTCGCTTAATACCAACCACTGCTCATACCGACGAACACATTGATAAAACCTTAGAAGCATTCGCTGCTATCAAAGATTTTGTGTTTGCTTCTGCAGCAGAGCTTGCAAGCTAATTTTAATCATTTTGCTGCATTCATTAAGCCTCTCTGCAATTGTAGGGAGGCTTTTTTTGTAAAGTGGCGTTGAGTCCAAGTCAAATTTAGACGTCTACTTTTCCCTTGCCCTCTCTAATTAGTATTGGCTCGTTTCCTGTCAAATCAATAACTGTAGAAGCCTCATTACCTCCATACCCTCCATCAATAACTATATCTACTAAATTTCCCCATTTCTCATAAATCAATTCTGGATCTGTGGTATACTCAATCACTTCATCTTCATCTTTAATAGAGGTTGAAACAATTGGGTTACCTAATTCTCGGACTAGAGCGAGGGCTATTTTGTTATCAGGAATTCTAATACCCACAGTTTTTTTCTTCTTGAACATCGAAGGAAGACTATTACTTCCAGGAAGAATAAACGTGTACGGCCCAGGCAACGCTCGCTTTAACAATTTAAACTTGCTCGTCTCAATTTGGCTTACATGATCTGATAAATTTCTTAAATCTTCGCAAATGAATGAAAAATCGGCTTTAGCTAATTTCACACCTTTAATAAGCGCCAATTTTTCGAGGGCTTTTTTATTCTGAAAATCGCATCCCAAACCGTAAACTGTATCAGTAGGGTAAATAACTAACCCGCCATTTCTAAGCACCTTTACAATTTGAGCCAATTTTTTAGGCTCTATATTCTCTTCATATAATTTGATGAAATCGGCCATGTTAAACTCCTTATTTAGGATTTATGCTTTGCTCAATTATTGCTGAATTTATCATAAATAGCAATGGCTTTATCGAATCCTTAAGCCCTAAAACAAAAAAAGACTCTTCAATTTCTTAAAGAGTCTTTTCCGTTCAAAATAACCGCAGATACTTGCTAGTTGAATAATTTTTTAACCCAACCAAACATTCCACCTGATTTACCTGAATCTTTACCATCTCGACCTCCTGAGAGTCCGTCATAGCTTGGTCTTGGTAATTCGTATTCTTTTTTCGGGCTGCGAACTTTGGCTTTAGGATTAGCTTTGTTTCTACCGTTGCGAGTAGTATTGTTTCCATCACGGCCACGTTTGTTTTCTCTTGGGCCTTTAGCCGCTCTATTTTTCGACTTTGGAGTTTTAGCCTCATCAGACTTTTTAGCCGCAGGTTTCTTACGCTGTTTCTTTTCTTTTACTTCCTCTGGAAGTGTAATCTCAACAGGAGCGTAACCCGCTTCTTTCACAATCCGATCAATATCCTCTTTATCCATTTTGGAAACTAACGATACAATACGAGCTGCTTTTCCATTTCCTACTAGTTCTGCTCGGTAACGATATTCATCTACATCACCAGGCACATCGTAGTTAATAACCTGCTTTACTTCATCAATATTGATGTCTTTTGCAGGAATACCACCTACTAGAAGCACTTTCATTTCGCCAGAAGTAAACTTCTCGAAACGCTCGTCGAATGTTGCCTGATCGATGCCTTCATGTACACTAACAACGCCCCAGTTTTTCTTAAGGATAATTCGGAATAAACGATCAGTTGTACGTTTTGAAGCTGCAAAAACCACCACTTTATCGGTTGGTGATTTTTCCATGTGAGCCATAAGCGTTGAAATTTTCATCCTTGGTGGCACATGGATATAACCTTGCGTTAAGTCTCCTGCTATTGGTTCTGGCTTCGAGTTATCAGAAACTTTTTCTTCTGGTTTCTCCTCGTTTTCCTCAACGCGATCTTCCTTTAGCACCACTTTAATGCTAGCTGTTTTCAGCTTTTCTTTGGCTTTAGTCGCATCCACTTGCACTGGTGCTTCTTTCTTTTCAGAGGCAACTTCTTCTACTAGAGCAACCTCTTCTTCCACTTCAGCAGTCTCTTCTTTACTCGCGCTTTCTTCTTCCTTTTTAGGATTTAGCACTACTTTAACACTCGCCTTCTTAAGCTTTTCTTCAGGAGAAATATCGTCTTCTTTAGCTTCTTCAGAATCACTTTCAGCCTGCACTACTTCTACGGGAGTATCGGTTTCCTCAGCTTCTTCTACTGTCTCTGGCTTTGTCTCGCTGGCAACTTCTTCTACTTTTGCTTCAGCTTCTACAGACACTTCCTCAATTTCTTCTGACTTGTTTGGAGTTTTTTCTACAGCTTCTGTCTCCACTTTAGCTTCTTCGTCTGTTTTCTCTTCATTCTTTTCAGGGTTGAGAACCACTTTTACAGAAATTTTCTTCAAACGCTCTTGCGCAGTTTTTTCATCAACAGGGGGTGCCGCTGGCTCTTTTACTTTGGGCAAAGAAGGTTCGATTTCAGATTCGTCAAAACCGATACATTCTGGATTTGTAAGCGCAGTGCTAGCAAGCTCTTGAGTAGCTTTATTCATTGACGCAGAAAAAACCATAACCTGAGGAGTGTTTTCTACCAATTCTAAGATAGACTTCACCCTACTAACTAGGTTAAAATTTTCCATGTTATGTGCTTCATCAATCACTATGGTAGTGATATTTTTGAAGCCAACTCTGGTTTTTTCCAATATGTCAACTAACCGTCCGGGATTGGCAACAATCACCGGAGCTCCATCTAAGACAGCATTTTCTTGCTCTTTCTTGTCTCCTTTCATGGAAACAGAAGCACAACTGATTTGAGCATGATAGCCCAGAGCCCAAATTAGCTCATCAATTATTTTAGCCCGCTCTATAGATGGTGTTAAGATTAAAACTCGTGTGCCGGAAACCTCTCCATTGGTCGTCAGTGTTTGTAGTGTAGGAATCAAAAAAGCTCCTTCGTCTGCAGCTTCAGTTTTTACAAGTAAATGTTTGCCTTGTAATGCTACAGGTACTACTAATTGTTGGAGAGGTGTTGGTTTTTCTATTCTGGTATCGGCCAGTCCATTCATTAGTTCAGGACTCAGGCCAAATTCTGCAAAAGACAATGTTACACCTCTTCTTCTTTTGGCGTTATAGTTCAATTTTCAAAGATCGATATCTAGGCCACATGGCTCAGATTTTTTCAATATACGAAAGTTGTTAAGCAAGCTCATCTTTTACATTAAAACTTTCTCTTTCTTCGAGATAGTTTTTCTTAAATGAGGTATGAATACTCACTTTATCTTCCTTTTTCTTTTGGTACATATACACCCATAAAGTAATGAGTACCATTCCTAAAATACCAAGTGCGCCAGCCTCTGGGCCGAACTTACCACCGGTAAATAAATCAGGGCCCGTTTCTTGTACCTGTATCAACGATCTGCGGACGGTGGTTCCGCTTACAGGTAACCCATAAACTCCACCCATTACAAAATTCCAGGAGAAATGAATTCCGATTGAAAGAGCCAACCGCCCCGTTAATATATAAGGTAACGCTAGCATAAAGCCAGCTAGCACTATATTTGAGGTAGAGATTAAACTCGCATTAGCGTTTGTTGCATGAGCAATACCAAATAATGAAGAAGTAAATAGCACTGCAATAATTAACCCAATTTTTGGACTTAATTTCCCAAGAGTAAATCCCTCCGCTAAGTTACGAATCGGATATCCACGAAATAGAACTTCTTCATAAAAACCAACAGAGAGCATTTGAACAAGCACAAAAAGTATTGAAAACAACCAGAATTCCTCCCCAACTCTTTGCCAACCAAAGCCTGTAATTTCTATCCAACCACTTTGCCATTCAATTAGAAATATGAGTGTTTGCGCAACAAAAGCCATCATAGAACCTAGCATAAATTCTTTCCGCCATTTGCTATTCCATTCAAGTCCAACGCCAGACAATTTTCTTTTGTCTAAACCCGTAGCAGCCAAATAGACTGCTACAAAAAAAGCGACGGATAGCACAATGTATTTTAACGCAATATGGTTTGCGTAATCCGCTGAAAAGGCAAAAATTGCAGTGAGAAGTAAGTAAAGAAGAGTTCGAATACCTGCACGGAATCTATTTTCTTCTACATTATAAAAAGGATTCATACTAAGAGTGTTGCAATTGGAGTTGTCTATATAATGATTGACAATATAAACTGACTATTAAAATTTATTGCTATGCTAAGATATGTGTTAAATGCAGACAAAGAAATTATAGAACATACTTTTGCCGTTCAGTCTAATTCCGACTCGATGTATAATCCCTCATTCAACGTCTTTCCTAATTCGCTAATGCCCGTTGTACTAAACGCTAACTCTCGAATTATTAAAAAAGGTATCTGGGGAATTACCGATAGCGAAGATATTACCACATCATCTGTTGATAAAGACGCCGTTCTTAATAGCCAAAAATTAGCACTTTCAGTACAATCACATCCGTGTATTATTCCTGCTAGCGGTTTTTTTATGTGGAAGAACACTGTAAACGACCCGCTGCCCTTCTATGTACGCAGACTTTCTTTGCCAGTACTTGGTTTGGCTGGATTTTACTCTGAAGCGATTGACAAACATGGCAACTCAAACATACAGTTTGCTGTATTAACTATGCCTTCGAATGTTCTACTTAAACCACTCGAAAAAACGATGCCTTGTGTATTGGAACCTGCTGATTTTAATGCCTGGTTGAATGGTGATATAAAAAACATTATCACCTCAAAGTTCAAGGATACTGCTCTAATTCCAGATTTAGCTGTTTACCGTGTACCTGATTTAGTTAACGATCCTTCTCAAAACTCTAAGGAGCTTATCCAACCTATTCCCAAACTTCGAGAAGATGATTAGAGTTTCTAACCATCACCAAAATTTCGTTTGCTGCATTAGTATTAAAGATATACCAGCTGCTGCTCCGCTTAGAAACAATACCCACTCGTTTTGTTTCATTTTTAATATACGTTCTGCAATAAACATTGCTCCTAGTATTAATGCTACGATTAGTAATTGTCCGAGCTCCAGCCCGATATTAAATGACAAAAGAGGAAGCAAGATATTTGCTTCGGAACCGAGTAACATTTGGAGATAGTTTGAGAATCCGAGGCCATGAATTAGCCCAAATATAATGGCAATTCCATACGTAATTCGGTTTGAGCTTTTAAGCTCTGCTCCATCGCGTCCTTTTATATACACATTATAAATTGCCGTGCTTAGTATAGTAACTGGGATCAAAAATTCGATTATAGCAGATGACACCGTCACTATTTTCAAAGTAGCTAATGCCAAGCTCAAAGAATGGCCAACCGTAAATGCCGAAACTAACCAGAAAATAACTTTAACATCTTTAAACCGATAAATAGCTGTTAGGGCGATAATAAAAACGATATGATCGTAGGCACTTAAATCTGAAATATGTTCAAAGCCTAGTTGTATGTAGGTAGTTAATTCGTTCAAGGAAGTAATTTGTTTACTTAAAAATAACAGTTCTCGAAATGCATAGAGTGTATCATGTATACACCGTTCATAATCATGAATTAATGTTACCCAAGCGTTAAAGATTAGTTATGATAAAAACAATCTTAGAGGGTTTTACTCTTTAGCACCAATACAACACTGATTACATCTTCTTAAGAGTTATGCATATTCTAGTTTCCATTTTTATTGCTTCCACCCTTTTTCTACACCCCTATTATGTAAGCATATTTGAGGTTTTACATAATGCAGATACTAGAACCGTTCAAATTGCGATAAAGGTTTTTGCTACGGATATTGAACTAGCGTTACAAGCAGAAAGCCAGCAGGATTTTTTTATTGGTAAACCAAATGAACTTCCAAAAGTAGATTCGCTTATTACAGAATACTTTCAGAAGCACTTCAGTCTAATCTCAGACGGCGAACCTTTAGAGTTAAATTATATTGGAAAGGAAACTGAACTTGAAGCTATTTGGTGCTATTTCGAATCTCAACCAGTTGAAATACCTCATAAGCTGAACGTTTCTTCAACAGTTTTTTTAGAGCTGTTTGATCTTCAAAACAACATTGTGCACACCCAAGTGGCTAACAAAAAATTGAGTGCGATTCTGAAGAAAGGGAACACATCAAAGACACTTACTTTTTAGCCGCTGAAATTGAATTATCTTTACCCAGCATTCATTTTGCAGGTTCTTATGATATAGTATTGATTGGAAAGCAGAATCAATATCTGGAAATTCTTCTAAATCACTCAGTATATATTCCATGTTAATCTGGGAAGCTCCTTGTCTATTTCTAATCACACAACTATGATTTAGGTATGAAATTTGGATGGGTTTCAAGGAGTCCCAGTCTATTTCTGCCAAATTATTGCATAAATTTACCTTAACTGCATTTCTTGAAAAGCTTTTACTTGGGATAGTATCTAAATTTGAATATCTTTGCACTCTTCTGGAATAATTTAAGAAATTAAAAAATGCTTTATAATATACTAATCGGCGTAATTACTTTAATCTGTGCTCTGCTTATCCTAGTAGTACTATTACAAAACGGACAAGGCGAAGGTCTTTCTGGAATGGGCGGCGGTGGCGGCTCTTTAGGTGGAAATTCTGGTTTAGGTGCACGTCGCACAGCCGATTTACTTTCTAAAGCTACTAGTATTTTTGGCGGCTCATTTCTAGTATTATGTGTTCTTGCTAATTTTGCAATTGATAGAGGAACAGTAAATAGAAGTGTTCTCCAAGACGGCGCGGGCGCTCCCGATATTAGCGCGCCTGCACAGACTAACTCGGCAGTTCCGGTGTTACCACCTGCTAATGACGACGCTTCTGGCTCGACTGAAGGCGAAAACTAATACCTTCCGCTTTTATTGAATTTATAAAGCCACGCTCAATGAGTGTGGCTTTTTTTTTGGATGGAAGACTAGATTATTTGGCAAACTCTAGCGTATCTACTATTATGATACTTCGCTGCAATAGCTCACAAAACACAATCTCATGAGTATTCTTAGAATTATCTTTGCCATCATTCTTCCACCTCTAGGTGTATTTTTTACCGTTGGTATCAAACCTGCTTTTTGGATTAACATCTTGCTAACCTTACTTGGTTTTATACCTGGTATCATCCATGCTATTTGGGTAATTGCTAAAAACGACTGATGTAAACATTAGCTAATGGACATAAAAAAAGCCCTGTTGTTACAACAGAGCTTTTTAAAATTTGGTTGTACTTCGTGCTTAAGTTATCTAAACACCGCCACCAAGTGACCGATATAATGTAATTACAGCGTTTAACTGATTAAATTTATTACTAATCAGCTGAAGCTCGGAGTTTAACACATTGTCTTTTACCGTTAATACTTCCAGATAATTAATCCTTCCAAATTCAAGCAATTGCTCTGAGTATTCTGAAGCTTGTTTTAACGCGTTTAGCTGTTCGGTTCTTACCGTAAGTTTTACAGTTTCATTTTCGTAATCAGCTAAAGCATCAGATACTTCTTTACCAGCAGTTAGCATGGCTTTCTCGTATTGTAAATATGCTTTTTGTTGATTAGCCTGAGAAACTTCATACTCCGTTTTAATCGCTCTACGGTTGAAAATAGGCTGTGTTAATCCTGCACTCAAATTGCCAAATATCGATTTATCACTAAATAAGTTAGAGAAATCTAGACTCTGAAGTCCACCTTCGGCACTAAGCTTGATGGATGGGTAAAACTTACTTCTGGCAACATTTGTTAGTTCAAAAGTACGTCTAAAGTTCATTTCTGCACTTACAACATCCGGACGTTTACTCAATAACAAAGCTGGCAAGCCTGGCTTAATATCAACAGTGATTTCTTGATCTTTGAAAACACCTCTTTCTATCGTGTCAGGTGTTTTACCAATTAGTATGCTAAGAGTATTTTCTAGAACCTTCACATTGTACTTTAAATCCTCAAGGATAATCTGAGTGCCCAGCTTCTGAGCTTCCGTTTGTTTTACGGCAATCTCATTTACATCACCAGATTCTTTTAAGGATTTGATGACTTCAACACCACGAACTCGGTTCTTCAAGTTCTCTTCGGCAACTAGTACTTGAGCATCTAAAGCTAAGAGCTGGTAGTAGGTTGATGAAATTGCTGAAATAATTTGAGTCTGAACGGCTTGTCTAGCTGCAGCACTTTGTAAATAATTAGCCATTGCTGCTTTATTAGTGCTATTTAGCTTTCCCCAAATATCCAGTTCCCATGTAGCCGCGCCACCAAGTTGAAATTGCTCGATAGTACCGCCTCCATAGGTTCCATTTTCTGAAGTTTCTTGACGAACCCAAGAGCCATTGGCATTAATTGTTGGAAAATACTCGGCTTTCCCTTGCTTCATTTGCGCTGTGGCTGCTTCTAAGCTTTGGACCGCAATTTGTAAATCGTAGTTACTATCCAAGCCTTGCTGAATATAACCCTGAAGGTGAGAATCTGTAAACAGTTCTTTCCAAGGCACATCTGCTAGTGTGGTGCTATCCAATTCAATGTCTGTCCTGTAGAGGTTTTCAGCCTCTACTTCAGGACTTTCATAATTCTTAGTTGCCAAGCACGATTGCATTGTAAATGCGGCGACAACTAAGATTAACAATTTATAGTTATTTAATTTTTTCATGTACATCTAGGAATAAAATTTTATCAAGATTCAGTTTCTTCCGAAAACGGCTTTCCACTAATCTTTTCTTGAAGATTTTGAAAAATCACGAACAGCACAGGGATTACTAACAATCCTAACATTGTGCCCACAAACATACCGCCTACAGCACCCATACCAATTGATCGGTTACCTACAGCGCCAACACCACTTGCAAAGGCAAGAGGAAATAGACCTAGAATAAAGGCAAACGATGTCATCAGAATCGGGCGAAGACGAGCTCTTGCTCCTTCTTCAGCAGATCGCATAAGCGACATACCTTGCTTACGCCTTTGGAGTGCGAATTCTACTACTAGGATCGCGTTTTTAGCCAGCAAACCAATAAGCATTATAAGCGCTACTTGGAAATAGATGTTATTCTCTAACCCAGCTATGTTTATAAAAGCGATAGCTCCTGCAACACCCACCGGAATAGACAGAATAATTGAAAGTGGTAGAATATAACTTTCGTATTGCGCTGCAAGTAGGAAATACACAAAGATTAAGCTCAATAGGAAAATCCCTGTAGCCTGCCCACCTGATCTAATTTCCTCACGAGTTAATCCAGAGAACTCAAAACCATAGCTATTTGGCAAATGCTCTGCAGCAACTTCACGAACAGCTGTAATTGCATCCCCAGTACTATAACCAGGATTTGCCTTACCTGTGATGTCGATAGATTTAAGGAGGTTGTATCGAGAAACATATTCAGGACCATAAATTCGCTCTATACTTACAAATTGGCTAATGCTTACCATTTCGCCTTTATCATTTCGAGCAAAGATTTTATCAAGTGTTTCTGGAGTATCTCTATCTTCAGGTTTTGCCTGAATCATTACTCGGTATTGCTTACCAAATCTATTAAAATCGGTAGTATACAATCCGCCATAATAACCTTGCAATGTGTTGAACACACTACTTAAATTTAGGCCTGCATCTTTCAACTTCTCCAAGTTCACATCAAGTTGATACTGTGGGAAATTCGGATTGAAGTTGGTAATAGCATACTGAACTTCTGGGCGAGCATTTAGCGCTTGTAAAAACGAGCCCGACACCTGGTTGATATCTTGCCAGCTGTTATCACCTTTATCTTGAAGTTTGAACTCAAAACCATCCGTATTACCAAAACCACGAACACTAGGAGGCATAAAGAATAGAAATTTAGCTTCCTTTATACTCGCTGTTCTCTTGAATAACTCTTGAACTACCGCTTGAACAGTTTCGTCATCCTCGGTTCTTTCATCCCAGTCTTTTAGTTTAACTACCGCGAAAGCATACGACCCACCATTAATCCTGTTTAGCATACTGAAACCTACAATGTTCATACGCATTTCAACGATGTCCATTGAACTCACAATTTTATCAAACTCATCTACTACTTTCTGAGTTTGTTCCATTGTTGAACCTGGAGGCAAAGTAATATCCCCCATAATAATTCCTCTATCCTCAGCAGGAATAAATCCTGTTGATGTAGTTTGGAATAGAATAACAGCTACAACTATCGATAAAGCTAGCCCACCGACAGCAATCCATTTACGGTTTAATAAGAAGTAAACTATGTTGGTATACTTTCTGGAGAAAGCATCAAAACTCACATTAAAAGCAGTATACAAACGCTCTTTGATGTTTTTCTTCTCTGCAGGAGTTTCGTTATGAGGTTTTAGTAAAAGAGCACATAAAGCAGGACTTAATGTTAACGCATTTACTGCGGAAATGAGGATTGCGATTGCCAAGGTAATCGCAAACTGTTGGTAGAAAACACCGGATGAACCTTGAATGAATGTTACGGGAACAAACACCGCAGACATCACCAACGTAATAGAAATAATAGCGCCGGTAATCTCGCTCATTGCAGAATATGTAGCTTCTTTAGCAGATTGTACACCATGCTGAAGTTTGGCATGAACAGCCTCAACAACTACAATGGCATCATCCACTACAATACCAATGGCGAGCACCATGGCAAATAGCGTTAGCATATTTATGGTGTATCCAAAAAGCTCAAGAAAGAAAAATGTACCTATTATAGCTACAGGAACAGCTATAAGGGGAATTAACGTTGATCTGAAATCCTGTAAAAACACAAATACTACAATGAACACTAGTATAAATGCTTCAAACAAAGTGCTTATTACTTTTTCGATGGAGGCATCTAAGAAAGTTTTTGTGTTGAAAGGAATCACATAATCTAAGCCTTTTGGGAAATCAGGACGACTATCCTCTAGGATTTGCATCACTTCTTCTACAATGGTTTGTGCATTAGAACCCGCCGCTTGATAAACAGCCATTGCAACACCTGGATTACCATTTCCGAAGTTATTTGAACCATAACTAAGTCCACCCAATTCGATTGTAGCTAAATCTTTTAGTCTTAAGAAATTTCCACTTCCATCCGACTTTACAATGATGTTCTCATACTCTTCGATTTCAGCTAAACGACCTTTGTACTTTATTACGTACTCATACACACCTTGTGCATTCTCGCCAAACTTACCAATCGCTGCTTCTAAGTTTTGTTCTCTAAGAGCTGTTTGTATATCAGCAGGAACAACATCGTAAGCAGCCATTTTATCAGGATCAATCCAAACACGCATTGAGTATTCTTTTGAACCTAACACACTAACCTGGCCAACACCCTTCACACGTTGCAGCTTTGGAACAAGGTTGATACTTGCGTAGTTCTGCACAAAGATGTCATCATATTCTGTATTTTCCGAGAATATTGACACAAACATCAACGCACTAGTCTGACTTTTTACAGTAGTAACACCTGTTGCAACCACTGCCGCTGGAAGTCTGTTATTCGCTTTTGCAACTCGGTTTTGAACGTTTACCGCTGCAATATCAGGATCTACGCCAAGTTCAAAATAAACGCTAATGGTAGCTCTACCATCGTTACTTGCTACTGAAGTGATATAAGACATCCCCTCAACGCCATTAATTTCCTCTTCAAGAGGTACAACCACACTATTTAGTACGGTTTCAGCATTTGCTCCGGTATAATTCGCTGTTACCTGAACGGTAGGAGGAGCGATATCGGGATACTGTTCTACAGGCAACGAGGATAATCCAAGTACACCCAAAATGGTGATTAATATAGAAATCACGGTTGATAGAACGGGTCTATCAATGAATATCTTAAACATAGGTTAACTATTTTTGAACTTGGATTTACTTAACAGCACTAAGAGTAGAGCTGGCTGGTGTTTGTTCTTGTGGAATTATTTCTTGTCCCTCGCTTAATTTCGAAACACCTTCAACAACGATTTTCTCGCCTTCTTCTAATCCATCGGTAACTATATAATCTAGAAGTTTAGTCCCTTTTGTATGAATAACACGACTTTCCACCGTCTTATCTTCCTTTACTACGTACACTAATTTCTTCCCTTGAATTTCAAACACAGCTATTTGAGGAATAAGCATTACGCCATTTTCTTCAGTAGGAATTTGGATAGTTCCGCTTCCACCACTGCGAAGCAGGTAATCTGGATTTGGAAAAAGAGCTCTAAACTGAACAGTACCAGTTCTTTCATTTATAAGACCATTGATTGTCTCAACTTTACCATTATGATCGTACATGGTGTTATCTACCAACTTTAACGATATTTCAGGAAATGTTGCGATTCTCTCTTTTAAACTTGCATTGCCCGATGCTTTATTGAAGCTCAGCAATTGCTTCTCATTCAACGAAAAATAGGCTCTTACATTTCTAATATCGGAGATAACAGTTAATGGCTCTGCATTACTTGCACTCACCAAGCTACCTTCGCGATATGGTAAACTTCCAACAATACCATCAACTGGACTTGTTATTTTCGCGTAGTCAATATTTGCTTTAATACTACTATAACTACTTTTTGCTTGGGCTAAATTAGCCTTAGCCGTTTCTAGTTGAATCTTACTAACAATATTTTTTTCGACAAGAGGAGCTAATCGATTTACTTCAAGTTCTGCTACAGAAACTCTAGCTTTTGCTGCTTCTGCATCCTGAGACAGAGTCTGTGTTTCAAGCTTAAATAAAAGATCTCCTTTTTTAACTTGCACACCCTCATCGATGTATATCTTTTGTATAAAACCACTAACCTTAGGTCGGATTTCAACATTTTGTTGTCCTTCTAGGTTTGTAATAAACTCTTGAAGCGTTGTCACATTCTGTTTACTTACCGCAACAACTTCAAAAGGAACTGGACCGCTAGGTCCCTGCATTTGCACGGGTTCTTTTCCGCAGCTAGCAAGTGCTATTAAGGCAATAAAAAATATCCAAATTGGCTTTTTGTTCATTCTATTAATTTTAATTATATAAGTTTTTGCTCTTTTTTAGACAGCTCTTTTGAAGCTTCCTCAAGAGTTTTTTTAATTTTTGTGGTGTATTTCAAATAGGTGTCTACAACTCCCGAAAATTCTTCGGAGTTTTTTGGATCTTGATATTTTAGGCTGAAGGCTCGCATCCTCTCAATCAATTCCACTTCTGAGTTTATAACTCGTAAATGGCTATCCATTCTATCAACCAATCTTTTTGGTCTGAAATACTTTTTGCGATCATCTGGGAGATTGTAATACATGACCTTACCAAGCTCTAATAGATGATTTAAACTTGTAGAAACCGAACTTTTGCTAGCATCGGTTCGAGTTACAAGTTCTTGAAATGTGAGACCTTCTTTACTACAGTTCACAATCAAAATCCCCATTATACGCGCAGTAAGAGGCGGCAGGTTATGATACCTGTTAAAATGAATGCCGAACTGTTCAACCAGTTCTTTCTTTTCTTTTTCCTCGTTTCCCATGTTATGTTTGGTTTAAATATTGAGGCTAAAGATAGAGCTTTCTCAAGTTCGGTAAATACCGAACTAAAAATTTTACATCAAATTAACACATCGACATGGAAGCGGTTTTTTAGTAAGTAGATGCTGATTAAATCACTGTAACGAACTTTTCTATGAGACCAATAGAGAATTACTAATTTCCTTTATGCGGGAAATCTGGGTGAGGGAGCTGGTGAGTTTGGTTGTTCGTGTAGTTATTGATGGAGTTAATCTTACTTCCCAATACAAAACCGCGAAAATATGGAATCGAGAATGTGCTCGTTGGTGATTTCCCCTGTGATGGCACCAAGTTCGTTCAAAGCGGCGCGCAAATCAATAGATAGAAAATCCCCCGTCATATTCATTGCCAATCCGTTAAGAGCAGCCTGCACGTGTTCTTGCGCTTTTTGAAGTCCATCGCGATGGCGAGTTGAAGTTACCAGCAAACTTGAGGCATCGTAGTGTTTATTTTCTAGCGCACGGTCGCGAAGTAGTTTTTTAAGCTCTCCGATTTTTTCGCCAGCCGAAGCGGAAATCTTTAAATCAAATTCTGTTCGCCATTCTTCTTTTGCTTCCACATCCGCTTTGGTTCCAATTAAAATAAATGGGGTTTCGCCCGCTCTTTGTTGAAAAATAGCAATTTCAGATCGTTCTTCATCCGTAAAAGAATGCGATAAATCTTTCAGATAAACCACTAAATCGGCTTGTTCAAAAGCTTTTTGAGATCGTTTCACTCCTTCCGCCTCTACAATATCTTCCGTCTCCCGAAGCCCTGCTGTATCAATCAGTTTAAACAGAAGTCCGTCGTAGTTCCAATCTACATCAATCGTATCGCGTGTGGTTCCTGCTATTTCGGTTACAATAGCTCGGTCGGTTCCAACCAACGTATTTAGCAACGTTGACTTCCCCGCATTCGGCCTTCCAATCAATACCGTTTTAACACCATCTTTTACTAGGCGACCTGTTTCGTAGGTTTCCAACAAGTCTGAGAGTTCCGTATCTACATCTTCTAGTAGTTTCTGAAGCTGAGCTTTGTTGGCAAATTCAACGTCTTCTTCAATAAAGTCGAGTTCCAACTCTATCATTGCCGTGGCATCAATAATCTGCTGGCGAAATTGCTTTATGTGCTCGCCTAACTTTCCTTCCAACTGTTGATGAGCCGCATCTACCGCTTTGATGCTTTTTGCATGAATGAGATCCGCCACCGCTTCTGCTTGGTCAAGTCCTAATTTCCCATTCAAAAATGCACGTTGTGTGAATTCGCCTGCTTCCGCAGATTTAATTCCCAGCGCTAAAACAGTTTCTAATACTTTTTGAGTAACCAAAACCCCACCATGGCAAGCAATCTCTACCGTTTCTTCGCCGGTATACGATTTTGGAGAGTGAAAAAGTGTTGCTAGAACTTCATCAACGGGCATCCCCGACTTATCCAAAATCTTGCCGAAATGAACAGTGTGAGAATTTTGACCTGTTAAATCTTTGCCTTTAAACGCTTTATTTACGGTTGCAATGGCGTCTTTACCCGAAACTCGAATTACGGCAATACCACCCTCTCCGATAGGAGTTGCGATTGCGGCGATTAAGGAATTTTGTATGATTGAGTTCATCTTCTTTGTATCATTGATTTGAACAAATATAAGCTTAATCATCTACTATGAATAATCGACTAGTCACTCTATTTCTTTTAATTTTTTGTGTTTCTTCAACGGCGCTTTTTGCCCAAGAAACAATTTCTACCGATCGACCAGGTGCCGGTTATGGAACGTTCACTGTTCCCTCAAAAACTCTTTTACTTGAAGCCGGTGGTTCTATTGGCGATAACGTTATCGATTTTGGCCAGCTATATCTTAGAACTGGATTGATGGAAAACATAGAAATTCAGTTCAATGTTGGATCTCTTTTATTTATTGATGGTGTGGATGGCGCGCGCGTGGGTTCACAGTCTTTTGCGCTTAAATATGCATTGGGCTCTTTCGCAAACGAGAAACTGAATCTTTCTTTACTAAGTAGAACAAATCTTCCATTCTTAAACTCAAACTACGAGTATTACTTTACTCGCTTTATGGTTTTGGCTGATTATTCCATCAACGACAGCTGGGCGCTTAATTCCAACTTTGGTTACGGTGATTTTTTAAACGGACTGGAAAACGGTTCTTTCAACTTTAACCTTACCCCAAGTGTTTCCATCAACAATAACACTGCTGCTTATTTTGGCTATGCTGTTACGTTTGACGAGAACTTCTCTAGCGATTTGATTGAAGGCGGCGTTACCTATTTATTGGATTCTTCTTTTCAGTTAGATGCAGGCCTAATTTACGATAGTGCCGAAAATCTATATTTAACCTTTGGTATAGCTAAAAGATTCTAATCAAATAAACACCTATAAATTAGTTACTTGAAACTATTTACTTATTTCTGAAAATAAGTTACTATGCTGTTGAGGCACGCCTCTTGAAAACTCGCCGTTTTCTTAATTCTCCTCCTCAACGGCTGTTTTCGGAATAATTCTAAATAAATTCAAGTACTATGAGACAAATATACACCATGTTTATTGCATGTCTTCTTTTGGGTACTACTAATGTTCTAGCCCAAAAGAAATTGGATGACGATAGTTCTAAAAACTCCATAACGAAGTTTATTGAGAGAACTAGTAAAGCTATGTTTTTGAACGCTCATACAAAGCAAAAAAGAACAGACGATTTACTTACTAAGTTGAGTAACTCTATCTACACTGAGGGTGATTGGTTCCTTTTTGGTAAAACAGACTTTGAATATACGGATGGCCAAGTTGCTAGTATAATAAATAGTTCTTGGAGTGGGGAGTCTTGGTTCATTTCAGACAAAACCACCAATACCTATTCAAACAGTTTACTTATTACCGAGTTATACGAAGAAGCTGATTTTTTAACCACCGAATTAGTCCCTTATGAAAGGTATAACTATTCATACGCCCCAAGTACCAATCCTGCAATAATACAGGAAACGGTATACGAATATTGGGAAGAGGATGCTTGGCACAATGATTACAAAGACATATACACCGTTGTAAATAATAAAATTACCGAGGGAATAGGATATGTTTGGGAAGAGGATGAATGGGCACAATCTGATAGGTTTGTACTAGCCGAATCCAACGACTCACTCATTATTACCAATCAAACATGGGATGGAGAAAATTGGGTGAATGATGAAAAACAGGTGTTCCCAAACATTACTTTTATTGAGCTTTATGAACAATCCTTCTACCTAAACGTTTATTACGAAACCTCTTTGTTTTTACTAACCGCTCAAAGCCCCGATAACTTACTTCAAGTGTGGGATGGTCAAAATTGGGTGAATGATGAAGAACAAAGAACCTCAGATTACTTTACGCCCAACCAACTTCCTGAATTCAAATACATAAATCATAATGTTTGGGTAGATGATGAATGGGCTCCCTACTCAAGCATTCAATATTATTATAATGAAAAAGTAAACCCTGACTCTGCTGTTTACAGTATAATAGACGAGGAAGAAACGAACTTAGAATGGTTTAAATACTCAAAAGAAATCTACTCTTATAATAATTTAGGTTTATATGATATAGTCATAGCTCAGTATAATGATGGTGAGGGATTTCAAAACCAATATAAGGTTGACTTTGAATGGAATGGAGCTAGTACTAGCAACGAGTTTGTTAATGAAATTTCAGATTTCGCACTTAGGCCTGCTTACCCAAATCCGTTTAACCCATCTACCAACATAGCTTATTCTCTAGCAAGTGCTAGCCATGTTACCATTAGCGTGTATGATGTTCTAGGTAGGCGCATAGCAACGCTTATTGATGGCAATCAAAGCTCAGGCGACCACACTGTTCGTTTTGATGCTAGTGCTCTTGGGAGCGGTATTTATTTTGTGAAGATGAAAGCTCCTAATTTCCACAAAACACAGTCTATCACTCTTTTGAAATAAAAAAGGCTCCTTTCTAATCGAGAGGAGCCTTTTTTGTTAACTTACTAATCAATCAATGACTATTTAGTGAAGCCTGTGCTGCAGCTAGCCGAGCTACAGGAACTCTAAATGGGGAACATGACACGTAGTCTAATCCTTGTTTAAAGCAAAATGCTACTGAACTCGGCTCGCCTCCATGTTCTCCACAAATACCAACTTTTAAGCCCGGGTTTTGAATTCGACCTTGTGTCGTTGCTCTTTCGATTAATTGCCCTACACCTTCTTGATCTAGCACTTGGAATGGATCTTCCGCGAGTATGCCTTGTTTTAGATATTCAGCTAAGAATTTTCCGGCATCATCTCTACTGTAACCAAAAGTCATTTGAGTAAGATCGTTGGTTCCAAAGCTAAAAAAAGCGGCGTGTTTTGCTATTTCATGGGCCACTAGTGCTGCTCTTGGAATTTCAATCATAGTACCGACTAAGTATTTAATTCTTATTCCTGTTTCTTCAAATACTTTTTCGGCTGTTTTGTCAATGGTCATTTTTTGGCTTACAAACTCTTGCTGAGTTCCAATTAATGGTACCATGATTTCGGGAACTACATCAATGTTCTCTTTTTGAAGTTCAATAGCAGCTTCAATGATAGCTCGCGTCTGCATTTCTGTTATTTCGGGATAAGTAATCCCTAAACGACATCCCCTGTGCCCCAGCATAGGATTGAATTCTTTTAGCGAACGTGCTATTTGGCTGAATTTTTCAGCTGGAACGCCTAGATCATCTGCAACTTTAGCGATTTCCTCTTTTTCACTTGGAATAAACTCATGAAGTGGGGGATCTAGAAGCCGAACGGTAACAGGTAATCCTTTCATAGCCTTAAAGATTTCTTTAAAGTCATTTTTCTGATATGGCAATAATTCCATCAAAGCATCTCTTCTAGCTACTTCAGTTTCTGAGATAATCATTTTTCGGATAGCTTTTATTCGTTCTTCTCCAAAAAACATATGTTCTGTTCTACAAAGCCCAATACCTTCAGCGCCAAAATCACGAGCTCTTTGTGCATCTTCTGGCGTGTCAGCGTTAGTGCGAACTTTCATATCTCTATAGCTATCTACCCATTTCATGAAAGTAGCGAAGTTTTCGTCCATGGCTGGTTTAACCACTTCGTTCTGCCCCATAAATACTTTACCACTGGTACCATCAATCGATATCCAATCGCCTTCTTTAACGGTTACATTTCCATTAGTAAACGAGTGGTTCGAATAATCAATTATTATATCATTACAACCGGCAACACATGGCTTGCCCCATCCTCTAGCTACAACAGCTGCGTGGCTTGTCATACCTCCCCGAGAAGTTAGAATTCCTTGCGAAGCCGACATTCCGCCAATATCTTCTGGAGAAGTTTCGATACGAACTAATACCACAGCTTTGCCTTCTGCAGCCATAATTTCGGCTTTTTCGGAACTCAGAACTACTTGTCCTACCGCCGCTCCTGGAGATGCAGGAAGCCCTGTTCCCAAAATTAATTTGGGATCAACTTTACTCATATCAATTTGAGGATGGAGTAATTGGTCTAGATGTGGGGGCTCAACTAATGATTTTACGGCTTGTCTGCGATTAATCAGACTCTCTTTCACCATATCAACAGCAATTTTTAAAGCCGCTTTCCCAGTTCTTTTCCCATTTCTGGTTTGGAGGATAAACAGCGTTCCCTTTTGAATGGTGAACTCGATATCCTGCATATTACCATAATGTCTTTCTAATTTTTGTACATGCTTATAAAGTAAATCGAAAGCCTCTGGCATTTCAATCTTAAGCTCAGAGATTGGCTTTGGAGTTCTGATGCCTGCCACAACATCTTCGCCCTGGGCGTTAATTAGGAACTCACCGTATAACTCATTTTCTCCGTTGGATGGATTTCTCGAGAAACATACACCAGTGGCACAATCATCTCCCATATTTCCATAAACCATTGCTTGGATATTTACGGCAGTACCTAGCAAGCCTGTGATATGGTTTATTTGTCGATATTTTTTTGCTCTATCGCTATCCCATGAGTTAAAAACTGCATTTATTGCAAGATGAAGTTGTTCGTATGGATCGCTTGGAAACATATAGCCTGTGGCATTTCTATAAACAGCTTTGTAAGAGTTTACCAACTCTTTTAAATCATCTGCAGTAAGTTCGGTATCTTCTTTAGCCCCTTTTTTCTTTTTCAAAGCCTCTATTACTTCTTCGAATTTGTCATGAGGAATACCCATTACTACATCACCGAACATATCAATGAAACGCCTGTAACTATCATAGGCAAATCGTTCGTTATCGGTATGTTTTGCGAGCCCTAAAACGGTTTCATCATTTAGCCCAAGGTTCAAAACGGTGTCCATCATGCCTGGCATTGATATAGCCGCACCAGATCGAACAGATACTAACAACGGGTTTCTGAAATCTCCGAATCCAGCGCCCATATTTTTCTCAATAAAGCCAATCCCTTCGCGGACTTGCTCTTTCAATCCATTTGGCCACGTATGATTGTTTGTTGAATAATAATGGCAACTATCTGTAGAAATAGTAATACCAGCAGGAACTGGCAATCCTATTGATGACATTTCTGCTAAGTTTGCTCCTTTACCGCCCAACAAAGCTTTCATCGTGGTGTTTCCTTCGGCTTCACCTGCGCCGAAAACAAATACATGTTTATCAAAATCCTTACCAGACATATTTTTCTCCGTTTAATTGAGTTTAGAGAAACTTATATCTGAATTGTGATTATTACATGAAGAAACCGTCAATACAAATCAAAAAAGGGCTTCCACTATTAATCTGGAAGAAGCCCTTTTTATTTTTACTATTCAAGAAATTCGTTCTAGTGAACGTCGCCCATAAGCTTTTTCATTGGCTTAGAAATTAGAAGCAGTAATACACCTGCACCAATTGTTGTAGCCACAATAATCATATACTGATTTGGCATATCTGCGAGTGCATCCACATTTCCACCACTGGCTTTACCTGCAATTAAGCCTGCAAGTAAATTACCTAGTGAAGTAGCTAAGAACCAAATCCCCATCATCTGTCCAGAGAATTTCTTAGGAGCGAGCTTGGTAATTAAACTCAAACCAACAGGGCTTAAGCTCAGTTCTCCAAACGTGTGAAACATATACGTGAAAATTAACCACGTTGGAGCAGCTAGATTCCCTGAGGCCGCAATTTTAGTAGCGAAGTACATCACAAAGAAACCGATACCTAATAAAACTAGTCCCATCGCAAACTTAATCGGTGATCTTGGATCCAAATTCTTTTTAGCTAACCAAACCCACATTGCACCAAATACAGGAGCAAAAATGATGATAAATATGGAGTTGATAGACTGGAACCAAGCTGCTGGCATTTCCCAGCCAAAAACACTTTTGTCCGTAAATCGCTCTGCAAATAAGTTCAATGTTGAACCTGCTTGTTCAAAACCTGACCAGAATACAGCTGCAAAGGCAAAAATTATTCCTATGGCAACTACTTTTTTCTTTTCAGTTTCATCTAAACCTCCAAATAATGCTACATATGCAAGGTAGCCAAAACCAACAATGGCAATTATCACACCCGAGGCTCCCGCAATTGTTGGGGCGTCAATAGGAATAACTCCAGCAAAAGCTAAAACTAAAAATCCAATGCATAAGCCAAATATCACTTTAGCTTTATTACCTACCGATTTTAATTGCTGTGCTTCTTTTTCATCTTTGGGCGGAGTGAAATCACCATATCCATCTAAATGATGACTTGTAAGTTTATATTGAATTAACCCTAGAACCATACCAAAACCTGCAATTCCAAAGCCCAAGTGCCAATCTGTTTTTGCTAAAAGTCCTGTAATAATTGGAGCTATCAAGGCACCAATATTAATCCCCATATAGAAAATAGAAAAGCCGGCGTCTCTTTTTGCTCCATCTTTTCCTTCATATAAATCACCAACAATAGCACTTATATTTGGTTTTAGTAGCCCTGTACCCAGCACTACAAGTATTAGCCCTACGAAAAATGAATTGGTATCAAATGCGGAAACATCCATTCCAGAACTTGATCCGAATAGCTTCACAATTCCTGGTAAAGCCATCGTAAAATGGCCCAGTGCGATAATAATACCACCGTACCACACAGACTTCTTTAGCCCGAATAATCTATCTGCTACCCAACCGCCAGGCAATGCAAGCAGATATACACCCATAGTATATAACCCATAAATAGCGCCCGAAATTTTATCGTCGAACCCAAAGCCACCATCCAGAACTGGAGCACTCATAAAAATGATAAGCAGGGCTCGCATCCCATAGTAACTGAACCTTTCCCACATTTCGGTAAAAAATAGGGTTGATAAACCTTTTGGATGTCCAAAAAATGTAGGACCATCACCGTTTGTACCATTTGCCATATATAAATGTATTCGTTTATAATTTCATAAATTTGTAAAGACCAGATATGATAGTTAAACGCGGGTTAGAGTGCAAGAATCAATGCGTAAAGCACTTCAGCTAATATCCTTTAGTTCTAGTTCAATTTTAGAATAACAACTAGCGAAACTTTCAGTTATACTTTGCGTGAACTGTTTCGTTCATACACACTGTTTATTATGGAAATTATCTGGATTATTCTTGGCGCGTTGCTCATCATTATTGGCTTAATTGGTGCTTTTTTACCCGTTATGCCAGGTTTACCATTTAGCTACTTTGGTCTTCTCGTACTTCAGCTAACACAGTCGCCATTCTCTACTACTTTTATGATTGTGTGGTTAGCTATAGTTCTTATACTTATGTTTTTGGATAATGCGTTACCAACTTGGGGAACAAAGAAGTTTGGCGGAACCGCTTATGGAATTTGGGGAAGTGTTGTAGGACTTATAGTTGGAATATTTTTCCCACCCCTTGGTTTTGTTTTTGGCCCACTAATTGGAGCTTTTGCTGGCGAAATAATTGGGGGGAGTAAAACAGACAAGGCGTTAAAGTCTGCAGTTGGCTCTTTTGTGGGATTTATGGCTGCCACCGGCCTTAAAGTTATGGCCGCTGGTGTAATGGGTTACTTTTACTTTGCCAATCTATAACCCACACTTCTACTTAACTCAGGTTTAGATATTTAACATCCGTAATCATTCTATATCTGATTAATCGGAGGTTCAAATTCCATTCGGCGAAGACAGTGGAGCATAGGTGCTTGAATTGCTGATGTTCAGAGTTACTAAACTTCTACTTTTATACCGAGTTAATGCATATAAAACCGCTCAATAATAGCGTAGCCTAATACCAAAATTGAGAAAATGAGTAGCCAAAAATTTAGAATTCGATCTTCAAAAGATTCGTTTTCAGAGTCATGCTTTATTGTAGTAAGACCCGTTATATTCTGGAGTTCGCTTCATATTGCAAAATAAGATGAGGATATAGACCTTTAATTATGACACCTAAAGAAAAAGAACAACTTATTTCGATTATTGGCTCTAAGATTGAAAGCATACGTAAAGAAATGACGGAGCTCGAAGAGCTAACCAAGCCCATACCACTTGATGCTGCTATAGGAAGAATTTCTCGGATGGATGCCATCAATAATAAAACTATTAATGAAGTTTCTTTAAGAGAGAAAAAGAAGATTTTACAGCGATTGGAAAAGGCTTTAGAAAACTCATCTTCTAAAAACTTTGGGTTATGCTCTAAATGCGGGAATGAGATTCCATTCGGGAGATTGGAATATATGCCCCACACCACTAGGTGTGTTAATTGTGTTGGCTAGCAACTTTTCCAACGTTATTAATTAAAGAAAAAATTTAAGCCTCTATTCCATTTCATGGTTTCTGTCGGTATTATTTAACCCATGAAAAATGTGCTTCTCTTTTTAACTCCCGTTCTCATTTGGGGCTCAACGTGGTATGTTATCAAATTTCAAGTGGGTGATGTAGACCCTATGTTTTCTGTAGCTTACCGCTTCGGTATAGCTGGGTTTTTGATGCTTATTATTTGCAGAGTTTGGGGATTAAATCTTCGCTTTTCTAGTAAAGAGCATCGCTTTATGCTCCTCCAAGGTTTGCTCATTTTCGGCTTTAATTACTGGATGGTTTATATGTCGGAGTTACATTTAACGAGCGGTTTGGTTGGCCTAATCTTCTCGCTACTTGTATTCTTAAACATCATAAACGGACGTATTTTTCTTAAAACACCCATCGAGATGAAAGTGATTTTAGGTGGCTTTTTAGGTTTGATTGGAACAGCGCTAGTGTTTCAGCGTGATTTAACGAATTTCTCTTTTTCGGATGGAAAAGTCATCGGCATTATGCTTGCGGTTTCCGGCACTTTTATAGCTTCTCTGGGTAATATTACTTCTGCGCGTAATCAGAAAGCTGGTATCCCTGTTATTCAATCGAATGCTTTTGGTATGACTTATGGCGCAACTGCTATGTTTCTCATTGCCATCATTTCTGGGAAAACACTCTCCTTTGGAATTGGAATGCCCTACCTCGCATCTCTTCTCTATCTATCCATTTTTGGGTCCATCATCGCATTTGGGGCTTACATGACCTTGATTGGGAATATCGGCGCAAGCAAAGCTGCGTATGTTAGTTTAATTGGCCCCGTAATTGCACTTATCATATCTACCATTTTTGAAGACTACCAATGGTCAGTTACTAGTTTTTCGGGTGCTGCTTTGATTCTAATTGGGAATGTAGTTGCTCTTCGATCATCGAAAAAGAAAAAGGATTCTTTCCCACGCGTCCCTGAACTCAAAGTCCCAGTTGACACTTTAGAAAAGCACTTACCCGATATACTCACTGAATAGCATACCTGCTAGTTTCGCAGTTTGATTATTCAAATCATATTCGGGGTTTAACTCGCACACATCCATGGAAAGCATTTTTCCAGAACTTTTCACCAACTCTAGCACTTTTAATGCGTGGTTTAATTCAATTCCATACCAGGCTGGAGCACTTACCCCTAGCGCAATTTCAGCTTTAAAAACATCCAAACAGATTGTCAGATAGAAATGAGTTCTACTTTCAATGAAATTCTGAACTTTTGCTAGTGTCTCTGAATTTGAAGCCCATACTTCTTGAGTGGTGCAAAATTCAACTCCCAGTTCTTCTGCAGTTTTGAACAAGGCTTTTGTATTATTCTGAGGATTGATTCCATATACAAAATAATTCAAGTCAAGATTGTTCTTTTGGGCGTGTTCGTGAGCTTGCAGGAAAGGAGAACCCGAATGAGGAATCCCATTGTGCGGACGTAGATCAAAATGTGCATCGATATTTAATATTCCGAGCTTTGCATCTAGGTTCGTTGCTTTCAAATAATTGGCAATTCCTAGGTAATGCCCATAGGCGGTTTCGTGTCCACCACCTATAACAAATGGACGCTTTTTTTGGTTAAGAAGAACTTGAATAGCTTTTCCCAGTTCATTTTGAGCCACTTCTAAATTGCCATCTTTTGGAAATATATTTCCAACATCTAGGAACCCTTCTTCCTCCCCTTGCCAGCATAATGAACCAACTACTTTCCTAAAACTTTCAGGACCTTCACTAGCCCCAATTCTGCCTTTATTTCTTCGAACTCCTTCATCGGATGCAAAGCCCAACAATGTAACTTCTGTTGAACTGCTAAGATCAAACAATGACTCACACTTCACTACTTGATGATATCGAAATTGTTCAAAATCTGTATCTGAATCTATGCGACCTGTCCAATCTTCAGGTTTGGCGGCTTTATAAAATTCTGGATTAATGTTCGATACACTCATCGCCAATAACCGTAAATTTTGGTTTCAACTTTCCTTGATGATAGAATATTGAACGATAATCGTTGGTCGAGAATGCTGTAAACTTCGCCTTCGCGCCTTCATGAATTACACCCGCATCAATTCTTAAAGCTTGTGCTGCACGGTAAGTTATTGCCGCCAAGGTTTCGCTAATCGATAGCTTTTCACTTGCCCCTAGCAAAGCCGCTTGCGTTATCAAATCTCCCATTGGTGCGGAACCCGGATTCCAATCAGTAGCAATAGCAACGCATGCGTCATTATCTAATAATTCTCTACATGGTGTAAATTGCATTCCCAAACCCAAAGATGCGCCGGGCAAAGCCACTGCTACGGTTCCAGAGTTCATAAATAACTTTGCCGTTTCACTATCCGTGCATTCTAGATGATCAGCTGAAACACTTCCCACTTCAATCGCCATTTTTGCGCCACCAGCGTTAAACTGATCTACATGCATGGTGATATCGAAGCCTCGTTTTTGCATTTTCTTCGCATAACTTCTGGCAAGTTCTACATCAAAAGCGCCCTCTTCCACAAAAATATCGGCACGAGTGCATAGCTTTTCACTTTCAATAACAGGAACGACTTCCTCTAACAGCATTGTCAAGTATTCCTCATGGTTTCCGTCATAATCTTTTGGTTTGATGTGAGCACCAAGAAATGTTGGAATTAAATCTACCAAAGTATGTTCGTTTGCCTCTTTGATAGCTCTAAGCATTTTCAATTCCGATTCAATTTCAAGTCCATAACCAGACTTCACTTCTACTGTTGCGATGCCTTGATCAAGTAATGTATCAGCATGATTTAAAATTATCTCAACCAACTCACTTTGTGTAGCTTTGCGAGTTTCAAGAACGGTGTCCATAATTCCACCGCCAGCTTTTGCTATCTCTAAATATGATTTACCAGAAACTCGAAGTGCATAATCGTTGGTTCTATCTCCTGCCCAACAAATATGAGTGTGGCAATCTACAAACGCAGGAACTGCCACTAAGTTCTCTTCTTCATTCAATAAACAACTAGCTGCTTTAAATGTTTCTGAAAGAACTTCGTAATCGCCAATTGCTACAATTTCACTTCCTTCTACAACAATTCCGCCATTTTTAATTACTGGCAATTCCTCGTCTTTTAATGGCCCATGTATAGGAAGTGCGTGCATGGTTACTAATTCTTTAAACGGACCGTAAAGTATTGCTTGTTCCATATTTACCTTCACTTTTAGATTAAAAGATTATGCTGTTCACCAACTGAAGTCGCTTCGTCATATCCAGCATCATGATGTCTAAAAACGCCCATTGCTGGATCGTTATATAAAACTCGTTTCAAACATTCTTCTGCTCTATCGGTTCCATCTGCAAGTACAACCATCCCAGCGTGTTGACTAAATCCCATACCAACACCGCCACCGTGATGAAAACTAATCCATGTTGCACCACCTGAAGCATTACTCATTAAGTTAAGTAATGGCCAATCGCTTACTGCATCGGTTCCATCTTTCATTGCTTCGGTTTCTCTATTTGGGGAAGCAACCGAGCCACAATCTAAATGATCACGCCCAATCACGATGGGTGCACTTACTTTTCCCGTTTTAACCAAATCATTGAATATCAACCCTGCCTTTTCTCGCTCTCCCATTCCCAGCCAACAAATTCTACATGGTAATCCTTGAAAAGCTACTTTCTCTTGAGCTTGATTTAACCAATTAATCAGGTTTTTATTCTCTGGAAAGGCTTCTTTTAAAGCTTGGTCGGTCGTGTGAATATCTTTGGGGTCTCCAGATAGTGCCGCCCACCGGAACGGCCCTTTGCCTTCGCAAAAAAGAGGACGGATATAGGCGGGAACAAAACCAGGAAAATCGAAAGCATTTTCTACTCCACCTTGCTGTGCATAAGCTCTTAGATTATTTCCGTAATCGAAAGTTATAGCTCCTCTATTTTTCAGTGTAAGCATCTGCCTTACATGCCGAGCCATACTCGCTATGGATCTTTCCTCGTATTCTTTGGGATTTGATTTCCTAAGTTCTAGTGCTTTTTCAAAGCTAATTCCATGTGGCACATAACCGTTTAGTGGGTCGTGCGCTGAGGTTTGATCTGTTAGGATATCAGGTGTAATTCCGTCTTCAATTAAACGCTCTAATACATCGCCAATATCACCCACCAAACCTACTGAGAGATTTTCTTTCTTAGCTTTGGCTTCCATCACCCAACGGATTGCCTCCTCGTAAGAATGAGTCATTTTATCGATATATCGAGTTTTGATCCTTTTTTGGATGCGGGTAGGATCTACATCAACTCCCAAAAAAGTAGCTCCAGCCATTGTTGCGGCCAAAGGTTGAGCTCCTCCCATTCCTCCAATTCCGCCCGTAACTAATAGTTTACCTCGTAAATCTCCACCAAAGTGCTTTTCTCCGCAAGCAACAAATGTCTCGTAGGTTCCCTGTAAAATTCCTTGCGTTCCGATATAAATCCATGAACCGGCCGTCATTTGGCCATACATCATTAAACCACGTTCTTTCAACTCGTTGAAATGATCCCAATTCGCCCATTCGGGAACCAAATTACTGTTCGCAATCAAAACACGTGGTGCTTCGGGATGCGTTCGAACAATACCAACAGGTTTACCAGATTGAACCAACAAACTGTGATTTTCGTCAAGTGTCAATAATATCTCGATGATTTTTTCAAGCGCTGCTCTGTTTCTTACCGCCTGTCCATTTCCACCATAAACAATGAAATTCTCTGGATCTTCAGCTACTTCGCTATCCAAGTTGTTTAGCAACATCCGCAATGGCGCTTCGGTTTGCCAGCTTTTGGTGTGAAGTTGACTTCCCGTTGGGGCTTTGTAGTGTGGATGCGTTGCGTATTTCTTAAGAAACTCTGAATAGTTCATCATAAACTCCATTTACATCAATGTTTAACTCTTGGGCTACTTCTTCAGCTTTTCGAGTAATTACGTGGCTTTGCACTAGTTCCAAAGCTTTTGCGATATCATCAGCAAAAACTCGGTCTTCGTCTGCGTGGTCGATATGAGTACGTATTATTTCGTGGCAAGCATCTAGAATAGGACCAGATTTCATGGGTTTTCTGAAATCAAAAGCTTGAGCTGCATTCACCATTTCTACAGCCAGAATCTTTTCTACGTTGTCTATCACTTGGTTTAACTTCCTTGCACTAATTGACCCCATGCTAACGTGATCTTCTTGCCCAAGTGAAGTTGGAATACTATCTGCAGAAGCTGGAAAACAAAGAGCTTTGTTCTCACTTACTAACGCTGCCGAAGTGTATTGAGGAATCATAAAACCAGAGTTTAGCCCAATATCTGTCATTAGTAATTTAGGCAAGCCAGGATGCTCTCCACCAAGCAACAGATAAGATCTTCGGTCTGAAATATTTCCAATTTCGTGAGCAGCTAGAGTTAGGTAGTCGCACGGTAACGCCAACGGTTGACCATGAAAATTCCCTCCACTAATGGCTTCTTCAGCAGAAAGTATAATGGGATTATCTGTTACTGAATTTATCTCAATATCTACCATCTGCTTAACATGTAACCAAGCATTTCTACTCGTTCCATGTACCTGAGGCATACAACGGATTGAATACGGATCTTGAACTCGGCCACAGTTTTCGTGCGATTCCACCATTTCTGATTCTTTCAGCAATGCTCTTAACCGATGAGCAACAAATCTAGTCCCGTCAAAAGCACGGATTTCATGTATTCTTGCATCAAATGGACTTTTGCTTCCCAACACACCTTCCAAACTCATTGCCCCAATTATATCGGCTGTGTTTAAGCAGTGATGAAGATTATAAACACCCCAAACAGCGTGAGCCGCTATAAACTGAGTTCCATTTATAAGCGCTAAACCTTCTTTAGCTCCTAGCACTATTGGCTCAAGGTTAAGTTCATTTAGCACTTCTGAACTGTCTCTCCATTCGCCTTTGTAATGCAACTTTCCTAAACCAATTAGCGGCAAGAAAAGATGGGCAAGTGGCGCTAAATCCCCTGATGCACCAACCGAGCCCTGCTCAGGAACTTCTGAAATGATATCGTTCTCGATGAAGAAAATAATTCTATCTAAAGTCTCTTCCCGTATTCCAGAATAACCATAACTCAAGTTATGAGCTTTTAAAACGAGCATGGCTTTAGCGATGTTCAACGCTATAGAATTCCCAACACCAACACTATGACTTCGCAATAAATTATCCTGTAAACGCGCCGTGTTCTCTTTAGAAATAATGGTATTACAAAGCGGGCCAAAACCTGTATTAACTCCGTACACAACCTCTCCATTTTCTACGATGGTTGCTACATATTCGGCACTTTCTCGCACTCTTTTTCGAGCTTCACCCTCAAGTGAAACTGGCATTGTTCCTTTACAAATATCCACCACATTTTGAATGGTGAGTTGATCTAATCCCAGTCTAAATTTTGCCATACATTTCTTCCCTATTTTCTTGAATGTACATTCTATAAGTAATGTTTTGTATTACTTTATATGTATATATTGATGCTTATGAGTAATCAAATAGAATTTCGACATCTTCGCTATTTCATCACGGTTGCCGAGGAATTGCATTTCCGTAAAGCCGCTGAAAAACTGTTTATTACCCAACCCGCGCTTAGTCGGCAGATTCAACAACTAGAACAGTACATTGGTGCTCCATTATTTATTCGAGATAAGCGCAATGTAGCCCTCACTAAATCTGGTGAGTATTTGCTAGAAGAGGCACGTTTTCTTTTCAATCATTTAGATTTTGTTCAACAAACAATTGAGCACCTTCAACAAGGAGATGAAGGGGAACTCCGAATAGGATTTGTGGGCTCAGCAATGCAAACGGTAATTCCAAGTTTGCTGAAACAGATAAACAAAGATTATCCTGGCATTCATTCAATACTTACTGAGTTACCTAACCAAGAACAGCTTGATAGAATTAGGAACGATCAACTCGATTTAGGATTTATACGAACAATGAGATTGCCAGCGGGTTTAAATAAACTGGATGTGTATGAAGAGAATTTCTGCTTAGTTCTTCCAGCTTCTCATCCTGTTTCAGCTGAGAATTTCACCGCTATTGATGTCTTAAGAGATGAAAACTTCATTCTGTTTTCTAGCCAATACAGTCATGGCTATTACGATAAGATTCTAAGCATTTTTGAAGACCAAGGATTCTCCCCCAAAGTGGCTCACGAATCGGTTCACGCCAACACTATTTTCCGACTTGTTGAAAATCAATTGGGAATTGGAATTGTACCAAGTTCTTTAAAACATGGATTCGATTTGAATATCAAATTTATTGAGCTAACGAATATTCCACAACGAACTACGCTTTCAGCAATCTGGAAAACAGATAGCCGAAATCCCATTCTATCGAAAGTGATTGAGTTTTTAAGTTAAACCAAGTCTATATATTTTGTAACTATGATTTTAATTATAGACACCATGAATATAATGCATGCTTTGGGGCTTAATAAAGACAAAGAAAGCGGTATTATTCAGTTGATTTCTTTATTGGAGCAAAATGTCTCCACAAAGAAATACAACAAACTATTCTTCATGGTTGATGGCTATCCTTTTCCCATTCCCCTGAAGAAAAAAGGCATGCACTTCACCTTTAGCAAACGTCAAGAAGCAGACACACTCATTATTGAAAAAGCTAAAAAGTCTGCACCTGAGAAGATATGTGTTGCCACATCTGATAATGGGATAAAAAAAGCACTGCGAGGATTAAACATTGAGTTTGTTAATGCTGCATCTTTTAAAGCTGCCAAATCGGATAAAAAGAAGAAACAAAAGTCTAATTATTCCGATGACTCTAAACTACATGAATGGGAATTGTGGCAAGAAAAGCTCGCTAAATTGAGATTTGATGATGATTCTTAGATCATGATACTAGCTTATCCATGCTGAACATGAATATGGCGGGTGTTTTGATAATAGAGTTCGATTACTTCTTCAAATAACAGAAAAAAAATCACGCCGCTGTTTCTTCAGATACTTGCCTTTTTGTACTCACTTCAGTAGCTGAACGGAGAAATTATTACTAAACTATTTATTCGACACTTGTCGTTGCTTTTCGAGCGAAGCTGCGTAGTATGCAGCACCCACAATACTTGCATCGTTTCTGAGATCGGCCGCTTTAAATCGGGTATTCAGCTTTATATAGGGAAAGGTTTTATCGGCTTTTTTACTTAACTGCCCACCTAAAATGAATAAGCTTGGATGAAATAGTTTCTCGTAGTGCTCTAGCACATGTTGCAAGCGCTTGGCCCACGTTTTACGTTGAATACCTTCCTGCTTTCTAGCTTTATTAGAAGCACGAGATTCTATAGTATTTCCACCAATTGAGATCTGTCCGAGTTCGGTATTGGGAACCAGCATTCCATCCACAAAAATAGACGATCCAATACCTGTACCAACAGTTAGCACAACTACGGTTCCTTTTTGCCGTTTTCCAACGCCAAAAGTCATTTCTGCTAAACCCGTAGCATCGGTGTCATTAATTACATGTACCGAGCAGCCCGTTATTTCTGAGAATAAATGTTCGGCGTCGGTATCAACCCATCCAGAATCAACGCGGTTTGTTGAAATTACGATTCCCTTACTTACAGGTGCAGGAAAAGCGCAACCTATTGGACCTTTCCACTCAAACATCTTCACAATCTTATGCATTTTAGCAATAAGCTTGTGTGGGCTCATATCCTCAATCTTGTCTGTAGATCGTTTATTGGATATAATTTCGCCTTTATCAGTATCAACGATTGCCCCTTTTATGCCGTAACTTCCAATATCAATGCCTAAAACTTCCACTCAGATAGCTTCTTTAATCATGTTTTAATGAGAAGTTTAAACTTAAGTAATACGGATAATAAAGCCATATTAAGCTTTCGCTCTTTTCATGAATTTATGGTAGAGATTACTTCTCCACCATAATCCAGCCTTGGTTTTCCACTAAATCTTTAGCGAATTTCCATTTTACTTCTTTTACCTCACCTGTATTCATATTTTGTATGGTAACGCGATCATTTCTGCCTGGTTCTTGATCTACATGTACAGGTTGACGCTTCGTATTTGGCCCCATTGGTCGTTGTTGATTGCCACCAGCTTGTTGTTGACCAGCAGGAGCTTGCATCCCCATACCACTTGAATCGGCATGCTGAGTTTGCATTTTACTAGTATCAAATCTAGATTTTTGCTGCTGAGCTTGTTGTAGCCTATCGTTCTCAGCTTGTGCTTCTGGAACAGATTTCCAAATTGTGGTAACTACATCTTTGTTTACCATATCCAAAAGCTGACGGAACATATCGAAAGCTTCTCTTTTGTACTCTAACAAAGGATCTTTCTGCCCAAATGCACGCAAGCCAATACCTTCTTTAACAGAATCTAGTTCACGTAAATGTTGCATCCATTTCTCATCAATAGTAGCTAGAACAGCTGTTCTTTCTAGAGCTCGGGCAACTTCACGGCCTTCGTTCTTAAGAGCTGCTTCAACTTCCACAACTACGCGCATTCTTTTAATCCCATCAGTAAAAATCACCTGAACTCTTTCAGGGCGGTTTTCTGGGTCACTATCGTTGATGCGTTTCATCACTTCGTAAAGTGGCTTCGCCATTCTTTCTTCTTTACGACGATACGTATCCAGAGCTTTATCTAGGATTACATCCATTAACTCTTCGGCATTCATCTTACGCCAAGTTTCCTCGTCATATTCTGCATCTACTGCAAGGTTACGAAGTACTTCGGTATACAGTCCTTCATAATCGCCAGCAGCAACATGAGTTTGTACCAACGTTTCTACATAATCTTCTAGCATATCCATGATATCTGCTAGTAACTGATCGCCTTGTAAAGCGTGTAAACGACGGGAATAAATTACCTTACGTTGGTTATTCAGTACATCATCGTATTCAAGCTGTTTCTTACGAATACTGAAGTTATTCTGCTCTACTTTTGATTGAGCACGTTCCAAAGATTTGGTAATCCACGGATGGGTAATTACTTCGCCATCTTCAAATTTCAATCGCTCCATTACACCAGCAACACGATCTGAACCAAACATCGCCATCAAGTTATCTTCTAGAGAAACATAAAACTGAGATTCTCCGGGATCACCTTGACGCCCTGAACGACCACGTAACTGTAAATCAATTCGGCGAGACTCATGGCGTTCCGTACCAAGAATTGCCAAACCACCACGTTCTTTAACACCTGGAGCCAACTTAATATCGGTACCACGTCCAGCCATGTTAGTAGCCACTGTTACTGCACCAGGCTTACCTGCTGATTTTACAATATCACTTTCGCTAGCATGCTGCTTTGCGTTTAACACATTATGAGGAATACCTGCTCGTTGAAGCATTCGGCTCATCGTTTCTGAAACATCGATACTTGTAGTACCAACAAGAACAGGTTGACCTTTCTCGTGATACTCTCGGATTTTGTCGATAGATGCGTTGAATTTTTCTCGTTTGGTTTTAAACACCAAATCTTCGCTATCTATACGCTGAATTGGGCGATTCGTAGGAATCACCATTACATCTAAATCGTAAATCTCATTAAATTCACCCTCTTCCGTTTCTGCAGTACCTGTCATACCCGAAAGTTTGTGATACATACGGAAGTAGTTCTGCAAAGTAATGGTAGCGTAAGTCTGAGTAGAAGCCTCAATCTTAACCTGTTCTTTTGCTTCAATAGCTTGGTGTAAGCCATCAGAATAACGTCGACCAGAAAGTACACGACCTGTATGCTCATCAACAATATTCACTTTCCCATTCTGCACAATGTATTCTTCTTCTCTTTCGAAAAGAGTGTAAGCTTTCAAAAGCTGGTTTACTGTATGGATACGATCGCCACGCTCACCAAATAATAAATGAAGCTCATTAAACTTAAGCTCTCGTTCATTTCGAACTTCCTGCTTAGCTTCTTGAATTTTCTTTTCTTTGTATTCAGCGCTAAGATCTGAGGCTTCAATCTCTGCAATTTTCTGAGCTTCGAGATTAGCAATTTCAGTTTCAATTTCTGCAGATTCTACGCCTAAATCGGGAATGATAAAGAAATCAGGATCTTCACCTTTCTTTGTAATGTACTCGCGACCTTTTTCAGTCATTTCTATCGAGTTCTGCTTCATATCTACTGCATAAAATAGATACTCATCTACTTCAGGCATTCGTTTCGCATTATCCGCTAGATAAATATTCTCTGTTCTCTGAATAAGCTTTTGATTGTGTGGCTCCTGAATCATTTTCTTAAATCGTGAGTTTTTCGGGAAGCCACGTTGAGCACGGAAAAGAGCTAAACCTGCTTTTTCCTCATCACCTGCATCTAGAAGTTGTTGAGCTTCTTGCACCAAATGAGAAACCAACTTTTTCTGAGCATCCACTAAAGACGCTACTCGAGGTTTAGTTTCCTCGTATTTGTCCGATTTATTATCGTTGGGAACTGGCCCTGATATGATAAGAGGAGTTCTAGCTTCATCAATTAAAATAGAATCAACCTCATCAATAATTGCATAGTGATGTTCGCGCTGCACTAGTTGTTCTTTTTCAATTACCATATTATCTCGTAGGTAATCGAAGCCAAACTCATTATTTGTACCGTAAGTAACATCACAACGGTACGCTTTACGGCGTGCTTCGGTGTTTGGCTTATAATTATCGATACAGTCTACATGAAGGCCATGGAAATTAAAAATAGGCTCGTTCCATTCAGCATCACGTTTTGCCAAATAATCGTTTACTGTGATAACGTGTACGCCACGCCCAGCAAGAGCATTTAAATATGCCGGAAAAATAGCCACAAGCGTTTTACCTTCACCCGTTTTCATTTCCGCAATTTTCTTTTGATGGAGACAGATAGCACCAACCAGCTGAACATCGTAAGGCACCATATTCCATTCTACTTCGTCGCCTGCAACGGTCCAGCTTTTACCGACAAAACGACGGCACGTATCTTTTAACACTGCGTATGCTTCGGGCAAAATGTCATCCAATGTGTCTTCAAGAATCTCAAGCCATTGCTTCTCTAACCTATCAAGCTGTTCGGCTAACTCTCTACTTTCACCCTGCGAGAGCTCCTCAAAGTTCTCCATTTTAGCCTTTACTTCGGCAATATTCTTCTCGGTTTCGGCAGTTGCATCCTTAATTTTCTGCTTAAAACTCTCTGTCTTTTCCTTAAGCTGATCGTCGCTTAACTTCTCAATTTCAGGCCCTAACGCATTAATTTGCGCAACAATAGGTTGAATCTTCTTAATGTCTTTATCACTTTTTGAGCCAAATATTTTGGAAAGTACCTTTCCTACTGTGTCAATCATGTTACTTTTTCAACGGTTTTTATTACAGGCGTTCAAGTTAACTTTATTCAAAAGCCCCATCAACTAATAATGTAATAGATACAAATATTAGACCAAGCTTTAACGTAGTACCTATTTTTTATTTTGTAGAGGCAAGAGTCACTCAGAATTTATGAGGTAAATTTATCGAAAATATTAATTGAAGCGCATAGTTCATCCTAATTTTATAGGTTGTATCTTCTTCCTTTAAAGCCAAAAAGACCTTCGCAATTTAAAACAAAATATTTGTTCTGATTTTTAGGAATTTCTCACTATCTTTAAGGCCTTTTTCGGATTCGAAACTGAACGCAAATTTATCCTGACCAATGAAACGTACATTCCAACCAAGTAATAGAAAGCGCAAGAACAAGCACGGATTCCGTGAACGTATGTCTACAAAAAACGGACGTAGAGTTATTGCCGGCCGCCGCGCTAAAGGCCGCCATAAGCTTACTGTTAGTGATGAGCAAAAAGGAGCTAAGTAACCCCAGCGTTACTTCTGCCCGCAGATTTACTTTACCTAAATCTCGAATTTTACGTGGTAAGCGAAACTTTCAGAATTTATTTTCTGGATCTTCGCTCATCAAAACACCTTTAGTGAACCTTCGCTTTACCTCGTATTCTGACTCTGAAATGGGTTACAATGTCGGCTTCATCGCCCCCAAAAAAATTGGCAATGCTGTGCAACGCAACAGATGTAAACGTCTTTTGCGTGAAGCATTCCGATTGAACCAACACGCTCTCAAGGACACCTTAGATTCCTTGAATATAGGACTTCATGCCGTGCTCATAGCTCGAAACACAGACCTTGACTTTTCTTCGGTTCAGCAACAAGTGGTAACTCTTATGGAAGAGTTGCGTACTCGCCTCCTGCAAAACAACAATCTCTCTTAAATCTCAGACTTTTGGATAAAAATAACTTTATCGGATTTGGCTTAATCTTTATAATCATGATTGGCTGGTTTGTATACACCATGCCTTCTGAACAAGAGCGCCTGCAACAACAAAGAGACTTAGCTACCCGTGATAGCGTTGCCAATGTAGAAGCCTTACGCCAAGAGTCACTCGCCCAAGAACAAGAACTTCCAGAAACACGCTACACCGATACTGATACAAAAGAAGCCGCTAAACTTCCTCAATCTGGTATTTTTGCTGCGTCTTCTATATCAGAAGTTTCAACTTTTGCCGTAAAAACACCTCTTTATACTGCTGTATTTTCAAACAAAGGTGGTGGCCCTGTTACCTTCACACTTAACGATTATAACAATTGGGATGGCACGCCTGTTCAAATGCTTGGCGACACCACGCACTCTGCTTATAATTTTGGATTTTTAACTACTGAAAATTACAATGTAGATACTCAGCATTTACTTTTTACGCAATTAGCTACAGGATCTGAGCTTTCTTTAAATCCTGATGACACCAAAGAATTACAGTACGCCCTTGAGCTTGCTGACGGTCGTAAAATCCTTTACACCTATTCCTTTCATGGCAACAACTATGAAATTGATTTAGATGTTAAATTTATTGGCCTTGCTGACTACATTGTAGGCGGATCAGTTGATTTTAGCTGGACCTCAAAGCTTAACTTCACAGAGAAAGATAAAGCACAAGACGCTCTTGAAACAGCTTCGTACGTATACCTTGCCGACGAGTTAGAAGAATTTAAACTCGACAAGCCCGGCAAAGATGAAACCACGCTTAATGGAAACGTACAATGGGCGGCTACTAGAACAAAATTCTTTACACAGTTTATAAAGCCATTACACACCACCGAAGGTGCGATTCTTACTGGTGAAATTACCGGTGAGGTAGACAGCCCCTCTGTAGAATATCATTACACTTCTGCAATAACTTCTGACGTCTCAAGCGGAGAGTCTCTTTCTTATCAGCTTTTTGTTGGCCCTTTGAAATACTACGACATCAAGAAAGTTGATGAGCATGGTTACGATATGGTAAAAGTTGGCTATGATTGGCTACGTTTCTTCTCGGATCCATTTGTTCGTTTTATAGTTATTCCATTTTTCACATTCTTTAGCCAGTTTATAGGTAATTACGGTGTTCTTGTTGTGATTTTTGCCGCTGGTGTAAAACTTGTCTTAACTCCACTTACGCTAAAAAGTTATCGTAGTATGGCTGCTATGCGTGAGTTACAACCTCAGCTAAAAGAGCTTCAAGACAAGTACAAGGACAACCCACAGAAGCAGCAACAGGAAACAATGAAGCTGTACAAAAAGGAAAAAGTAAACCCGCTTGGTGGTTGTTTACCAAACCTTTTGCAGTTCCCAATTCTGATTACGCTTTGGAGGTTTTTCCAAAATTCAATCTTGTTACGTCAGGAATCATTCCTTTGGGCCGATGATCTTTCAGCTCCAGATTATATCATTAACCTGCCTTTCAGTATTCCATTTTTAGGCGAATCTATTGCGGGCTTTGTTCTACTGATGTCTGCTGCAATGGTAGTTCAAAGCAGATTAACTGGTGGAATGAGCGGCGGAGGCGGTGGAAACAACGCCATGGCGCAACAAATGAAAATAATGCAGTACATCTTCCCATTTATGATGCTCTTTATCTTCAACAAGTTTGCAGCAGGTTTAAGTTTATACTACCTCGTTTTCAACGTGCTTTCTATCATTCAGCAGTACACTATCAATAGAAGCATACATGCTAAAAAAGAAGCCGGAGTAGTTACAAAATAGTTTCTACGAAGTGTTACATTGAACTAATACTCAGTGTAACACTTAATTATTCGTTCCTTGTTGAGCAAAGCCACATACCATTACCCTCAGTTTGTATTCCGAGATGGCGAAAAGCTATTATGGAATCCGATTCTTAAAAAGGCATTTAAGAATCGCCCAGAGGAAAGAGTCCGACTCCAACTAGTTGAATATCTTCTTGAAGAAGCTAATTTCTTACAAAGTCGGATTTCATTTGAGTCGCCGGTAAATTTACCTAGAGATAAGTCTGCATCTAGAACTGATTTAATTTGCTATGACAAAGATTTCAAACCTCTTTTACTGGTTGAATGTAAAGCTCCAGAAATTCAGCTTACCGAAAAAGCAGCTATCCAGATTGCCAGATACAACCTAAAAGTGAACGCCCCTTTTCTGTTGATTTCGAACGGAATTCAAGACTACTGGTTTGCCATTGAGAACGGAGAACTTTCTTCACTTCAAACTATTCCACCGATATTTCAAAGTCAGCAAAAGCCAACTATGGATTTCGCTTATTGGTCGAAACGAGGCTTTGCAGGCTCTAAATCACATCCTGATTCTAGAAAATGGATACTAGATTCCTGTAATGAGCTTTTTAATCAAGAGACCCCAGAAAGGGTCAAATTTTTCCACTTTGAAGGAAGTGACCCCGACTTAGCGCTCCCAAATTTCTATTATATTTATTCGCATAATTCCGAACAGAAGCTTGCCATTTCTTTTTGTGGAACCCCATACCACTCTACAAAACTATCTATCATTTTAAACACAAATGGACAAAATGTAGCGCTACTTTCCTGCTCGCTTGATTTATTAGCAGATGCGGAGCCTCAAAACGTGTTACTCCAATCTCAAGATGGGCTTTTTCAATTAGACCTTGCTGAAGAGGTCGATTTTGACTTTGACGTTCCGATATCCGAATTTTTCTCAAATTTTGTAGAAATATTTTCAGAATAATTCTGTTTTCCTTGTTCGATATTCGATAGGCATTTTACTATCCTATAACCAACGTTAAGCTTCAAAATCAGTTACCATGTATAGCCAACACAGAGAAAAACTATTTTCACTTTTTGATGACAACCAAAACGGCGTTGTTTTTATACAAGGAAAAGAAATCATGTACCGTTATGGTACCGACTATGAATTTCCTTTTCGCCAAGAATCCAATTTTTGGTATCTCACTGGGGTAAACGAACCCGATTGTGCTATGCTCCTAGATTTGAACAAGGAAGAATACCATCTTTTTGTACCCGAACGTGACGCGCAATACGCGGTATGGCATGGTTACGTAAAATCAAAAGAACAGTATCAGCGGGAATACCAACCCGACCACCTGCACTCTCAGAATGATATTTTGACTGTTCTAAATAAATTAAAGCCAGAATTGGTTTACTGCATCGATGATGAACAAGCTGAATTTATCGAAGACTTAAATAGAGATTTTACTGTTGATACAGAGTCTCTAATCGACGCACTTACTTACTGTCGCGTTATTAAAACAGACGGCGAACTCGATTTAATGCGTGAAGCTTGCCGTGTTAATGACTTGGCTTACTTAGAGGTAATGAAAGCCATTAAACCAAACATGCACGAGTACGAACTAAAAGCTATTTTCAATAAAGTTCAGATTGAAAACGGACTCATGCAAGATGCCTACAATGGTATTTTTGCCTCTGGAAAAAACGCCTCTATTCTTCACTATGTTGAGAATAAAAGCCAGATTAAAGATGGCGATTTATTTTTAATGGATGCTGGATTTGAGTGCCAAGGTTATGCCGCTGATTACACGCGAACCTTCCCTGCAAATGGCAAATTCACAGAAATTCAAGCTGGTATTTACAATGCTGTTTTAGATGGAATGCAAGCTGTGCTCGACGCTGTCGAACCTGGGGCAAAAATGGAAGACTTACATATTTTAGCTGCTCGTACCATGATGACCGGCTTGAAAAAATTGGACATTGTTCGTGGCGATATCGATGAGTTGATGAAAGAGAATATTTTTGCGCTCTTCTTCCCGCATGGCTTAGGTCACTTCCTTGGCTTAGACACACACGATGTGGGCGGTTATCCAAAAGGGGTAGATCGCATCGACAGGCCTGGGATAAAATTCCTTCGTGCCCGTAGAGACTTACAACCGGGAATGGTAATTACTGTGGAGCCTGGAATTTACTTTGTACCTGCAGTTCTAAAACCAGCGCTCGAAAACCCCGAAACTAATAAGTACCTGAACTCTGAGAAAGTTCGCTCACTACTTAATTTCGGTGGGGTAAGAATTGAAGACAACATTGCGGTAACCGCAACGGGTTACGAAAATCTTACCCATGTGCCTAAAACGATTGAAGAGATTGAAGCATTGATGAAATAAGTACCCGATGGACTTAATTAAATTATAGGGAGATTCTCATGAATCTCCCTATAACTATTTAGATAACCGATAAAGCTCGGCTACCCTTTTACAAGCTTCTGAACAAAATGGAGATTTATTTTTCGAGTAATGCTCAAACATCTTCAATATTACGCTTCATATCTGCCGGCTTTTATCTCATCGAGCTCACTTTGCATTACTATTCCACCTCTTCATTTTGTACATTCCAACTGCTAGAAAAAGCTGTTTAAAGAATGTCAGAAAACTACCGCGCACTTACACGAAAATATAGACCACAGAATTTTGAGGATATCGTTTCTCAAGAACATGTGAGTAGTACTTTATTAAATGCTATTAAGCAGAATAGGCTATCTCATGCCTATATGTTTTGCGGTCCGCGAGGCGTTGGTAAAACAACGATGGCCCGTGTTTTGGCAAGAATCATCAACCAAATTGATTCTAGTGTAGATGGGGAATCTCTAAATCAGACGCTGAATATTATTGAGATGGATGCCGCATCTAACAACAAAGTTGAAGATGTACACCACCTGCGTGAAAGTGTTCGCATTCCTCCCCAAAATGGTCGCTACAAAGTATTTATTGTAGATGAGGTTCACATGCTTTCGAAGGCAGCTTTTAATGCGCTGCTAAAAACTCTTGAAGAACCACCAGAGCACGCTATTTTTATTTTTGCGACCACTGAGCCTCATAAAGTTCTACCAACTATTTTATCGCGCGTACAGCGTTTTGATTTTAAGCGAATTGCAGTAGAAGAAATTGTACATCGCCTTCGCAAAATCTCTCTGGACGAACACATTGCTATCGATGAAGAATCGCTTCATGTCATAGCAAAAAAGGCTGATGGAGCACTTCGTGATGCGTTAGGGCTGATGGATCAAGCCATCGCTTTTTGTGGCGATACCATCACACACAACGAATTATTACAAGCTTTAAATGTGGTTGGAACAGACCGTTTGTTCCAATTTATGCTTTGCGTAAAAGATCATGATGCTGATACAGGCTTAGAGCTTATTAATACCCTTTTGCAAGAAGGTTACGACATCCAAGAATTTTTAATTGGATTGACCGAACATCTTCGAAATTTATACATCGCTCACCATTCTGAAAAGCTTTACTTGGTAGAAGCCTCAGAAGAGACTAAAACTAAGTATAAAAATACCGCGTCCGATTTTTCTAGAGACGATTTGATGCGTATGCTACACATTGTTAGCGAGGCACAAATCAAGCTAAAAGATGCCAGCCAACCCCGTATACAATTTGAGATTACACTCCTTAAGCTCATTCATATGGAGAGATCTGAAAATCTTGCACAACTTTTAGCGGCGCTTGAAGACTTAAAAAAAAACTCTAGTAACTTCGTAAAAGCTCCAAAAGAGAGCTTAAATAGCGAAAAATTAGAGAATAAGTCAGCGATTAGAGAAACGACTACACCTAAAGCATCGGTAGAAAATAGCTCTCAAGAAAATCTCCCCACTCAAACAGAGGCTTCTAATTCTGAAGAAGTTAAGATTGAGAGTAACGTTACAGTTCAAATTGATGTAAAAGTAGAAGAAGAAGACCAGTTTGGGTTAGGGCGCCCAGCTTTAATCACCAATTTTAATAAGCATTCACAAGATTCGCAGACCACAAAACCAGTTGACAAGCCCCTTGTAAATACCCCGGTTGCATTAGAAGAAACCGAACCTACAGAAGCTAAGATTCTACGTATTGAAGATGTAAAAGCTGTTTGGCAGGATTATTTAGCAGTAGTAAAGAGCGATTTTCAAATGGTTCTGCATATGCAAGTAGAGCGTGTAAAACCACGAGCCTTGCAGGGAACTGAGCTAATCATAGAATGTGACAATCCTCTCGCATTAAGAATGTTGGAAGAACAAGCGGTTGAATTAGCTAAAAAATTGAAGGAATGTCTTGGCTCTTTGTTACGTTTTAAATTTGAGCTCAACAAAACAAGCACAAGTGGACCAAAGGCTAGAAACCCGTACGACCGCTTTAAAGAAATTCAAGAAAAGGACCCCATCATTACAGAAATAGTTAATCGCTTTGGGGCAGAACTAGAATACTAAAAACAAGGTTATTATGAGCAATCTAAATATGGCCGATATGTTCGGTAAGATTCAAGAAATGCAGTCTAAAATGCAAGAAACCCAAGCTAAACTTGCTACTATTATAGTTGAAGCAGATGCAGGAGGCGGAATGGTAAAAGTAAAAGCAAACGGACTCAGACAAATAGTTTCTATTAAATTTGATGCAGATGTAGTTGATCCTAACGACAAAGAAATGTTAGAAGATTTGGTTGTTGCTGGTGTTAATAAAGCGCTAGAAAAAGCCGAATTAGCCTCTAAAGAGCAGATGCAAGAAGCTTACAAAGGAATGATTCCTGGTGGTGGTATTCCAGGAATGGACCTTTCTAAATTTGGGCTTTAGTTCTTTTAATTAGTTTCAGCTTAAGATTTCCATTCTTTACCTCTTTTACTTTACATGCAAATAACATCCGAATATTTAGAACGTGCTATCGAGCAACTCGCCAAGCTACCTGGAACTGGGCGTAAATCAGCACAGCGTATCGCCATTCATTTATTAAAACAAAATGAAGAGTCGGCCTTCCGTTTAGCAAATGCTATTATCGATCTTAAGAATAAAGTTACCCGTTGCGAAACATGTGGCACAATCAGTGACCACAACCCTTGCGCGATTTGTGAAAATCCAAAGAGACAAAACGGTATTCTTTGCGTAGTTGAAGAGTTTAATGATGTTTATATCATTGAAAGAACAAACGAATTTAGAGGACGATATCATGTTCTTGGTGGTGTAATTTCACCAATGGATAATATTGGCCCCAATAACCTTCGCATTCAAGAGTTACTAAAACGCTTAGGCAATCAAGAAGAGATAACCGAAGTAATTTTAGCTTTAAATCCAGATGCCGAAGGTGAAGCAACCTCATATTACATCAATAAGTTGTTAAACGCTTACGATGTAAACGTAACCAGAATAGCTTACGGGATTCCGATGGGAACTGAGCTAGAGTATATCGACGAAGCCACTTTAAGCAGAGCTTTTGCCAGCAGAAATGCCTTTTAAATTCTTTAAAAGACTAAAAGGTGTAAAAGCACTAGCCATTTTCTGATTTTGTGACTTCCTTTAATACAAATTTATTAATTATTGATATGAAGAAAACTTTACTCCTTTTCACCCTTATATGCGTTGGCTCATTATCTGCTTTCGCCCAAAATAGCACTTCTTACTGGCAACAGCATGTTGATTACACCATGGAAATTGACGTAGACGCTGCCAAACATCAATTTTCGGGAAAGCAGAAACTAGTTTATACCAATAACTCACCCGACGATCTGACCCGTGTTTATTATCACCTGTATTTTAATGCTTTTCAGCCTGGCAGTATGATGGATGTTCGCTCTCGAACCATTGCTGATCCAGATCGTCGCGTTGGAGACCGTATTTATAATCTAAGTGAAGATGAAATCGGCTATCAAAAAATAACTTCGCTTAAACAAGACGGTAAACCCGTTAAATATACTGTAGACGGAACCATTCTAGTTGTTGAGTTAAATAAAACCATTAAGTCTGGAAAGAAATCTACTTTCGAAATGGAGTTTAACGCTCAAGTACCTCTCCAAGTTCGTCGTTCTGGCTGGAATAGTTCTGAAGGTGTTGAACTATCTATGAGCCAATGGTACCCTAAAATGTCTGAGTATGATTACACGGGTTGGAATCCTAATCCATATATCGGACGTGAATTTCATGGTGTCTGGGGCGATTTCGATGTTAAAATTAGTATCGATAAAGATTATGTAATCGGTGGAACAGGCATCCTACAAAACCCGAATGAAATCGGACATGGTTACCAAGACAAGGGTAAGAAAGTACCTACTCCTAAAGGCGATAAGTTAACTTGGCATTTTAAAGCTGACAACGTTATTGATTTTTTCTGGGGAGCTGATCCTGATTTCATCCATACCACAGAACAGGTTCCTAATGGCCCTCTCCTCCATTTCTTTTATCAGGACAAAGTTAACGAAAATGCTACCGATGCAGAGAATGCTCGCTATAAACAAGCTTGGGAGCAAGCCCCTGCATTAGTTGCCAAAGCTTTCGAATATACGAATAAGAATTTTGGGCAATATCCATATCCTCAGTTTTCAATTGTGCAGGGTGGCGACGGTGGAATGGAATATCCCATGGGAACCTTAATCACAGGTTCGCGTTCTTTAGGCAGTGTAGTTGGGGTTAGTGTTCACGAATTTTACCATAGCTGGTTCCAGGGTGTTCTCGCAACCAACGAATCGCTTTATCCTTGGATGGACGAAGGCTTTACAAGCTTTGGGTCCTCAGAAACGATGGCCTATACTTTCGATCGTCCTACTGACAATCCTCATGTAGGATCATATAGAGGTTATTTTAATATCGTGAAATCTGGGCTGGAAGAACCATTATCTACTCACGCTGATCATTATAACACAAACAGAGCTTATAGCGCTGCATCGTACTCTAAAGGTGCTGTATACTTAGCTCAGCTGAGTTATGTAATTGGAGACAAAGCGTTCCGTAAAGGGATGCTCCGTTATTTTGATGAGTGGAAAATGAAGCATCCAACTCCAAACGATTTACTTAAAGTCATGGAAGATGAGTCGGGTATGATTTTGGATTGGTATAACGAATATTTTGTTCAAACAACCAAAACTATCGATTATGGAATCAAAGCGGTTGTTGGCAACAATAACAAAGCTGTTGTTGAACTAGAACGAATTGGCTTGATGCCAATGCCTCTAGATGTAGTTGTAGAGTACACCGATGGAAGCAAGGAGTTATTTTATATCCCACTCAGAATTATGCGTGGGGAAAAACCTGCGGAAAATGATATTAAACGTACCATTCTCCCAGACTGGACTTGGGTAACTCCTTCCTATAGCTTTGAAATTCCTGTACCTACTTCAAATATCAAAACAATTTCAATTGATCCTTCTGGCCGTTTAGCCGATATCGAAAGCGACAACAACTCTTTTGATATTCAAGGAATGTTAAATAAGTAATACTTTGTTTTTCTAAGGCGTACAAAATCACTTGTACGCTTTTTTTCTAAAATTCTGATCCCCATTTAATGTCACGTAAAGACTACGCAGCTCTCTCTATTGAGGCACACAAAAAAGCAAAAGGTAAAATATCTATTGAGTCTACAATGCCGCTGGAGACTGCGGACGATTTAAGTATCGCCTATACGCCTGGAGTTGCAGCACCGTGTAAAGAAATTGCAGAAGATGTAGAAAAAGCCTACTTGTATACAGCAAAAGGCAACTTAATAGCTGTCATAAGTGACGGAACAGCTGTTCTTGGTCTCGGGAATATTGGTCCCGAAGCGGCTTTACCTGTAATGGAAGGTAAAGCTGTTCTTTTTAAAAAATTTGCTGGCGTAAATGCAGTTCCTATTGTTCTTGCTACCCAAGATACCGAAGAAATTATTGCTACCGTAAAAGCCATAGCTCCTACATTTGGCGGTATCAACTTAGAAGACATCTCTGCTCCACGTTGTTTTGAAATTGAACAACGGCTGAAACAAGAATTACCCATACCCGTTTTTCATGACGATCAACACGGCACTGCCATAGTAACCTTAGCGGGTATGATAAATGCGTGCCGATTAACCAAGCGTGACCTTAAAGATCTTACTGTTATTGTTAACGGTGCAGGTGCCGCCGGCGTAGCAATTGTTAAACTTCTTTTTGCAGCCGGTGTTAAAGAAGTGATTATGTGTGATAGCAAGGGAATTATTCACACTGGTCGAACTGACTTAAATCCTGAAAAGGTAGAAATGTCTAAGTTGACAAATAAAAATCAACGAACAGGCTCCCTTTCTGATGCTGTTGTTGGTGCTGATGTATTTATTGGCGTTTCTGCTCCAGGCGTTCTTAACAAAGAGATGATTAGAACGATGGCAGACAAACCTATTATTTTTGCGATGGCAAATCCAACCCCAGAGATAATGCCCGAGGAAGCAAAAGAAGCTGGAGCTCATATTATAGCCACTGGTCGTTCTGACTACCCAAACCAAGTTAACAACGTTTTAGCTTTCCCAGGCTTATTCAGAGGTGCTCTAGATGCTCGAATCAGTAGTTTAACCACAGAGATGTTCATTAAAGTTGCAGAGGCTATCGCTGATTGTGTAGACGATTTAAGCGTCGATAAAATTATCCCCAGCCCGTTTGACGAACGCGTTCCTGGTCGTGTTGCTGATGCGGTACGTCGCTTTAAGGTTTAAGGTTTAAGATAGACACTACTTCCAAATGTGAGTTACATACTCATATTCGTTTTTAGAATTCATTGTTCAAAACAATAAAAGCCACTGTGTGAGTGGCTTTTATTTTATCTAGTAACCTAATTTTTAGTTTTATTCGGTCTTTTCCATCTAATAGGATCTTCAGGTTGCTTTTTCAATGGATCAGGATAATCCTTCAACAACCTTAGGGCTTCATTAACCGCTTTTTCAAGCTGAGGATCTCGCCCATTGATAACATCTTTCGGTGTTTGCATTACCTCAATATCTGGGGCAATTCCAAGACCTTCAACATCCCATTCACCATCAATGTTATAAAACCCTCCTCTAGGTGCTACCATTCTACCACCATCAATAAATTGAGGGGTGTCCCAAGTTCCAACCAAGCCTCCCCAAGTTTTAGTACCAACTAACGGACCGATTTCCATCTGCTTGAATAAAAACGGCAGTAAGTCTCCACCAGAGCCAGCTCGCTCATTTATAATCATAACTTTTGGTCCCCATATTCCAGCACCGGGCGATGTGAATGGCGTTCTATCGCCAGCCTTACTATTGAAAAAACCTTGAACTTTCCTGTTCAAAATATCAACAATATAATCTGCTGCGGAACCACCTCCATTATTCCTTTCATCAATAATAGCACCTTTTTTATCTTGCTGAGCAAAGTAGTATCTATTGAAATAAGTGTATCCTCCATCGCCCGTATTTGGAACCCAAACGTATGCAAGTTTTCCACCTGAAAGTTCGTCTACTTTTTTCCGATTTCCTTCAACCCAAGCCCAGCTTCTCAGAGCTCGTTCATTAGAAATAGGGACAGTAGTTATGAGTCTAGCTCCTGCTTTTGAAGGCTTACTATTTACAAGCAATTGTACTTGACGCCCAACGGTTCCTTCAAAATACTTGTAGAAGTTTTCTGCGCCATTAAGCGCTTTTCCATTCACTTCTAGAATGTAGTCGCCTTCGTTTACATCTATTCCAGGAACCGATAGTGGGGCTTCTACACCAGGATTCCAGTTTTCTCCAGTGTAGATTTTATCAATTCTGTAAAACCCTTTTTCTAAAGAGATATCTGCTCCAAGTAAACCTGCTGGTACGCTTTCTAAATCTGGGTAATCGCCACCAGAAACATAGGAATGCCCCACTGCTACTTCCCCGCTCATTATATCAACAACATAGTTTAAATCGGAGCGATGCTTCACATGATCTATCCAAGGAGCATACCATTTGTATACATCTTCCCAAGGCGCTCCGTGCATATTTTCCACATAAAGGAAATCTCTCATAAACCTCCAACCATCTTTAAATATCTGATGTGCTTCCGCTTTGGGATCAATCTTAACTTTCAGTCCTTGAAGGCTTAGCTTTCCATCACCCACCTTTTTTTCGCCACCAGTGGTGCTCACAATTCCCCAATTTCCACGAGCGAAATACAAGAGCTCTTTTCTATCTTCTGATACAACCGCTGTATTTACAGCATCTAAAAAGGTTATGCTCTTTCTATCTTTTAAGCTATATCTATTAAGCTTTGAGCCTTCATTCGGTACGTTTTCGATATAGAATACAGTGCCTTCTGGCCCTGCTATGAGTTCCGTATAATTCCTTTCTGGAACGTCAATACTAATTGTTCTCTGTGCAATTCCTTCCATATCAATTTGCACGGATACTTCAGATTTTTCCTCATCTTTTTTTGAAGAATCCTCTTCTACTTCATCATCACTTTTTGGTAAAAATGGTGATGGCTCGTCTTTGGAAAGAAGAATCATATACAAGCTACTGGTTGATGGGCTGTTATATGAACTCATATCCAACCAACCTGAACCTAACCCATAATTTGTGCTAGATAAGAAGTATAAATATTTACCACTTTCGTCCCAAACAGGAGTAATGGAGTCCGACATTCCATCAGTGAGTTGCTCGGTTTTATTAGTTTCAACATTATGGACTTTAACCACCTTGAATTGGCTTTTGAGTAATTTCACGTAGGCAATCCACTTACTATCTGGAGACCAAACAGGGTTTAATGTTCTGTTTGGATGGGCATAGCCATCAGTATCAGTTTTTTGGGCTTTGCCAGTTTCAACATTTACGTACCAAAGGTTATAATCGGTATCGGTATAAGCAATGAACTTTCCATTTGGCGACCAAGTCGGTCGGAAGTAGAAAGTTGGGTTTGGAAGCTTTATCGTCTTTTTTGCCTCTAACCCAAACTGATCTGAAATCACTAATTCGTATTCTCCACTAGCATCCGAAAACCAAGCCACTTTGCTTCCATCTGGAGACCAAACTGGATATCTGTCGGCAGCGTTCGACGTATTACTCAAGTTTCTCCATGTGCCGTCTTCTTTGGGAATCGTAAATATCTCGCCTCTGTATTCGAATACAGCTCGTTTCCCTTTCGGTGATAATTGAGGATTTGTTAGATTTCTTGCGGTCACATCTTCCCAACGCTCACGCCCCCAACTCATATCGCCTTTAACGTTAATTGTAAGCTGTTTTGCCTTGCCCGTTGCTGGATCTAAGCCATGTAAGTATCCACCTTGTTCGTATACAATTAAATCAGGCCCCGCATCTATGCTTTTTACATCAAAGTCAGAATGGAACGTCCACTGTTTCAGCTCATCTGTTTTAGGATCAAACGACCACACATTATTAGCAAAATCTCTTTCAGATAAGAAAAATACCTTTCCTTTATACCAAACAGGATCTACATGTCGCTCATTATCTGTTCTTGGGGTTTGCTTTAGTTCAAAGCTTTTTAAATCAACAATCCAGATTGGTTGAGCTTGCCCACCTCTATAATTTCTCCATTCAGCATCCCAAAAAGTGATGGGATTGTATGCAATATATTTTCCATCAGACGAAATCTCACCTTCCGCCGCTCTTGGAATTGGCAACACTTCAGGCATTCCTCCCGAAGTATTAATCTTCCAAATTCTGCTCATCCCTGTGGGATATCCAGTTCTACCGGATCTAAATAAAATCGATTTTCCATCAGGAGTCCAACCTGTTACAATATCGGCGCCAGGATGCCACGTCAATCGTGTTGGCTCTCCACCATCAACCGAAACTACATACACATCAGAGTTGCCGGCATATTGCCCCGTAAAAGCAATTTTCTTCCCATCTGGGGAGAAATGGGGATAAGATTCTTCGCCAATATTACTCGTTAACCTTATGGCATCACCACCGTTTCTATCCACTTTCCACAAATCGTTTGCGTGTACAAATACGATAAAGTCTTGCGAGATTGTTGGTTCTCTAAGCAACTGTGTACCTTGTGCGTATATATTTTGCGTAGCCGAAAGTATAAGAAGCAGTAATCCTGCTCCCAAAATCACTTTTTTCATAATTAGACTCTTTAGTTAGAATTTCACCTAAATGTAATAAAAAGAATTACACTCACAACAGATTGGCTACTATTTTATAATCAAGAATAGTTTTTGATGAGTTTAAAGAATCGGAGAGGAGATGTGCGCTTTTAGAACAAGCTTTTTTGTTCTTGGTCTTTCTTTAAAGCTCTTTCGATGGTTGGTTCTTCAGGTATTTCGTAGCTATTCAACATTTCAGGCATAAATCGCTTTTCATAAATACGACGAGCGATGCCATTTAAAGCTTTTTCACCTCTTGGCGTAATACGGAGGAAACCACTTTCATCCTCAATCAGAAAACCAAAAGCTCGTAAGTCGTTTACAATAAGGTAAGCAAGCTTTTCGGTTACCCCTGCACTTCGTTCAATAATCTCACGGTGAGGAGCTTCCTCATCATTCAAATAAATTTTACCAAGAACATTCAACTCAGCTTCGGTGAGCGGGAAACCTTCTGCCCCTTTGGTAAGCATATTATCCCAAGTTTTTTGAGAGTAATGCAAGCCAAACCACCATTTTCCTTCTTTGATAAGCTCTTGTGTTATCCCACATGCAAAATGTTGCCCCGGCGACGCATGCCGAGGTTCACCTCTAGTCCTAAACATATTCACCATGGTAGCTAAGTCCAATTCGTGAATATTAGGCGGATATTTAAAATGAAAATTACTTCTCTTCTGCATGGAAATCACAATTTTGTAGAATAACCAACACCTTGAAAATAGTTTCCTTTCGGAGAGGAATCAACCCTCTTAATTTATCCTTTTGATGCAATGAGTTCAACCGCTTCGGCAAGAGTATAGTTTTCAGGCTCAGTGCCTTTTGGTAAACCAATATTCTTTTTTCCGTATTTGATATACGGGCCATATCGCCCACTCATAACTTTAATCGGATTTTTTGATTCAGGATGTTCGCCTAAATCCTTTAACTCAGAACTTTTTCGCGAAGCCACTTTCTGGTTCAATAGCTCAATAGCACGAGGTAATTCAATTTCAAGTACGTCGTCGTCTTTAGGAATCGATTTAAACTTGCCGTCGTGAACCACATACGGCCCAAAACGTCCAACACCAGCTCTTACCACCTTTCCATCTTCGGGATGCTCTCCGAGCAGCCTAGGTAGTTCCAATAATTTTATAGCTAATTTTAAATCTACATCTTCGGGTGTCATTCCTTTTAGCAACGAAGATCGTTTTGGTTTTTTATTCTCTTCGGTAATTTCTCCAAGTTGAACATATGGCCCATATCTTCCAGACAATAAGAAAATTGGTAAGCCTTCTTCTGGATGTACGCCAATTGGTTTGTCTTCTTCCTCAGACAGCTTGATAAGTGCTTCTAACTTAGCAACGGTCAAATCACTTGGATCCATATCCATTGGTAATGAAGTCGAAACTTCCTCACCGTCTTTCATCATTTTGGCGTATGGCCCAAATCTACCCACTGCCACTTGGATGCTTTCAATGCCTTCGAGCGGCAGGTCTAACATCTTCGCTTCTTGCGGATTGATGATTTCGTCTTGGCGCTCTACACTTGCTTTTAGGCCGTTTTCGCCTTTATAGTAGTCATCCAAATATTTAATTCGGTCTTCAGTTCCATTCGCGATACCATCCAATTTATCTTCTAAAGCAGAAGTAAACTCACTATCTACTAAATCAGGAAAATGTTTCTCTAATAAAGCTGAAACCGCAAAAGCTGTGAACGTAGGAATTAGCATTTTGCCTTCATTTTTGGCATACCCTCTATCCTGAACAGTACTTATTACAGTAGCATATGTACTCGGACGTCCAATTCCTCTTTTCTCAAGCTCTTTAACCAACGTGGCTTCTGTATAGCGTGCTGGTGGCTTCGTTTGGTGAGCGTTAAAATTCAAATCTTGAAGTTTGGTCGCATCACCTTTTTTCATTGGTGGCAAGAAATTCTCTTGGTTTTCCAACGCAACTTCAGGGTCGTCGCTACCTTCAACGTAAGCACGGAAAAATCCAGGGAAAAGAATTTTCTTTCCGCTAGCTCTAAAATCAGCAGTAGTATCGTTATTTTTTGCAGTGATAGTTACACCTGTAAACTCTAACTCAGCTTCAGCCATTTGAGTGGCAATAGTACGCTTCCAAATTAAATCATAGAGTTTAAACTCACGATCTTTTAGACCAGATTTTTCTGGTAGTATAAACTTAGAACCTGAGGGACGAATAGCTTCGTGAGCTTCTTGAGCCGATTTACCTTTCGCATTATAATTTCTTACGCGATCAAATAAATACTCTTCGCCATATTGGCTTAAAATTCCTTCTCGGGCAGCTTCAATTGCTTGAGATGACAGTCTTGTAGAATCTGTTCTCATATAGGTTATAAAACCTTTTTCATACAATTTTTGAGCAACGCTCATGGTGTCGCGCGCTGAGAAACTGAACTTTCGATTTGCTTCCTGCTGCAAGGTAGAAGTTATAAATGGCGGCGCCGGATTTCGTTTCTGCTTTTTAACATCAACATCGGTAACCGACCAATCCGCGTTTTTCAGATCATCTACTAATGCTTTAGATGCCTTTTCATCTAGTAGAACTACAGAGTCTGGTTTTTTTAGTTTTCCAGTACTTTCATCAAAGTCTTTTCCGCTAGCAAGTCTCTTTCCAGTTAAATGAGTTAAATCTGCTTTAAAATCGTAGGTATCACCTTCTTTTTGAACAAGTGCTTGCAAATCGTAGTACGTACCACTTCTGAACTTCATGCGTTCGCGTTCGCGCTCAACAAGAAACTTAACCGCTACAGATTGCACACGACCAGCTGAAAGACCTGGAGAAATCTTTTTCCAAAGCAGAGGCGAAACTGTATAACCTGCCAAGCGATCTAAAATTCTACGCGTTTCTTGTGCATACACAAGGTTCATATCAATATCGCGAGTGTTTTCGAGTGCGTTCAACACTGCTTCTTTTGTAATCTCCCGAAATGCCATTCGCTTAACAGGCACTTTAGGCTTCAACACTTCTAACAAGTGCCAAGAAATAGCTTCACCTTCACGATCCTCATCAGTTGCGAGTATAAGTTCGTCAACGTTTTTCAGCTTGTCTTTAAGGCGTTTTACAATTTTCTTTTTATCTGGCGGAGTTACATAAATTGCGAAATAGTCGTCGTCTGCGTTTATACTTAAGCTAGACCACGGCTCTTTTTTATATTTCGCGGGTACTAACTTTGCAGACGAAGGCAAATCTCTGATATGCCCCATCGAAGAGTCTACTTCGTAGCCCTTTGGTAAGTACTTACTTATTGTTTTCGTTTTGGTAGGGGACTCTACGATTACCAGACTTTTCATATACAAACAGATTTATTATAAACGTTCGACAAGAGCTTTCAACTCTTCTGCGTGTGCTTTTGCGTCAATTTTTTCGATAGTTCTCAAAATAGTACCATCCGCATCAATAACAAAGGCCGAACGTGAAGGACCTACAAAGGTTTTTCCGTACATCTTTTTTTCAACCAAAGAATCCGTAGCTGTTGCGAATTTATATTCAGGATCGGATGCTAATACGTAATTAATACCTTGTTTATTGGCGTATTTTTTATGCGAACCACAAGTGTCTTTACTTATTGCAATTAGATTGAATCCATGCTCATCAAACCAAGCGGCGTTTTCAGCCAAGCTCAATGTTTGCTTATCACAACTTGATGTATTGTTCTTCATATATACCGAAACAATGGTCTTTCGAGTCAATAAAGAACTAAACTCAACCGTCTTTTCTTCGCCGCCTTCAACTATTTTGAGCGAAAAATTGGTATCCATCTTTTTATTTAGGTCAATCATAAATCTATTCTTTTCTTAAAGCTTGATGCTTTACTTTTTAATTTTAATAAACGCTTCGGCTTGATGAACAATCTTAAAGTTGCAGGAGTTCGCTATAAAGCACATCTCGTTCGCTTTTTTATGTAGAGCGTTAGCTGGCTCAATCATCTCTTCCTCTTCAACCTCAACTTTGGGAGCGAGAATCACTTCTAAAAATCTACCCCTTCCTTCTTTTTCTTCAACCATTGTGCCAGTTGCTACATCTTGATAGTTGGAAACTATAACTCCAGCTTGGGCACACAAATGCAAGTACCATAACATATGGCAGGATGAAATAGAGGCTAAAAAAAGATCTTCTGGGTTATGCTTCGTTTCATCCCCTAAAAATGCAGGGTCTGAAGAAGCTTTTATAACGGGTTTGCCTCCAATCGCTATATCGTAGCTTCGCTCATAATCTCTATAGCTTGAAGTTCCACTTCCCTTGTTACCCGTCCAATTTATGTTCGCAGAATAATGATGCTTTTTTGCCATGTTTTGTAGATTTATTCAGCATTATAGTGTTCGCTCAACATGTATTTTGCCATCGCAGCTACTACTAAAGAATGATGTACTTCGCCTGTTCGAACTAGTTCCAAGAAATCCGGCATCGGCATAACGTGTACATTAATCCGTTCATTTCCGTCTAAATTCTGTTCGCTTACTTTCTCACAGTTGTTTATTAAAATGGTGTGCGTATGGTTCGTCTGCATTGCAGGATTCGAACTCACTTTTCCTAAATAAATGCAATCCGCTCCCGCAAAACCTGTTTCTTCTAGTAATTCTCTTGTCGCCGTTTCTAGTGGTTTCTCGCCGGGGTCACATACACCACCAGGCAGTTCTAAAGTTGCGTCCTCGGTTCCATACCTAAATTGCTCGACCAACACTAATTCTTTATTTTTAGTAAGGGCGATTACATTAATCCAATCTGGAGCTTCCAAAATAGAAAAGGTAGCTTTATGATTTTCTGAAGGAATCTTCATATCTCGCTTTAATACCTTGAATATATTAGTCGTATATTCAACCCGTTCATCCGTGGTTAGCCAAGGTTCAACTGTAAACTTAAAAGACTGTTTATTCATATGTCAGACTCATTGATTTTATCGCACTCTGATTTTTCTAACCCCGAAGAGCTTAAGAAAGCTACGGAAAAAGCGTGCGACCTGATGGAAGAAATTTACGCAAGTGGCAAATATGTTAAGATGATTGTTCAGCGTGATTGGTCGGAACATAATCCTGTTATAAGCGGTGAACTTGCGCAACCTAAAGCTTTACGTTGGTATCTCAAACGAGAACTTAACCGAATGTTAACTAACCCGGCTAGTATTTCCATTAAGCCAGCTAGAGAGATTATCCCTTTAAATGATCCTCAATTACTAGACCATACAGACGAACAAAACTGGGACATCACCAAAAAGAAATTATTCTTATTTAGCCCAGAGCGCACCAATATTTCTATTGATAGATTACAGCATTATACTGGAACGGATGCTAGCGATTTCCAACGATATATTCTGTTTACTAACTATGCCATGCACGTTGAAGTGTTTTTGGAAAAATATCCAGATTGTGTAAAGCCAGCTCGCGAAGGTGTTCAAATGCCGGCATATCATCACAAACTAGATAACAACAAAGGTATTACGCTGATTAACATTGGTGTGGGCCCATCGAACGCAAAAACCATTACCGACCACGTTGCCGTTTTACGTCCTGATGCCATGATTATGGTTGGGCACTGTGGCGGGCTTCGCAATCACCAGGAAATTGGGGATTTTGTACTTGCTAGTGGTTACATGCGTGAAGACAAAGTACTTGATGAACTTTTCCCGATTGGAATCCCAGTAGTTCCAAATTACATGCTTAATCTCTATTTGAAGCAAGTTCTGGATCAGCATGGATTGGAACATCGTGTGGGAACCGTTTATACCACAGCCAACAGAAACTGGGAGTTTTCTAAAAAAGTGGCGGTAGATCAAATTCACCAAAGCAGAAGTATGGCGGTAGATATGGAATCGGCAACGGTAGCAACTAATGGTTTCCGTTATAGAGTTCCTCACGCTACCTTACTTTGTGTAAGTGATAAACCACTTCACGGAAAACCGAAGCTTTCAGGAGCGGCACAATCGTTCTACCAAAATTCGAAAGAGCTCCATTTAAAGCTGGTTATTGAAACCATCGACATGATTAAGGAGAACTATCCCGAAGGACTTCCAAACTCTAGTATTCGTGCCATGAATGAGCCTTTGATGGGCGGTGGGGAGTAAGGTTTGTGTTTAGTTAGCTGAAATAAATGGACGCACAAGAAATAAAAGCTTTAAAGAACATTATGGAGCATGGCTGCCATGTTATTAATGTTTTTGAAGAAGCAGATCTTCCTAGATTCTCATATTCTATTGGTATACAAAAAAACTTTAATAAGCCAGAATTAATCGTCTTAGGTCTCAATCATGAATTAGCCAATTGGCTTATCAATGAATATTGTTTACGAATAAAATCCGGTGAACAATTTGAAACAGATAAATTGTATAGTGGGTTTTTAGACAGTTTTGAGGTTCAGTTTAAAACAGTAAGTAAAAGTAACTACAAAGAATACTTAGGCTGGGGAAACTGGTTATACAAAAGTGATGACTTTGATACATTACAACTAATTTACCCTACTACAAATGGTATTTGGCCGTGGGAGGAAAATGCACCTGAAGATTTATTGAGCTTAAATCCTCCATTGTATAACAAATAACATTCTTTTCATTCTGGCCTTTTATGATTTATGGATAATCAACTCCAAGTAGCAATAAGTAATAGTTTTCGAAATACCGATTTAGGTATTGTACGGATAAAAAAGAATCTGAACCTGTTAGAAATGACCGATTCAGAATTAGAAGCTTTTTTAAAAGAGGTGCTACTTTCCACGCCCTTAGCAAACATCGAAACTAGAGGCAAAAATCATTATTTCAATAATGATGCCCATCAAACCATCCTCACTGTAAACTCAGGTAGTTTGACGATAATTACAGCTAAGAGAATGAAATAAGACTTTCGCTGTAGTAGTTAGATGATCCGTTGGCAAATTTCAATAGTTTAAACAACGCTCACAGTCACTTATAAGCAACGATTGTCAGCTAACAATTTCCCCTCGTTACCAAGCTCCTGCTTGGTAATGCAGTCTGGAAGCTCCAGCTTCCTCAGCCCTCAAATAAAGTAACGTCAATCAATCCTGTCTCGGCATTATGATTCCTTGCTGAAGAGTATCTCCAATGTATCGGATCGTCAACAAAACCAGCCTTAACTGGATTGTTATGAATATATTCTAAACATTGTATCATCTTCTGATGACTCTCGATTTGTTTAGGATGCACACCCTCTTGCCATACTTGATACTCGCTTTGATGTTTATGCATTTTCTTTACAAAGCGTAATTTATCAAGCAACTTAGTCCTTCCGCGGCTTTCCAAAGATAGAATAACCTGTCTAGCCGTGTAGGATTTCATTCTTCTGATATCTTCAGAAACGGTGGAAGAATTTAGCACCGCATGAATATGATTTTCCATTATCACATACCCATAAACAATGACCTCAAACTGATCTTGAATAAAAGCTAAGGAATCTAAGATAATAGTTGCGATGGCGGGATCTGAACACAGGGGAACGTCATCTATTATTGAGCTTGTGACAAAGTAAGAATACTCTTTCTCATGAAATAGAAACCGACTTCTTCCCATAGTTTTTTATTTCAGTAAGACTGTATTCTCCGCCAATCCTTACAAAATAATATTGTTTGCGAGATTAGTATGGGAAGCTGGAGCTTCCAGACTGCATTACGAACGAAGACGTTCGTAACGAGGATGAACGCTCACCGTCATCCTGAAGATACCTCTGAATGATCTTCACAGTCATTTATAAGCAACGATTTTGTTCACCGGTGTCAGCTAACAACTGCATTATTTTTGTAAGGAATGTCTCTTATCTCGCTCTCACTTTAGAAAAAGATAAAAGATTAGATATGAGAGATACAGAAACCTTTTCAGCGGATGACTTCTTAAACCGTAGTGTAAAAGACATGCGCCCTGATGAGCAACCACGCGAAAAACTCATGAGATATGGCGCCGGTTCACTTTCCGACTCGGAACTTCTAGCCATCTTACTTCGCACAGGCACACAGAAAATGAATGTTATTGAAACTTCACGTGCCCTACTCGACCATTTTGGCGGTTTGCATTCGCTAATCAGAAAAGAGTGGGCGGAATTGCGAGTTATTCCTGGAATTGCCAAAGTTAAAGCTATTACACTCGAAGCTGCTTTTGAACTCGCTCGCCGTATTCAAGTTGCCGCTTTAGGCGAAGAAGTTCAGATAACTTCCCCCGATGAAGCCGCCGCATATTTCGGTCCAAAATTACGCCATCTCACCAAAGAGGTTTTTATTGTCGCCTTTCTAAACCATAAAAAGGTACTCACAGGTTTTCATCAAATAAGTTCTGGCGGAAGCAATGCCACTATTGTAGAGCCTGCCGAAGTTCTCCGTCAAGCGATGCTCAACCAAGCAAATTCCATTCTCCTTTTTCACAATCATCCCTCGGGAAACGCAAAAGCTTCCAACGCCGACGTCCAACTCACCAAACGAATCGTAGAGTCGGGAAAACTGCTTGGCATCCCCGTAGATGACCACATCATTATTGCGGGCTACAATTTTGTTTCGTTCTCTAATGAGGGAATGATTTAGCTAACAATGGAACTGAAAACGATGCTATTTCAGCCAATTTCAAACCTGAGAATTGCTTTGAGCTTCTAATTCTACATTGTCCTATTCCAAGTTCACTATCTAATTACTAATTCTTTATATTTGGGGGAATTTTATATCCGAATTTTTCCATGAACGACTACCTTCACAAAATAATTTCCGAATCTTTACAGCAGTTTAATTTAGAGGAGCTTCCTGAAGTCCATACAGAAGCTCCAAAAATTGCTAGTCACGGAGATGCTTCCACAAACATCGCAATGATGCTCTCTAAACCTCTGCGCAATAATCCTAGAGCCATTGCACAACAGATTGTGGACGGACTGAAGTACGACGCTAAAAAGATTGCCGCCGTAGAAATTGCTGGTCCAGGTTTTATCAACTTCCGCTATGCTGAAGATTATTTATTTGATGAATTGGCTACCATCATTAATACAGGCGTTGATTATGGAAAAACTTCTACATTCTCAGGCAAGAAGATTCTCGTTGAGTTTGTGAGCGCTAACCCAACAGGCCCATTAACTGTAGGACACGGAAGAAATGCTGTTTTAGGTGATACGGTTGCTCGCTTGTTAGAGTGGACGGGAGCCGAAGTAGATAGAGAATATTATTTTAATGATGCCGGCCGCCAAATGCGTGTGTTGGGCCAAAGTGTTCAATCTCGCTATTTAGAACAACTTGGCAAACCAAACGAATTTCCTGAAGGTGGTTACGAAGGCGAATACATCAAAGATATCGCTTCAGAACTTATTGCCGAGAAAAACGATTCCCTTGCTGAAAACGACGATTGGACTCCGTTTAAAGACAAAGCCAAAGAAGCTATTTTTGCGGATATCAGTACTACGCTAGAGCGAATGAATATTCACATGGATTCATTTTTTAACGAGCATAGCTTGTACGAAGATGGCTCTATTGATGGAATTGTAGCTAAACTCCGCGAACTTGATCTCGCTTACGATGCTGAAGGCGCTACCTGGTTTAGAACAACCAAATTCGGCAAGGAAAAAGACACTGTACTTATTAAAAGCACGGGCGAGCCTACTTACCGTTTACCCGATATTGCCTACCACGCTAATAAGTTAGATCGTGGTTACGATTTATGTGTGGATGTTTTTGGTGCCGATCATATTGCAACCTATCCTGATGTGCTTTCTGGTTTAGAATCGCTTGGCTACAACAAAGAAAAAGTTGATGTAATTGTATATCAGTTTGTGACAATCGTTAAAGATGGAAAGCCATTTAAGATGAGTACACGAAAAGCGAATTTCGTGACTTTAGATGAACTTATGGATGAAGTTGGCGCTGACATCACTCGCTTCTTCTTTCTAATGCGTTCTCCAAACACACATCTAGAATTCGATATTGCACAAGCCAAAGAAGCTGGCGATAAAAACCCCGTTTTCTATCTTCAATATGCACATGCTCGTATAGCAAGTATTCTGCGCAAAACTGATGAAGTGTATAGCTTTGATGCTGAAAGCTCTGCAGATTTGGAGCTTCTTTCTCACGATGCTGAAAAAGCGCTCATCAAAACAATGCTCAAATTTCCAGATGTTATTGCTAACGCTGCCGAAGTTAGAGAACCACATCGCCTTATTAATTACCTAAACGATGTGGCGTCAGCTTTTACAAGTTTCTACCACGATTGTCGCATTGTTGGCGTTGATGAAAACCTGGCACAAGCTAGAATAGAGCTTTCAAAAGCAACGGCTCAAGTTCTTAGAAATGGATTAACCATTTTAGGGATTAACGCGCCGGAAAGAATGTAATTCCAACTTACTTAATCAGCATCATTGAGCGGGTTTGAGTAAACTCATCGGTCTGCAAGCGGTAATAATATACACCGCTTGCCAACTGGCCAGAATTAAACAACGCATTATACCCACCTCTGGGCTTGTAATCGTCTACAAGCACTTCAACTTCTTGTCCAATATTATTGAATATCGAGAGCCTTACATACGTATCTCTCTTGAGACTGTACATTATATAAGTGCTCGGATTAAACGGATTTGGATAGTTTTGGCTCAGTGAATAGGAAGCTGGCAACTCTGTCGTTTCAACATCTGCAACTCCTCTTTTTACCTCAATCTTAAATCTCAAAGATGAAGTATTCTCTTCCGACTGTTGCTGGTAGAAGCTGTAGCTATTCTTCGTGCGCAAATCTATTCTGTTATTCGTTTGCTCATCTATAAGTTCTAGTTGCCAATCATCTGGGATATTATTGAAAGCTTCCCATTCCAATTCATAATGCCCAGACGCTCCAACCATCAGTATTAAAGGAATCTCGTCATCTTGAATCTCGGAGGATCTTCCTTCAAACACATTTCGCCCACCCGCTTCTGCCACAAAAGAGATATTATTTTCAATTCCGTTTAACGATTTGATTCGTTGGACATCTGACACATCCTTACCTGAATGTGCCACTTGGCTAAAAATTAGATGAGCTTGGTTATCCAGTACTTTTCCTGCTGTATCTTTAAGAATTAGATTCAAAAACATATCGTCATTTCTCGGAGACTCTTTTCCAAATTTGTTGGGTGTATTGGCAACTTTTTGGTTTTGTCTGAATTTGATTTGGGCGGATTCATCCACAGCCTGTACAACAAAACCTTGCATGGGTGCAATGTACCTTCCAGCATCTCCTATTCCATTAGCTTCATTGTAGTAATTGAATGCAGCTACACCTCCTCCAGATTCTTCTTCAGGGCTCCAAACTGCATAACTCGTTCCCATATCCGAACTAGCGCTTACCACTTCATGCCAATCAATTGCAGCGGCAAAAGGGTTTCCAACTAATGAATAGCTCAATGAATCCACGGTGCCACGATGTAAATCAACAATCACAGAATCTGCTTCTGTTCCTTTCATTTCCAAAGTAGCTGGCAGAACCTGATTACCTTGCGAATCTTTTTCGAACATATAAAACAGATAACCTTCGCCTAAAGTGAATATGGAATCGGCTCCGTAATATCCTTCAAAACTTTGATTTTCGGCAGTGTATAACCAAAGGCTAGAATTGGGAGCACTAGCTACATTTGTTGCCCAAAGTCCACCCTGTGTAAAAAAAGCTTCATTCAAACTACTGAACGAAATATTTTCTAGTGGAGATGAAATCATTCGCCAACCCGAACCTGCATGAGTATATAGCCTAGAATAAGTGAAATCTCCTTCTAACTTTCCATCTCCTCTTTCATAAAAAGCCGTATTACTTTGGTTTGAAAGAAGTGTGAGCGCCCCATGTTCTACATTTAGAATTCCCGATTCCATTGTTAGCTTTGTGTAGATGGAAAGCGAACCAGCAAGGTCTACTTTATCGGCGTTTGTGTTAATTAATAGGTTTCCTAGCTTTTCATTTCCCGATTTAAAACGAAGCGAATCAGAAAAAACATCCCACCCAAGAATCTCTAGTGTAGAAAGCGAATCTCCAACAAAACCCACTCCATGCGAGATGTACTCAACGCCACCATTTAACTTCAACGTTTGATCTTCTAAATCTAATTCCGCAGAAACTCCATCAAAAGTAATTCCACGTATGTTAGCATCCACATCTAAAGTAACTACATGTTTTATGTGCGCACGGTGTTGAGTTGTAGATGGAACAACACCGCCACTCCAAGTATTTACATCCGACCAGTCTCCACTCTGCTTACTTAGAATCTGCACTTCTGGCTCTACTTCTCCAGCTAGAATGGATACTCTTTGGCTGCCAGACTGTAATGTCCCTTTGTGAGAAATTGTAATTGTATACGTACCAGATTCGGCATCTTCAATCACAACTTGTTCAATATTGTCTACCGTATTATCACCAGTAGTAGCGAGTGATGAAGGATTGTCTTTATCCAATTTCCAGGGTAAATATGTGGTGGCGCTTGGACTCGAAATAGTGATATCGAGATCATTCACAAGAATCCCATCCGTCGGGTCATCGTAAGTTGACGGAATAGTTCCTTTCGGATCTGTCCATGCCATGGTAACAATCAGCGGCTCACTGGAAGAGTGTTCATACGAAATGGTAATAGATGAAGAATTGCTGAGCAGGGTATCTTTTAATACCGCTTTGGTTTTATTCGAACTATTTGCTGAAATAAAACGCGCTGCTCGCTCTGTATTCAGTAATCCCCAACCTGTTTTATAATCTGGGCCTTTATTTCCGATGTCATCAGCTGTTTGCGCAAGTAACGCTCTTAAAGAAGCTGATGAAAGTGTGTCAGAGTTCAATGCCTGGTAATGCTCCCGAAGCAACGCCACAGATCCAGCAACTATACCTGTTGCGGCTGAAGTTCCTCCTGAGCTAGATGTATATGCATCATTAGCACTTGATGTTGGTGTATACAAGTTGGAGGATGGGGCAACGATATCTGGTTTGATTCTTCCATCATCGGTTGGGCCAAACCCCGAACCTGAGATTGGTGCAACAGAGGATAAATCTTCAAAATTATTGCTAGAACTTTCGACGCCTCCCACCACAAGAATATTCTTAGCAACAGCTGCCGAGTTTATAGTTTCAAATCCATCTAAACCTCCGTTCACTTGTCGCACACTTGTTGAATCCTCCACACAATTCAAACTCCCATCATACTTCCAGTGTTTAGTTGGTTGAGATTCGGGGACCGTCCCTCTTTGGTTCCCAGCCGCTTTTACAATCAAATAACCTGGCGCTAAATACGCTATACTATCCCAATTTTGAGCTTGAGTATCATAAAATCCAAACTGATACGCTTTTGAAGTATTCTCAGATTCTAGTGAATACCAAGTCCACCCAGAGCCACAAATTGTGGAGTTGGTTGTCCAACCAGCAATTTCAGCATATGGATGTGCCGATGTTAAAAGAAGATTTGAAGCCGATGCGGCCATTTCTGAAATATCGTTTTTCCAATTATATGCACTTACTTCTGCATTGCTAGCCATTCCTCGAGCACTCGCAATCACTCCGGAGGAAATCATAGTGCCTACAACTTGTGTTGCGTGTGAGTTATTAGTTCCCGCCTCAGCATCATCAAAATTAACTCTGCCAGAATATTCTTGGTGGGTAAGTAAAGGTTGGTCAGCATCCCAATAGCCTATAATTTGTGAATTTCCCGAAAGACTTAACCCTGCAATTCCACCACTCCAAACTTGGTTGCTTTTTACAGCTTCTGCGGCGCTAAGATTTGCTGATTGATAGATGATAGGAAGCTTATTCCTAAGGCTATCCTTGGCAACATACTTCGTTTTTTGCTGTTGAGAAAATTGAATGAGCGCTTCTTTATCAAAGGATTGAGCAAGAAGCTGCGTACTCCATCCACCAATAAATGAAATAAGAACAGATATGCTAATTAATTGTATACTTTGGCGTAAACTCATAAGACTCTTTACAATGCCTTATGATAGCTTTTAAGTAATTAAGAAAAAAGCTAGTTGGGAATCAATTTTGTGAAGCAGACAATACCACGAACTAGCTGTGATTCCACTTTAAACCCTGCTTGTTTAAACAGCGTATTGCTCTCTTCAACCGTCCAGAATTTTATACCTCCTAATCCAACCGATTCTTGGAGTAAACGTCCGTACCAAACATCAGATTTTATAAGATGCATCATAAAAAGCGATCCATCACTCTTGATAACTCTTCGAGCTTCGTATAGTACTTTCAGTTCTTCGGTGAGCTCGTTTAATGTGCCGCCCATCACAATACCATCAAAGGTTTTGCTGAAGAATGGAAGGTCTCTGCCATCAGCACGAATGAGAAACATGTTAGTCTCATCCGCTTCTGCTTTAAGGCGAGCTTCGTTTAGCATTTGGGAGGAAAAATCTAGACCAACAATTTGAGCTTCTTGTTGTGAAGCTTTTAAAGCGCGACCATATAATGCGGTTGAACAGCCAAAATCTAGATAAAGTCCGTTTGGTTTGGGAGCAGTCCACTCTATAAGTAATTCATGTTCCTTCTCAATTGGAAAGTCTTCTCCTGAAAGCAACGTAAGAGAACGTTTACGCCAAATATCTTCGTAAATAGAAGCTGTTAATTTCCAGTGATTGGTACTTTGAGCAATACTCGTAAAATCTGGACTCTTTCCTAAAATATCGATGATATTATTAGAAACAGAATACTCATCACCTTCTTGAGAACAAAGAGAACCATTAAATGGTTTAGCTAAATTTGAAACTTCTCTTGGTACTTGAATAGCAACGCGTTCATTAACAGGTGATCTTAGTTCTAAATTCATAGAGGCATTATTTTGGAATTTCAGAATACCTTACGACTTATACCTTTAAGTGTTACAAGTCTATTTCTGGAGCACAATCGAGATTTGTGCTCCTTTATGAACACTTAACAACTCTGCAGCATTTCCTTTGTTAATACCGATTTCTAACATACCAGAACTACCTAAGAATACAGCAGGGTCTCCCTCTTCTACATCTCCAAATGTAGTAACAATATTACCAATCACCGTATTACCAACATAAACTTTTACTTTTCGGTTGCCGACATATTCTTTCATAAGAGATTCAGAAATATTGGTAACTAAATTTCCAAACCTATCTATATGAAGCACCCACCCTTGTAAACCATCTTTATCACCAATGGGAACTGCCCAATGGTAAACCACCATTTCCTTTATTGGCTCACCAAGTTCACTCATTGGTACACCCTTGCTTAAATGTGCAGCAACTGGTCCAAAAATATCTCTTCCATCAAATGTACCCGATCTCTGATTGCGCCAGAACTCAGCGTTGTTTAGTCTCACTGCTTCGTATTCGTACTCATCGTACAGTAATGAAAAAATTCCATTATCTGGTCCTACAAAGTAGTGCCCGTTCATTTTTACCACAACGGGATTTCGACTTGTACCCACTCCGGGATCTACGACCACTAAATGAACGCTATTTTTGGGGAACATGAACGCCGCATTTCGAATAACCCATGCTCCAGCCATAATATCCTGAGGTGGAATTTCGTGCGATACATCAATCATCCTCGCCTCAGGAGCCACTTCTAGCATTGCGGCTTTCATAGCACTTACATAATGGTCTTGTAATCCAAAATCAGATGTAAGAGTTATTATTTGGCTCATTAAGAATAGCTATTCAACATAACCGGCATTACAACCATCAAGATATCTTCGCTTTCGTCTTTTTGAGAAGGACGAACTATTCCTGCACGGTTTGGTACAGAAAATTCGAAGCTCACATCAGTATCGTCGATATTACTAAGTACATCGCCTAGATATTTTGCGTTAAAACCAATTTCTAGTGTGTCGTTACTGTACTCGCACTCAATTGTCTCTTTGGCTTCGCTACTCATGTCTAAATCTTCTGCACGAATAGTCAATTTATCGGTCTCTAATAATAGGCGGATTTGACGTGTTGATGAACTTGAGAAAATAGCCACACGTTTAACCGTAGAGAGCATTTGCTCTTTAGATATAGTAAGAAACTTGTCGTTATCTCTAGGAATTACTGAGTCGTAATTTGGGTACTGCTCATTAATCAAGCGGGTAATAACAATAGTATTACCGTTTCTAAAACGCGCGTGATCTTTGGTTACAGTAAGTTCATACGTTTCTGCATGTGCAGTTTTTTGAATTAGGTTTAGCGCTTTATCAGGTACAATAAAATCGATTTCACTAGAACCTACAATTTCACGGTTGGTATATTCTACCAATCGATAACCATCAGTAGCCACAAATTTACTTTCTGAGGTACCAATTTTGAAATAAACCCCCATCATCGCAGGGCGTAAATCATCACTAGAAACTGCAAATAACGTTTTATGGATAGCGTTATTAATTACTTCAGTAGAAGCACTAATTTCTACACCTTCGTCTAAGTTTGGCACTTCTGGAAATTCATCCGCATCATCCCCAACTAGTTTGTAAGTACCTTTATCTGTACGGAAATTGATATTTTTGCGCTCATCAACCGTAAAAAATACTGGAATGTTTGGCAATTGACGCAAAGTTTCTAATAAACGACGCGCAGGAATAGCTACTGCGCCTTCTTCTTCGATATCTGCTTCAATGTACTCGATAATAGAAATTTCGAGATCGGTACCTGTTAATTTCAGTTTACCATCCTCGCTTTCAAACAAAATTGTTTCGAGAATTGGCAAAGTTGCTTTAGAAGGTACTGCTCCAATTACCGCAGATAAACCTTTGTTGAGTTCGTTACTTGATACAGAAAATTTCATGAAATGCTAAAATTGAGTTAGTAAGGACATTTTTAAGTGCACTATTGCCCTTTCGTAAACGTGTGCTTATACTAAGAAATACTTAATCCCTCTGCAACAACTTGCAGCGCAAAATTACTATTAATAACACCCTTACAATATCGTTAAAGCGCTACTATAAAACCGGCAATAATTACTAATTCCGATGAATAAACCTCTCAAGGCGCTACTTTTTATATTATTACTACCAACTTTAGCTCATGCTCAGTCTGCATTGTCTAAATATGGAAACGATTTCTTGAGTACGGGAGCAGGAGCCCGAGCGCTAGGTATGGGGAGTGCTTATGCCGCTCACGCCAATGATGTAACAGCCGGATATTGGAACGTTGCCGGCCTTTCTTCGCTCTCTGAAACACAAATTATGTACATGCATTCTGAACGCTTTGATGGAATTGTCGGCTATGATTACGGGGCAATTGCATTACCACTTTCTTCAAAAAATGCCGTTTTCTCCATTAGCTTTTTCCGCCAAGGTGTAGATAATATTGCCAACACGTTGAATGCTTGGGACAAAGACCGAAACGCGCCTAAAGAAAACCCCGAAGATTACATTACACGATTTAGCGCGGCAGATATGGCCGTATTTTTCTCTTTTGCTAAACAACGTAGCGAAGTTCTTTCTTATGGAGTTTCTGCTAAAATTCTAAATCAGCGTTTAGGGCCTTTTGCTACCGCTTGGGGTTATAGTTTAGATGTTGGAGCACAACTTAAAACTGATTTTGCGGATTTTGGGGTTTCGATTAGAGATGTAACTACTATGCAGAAAATGTGGGATGTGGATGAATCTGAATTTGAAGGCTTTCAAGAAGTTTTTGGAGATTCTATCCCAAGCGGACAGAACGAATATGTACTTCCTTCTTTAAAAATCGGAGCTTCCAAAGCATTTACTTTCAATGATTTTGAATTGCTAACCGCCCTCGATACCGATTTTCTTTTCGAAAACCGCCGAACGTATTACATCAGCGTTGGCTCAATGAGTATTGAACCTCACATTGGTGCAGAACTAAGTTATAAGCAGCTAATTAGCTTCAGAACGGGACTAACCGACTTTGTTACCGACCCTGTAAGTGGCTTCTCAGTTTCCCCAACATTAGGACTTGGCCTGCAACTAAAAGGCTTTAACCTCGATTATGGCTTTGCCAGTTTTGCTGGTTCTACAAGTAATTTAGGCTACACCCATCGAATTTCTTTACGATATAATATCAATTCACGATTTTAACATTTCCGTGTCATCAGTTTCGAATAGGTCATTACTTTGCGCATAATCCTTCTCGGTCCCACAGCCTCTGGCAAAACAGAACTATCTCTTCAAATTGCTGAAGAACTTGGTATTCCTATCATTTCTGTAGATTCTCGTCAATGCTACAAGCATGTGGATATTGGAACGGCAAAACCTTCTAAAGCCGATTTAGCGCGCGTTCAGCACTACAATATTTCTAATCTTGAACTTACAGAAAGTGATTCTGTTCAAGCTTTTTCGAATCGCGCTGAACTTTGGGAACAAGAGATTCTATCTCAACACCAGCATTCGTTTTTTGTAGGTGGAAGCACCCTGCACCTACAAAGTCTCATCCGCCCGATGGATGATATTCCTTCCGCAAACAAAGCTAATATTGATTCTTTAACAGAAGAAGTTGAGCAGCACGGAATTGAAGCTTTATATAATCGACTTACAGAAGTTGACCCCGATTATATAAAAACTATAGACGGAATGAATCGCCAGCGGATTATTCGCGCCCTTGATGTTTGGATGCAAACAGGTAAACCGTTTAGCTCTTTCCATGTAAACAAAGAGTTTACTTTACCACACAATTCTCTTGTTTTTGGATTACATCGTGAGCGAGAGAACTTATACGAACGTATCAACACCCGTGTAGATCTTATGATTGAAGAGGGTTTAATTGATGAGGTCCAAGGAATTTTAGACCAAGGCTTTTCTAAAGAACTGCAACCTTTGAATGCTGTTGGGTATAGAGAAATTATAGCTCATTTTGCCGGAGAATTAACTCAAACTGAAGCAATAGAAAAAATAAAAACTCATTCTCGTAGATACGCAAAACGTCAGCTTACATGGTTCAAAAGGTGGGATTTTATTGAATGGCTACCTGCTCAAGAAAAAAAACCTGCAGAACTGAAAGAAATTATGATTTCTCATTTAGCAGCTAAGCTCGATAAGCAGTAACTTTGGGCTTCACTAAAAAAACTCGTTTTCATGTATAAAGCAAAAGTTCACGTTACTCTACGCCCTTCCATTCTCGATCCAAAAGGAAAAGCAGCACACCATGCTCTTCAAAATTTAGGTCTTAGCGAAGTCCAGCAAGTACGAATTGGTAAATTTATTGAATTGGATATAGACGCATCTGATAAAGAAACTGCATCTAAAATTGCAGAATCTGCATGCGCCAAATTACTTGCTAATGAAGTAATGGAAGACTTTGAAATAGTGTTTGAAGAATAATGCAGTTTAAAGCTCAAAATACCCTAGCAATGGCAACTTCTGCTGATATTAAAGAGCTTACACAAACTGATGTTCAAGTTAAAGATAGTATTGACTATCCGTGGAGAGTGTTACTTTTTGATGATGACATTCACTCTTTTGACGAAGTAATTGAACAAATAATGAAAGCGACTGGTTGTAATTACAACAAAGCTCAGGAGCTTACTCTTCAAGTACACAATGAAGGGAAAGCGGTAGTTTATGAAGGCGACTTTGTCAAGTGCCTACAAATTGATAGTGTTCTTAAAGAAATTCAACTCGTTACCGAAATAAGAGGTTAAATTGGCAACATTCGGAGTAATTATTTTTCCAGGCTCAAATTGTGATCACGATGCCTATCACGCAATGAAACACATCATGAAATGTGATGTAAAATTTCTTTGGCATAAAGAAACCGACCTTACAGGTATCGATTTTCTTATCGTTCCTGGCGGTTTTTCTTATGGCGATTATTTGCGCTCTGGTGCTATCGCAAGGTTCTCTCCAATTATGCAAGAGGTTGTAAAATTTGCGGAAAAAGGCGGACCAGTACTGGGCATTTGCAATGGTTTCCAAATTTTGTTAGAAGCTCATCTTATCCCTGGAGCAATGATGCACAACAAAGATTTGCGCCATGTTTGTAAAGATATTTTTATGCGCTGCGAATCTACCGACAACCTTTTCACATCATCTCTTGAGAAAAATCAGATCTTCAACGTTCCTGTTTCTCACGGCGAAGGTAATTACCACATTAATGATGACGGACTGAAATTACTTCAAGATAACGACCAAATTGTGTTCCGCTATTGCAACTCAGAAGGTGAGCTAACTGAAGAGTCAAACTTCAATGGCTCAATAGATCATATTGCCGGAATAACAAGCGTAGGGAAAAATGTGTTGGGAATGATGCCACACCCTGAGCGTGCAATGGAAAGCATTCTTGGTTCAGAAGACGGAAAACCATTCTTCGATTCTATCCTAAACTCCTTGTCGATAGCATAAGTTTTATTACCTTATGCATTATGAGCAGTAGCCAAGACACATCCTTAACACTACATAGCAAAGAGTTGGTAAAACGGTACCGAAAACGTACCGTTGTTGATAAAGTTTCTATCAATGTTAAGCAGGGTGAGATTGTTGGGCTACTCGGCCCTAATGGTGCTGGAAAAACCACCACTTTTTATATGATGGTTGGTCTTGTTACTCCAAACTCTGGCTCCATTTTCCTCGATGAAAAGAACATCACTCAAAAAGCCATGTACAAAAGAGCCCGTATGGGTGTTGGCTACTTAGCACAAGAAGCGAGTGTTTTCAGAAATCTTACAGTTCGCCAAAATTTAGAATCCGTTCTTCAATTCTTTTCATATTCAAAACAAGAAATAAAAGAACGTGTAGATCGCCTTATAGAAGAATTTACACTACATAAAGTTGTAAATAATAAAGGATATAGCTTATCGGGCGGAGAACGTCGCAGAACCGAGATTGCAAGAGCATTGGTTACAGAGCCAAATTTCATTCTTTTAGATGAGCCTTTTGCCGGCGTTGATCCCATAGCCGTTGAAGACATTCAAGAAATTGTTTCAAAACTACGCCATAAGAATATTGGTATTTTAATTACCGACCACAACGTGCACGAGACACTCGCCATTACCGACCGTGCCTACCTAATGTTTGAAGGTAAAATTTTAATGGAAGGCTCCGCTGATACTCTTGCTGAAAATGAAGATGCAAAAAAGTTATATTTAGGCGAGCAATTTAAACTAGACAGATATTCAAATCCCTAATTAATTACACATGAAAGAAATAACTGTACAAGAATTAAAAGATAAAAAAGATGCCGGCGAAAAGTTTTTCTTACTTGATGTTCGTGAGCATTTCGAATATTTAGTTTCTAACCTGGATGGAGAACTGATTTCTTTAGGCCAATTGGATGTGCGCCTAGACGAAATAAAGCAACATAAAGATGAAGAGGTAATCGTTATGTGTCGCTCTGGCGGACGTAGCGCTCAAGCTTGTCAGTTTCTCGAAAAACAAGGGTTCACGAATATTTCGAACTTAAAAGGCGGTATTACAGCGTGGTCTAAAGAAATTGATACTAGCATTCCTGTTGCTTAATCCTTTTTCTTTAATGAAGCAAAAAGCCCTTCACTTGTAGCAAATAAGTGAAGGGCTTTTTTTAATTTTAACAGTAAATAAATAGCTTATTCTATTACGATAAAGCTGCTATTTGATTCAATAGCTCTTGGTTGCTATCTGTATTCTTCAATACCTTTAGTAAGCCTAACATTGACTCTTTCGGCGACTTTTTAAGTAAATAACGACGCACCATATTTCGCTCTTCAAGTGAATCTGTGATGAACTTATCTTCGTTTCTCGTCCCCGAAGCTGTGATATTAATAGCTGGATAGATACGATCATTCGCTAGCTCTCTATCTAGAACCAATTCCATATTTCCAGTTCCTTTAAATTCCTCAAAAATCAGATCATCCATTCTCGAGTTCGTTTCTACTAAACAAGTGGCAATAATGGTTAATGAACCACCACCTTCAATTTTACGTGCAGATCCGAATATTTTCTTAGGTATTTCTAAAGCTCGAATATCTAAACCCCCAGAAAGAGTTCGTCCACTATTTGACTGAACTGCATTGTAAGCTCTTCCTAGCCGCGTTAACGAGTCTATAAGCAATACAGCGTCTTCTCCCATCTCTGCCTTACGTTTAGCGTAACCTAGAGCCATTTCAGTAATCCGAATATGGCTTTGTGTTTTCTTGTCGTTAGACGATGCAAATACTTCAGCTTTTGTAGATCGGATAAAATCGGTTACTTCCTCAGGCCGTTCATCTACTAAAAGTACACTTAGATGAATATCAGGGTGGCTTTCGGTGATACTATTTGCAATTTGCTTTAGCATTACTGTTTTACCAGTTCTTGGTGGCGCCACAATAAGCGCCCTTTGTCCTTTACCAATCGGAGCAACTAAATCAATTACACGCATTTCAATATTATCTGCGCGATCGCCCATTCTTATCCAGTCTACAGGCATAATTGGTGTTTGGCGTTCAAAGCGACTAGACTTTGTCCAAGCTTCAACAGGCTTACGGTTTATTTGGTCGATGGCACAAACGTGTTTATTACCTCGTTTATCTTCTTCAAATTCGCCTTCAAGGATTAGACCAGGACGTAAATCAAGTGCTTTTACTTCTTCTGGCTTTAAAAAAGGGTCTTGGGGACTATAGCTAAATTCGTAGTCAAGTTTACGAATCAAGCCCCAGCCTTTCGCGTTTATTTCAAGAACACCAGCATAACGGCCCGCTAGCCCAAGGTTTTCTTTCCAATAAAATTTAGGAATAAAAACATTACCCGCAGTTTTGTTGCGGTTAGCATTGTTATTAGAATTGTTTTTACCCTTGTTACGGTTTTTATAGTTCTTTCTATTCCGTGCCATTAATATGTTTGATATATAAAGTTGCCCGATCTCCGATTATGAGATATCGATTTCAATAATATGTTGGAAATTCGAAGGAGAGCTGGGAAAAAATACGGTGTGGGCTAGTTCCCACACCGCAATCTAATTCAGAAGATGAGAAAATATACAAATGTTTTAAATGATAGCAAATTAACGAGCAGTAGTAGTTTCATTTACTATGCTGTAGCAAGGCATTAAAGAGCCATCAATTTTTATTTTCTCGCCATCTTTGTAATTTAATTTTAAGAACTTATCCTCGGCTGTTGGCGTAACAGCTTCATAAGTAGAAAGCTGACTGTTAACCGTATTAGCAACTGATGGATCTTTACGCTTAGCAAGGTTTAAGTAATCTATAACAACCCAGTAAACTACTTTATCGGTAGCTTCAAGCTTTCTGTCTTCAGTACATTTAGAAATTACTGCACCATAAATACGAGCCATTTCAATGTAAGCTCTACCAAAGTTTGGATTCGCTTTAATTGCTTGCTGCGCGTAACCTTTAGCATCTTTTAATTGTCCTAAACTAATACTTACATCAGATAGGTCAAGATATAAAGATAATTTATCTTCTTCAGTTTCAGCCAAAGTTAAAGCCTGCTTGTAGAAAGTTAACGCAGAAGAATAACGTGCATTACCTTTTTCAATATCACCTAAATCAGATGCACTTTGAAATGTAGGTTGTAGGTCATGTAAAGTACGGCTTAAACGAGCCATATTACTAAGATCGTCAAGTTGTTTGTACGCACCTTTACATGCTTCTAGAATTTCAATATTCTCTGGTTCATCAGCTAAGCCACCTTTACCTGGTTCTTCAGAACAGTTGAAAAAAGCAATTTGCTCTTCAGGCGATCCTAATATTTCTTTTTGCTTTTTTTGCAAGAACTCTTCAATAGCTGGGTTAGCAAAAGGTGTTGCTTTATCGATTACAGCTTGTGCTGCATCTTTTTCGCCTTTTGAAACCAAATCGTCAAGTACCACTTTTACATAGTATCCATTTGCAGATTCTGTAGCACGCTTAGGGTTTAGATCAAACATTGTTTGAAATTCGGCATATGCTTTACTCAAACCATTGTCTATGTGAGTATAGTTTTGTAAGTAAAAACGCCCTTTTTGCTGATGAATTTCAAAAGCTTCGCTTTGTTCTTCGCCAAATAACTCCATCTTATCATCAAACAACGTTAACGCAGTATCTAGATAAGCAGCTTTAATGGTAGGATCATTTTGTTCTTCAGCTAATGCTTGGTAAATCTTAACAAACTTATCATACTGTGTAGACAAGTTGAAGCCTTTATAAGACTCAATAGTTAGTGGTTTTGCACAAATCATCCAGCGGCCATAATCTAAAGCAAAGCTATAATCTTTACCTTTATAGTTAGATTGGAAGATGGAATAAGCCTGTAATGGACTAAGACCTTGTGGCGGGTTAGTATTACACTCAGCCTGAGCAGTCACCATATTAGTGCTAACAAGCATGAACCCTACGATTACTATTAAATTTTTCATCATCTCGTATAAATGTTATTAGTGTCTTTTATTGTAACACCGTAGTTAGCGGATTTATTATTATAGAATTAATTAAGCTTTGGTCTTATAAACATAAGTTCAGTCAAATTAACAGAAAAATTAATTGCCCAAATTTTTTCTTGAACCAAATTCTGTGTGGCTGTACCTCGAATACCATACTGAATACTTACATCAAAAGAGGACATTGAAGCCCTAGGAGCAAAGACGCCAATCCCTGTAGAGAACCAAAGTGTATTGATATCTTTATTATCAATATTCAAATGACCTTTGTCGTAAGAAACACCAGCACTATACCTGAATTTTGATAAAAACTTAGCCGATCCTTTTTTATATGGATGAAATTGTGCTCCAAGTCCTAATAAAAATCTATCGCTATAATTATTCAAATCACCTAAGTCTAATTCATACTTGGCTTTACTCCATTCTTCGTACAAACCATCAGCAGTTACATTAAAGTAAGGACTCGCGAAATAGGTTAAACCCCCACTCACTTGTAGAGGAAGAGAAACATTTCCTGTGCCACTTCGATCTAGATCAATAGTGGTTAATGATCCATTAATAACTTTAGTTGTCAACGATTTACTTTTTGCATCGAAGTTAACTGGAAGCACAACAGCAGAGCCTAATTGAACAATATCATTCTTATTAAACAAGCCTCTTTTACTAAATAGGATGCCAAAACGCTGTGAAAAAGCTGCTGCAGTCACATCGGTATTAACCGTATTGGTTGAATATCCCGAATTACTAAAATCAATTTGGTCGCTATTACTCGTCCTCATAAAAGCTAGTGATGGAGCATATCCAACCGAAATATACTTATTTAACGCAAAACCAAAGCCAAATTCTAGCTTACTTATTCCACCGGTTCCATTTTTATCAGACTGATATCCCAAAGTATCTGTAGCGTTTGGAAAAATTTCTCTAGATATAGATGATTTAAAATTAGTTCGAGTAACTGGGTATAGTGCTGCAGAAACCCCTAATTTTTGTTTTATAATAGGAAAAACAATATGAATTGTTCCCGCTTCAAACAAAGAATTTGTACTTGAACTGAAATTGTCCTTCGCACTATACTTTGCTAGAGTAAAATTAGCTGTTCCTCTTACAAATGAACCCTGCCCCCAAAAAGCAGGGTTGCTAAGACCCGAGGTTTGGAAACTGTTTGATGAAACGCCAAGAATACCCATTCCTTTTTCTTGAGCGCTATTCTGTAAAATTGGCATCCCTACCCCGTAAAAGGAGTACATGGAACCACTTCTCGCTTCTGAGTCATTAACTGTTTGAGCGAATGCTGAGCCTACAATAAATATAGATAATGCTATTAAACTTAATTTCTTCATGACTTGGCCCTTACTTAGCTGTTAGTAAAATCAGTTTCGGTTTCAACGACTTGATTGCATTTTCGTCGTACAGTAACGTAGACCTTAGCACACCATTCGCAGGGTTCAAATGAAGATATAGAGTTTTATCACTTGGGTCGTCAAAGATGTATGAGTTCACATGAGAGGTAACATCAAATCGGTATCCATTAATATTTTCGTCTAAAAAGCCTACAATTTCTGAGGAAGAGAACTGCAGTTCATACGCTATACCATTATTAATGCTAGATTTCAGCTCTAAATATGGAATTTCAAACCTAGTGTTATTTACTGGCAATGAACTTTCAAGTAGACCACTATCCTGATAAATTATAAGCTCGGCTTTTAATAAATTTCTTATCGTAAGTGTATCCACTTCTTCTTCTAAGCTAAAGGAATAAAATCTATCCAAAGAGTTGTAAAGTGCCAATTTATTGGCTGGATATGGCTTATTAGCATACTCTACAGAATAACCCCAGTCTAATATCGCAACAGATGCAGTATCGCCAACTTCTGTGTTAATTAGCTTAAATTCGGAAGAGCTGGGAATAGGAAGCGAAATTTTACTTGAAGTTCCTTTAGGCACAATGGCCAACCCATAAAAATCATACACAAAACTAGAATCTTGTGTTGCTGTACTGTCATTTACGTAGCTAGCAAATTCTTCAACCCACGTTTGAGATAATGATACTCTGATACTATCCTCTCTTAAGCGTGTAAATGAGGCAATTTCAACCGACTCATCATATGCAGGTTTAGTATCAACTAACAACTCGTTACTACGCCAAAGCTCTGTAACTTTGTAAACAGAAAACTCCGTTTGTGCGAGGCTGTCTCCATATATTTGGGTAGTATCGAACTTAATGTCCAAATACATTGAGTAAGAGTTATCTAGTGTAGTATCTAAATTGAAACTATAGATAGTTGGCTTTATATACGCCACCGCCTCTACATCTCCAAAAGCTGAGTCTGAATATTTACCAATTGGCGTTCGAGTAAGTTTACCTGAATAGCTGGATACTGAATCCGCATGAAACCCTGATACCATTAAGGTATCGTAAGCAACTTCTACTTCAGGAATAATACCGCCACCGACTGGTCCAGACTTAGTCCCACAAGCAAAAAATAATCCACTTATTGTTAGGAGTAAAACAAGCCGTCTGACACCTGCGGCCTTCACATTTCTTTGCATCAAAAAATCTCTAAAAAATTAAATCTGTTATTCCGCTATTGTCTTATAGTATTCAGCGAATTTATCCGAAACATCTTCGGGTGAACCCTGAATTTTTGTTGGTGTAATTCCCAATGCAGAAAATATCTCGTCAAATTCGTTATTCAAATAGTTTCCAGTAACCACATGGTCACTATACCGTAACCCTAATTTAAGTAAGTCTACTTCACCATTGTCTGTAAGCGAATTGATGTCAACATCTTCAGGGAGACCAAGCAATTCAAGTATACGCGCCGTCTCGGCATGTCCTTCATTTTGCGGATGATGGAGATTATAGATTATTTTAGTATTCTTAAAAATCTCTTCGTCCTTGTACTTTGTTTTAACCAATAAAGGAATTAAGCCCGACGGCCAATCATGGCAATGAATAATATCCGGTTGCCAACCGAGCTTGATAACTGTTTCAAGTACACCTTTATTGTAGAAAGCCAATCTTTCATCATTATCTTTGTAATACTCTTCGGAATCTGGTTTTTTAAACAAACCTTTTCTCTTGAAGTAGGTATCATTATCCAAAAAGTAAACTTGTAGCTTTGCATTGGGAATACTTGCTACTTTAATTTTCATACTTTCAATATTATCACCAACCTCTACCTCAATACCTGAAAGACGTATTACTTCATGAAGCCTGTTTCTACGATCGTTAATAGAACCGTATTTAGGCAGCAAGATTCGGATTTCAAAGCCTTTATCTTGAAGGGATGCTGGAAGGAACCGAAGTAAATCGGCAGTGTAAGTCATTCTTGCAAATGGGGAAATTTCAGCGGCTGCGTATAATATTTTCATAAAAATAGGTTCTGTAATTACTCTTCGTTTGGATTGGACTTATCAATCATCATTTCGTCGAACTTCTGGTTATCTACTGAACTAAACTCCATGAGAGTATCACCTCGAAGACCTAAACGTATGGTCTCTAATGAAATAACCTCTTCTGGAGGAATATTTCCTAGATTTACATTACTTCCATACTTGCGTACAAACCAGACTTGTTGATCCTTTTTTGGAGCTTCAAATATCAATTTTTCTACGTCAATTTGATCGGTTATTTCTTCCATTAGGCCAGCGCGGATTTCGCCGTTTGGCCGGAAAACACCAACTGTTCCACTTTCACGGGCTTCACAAATTACTTTTATTGCGCCAGCTTCAAGTTCTTCTTGGATAACACGAACCCATTTGTATGGAGGAATTATTTCATTCGGATTCTTACTCCCGACCTCGGAATATACGTTATAATCTTGGCTTAAATCGCGAATAATCTCTTGCTTTCGTTTATCCGACAACCAAATAGTACCATTAGATACTTCTAGAGTATTTATATGGTACTTATCCAACAGCTTAAGATACGAATCTAATTGGTCACGTAATAAATATGCTTCAAAGAGTGTGCCACCCAAATAAACCGGAATACCTGCATTTGCATATACCGAAAGCTTTGCTTCTAAGTTTTGAGTTACGTAGCTAGTACCCCATCCGAGCTTAACTACATCTACCAAATCAGAGCATACATCACAAAAATCTTCCGCTTGTCGTGTACTATAACCTTTGTCTAACACTAAGGTCATTCCATTATTTCTAGGCTTTTGAGCGCGGATTGGTAAATGATTCAACTTAAATGGCATCTTTGTCATAAATTTTAAAGCCTTGAATATACGGAATTAGCTAATGGTATTAAAGAGAGGCTTTTTGATGTAAATTCTAGGTTAAGCTCGATTAGTTTGCTTGATCAATTCCATAATTCGCACTTTATCTACACGGGCCAGCTCTGAGTCAGTATATCTCCAAAGCCAGTTGTTAGAAGACGTTCCAGGAATGTTAGTTCTATCTTCGCTACCAAGGCTCATAAAGTCTTGTAATGGCGTAATAGCCTGATCGGCTACAGAAAACATAGCTAACCGAATAAACGCCCAGTTTATCTCATTCCCATCAGATTGCGCATAAACTCTCGCACGGTGCTGTTCAACTTCAGGGGCACTATTATACCAACCTTTGCTGGTATCGTTATCGTGCGTACCTGTATAAACCACGCAGTTCTGTGGATAGTTATGCGGCAGAAAAGCGTTTGCTGAGTCTGCATCAAATGCGAACTGAATAATTTTCATGCCTGGAAAATTGTATTTATCGCGTAGCTTTTCCACACCTTCAGTAACAAAACCTAAATCTTCAGCAATAATGGGCAACTCTCCACATTTTTCTAGAATGGCATCAAACAGTTTCTCGCCAGGGCCTTTAACCCATCGACCTTTTTCTGCTGTTTTCTCTGATGCTTTAACTTCCCAATATGCTTCAAAACCTCTAAAGTGATCTACTCTAATGGCATCACACGTTTTAAACATGTGCTTAAACCGATCTACCCACCAAGAAAAGCCATCAGCTTCAAGTGTTTTCCATTTATACAGAGGATTTCCCCAAAGCTGACCTGTTGCACTGAAATAGTCTGGTGGAACACCTGCAACTAGCTTGCGATTTCCCTTCTTATCTATTTCAAAATACTGCGGGTTTGCCCATACATCAGCGCTATTATGATCCACAAAAATTGGAATATCTCCGATAATGCGAATGCCTTTCTGATTAGCGTAATCTTTAAGTGATTTCCACTGCTCATAAAACTCAAATTGTAGCCATTCTTGGAGAGCAACTTCTTCTTTATATTTTTTCCTAGCAACCTTTAACGCATCTGGTTGGCGCTGTGCAATTTCAGGAGCCCAAGTATTCCAAGGTTGTTTATTGTACGACAACGCACAAGCCATAAACAAGCTATAATCATCTAACCAATGCTTATTTAACTTTTTAAATTGCTTGAATGCCTTTTCTTGCTCCTTAGACTTGTTGCTATAAAATCCTTTTGCGGCTTTTTTAAATAACGCGTCTTTATTTGCAAAAGCCTCATCATATAGCACTTTAGAGGTTGATTCTAACTCAGCCTCAGCAACGTCAGATGTGGAAAGCAATCCCTTTTCAACAAGAATATCTAAGCTAATTAAATACGGATTTCCTGCAAATGCTGAATAACTAGCGTATGGAGAGTTACCATAGCCCGTTGGGGTAAGTGGTAGAATTTGCCAAATGGTTTGGTTTGTTTCTGCTAAAAAATCTAGAAATACTCTAGCTTCGTGGCCTAGCTCGCCAATTCCGTATTTACCTGGAAATGAGGTGGGATGGACTAAAGTCCCGCTTGAACGAGGAAATCTCATTATTTCAATTTCTTTGGTTTAATTATTACTCCAGCCAATGGCGGTATTGTTATTTTTATATGAGCGGGCTGATTATTCCATTCGCCTAATTCTGCTCGAATTACTGAATCCCCTGCGTTACTTCCGCCATAAAACTCTGAGTCGCTATTTAAAACTACTTCATAGTCTCCAGCTTTGGGTACGCCAAATCTGTATTCATGATGCACTGTTGGTGTAAAATTTAATACAATCAATAAAAAGTCTTCTGGATCTTTAGCCCTGCGCAAAAAAGAAATCAAACTATTGTCTGCATCACTTACATCAATCCATTCAAAGCCACGCCAATTAGAATCTACCTGATGCAATGCCGGCTCTTGTTTGTTTAGCTTGTTTAAATCACTAACGAGTAACTGCAGGCCTCGGTGCTTTTCCCATTCCAACAAGTGCCAATCTAAAGATTTGTCTTGATTCCACTCTGACCATTGGCCAAATTCGCAACCCATAAACAGCAAGTTCTTTCCCGGATGAGCAAACATATAGGTGTAAAGTAGCCTTAGGTTTGCAAATTTCTGCCAATCGTCGCCAGGCATTTTACTTATCATCGATTGCTTCATGTGTACCACTTCATCATGCGAAAATGGCAGTGTGAAGCTTTCTGAAAAAGCGTAAATCAACGAAAATGTAAGCTGATCTTGATGGAATTTTCTATAAATAGGATCTTCTTCAATGTAATCGAGCGTGTCATTCATCCACCCCATATTCCATTTATAGTCAAAGCCTAAACCACCTGTTTCTATGGGGCGCGAAACGCCTCCCCATGACGTAGATTCTTCCGCAAAAGTAACCACGCCAGGATATTGTGCGTGTACAGCAGAATTGAATTTTCGCAGAAAGTCGATAGCTTCGATATTTTCTCGTCCACCATATTTATTGGGTACCCATTCATCAGCTTCTCTTGAATAATCGAGATAGAGCATTGACGCTACGGCATCAACACGGAGCCCGTCAATATGAAACTTGTCGCACCAGTACACCGCATTAGAAACGAGGAAATTCTGAACCTCAGTACGCCCGAAGTTAAAAATACATGTCCCCCAATCTTTGTGCTCACCTTGGCGTGGATCTTCGTGCTCGAAAAGCCCTGTTCCATCAAAACGGCGTAAGCCATGCTCATCTTTTGCAAAATGAGCTGGAACCCAATCTATAATTACGCCCAACCCTGCTTTATGGCATTCATCCACAAAGAACATAAAGTCCTCAGGCGAGCCAAACCTACTTGTTGGCGCATAATAACCTGTTACTTGATATCCCCAAGACGGGTCGTATGGGTGTTCTGAAATAGGTAATAGTTCTAGATGAGTAAACCCTTGCTCTTTTGCGTATGGAATTAAATCTTTCGCAAGCTCTATATAACTAAGATAATCGGGAGTTTCTCCAAGCTTCTTTTTCCAGGAACCTAAATGTACTTCGTAAACAGAAATGGGCTGATCTTGAGCTTGGTGTTTTTTTCTGTTTTCTACCCATTCCGAATCGCTCCATTCGAAGTCTTCGATATTGGCAACAATAGAAGCTGTTCCTGGTCTCAATTCCGCATAAAATGCGAATGGATCTGCTTTTTTAAGAGGTGCATCTTGGATAGGAGTTTTAATCTCGAACTTATAGTTATCGCCTGGGGCTACATGAGGGATAAAAATTTCCCATAATCCTTGTTCATGAAACTTCCGCATTCCATGCACTCGACCATCCCAATTGTTAAACGAACCGATTACACTTACCCGATAAGCACTCGGCGCAGTAACTACAAAGTGAACACCTTTAACTCCATCAATTTCGCGCGGATGCGCACCCATAAATTCATACGCTTTCTGATGATTTCCTTCGCCCCAAAGCTGCAAGTCAAAATCAGTTAAGAGCGAGTTGTAGTTGTAAGCGTCTATAATTTCAAAAGAATCGCCATTAAAAGGCTTGACAAGCAGCCGATAATCAAATCTATTTTTACGGCGAGGCACTACTATTTCGAACAGACCTTCCTCTGAAACCCGTTGTAGCTCAAGTGGTTTAGCTTTTCCTATAAGGGCAAAAACTTGTTCTGCTTCAGGTCTAAAAGCTCTTATAACAAGCTTCTCTATTTTTTTCTCGATAATACTCTGTAATCCTAATACTGAAAAAGGATCTCCATGGGAACCATCCGAGATAGATGAAATAATTTCATTACTAAGCGTTGAACTCATCACTTTAGGTAAATTAAACGGGAATGAAGATAACAAATTTAGCTCAAATCTTTTGCGCTAATCGGGATGTTTCCAACGTAGCTATTCTTTATTTTGATTTTATGAACAATACTGGACGAATTGCCCGCCGCTATTTATTTTCAAAAAAGCACATCTCGCTTATTTCCACGCTTACTCTTATCAGTATAGCGGGTTTAACTATTGGCGTAGCCCTTTTAATTGTAGTTTTATCAGTCCTTAATGGTTTTTTTGAACTTATAAAAGGCTTTCTACTTTCTAGCGATCCCGATATTCGTATTGAAGCTTCTAGCACATCAACTTTTGCGCAAAACCAACTTATGCTCGACAAAATCGAAGCTTTGCCTGAGGTTCGTGTAATCTCTCCGTATGTAGTTGGTAAGGCTTTACTAGCGCACGGCGAGAATGAAAATAAAGTGGTAGAAGTTAAGGGAATAGATAAAGACCTGTTCTTTCAACTTATAGATATTGAAGAAAGTGTTACATCTGGCGTTTTTGATGTTGGGGTGCGCAACCGTAAACCTGGTGTGATTTTGCACGAGCAATTACGCAACGATTTAGACATTTATCTGGGTGAAGAAGTCGCTTTGCTTAGCGCTTCGGGCATGAGAAAGGCTCTTACTCAAATCTCTACACCGCGTATTTACCGCTTTGAAACGCGTGGCTCTTATTTTTCGCAACAGATTAGCGGAGAAGCTCAAGTTTTTGTTGATATAGCAGCTGCCCAACGTCTTTTCAAATCTCGAAATAATATTTCTGGGCTCGATATAAAATTGATAAAAAATGAGGATTCTGAACAGGTAAAAGCCGAGCTGCAAACGCTACTAGGCAGTGATTTCAACGTCTTAAGCTGGTACGATTTACAGAAACCATTGTATGATGTGATGTATCTCGAGAAGTGGAGTTCCTACATTATTTTAATGATTATAATTATTGTAGCGGTGCTCAATATTGTAGGTTCGTTAACCATGATTGTAATCCAAAAAAGACGAGATATCGGGATTTTGATGTCGATGGGATATTCTAGAGCAGCCATTCGATCTATCTTCAGAAAACAAGGACTTTATATCGGCTTAATCGGTTGCTTTATCGGAGGCACGCTCGGATTAGCTTTAAGCTGGGCTCAAATGAAGTTCGGCTTGGTTAAACTTTCTTCTGCTTTTATTATTGATGCGTATCCTGTTGAAATTCGATCGCTAGATGTTGGAATTATTTTGCTGGGAAGTTTAGTGCTATGCTTATTGGCAAGCTGGTACCCTGCACATAGAGCGTCTCAAGTACAGCCTGCAGATGCTGTGCGGTTTGAGTAGAATTGAATTAAGAATGTAGAATTAATGATTAAGAATTGGGGTTTGGTAATTGCGCGCTCGTTATCACTAACACCCCTCAAAAGTGGTTCCTTGTCGTTGCAACTAACCGAATGAAAAACTCTCCCTCGTTACGAACGCTTTTGTTCATAGCTAGGATGTCTGTTTAAAAATCTTACCCTCACAAAGATGCTGAAACAAGTACAGCATAATCGAGATCGTTTCTAGGTCTAAACCCCACAGTCCTCACCCTGACTGCTGCCCAAGTGGATCAATTTGCCCCTCCCCAAGGGGAGAAAAGAGTTACAAATCAAGATTCATTATACACATCAGGCAAATCGTTTTCGTAGAGTATCACATCACCAGATGTGGCAATGTTGCGTACAATTTCGTTCGCTTCAAATAATGTATGTACGATATGAACTTTCTCGGCTTGGCCTTCTACCAATTTAACGCCTTCGAAAATGGGCTTAGCGCGCTCTTCGCCCACCAAAACAATCATATCCAAATTGGCATTTCCGATTGCTTCCCCGAATTTCTTATTCTCTTCAAATTCAAGTTCGCCTAACTCCACCATTCCTGGAGTGATGATGATTCTTTTGCCTGAATTAAAGGCTCCTAAAATCTCCACAGCGTTTTTTGCGCCTACTGGGTTTGAGTTAAATGCATCATCAATAATGAACAACTCGCCCGCTTGCTTTAGCTCAAGTCGATGTTCAATAGGTTCAATATTCTTTGCCGCTATGGCCATCGTTTTAATGCGCACACCAAAATGATGCCCCACTCCTATCGCCAAAAGCATATTTTGCACATTGTGAGCACCCAGTAATCGTGTTTGAAAATCTTCTTCAGCTTCGCCAATCTTCACCGTAAAATTAGACCCTGAAGTGTTATAGATAATTTCTCCGCCTTTTATATCACCACCTGTAAGCCCGACAACAATCCTTTCGATATCCGCACGGTTGACACCCATTTTGGTCACTAATTCGTCATCTGCATTAAGAATTGCTACGCCGCCGGCTGGCAAGTTATCTACCAAAGTTCCTTTTTCTTTAGCAATAATCTCTTTGGAGCCAAACGTTTCTAAATGGGCAACTCCCACATTGGTAACAATGGCAACATCTGGCTGCGCGATATCGCATAATTCTTGAATATTCCCCTCATAACGAGCACCCATTTCAAGAATTAAGATTTGATGGTGCGATTGCAAGTCGTTGTTAATCACTTTGCAAATCCCCATTGGCGTGTTATAGCTACCAGGAGTTGAACACACGCTAAATCGTTCTTTCAACAAATCGCGCACCATAAATTTAGTACTCGTTTTGCCATAACTCCCCGTAATTGCCACCACTTTAAGATGCGGCATAGAAGCTAGTTTTTTACGCGCCTGCTTTTTGAAACCCTCTTGAATATTTTGTTCGATAGGAGCTGTTACCCAGCCAGCCAAAAGAATCCAAAATGGAAGCAAAATCGCGCCAAAAACCCATCCAAAAATAAGTAAGGTTACATCGAAACCTAGAATATCTGGATTGAAATTTATTAAGCCGACATTCAGAAATATCACATTGCCTGTATACGCAGCGTAGGTGAAAAATAGCGGCATTATCGTAGAAAAAAGTACGACAGGAGCTACTAAACGTTTAACTCGGCTGGTAAAAACAAGAGGTTTCTTCACCTTCTCCTCTTTGTAGCGACGCACACTTCCCAACCAGAAAAAACCGTACGTAAATAGAATAAGCGCTACCGAAGTTCTGGTAAGCACAAAAGGAAACCAGTCCTCAGGCAGAACAGTTATGAAAATAAAAATATTAAATAGCCCTAGTTCCCAGGGCAATACTTTGGCATCCCAATGAGATTTGAGCCAATGCTTGTATTCGTTGTTTTTGTAGCCCATTTGCTGGTACACATGCAGAAAGAATTTACCGCGTACCCAATGGTATCGAAATAAAATAACGCAAAATATAACTGAGAGTAAGTTTAGAAAAGTGAGATACCAGTACAAGTGTGTGTTATTTAACTGTGATTATTTGTGATTATAGAACAAGTTTGTCGAATTTGATTGGAAGCAACGCTATATTCACGCCCTATTACTGATTAAGTTTCCAAAAATGGAGTAGAATATATGAAATTAATTATCCCAATGGCGGGACGAGGAACACGTGTTCGCCCACATTCGCATACTGTACCAAAACCGTTATTGCCTGTTGCTGGCACCATGATTATTGAGCGTTTAGTAGAGACTTTTGTGCGGACACTAGACCGCAAGATTGATGAGATTGTGTACATACTTGGTCCTGATTTCGGACAGGATATTAAAGATCAACTTACGGTAATGAGTGACCGACACGATGCCACAGCCACATTCCGCGTACAATTTCCTGCATTAGGCACAGCCCATGCGGTATCTTGCGCAAGCGAAGATTTAGATGGCGAAGTAATTGTTGCCTTTGCTGACACACTATTTGATAGCAAAGAAAAATTCAACTTAGATGGCGCCGATAGCGTTATTTGGCTAAAGCAAGTGGATGACCCTTCACGTTTTGGCGTTGCTGTTCATGAGAACGACACTATTACTGGATTTGTAGAAAAACCAGAGGAATTTATTTCTGACTTGGCCATTATTGGTGTGTATTATTTTAAAGATGGGCAAGATCTAAAGCGCCAAGTTCAGCGCGTGATGGACGATGACGCTAAAGGTCCTGGTGGAGAATATTTCTTAACAGTAGCCTTAGACAACATGATTAATGAAGGGAAAGTGTTTAAGATTGCTACCGTAGATGAATGGTTGGATTGCGGAACGCTCCCTGCTTGGTTAGAAACCACTGGAGAGATTGTTGCAAAAGAAAACCATCCTTACGATGAGAAAAATTATTCTGCTACCAAAATCATTCCGCCAGTATTTATTGCTGATGGAGTAACCATTGATGGCAGCGTAATTGGCCCAAATGTAAGCATTGAAGCTGGTGCACATATCGTACATTCGAGAATTGAGAATACCATCATCCGCGAAAACGCTACGCTAAAAAATGTAGAAACATCTGGCTCTACGATTGGTGCACATACCGTACTCACCAATGTGAAAGGTAAAGTTGATGTAGGCGATCACTCAGAGATTACTATTCTGTAGTTTACAAGAGATATGAGGATTGAGCCCTGAGCTTTGAGGGTTTAGTTGTCGTATCCATTTTAGAAGTTCGGTTGTATAACTGAGGAAAATATATGGCAGGTATCTTTATTAAGATGCCTGCCTTTTTTATATAAAATAGCCACAGATAACGATTAATAATTCCTGAACGTGGAGCTTTAGTATTGTTGGATTTGTTCTGGCTAGTTTTGAGTTTGCCATAGAATGCACTAGGTTTGGATGGAATGGAGAATTAAGGATTAAAAATTGGGGAGTGGATGAGAAATTTTGGATTGGGAGTTTGGGAATCGAGTTATTTACACATCAACCCATAATCTAACACTCCTAATTAGCAGTATTCGCAATCTGATTAACTAGCATCTCCAAGAATATCCACAGGGCTTTTTATATAGTTGCCGCCCTTGTTAATTACGTGAGTGTAAATCATCGTGGTTTTTAGGTTTTTATGGCCTAGCAGTTCTTGCACCGTTCGGATGTCGTATCCATTTTGTAGTAGGTGTGTGGCAAAAGAATGACGTAGAGTGTGGCAGGTTACCTTTTTATTAATCCCAGCTTTGAGTGCTGCCATTTTAAGGTGTTTTTGTATAAATCGATCTGATATGTGGTATCTGTGTTTTAAGCCACTTCTCGGATCTTCAGATATTATCTTAGCTGGGAATACATATTGCCAACGCAATTCTTGATCTTCATTCGGGTATTTTTTGGATAACGCTTTTGGAAGTATTGCTCTTCCAAGTCCATGTGCGGTATCATTATCATGCAATGTTTTCACATTTTGAATCTGCTTTTTAAGGGCTGGAATACATTGTTGAGGTAACAAGCTCACCCTATCTTTATTTCCTTTCCCCGATCGAACCCAAAGTTGCTCATAATCAAAGTCAATATCCTGAACGCGCAATCTCAGCCCTTCTGATATTCGTAGTCCACTTCCGTATAAAAGCTTACAAACGAGTGCGGGTAATCCCGATAGATATTTAAATAAAGCTGATGCTTCTTCCTTCGAAAGTACCACTGGGAGGTTCTTTGGTTTCTTGGCCCGCTGTAATTTATCCAATTTTAGGGTGGGCACACCTAACACTTGCTTGTATAGAAATACTAAAGCCGACAATGCCTGATTTTGTGTTCCAGCAGCTACATTTTGGGCATTAGCCAGATAATTTAAAAATTGCTCAACTTCGTGAGCTCCCATTTTATTAGGATGTTTGGTGCCATGATATTTCACAAACCGAACAACCCAACTGATGTACGCCTGCTCCGTTTTAAAACTATAATTTCTTCTGCGGATCTCCTCCCTAACCTGTTCCAATAATTTAGATTTAGCCATAATGGTATTGATTTATTAATTGGAAGTATTAACTTGTAAGAGAGTTGAGGCATTGATTCCTTACACTTGTATTGGATTTTATGCGAACAGCTTATCCGAACTCTTGTTCGCATAATGTCCCAAATAAACCGAAAAGATGATTCTGCAGGCGCTGAATAGGGTTTATCCCCATTCGCCCTAATAAACCGTCCTTCGGATAATATTATGTTATACCAAATCATTCTTCATGCAAATATGCGGAAACTTTTCACTCTATTGATATTCTTCCTTTCCGTACAACAGATACAGGCTCAAGATATAGCTGCTATTCAAAATGCAGATGAAATTAATCCATTCTTGAGCTCTTATTTCTCAAACGAAACTATAGAAACCTTTGGTTACCATAATACATCTGAAGCACACAGTTCCCAATGGTTTAAAACAGATATCAACCTGGATGGGCAATTAGATTTATTAGTAAATGGTAAAATCAGTGCTGCTTTCATTATCAAAAACGATGGTGTTAAATTTATTCCTTTATTCAGGTTTGTCCCGTTAGATGGTGAATATTGGTTTACCAGTATAGATACGACCACTTCCAATACAATTATTAGAATTACCCCTAGATCAAAGGCTATTCAACATTATGGTTCGGATACGATATCAGTCGTTTACGATCAATTCGGATTTATTGAACAAAAAAAAAGCAGTAACGATAAAACCTTCAAAGCATTTAAAATGAAAGTTCTCCCATGTTTTGGTTCTTGTGAGACTTTTATATTTAGTATTTCTGAAGATGGCAGTGTGGTTAATAAATCTTTAGACGGTGATGAAATAAACCGAATAAAAATTCCCAGTAATGAAGCCAACAATTTTTTTGAAATACTCAATACCTTATCACTAAATTCAATAACTCAGCCGGTTTTACCATCAGACCAACGGCTTGCAAAAGTTACTCTTACTTACTCAAACGGAAATACGTATAAGTTTGAAGATTATGGTTTGTGCGGTTCTTTCACTCTTAGAAATTTGTACAATAGAGTAAATTACATACGAAATGAGTATGGGCTGCAAAAATAAGTTTCAATTTGGCATAACAAGCGTTTTAAGTCGGACTCGGGTAGGGGCTCCGCAAAGTTTAACTTTCAGGTAACTAATTAATTCTGTTACTTTCATAAAAAACGAAAACCCTTCGCCGCTTAAACGCGGGGTCGTTATGTGTTTTAACCAAGAACTATGTTTTTAAAAATAATACGCTGGATTTTCTTCTTACCACTTGCCGCTATTTTAACTGCAATTGCTCAAACAGTAACAATGCTGATTGCAGAAAATATGCATTGGTATTTCTCTGTATCTCTTTTACTAATTCTTAGTTTTATTTTTGTTTTCACAACATATATGCCAGGAAGAATTGCTCCTAATCATAAACTTGGTGCTGTTTTAATTTTAGTTGTTATAACAGCATTAGAAATTTGGCACCTTTCTTCTTCTATTTCTGAATATTCGCAATTTGCGATCATAGCAAGATTGTATACAGATTTTATACTAATACTAGGTGGAATTGCAGTTTTCAAAAATATTACAAGTATTAGACAATTATCTTTTAAACAACAAAATTAAACACATAACAAGCGTTTCAAGTCGGACTCGTTTAGGGTTCGGAAATTTAATAATTAAAACTCGGCTCGCCGCTTAAACGCAGGGTCGTTATGTGCCTGGGCAGGCTTGCTTTTTCCGTGGGTAAATATGCTTTGCCTTTTCTCGCTTATTTGCTAATAAAATAATTCGTTCGTTGTTTGTGGTTTGCCTCTTTTTCATTCCTAATCTGCACCGTTGTTTTTAAGAATCTTCGTAAAGATTCGGCATTCTAAGTTATTCTAGAAATCCGTTTGTGCTCGGGGCGTTGTTTAAAAAGCTTATAGAACATTCCGAGTGAGCCTGCCCAGTCAACATCCAAAATTACAGGTTGCAACAATGCATTGCTTTTACCACATTTAGCACTAGTTCATGGGGCGTCAGTTTTCACATAACAAGCGTTTCAAGCGGACTCGAACAGGGTTCGGAACTTATTAATTTTAACTCGACTCGCCGCTTAAACGCGGGGTCGTTATAGTGCTTTAAAGAACCTGAATGAAGTCAATAGTTTCCATCTTATTTTTCGTACTGTTTGCGACTAGTTGCTCGTCAACACGTCTATCGTTTCATGAGCAGAAAAAAATGAGTACTGAATATATCGAGCTTAGATATGGGACATGCATAAGCGATGATTGTAGAGGGAGTAAATTTTTAGTTACTAGTGACAATATTGTTCTTAAAGAGATTTATAAAAAATGGAGGGGTTTCAAAACATATTCCAACAAAATTGAATCTGAATTAACAGATTCTCTATTTCAAGTGGTGGAATCTGAAAATTTTCAATCAATTCCAGCGAATGTAGATGCTAATTGTGATGTATCTGTGAAATACCCAAATGGGTTAAACACAATCTATTTAGGTGGAGAAAATACATTTCAGCATGGTCCAGCATTGAAAACTTTAACAATCAAAACAAATGACAAAACGAAGTCTATGCAATGGAAAAATTGCAAACCTTTGCCAAAGGAGGAATTGGAGTCTCTCGAAAGCAAATATAAAAATGGTACTCTTACTTTAGAACAATATCAAAAAGTTATCAAACAGAATGAGATAATAAGTAATAATATTGTTTTGCTAAGTAATCTTATAGAAACGATTTCTGATTTAACAGATGAATTATAGTAATGGGATTCAATATCAGCACTATAACAAGCGTTTCAAGTCGGACTCGGGTAGTGGCTCCGCATTTTTAATTTTCAGATAACTGATTATTTCTGTTACTTTCAAAAAAACCGAAAACCCTTCGCCGCTTAAACGCGGGGTCGTTATACGTTTCACTTGAATTCTAAATCAAATAAAAAGCTACCGTTTACAATTTGGATTATACTATTTACCATAGTTGTAATTGTACTTCCATTGGTTGAGTTGAAATATTTGATGATTTATTTAGAAGAGAATATTGATCCTATAGCAGTTATTGAGATATTCCCTCTTTTAGAAAATGACACTTGGTTTGCATTAATTATCTACCCAATTGTAGCCTTTTTTATTTTCTTCGTTTACTGGGCTCATATCAGATTTATCCAAAAAGTTGCAGACATCTTAGATTCAATAATTGGAAAAAATGGTAAGTCTCAAATAGCAAAGAAAACGTATAACAAGCGTTTCAATGGGACGCAGACGGAGTGCGATCAATAACTTGTGTCTAATAAAATAAATCAGTTACTTTAACAAAAACTTAATCTCTGCGCCCATTAAACGCAGGGTCGTTATACTGCAAATGCAAAAACTAGCTTACTCCATATTACTCATTTATTTTTGCATGTCCTGCTCAAAAAGTCAAGTCTCCAAAATTAGTGGCTGTAAAAGTTTTAGCTTCTCAGAAGAGGTGAAGTTTTATTCTGATTCATTTAGTCAAGATTGGCTTTTAACAGAGATTTCTCCTGATTCTGTTCAAGACTTTTATTTTCGAACCATTTTCGATTTTTATGATGGCTCATCAGTAGATCAAGTGACTCAAAAAGGATTAACTGATGATGAATTATTTATATTCAACTCAGAGAAGCTAAGATCTAAACAATTTTCAGAATCTTTTCAGATTGAATACGAATCAGGTAACCATATTTGGAGTTTTGATAATACTCCTTCTAAACCTGGAAATCTTGGATGGGAATATGGTCTTTTAATTTTAGAAGGTTGCCATCTAAAGTATATTAGGCCTATTAAGCAAAGTTAAATTGCAGTATAACAAGCGTTTCAAGCGGGACTCGTTTAGGGTTCGGAACTTAATAATTTTAACTCGGCTCGCCGCTTAAACGCTGGGTCGTTATACGCTTTAACTTTCACCAAAATAGTAAATGAATAAATGTAATCTTTTAAAGTTGAGTCTTGCTGTAAATAGTATGTCAATAATTTCAGCTTCAATCCTGATTTCATTAATTATTCTGATGTTTATTAATGAAAGTTTGGTAGAAACTATACAAGGCTTTGTTACTTTTGGACTGAGTGGATTAGTTTTTTTTGTTTCAGAAATGTATTCTAATTGGTTATTTAGAACTTTAGAGATCAAACAGGAAGACTCTAGAATGAATAGCTCTTTTATTGTTTTCAAACATCATAAACAAAAATGTAACGCAGAATAAGCGTATAACAAGCGTTTCAAGCGGACTCGAACAGGGTTCAGGACTTTAATAATTTTAACTCGGCTCGCCGCTTAAACGCGGGGTCGTTAGGCAACTTTAAATGGAATCTAGTTTAGAAATAGTCTTTCTCTTTGTTTTTATATTTACACTCGTGGAAGTATTTCTGAGTTATAAATTTGTTGGGTGGTATTTCGAATTTGGTATACCGGTGAGGTTTTATACTACCAAAATTCTATATCCCCTTAAACAAGTTCCAACTCAAGAGGAAATTCAAAATTCCATTCTCGACTCAAAGTATGTTGGTATCGATGTAAAGAAAATTGATGAGAACACTTTTGGTTTTCGGGAAAGCTACTCGTTTAGTTCTAATAAAAAATGGAACCTAAAGGTAGGCTATACTCAAGTTATAAGAGGTAATCTGTACTTTGATATCGAGAATAATGTTGTACAAATGAAAGCACTAGTAAACTGGTATGCCATTTCCATTCTAGTCTTTTTTACCCTACTTGGTTTTACTGTTGAGCCAGCAATAGGTTTTTTTGCTACTATTTGGATTTTCTTTGATATAAGTATCTATTCTACACAGATAGAAAGATACAGGCACGTTGCTCGTATAGCAGCAAGTATTGGGCAAAAAGAATCAGTTGCCTAACAAGCGTTTCAAGTCGGACTCGAACAGGGTTCGGTAATTTATTAATTTTAACTCGGCTCGCCGCTTAAACGCAGGGTCGTTATACCGCTAATGAATTATTCAGATTATCATATAAAAGTTGAAGATACTTCGATTGTGCTCTGGAAAGAAAATTCAGTAATTCTCTCTTCAACTTTAAAAGAAATAAAATCAATAAAGGTTTTTAAAAGAGACCTTATTACAGAAGATTTAATCTGTATGGAATTAATTAATAAAACGAATTATAGTTTTGAGATTAATGAAGAAATGAATGGTTGGGATGATTTTACTAAATCCCTTTCTCAAATTTTACAAAATTGTATTTCTATAGACAAATGGTTTTCAGAAGTTACTAAAACACCATTTTCTACAAAAAGAATTGAAATCTATAATTCTAAAAAAGTCGCGGTATAACAAGCGTTTTAAGTCGGACTCGGGTAGTGGCTCCGCAATTTTTAACTTTCAGCTAGGCAATTAATTATGTTACTTTCCATTCAACCGAAAACCCTCGCCGCTTAAACGCAGGGTCGTTATAAGTTGCTACAAGTGATAGCTAAAAAGTTAAAACTTACAATTCCATTCATATTAGCTGTTGCTAGTGGAATGCTTAGTCTCTCAGAAGAAAATCCGTCAAACATAGTAGGCTGGTTATGTTTTCTATGCCTGCTCGTTTACTTGGTAGCAAATCAAAAGGGAAGTCTTTTTTGGAAATTGCTCTCTATTGCTGCCGGTTGGCTAATTTTCATTGGAATCAGACTTTTTATATTAGGATTACAAGAGCTTATGCTTGCAGAATTTTTCTATGATATAGCAGGCTCTATTGTTGGTATTTTAATTGGAATAATGATACTTATTACGGGAATAGCATTAAATAAAAAAACACAAAAGTCATTTATTTTCACAGCGATAATCAGCATTCTCTTTCTAACTTCTGCTGTAAATAGCTATCTCAAATTAAATATTCCTATCTCAGAATTACACTATACTCAAATTTTGAGAATTGCAGTATGGCTATCAATCATTGCATTGTTAGTATTCAAAACAACAAAAAAATTAGAACCTACTGACAACTTATAACAAGCGTTTTAAGTCGGACTCGGGTATTGGCTCCGCAGATTTAAATTTTCAGGTTATTGATTAATTCTGTTACTTTCAGCTCAATCGAAAACCCTCGCCGCTTAAACGCGGGGTCGTTAGCATGCTTTTAAAATGAGTGAGATCAAATACAAAAGTTTTGAAGTAATTATTGGCGACTCAAGATTTGTGATTGAAGAAGATAAACCAGAGATCGGTTGGTATTTATATGTATATAAAAATGGAGTATGCACACATGACTACCTTCAAGATTCATTGGCTATTACAAAGAAACAGGCTCAAGATCAGTTTTCAGTGCCTTTAGAAAAATGGAAAGAAATCTAAACCTTAATCACGCCTCCACGCATGCTAACAAGCGTTTTAAGCGGGACTCGAACAGGGTTCGGAACTTTAATAATTTTAACTCGGCTCGCCGCTTAAACGCTGGGTCGTTAGGTGTACTTACAAAAAATGGAAGCTCGCATTGAAAAAGAGAAAAGTTGGTTCAAGAAGAATATTCTATACTTCGCTCCTATCGTAATCTTTATTGTGGGTATTTTTGAATATTCCTTCGAAACCTCTATCCATATTCTAGCAGTATTGTACATCTTTCTAATTGGGACTTTTGAAATCCTTTTCAGGTTTAATCTAACTGTCTTGAATATCCTCGAAAACAGAAACCCAAAAAATGCAATCAATAAATTTTATTCTAGAAAAAGAGTTGTTTCATATGTCGCTATTTTAACTGCGATGGTAACATATTTTCTAGTTTTTGGTTACAATGAATCAATACTTTACGCTACAAGTGTTGGAAGTGGTTTATCAATCATACCAATTTTCGTAAAGCTTCTGTACACCTAACAAGCGTTTCAAGCGGACTCGTTTAGGGTTCGAAACTTTAATAATTTTAACTCGACTCGCCGCTTAAACGCGGGGTCGTTATGTTGCTTTCAAAAATAAGTGCTTAAAATGTTTATCAACTCTTCTATAAATAATCGGAATCAAGAAGTAGTAATTCAGGCTGAACCAGAAAATCTTAGATTATTGGCAAATTGGTTACTAGAAAAAGCAAATGAGCTTGAAACTAGAAAACATCATTTTTCACATGCACACTCAAAAGGTGAAATTGATGAATGGAAAGAAAAATGGCCTGATATTATTGTTTATAATCCTAGAGGAGATCGCTAGCAACATAACAAGCGTTTCAAGCGGGACTCGTTTAGGGTTCGGAACCTTATTAATTTTAACTCGACTCGCCGCTTAAACGCGGGGTCGTTATACATACTTTAAATCTGTTCTAAAAAATGAATAATTTTTGGGCTTACATTTTTTTAATCCTTTTTGCTGGAAGTACTGATTACCTTCAGAGTCAAACAACTAATTTTACAATTACACCTTCAAATGTTGGGTTTATCCAAAAAGGAACTACTATTGGAGAAGTCTTATCCATGTATCCCACTGACTTAATACAAAAAAAGATCGGTGTTGATGAATTTGGAGAACCTTATTACGATGACTATGAAATCTATGATTCAACAGGTACACATTTACTCACTCTGACTCCAGAGCGACAAAACAAAATGTCTTCAAAAGTTAATCGTGTCTTGATTGTGGATAGTAGTTTCAGAACAGAGAATGATATTGGAATTAATTCGACGTACTCTGACTTAATTAAATTTTCATCTATTTCAGACTATCAACCGACTATGGACCACATTGTATTAATAGTCAACTCTCTCAATACATCGTTCAGCATCAGTAAGAAAGACCTTGAGCCAGGTTGGTGGAATGAGGAAAAGAAAGATATAAACCCAACAAAAATTCCAGGACATTCAAAATTACTTAATGTTGTAGTTTGGTGGGAGAATTAAGTAGGGCAATAACCGTATGTATAACAAGCGTTTCAAGCGGACTCGGGTAGTGGCTCCGCAATTTTAACTTTCAGGTAACTGATTATTTCTGTTACTTTCAAAAAAACCAAAAACCCTTCGCCGCTTAAACGCGGGGTCGTTATGTTTCTTACAAAATGAAAGCCCTCCTTACTTGTTCAATATTGGTTCTTTTCGGATGTAGTCAAAAGCCTATATCAGACGATGAGCTTTTAAATTTTGCTACAAGTTCATATGACAAAGAAGTCAAAATGAATACAGAAGAAATTCTTGGTATACATAATGGTCAAAAAGTTAAAGTTATTTATCCTTGTGGAGATATTTGTCCGACCTACACGAAAAGAATTGTTTCATATTCATTAGATATTGAAAATTGTACAAGTGATATAGGAGTTAAAAAAGATATTCTCATTTTCCGAGGTAGAGCAGCTGTAAATAAAAGTTTCTGTTTACCAAAAATAATATCTGAAAATTGGGAAAAGGTCGTGCTTTAGAAACATAACAAGCGTTTTAAGTCGGACTCGGGTAGTGGCTCCGCAATTTTAATTTTCAGGTAACTGATTAATTCTGTTACTTTCAGTTCAACCGAAAACCCTTCGCCGCTTAAACGCGGGGTCGTTATGCTACTTTTCGAAATCTATGGATAAGAATAAAATCATAGTGTTTTTAATAGCACTTATTGTCGCTGTCGGATTTTACTTCTTTGCAGAAGGTCCTGGAGTGGTAACTATGTTTTTCTATGGGGGTTTCATATTGTTTGGTATTGAGAATTCAGATTTTGCTACTGAAGCTCTTTACATTGGCTATATATTACTCAGCACATTAATCTTCTATATAACTTATCAGTTCGCAAAAAATCGCTTTCCAAAAACCACAAAAAATTAGTAGCATAACAAGCGTTTCAAGTCGGACTCGTTTAGGGTTCGGAAATCAATAATTTTAACTCGACTCGCCGCTTAAACGCAGGGTCGTTATGTGCCTGGGCAGGCTCGTTTTTCCGTGGGTAAATATGCTTTGCCTTTTCTCGCTTATTAGCTAATAAAATAATTCGTCCGTTGTTTGTGGTTTGCCCTTTTCTCATTTCTAATCTGCACCGTTGTTTTTAAGAGTTTTCGTAAAGGTTCAGCATTTTAAGTTATTCTAGAAATCCGTTTGTGCTCGGGGCGTTGGTCAAAAAGCTTATAGTAAAATTGGGGAATGCCTGCCCAGTCAACATCCAAAAATTCGGGTTGCAACAATGCATTGCTTTTACCACATTTAGCGCTAGTTCGGGGGGCGTCAGTTTTCACATAACAAGCGTTTCAAGCGGACTCGAACAGGGTTCGGAACTTAATAATTTTAACTCGACTCGCCGCTTAAACGCTGGGGCGTTAGTAGGCATTAAGTCTTCACTTTGATTTTAAAAAAAATAAAACTATCTAATCTTGGAAGAAACTTAATCCTAGTTCCTTTCCTCTTTATGCTTCACATTTTTTATGACTTAGGAATTGGTTATTTGCTTTTTGATCTCGTTGGGGGAGTAAGTACAAATTCAGCTGGGTGGACTAAATTCGGTGGGATTTCCTGGGCTTTTGAAACTCCAATCTATATTCCCGGAAGTTATCTTTGGGCTCAAAGTAATATAGGCCCCTGCATGTGGGAACCAAGTATTATAAAACTATTCCTCCCAATTTTTGCTAGTTTATTATTTGCAATTACCTCGGCTCAATTCATTCAGAAATTAATTAACAAAGAATTAAATGTATTAGGGAGGTTTTATTGGAGAATGATAGTAATGTTCCTTGGTTTGATTTTTGTACCAGTTCCTATTGAAATGAGTATGGTTTATGAGTTTACAGTTCTATGCTAAACCTTAAAAATACCTACTAACAAGCGTTTCAATGGGACGCAGACGGAGTTAGATCAATAACTTGTGTGCGATAAAATAAATCAGTTACTTCAACAAAAACTTAATCTCTGCGCCCATTAAACGCGGGGTCGTTATATGCAGACTTCAAACCAACTGATTAACCTTGAATAAAATATTCTTAAAGAAAGTTAAGAGATCAATAATCACTAATGTGGTTATATTTTTATTTATAGCGTTCTTTTATGCGATAAATGTGCATTATAATGAAGATGCAGTAATTACGATAGATGGGACCGTTTATGAAGACATTGAACCTTTTAAACATAATATTTACTACTTATTTGTAGTGGTTTTTATCGGTATGACAGTACTTGACATTACATACAGGTGGGCTTTTTATAAGATGTTCAATAAAGATAAATCTGACTCATAAGTAGTTTTAATTTGGGTTATTAAACAACTATGTAATGCATATAACAAGCGTTTCAAGCGGACTCGAACAGGGTTCGGAACTTAATAATTTTAACTCGGCTCGCCGCTTAAACGCGGGGTCGTTAGGTGTACCTTAAATAATTTGTGAAGATAATTAGCTATGGAATCTCTGAAATCAAGCGTTCTAATCTTCACTTTTGTAATTTTAGCTTTAGTCTACCTTCACAGAAAAAATTATCAATCATGGAAAGAACAAAATTGGTTTATGAAAATGGTTTTAATTAATCTCGCTGTTGGTGCTATTGGGTTTATTATAATGAGTTTAATCTTGTTTGTTTTTCCCTAAACTCAATTGTACACCTAACAAGCGTTTCAAGGCTGACTCGGGTAGTGGCTCCGCCTTTCTAACTTTCAGGTAACTGATTAATTCTGTTACTTTCACAAAAACCGAAAACCCTCGCCGCTTAAACGCCGGGTCGTTATATTGCTTATGAGAAAGCTAAATCCTGATGAAATTCCTCTCGTTAAATATTTGCTAGATAAATCAGGTTTAGACTATTCGATTTCAGAACTAAAAGTAACTGAAATGAATGACGGAGGAATGGGAAGTTTACTTTTTCACTCCAAAACCAAAGATCCAAAGTTTGGGAAAGCTACTAAAGAGTATTGGTTTAAAGATAGTGACGGAATTGACGTTACGGCTCGTATTAATCTTGATCAGTATGGAGAGTTATTTGAACTTGATGTCTGGAAAACTGATTTTTCTGAGCTAAAAACTTGGCCTTGTTTTAATCAAAGTAAACCAGCAATCTAGGTTCAAGTTTGAAGTGCAACAATTAGGGATTTTTTTCATAGCATTCTTTTGGAGTTTTATAGTTCAGTCTTTTACGTGGTCGAGTGTTTAAAATCTCGGCAATTTGGGTGCAGGTTCGTTGGGTAATTTCTTTCATACTTTGTCGCTTTGGTAGATACTGCCGAATGAGCCCATTGGCATTTTCATTACTCCCTCGCTCCCAGGAATGGTAGGGGTTGGCAAAGTAAAATAAGACACCTGTTCGCTTTTCTATTTCACGATAACTATGGAATTCCGTTCCGTGATCGCTCGTGATTGTATGTACTTTTTGTCGGTGCTTACGGATGAGCTGCAATGCTTATCGCCTGAACCTTGTACAGTATCAATCTCCCAATGCCCGAGCGTAGCTCGTGTTTCCACTTCTAGTGGGCGCTCCGAAATATGTCGTTTTTGGGCTATCCTGCCTCTAGAATCGTAGGCACCATAGCGTTTACGTCGTAATTTTGGGGAGCCTCGAAGATGACTCCAGAGCGAGCCTCCCGCTTTCTTGTCTGCCCAAATATGTCTATAAATCGTCTCGTGGGAAATCCTAAGCTTTCCCTGGCTTCTTAGCCAACCCGAGACTTGTTCGGGACTCCACTGTCTGCGGATATACTGTCCAACGAGTCGATAATCAGCCTCACTGAAGTGTCCATTTCTTCGAGAACGTGAGCGCCTACCGTTGGTTTTTTCTTGGGCTTTACTCGGGCGATAAATACCAGCACGATTTTCGTTGCGGGCGAATTCACGAGCTATCGTAGAGCGATGACGGCGCGTCTGGCGAGCAATCTGTGCCACGCAAAGTCCTTGTTTTCTTAAGTGTGAAATTAGATATCTTTCCTGCGGGGTGAGTTGGTGATAGGCCATGTTAGTTTGATTTATCGTGGTGGATAAACAATGTAACACCTTCCCAATTCATCCTCTTTTTTATGTGCTTAGTTGTTGCACTTACTTTATGAATTCGCGTTGCATAACAAGCGTTTCAATGGGACGCAGGGTCGTTAGGTTAACTAAATAACTTCTTAATGACTTTTCTTTTACGACTTAAAAACTGGAAACTTTTCCTTCTTGTTTTTGGATTTCCTGCTCTTTCATTTCCAATTATTCTTGTTGGAATGCTTATGAATAATGATTTGATATATAACACCGCATTAATTATTTCGTTAAGTGCTCTTGTCTTTTTGGTGTTTTGGTTAAAAGAATCAGGAAACTATTTATACGAACATTTAGAGGTGGAACTGACCAAGGATTCCAACCAAAAACTATTCAACTTCAATTTATATTTCGTTCTCCTTTATACTACTCTACTTCTTCTTTACTTCATGTTACCGCAAAGTGAAGCCTTTGACAGCATTTACGCATTTGCCATTTTCCCAATGCACCTTTACTCAATGTATTCTCTGTTTTATGCGCTTTATTTTGTTTCAAAACATTTGTCAATGAGTGAGGGAAAGAGCGGAAAATTCGAAGACTTTCTCGGTTATTTTTTTATGCTTTGGTTCTACCCAATTGGAATTTGGACAATTCAACCAAAAATCAACCAATTAGTAAACCATTAACCTAACAAACGTTTCAAGCGGACTCGTTTAGGGTTCGGAAATTAATAATTCTAACTCGGCTCGCACCTTAAACGCGGGGTCGTTATGCATTTTGGATAATACAGATATGGAAACCTATAAGATTAAACCTATCGCTTGGATTAAGCCAGGATTTTATTGTGGAAGTGCTATTGGAATTTTTGTCTTAATCCTTGCCGGATTCTCTGGTGAGTTATTTAATAGTAGCTCTATACTTGGAGTTTTGGCAATAGCAGTTTCATTAACAATTGGTATTGGTTTAGGCATGTTTCTAGTATTATGGTTAAATGGATTAAAACTGAAAGTTTGTGTTGATCTAAATGGGATTTCATCCTTTGATTTTTTTAGCTCACCTTGCTCTTTAAGCTGGAGTAAAATGAAAATTGTTGCTAAAACTTCAGTTCTGGGGTTTCCATACTATGTAATCGGAAATCAAGAAAGAGAAGAAGTTTGGATCCCCATAAAGTTAGATAATACACAAAAGCTTTTATCAACAATAGAACAGAATCTTGGAAGTGATTCAGAAGTAGTAATTATTCTAAAGAAATTAAATGCATCACATGCAGGATTTAAAGATACCCAAGCCATAATCGACATAAAAGAAAAACACCTCAAGGTTAAAAGAGATGAAAATTAGTAGACTGCTATTGCTATTTTTAGCCGTAATATCGATTTCTTGTTCTAATAATGAACTTGTTAAAATTTCTTTGATGGAGTACAATAGAAATACTACTCTTTATGGGGAAAATATGTTTGAAGAAATGCAAGAGAATGGAATTTATATTTCTAGATCTGGTGGCTCATATCTTTTGGTAGATAGTTTAAAAAACAATCAATTTGAGTCTAAAAACACTATTCATATAGCATTTTTTGATAGCAGTTATATTGGAATTTTTACAGGCGTTAGAACTATAGATGATGGTTTGAAATATTTTTTTATTCCAACATACACCGATTTTAAAGTTTTAGATGTACAGAGCTTTGAAACAGTTTTTGAACAAAGAATTTACGCTCGCGGCTCTCAAATGCTAAGGAGTAATAATAAATTGTATATCAAATATGGTAAATATCCTGATTTTAGGTTTGGTTATTTTGATTTTAATCCCAACTAGCCAAGCGTTCGATTGGACCTTTCTAGTATTATAATTTGGGTTTGTAGATATTTAAAAAAGAATAGTGAGAGTCTAGAATAGTCAGTAGTCTAGGTTCAAGTTTGAAGTGCAACAATTAGGGGCTGGAGTTTTTTTTAGTTATAAATGTAAATAGTAATACCATTGAGCTATCTCTTGTTTCTAACCCATTAACTTCGTTTACTTATAATAATGTATTATTGTAATGTGTCGGCATAGGCACATAGTCGATAAAGCCACTCAACCAATTTGATGAAGAATGAAAAGTATCACCTTTATCCTATCCTTTCTATTGCTTGCATCGAATGCATTCGCTCAATCCAATCTATTCGATAAACTCGAGTATCGGTTTGAGATTGGAGTTTGGCAGAATAGCTTAACTTATGACGTTGGTCCGAACTCAACTACCGTTAGTGGCAACTCTCAAATAAAATTTGATAATCGTTTTATACTCCCCAACTTTCAAGCATCGGCCATTTTACCTCTCGGCAAGAACATTGAATTAGATATCAACGCTTCATACTTAGTTTTTGGTGGTAAAAAACATGAGAGTAGTGGATATGAAGAGTTCCAAAAATAAAAAGTATTGGGTTTGGTATCACACCTTCATATCTAATTACAGATAAATTACGCTTAGGCTTCATATTGGAAGATAACATTATTCAAAAGGCTGAAACTACCATAAATGGTGCTCTCGTAGGTGTCGATAGCAGTGAGGGAGTTTCGAATGCCACTTATACCTATAAAAATACCAACGAATATAATAAACATGTTTTGCGATCGGGTTTACGGGTTGACTACAGAATTGGAAGCATTGTTTTAGCCGGCAAATACTCTCTCACTCACTGACTTATTAGATGATCAGTATTTCAATGATATTAGCCAAACAAACCATAATTTCGGGTTATCGATAGGTTATCGTTTCCGCAAATAAACTAGCTGTTTAACCTCTTTAAACTCTGATATGATAAAGCGTGGAGGAGTTAGTACTCGCTGAGTAATAGAAATGATGATATTTCCGGTTTGGCGCTTTTGTCATAAAAATGTCGCAAATATGCCGTTACAAATCCTTTCATTATTAAATAGTTTTCAGTGAACTCAAATTTAAAAATGAATCTTCCATGTTTACAGAAAACTTAAAGCAACATCGTGTAAGTAGAGGGCTATCACAGGAAAAATTGGCTGAAATAGCAGATGTGAGCTTACGCACTATTCAACGATTAGAAAGCGGAGAATCCGAACCAAGGGGTGATACCGTAATACGAATAGCAAAGGCTTTAGATATTCCACCAGGAGATTTACTGCAATACAAGAAAGTGGAAGACAGGAGTTATCTAAAAGCTTTACATATCTCTGCTTTTAGTTTTTTGTTATTTCCTCTGTTGGGAGTTTTATTGCCTTTCTTTCTATGGATAACAAAGAAAGACCAAATTGATGGGGTTGATTGTAATGGGAAGCAGATAGTTAATTTTCAGATAACTTGGAGCCTACTCCTATTTATTAGCTTAATTGGCTACTTCATTTGGTTTCGATATTCATTCTCATTTGTAACAGAAATATCCTTATCTGTAGCTCAATCGTATATGTTCGTCCTTTATTCTATAGTCGGAGTTCTGTACTTATACAATCTGATACTTAGTTCGGTTAGTTTAATTCGAGTTTGGAGAAATCAATCAGGTTGGTTTAAACCCATAATAAAGTTCGTTGGGTAATGTGTAACTGATAGTTTAGGAAATAGAGAATGGACTACCCTACTTACAAAGTCATGGGAAGTCCCAAATCTACCACAAGTACCTCGTTTTACGGTTTAAACCCTTATACTTTCCCCAAAAGTCAATTCCCTCATACTCAGTTCTGTATTTTTACTACATTACCAGCTCTTTGTTTGTACTAATTTCACTTGTTAACTATGAAATTCACTTTTCCCGTTTTATCGCTATTCGTCTTGAGCCTTTTATACGGATGTTCAAATTCTAAAACGCAATCTGTTCATCATCCAACCGTAGCACCTTACTATAACCTAGTTGATGCTGAGTTTAACGCTCAAAAAGCGTTCGAAACGGTTGCTTATGTAGAGCAGTATTTCCGAGTGGTTGGGAATGAAGGCTTTGATAGCAGCGTATATTTCGTAGAAAATCTCTTAAAAGAAGAAGGTTTTGTAGAAGAATCGTCAGCTTCAACTACCGACAGGCTTGTCTACCGCATTGAACACCGTCCGCTTAGTAAACCAACATGGCAACCTGTAAGTGGATCGTTGAATTTGGCTTCCGGAGAGGAACTTCTCAATTTCGAGACCAACCGAAATATGATTGCTATAAACTCGTACTCTACTCAAGGAGAAAAAGAGTTTGAAGTCGTTCATGTAACAGGAAGTGGAAGATCTCTCAATTTTGATAGTGATGTAAAAGGAAAAGTTGTTTTTGCAGAGACATCGGTAAGCTATTTATTTTCTGAGGCCGTTTTGAAACGTGGAGCAGTAGGTGTTTTAGCGTATAGAATGCCATCTTACACCAAGCCAGAAGTAAACCAAACTTCCATTCAGTTTTCTAGAGTTTCGTTAGATGAAAAGAAACAAAGCTGGGGCGTATTACTATCGTATGCGGCCAAAGAAAAGCTAACCAGCGCTCTTGCTTCAGGAAACAAACGCATCAAAATTAACCTTGATACAGAAATTTTCGAATCTAAAGAATTAACAATTGTTGCAGAGTTAAAAGGAAGCATATACCCCGAAGATCGCTTTGTATTTAGTGCCCACATCCAAGAACCTGGTGCAAACGATAACGCCTCTGGAGTTGCCGTACTTGCCGAAGCAGCGAGTACTAGCGCTCGACTTTTTAAGGCAGGGAAGATCAACCCAGAACGAACGATTACTTATTTATTTGGTGATGAAATTATATCGACCAATCGTTTTATAAAAGAAGACGAAGAGCGAGCCAAAACCATAAAATGGGGCGTCAGTTTAGATATGGTTGGAGAAGATACCGAGAAAACAGGTGGAACTTTTTTGATTGAGAAAATGCCCGACCCTGCCGCTATCTGGACTCGTGGCGAAGAAAAACATTCTGAATGGGGTGGCCAACCTTTGACTAAAGAGCAGATGACTCCGCATTATTTCAATGACTTTATCTTGAATAGATTTCTAGAACAAGGTGCTGCAAAAAACTGGACGGTAAAAGTTAATCCATTTGAAGGCGGAAGCGATCACACTCCTTTCTTAAGAAGTGATATTCCAGGGCTATTACTTTGGCACTTCACCGACCAATTCTATCACACCGATAACGATCGATTGGATAAAGTTTCTTCGGCTACGCTTAAAAATGTTGGTACTGGCGCTCTAATTAGTGCTTTGATTTTAACAGGGAGCCAAAAACAAGCTTCCGACCTTGTGATTGAAGAAGTAACCGATGCTGCTATCAGCCGATTAAAAGTAGAGTTTGAGCTCAGCAAAAAAGAGATTGAGTCTGGTGGTTCTTTTGAAACGGAACAGGATATTTTGGAAACATGGTCGGCATGGTATGTTGGTGCCATCAAGAACTCAAGAGATATTCTTAGCCAACCCGATGCTGATTTTGAGGAAAGGATAAAAACTTCCATCGAAAAAATAACTTCCGAAAAAAATCGACTTACTGACCAGCTTCGTTTGTTGTAGTTCAACAAACGGTTAATACATCAAAACTAGACTCCAGAAAAGATGCCCTTTCAAATTCTCAATGCTAGCTTAATAGATAATTTTTCGAGTCTATTTGCAGATATGCCAATGGTTTTCGGACTTTCACTAGCCATCGCTATTGCAGCTATTTTATGTATCTGGGGAAAATATGTACTTAAAGACACGGTGGTTTATGTATTTAAACCTCTCGCTACTACTCTAGTTTTGACTATTGTTTTAGTAGGTGGAAACCTTTCGAGTTTATATTCTCAACTCGTTACCATAGCTTTGGTTTTTTCTTTAGCTGGAGATGTTTTTTTAATGCTCCCAAAAGATCGCTTTATCGCTGGTCTTGCTAGCTTTTTAGTAGCTCATGTTTTCTTAATCATTGCCTTCGCTCTTAAACCTTTTGGCGCAACTTGGTGGCTACTACTTACTATTGCCACATTTGGCTCAAGCATGTACTTAGTACTTTCTCCAAAACTCGAGAATCTAAAACTCCCCGTTGGGGCTTACATTTTGGTAATTGCAGTGATGGTGTGGCTTGGTTGCGAAAACTGGCTAGAAAACTCCACATTTAGCACTCAATTAGTGGCTTTTGGTTCTGTATTATTTCTTATTTCGGATGGGCTATTGGCTTTAAATAGATTCAAAAAGTCGTTCAAAAGCGCTGATTTATCTATACTGAGTACGTATTTCACCGCTATTTGGTGTTTTGCACTTTCAACACTTTACTAATATGGAGCCGGGTTGAAGCTACCTAGCTAATGGTAAATGTTTTTGAACTTTCAAGGTCATCTTGCCCTATTAAAAAAGCTTTTAATGTGTATTTACCAGAAGCCAGCTCAAATTCTTGATTTATTGAAACTTCAAACTCTTTTTTACTAGATGGGTCTAATGTTACCTCGGTAGTCGCTTGCGTACATACTACTAAATTCATCGAATTGAATACTTCCTTCCCGTCTTTCTCGATGGTAAATGCAAACTCACATCCTGTGGAAAATTTTAACGTCTGAGTATCGCTAGTACCATTTATAACGGTGAACGTAGCTTTCAGTTCTTGCACACTTTCCACGTTATCGTCTGATATTTTCAGTGTGGTGTGTAGAGTTTCCTCAAATGCCGTGCTACAACCTACATAAAGCAGTGCAACTGAAAGAAATAAAATAAATTTCATTGTCGATTTTTTCATTAGTCCTGATGCCCAAAGCTTACTAATATTTAAAATTTAGTCAAAATCTCTTCTTATATTAAATAATATCTTTCGGTTTAAATATATTGAGCTCTTCATACCACAAACGCTATTTTTAGTGGTGGCTTATCAGCGTCGATGTTCCGATTCAGATTCTATTTCTGTTCACCTACATCAACCTACATGTCTCAAACTCGCAAGCAGTTCAAAGTTCCACCAAAAAGATACCATCCAAAAGGATTGTCCATCCTTTTTGAAGATCAGGATATCATTGTGGTGGACAAAAGCTGTGGTTTGCTATCTGTTAGTACCGATAAAGAAGCAGAGCTAACCGCTCATTTTCTGCTTGGCCAATATGTTAAAAAGGGGAATAGTAAATCAAAGAATAGAGTGTTTATCGTCCACCGTATAGATAAACACACTTCTGGTGTTCTCATTTTTGCAAAAACGGAGCAAGCGAAACGCTTTCTGCAAGACGAATGGAAGTCTTTTAGCAAAACCTATCACACAGTTGTAGCAGGCAAAATGCCTGAGCAGGAAGGACAGATTGTTTCTTACCTCACAGAGAATCGTGCATTTAGAGTGTATTCAGTACAAGATGCCAGCCTTGGGAAACTATCAAAAACGAATTACCAAGTAATTAAAGAAACCGAAGAGTTCAGTTTACTAAAAATAAACCTTCTTACTGGCCGAAAAAATCAGATTCGAGTCCACCTTGCAGATATAGGTAAGCCAATATTAGGCGACAAAGTGTACGGTGTTAAATCGGCCGATGTGAATAGATTAATGCTTCATTCATCATCTCTCGCTTTTACACATCCTATTACTAAGAAAAGGATGACAGTTGAAGCCACCCTTCCCAAAGAATTTAGTAAGTTTAGCTAGGTATTAATTACCTAGCTACAGTAAGAACACCATGAAAATTAGCAATTATATAATTGCTAATTGCGCCCTCTTCAACTTCGTTTACATTCCACTTGAAATCGCCACCGCCAATCAAAACCTGGTCGCATTCTAGCTCGTTAGCTGTTTCTACAATAACTTCACCAGGCTTGCCAATTTTAACCATGGCTTTTGGGTTAGAAAGCGGACCTCCGAATTCTTTATACAATAGCTTTGCCATTTCTACAATCGCAAGTGCCTTCTCTTTGGTTTCTTCTGTTTCTGCTACAACAAGAATAGTTACATCTGGCTTTTCTTTTAAAACTGCGCTTAACATACCGGCATGCTGAACGGCTTCTCCTGCAAATTTTGTTCCGTTAGTAGCAATAAGCCAATTTGTTGGTAATTTCATAGTTCTCTTCTTGTTAATATTTCATTCTGTTATTATCTCTTCAAAGTACACTTTCATACTATTTTATAAAACATAAAATTTCTAAAACAAAGCACTGAATGCATCCCTTAACATCCCTATCTTTAGGTAATGGATTTTCAATATAACATACCCGATACACATAAAGCTGCTTTTAAAACTATTTGTAAAGCAGCTGCCACGATAAACCAACCAGTTTTTGTTGTTGGTGGCTACGTTCGCGATTATTATCTCGATAGACTTAAGGAAACAGCACCAGACATCGACTTTGTTACAGTTGGCTCAGGAATTAAATTAGCCGAAGAAGTACATAGGTTAATCGATAACTCTCACCTTTCTGTTTTTAAGCAATTTGGAACGGCACAGGTTAAAATCGATGATTTAGAACTCGAATTTGTTGGCGCTCGCAAAGAAAGCTATCGGCAAGACTCTCGTAAACCTCTTGTTGAAGATGGAAGCGTTGAGGATGATCAATTACGGCGAGACTTAACCATCAACGCAATGTCATGGTCCTTAAATGAAAGTGACTTTGGAACATTGATAGATCCTTTTAATGGCGTTCAAGATATGAAGAATAAGGTTATTCGTACGCCGATAGACCCTCTTCAAACTTTTAGCGACGACCCTCTTCGTATGATGCGCGCTATACGTTTTGCCACACAATTAAATTTTGAAATCGATGAATCGACCTTTAAAGCTATTTGTGAAATGGCACCTCGTTTGGAGATTATTTCTAAAGAACGCATTATTGTTGAACTCAATAAAATAATTCTCACTCCAAAACCTTCCATTGGCTTCGCATATTTGTTTAAAAGTGGCTTACTGAAACAGTTTTTTCCACAGATGCACAATTTGCATGGCGTTAAAGAAGTAAACGGCCACCGCCATAAAGATAATTTTTGGCACACCCTGCAAGTGTTAGACAATGTGGTAAATTTTGGGGGCGATTTATGGCTTCGATGGGCTGCAATTATGCACGACATTGCAAAGCCACCTACTCAACGCTATCAGGATGGGGTGGGTTGGACTTTTCATGGCCACGACGCACTTGGAGCAAAGTGGACCAAAGACATTTTCAGAAAGCTTGGTTTACCTTTAGATGATAGAATGCGTTTTGTTAGAAAGCTTGTCCGCCTGCACCTCCGCCCTATTGCATTGGTTTCGGATGAAGTTAGCGACAGTGCTATTCGTCGTTTAATCTATGAAGCTGGCGACGATATTTTCAAACTCATGACACTATGTAGAGCTGACATTACGAGTAAAAACGAAAATAAAATTGAGCGCTTTCTAGCTAATTTTGACCTTGTTGAACAAAAAATTAAAGAGGTCGAAAAGAAAGATCGCATTCGCAACTGGAAAAACCCTGTATCAGGCGAAGAGATTATGGCTGTTTTTGAAATTGGACCTAGTAGAGTTATAGGTGAGGTTAAAAACGCGATTAAAGAGGCTATTTTGAATGGCGATATTCAAAACAACCATGACGCTGCTATTGAGTACATGAAGGCAAATAAAGATCTCTTTGTAAACAATTAAGACAATCAACAACTGTGATAAAGCAACTCTGGATTTCAAATTCTTACGCCAAAATTAACTTGGGCTTGAACGTTCTTGAACGGCAAGAAAATGGATACCACACTTTAGAAACTGGTTTTTGTTTCATCGAATGGTCTGACCGCTTTGAAATTACTCCAGCTAGCAGAAACAGCTTAACCATGAGTAACCCAGACATCCCTGTAGACGATACGAATCTCATTGTGAGAGCAGTTAAGCTACTTGAGGAAGAAGCTGGCCTTAAAGATAAATTCCATATACACGTTCAAAAAAATATACCCGCGGGTGCGGGTTTAGGCGGCGGAAGCAGTAATGCCGCCACAACACTTCGAATGATTAATAAGATTGCGAACCTTGGGTTAAATCAAGATTTTCTTATAGAGCTAGGGAAGAAACTGGGCGCCGACGTTCCTTTCTTTATAAAAGGCGTTCCTGGTTTTGCGACTGGAACTGGAACTGATATTGAAGAAATCGACATCCAACCTGATGCATACATAATTACCGTTTTCCCAGGCATCCCGAGCAGTACCCCTGAAGCATATCAAAATGTAGAACCTAACCCTGAACCTGAGTTCTCTCTAAAGGCTCTGTTACTAGAGGAAGACATTGAAGAGTGGCAATATTTATTACAAAATGATTTAGAGCTTGCTGTATTCCCTAGGCTTGAGCTTGTTGGTAATATTAAAGATCAGTGCTACGAATTTGGCGCGAGTTACGCTTCCATGAGCGGAAGCGGTTCCAGTGTTTTTGGACTTTTTCAACAAGATTTTGTTGCAATTCATGCTTATGAATCGTTTCATAACCTCGGGTTTTTAGCTAATTTAACTCGCCCCAAATTTAAACCGGATTTGGGCATCTATATTAAGGAATCAAATAATTAAGCATGCTGAGCTTAAAATTTTAGATAGAATGTCTAAAATTCATACTATTTTAAATATAAAAACATCGAGATGAGTAAAAAAAGAACACCCGAATTTAACACTCGTTCTGGTCTAGACCGCGATTCAATCCGCGAAGATATAAAGCTTCATCTGCGCCATACTTTGGCCAAAGACGAAAACTCACGCACTAATTGGGACAACTACCAAAGTGTGGTCCTTACCATTATGGATCGTTTAAACGACAAATGGCTCACTACGCAAAAAGCATACACCGACCAGGGCTCTAAAAGAGTTTATTACTTGTCCATGGAGTTCCTCATCGGGCGTCTTCTCGATAACATGGTTGTGAATTTAGACGTACAACAAGAAGTAGCTGATGCCTTAAGCGATGTTGGGCTGAATTATGATGAAATCCGCGATGCAGAATGGGATGCTGGTTTAGGAAATGGTGGTCTTGGTCGCCTTGCTGCTTGCTTTCTAGATTCGATGGCTACACTTGGCATTCCTGCTATTGGTTACGGTTTGCGCTATGATTATGGAATGTTTTACCAGAAGTTTGAAAATGGCTTCCAAATTGAAAAACCAGATTTATGGTTGCGTTATGGGAACCCTTGGGATACAATTCGCCCAAAAACCCAGTACTCAGTAGATTTTTATGGGCACCAAGCCATGTACAACGGTACATCAAATGGAGACTTAAAGTACAAGTGGGAAGAAACTAAGAAAGTTCTCGCTGTTGCTTACGACACCCCTATTCCTGGTTATAATAATGGAATTGTAAACAATCTACGCCTTTGGAAAGCTGAGTCAGATACTGCTTTAGATTTAAAGAGCTTTAATCAAGGTCAGTACATAGAAGCCGTAAAGGACAATCAGCTTGAGCAGAATATTACCCGAGTTCTTTATCCAAACGATAAAGTATTTTTGGGACAAGAATTACGTTTAAAGCAAGAGTACTTCCTTGTTTCAGCTTCTATGCAGGATATCATTCGTCGCTTTAAAGGTAGCTGTGATGATTGGACGAAATTCCCAGAAAAAGTAGCCATTCAGTGTAACGATACACATCCTAATTTGGCGATTCCTGAATTGATGCGCGTATTACTTGACGAAGTAGGCATGACTTGGGATAAAGCTTGGGAGATCACTACGAAAACGATGGCTTATACCAACCACACGCTACTTCCAGAAGCTCTCGAGAAATGGCCAGTTTCATTGGTTAGAAATCTACTTCCACGTCACCTAAATATTATTTATGAAATCAACCGTCGTTTCATGGATAGTATTAAGGTTAAGTACGGTAATGATTCCAGCAGAATGAGCCGTATGTCTATTGTGAGTGAAGGTGGGAATCCAGTTGTGCATATGGCACATTTAGGGATTGTAGGCTCTAAAAAAGTAAACGGCGTTGCTGCTTTACACTCTCGCTTACTCAAAGAGTCAATGTTCCGCGATTTTGACGAAATGTTTCCAGATCGCTTCACTAACAAAACGAACGGAATTACTCCTCGTCGTTGGTTAAAGCAATGTAATCCAGATTTAGCGAGTTTAATCACCAAAAACATTGGCGATGATTGGATTACTGACCTAGATGATCTAAAGAAATTGATTCCGCTTTCTGAAGACAAAAAATTCAGCACAGCCTTCGCCAAAATTAAGCTCGACAACAAAAAGAAACTGGCTAAGTACATCAAAGAAAAACGGGGCATTGATATTGACCCAACTTCGATGTTCGATATTCAGATTAAGCGTATTCACGAATATAAACGTCAGCTTTTAGCAGCCTTACACGTTATAACTGTGTACAATCGTCTAAAAGAGAATCCAGATTTAGACGTTGCTCCTCGTACCGTTCTTTTTGGAGGGAAAGCAGCTCCTGGTTATGCAATGGCTAAGTTGCACATTAAACTTATCAACAGCATTGGCGAAAAGATTAATAATGACCCGGAAGTAAGCGATAAGCTGAAATGTATTTTCCTCGAAAATTATCGTGTTACCATCGCAGAAATGATGATTCCTGCCGCTGATCTTTCTGAACAAATTTCTACTGCTGGAATGGAAGCTTCGGGTACAGGAAATATGAAACTAGCTCTTAATGGTGCCCTCACTATCGGTACTTTAGATGGTGCTAATGTGGAAATCAAAGAGGAAGTTGGTGACGACAACATCTTTATTTTCGGACTGAATGTGGAAGAAGTAGACGAGCTCCGACGCATGGGTTACAATCCTTGGGATTATTACAATGCCAATAGCGAATTGAAAAAAGCTCTCGACCAAATTCAAACTGGATTCTTTAGTCCAGAAGATCCACATCTATTCCAACCTATTATTGACGCTGTTCTTCATAAAGGCGACTATTTTATGGTATTAGCTGATTTTGAAGCTTATTTAAAAGCTCAAGCAGAAGTAGATGCTGAATTTAAAAATCAATCAGAATGGAATCGTAAAGCTATTCTTAATGTGGCGAAGATTGGGAAGTTTTCCAGTGATCGCACCATTCAAGATTATGCAGATGAAATTTGGGAAGCCAAGTCAGTTACCCTTAAAAAGTAACTTCTTACGACTTATCATATTCCAGAAAAAGCCAACTATTGTTGGCTTTTTCTATTTCTACAATTATATGCACAAGTTTTTATAAATAACCACGCCTAAAATGTTAAATTAGTTTTTGTGAGAGAACCGCTATTCATACAACAACTCCGAGAAGGCAATAGAGAAGCATTCAATCAATTGGTTGAAGAGCATAAGGACGGTGTTCTCAATATTTGCTACGGTTTTGTTAAGAATACTGAAGAGGCTGAAGACATCACTCAAGAAGTTTTTGTGGAGGTTTTTAGAACCATTTCCAAGTTCCGAGAAGACTCGTCTTTATTTACATGGATTTATCGTATTGCCGTTTCCCGCTCGTTAGATGCTATTAAAAAGAAGAAAAGTATAAAAAGGGCTGCCTTCTTTGAAAAAAGAGTTCAGGCAGAAGTTGCTGAGTATGAAATTGAAAATACAGCAAGCGACACTATAGGCCCGGATGCTGAGCTTGAACAACTACAACAGAAGCAATTCATTCAGTTTTCGCTAGCTAAATTAACCGATAGCCAGCGTACTGCTTTTGTTCTAAGTCACCAAGATGGATTAAGTTATAAAGAAATTTCTGCCATTATGGGCAAGAGTCTAACATCCATTGAATCTCTCATACATCGGTCTAAACAAACACTTAGGAAAATTATGGAGGAACACTACCGTGATTATTTTTAGTGACCGCAAGTTTTATTCATTTTCTTCGCCAAATAATTAGGTTGAAATATCATGACATCAAAAAATAACATACCATCGCATATTGACGCTTTATTAAAGCAAGCTGAGTCGTCGCCAAAAATAACGACTAGCCAAAACTTTATGGATAATCTAAACAGTAGGTTGGACAACTTAGAGCAAAAACGCGCTCCCATTCCAATTTTTAGAGTTAATGATTTTTTAAAGTATGCAGCTGTGATTGCTATAGTAATTATAAACTTGGGGATTTTGTTCTCTGTTACTACCCAAAACACCAGCGACACAGCCTCTGTTGATAACATTTCACAGTTTGCTGACGAATACTTTCCTGAGTACACTGCTTTATTAGATGGAGAAGATCAATGAATTTTTTAAAAGAAAATAAATTCGCTGCCATAACTATTACATTACTAGTTATCCTCAATATAGCGTTGCTTTCTGTTTTTGCACTTCCAACATTAATGCACGCTCCACACGAAAAGGATTTCAAGCCTGGTAGCTTTATAGTTGATAAAATTGGTTTTGATCAAGATCAAAGGAATTACTATTTCTCTCTTCAAGAGTCTCACCGCGAGAGAATGAATGATTTACAAAGCCAAATAAACACAAAGCGTAAAGAGCTCTTCGACTTGTTAAGAATTGAAGGGGATCATACAGTCATGGTAGATTCTATAACTGCTGAAATTGGAAGCCTATCATCTGAGACAGAGCATACAACTTATAAGCATTTTGCAAGTATTCGTGCTATTTGTACTCCTGAGCAGTTAGAAAAGCTTGACAATATATTAAATGAGGCGATGCGTAAACGCGGCTCCAGAAACGAAAATTCTCGCCAGCAGAGAGAAAGACATTCCTCTCGCTCAAAGTAAGTTTATAAGCTACTCAGATAATCTTTATCATTAAATTTTCGGTGAGTTTCAGTTCTAGGAGATCATATCTGAGACACATCGAAAATTTTTTAGTTGTATTAAACAGCGATTTCGCTCACTTTGCATTACTTTGGTAATACTAACACAATTACGACTTATGCAAGCTGACACCACCGAACATAAATTACCGCCTCTCGAGAATTTTACTCCACAAGAAATATTTGAGTATTTGTCCTCTCTTTTCGAAAAAACTCTTTTTACCATAAAAGACACCCCCATTACCCTTTTTTCGTTATTCATTTTTGTTCTTTTTTTAATTGGCTTCTCCTTATTGGCTTCCTTTGTTAAGCGCCTTTTGAACAAAAGAATCCTCCCAAAATTTATACATGATAGTGGCCTTAGATATACGCTTGCACGAATGTCGCAGTATATCATCTTCATTATAGGCCTTATCTTTTCTTTTCAGTTTTTGGGAATTGATTTAACAGGGCTAGCGGTAATATTTGGGTTTCTTTCTGTTGGTATTGGTTTTGGACTCCAGAACGTCACTTCAAACTTTATATCTGGTCTAATTGTCCTTTTTGAGCGTCCCATTAGTGTTGGCGACCGTGTTATGGTTAACGGAATTGAAGGAGATGTTCAAGAGATTAACATTCGCTCTACAACGGTTAAAACTCTAAATAATATTTCCATCATTGTCCCAAACTCAAATTTTGTTTCTAAAGAGGTTGTAAATTACTCACATGGAGACTCTACTTTTCGGCTTGTAATTGACGTTGGCGTGGGATACGGCTCAGATATAGATACAGTGACTAAAGCACTAAACGAAGTTGCTGAAGAACATGATAGTGTATTAGACTACCCAAAACATGAAGTCCATTTACGCACCTTCGGCGATTCGTCGTGGAATATGAAGCTACTAATTTGGATGGCTGATGTGAAGGAACAGTATCGAGTGTTGAATGAACTAAATCAGTCTATCGTTCGTAAATTTCGTGAATATGATATCGAAATACCTTTTCCTCAACGGGATATAAATTTTAGGAATGCTATTCCCACTTCTAAAGAAGATGACCACAACGAGCCATAGTATTATAAAAAAGGCTACCTACCTTTTCTGGTAAGTAGCCTTTAGAATACGTTAAAACTATTTCTTTTAGTTTTTTATTGGCACTACTGGGTTAGCAGACCCTTCGATAAATGTATTGTATTCGCCATCCCAAATCTTTTTGAGACGCTCGAGCTGTACATCAACTTGAGCTGCTAACTCTTCATAAACAGCATATTGTTGCTTAGTTGGTTTTCCATAACCTGTTTCTACTGTGCTAGATAGAGAAGCGAGTTTGTTATTAAGCTTAATTTGGAAGTTGAGTACATCTTGTCCTGATTCTGCTTTTGTCTGAACTAGCGCATTTTCAATTTCTGACATAGCATCCAACATCTTCTTCGCTTTTTCTTGAAGCTCTTTGTTGTCTTTTGCTTCTGCTGTTATCTCTTTAATCTCAGCGCGAACCTCTCTGATTCTATTTATGGTTTTATGAGTTGTATCGAGCTTTGCTTTTATAATCGTAACTAATTTGAATTGAGATTCAAAGTCAGCCTGAGAAACCTCCGTTAATCTCGGGTTCTTCTTGATTATAAATTTTCTTTCGCCTACAACTTTATCACCAATATGTAGTTTAACGGTGTATGTCCCAGGAATTGCACTTGGTCCGTTGGTATTTCCGGCCCATAGAACTTGTACTCCATTTAAGCGAGTTACCTCTGGGTATCTGAGGTCCCAAACAAATCGGTTCAAGCCTTTTTCACTACTTACAACGTTGGGTTTAGAAACGCCTTCTTCTTCATAGAATTTATCAGAAGAAGCTACTTTTCGTCCTTTCTCGTCTTTCTTACTTGAATACGTTCTAATTGGGCTTCCAACTGGATCGATTATCTCAATTTTAACTTCTTCGTCCACTTTATCTTTAAGCGTATAGAAGAAAACTGCACCATTATCAGGATTTTGGCCTACTGCTGGCGCTGTTGTCCAACCTCGCCCACCAAATAAGTAGGTGTCTTCTGGCTCGAATAGATATGATTCGGCTTTTGCAATTTTATCGCTCATTTCATGGAGTACTGTCAAGTCATCCAGTACCCAAAATGCACGTCCTTGAGTTGCAACAATCAAATCTTTATCTCTTTTATGAACAGCTAAATCTGTTACTGCAACTGGCGGCAAATTCAATTGTAGATTCTGCCATTGCGCTCCATCATCAAAAGAAACATACATTCCTGTTTCTGTACCAGCATATAACAGACCTTTTTTATTCGGATCTTCTCGAATTACACGAGTAAAGTCCATGTCAGGAATACCGTTCGTGATTTTGGTCCAAGACTTCCCATAGTTGGTAGTTTTGTACAACATCGGCTGGAAGTCGTTGAACTTATATCGCGTTGCTGCAAAATAAGCAGTACCCGCATCATGATACGAAGCATCAATAATGCTAATCATCGTTTCTGGCATTCCTTTTGGAGTAACATTTTCCCAAGTTTTACCACCGTTTCTACTTAAGTGAACAAGGCCATCATCAGATCCGGCCCAAAGCACACCTTTTTGAATTGGAGACTCCGTAAAAGCAAAAATTGTGTTGTAGTACTCTACAGAAGTATCATCTTTAGTGATTGGTCCGCCCGATTCTTTCTGTTTCGACTTGTCATTACGGGTTAAATCAGCACTTATGGTTTCCCAACTCATTCCCTCATCGGTAGAGCGGTGTACATGCTGAGATGTGGTATAAAGCACATCAGAGTCGTGTGGGGAAATCATAATAGGGAATGTCCACTGGAATCTATATTTAAGATCTTCCGCACCAGCGCCCATTGGGTTATCTGGCCACACATCTACACGATCGCTTAGGCCAATTTCAGCATCAAATTTATTTAGGTATCCGCCATAACTTCCTCCGTAAGTAACATTCGGATTATCCGGATCTGGTGCGATGTATCCACTTTCGCCACCCGCAACAGGCCACCAATCTTTATCTGTAATCCCATTACCACTTGTTCTACTTCTGATTGCAACCGTGCTATTATCTTGCTGAGCTCCGTAAATTAGATATGGGAACTGATTATCAGTGGTAACTTGGTAAAATTGAGCCGTAGCCGTTGTGTAATATGAAGACCAACCTCTACCACCATTATAGGTTACCTGACCGCCTCCGTCGTCTGCAACAATCATTCTTTGCGAATCTGTAGAAGAAATCCATAAATCATGATGATCACCGTGTGGAGTTCTAATTCTGCTGAAGGTGCTACCACCATCAGTCGATTTCAAGAAACTTACATTTAATACGTAAACTACATCTTCATTTTTGGTATCTGCAATAACTTTAGTGTAATACCAAGCTCTTTGACGAAGATTTCTGTCGGCACTGATTCTTTTCCATGTATCGCCACCATCTTCCGAACGGAATAGGCCTCCATTCTCATTTTCTATCATTGCAAAAACTCGTTCTGAGTTTACTGGAGATACAGATACACCGATTTTACCTAACATTCCTTTTGGTAAACCTGGATTTGTCGAAATTTCTTTCCACGTGTCACCACCATCAGTACTTTTAAAAAGGCCACTACCATTTCCGCCACTACTCATTTCCCAAGGATTTCTGTAAGCTTCCCAAAGTCCTGCAAAAAGTATTCGTGGGTTATTAGGATCAAGAGCGATGTCTACAGCTCCTGTTTTATTATCACGGAATAAAACTTTCTTCCAATTTTTTCCACCATCTGTACTTTTGTATATCCCTCTTTCTGGGTTTCCTTCATCCCCAAATAATTGCCCCATTGCTGCAACCCAAAGAATATCTTCGTTGGTTGGATGAACTTCGATATCGCCTATAAATTGACTCTCACCCAATCCTAGGTAAGTCCATGTTTTACCAGCATCAGTAGATTTATACATTCCATCACCGCCACTCATATTCCCTCGAATATCAGTTTCTCCCATTCCTACATAAATCACATTTGGATCTGAAGGAGCCACGGTAATAGCTCCAACCGAAGCTGTTTTGAAATAATTATCAGTTATACTATCCCAGGTATTTCCGCCATCCGTAGTTTTAAAAACTCCACCACCTGCGTAACCTGTGTAAAAGGTATAAGGCTGAGAATCATGTCCAGTAACCGCAACTGATCGACCACCTCTGTATGGGCCTATACTTCTATAGTTGAGATTATTAAAAAACTGAGATTCATATTTTGGACTGCTAGTTTCGGCGCCATGCCCAAATATTTGAGCCTGGCTATTCTCGGTGTTTAAAACAAAGAAAACACTAAAACAGGCCAGTGTGGCTATGAGTTTCATTAGCTTCATTGATAAGTTCCGTTATGTTAGTTAGTAATTCGGATATAAGTAATTACCGAAGTTAGCTAATGAGAAGCAAGGCGGGCGTAAAAAGTTGTGAACTGAAAAGCTCTTTCAGTAGAGTCTCCAGTCCTATACTAGCGATTTAACCGTTTGAAGAGCTCTATCCGAATACGAAGCGGAAGGTAATTGTTCCCCATTGAGCTTGCTGAGGCGCACCGCTAGGCAGGCGAGAGAACTTCCAACTACGCAGGGTACGTTGTACTTCTTGCTCAAGTTCGGGATTCATTTTTTTAAGTGGGATAATTCTGCCAACAGTTCCGTTGGGGCGGACTTCAAACCGTACAGAAATAACCGCTTCTGTATTAGCCGTATTTGAAGGTAGAGGCTGAATCATTGGTTCGCGCTCTAAATCACCTTCCCATTTTAATTCATAGGGAGCAGTTTTTTCGTCATCACTACCAGTTCCGGCATCAACATTTGTTTCGCCTTTAGCACCTTTTACATCACCACTTTCTTTTGCGCCGGCATCAACAGTTAGGTCTTTCTTGGCTGGTGGGGGAATTTCTATTACTTCTTCAACCTGAGTAGCTTCTTTCTTACTAGGGTCTACTTTTTTGGTATCTGGTGTCTTTATTGGGTCTTCTAACACCTTTTCCACTTCATCAGGTAAATCAACGGGCTTGGTATTTTCTTCGGTTGGAGTTTGCGGAGTTTTTTCTGGCTCAGGAACTTCTTCCGTTGGTTTTTCCGGTTCTACTTCGGAAGGATTTGGACGTTTCGCTACTTTTTCATTTTTAACTTCAGAGAAATCTGCTAGAGTTCCTGTTTTAAAATCTCCGAACTCAACCTCAATAAATGAAGGACGAAAACTCTGATTCATATCTAATGTGTACCAAAGTGAAAACAGCACTAATAGAATACTAATACTTAAGGTAGTAGTAAGAGCGATACTTTCGTCTTTATTGAATTTGTAGTTATTCATGATTCTATAACGAGCCTTGTTCAGTAGCCATTATTAGTTTTAAGCCAAGAGCTTTGCCAATATTCATTACACGAACAGCATCATCAACTTTAGCATCTTTATCAGCTCTTAATACTATCGTATCTCCAGTAGCATTATTGCGTGCTATACGAATTGCACCTGCCAATGAGCCACGAGTAGTTAACTCTCCATTTACATAAAACTCACCTTCTTTAGAGATAGCTACAGCAATAAATTTACTATCTGTAGTAGCTCCCGTTTCAGCTTTGGGAATATTCACTTTTATACCGTAGTTGGTAACAAAAGAGGACGTAAGTAAAAAGAAAATGAGTAAAAGAAGTACAATATCCGTCAATGAAGATTGCGAGAATAGTGATAATGGAACGAGTCTTTTATCTCCTCTTCGAAAATCGCGAGCCATAATTATGCCTGCTTTTTAGGTGCTGGTGATTGCAATAAATCGATAAAATCGGCAGACGCGTTCTCTAATTCGAAAATGGATCTGTTAATTTTGCCGAGCAGGAAGTTATAGAAGCCAAATGCAATAAGTCCTACAATTAAACCAGCAGCTGTTGTAATCAACGCTTCCCAAATCCCGCCAGCTAATTCGCTGGGGTTAGCATTACCTTGCAAATTCTGAATGCGCATAAAAGCTTCAATCATACCAGTAACAGTACCTGTAAAACCAAGCAACGGAGCCACACCAGCAATAGTTGCTAACCAGTTCATTCGTTTTTCTAAGAAGAAAATTTCTTTTTTTCCAGCGTTATCAATAGCGTCTTCAATATCTCGAATTGGTCGCCCAAGGCGTTTAATACCTGCTTTGATAATTCGTGCAAGCGGTTTGTCGTAGTCGTCGCAAAAAGCCATAGCATCGGCAGACTTACCCGACTTTAACAATCCTTCAACGGAGCTCAAAAATTGATCTGTGTCGGCATGCGATTTATTTAATGCTCTCCAGCGCTCTACAATTACGTAAATCGTAATCATAAAAAGCAGTAAAATTGGGATCATCAAAACCCCACCTTCCATCATTAAATCGAAAAGTGATAGAGTTTCTCCCTCTAAAGACATTGCCAAAGAATCGACCACTGCCGTTGTTTCTTGCAGTAACACTAGGAAATTGAACATGTAGATGATAACCTGTTATTTAATTTTTGTGATGAAATAATTTTCGCTGATCATTTTTTTATTCTCTTCTACCGCAGTTGCAGCGTCAACTAGAGTTCTAAATTGCCCAATGCTAACGCGGTAAAGCACACCATATTTGGTGGAGGGTGTTTCTTTTATCATTGCCCTCAAACCTTGTGCCTCTAATTTCTTAATGGCAGCTTCGGCGCCTGCTTTTTTACTCAAAGAATATAATACAATGGTATATCCTGAATTTGCAGCTTCATTCACCTGACCATTTAAACCATAATCAGCTACTCCTGCTGTTGCTTCAGAACTTGAGCTGCTTACCTTTGCAGTAGTTGTTATACTTGCTACGCTTGTTGATGATGCAGTTGTAACTTCTTTTTGTGGCTCTTGTTCCTTCGGCGTAGCAGAAGTTGTCGGTGTTGATGTTGATGTTACAGCGCTTAATGTAGCTTCCTTAGCGCTTGTCTCGGCAGGTTGCTCTTTCGGCCCGGTAACACCAGTTCCTTGCTGCATCTTCTCCTGCATTTCAGAAGATAACTTATCAAAAGCTTCAGATAGCTTCTCCTTGTTTTGCACAGGCGTTATTCTTTCAGTTACCTGCTTGGTTCCCTTCGTAATACCATCAATGCGTATCACATCGAAGTACGCCAGCAGGTAAGTACCACTAACCAACACTATAAGTAGTAGGAAAACATTAATTACTACTGCAGTTGCACTTATTTTTTTAGGAGTTTTAGCTAAAGGATCTTTACTGTTTAAAACCTCATCTAGTATATCACTCTTCTCTTTTTTGGCTGCTTCAGATGATACATTTGTAACTACAGGTATAAAATCGTCTTTGGCTTTAGAAGAATCTTCTAGTTCACTAAAAGGATTCTCATCATCGTTTAAACCAGATTTATCACTCGTTGATTCAAAGACTATTTCGTCATCATCTTCTTTTTTTGAATCTCCCATTAGTCCTAAGAACGCATTCTCTTGGCCATCCTCTTTGTGAGCATCAATTCCCCACTTTTCTGGCCCGGGTTTGCTGATTACTTCAGCTTCTTTATTATCTAGAAACTCATCATCAGCTATAGAGTCTTCTTCATCACTTAAATCTCCAAAAGGATCTTCATCTAAATCTTCTGAACTTTCTTCATTATCATCTTCTTCCTCACTCAAGGCATCTATTGCCTCAGCTAGAGATTCGGATTCTGTTTCTTCCTCTGAGTCATCCCCACCAAAGAACTCTTCTAGTATATCATCGTCAGAATCGGCTCCTGGTGTTTCTGGAACTTCTACTTCTTCTTCATAAGTGTCTTCGTCGTCACTAGGATATTCTTCTATGGACTCTTCTTCGTCCTCATCACCGTTCAAAAGTGCAGCAAAAGGATCTTCATACTCAGGCTTCCCAGCACCACCAATAATTCCTTCAATTGGATTTTCTGAAAACTCACTGGATAAATCATTTCCCACAGAGCCCGGTAACTCTATCGGCTCCATACCTACATACTTGTAATTAATCTCAGTTTCAAGCTCTTCAGAAGGGATAAAAAGTACATTACTCCCTAGTTTACTAAAAATACCAAAACCTTCAATCTCGTAAGCGTCGTCTTCATCAAAAGCGGCTTTCATCTCAGTGATAAGCTCATGAAATTGCTTTTCGGCTTTTTCAGCGGTCATTCCCGAGTTTGAAACAAGTAAATCGAAAAATTTATCGTGATCTAAATGCATAACTATTCCCCTACCTGCGACTTAAATTCGATTGAATCTTTAGGTGGTAACATTACGATGCTGCCGTCAGCTCGTTTTTCTTGTTGTTGGCTTGTATGCTCTGCCTTAAAAACTCCTAGCCCCTTTACTTCTACAGAGTTTTTCATAATAATTTGATCACGAATTGTAATCCCAAATGCTCTTAAAAAATCTTTAGTCATAGCTTATAACTTTAGTTTAATACCTCCAAAAATCTGGAAAGGTCGTTCTTCATATCCTTGCCAAATTTCGTATTTCTCTCCTAGAATATTCAACACTTTGAAATAAACCCCAAATTTTGAATTAATTTCGTAATCTACTCCCGCATTAACTAACACAAATCCACTTAATTTTTGTGTGTTATTTGCATCTTCTCTCTCGCCTTTAAAATTTGCCCAACTCTGTATTGTAAATTTATTTACTGGTTTAAAGGAAATAGCAGCTTCTCCTCCTAAACGTTCTTCAAAAGGAATATCTCCGGCATTTTTTAGCTTTGGTCGCCGAGCATACACATTACCATCAAACCACAATTTATCTGTAACTAACTGCTGGGTAATTCCAGTTTTTAATTCAAATACCGATGCATCACCGTAGTTAATGCTATAGTATAACGGCTCTAAGCTTCCACCGATACTTTGTACTTCACGAGCGTAAAAAACCTTATTACTTATGTTTTCAAAACGTAACAGACCAAAAATTTTGGTTCCCGTGATTGGAGCAAACTCAATTCCACCTTCAGCACCGTATGTGTATTCGTATTCCAACTGCGTGGCAGCGTTTAAAAACCGATTGCCTTGGTGATGTTCCCAAGCTGTTTTCATTTCTGGTGTTGCGAACACAGAAGCTTTTAGAGAGAATTTATTGGTTACCGAGTGGTCTACCGAAGAGTTTGTTACTAAAAGCACTTTATTATTAAACCCGTCGGCAATGTAGCCAAGCCCACCGGAAATACTAACTTCAGTTTTGTAGTTAAAAAGCATGTTATAGCCAAGGGTCCATGCCACATCTATCCATTGTGTATTTCCGATGCCTTCTGAGGTATAATTCCCTGCCTTCAAATCAATTTTTGTGGCAAACGTTTCGTTAAGCTTAGAACCTGCCCAATTCTTTTCAAATCCTGTTTGTAAGTTTTGCTCAGAAATTTCACCTTTAAAAGCTGCGTTTGGTGCAGATAAATCAATTCCGGTTGCTGCCAGGTTTAGAAAGTATTCCCACCCTTCTAATGCGTTTTTATTTCCGGATAGAATAACACCTGTATTAAGACCTACATAATCCTTCTTTGCTGTACCAGAATTGTCATTAGGAACAGTCGCGGCTAAATCGAAAATACGATTGAAGTCATTATAGAAATCGGCTTTAACAGCTACTCTGGTATTATTTTTTAATTTTGTTGAATACAGCCCATTCACATCAAAGTACCGGAAGCCCGAGTCTTGGTAATCTAAGTGCCCATCTGAAGATCTAAAGTTTACATTCCCAGATATAAGGCTACTTTTGTTCGTGCGTTGCAGGATATAGCCTTCAATTTCTGGAGTTACATAGTTTCCGATTCCGGCTCTCAAGTACGCGTTTGTTCTAGCTGGCGTTCTTAAAATAGTTTGCTGAGGCGGTGAAGGGCGATCTAGCTGTGTGGTTGAAATACTTGCTACAGCTTGCTCGGGCGACTCCATAAAAGGCAAGCGGTTTGGGTCTATGCGAAACACTCTTGGTTTTGGATTAAATCCAAGAATAGGCTGACGTCTTAGCCCTGGGAAGCGTGCTTTAAACTCACTTCTAATTTCAATGTCTTGTGGATCTATTGCAGGAAGTAATGAGTTTTGAGATGCACCTCCACCTTGAGCAAATAACTTCGGCCCAATCATTACTATCAATAAAGTCGCAAATAAGTTTTTGTACGTCATCTGATTTGAGTATTTAAGGAATGTACTAAAATTTGTTGCAAGGTATTAACTACGGTATTCTAAAAAAGATGTACTAGAGCCATCTTTTGAAGTTCCCTAGGCTTTCTGGTTATTTTTTAATGTTCGATATTTATCAACAGCCAATAATATAGGCGTTGTTACAATAATCACTGACAATGTTGTTGCATGAGTTATAGTTGCATACGCCAAACCCATCGCTTCTGGAACTGCATAGAGCAAAAATAAGCTCTTGGTTATGAACAGGTGGTACGTTCCCATTCCTCCAGGAGTAGGAATAATAATTCCCACTGCAGAAACCATAGTAAGTACCAGAGCATCCGCTACATTCAGCCCATAAACTTCGTGTAAATCGAACATCCAAAATGGGATGTATGTCATAAGTACATAGCACAGCCAAATTAAAGCTGTATATAATAGAAACAGTGGCCAATTTTGTAATTCTTTAATGGCCAATACGCCATCTATAAATGTTCTTGTAATCCCTCTGACTTTAAGAAAAAGCTTACGTACGGCATCCACTTTGTTGCTCAGCGCTTTCAGAATTGCATAGCAAACAGCTATAATTAGCGCTAAAACTCCAAGCATTTTCATTGCTTTCCATCCAAAAGACATGAGAACGGCTGAGTCGGTTAAATCGATGCCGAACAAATTTTTCAAAATGGTGGAATCAGAAACCATGAATACCACTACAAATGCCATTAAAATAAGTAGCGAAAGTGTGTCAATAATTCGCTCTAAGACAATTGTACCAATCATTTTACTATTGCTTTCATCAATCTGGCGGGCAACATACACTGGGCGAGTTACTTCTCCAAGGCGAGCAAATAAGATATTAGCTAAATAGCCAAACATTACGCCTGTAAAAAGTGTGGTTCTAGACGGCTTTTTAGTGTCGCCTGTAATTAACAAGCGCCATCGTTCTGCTCGTAAATAATGTGCAGATAGAACCACTCCCACAAAAGGCAACATCCATAAAAAAGACATCCCTTTCGATGCCTCAATTACCTTGTCAAATTCTACTTCGCTCATGGCAAACCAGAAAAAAACTACTGCCAATAAAATACCGATGATAACTTTAATACTCGTTTTCAATCAACTAATACCTTGTGTCCACAATTTCTGCATCCTTTGGGTAGGTAAGCATAAAAAGTTGACCTCTATCTTTTATAAATTTTCCGTTTCTGAAACGAGTTGTAATCACATTCTCTGAGAAATCGTAGGCAGTAATGCTAACTGGGTTAATATTGCTATCAACAACAATTTCTACTCTTAAAAAGAGAGCAAATTCGTCTTCAGTTTCTAAAATAATTGTTCTTTTGCCGTTCCCATTATTTTTTTCGGCTATCGTGTAGGTAGAGTCCACACCGTTTAGCATTCGTGATGGGGCAAAATCATCGTCGTCTTCTGAATAGTCACTAATTATCAGTCTATTTCTAAGCTCGTCATACACTCTTGAAGTTAGGCCGTCTACCACTAGCAACTGACCTTCGCTTTTCAATTTGTAAGATTGTTCTCCAATCCATATTTCGCCAGCACTTGTCAACGTTTCGCCAGTATACGAATCGTAATAGGAGTGCGAGAAATCTCCACTAAAAACCATCCCTTCCTGAAACTTTGTTTTGAGTTGTTGGAAAGTTGGGTTTTGCGCAAAAAGCGTTGCACTGAATACTAGTAGTACTGCGGCTGTGCTAAAAAATGTTTTGTTATAGATTTTCAATTCCGTCCAAAATTTCTTGTAGTTCTTCTTCCGTGCTAATAAGTACATCTCGAGCTGTGCTTCCTTGATAGGGACCAACAACACCCGCATTAAATAGTTGATCTATAATTCTTCCTGCTCGGTTATAACCTATTTTGAGTTTACGTTGAAGTAACGACACTGACCCTTGTTGATGGAGAAGAATCACTTTTGCTGCCGAAACGAACATATCGTCTATATCATCTAACGGATCTGGAACGCCAGAATTGTCTTCTTGAATAACTGGTAAGTGGAATGGCTGCTTATACCCAGCTTGCTGGCCAATAAATGCATTAATACGTTCCACTTCTTCAGTAGAAACGAACGCATTTTGGATTCTAGTCATACCTGCGCCACTGGAAAAAAGCATATCACCTTGACCAACTAATTGGTCGGCACCACCTACATCAAGAATAGTTCTAGAATCAACTTTTGAAGCTACTTGATAAGCAATACGCGCCGGGAAGTTTGCCTTAATGGTTCCGGTAATTACATTTACTGAAGGGCGCTGCGTTGCAACCACTAAGTGAATACCAATTGCACGAGCAAGTTGAGCAAGTCTCGCTATTGGTTCCTCAATCTGCTTACCTGCAGTCATCATTAAATCGGCAAGCTCATCAATAATAACTACTATGTATGGTAGATGCTTGTGGCCTAGTTCTGCGTCAAGCTCTCCATTTTTGAACTTTTCGTTGTAAGCTTTAATATCTCTTACCAGCGCCATTTTTAACAGGTCATACCGGTCGTCCATTTCTTTACAAACACTGTTTAGAGTTTCTAAAGCTTTAGAAGTGTCAGTTACAATCGGTTCTTCCGCATTAGGCAACATTGCCAAGAAGTGATTCTGAATATTGCGATATAATGCGAGTTCAATCTTTTTGGGATCAATCATCACAAACTTCAGATTTTCTGGGTCGCACTTATACAGTAAGCACGTAATAATTGTGTTTACCCCAACCGATTTACCTGAACCCGTTGCACCAGCCATCAGTAAATGCGGCATCTTGGTAAGATCTAGCATAAACACTTCGTTCTCAATGGTTTTACCAAAAGCGACTGGTAAAACCATGTCTGTCTCAATAAATTTCTTAGTGTTTATCACTTGCTTGATATACACCATTTCTCGCGTGCTGTTAGGCACTTCAATTCCGACTGCCGACTTCCCTGGGATTGGAGTTAACATCCTAAGTCCTTTGGATGCTGTAGCCATCTTCAAATCATTCGAATAGCTTTCAATTTTGCTAATCTTAACATCTGGCGCCGGCTCAAGCTCATACAAAGTTACAGTTGGCCCAACAATTGCATTTATAGCAACAATCTCAATTTTATGACGCTTTAGCTTATCCAGGATGATGCGTTTATTCTCTCGAATTTCATCTAAATCAACTTCGCTACGGTTTGCAGGCGGGGTGTCTAATAAATCAATCGTAGGAAATTTATACCTGATGATTGGGACTTCTTTCGCTTTATCTCTATTGATTTTATCAAGCTCACGTTCGTCGGCTTCTTCATCTCCCTCTCCCTTGTATACCGCTACTTCAATATCGTGGTCATCATCACTTAATGGCTCTTCCTTCTCTTTTTCCATCAACGCTCTTTGGCGCTGATCTATACTTTGCACTTTCTTGAGCTCTGCTTCCAAACGCTCTTTCTCTTCTTCTTCAGATTTCTGGACTATATCGTCAATCGTCAAAGGTTTTTCTTGTTCTTCAATAGGAGCAGGAGCTTTTTCAACAACTTTAGGTTCTGACTTTTCTTTATTCTTCTCTGCTTTTAGTTCACTTTTTTGCAACTTTTCGGCTTCACGTTGCGCTCTTTTTTCTGCAAGGCGTTCTTCTCGCTCTTGCGCCTTAATCTCTTTTTTCTCAGCACGGGCTGCTCTAGAGTCATCTAATTTCTGTTGAATACTTTCAATCCAAAGCTTCAGGTTATCAATGGTTTTTTGAAGATCACGATCTAATAATAGCAAGAAAGTGATAACCATTAGAACAAATATGATTATGACTGAACCTACAGAACTGGTGAAATTCTGGAGCACACTAGAAATGGCGATACCTGCACCTCCACTCCAAACCGAATCTTCTGGAAAGTTAGCATTTGAGTTCAACCAGCCAATTGCGGTAGAAAGTAACAACATACCCCAAATGCTAAGAACGCTAAGCCAAGTTAAATCTCTGGCATTTCTGTGACGTAATATATGCCAGCCAAAATAGGCAATAAGAACAGCTAGTATTATGCTTGTGTAGCCGAATAGATTATGTACAAAAAAGTGCGAAATATATGCCCCAACTGGCCCCAACCAATTTTGAACCAACCGCTGAGATGCATCGGGATTGAATAGATCTAGAAAAGAAATACTTTTGGCATATTGATAATCTTCCTGTGCGTAAGAAAGCACACTTAACCCAAGCAGAATAGAAATTCCGATTATAATAATCCCAAGGATCTCCACTTTACGTTGAGGATCTAATCCTTTGGATGAGGTAGATGATGTTGCCGTATTTAACTTTTTCTTAGCCATTTAAGTTAATTAAGATGCCGTCTTTCATGCCCGGAAGCACATCGAAACGATCTACTTGACTAGCAAAAGGAATATCGCCAGCGGGAACTAATTCTTTAAGCCTTTTTGCATGGTCGCTAGACCCAATTGCTGCTTCTAAATCTCCACCAAATTTCTCGTAAAGGCCAAATGCTACTTTTACGCCATCTTTGGTATTCTCAGGGAGTTTACCACCACACATTTGGGAAATCAAGGAGCCGGCGAATAATGTATCCTCTAGAGAAAGTCGACCTTGCCAGCCAGAGCAGATTAAAACCACGGCGTCATCGTGTTCTTTTAAAGCCTCTAAAATGCTATTCTGATTTAGAAAGCATCCTACATAAATACGGTTTGCCAATGCAGCTTTTTTAATCGCCTTTGTGCCGTTGGTAGTATTTAAAATAAGCGTTTTATCCGCTACTGTTTCTGCGTCGTACTCTAGAGGCGAATTTCCTAAATGGTAGCCTTCAATTTTGCTTCCATTTTTTTCGCCACATAGCAAATAATCATTTGGGTCCATATTACGAGCAATGCGTACTGCCGCATCCATATCTTCTACAGGAATTACCTTTTTTGCGCCGTTACTCATAGCGGTTACAATGGATGAAGATGCTCTTAAAACATCAATAACCACTGCTGATTTGCCCCTTAGTTCTTCTTCGTTAAAAGACTGAACTGAAAAATAAACATCTAAATAATCTAAACTGGCCATTTTTTAAACTTCCTCTCTTATTTCTTTATAAATGGGGGGCGTGTTATGGTAGCCTCTCCCGTTTTATTTCTTATAGCTATGTAAATGGCCGATCCTTCTGTAGCATATGCTTTTTCTACATAACCCATTCCAATTCCTTTACCTAAAGTTATAGACATTGTTCCGCTAGTAACTTCTCCGATTTTGTTCCCTTTATCATCTACAATATCGTAACCATGTCTTGGGATGTTACGAGTATCGTTCATCATAAAACCAATTAATTGGCGAGAATTTCCTTCTTCTTTTTTCTTAAGAAGAGTTTCCTTACCTACAAAATCACCTTTCTCAAATTTTGTAATCCAGCCCAATCTCGCCTCTAAAGGGTGCGTATCTTTGGTGATGTCGTTTCCATAAAGCGCAAAACCCATTTCTAGTCGTAATGTATCTCTAGCGCCTAAACCACAAGGTTCCATCCCAAAATCTTCGCCAGCTTCAAAAATGGTATCCCAAATGGCTTCTACATTTATATTCGTTGTTTCAAAGTACAGTTCAAATCCTTTTTCGCCAGTGTATCCAGTCGCTGAAACAATCATATCAATACCGGCTAGCTTACCTTTTTCAAAAGAGTAGAAACCCAGCTCGTCGAGGTTTACATCTGTTATAGCCTGCAATGCTTCTGCCGCCTTTGGCCCCTGTACAGCTAATAATGCGTAATCATCTGATCGGTTAACCAGTTCAGCATTCATGCTATTTTGGCTACTAATCCATTCAAAATCTTTATCTACATTAGCGCCATTTACTACCAACATGTACTCATTTTCTGCAAGCATGTAAATAATTAAATCATCCACAATACCACCATCAGCGTAGCAAAAACATGAATACTGCGCTTTTCCAGGTGTTAATTTCGAAGCATCATTTACAGTCACTTTCTGGATGAAGTTGAGCGCATTTTCGCCACTCACAAAAAATTCACCCATGTGAGAAACATCAAAAACACCTACAGTTTCTCGAACCGCAGCGTGCTCTACTTTAATACCTTTATATTGTACGGGCATTTCAAATCCCGCAAATTCAACGAGTTTTCCGCCTTCTCTCTGATGAATAGAGTGGAAAGGTGTCTTTTTTAACATCAAGTATAGTTTTGTTTATAAAATTACTTGAGGGAGTTGGCCCCAAGCGATACCTCTGTAGAAATTCGAACCATGAATTTAATCATTTATTGCCAAACATCACGGTAATTCCTCTAAATGGAATGAGTTATTATTATCGCGTGTTTCTTTCTTCTACAAGTATAAAACTTTGTATCTTTGGCAACCTTTAAGTTTAAACAAAATTCCAAGCACTGTTATGGCTATAAATAAAGAGCAGGTAAAAACTGCTTTGGCCCACGTCATTCATCCCTCCGAAAAGCAAGACCTTATCTCTTTAGATATGGTGCAAGACTTAATAGTTCAAGAGAAATACATCTCGTTTACGCTAGAGATGCCTGAACAAAATAAGACGCTAGCTGCTGAGCTCACTTCTAAATGTGAAGAGGCTGTACACAAATTTATTGATGCAGAAGCTATCGTAGATATCCAAATTGGGATTAACATCTCTAAGCGCCGAAAAAAAATTGAAGAGCCTGTAAATAACCAAGCGCAACAAGTTCTGCCAGGCGTGAAGCATATTATTGCTGTTGCCTCAGGTAAAGGTGGCGTTGGAAAATCTACCGTTGCAGCAAACTTGGCGATAGCGTTAGCTCAAACCGGAGCGAAGGTTGGGCTAATGGATACCGATATTTACGGACCAAGCATTCCAACGATGTTCAATATTTTTGAACGACCAAACATTACCACACAGAAGAAACTTATTCCTATTGAAAAATATGGGGTTAAAATGGTTTCTATGGGCTTTTTAGTGGATGTAAACCAAGCTATGGTTTGGCGTGGTCCAATGGCTACTAGTGCAATCAAACAGTTTATTACCGATGTAGAATGGGGCGAATTGGACTTTATGGTTTTGGATATGCCTCCTGGAACCGGCGATATTCAACTTACCATCGTTCAAACAGTGCCTTTAAGTGGCGCAGTTATTGTTTCTACTCCTCAAGTTGTAGCACTTGACGACGTTCGTAAAGGTGTTGCAATGTTCGAGAAGGTGAATGTACCTGTTTTAGGTGTTATCGAAAACATGGCTTACTTCACTCCTCCAGATATGCCTGACAAAAAGTATTATATTTTTGGCGAAGGCGGAGCAAAGCGATTGGCTCAAGAGCTTAATGTTCCTGTTTTGGGAGAAATTCCGCTAGAACAACCTGTGCGTGAAGCTGGTGATAACGGCAAGCCCGTTGTGCTTTCTGATGAAAATTCGCCGGCAGCAATTGCTTTAAAAACTGCTACCGAGAATATCAAAAAACAACTTTCGCTTCGTTCAGAGAAAGCTGGTTCTGCGAGCAAATTAGATATCACTTTCAAATAACGCTATAATTCCGTCTGGTAATATAAATGACCATAATCAGTCTTCTTGACTTGGTAGGCACTTTTGTGTTTGCTATAAGCGGTATTAGAGTTGCCGCAAGAAAAGATATGGATATTTTTGGCGCCGCCGTTGTTGGTTTTGTAACAGCTGTTGGTGGGGGTACGCTTCGCGATGTTCTTTTGGGAAATCACCCAATTACCTGGATATCTGACATCACGTACCCATTTCTCATTCTTGCAGCCGTTCCGTTTACTTACTTAATAAGAAATAGACTAGCTGATATTACAAAGCCGCTCTTTCTTTTCGATACCATTGGCTTGGCTATGTTTACTATTAGTGGCATGGAAAAAGCACTCTCTATGGGCTTGAATCCATTTATGGCAGGAATTATGGGAATGATTTCGGCGGTGGTTGGTGGAATTATTCGCGATGTGCTTTGTAGAGAAGTGCCATTAATCTTCCGAAAGGATATCTATGCTTCGGCCTGTTTATTAGGTGCTGTGATTTTCTATCTCGGCATCATAAGTGGTATTGACATAAATTTGAATTACCTGATTACAACCACAGCAATTATTGCGATACGAACCCTATCCATTAAGTATCATTTGTCGCTACCAAAAATGAAAGCTTAAGTTATTACTGCTTTCACCTTCATCAATAGACATAAAAAAACTCACCTCTCTTTTCAGAAAGGTGAGCTGATGTAGCCTCAAAACTATGTGTTAATCTGAGTTATTATGGGAAAATGCCCATTTGCTCATACATAATTCCGATTTTGTTAATTGCACTGATATAAGCAGCTGTACGTAAATCGTTCAGTTGATTTTCGTTTCTTATTTCCAATATTTGCTGGTAAGCAGTAATCATAGTTTCCTCTAAACCAGAGTCAACTAAGTCATACTCTTCTGCACCGTGCGATAAATCTTTCATCTCATCGTCACTAAATCTTCGGTCTGAGATATTTTCAATTACGTTTAGAATCTTCTTGAAACTACTTTCATCAAAACGCTTATTGATGCGACCGTAGCGAACATGTTGAATGTTTTTAAGCCACTCAAAATAAGACACTACCACACCGCCTGCATTCAAGTACGAATCTGGTAAGATTAATGCTCCACGATCTTTTAGGATTTCGTGGGCATCTGCAGTAGTTGGCCCGTTTGCTGCTTCACCAATAATTTTAGCTTTAATGTTTTTAGCGTTATCACCCGTAATTTGGCTCTCTAATGCTGCAGGAATTAGGATATCGCATTCTAACTCGAGTGCATCTTTGTTTGATGGAAGTGTTTTTGAGTTTCCAAAGCCGATAATGCTGCCGGTTTCTTTTCTAAAAGCCATTAATGCTTCTAAATCCATTCCTTTTGGATCGTATATAGCACCTTCCATTTCAGCAACGCCAACCATTTTAGCGCCTGCTCCAGTCATATAAAGAGAAGCGTGGTAACCAACATTCCCTAATCCTTGAACCACAAAAGTTTTACCTTCAACACCCGTTTCAAGACCCAGCTTATCCATATCTGCTTTTACACTACATGCCTCGCGGATCCCAAAATAAACACCACGTCCTGTTGCTTCAGTTCTACCTCTTATTCCGCCTTGCTGAATAGGTTTTCCCGTAACACAAGCTTCAGCGTTCAGGTCATCGCTTAATTGGCGGTAGGTATCTAAAATCCAACCCATTTCACGAGCGCCAGTACCATAATCAGGAGCAGGCACATCAACGCCTGGTCCGATAAAGCCTTTTTTGATTAATTCGTAAGTGTATCGTCGTGTTATCCGCTCTAGCTCCGAAACTGAGTAATCGCGAGTACTAATTTTAACACCACCTTTAGCTCCACCAAATGGAACATCAACAATTGCACATTTATACGACATTAAAGCTGCCAATGCCATCGTTTCGTCTTCATCTACCTTGTGACTGTAACGAATTCCGCCTTTTGTTGGGCTTTTATGATGACTATGCTCTACTCGCCAGCCTTCAATCACCTCTATAGTACCATCATCTCTGCGTAATGGAAACGTTACATGATAGATCGTGTTACATATTTTTATCTGCTTTAGTAGCCCCGGATGAAAGCGCGTATATACCGCTGCTTTATCAAAATTTTTGTTTACCTGTTCGTAGAATTTATAATCCGACATGCCGACTTATATTTAAGGTTTTTAAAGTATTTGATGTTCGGAATATTATATCTCATAAACAAGGAAAAGCGCTTCCTATTTTAATTTTTTGCTTTTTTAGATTGCCATCGATTCTATTTCATTTTACTAATTAAATAGAATTATTAGATAACGATTTTGATTGAGTTTACTGTCAATTCATTTAATAATTAAAGGCGCCTTATAATTACGCACTTCGAGCTTTATTTAATGACTCGTATTTTTTGGGTTGAAGGCTCTCCCAACAGCGAATAGAATACTTTTTTTGGACACGATCAATTAACCAAAACTATTCTTTTATTGGCAACGAAACATGCAGATGATCAGCCGTGCCGACATGTCGAATGAGTTTAAAACCCATAGCCTTAAGAGAGTAATGAAGTAGAATATTTCTCGCTTCAGAATGACCTTTAGTTCGTAAGTCTATGGCATGGACATAACCATCAGCTTGTTTGTAGTGTAGTGAGTTATTTAATGATGTCAGCCCCATTTTCCCGTAATCTTCGGGATTTCTACTAATATCTGTAATCACCAAATTATCCTCGGCCAAGGTCGTTGTTGCAACGGCAACTCTTAATATAGGATGAAGATATCTATATACTAACTGAATCTCGCTTGATTTTGCATGCATACTTGAGAGATATAAGGTTCCGTATAGGCAAAATCCAGCAACTAAAGCGCCAATACCTGCAGAACCAAATTTTACGATAAGTTTTTTGTTCTTCACTTTTCTGAATAAGAAAAATAGATAGACCAATAGAAGTGATACGGTAGCTAATATCCCACCAACTAACGCTAACCAACCGTTAAAACCTTGGTCAAGATTCAAATAAACAGACGTTCTAATCAATACAAAAAAGGGCATTATTGTTAGTCCAAAAATCAACCCGAACCAGATGCAGACTCTAACTATACTCTTTCCTAAAGATCTACTTTTCTTTTTTTCTTGCTGATAGTTACTTCCAGCCTTTTTTCTGTTGGAGTAGGAGCTGTTTAGCAGCTCATTAATATCTTTTTTGGAAATGTTGTCCATGGGCGCTTACACGCACATGAATGCTGTGTTGTTACAAATACCTATTAGCACTTCGCATCAGAAAAGAAAAGCTCTGAAATATAATGATAAGAATTAACGCCATAATTATAGCATGGGCTGGATTCGCGTAAATAGCCTGGCCCAAGTTATTTAAGTTGAACGCTATTAAAAGCCCCGAATTAAATATCGCCATACTTGAAGCCCAAGAAACTCGCATCCACATAGCAAAACCAGATAATATTGAAATGATTCCAATTACTAATTGAGTGATGTGTTTAAAAACAGGTATATCTTCGTTTACGAACTCAAACAGTTGACCCGATTCTGTTTTAACCAGCGTAATTATAGCACCAATCGACATATATAACCCAACGGTCACAAGAAAAAAAACTAGAAAATTGGTGATGTTGCGATCTTTTTTATTCATCTAACTACATAATTACATTCTGAAGGGCTTTTATGAATGCTTATACCATCATCATCTACTTTGTTCCCTAATTTCTTCAATTACTTTCTATTTATAAATACATCTATTGTAAAGAGTACGGTTAAGGCAGAAACAACTCCGTAGAAACCATAGCCGGCTAATCCAAATCCAAACGCAATGAGTCCGCCAAATAATGAACCACCAACTCCAGCAATTATACTATTTAGTGGTTTCATACCTCTTTTTCTAAGAGCCAAATTACTTAACCAGCCAACTACCGCGCCTATTACTAAAAGAGAAAACATCGAAAAAAACATACACTCCGTCCTTAAAATTATATCGTTGTTATTTTTTAAACAACTATTACATCTCCGTGTTCCAAATCAGTGCTAAGTCAGGAGTTTTTTGTTTACTTTGAAGCTTCCTTTCTAAAACCTTAACGCATATATCTATTTATGAAACACTTATCAGCAATTTTTATACTACTTTTAGCATTCAATGCCTGTTCAAGCCCTGAAAGCGTCGACGAAACGGCTCAAAAAATTCACGACAGAGTAATCACCTTAGATACTCACGCTGATATTAACACATCCAATTTCACTGCTGAAAAGAATTACTCTCAAGAACTTTCAACTCAGGTTAACTTGCCAAAAATGAATGCTGGTGGGTTAGATGTTGCCTTTTTTATTGTTTACACAGGCCAAAGTGATCTGACCGAAGATGGCTTTGATGCTGCTTATGAGAATGCTATCAGTAAATTTGATGCTATTCATCGTCTAACTGAAGAACTCGCACCGGACGAAATTGAGCTTGCTCTTACTTCTGATGATGTTCGTAGAATTGTCAAATCAGGTAAGAAAGTTGCTATGATTGGTGTTGAGAATGGGTATCCAGTTGGAACAGACATCTCAAGAGTAAAAGAGTTTTATGATAGAGGCGCTCGTTATATGTCGCTTGCACATAACGGACATAGCCAACTTAGTGATTCTAATACCGGCGAAAGAGACGATGTTTGGTTATACAACGGATTAAGTGATTTAGGAAGAGAAGTTATTGCCGAAATGAACAAATGGGGTATCATGATTGATCTTTCCCATCCATCAAAATTAGCAAATATGGAAATGATGCGCCTTTCTAAAGCACCCGTTATCGCGTCTCACTCATCTGCAAGATCAGTAAACGATGTAAGTCGTAACTTGGATGACGAAGAACTTATGATGCTTAAAGAAAATGGTGGTGTTGTACAGACTGTAGCTTTCAAAAGCTATGTGAACTCTGAGAAAGACGCAGCTTACCAAAAAGAAGCACAGAAAGTAACTGCTAGAGTTGCTGAAGAAATGGGCTTTAAAATGATTCCAAGAAGTGAAATGAGAGCATTAAGCGGCGAAGAACGTGATGCTTATTTTGCGCAATACAGCGCTGTTCGCGAAAAAGCAGCTCCAATTATTGCTAAAGAAGTAAACCAAGTTGCACCACCTGTAGATGTTAAAGACTTTGTTGATCACCTCGACTATATGGTAGACCTTATCGGCATCGACCATGTTGGCATTAGCTCTGACTTTGACGGCGGCGGCGGTGTAGAAGGCTGGAATGACGCTTCTGAGACTTTTAACGTAACGCTAGAACTCGTAAAACGTGGTTACACCGAAGAGCAAATCGAAAAGCTTTGGAGTGGTAATTTACTTCGAGTGTTAGACGAAGTTCAGAAAGTAGCCGCAGAGATTCAGGCTGAAGGATAAACTGCTTTCTAAATTATCTTTTTAAGATTACACAAAGGGTTCCATTTACAGTGGAACCCTTTTTTTGTGATTGATAATTTAGAATCGGTTGTCAATTACTTGAGCAAACAGAGGGTGGAGCGCCAGAAGTTCGGTTACTAAGCATTTCGCTTTTTAACGTAAACGAATAAGATTGTTACCCTCAGCTGTAGATTGAGTTTTGCCTATTAAATGGGTTCTTAAGCTCACTTAATTAAAAGAATGAATATTCATTTATATTTCATCTGGATAATATATTTGCAATAAATGCAGATTCCGGCCTTCGCAGAAATGATATTGATTTATGTTGGTGAGCGGTAATTACAGGATTGCTTATCTGGTTATCATGAAGGTTCTTCGGAGGGATTCTAAGAGTGACTAAGTTCTCGTTCTATCTTTGGAGGCGGTAAGTGAACGTTTCTAACATCTAACTACTCGATACTAATTACTAAATCCCCACACCTATTCTATTTTCTTTAAAACTATTATAGCAATTCATTCGTCTTAACCCCGAACCTAATTACGGGGAAAAGTAATTGCAACACGATAACATGGAAGACGCACGGTTAGTACAGGCATTTCTAGGTGGTAATCATCAGGCGTTTAATACGCTTGTTGGCCGATGGCAAAGCAAAATTCATCGCTTTGCCTACCGCTATTTTGCTAGTAGTGACGACGCTGCAGAAATCACCCAAAAAACCTTCATCAAAGCTTATCAAAAACTTGATACGCTAGATGACGTCCAAAAATTTGGCTCTTGGCTATATCGTATCGCAAACAACCTTTGCCTAGATGAGTTAAAACGCGCCGGCAGAAAACGCTCTATTTCTCTTGAAACGTTGAAAGTCGCCCCACAAACAGAAACGGTTTCGGGAGCAGACGCAACCTTAGAACGAAATGAAGCGCTTGTACTTTTGCACAAAGCATTATTACAGCTACCCAATGATCAACGCATGGTTGTAATAATGAAAGAATATGAAGGATTTACCTTCTCCGAAATAGCAGAAATTTTAGACGAACCCATTAACACGGTAAAATCTAGGCTGTATTACGGCCTCCGTGCATTAAAGAAAACGTTCGACTCATGGAATATTAACAAAGAGGTTTTTAGTTATGACTAAAGAAGACGCTCGACTACTTTTTATGGACTATTTATACGGCGAGTTAGATGCCGAGGCTGAAAAAGAGCTTCGCAGCTTTATTGCCAAACACTCGGATTTGCAGAAAGAGTTTGAAGAGCTTACAGATACCCGAGCTATCCTTTCACATCTCCCTGTTCAAAGTCCAGCTGAACAAATAGTACTTATGCCACCAGAAAATGCTACTGATACCCAAACTAAATGGTGGCAACAGTTGCTTTCAGCATTGATTCCTCAATCTGCTTTTGCACGAACTAGTTTTGGAGTTTTTGCTGCAATATTAATGTTAGTAATCACCGCTTCAGTTACCAATTTCAGTATTTCAACGGGTAGTGATGGCTTTCAAATTGCTTTTGGAAAACAACCCGATGTGCAAGCTGGTTTCACTCCAGAACAAGTACAAGCTATTGTGGAGCAGGTTAAAAAAGATAATGCCGTACTTGTTGCCCAAGTGGTAACAGAGGCACAAAAACATCAAAGCTATCAGATTCAGCAGAGTTTAACCAATTTTGCCAGCTACTTAGAAGAACAGCGAAACTCAGATCTTAATCTTTTAAGTACCGGCATTGCTGGCCTTCAAGAATCTACCTACAAACGCTTTCAACAAACGGATCAAGTATTAGGCGAAATAATACAAACCGTAAGCTTTAAATAAATACCTAATCTCATGAAATATATGAAATCACTTATTCTAGGTTTGCTACTGGTGATGTTTGCTTCGCCACTTGCAACCGCTCAACAATTTGATACCAACCGCATGAACCGTGATCTAAACATCATGGAAAACATTTTGAGCGAAATGTTCAAAACTCAAACCGGCAATTCTGAATATAATCGCACCATTTCTATGATTAGCCGTAGTGTGCGAGGAACTTACATGCCTGGGTTTGGCGTAATTTTTATGGTGAACAACAGCACCAATAGATTCCCAATTACTGTACAAAGTTCTTCGGATAACAATGTCTCGTTCTATTATACAAGCGATGAAGACGACAGTAATACCAACACCGTTGACGAAGCTTCTGTTACCGCACGAATGAAAGAGTTTTTAAAGAATTACGCATCCACTATAGGTCAGCTAAAACCAGCAGAAAACGTGGTAGTTATTTATGGAAAAGCCGCTAGAAACGAATTTACCGTTCTACGCACCTTTCAGTCTGGCAAAGTTACTACTGAAAAACAAAAAGCCCTGCCAGTCATCTCCGTTTCTGCAAGCACAGCCGATTTACAAGACTACAGATCTGGAAAGCTTTCAGAAAGTGCTTTTGAAAAACGCCTCAAAATTGCGAAAGAAGACGGCAAAGAGTACTTAGATTTAAAGGTAATGAGCAATATTTTTGAAACTGTTCTAAAAGACCGCGATGCCGATGCATTTAGATTAAGTGGCTCTGTTGATTATCTAATGCTCGAAAATTTCGGAGTTCTTTTCAGCTTCGATGTGAGGATTGCAAGCAGCTCTTCTTACAGTTTAGCTAGATCGCTTCGTTTTGCTGAAGAAGTCGTTTTTCAACAAGGTGCGCCTAAAGTAGATGACAAAGAAGCCAAGTCTAAAGAAGACATAGCTGCACAAACCAAAGAGGCGTACAATCAACTCAAGAAAGATTTAAAAGAGTATTTAGTTGATTACGGTAGGACAATCAATTCCATTAAATCAAATCAATATATCCTAACCACGGTAACTATTGATGGACGTAACGAAGGCGTTCCGAATCGAATCGATGTTCAGCTTAAAAAGTCGGTACTTGAAGATTTAGATAAAGGCACCATCACCCGAGCCCAGGCACTCAACAAGGTTATCGTAACCGAGTATTAGTTTTTAGGCATTTCTTATTACTGAATGAAGGGGTTGAGTTGTTCTCAATCCCTTTTTTTGTTTTAGGTAATTTGCCTCGCTTATCTCGTTACGAACGTCTTCGTTCGTAATACCGTCTAGAAGCTCCAGCTTCTATTATTTGAAGGGAGTGAAACGAGCTAGCAAGTGCACAAGCTATTGCCACGAATCAAACTCATTGCTACTTAATGACTTTGAAGATCCTTCAGAAGTATCTTCAGGATGACTGTATCCGTTGTTTGGGTTTAGGAGTTGGGAAATAAAAATCTCACTACTCACTACTCACTACTCACTACTCACTACTCACTACTCACTACTCACTACTCACTACTAAAATCTAAATATTAAGTCCCTCAAAGCAAAAATTCAGTTTCCTTCTTCAGCGCTTGCTGGAGGAGCTTTTCGTAGTCGGCTGCATCAATTTCAACACAACCAAATCGGCCTAAATGATCTGTGTAGAACTGAGTATCCCAAAGTAAGAATTTGTTGTTCTGTAAGATTTGATGACAGTAGTACAGCGCTACTTTATCGGCTTCGGATTTGGTTTTAAACATGCTTTCTCCAAAAAAAGCGGCTTTTACATGCACACCATAAAGTCCACCCACCAGTTCATTCTTTGCATCATACACTTCTACGCTATGTGCATGCCCCATTTGATTTAAGATATCGTAGGAGTTGATGATGAGGTCGTTAATCCAAGTCGATTCCCGTTGCGCACACGCCTCTACAACGGCGCGGAATTGTGTGTCGACTTTAACGTGGAATTTCTTCTGTCTGATAAGCTGAAGTAAGTTCTTGGAGGCATGAAATCCATCAATTGGAATTACTCCACGTTGTGAAGCCGTAAACCATTCCACATGTTCATCTTCTCGCGAATCTGCCATTGGGAAAATCCCTTGGCTGTAAGCTTCTAGTAATGCTTCTGGAGAAATTATCTTCACGTCTTCCATTTCAGAAAATAAAGGCCGAGTAATTACTCAGCCTTTAACTTATATACGTTGATTTAAAACTCGCAATAAAACATTGGTGCAGTTCCGATAGGCGAACCGGGAGGCGCTGGCAATTCTCGAGGAATATCGAATGCTTTTGGTGCTTTAAAGTAGGTTTCTATCATCTCTGATAGTTGCATAGCCATTGGCTCTTCTCTTTCACTTAGCATTTCGCTTATGGCCGTTAGTTTTTTATACACCACTGCTTTTGTAACCGGATTTGCTTGGTTAGAAGCGTGTAACTGAATCAAGTTCATTACTACCACAAAATTCACCGTTTGTTGGATTGAACCGTAGTAATCGTCTCCGCCACGCATTGTTACTGTTTTGCGAATAATTCGGTCAATAACTTCGCTTAGGCTTGGTCCTTCATTTCTAGCGCCGTATTCAACCAATCTATTTGCTCTTTGGGGATTTAGAATCAAGCTAATTGGTAAATCTGCGGCAGTCTGTGCAATTCCCAAAGCATCTAAACTCGGACCTGTATTTCCGCTAAAAAGCTCTCTAGATGAAGCGATTCCTGCTGGGCGAGGTGGAATTAAATTCAACACACTTTCTGGAAGAGCCAGCACTTCTGGAGATATTGTCGCTAATAAAGCATCTAACGCTTTTAGTTGCTCGGCTTCTGGTACCACTTTAGGAGTTGCTTGGTTATCGCCTCTCAATTTGTAGCTATAATCTAAACCTCCAATCAGCTTTACGGTTCCTTCTACTTGGTAACGGTGAAAAAAGTAAATTGGAACCAGCACATCTTCTAACTCAGACATTGAAGTACCCATTGGGATTGCAGATTCATCGAAATTTTTAAGAGCAAGCTTACGAACGTCTAAAACTTTTTGGAGTTGGGTGAGAGGATCTGCACCGAAGTCCCACAGATGAGCGTAAGGATGCGCCCCGCCTTGCGGACGAGCATCACTATCAGAAATATACTTTAACCCTTTAGAAGTCGCATTTTCTAGAATTTTATTGAGTTCAGCTTTTTCGTCTGTACCTTTTGGGAAATCTTGGTACCCGAATGCGATAGTTACATTGTCCCACTCTCCCATTCCAACGTCATAAGCATCAGAAATATCAATTTTCCCATTCTTGATGGTAACTTTAGGATGCGGATAATCCATCACAGAAGCATCATTCGTTACGCTGGCAGCAAAATTATGGAAAATACCGAGCGTGTGCCCCACTTCGTGCGCTGAAAGTTGTCTGATTCTAGCCAACGCCATTTCTAACATTCTTGGGTCGGGTTCATTTCCATTTTCGAAAGGTGCCAATAGACCTTGAGCAATCATATAATCTTGGCGAACACGAAGCGAACCAAGTAGCACATTTCCTTTTATAATTTCACCTGTTCTTGGATCGGTAATAGAGCCACCATACGACCAACCACGCGTTGAGCGATGTACCCAATTTATTACGTTGTACCGAATATCAAGTGGATGAGCATCATCTGGCAATACTTTTACCTGAAATGCATCTTTGTAACCTGCAGCTTCAAAAGCTTCATTCCACCAACGTGCGCCGTCTAACAAAGCGCTGCGAACGGGTTCTGGTGTTCCATTATCCAAATAATACACAATAGGCTCAACAGCTTCGCTTACTTCGGCCTCAGGATTTTTTTTCTGAAGGCGATGACGATTTATAAATCGTTTGGTCATTGGAGTGCCAATTGGCGTTGAGTAATCTTTGTAAGATGTGGCATAAAATCCACCGCGAGGGTCAAATTCACGAGTTTCAAAATTATCATCAGGTAGCTCAACAAAAGAATGGTGCTGGCGAACGGTAATAGCCGTTGGATCTGGAACTACTGAACGAACTTCTCTACCAGGATTGCTTCCCGTAAAGGTTAGCATGGTTTCGAATTCTGTATTTTTTGGGAAATTAAACGTTCCTTCTTTATACAGCGAAGAGCGACTTTTATCGAGGCTATAATTTCCTTGGTTCATTCCTTTAAGACGACCGATAACATTATGAGCATCACGCATTAACAGCGGTGTTAAGTCGATTAAGTACGAGCCATTTTCTTCTGCTTCAATCTTAAAACCAAAAAGAATGGATGAGGCAAAGGCTTCCTTTACTGATTTTTTTTCGAGTGCATTATCCGACTTTGCGATGTAATCGAGGTTTGGCTGAACCATCATCAATTTTTGGCCGCGTTTCTCAAAGTACACAATACGACTGCCACCCTGCTGACTTCTATCTAACCCAATGTCGTTTGAACCAACCCCTGCAGCAAGGTAATTTACATAAAGAAATTCGGAGTTCAGTTTATCTACTTTAAGCCAAAGTTGGTCTTTGTCTTCATCGAAATAATAATCAAAAAGTCCCTTTTCTGAATTGAGGCCTTTCGTTTTTTCCTTGATAGTAGGAAGTTGTGCTAAAGCAGGAACTGTAAAAAGCAGTAGCGTTAAAATCGAAAAAATGCGTTTCATAAGTAATCGGATTTGTTAAAGAAATCAGACCACTAAGAAAACGGTTTTTTCTGGGATTTAAAATCCCTAAATAAGCTTTTTACAGAATCGTGAAAGTTATATTAAGGCGCTAGTAAAACGCTTGCGCCATTTTCTACTCGTTGCGCTACTGAGCGACGCAACGAGGATAAGGGGATTGGCTGCTTAACTATTCGAAACGAAGAATCTGTGTTTACAGGATGTCTCTCTTTTCCATTCTATTGAAATAGTCTCGAGTCGCTTCCATCACTTTAGGTGAAAGAAGAATTGCAACCGTCATGGTAGGGATTGCCATTATCGCAAACATTCCATCTATTAAGTTAATCATAGCAGAAATACTTGTTACCGCACCTAGTAAAATAGACCCTACGTAGTAATAATTGTACGTGTGCTGTTTTTCAGCGCCGGCAAGAAAGCCAAGACATTTTGTGCCATAATATGAATAAGCGAATAGTGAACTAGTTGCAAAGATGAACACACATGTCATCAACAAGTAAATACCAACTGGTCCTAATGCTTCAGAAAACGCAGATGCAGTCAAAGAAATCCCGTTTTGGTCGCCACTTTTCCAAACATCGGTTACTAAAATGGCTAACGCGGTCATTGTACAAACTACAATGGTATCGATGAAAGGTCCCATCATTGCTACCAAACCTTCACGAACAGGCTCTTTTGTTTTAGCAGCGCCATGAGCTAAAGTTGCTGTACCAATACCTGCTTCATTAGAGAATGCAGCTCTTCGCACACCAGCAATAATGATTGCACCTACAGCACCACCAAGAGCAGCTTCAGCTGTAAAAGCATCGTAAATGATAAGCCATAGATACTCACCAAGCACATCAAAATGAATTCCAAGAATGGTAAGAACAGAACCCACATATAAAACAACCATTGCAGGAACCATTTTACTAGCTACTTTTCCAATTCTTTTAATCCCGCCAAAAATCACAGCCCCAACCATCACTAAAATGATTAAACCTGTTATTAAATTAGAAGTAAATAGAATTTTAGATTCTAGAAAGGTAAATCCTTCGTAATTAGTTACTAAAAAGTCAGGTACGCTTGTTGCAAAAGCTGCAATCCAACCAGGAGTGCTATCTAGTAATCCATTTGGGATTAAAATCATGTCTCTTATTGCCTGAGTAAGCTGGTTAGCTTGAAATAGTGGAAGCGCGCCAAAAAGTCCCGCAACAGCAAAAACCACAGCTAAGGGTTTCCATTTTTTGCCAAGACCTTCTGTAATCATATACATTGTTCCACCCTGAACATCGCCTTTAGAATCTGTTCCGCGATACATGATAGAAAGTGTACATGTGAAATATTTGGTTGCAATCCCCACAATTGCGCTCATCCACATCCAAAAAACGGCGCCAGGTCCACCCATTGCAATTGCAACAGCTACACCACTGATGTTACCCAAACCTACTGTAGCAGCTAGAGCGCTTGAAAGAGCTTCGAAGTGATTTATGTCGCCAGGGGCGTTGGGATCGTCGTATTTACCACGAAGTATGCTAACGGCATGCCCAAAATAGCGATATGGAATGAAGCGTGAGTAAAACATAAAATAAAGCCCGCCACCTACAAGAAGTAATACGAGCGGAGTTCCCCACATGAACGATGAAAAAGAAGCCAGAATGTTTTCTAAAGTTTCCAGAATAAAAGGGATTTAAAGGTTCTAAAATAAGACTGCACAAGAAAGTGAGAGCACGAACTAAATACAAGCCTTATTTATATTTCAGAGTTCTCTCTTAGAAAAAAGATGTAATCTGTAATTGCTGGCTTAATTTCGTTCTGACGTAGGAGAAAAGCAATTTACGCCCTTTAGTGCTGCCATGAATGATAAGATGCTGTAAAATATCAGCAACTTTGTTTGGAAAGACTACACCTTTAGAACTTCTATATGCTATCGTTTCCTCAATTTGTGCTCCAATCTCAAAACGAAGGATGCTACTAAAACACCCAATACTTTTTTATTTACCTAATGGTAGTATGCGATGAGTTGCGCAAGGAGAACCCCTTAGATCCCAATTCCAAAAAATTTAGAGGCGCCATTGATCACAAATTGCACACCGATTGCTAAAGCTATGAAACCCATCATACGGCTAATTACCGTCATGCCTGTTTTACCAATTAGCTTGTTCAACCATGGTGCAACTCTAAGAATGGCATACGCAAGAATAGCGGTTATCAGAACAGCTACTCCATTTATAACATAGTCGTATATATTTGTTGCTTGAGAGCCAAAACCAATTACAACTGCGATACTTCCGGGGCCGGAAAGCAACGGCATAGCTAGTGGACTAAAAGAAACATCTTCTTTCTCTTTAGCTTCTTCGTGTTCTTCTTTTGACAGCTTTTTCCCACGACTTTCAGGGTTCAACATTGCAAAACCTGCGCGTGCAATTACCAAACCGCCAGCAATTCTAATACCAGACAAGCTGATTCCAAAGAAACTTAGGATGTATGTACCAGCCAATAAAAAGGTGATAAGCACACAAAACATGTACAAACTCGACTTCCGAGCAGTACGTGCCATTTCTTCCTCTGTAGATCCCTCGGTTAGTGAGAGAAACACTGGCATTGCTGTTAGAGGGTTAACAACTGAGAAAAGCGAAGTAAAACTTGCAACTAGTAATGCGCCCGCGCCAATTATCTGAGTAGAAAAGGGGACGATGTCTTTAAAAAATTCTTCCATTATCCGCTAAAGATACGCACCTTTATTGAAAATAAAATGTTCTTTGGTAACAGCTTTTATCAAAGGTTAACTTTATTTCCTCCACTATTCTTATATTTTATAATTGCATAAAATTTACCACTATGAATACTACCCAACTTATCTCACTCCGCGAAAAATTAATTCCATCAGTACACGAAATTCTCGACAGAGAAGTAACACGAGATGAAAAGCTATTTGCTATCTGCGAACTCCTAGCTGATAAAGTTGATTACTTTGACTGGGTTGGGTTTTATCTAGCCGACCCAAGCGGAGAAGAAGTACTTATACTTGGCCCTTTTGTTGGAGAAGCTACCGATCATACTCGTATTCCTTTTGGAAAAGGTATATGCGGACAAGTAGCTGTTAGCCATGAGACTTTTGTTTCCCAAGATGTGCACTCTGAAGACAATTACTTATCGTGTAGCTTTAATGTACACTCAGAAATAGTAGCTCCTATTATGAAAGATGGTGCCTTTGTTGCCCAACTTGATATTGATTCACATCTTAAGGATTCGATTACCCCTGAAAAACGAGAGCTTGTTGAAGAAATTTGTAATCTTTTATCTAAAGAGTTTTAATTATGAGTTATTCCCTTACCGACGAAACGTCAATTGATACCCTTATTTTTTGGATCGAAAGCTCTGATGGCAGCATTTCCTATGACGAGCAAAAGGCCGTTAAGCGAATATTGGATAACATGCGCTACGATATGAGTACTTTTCAGAATACTCTAAGCCACATTGCTGCTATGAGTAACGAGCACTTACAAGAGCTTTTTGAAGAGGCCATCACTCATATTAAAAGAAATTTTTCTGACGATGGAAAACGCCTTACTTACCAACTTCTCGAAACCATTGCTGGGAGTAATGGCGATATCAGCAAAGCGGAACAAGAGAAACTGACTCGCTTAAAAAGTGAATTTGGCGTCTAAACTTTGATTGATAACTATCTCCAAAGCACTAAACAGCAGTTTGAATACTACAAATTGCTAGGAGAGCGCAGTTTTGAACAGCTTGAAGAAAACCAGTTGTTCTGGAAATTCAACAAAGAGAGTAACTCAATAGCCATTATTGTCAACCACCTTTGGGGAAACATGATGTCGAGATGGTCAGATTTCCTTACTTCCGATGGAGAAAAAGATTCCCGAAATCGTGATTTAGAGTTTGAGGAAGTCATTTCATCAAAAAAGGAATTGATACTGAAATGGAATGAAGGCTGGGCATGTCTTTTCGAAGCGCTAAACTCTGTAAACCAACATAATTGGGAAACGGAAGTTTACATTCGAAACCAAGGCCACACGGTAATTGAAGCTGTAAATCGACAACTCACTCATTACTCATATCACATTGGGCAGATTGTTTACATCGCTCGTATGCAAAAAGGTGATGCTTGGGAAAGTTTGTCTATCCCTAAAGGAAACTCTACAAGCTACAACAAAGAGAAATTTTCGCAGGAAAAACACCGTGAGCATTTTACCGATGAGATTCTAGGTAAAAAGTACAACCCTTAACGAGATAATTGCGATAACAAGCTAGGAAATAATGTAACGGCAAGGTCAGTTATCACCCGCGAATAAAATAATTGCTTCTTAATAGCTTTGAAGATTCATCGGAAGTATCCTTTGAATGACTTTGAGCGTTGTTTAATTTATTAAAACTGTCAACGAATTATCCAACATCTACAGGGGTGACCAAGCTTCTATTTCACAATCCTCTAGAAACTACGCAGCTCACTTCTGCGTAGCCACCAGATTTCCAATATGAAGGTTGTTGCTATGATTCACTCTTAAACCAAATACTCCATCTGTGGAAATACCTTTTGATGGAATACTAGCCAACTCTTGGCCATTCAGGTAAAAAGTGATTTTCTCATTAGACACATTTACTTCAAAGTTATTCTCTGCTGAAGACTCTGTTTTATCCGTAAACATACTCATGGCATCTGTAGCAGTCCAACCTTTTATAGTTGCTGTTTCACTTCCTGCTCTAGTTTTTATTAAATACTCTCCCGTATTTCTAATCAGAAAATACACGTATTCTTGATTGTCTTTATCTAGGTTCTTTCCTCCAAAAAACAGACCAAAAGCCTCTCTATTACGCCCTTTAGTATCAAATAAGTAAATCTTTGACTCGATAGTATAACTTCCACTTACAGTATTCTCAGGGTGGTAGAAAATTGCGGATGGTCCTGTTGTAATGTGCCAGCCTGGCGTCATGTTTACAAAGTAGATATCGGCCGTTTCAGTGTCATCGCCAATTATAGTTTCTTCATTGGGATGGTCTAAGCGCACGGTCCATCCTTCTGGAACTTTTAAATTTTCGCCCTGTGGGGTGGAACCATCTGGCCTGTTTTGTGCCATTAATCCAGTACTCAAAAACAAGAACGCAGCTAAGGCTACTGTTAATTTCTTCATATCTATCCCCTTTTTTGTTTATCTAAATTTAATTGGTAACTCTTCTCAAAGTCTATAAGCACCCTGTACTAATTACGAAACGCATTACAGCCAATCAACAATATCGTCTTTCTTTTCTACTTCAACATATTTGTTGAAGATTTCATACAGGCTAGCGTTTTCTTCGAGGGTTTTACGGCTTACTGCATCAACATACGCTATAATTCTGCCTTTATGTAAAATGGCAATGTCATCACATAGATTCTCTACTACTTCTAAAATATGGCTAGTAATAATAACCGTTACGCCTTTTGCTTTTAATTTTCGGATAATGGTTTTCATTCGCTCAATAGATATCACATCTACCGACTCAAAAGGCTCGTCCAAAAATAAAACTTTAGGTTCGGTTAGCACGGCCGTTACAAAAGCGAGTTTCTTTCTACTTCCCGAAGAAAGCTTGTGAATTTTTATCTTTGCAAAATCTTTGATTTCGAAAAAATCGAGCAAGGCATAGGCCTTTTCAACCAAACCGTTTTTTTCAACATTATAGATATCACAAACGTATTCAATAAATTCTAAACTTGTAAATTGCTCGAAAAGCAATGGTGGCTGAAGTACAGAAGCAATTTGTTTCTTTATGGCTTCTTCGTTCTCATCGCCAAAAAGTAGTTCCCTAATGGTAACATACCCATCGTCGTAGCTCAACAAACCTGTGAGCACACCAATTAAGGTGCTTTTGCCAGCGCCATTCGGGCCAATTAAACCAAAAATACTTCCCTCAGGAATTTCTAGATCCAATTCCTTAAGAACTACATCTTCGTCGTAGCTTTTAATCAATCCCGAAATTTTAACTGCACTAGGCATGAGCTTTTGTTTTCTTTTTGGTAGCAAAGTACTTGGCAGCATAGCCAACCGTAAATACACCATACAATAGTAATACTATTTGCAGGTTCGTCATGTTCATTATTGTGGCGCCTTCATTATCAGCTCGTAAAAACTCGAGAGCAAAACGTAATAAGGCATATCCACCAGTGTGTATAAAAAAGATAAGCGGTGATTTTTTATCACTTTGGAAGTATTTATTGAATACCCAAAGTACAATCCCTATCAACAGAAAATCTCCAGCCATCTCGTAAAGCTGTGTGGCATGTAGAGCCGCGCTCATAGTAGAAGCTTGGTCGACCAAGCCGTTTTCAAACGAGTACTGCCATGCGGAGCTCGAAATTCTATATTCGGTTTCAAACGAGGGAACAGTAGTTCCGTATCTTGGAAATTGAACGCCTAAAAATGACGACGTTGCTTTACCGTAAGCATCTCCATTTAGAAAACAGCCTATTCTTCCAAGCCCTTGACCAAGTAAAATACCTGGAGAGAGAATGGAAAAATATTCCCAATAATTCATCTTGTTTCGGCGCGTGTACAGCCAACCACCAAACATACCACCAACAAGCCCGCCAGTAATGCTATTTCCGGCGCCGGTTAAGCTTAAAATGATAGTCGGGTCTGCTAAAAATCTGTCCGACTCCCAAAACAAATAGTGGGAAACGCGTGCGCCTACTAAAGCCCAAAGTATTGCCCAAAGAACCAACCCTTCAAATTTATCGACTTTACCGCCGTATTTTTCTACACGCTTGTAAATCCACCAAACAGCGAGCACAATAGAAATGAGAAAGTACATTCCTTCGTAGAAGTATATTTGATTAAATCCCAAATCGAGATGTATTGGTAACATAAATTCTTTACTTACTTAGTTTAATTTCTAGTCCATCCACAAACGCTTGAGAACCTGCTTTTTAAATAGATTCACAAGAACATCCATATGTCGCCAAAGGTAAATGCCTATTACAACAATAACCACGCTCATTATTGTAATTCTGTACCACTCTAAACCTTCGAGGGGAACAAAAACTAAATAACCGACCGTGAAAATAGCGAATGAAATCAGAAAAGTTACTTTTTGCGGAATTATTGGATGCTTATAGCTGAACGAAGAATACGTTGCTTTCTGATATTGATAATAAGAACTCCATATAAAAAGGAGCATAAAACAGAGGAAGAAAAAGCTATTTCCTATGAATATTTTAAAGACATGCCCTACTTCTGGGATTAAGAGAATTTCGAAGATAGTGATGAGGTAAAACACAAAAAGTGGTAATAGAAACACTCCTAAAAACCGTTCTTTAAGCTGTTGTTCTAATTTTATTGGAAACTGCAGATGCATGAGTAATTCTCGATTCTCGTATCCATACATGTTTGCCATGCCCATTGCTAATAATGCAACGGGTATACCAGCCAAAATTGTGGGGATTAAAATGGATTTTGCCATCGGATAATTTAGCTGCATTAACAATGGCACATACACCAATGGGATGATGGCTAGCGTTAGTACTTGTAGCCTATTGTATGGATGAATCATTACGTAGTAGTAGTACTTCCCTGCATTTCTACCGAGAACTTTGCGTAAGAAAACCCACAGCTTACTACTTTGCTCTTCTGCCTTTTTAATAGTGGGGTTTAATAGCCCCTCTTTGGTTTTGTTGAAATGATCGATAAGTATCAATCCTATCAACACCACTAGAAAAAAGATGAGAATGGAAGCCGTAATCCAATCGTATTCTAACCTTACTGTTCGTAATAATAAACCACCTGGTAACCAAGACAGAAATGCATTTATGGTGTCAACTTGAGGAATAATTTTTGTGAATATTTCTTTCGAGTTATCAGAAAATATTGATACGGCTTCAAATAGCCCGAATACAAAAATTAGAAAGCCTACTACTACGGCTATAAATCTACGCTCTACAATGCGTAAAAAACGATGCTTAATTGAGTAAATAAGCACGTAGTTAAAAATCACTGCTAATATCCCAACCAAAACTTGATAGAAGTGTGAAACTTGTATCATCAAGAAAACTATCCAAGTGAAGTTATAAATGATGTTTACAGGATGGCAGAAACCAATCCACATTAAATAACGAGAAAGCCTTTTTAGTGGGAAGCCAAAGCCTAACAGCTTTCTGTTTTCTTCTAGGTTCAATAATCTGAGATTGGTAAATGAAAAATGCATTATCCAATAACAGTTGGTAAAAACGAGTAGTAAAAATAGATAGATTTCTGGGGTGAGCCACGGGATTTGAGTCTTCATCCACGGGTCGGTATCTAGTAAGCTCACTACAATAGCTGTACCCACAAGGTTTACAAGCATTACTCCCAAAAACATGATATAGCCTATCAATAACAGTAGCTGAATCTTGTTTAGGTTGGAAACAAAAATTTTCCAGTTAAGAAATAGTAATCTCGCAAACATGCTTAATGATACTGAATTTGAACCAAGCTTTTTGGAATGTAGTGAGAACTAAGGGAAAATTAACACTCTCTTAATTATCATATTTAATAATCTCCCTTTTGGGTTGCATGAACTGCTATCCTTGAATTTCTTAGTATAATAAAAAAAGCAGTTCCCGAAAAGAAACTGCTTTTTAAGTACTTCGTTTTTATAATTGTTTAAAAAGCGATGCCTAATGTAAGTGCAACAGCTCCATTCTTTGCGTCTTCGTTGAAATTATCTTTAGCTGCAGCAGTAAGCCCTGCGGTATAGCGCACACCTACTCTAAACTTACTAACATCAACGCCCGCACCTACAATTACTCCAAAGTCGGTGTCTTCTGTTTGATCGTCTAGGTTTAGTGATGCATCATCGTTTTTAATTTCAGACTTAATATTAAATCCCATATATGGTCCAAAATATACATTCGGCTTTACACCTGGTGTCGGGAATCCGAACTTAATCAGTACTGGAACTTGAAGGTAGTTTACATTTAAACTTGCGTCCGAGTCTTCAATATTTGCACCATATTGACTATAGAGAATCTCTGGCTGGATAGACATTGGTGTGGCTGGAATGTTGAAATCAACAAATGCTCCAACTAACACACCGGGTTTATACTCTACTCCATCAACATTGTTGAATGTAGAGTAATTAAGCCCACCTTTAATACCAAACTGAGGGAGTACTTGGGCTTGAGCTTTTTGCGTACTAAAAGTTAATAACGCTATAAATGTAAGTAGAAAGCTTAATTTAAATGTGTTTCTCATAATGGTTTTTTAATTGAAAATTCAATCAGTTAAAACCATTTTCTAAGAATATGTTCCGAAATAGTAATTCAGAACGAATTACAAATACTCTTTTAAAAAGCAATGCCGAAGGTAAGTGCAATACCTATGTTATTTGAATTTCTTTTAAATTCATCTTTTAAGATCTCTTTACCTCCAGATGTATAGCGTACACTTATTCTAAATTTTTCCACCTCAATACCAGCGCCTAAAACTAAACCAAAGTCGGTGCTCTCCGTTTTTTCTTTAATATCTGTCGAGACGCTTTCATAATTATACTCAGCTTTTGTTCTGAAACTCACATATGGCCCGAAAAAAACATTTGGCTTAGTTCCTGATAAAGTAGGTCCAATCTTAAATAGAACGGGAAACTGAAGATAGTTTAATTTGATGTTTACCCCAGAATCATTAATTCTTAACCCATACTGGCTAAAAAGTGCTTCTGGCTGGATTGATAACGGGGTGCTAGATATGTTGATGTCAACAAATACACCTATAATCCCTCCTGTTGTAAATTCTAAATCATCATCATCACTCAAGGTTGAAAAATTACGCCCACCTTTAATTCCAAATTGCGGAGAATCTTGGGCTAGTACATCTGGCGAGCCAATTGCCAAAACTAATACAAGGGCAAACAGAAGAAATTTTCTTAACTCCTTATTCATAACGGGTGTTTGTCAAAGATAGACCGCTTTTTGCTTATAGAACGATTCCAAAAGTAAGAGAAATAACTCCATTCTTTGGGTCTTCATTAAAAGCTTCTTTTAGAGGAACAGTAAGACCTGCTGTATATCGCACACTTACTCTAAATTTACTAGCAGCAACACCCGCGCCAATAATTACACCATAATCTGTGTCTTCAATATCATCTTCTATGTTTAGAGATACGTTTTCATTTTTAATTTCAGACTTTAGAGCAAATCCAATATAAGGCCCCAAAAATACAGACGGCTTTGCGCCTGGTAAACCAGCCCCAAACTTAACTAGCAGTGGGATTTGAAAATAATTTACATTGATGCTAACATCAGAGTCTTGAATATTAGTACCAATTTGAGTGTATAGGAATTCTGGCTGAATAGAAATTGGAATGGCGGGTATTTTGAAATCAACAAATACACCTGCAAGTATCCCTGGCTTATATTCTACATCTTCAACATTACTAAATGTAGCTAGATTAACGCCCCCTTTAATTCCGAGTTGAGGTGAAGCTTGAGCTTGTATTTTTTGAGAAGTTATTGCTACTAACACTAGTAAAGTGAGTAGAAAACTAACTCTAACTGCATTTCTCATATTGGTATGCTTGATGAATATTTATTAGCCAATAATATATTTCAAAATCCCATTTTACAAATACTCTTTTAAATACTTACCTGTATAGCTATTCTCAATAGTAACTATTTCTTCGGGAGTGCCTTCGGCTACAATTTGTCCGCCACCAAAGCCACCTTCAGGCCCCACATCTATAATCCAATCTGCGCATTTTATTACATCCAGATTATGTTCAATAATGATTACTGAATGGCCCGCATTTACAAGCTCGTTAAACGCATCCATAAGCTTGGTAACATCTTCAAAATGCAGACCTGTTGTTGGCTCATCAAAGAAATAGACGGTGTGTTCTGAATTTTGCTTTGTGAGAAACCTTGCCAACTTTACTCTTTGCGCTTCACCACCAGATAGCGTAGTTGCACTTTGTCCCAATTTCAAATAGCCCAAGCCAACCGCTTCTAATGGAGTCAGCTTATTGGTGATTGTAGTTTCGTCTACAAAGAAATCGAGTGCTTCAGAAATCGGCATATCTAAAACATCGAAAATGCTCTGTCCTCTGTATTTTACTGCAAGTACATCTTTTCTGAATCGCTTACCGTTGCACACTTCGCAGGTAAGTTCAATATCTGCCATAAATTGCATTTCAATTTTTTGAACGCCTTCGCCTTGGCACGTTTCGCATCTACCACCAGGAACGTTAAATGAAAAATGCCCTGGAGTATATCCCATAATTTTAGCCTGACGAGTATTTGCGAATACGTCGCGAATTCCATCAAAGGCTTTGGTATATGTAGCTGGATTGGATCGAGTAGATCGCCCAATTGGACTTTGGTCAACCATTTCAACATTATGAATGGAGCCTATGCCTGAAATATCTCTAAAACGGCCTACCTTCTGATTGTAGGTTCCGATGTGTTTTTGAATGCCTCCGTAAAGTGTATCGTGCACCAATGTGGATTTCCCAGATCCGGAAACACCCGTTACTACAACCAACATCCCCAAAGGAAATTCGACCGTTACATTCTTAAGATTGTGTTCGCTAGCGCCTTCAATCCTTACTTTTTTTCCATTACCTGGCCGGCGCTTTTTAGGAACTTCAATTTCTTTTCTTCCACTTAAAAATTTTCCTGTAAGGGAATCTGATTTTAGAAGCTGGTCGTACGTGCCATGAAAAACCACTTCTCCACCATGAATCCCCGCAAATGGACCGATATCAATGATATTATCGGCAGCTTTCATCATTTCGGGGTCATGCTCTACAACAAGCACGGTATTTCCAATATCACGAAGTGACTCTAAAATACTTATCAATCGATCGTTGTCTTTGGGATGAAGGCCTATAGTAGGCTCGTCTAGTACATACATACTGCCGATTAACGAACTTCCCAGTGCGTTGGAAAGGCTGATACGTTGGGACTCTCCACCACTTAATGTGTTTGCAAGTCGATCTAAAGTCAGATAATCTAAACCAACTTCATCAAGATATTTGAGCCGTTTTCTAATTTCATACAGAATTTGGCCCGCCACACTTTGTTCAAATTCAGTGAGCTCTAACTCGTCAAAATATTTACGAGCGTGACCGATTGTAAGTTCTGAAACTTCCCCAACATGCATATCGCCTACAATAATGTATTGTGCATCTTTGCGAACACGGTATCCTTCGCATTCTGGACAACGGCTATAACCACGGTAACGAGAATACAATACACGCATATGTACTTTATACGCTTGATTTTTCACTTCTTCAAAGAAGTTCCAAATACCGATATAGCCACCTTTTCCATTCCAGATAATGTTTTTTACCTCTTTTGGTAAATCACTATAAGGCGTATCAATGGGAAATTTCTCGCTTGCAGCTACTTTTATTAAGTCTTTGAGATGTGAGCTAAATTTTTGAGAACTAAACGGAGCAATTACACCGTCTCTAATCGTCATTTCGGGATCGGGAATAACTAAATCTTCGTCGATGCCAGCCACTCGACCAAATCCTTCACATTTAGGACAAGCACCAAATGGATTATTGAATGAAAACATTTGTGGAGTTGGCTCCATAAACTCAATGCCATCCAGTTCAAACCGTTCACTAAAAATGAGTTCTTCTCCATCTCGCATTTTTATGGAACACCGACCACTTCCTTCCTGAAAGGCTGTTTCTAAAGAACCCGCAATACGCGTTAGTGTAGCTTCATCATCTTTAATGGCCAACCTATCTACTAAAACTCTGTATTGAGCCGCTTTTATTTTAACGCCAGCCTGAGCGGGGTCTGTTAAGTCTAGAATCTGCTCATCTTTCATATTGAGAAGACGAGTAAATCCTTTTTCCTTCAGAACTTTTAATTCTTCGTCTTGCTTATTCTTTCTATGAGCTGGAATTGGAAAAAGTATGTAGAATCGTGCTCCTTTTTCCTGAGATTCAAAAAGTTCTTTTATAACTGTTTTAGTGCTGTCTTTCTTTACCTGCTTGCCAGAAACTGGCGAAATAGTTCGTCCAACTCTCGCAAAAAGAAGTCTTAAATAATCATAAATCTCGGTAGTTGTACCAACGGTTGATCGAGGGTTACTCGTTGTTGTTTTTTGCTGAATAGCCATGGCAGGTGAGATTCCCTGCATAAAATCTACTTCTGGCTTATCCATACGCTCTAAAAACTGCCTTGCATAACTTGATAAGCTTTCTACATAACGGCGCTGGCCTTCAGCGTAAATTGTATCGAATGCCAAACTTGATTTACCAGAACCTGAAACGCCTGTTACAACGGTAATTTTATTCCGGGGGATTTCAACGTCTATATTTTTAAGATTGTGCGTGCGAGCACCCCTAATTATAATAGGCCGCTCGTGTGCGTGTACTTTTGCTTGCGTTGTAGCCGTGTTGTCTTTTGCCATAGTAGATAGTTATCGAACCCTGAATATATGATTTTGAATGGTTTGAATAGACACTATTTATAACAATTATTAACCGAAACAGATTCACTTCAATTCATTTCTTTTCCAATCAGTATGAATGACAATATCTAGAACAAAAAAAAGGCGCTGGTTTCAACCAGCGCCTTTTGAATTAACTAACATTTTGGAGTGAACTAACAATCAAAAATATCTTAATCGAATACTGCCACCAGATGTTTTGGCTTTAAGTGTAATTCCACCGCCATTTAATGTACCGGTCATTTCATCACGTTCAACGCGACCTTTAAAATTCTCGAAAGAAGCGTTTACTCTACTTCCATCTAAATCTACATCGTATCCTTTGTCTTGAGGAACGGTAATAGTGATACTTCCACCTGAAGTCTTCAAGTCGATATGATCCTGAGGAGATTCGATTTTAGCGTTAATTGAGCCACCGCTAGTTCTAGCTGTTACACTTCCACCAACCGATTCAATTCCTATGCTACCGCCCGAACTCTTAAGATCAACACTTCCCTCAATGTTTACAGCTTCAATTCTACCGCCACTTGTAGAGGCATTTACATCACCTGTTACTTGTGCAATTTTAATGCTACCACCTGAGGTTTTAAGATTTAAATCACCTTTTATATTGTCGGCGCTTACCGAACCACCACTTGTATTACCTTGTTGATCCCCAATTAGGTTTTCAACTTTAATACTTCCGCCAGAGGTCTTAATCTTTGTTGCAGATTCTCTTGGTGCATAGATAACAAACCCAATTGAAGCGCTATTATTGTTCCAACTTATTTTGCTTTCTTTTCTTGCGTGAGCCGTTACCGAATTACCGCTTTTAGAAAGGTCAATTTCCCAACCTTTTAAATCTTTATCGTTTCCTTTAATATACTTACCTCTTTTTCTAACGTACATCTCAACGGTTACTTCGTCGGTATCTTTACCAATCACTTTAATGCTACCTCCAGAAGTTCTTACATCAATTTCAACGCCATTACTTACCGCAAACTTCTCGACTCTGTAGGCATCTTTTGCATTTTGTGCCCAACCAAGTTTTGCACTAGCTAGCATAAGCGCAAACATCACTATAAGTGAGAAACCTAATTTTTGGCTAAATTTTCTACTGTTATTATTTTTCATTTAAATACTCCGTTTATATTTAATCTGAGAAAGCCTTACGCCTTACCTCTCAGGTTGTTTCGAACTATTTATAGACGCTTCATTTTTTTGATAGTTACCAAGTTTCAGACTAGTGTTTTGTAATAAGCAATTCCGTATTTTTTAGGAGCTTAATCAAAATACTTTTATATGAAATTACCTTTTGTACTTGCGAAGAAATTTGTTGCTGGAGAAACTTTTGAAGAATCTATCCCTAAAAGCCGTTATCTCAACGATAAAAATCTAAAGCTAACCCTAGATCTACTCGGCGAAAATGTTAAGAGTAGGGAAACTTCAGACGCTACGGTTGAAGCTTATATTCAACTTCTCAATGGTATAAAAGAACATGGCTTGATTAGTGGAATTTCCATCAAGTTGACAATGCTCGGATTAGATATAGATCGTCAGTATTGTACCGATAACCTTTTTCGACTTTTGGATGTTGCCAAAGAGCAAAACCAGTTTGTTCGAATAGATATGGAAGGCTCCGATTACACACAAATCACCATAGATATATTTAAAGAAGCTTTCGCGAAATATGGAAAGCATGTAGGTACGGTTATTCAAGCTATGTTACATCGTTCAAAAGATGATATTATTGAATTAGCCGAACTGGGTGCAGATATAAGATTGGTTAAAGGCGCTTACAGTGAACCAAAGAACTTAGCACTTCAAAACATGCCCGCTATTCGGGAATCTTTTAAAGAGTGTGCCAAAATTCTTCTTCAAAAAACAACTTATCCAAGATTTGGTACTCATGATGACGAACTTATTAACTGGTTAAAAGAATACACTTTCGAACACGATATTTCTAAAGAGAGTTTTGAGATACAAATGCTTTATGGATTACGTGAAGAAACCATGGTTCAGCTTACCTCCGATGGGCACATGACTCGCGTTTACGTTCCCTTTGGTACCGATTGGTTTCCATATTTTAGCCGCCGACTTATGGAGCGCAAGGAAAACATCTGGTTTGTATTCAGCACCATGTTCAAAAAATAATTGGCAAAGCGACTGTGCTAGATTAAGTTGCCATGCACTTAATCCAATTTTTCATGAGCTTTTTACTCACTCCATCTTTTAACATCATTGTAATTGGCATCCTCTTTGTGATGGCAGGGATTCTTCATTTTATAAAGCCAGATCCTTATTTACGAATAATGCCTTCCTTTATACCCAATCCTAAAGCCATGGTTTATATTAGTGGCGTGTTTGAGGTTATTGGAGGGATTGGTTTCCTAGTACCAGAATTTAGACATCTAGCTGGTTGGGGATTGATACTACTTCTTTTCGCAGTTTTTCCAGCCAATATTGAAATGTTTTTAAAGGGCTATAAGAAACATGGATTCTCAATATTTACTTGGATTGCCCTTATTCGACTTCCTATTCAATTTGTATTGATGTTTTGGATATATTGGGCGGGTATTAAATAACCCAAATTTGGGCCGCCAAATTTACGAGCCACCGACAACATGCGTTTTAAAGCTCTTTTAAAATATCTGCTACCTTTTGTGTTAGGCCTTTTAGTTCTGCCTATACCATTACTTCGCGACTTCCATTTTGAGTCGGCCATGGTTGCAGGCACGATTGGCGCAATTTGGGCTGCTTTTGCTTTGTTGCCCCATTCTTTCTCAAAAGACAAAACATTAATACTCAAAGTTTTCAAATCCGTTTATATTTTTGGGCTTCCAATATTTCTATACTCACTTATTTCTGGCTGCCTAACGTGGCAAGGCGTTTTCTTTTGGCTTCTCACTCCTATCCCATCTATTTATTTTGGTGCAGCATTGGGTCGAGTTGTACGCGCACTAAAATTCTCTTTCCCAAAGACACTTCTGTTTATCGCATTTTTGTTCTTCGCAGTTGGCGTCCTAGTTTTTGAGCTCCTTAATTTCCCACAAGTGTTTTTCTTCAATCATGTTTGGGGAACTTGGCCGGGACCTATTTATGATGAAGCCGTATCCATCACAAAAAGCTATGTTTTCTTCCGTGGGATAACCGTTTTATGGATTTTATTTTTATGGAATTTACCCCGCATCTCGCGCGAAAAGATTAATCAAGTTCTAGCGGCATTTTTTGGACTGTGTTTAATTCTGTGTTATTTGAATATTTCTAAAATGGGAGTTATTACTCCTAGAAGCGTTTTAAAAGAACATCTTTCAACACATCGTGCAACAGAGCATTTTGATTTATATTTCGACCCCAACAATTTTACAGAAGCTGAAATTGACTACTGGGCTCTAAAGCACGAACTATACTTTTCTCAAATCACTTCTCTTTTAGAAATTGATTGGCCGAATAATCGCCGTATTGAAAGTTTTCTCTATGCTAATGCTTGGCAAAAAAAGGAACTTGTTGGCGCCAAATACACCAGCTATGTTCCAATTTGGTTATCTCAAGATCAATTGCATGTAGCAAAACAGCATTTGAATGGTGTGCTAAAACATGAGATGGTTCACGTTATTTCAAAACAGTTTGGGAACACTCTTTTTAACGGAAGTTGGAGCATAGGCTTGATTGAAGGAATTGCCGAAGCTGTTGCCGCTGATGCTTCACCCGAGTCAACTTTAAATCAAATTATTGCTTCAGAACAGCCCTATCCATCTGTTCAACAAATGCGCAATGCTTTTTCTAGTACTGGCTTTTATAGCAATGCAGCATCCATAAGTTATACTACCTCGGGCGCTTTTGTTCAGTATTTGCTCCAAAACTATCCCGTTCAATATTTCAAGGAGGCATATCCAAACTCTGATTTCGAACAAGCTTACGGTGTTCCCTTCGACTCGCTCGTTATTGATTGGGAAAAAACCTTGCCCCAAGTTGAAATCGACTCAGTTGACAAACAAAACTCAGAGTTTCTCTTCGGGCAGTTATCGCTTTTTCAGAAATCGTGTCCACATTCGGTGAGTGAAGAGCTTCAACTTTGGGATGAGTATCAATTTCACAACAGTATCAATGATTCTTCTGCTTCCCAACAAGCCATTTCAGAATTGTATGAACTCAATCCCAATAATCCTTTAGTGAAACGAGAATGGATTAGCTCGCAATTAAACCATGGCGCCTACAAGGTCGTGATTGAGTCGATAACTACTTCTGATACTCTACTCACTTTACAGCTCTTAAAAGCTGATGCTTATGTTCTTAATGGCGAGTTTGATTCAGCATTCCAATCTCTTCATTCTTTAAAAAAGAGCCTGGATGAAAACCGCACTCGAAATTATCGTTATTCTTATCACATGCGTTCAGACTCTACAAATTGGGCAAACTTCATAGCTACTCGTTATCAACGAAGGCTTCCTGAACTGCTGGATTTTAATAATCTCAACATTCCCACTCAGATGCTTACCATAGCTAAAGCGATTGATTTAGAACAGTATGCATTATTACCTAGTTATTCTAACTCTGTATTGCTAAATCCGCTAAACTCAGACTGGTTCGATATATATGAGGTGCTCATTGATCGTTTAATTTTCTTGAAATCATTTGATGAAGCCGAACAGTGGCTCAATCATCTAGAAAATATTGAGCTACGTGCACGTTATCAGGAACGTCTAGAACAACAAAAGCATTGGTTGGAGTTTATGAGAAACCATTAGCTTACTTATATTCAATTAAAGGCATCTATTTCTTTCGAATTCATCTTTTCTAATTATTTAAAACCCTAGCCATGGACAACGAAATTTTTGAACCCATCACATCCTACATCGAATACTCTGAGGAAGAAATGAAACAACGCGCTTCCAATTTCTACGCTAATATTAAACGCCGTAGAACCGTACGTGATTTTTCAAATCGCCCTGTCCCTAAAGAGGTTATTGAACAATGTATACTTGCCGCCGGAACTGCACCCAATGGAGCAAATAAACAACCTTGGCATTTTGTAGCTGTTAGCGATGCAGAAGTTAAAAAGAAAATCCGTCTAGCTGCTGAAGCAGAAGAACATGAGTTTTATAACCGTCGCGCTCCACAAGATTGGCTCGACGATTTAAAAAAATTCCGCACTAACGAAGAAAAGCCTTTCTTAGAAACAGCCCCTTATTTAATCGGTATTTTTGCCCAATCTTACGGACTTGATGAAAACGCGAATAAGGACAAACACTATTATGTTAAAGAATCGGTTGGTATTGCAACGGGTATTCTCATCACTGCATTGCACGAATCTGGATTAGCCACTCTTACACATACGCCAAGCCCAATGGGGTTTTTAAATGAAGTAATGGGGCGCCCAGATAATGAAAAAGCTTTCCTTTTGCTTGTTGTTGGCTATCCTGCTGAGGGAACTGAAGTTCCATCTATATCTAAAAAGCCTCTTAATAAAATAGCCACCTTTATATAAATCTTTAAAAAAACGTGATTCTTTACCGTATACATTAACATTTACTTATCAATAGAAGCTTCTAATTTAATATGGTCTAACTGTAACTCATTGGGGAATTGGCAATCTTTGAGTGTTACAAAATAAACAATTTAGACTATTATGAATTTGAATTATAGAAATTTACTGAGCTTCGTGCTAGTTGCTATCTTTGCAACAACGTTTACGAATGCGCAAACTGCAGATGATAAAACATGGATTTCATTAAATGTTGGTCATTTTGAATACAAGGGAGATCATAGAAATGAAATGTTCAAATTTGACATCCCTAGAAATATGACTTACGGTTTTGGAGTTCACCGCTACATAAACAAGAACTTCAATCTCCAACTTACTTCTAACTATGGTATTTTGGATGATAATTACACCGATAAGTTCAACAAACATTACATCAGCAATAAACTACAACTTCAGTATAAGTTTGCTAATGGTAGCATTCTTAAAGAAGATGCAGCTATTCAGCCATACATTAATGCAGGTATTGAGGTAACTCCATTTTTTGGTGGCGATGCTGCAATTTACGACCGTACTATCTTTGCACTTCCTTTCGGTATTGGTGTAGACGTTCCTTTAAACGAATCTACTTCTTTTGTTTACCAAACTAACTACAGCAGAACTTTTGCTGATGGTCTTGACGGCTACAACAACTACAACGATAAAGACCATGATGACTTTTTAACGCATACCATTGGTATTAAGTTTAAAATTGGTGGCGCTAAAGACTCTGATGGTGACGGCGTAAACGATAAAATTGACGCTTGTCCTACCCAAGCTGGAACTGCCGCTACAAACGGTTGCCCAGATGACGACGGTGATGGCATCATTAACAGTCAAGATTTGTGTCCACTAGTTCCTGGTTTGGCTGAAAACAGAGGCTGTGCTGATACTGACGGTGATAAAATTCCTGATTTTGAAGACGAATGTCCTAAAGTTCCTGGTCTTGCAGAATTCAAAGGTTGTGCTGACACCGATGGCGACAGTATTGCTGATAATATTGATGCATGCCCAACTTTAGCTGGTCCAGCTACTACTAAAGGTTGCCCTGATACGGATGGTGATGGCATCAAAAATTCAATTGATAATTGCCCAGATGCCGCAGGTACTGCAGCAAACAATGGCTGCCCTGATACAGATAATGATGGTATCATCGATTTAAATGACAAATGCCCTAACTTAGCTGGTGCGCCAGGTAACAATGGTTGTCCTGAAGTAGCTCAAGAAGTGAAAAAATCGCTAGATACTATTTTCACAAACTTAATTTTCGCATCAAACAGTTCTTATATCGACCGTACATCTTATGATGACTTAGACGAACTTGCTAAAATTATGGCTGAAGATATGAACCTGAAACTAAGCATTGAAGGCCATACTGATAATAGAGGAAAAGCAGAGTACAACTTAATGCTATCCTCAAAAAGAGCCCAGTCTGTGAAAGATTACTTGGTGAAAAGAGGAATTGATCCACTTCGTATTAAAGCCACTGGTTATGGAATAACAAAACCAATTGCTTCTAACGAAACTGCCGCTGGCCGCATAAAGAATCGTCGTGTTGAGTTAAATATCTCATACAACTAAGGTATCTAATACCTCACTCCAAAGCCTGTCCCTTCTTAGGGATGGGCTAATTGGTGTACTTACGCAACAAACAGTTTGAGAATCCATTCTCTAAATTCTCACTGCCGAAAAACCTGCCCGCCTCACAAGAGAAATTCTTAACTCGGTCTATTCTTGATTTAGTTTGAACCAACCCTTTCTCGATAAGACAACCTAAGCCCGAATTACTATAGAACCGTTAGTTCTACTAAGGCAAAAATCGTACGCACTAACAGCGCTTTAGCGTTTAGCAATACTCTTACATATTAGAAACTTAGGAAAGATTCCACATTACATTTTTGGCGCCAAAAAAACCTTGCTCACGTAGCGGTCAGGGATTTACACGTCCACTTACTGCTCTGTTTACGAAAATTTACATTTAGATATTGAGCCTTAACTATTGTAAATATTTTGTAAAACATTGTATTACAGTACTAAAATCGAAGATTTATTTTTGTGGATTGAAAATAATATGAAATATTCGAGGCAGTCGTGATTGATTTAGGGCAAGAAGTCAACTTGTTAGAAGGAAGGCAATCATTTCGAGAATACGGAGACGGTACAGCGCACAAAATTAAAAATCCAAGCTATTTAGCGTGGGATTGGTGCGCCTAATATTCAATAATAAGTCAAAATACGAGACACTATGAAAAAAACTCTACAAAAATATTTATGTGGTTTGTGTGCAAGCGCTTTTATGATTGGCGCTTTTACTATACAGGCTAATGCTCAAAACATGGAAACAAAATGGGAAAGAACTTCCAGGACGGGAGCTGAAGAAGCCAAACCGGCATGGATGACGTCGAATTACCATAGAGGAATGGCTTACCATGACGGTTTGGTTTATTTTATAAGAGGAAGTTCAAAAGGAATATCTGTCGTGGACGCAATTACAGGCGATGATGTAACACCAAGTACTGCTTTCGATGCGTCTGCTGTAGTTGGTAATTGGCCACATGTTTGGGATATAGAAGCATCTACTGATGGAAAGATTTTCTCTGTCAATTATACTAATGGAGTAGCAATTACTGACATTAAATTGTATATGGGAGATGTAAGCGGAGGGGCGCTTACAGAGGTTGCGTCTTTAACACCAGGATCCGCATTAAAAGTAGGTAATAAATTTACAGTTGTTGGTTCTGTCGCTGATAATACTGCCGAAGTTTGGATTCCTGCAGCTGATTCTCGTACAGTTTTTGTATTTACAACAGCCGACCAAGGTGCTACTTGGAGTTCAAATGAAATAACACTAACTGGAGGAACTGCAATGGCAACAAGTCCAGTAGCAGTGCCTTTAACCACAGGTGGATCATCTGACTTTTATATAGCAGGGCATGGTTCAAAAATTCAAAGATTTACAAGTGCTGGTGTGTATGTAACAGGTAGTGAAATTACACAAACTGGAACAACTTCAAGAGGTGGTTTAAAAACTTTTCAGTTAAATGGTGAAGATTATATTGCAGTATATACTACGAGAATTAATAATAATACTACAGATGACAACGGTCGAGTGCAAGTTTTTAATGTAGATAATGCAACATCACCAGTTCTATATTTTACTTCACCAGTATTGGGCGATACTGATGGTGTTTCCTCATATCTTGGTGATGCTGCAGTTCGTGTTAATTCAGATGGAACTTTCGATGTTTATGCAGTAGACCCTGAACATGGAATCGCTGCTTATGAATCAGGTAACTTTACTACAATAACAGGCTCCGAAGGTTGGAGATTGCTTTCTACCCCAACTTCAGATAATACTTACGATGATTTACTGGGCGACATCTGGACACAAGGTATTGCCACAGGTGCTGATGCAACTACTGGCGAAGCTAGCGTAAAAACTTTTAACGGCTCGAGCTTTGTTACTGTAGATGATTTAACAGCTACAATGTCTGCAGGTGCAGGTTTTGCTACCTATGTGTACAGCGATGATGATTATAATGCTTCTGAAGCCGATGCAGGTTTCCCTAAAGTACTTTCTGTAGCTGGTACAGCAAATACAGGTAGTGTAATGCCAACATTAAATGCAGGTGCTGATACATACACGCTAGTTGGGAATCCATACAATAGCACAATCGATAGTGACTTGATTACTCGCGTTCAAGTTAACACTCCTGTTTATGTATATGACACTTCTATTTCTGGTTATATTTCTTGGAATGGAACTACAGGTAGTTTAACAGATGGTTTAATTGCACCTTTCCAAGGTTTCTGGGTACAAAATGATGCTGTAGCAGCTGCTCCAGTGCTTACGATTTTAGAAGCCGCTAAAACAACGGGTGGCACACTTTATAAGTCGGACCCAACTCCTGTAATAAGCTTCAAAATTGAAAGCGAAACTCAGCGCAACGAAGCTTACTTCAGTTTCACTCCTCAAGGTAAATTGGGCACTGATAACATGGATGCGGCTAAACTTACTCCTCTCGATTTTGTAAACTACATTAGTATTGCTTCAGAATCAGAAGGTCGCTTACTCGATATCAATAACCTTCCTCGTGAACTAGACGGCGAAGTTGAAATCCCAATTTCAATCAGCGCTATGAAAGCTGAAGGCTCCAAATGGATAGAAAGATCTGAAGATATGACCATTACTTGGCCTACTTTCAAAAACATTCCATCTAACTGGGAAATCGAGTTCGTGGATTATCAAGAACAAATACGCCTTGATGTTACCGCAGAAGAAAGCTACAGCTTTACTAGCAATAGCGGCATTAAGCAAGAGAAATTAGGTTCTATGTTCGAAGCCATCACTCCGCAAAAGCAAAAAGCTAGTAGTGGCGATCGTTTCGCATTGGTAATTCGTGAAAAAATGAGTTCAAGTAACGAAATAAAAGAACTACCTAGCGGATTTGCGCTAGAGCAAAACTACCCGAATCCATTTAACCCAACAACTACGGTTAACTATTCGATTGGTAAAACTGGTTTAGTGAGCCTAAAAATTTATAACTCTATGGGGCAAGAAGTTGCTAACTTAGTGAATGAAGTTAAAGGCGCAGGTTCGTATTCTATTACTTGGGATGCACAAAATCTATCCAGCGGAATGTACTTCTATCGTTTAAGTACAGCTGGCCAAACCATTACACGTCAAATGACTTTAATTAAATAGTAATGAGCTTTGAGTATCGAGTAGCGAGATTATCTTGCTACTCGTACTTACTTTTGAACGCTCAACCTCATAACTCATAGCTCAAATCTTATACTTTATGAAAACACGAATATTATTCACTCTTACCGCGGTTTTACTTTTTGCAACTGAATTTGTGATGGCTCAGCCTCCAGGGCTTCCATCCACTCCAGACCAAGCCCCGATCGACGGTGGCCTAGGTTTACTAGCTGCCGCTGGTGGTGTGTACGCTTGGAAAAAACTAAAGGGCGAAAAGAACGAAGAGATTTAAAAAATTCTTCCTTTTTTAAAACGAACTCTCAAAGTCCTGATGATTATTCATCAGGACTTTTTTTATGTAGAAAAAGTTCGAAGCAGGCTAGCTCTGCTAACAATTAACCATTTTCCCAAATTCTAGCTCCATCTGTCGATAAAACTCATGTTCGTTCACATTTAGGTTAGATAAGGAAATACCTAATAAACGAACTTCTCGCACGCCCACTTCCGTTTGTTCAAGTAACTGGCGAGCAATGAGAGAAATTTCATCGGCCTCGTTGGTGTGGCTTGCCAAAGAAAGACTTCGGGTATGGGTGTCAAAATTCTTGTAGCGTACTTTTAAAGTGATGGTTTTTCCAGCCACGTTTATTTTCTTCATTCCTGTTGAAATTTTACCCGCTAACTCATCCAAATAGTTAGAAATCCAGTCCAAGTCTTCTACATCTTCAGAAAAAGTTCTCTCCTTTCCATACGATTTCCGAATTCGGTTAGCTTTCACTTCTCGGTTATCAACGCCTCGTACAATGCGATAATAATGTCGGCCAGATTTCCCAAATGCTTTCACCAAGTCGATTTCAGCCCATTCTTTAAGATCTGCTCCAGTTTTAATTCCTACAGCATGCATTTTTTTTTGTGTAGCCTTGCCCACTCCGTGGAATTTTTTGATGTCTAGCGAAAGAAGAAACTCTTCTGCCTTTTCTGGTGTGATAAGTGTAAGGCCATTGGGTTTATTAAAATCGGAAGCAATTTTAGCTAGAAACTTACAGTACGAAACACCAGCCGAAGCAGTAAGCTCTGTTTGTTCGAAAATCTTCTCCAAAATTTCTTTGGCAACTAGTGTAGCAGATGGATTTCCTTTATGATTTTCGGTGACATCTAAATACGCTTCATCTAATGAAAGTGGCTCAACTAAATCGGTGTATTCATAAAAAATCTCTCGAATAATGCTTGAAGCTTCTTTATAAGCTTCAAAATTAGACTTCACAAAAATACCATGAGGACATAGCCGAGCAGCTTGGGAGCAAGGCATAGCAGAATGAACACCGAATTTTCGAGCTTCGTAGCTTGCTGTTGAAACCACCCCGCGTCCGTTCGGCGAACCACCAACAATCACTGGCTTACCACGCAATGCCGGATTATCACGCTGTTCCACAGCCGCAAAAAAAGCGTCCATATCAATATGGATAATTTTACGGATATGCTCTTGGTGAATCATAACATGTATTATACATATACTTTTAGTAAATGAGTACTACAAAATTCAGTTTTCCTTGTATTAATTTAATTGAAACTTCGAGTGCTTCCACACAACGGAGGCTGGATGTGGCTCCCCATTATCGATTCTTTACTCACCGATTTCTGCCCTCCATAACTTCAAAAAGTTTATTAGTAGGAACTTATAAAACAAACGATAGTTGAAATAGCGAACTAACGAACTATAAAAACTATTATGAAAACAAAGATTCTATGCAGCCTTGCTGTTATTTTGACATTGGGTTTAGGTTTTTCTCAACAAACTTCAGCTCAATCCGAAGACAACCCAACCTGGGTGTCGCTTTATTTAGGGCATCACGAATATGATGGAGATTTTGGAAATGAAATGCTTCAATTCAATCTTCCCAAAGACCTTGGTGGCGGAATTGGCATAAGTCAGTATCTAACACCCTCTTTCGATGTTGACCTCTCTCTCTACCTCGGAAAATTAGACACTGATTACGATGATAATTTCCAAAAGCTTATGTTGAACGGAAATTTAACTGCTAAGTATAAATTCACTAACGGCTATATTTTCAAGAAAGAAAGCGCCATTCAGCCTTATGTATTTGCAGGCGCCGGCCTAACCTACCTTTATCGAGGTAAATCGACCATCGAAGACGGAACTTATGTTCAAGTTCCCTTAGGAATTGGGTTCGATATTCCGCTTTCTGAAAAAGTTCAAATTGGCATAAAATCGACCTACAATCGCACTTTTAATGATTATTTGGATGGCGAAGGTAACATTGATAATAAGAACCATGATGACTTTTTAGTACATACAATCGGGCTTAAATTCAGCCTAGGTGGAACTCAAGACTCTGATGGCGATGGTGTAAACGATAAAGACGACGAATGCCCAAACCAAATTGGCGAAATTGATACAAACGGTTGCCCAGATCGTGACCGCGATGGAATTAAAGACAGCATCGATCGATGCCCTGCCATAGCTGGTGTTGCTGAGTTTGCTGGCTGTGCCGATACGGATTTAGATCGTATTCCTGATTACGAAGATGAATGTCCTGAAATTAAAGGAACATCGCAGTTTAAAGGTTGCAAAGACACCGATGGCGACATGATTGCTGACCCTGTTGATGCATGCCCCGCTGAAGCTGGAACTGCCGCAACAAATGGTTGTCCAGATAGCGACAAAGATGGGATTCGTAACTCTGACGATGCCTGCCCAGAAATTGCCGGTACAAAAGCTGGAAACGGATGCCCAGACACTGATGGTGATGGCTTTATTGACTCCCAAGATGCTTGCCCAAAAGTTGCAGGAACAGCAGAGGGAAATGGTTGCCCTGTTGTAGCTGAAGAAATTCTGAAAGAGATTAATGTAATTTTTAGCAATCTGAATTTTGCTTCAAATAAAGCAACTATCGCACCTTCGTCGTTACCGAGCTTAGATCGATTATCTCAAATTATGAACGAAGACAAAGCGTTAATTATAAGCATTGAAGGCCATACAGATAGTAGTGGAAATGATGACTACAACCTTCAACTTTCTCGCGACCGTGCCTTGGCTGTTAAAACGTATTTAATTAGAAAAGGCGTTGCTGCAGAGCGAATCACGGCTACAGGATATGGCGAAACTCAACCGTTAGCTTCAAACGAAACCGCTGATGGAAGAAATAGAAATCGTCGAGTAGAACTGAATCTATCCTATAAAAAATAACACTACTTGTACCAAGCCGCTATTTAAACATAGCGGCTTTTTTATTCCCTTCTGCCAAGTAAAAAGCCATTAATTAGCTGTTTTAACCGCCTTTTCTTACTATCTTAGATAGCGTCAATATTTACATAGGAGCCGCTATCGCCAACAATAAAGACCCTAAAAAGAAGAAAAGTTTTAAACGAGAAATCGTTGAGTGGGGGGTTATGCTTGGCATCATTGGCACGCTCTATGCCACTGGGCTACACACCGAGGTTATTGGCGGCTTACAGCGCGTTCTTCTGTGGACTAGAATCATTACCCCAGAAACAGAACTTGACGCCTCTGAGATCGTTTCTGCAAGTTATAACTTGCCACTACTTACCTTAAACGAAGATGAGTTTTTATTTTCTGAGTTTAAAGGCAAAACCATCTTTTTGAATTTTTGGGCAACATGGTGCCCACCGTGTATCGCAGAAATGCCCAACATCCAAGCACTTTACGAAGACATTGATAGTGAAAAAGTTGTTTTTGTGATGGTTTCATTGGATGAAGACAAAGACAAAGCCCGTTCTTTTTTGAAACGCAAAGAATTTACCCTGCCTGTATATTTTCTTGATGGGCGTAAACCTGGTGTTTATGATAGCAGCGTAGTTCCCACTACCTATATCATTTCTCCCGAAGGTAAAGTTGTTTCAAAACGCATGGGAATGGCCAATTATAACACCGACACTTTCAAAAAATTTCTACTAAGCTTATAACCAATTCTATTATGGAAAAAGTAATCGCTGGAATACAACAAATTGGAATCGGAAACCCGAATGTACAAGAGGCTACCAATTGGTATCGCGAGTATTTTGGGATGGATATTAAAGTATTTGAAGATGTAGCTACTGCCGAACTCATGTTGCCTTATACAGGCGGAAAGCCACAAGACCGAGCAGCGATTTTAACCATGAGTATGCGTGGCGGCGGCGGGTTCGAAATTTGGCAATACACAACACGAACACCAGTTGCTGCAGATTTTGAATTACAGCTTGGTGATTTGGGTATTAATGTTTGCAAGATAAAATCTATTGATGTAGCTAAAACCTACCAAGACTTTAACATGGCAGGCTTAAACGTGCTTACTTCGTTAACCGAAAATCCAGCGGGCGATCTTTCATTTTTTGTAAAGGATTTGAATGGGAATATTTTCCAAGTTGTGAAGGGGCTCGATTTTTTCAGTAATAGCTCCCCACGTACAACAGGTGGCGCATCCGGTGCTATTATCGGCTCTTCGGATATTGAAAAATCTAAAACCTTGTATTCTGATATTCTTGGATATGATGAAGTGGTTTACGACGTAACTGATACCTTCGCAGATTTTAACGGGGTTAATGGCGGAGATAAAAAAATCAGACGTGTGTTATTACGCCACAGCCAACCTAGAAAAGGCGGTTTTAGCAACCTATTCGGATCTACTGAAATTGAACTCGTTCAGATTATGGACAAAAGAGTAAAACCGAAGAAAATTTTTGAAGGCCGCTATTGGGGAGATTTAGGCTTCATCCACCTTTGCTTTGATGTACAAGGCATGGATGCTCTTAAAGAAGAATGTGAGACTAAAGGCTTTCCTTTCACTGTAGATAGCGCCAATAGTTTTGATATGGGTGAAGCCGCTGGCCGTTTTACTTATATCGAAGATCCTGACGGAACACTCATCGAGTTTGTAGAAACCCATAAAGTTCCAATTATGAAGAAATTTGGCTGGTTTGTGGATATGACCAAACGCGATCCAAAGAAAAACTTACCAAATTGGATGATTTCGGCTTTACGCTTTAGCAGAATGAAACCTAGCTAATTGAACTTAGTATAATCGGCTTGCTCATATTCAAACAGTATTCTAACTCAATATTTATGACTGTGAAAAAAGGAAGTATTTATAAATGGCCGCTTAGAATTGGAATCCTTTTTCTATCCTTACTGATAGTATTCCAGATTTTCGTTCTTATTCATCCTGAGTACTCTGTAGCCAAACCTATTGGTGCTGTATTTGCAAATATTGGATTTTTTGTAATCCCTTTTTCTATCGCACTATTGGTAACTAAAATTTATAGAGCGTTTAAAAAGAAAGGGAACAAGCCATAGCCTGTTCCCTTATCCCAATTCCTATTGTGTTGCTATTGGAAATAGCTCTCAGTTATTTTATCAGCAACATTTTGTTGGTTTGTACTTTATTACCCGCTTGTAAGCGATATAGGTAAACACCACTTGCCAAGTTAGAGGCGTCAAATTGTACGATTTGTGCGCCGGCACTCACTCTACCGTTCACAAGCGTTGCAACTTCTTGCCCTAGCATATTAAACACCTTCAAACTAACCTCACCTGCTTGTTGTAGCGTAAATTTGATGTTAGTGGTTGGGTTGAATGGGTTTGGATAGTTTTGTGATAACTCAAAACCTTGTGGTGCTTCCATCACTTCTGAACCAACACCAAGTTGCGTGCCTTTAAACTCAACTTGTGTAGTAACGAATTTTTCTCCAACTATTGCTTTATAAGTCATTGGTGAAGGATTTACTTCGTCCACAATCCAGAAAAAGTGTCGTGTTTCAGGATTAAATGTGGCTGAAGATGGCATATTTGTTACTTCGATTTTGGGTATCGTTAAGTCATAGTTTCTTGCACTCACATACAAACTAACGGTATCGCCAAGTTCAGCAACTATGGGCCCATCATTAAAAACACCGAGGTATTCGTTATATACATTAATAGTTCGGCTTATGGTCTCGTATCCATTTAAGAAATACCGGTATGAACTTTGCGTGTAATTCTGACCTTGATCGTTTGTGCTTTTAGCACCAAATACATTGTACGATTTCAGAACTAGTTTTTTGGTGTAATTATCCCAATCAAACCGCATATTTCCAGAGCTACCATCTAGCAGAACTTCTCTTTTGCTCAGATATCCATAGGTAGTATCTCCAGCCGCATTTAGGTTAAAATTAGAACTACCTATATAGATATTCTCACTATCGTATATATTTCTATTAATAGATGATTTAAATAACTCTCCTGTCACATGGTCCTTGCTATAAACCCACTGTTTTACTTGCGTAAAGTATCCTGGGCTAATTTCCATAAACTCACGAACAACTCTGGATTGAAGAGATAACCCATCAGTAGAATTTGAGTAGTTTCTAACTTCAATTTGGTTGCCTTGTGCATCATAATCCATTTCTGTTTTAATAAATACACCATCAAGCTCTCCGGTATTTGTTTCGGCGTTATATTTAACTTTAAACACAACTACTGAGTCTACTACTACTTTACTATTTGCTAGTGTTCGTTGATAGCTATTATAAGCTTCATCCATCACCCACGTTGAGTCTAACCATTCATACCCAACAGCTTCCACTAACTTATCGTTATTAGAGTAAATAAAGTGTAGGCTATCTTTACCAACAAGTTGTTTTAAATTTGCGTCGTATTGTTTAGTAATCTGATAAACAAATCTGTTATTGGCTTCTTTTTTTGTATAGTTCAAACTCCAGCTACTTATTTCTCCCTCATAATCATAGTATTTTTGCTCATCTAAATTAAAGGATAGGGTCTGTTCTGTTTTACTTTCAGAATTTATATTGCCCTTGTAGTAATATTTGTTTGCATACAGATAATAATCTTCTTTTGGGATATAGTTAGTAACAGCACTAATCACATACTCTTGCGTTTCAGGATCATACTCAAACTTTTTTGTTAGCGTATCTTGACCGCTTTCGTTTTTATATGAAAGGCCGCGCTCCCTTTTCTGCCATCCACTATCAGTATTATAATTGTCTAAATAATATTCATAATCTGCTCCGTCCGCTTTTACTTTTGGGTAGAAGTTTTTAGTGCCGTAGTATGGTTCTAATGTGTTAAAATTATAATAAAGGGTTATTGAGCTATCACCATAAGCTGGTTCTCTGTATGTAGTTCGGAGTGTTTTTGGGCTCCATCTAGCGCTATCAGGAATCCAGGTGTATGTATCGTAATGCGAAACGTAATTCTCACTAGTCCCAGTAGCTGAAGACATTATATACTCACTCGGCACAAACATCGTATCTTGATTCCCTTTAAATTCGGAAAATGTAAAAGAAGTATCTCCCGCTAAATCTTGAGGGTCAATTTCATCTATAACATTTTTAGCAGTCTCGTGTTCTCTCCTAAGACCAATAAGCCATTCATCTGAAACTTTATTTTCTGGCGAAACTTGATATATAAAGGCTTTATGTGAAGCATTTATGTATTGGGAGTCGATAACTTTATTGACTTCTTGCTGTGCTTGAGCCACTACACTACATAACATGGCCACTATTAGTAACACTATCTTTTTCATAACATGGATATTGGGTTGATATTAATTGGAGTAAACGAGTGCTAAATCTCTACACGTTTTACCATCATCAACTTCTATGTTATGAAGCTCTTTTTAAATCACCCGAATGGAGTATTTTATGCTTTTTGGGCTATTTTGAATATCTAAACGATATTTCTTCTTAATGCCAACCTCACAGCTGCGGCGCGTGAATTAACATGCATTTTTTTGTAGATATTCTTGATGTGCGTTTTGACCGTCCATGGACTCAGAAACACGACCTCAGCAATTTCCTTATTTGTTTTACCCTCTATAACTTGTTCTAGTATGCGAACTTCGGCTGGGCTTAAATCAAACGGTACTTCTTTCTTCTCATTTTCTTTTTCGGACGGAGGCGTTAAAACTAGATTCATTAGCTTACGAGCGATAATTGGTGATATTGGCGACCCGCCTTGCTTTACCTCTTCAATGGCCTGCACAACATCGTCTATTGGCGTGTCTTTTAGTAAATACCCCGTTGCACCAACTTGTATAGACTCAAAAATTCGTTCATCATCTTCAAATACGGTGAACATTATTATATCAATGCCAGGATGGTTCTCTTTTGTTTGGAAAGTAGCTTCAATACCAGAAAGACCAGGTAGCTCAATGTCCATCAAAATAACATCTGGAGTTTCAGACTCATCACAACGATCCAGCTTCTCGAAGAACTGCTCTGCGCTTTCTGCCGTGAAAACTAAATTTAAATCATCATAAAAAGAAAGCAACTCACTCAGCCTCTTTCTAAAAATGGCATGATCTTCAACTATACAAACTTTTATTTTTTCTTTGGTTCCCACTTATTCCCCATTTAATTTTGTTAATAATCCCACTTTGAGCTGGCATTACCAATACCCCAAACGGTGTATTTATAATCCAATTTTAACCCTTACTTCTGTTCCATTTTCTGTATCTATTTCTATACAGCCTCCTAGTTCTCCAACTCTTTTTCTCATATTTCCGAGCCCATTGCCGCCTTCAAATTCTTTACTCTCTCCTTTAAAAGTGCCATTGTCTTTTACCACTAACAAAAATTCATTATCAAAAACACTCATTGCAAGGGTGAGCGATTCTGCCTCAGCGTACTTAAGAGTATTCTGTGCGGCTTCTTGTATTATCCTGAAAATATTTAGTGCCTGGGTTGATGAAAGCTTGGCTTTTATATCTCCTTCTAGCTTATAATTGATTTCCAGTAACTCAGAAAAAGTAATTTGGCTTTTGAAATAGCCCTTCATGTGGCTCATAAATACTTCTATATCCAGCTCTTTTTGATTGAGCGCCCAAATTGTATCTCTTAATTGCGCAATTGTTGTTTGGGCATCTCCTTGCAATGAACTAACCAACCTATTTGCATTATCCTGGTCCTTCTTTTGATTGTATTTATCAACCAAGGTCAGGCCAGTTATTATATTAGCTAGTTGAGCCCCAACATGATCGTGTAAATCTCTAGAAATTCTTTCTCTTTCACTTCTAAGCTTATTCTCCACCTCCATTTTTCGAACTTTAAGCCTTAGCTTTCTCTGAGACACAAAGCGAATCGCGATAATAAACCCGCCAACTAAAACAATCCCTGATAGCGCTCTGAACCATATTGTTCCCCACCATGGCGGCGATACTAGAACTGAAATTGAAGTCCCTTCATCATTCCATACACCATCGCTATTCGCTGCTTTTACTTCAAAGCTATATCGCCCCGGCATTATATTGGGATAGCTAGCATAGTTTCTATTTCCAGAATATACCCACTCAACATCAATGCCATGCATTTTATACGCGTACTGGTTTTGATTTGGATTATCATAATCTAGCGCAGCAAATTCGAACGAGATAAAATTCTCATTATATTTTAAGTTCAAAGTTTTTTTAAACAGCGTTGAAGAATCTGATTTTACCGGTTCATTAAATAGATTGATGCTTGTTATAAAAACAGGTGGTTTGTGAGTATTGATAGAAAGCTCATCTGGGTTAATAATATTTAGTCCATTAACACCTCCAAAAAGCAATTTCCCGTTACTTAATGCTAAATAAGCACCGGTATTAAACTCCTGATTCTGCAACCCATCCGATTCGCTAAAGGTCGTAAACTTTCCAGTTTCAGAATCTAATTGTGCAATTCCAGAGTTAGTACTTACCCAAATAAACCGGCTCGATTTATCACCCATAACGCTATATACACTATTATTCGGAAGTCCCGCTTGTTTCCTGAAACGCGTTAGTGTCTGCGTAGTTTCTACCCATTTTGTAATACCACCGCCGTAGGTAGCAAACCAAAAAGTACTATCATTTTGCTGATAAATACTTCTTGTATCATTATAACCGATCGAGTTACTGTTTGCTTCATCATGCTCAAACACATCCATTTGCCCAATCTTATTGTCCTCAATTCGAATTCGAATGATGCCTCTGTCCATTGTTGCTAGCCAAATATCATCTGAATTATCTTCGTAAATTTTCCGAATATTATCGCTATTTAGGGCTCTCTCAATCGATTTAGTATTCATTTCGATGATGTTTGCAGGTTCACCAGCTAGCCAATTTTCAACATTTGTCACAACCTGTATGCCTGCACCTTCATAGCCCAACCACAACCAACCTCTAGAGTCTTTATGAATTTGGTGAAGTTGACTCTCCTTCAAAAAACTATTTCGTGCATTATAGTTTACAGCTTCTAGCTTTTTTCTCTTCTTTAGCTGAGCCTTGTCGATAAAACTCAAACCTCCTTCAATTCCAGCTAGCCATAATCCATTATCATCTCTTTCAAGCGACCAAATACCTGTTCCGACAAATCCTTTTATTTCTTCTTCATACGATAGAATCTGATTTTTTTGATAATCCCAAAAAGCGAGGCCACGTGCTGTAGCTAACCAAAAGCCATCTTTTTCCTCTTCAAAGCCAAGTATAAAATTCGACTTTAGAGCGCCTCCGTTTTGCTTCTTATTTATCAGATCTATCCCTTTTTGCTCTTCTAGTAGGTAAAGTCCTGCTCCCCAAATTCCAACCCAAATGTTACCTCTATAATCTTGAACTAAAATTGTTGTGCCCGTCGATTCATCCGCTTTATTAATCCTCTGATAGAATTTTTTCTCCGTTCGTTTATCTATAGAAACTATGGCTCCATTTAAATCTCCAACCGTGATATACTTATCGTTTTCAACCATCGCTCCTTTCGCAGAAATCCCACTTACTCCTGTAGCGATACTTTTCATAACCTGCTGGGGCAGCTCACTCTTTCTCACTTTCCTAAAACCTTCATTCACCTCTCTAATCCATAGGTTCTGATCTTTATCTAAGTAAATATCAGATGTGTTGGGCTTTGCTAATCCTCTAGAGAGTTTTATTTCGGAGCTTTCGATAACGGCTCCTACTTTTGGGTTTAATCTAAACTTATTGATCTCAAGCCCAGGGATATAATATAAACCTGTAAACGACGACACAATCATGCTGCCGTCATTGAGCTCTAACAATCCATTTATGGAACCAACTTCAAATTTGGAATCCTTTTCAATTAATATGGCGGGAGTATACTTCTTCTTGTCTCTATCGAATAAACCAACGCTATGGCCTTCAAAACTTAACCAAAAAGCTTCTTTACTGTCTTTATAGAGTGAGTTAATAGCTCCAATTGGGAATCCATTACTATTGGAAGATTTATTACTTAAAACTTCAACCTTATCCGTTTTGGGATTCAGAATATTCAAGCCTCCATCCCGAGTACTTATCCAAAGCTCATCCTCGCTATATTCATAAACACCATGAATAAACCCATTTGAAAGAGCGATGCTATCATTTCCAGATGAGTTGTATACCTTAACGTCTTTCCCGTCATATCTATTTAACCCATCTATAGTACTCACCCATAAAAAACCTCGGCTATCCAAGGTTACGCTAGTAACGGTATTATGGCTTAAAGCGACATCTCTATCCACTCGAGTAACTCTATAGGTTGGCGGCTGCGCCCAAGCTACTCCCTGTGTCATTATTGCCAAAAGCCCCAACAGGATAATTATTTTTTTCACCAAAATATTCTACTCAACCACGATATACATTTTCGCATATATAACCATATTGCTCTATTTATGCGAACAATTAGCTATTTATAATCTTGGCGAAAACAGCTGAGCCAACCTCTTTATCAACTTTATACAAAAAAGCCTCTCAACATTTGAACATTGAAAGGCTTTTAGACTCTGTATTGATATTAAAAATCTACTCGATTTACTTAATAAGCACCATTTGACGAGTGATGGTTTGAGCTGGCGTACTTAATCGATATAAATAAATACCACTCGCTAAACTCTCCGCATTAAACCTAGCTTTGTAGCTACCTGCAGACATTTTACTATTCACTAAAGTAGCCACTTTTTGTCCTTGAATATTGAATACCTCAAGGCGTACATCCATTGCCTCTTTAATGCTATAAGAAATTACCGTTTCTGGGTTAAACGGGTTCGGATAGTTTTGATTAAGTGTAATTTGTTTTGGGCTTTCAGTTAGTTCTTCGTTTGAAACTGCGCTGTTTACCTTTAAAGAAACTCGTATCTCTTTAAAGCTGTTATTTGGATCGTTGGTTTGAAGGAGCAATTTAGTCTCATAATCTCCAGCAGAAACTCCAACAGTATTGAACTTTAAATTTAAATTCTGTGAACTCCCTGGATTAATAACCCCACCAAATGAATTAACTTTAAGCCACTCGTAAGACTCTTCTATTTGCTTTACAGATACATTATCGATATCAATAAATGCAGTGCTTTGTTCGTTAAGATGCAACACTTTAATTAAGTCGGGTGTTCGTCCATCTACGTAAGAATTTTCTGAAATTAATATGCCACCATAAAAGTAACTAACTATCCCCGTATTGTTGTTAAATTTCATGGTGAGGTTTTTGTATTGGCCAAGCGGAACTGTTGCCCCAGTTGAAAAATAACCACCATCCCCATCCTCATCTTTTTCCCAAGCGTAAATAGTTCCTTCTGTTACAACAACACCGCCTGTTATTTCATCATTCTTAGCGTCATAAGTGTTAACATAAAAGATTTCATCTAAACCATTTGCACCACCAACTGCTATATCCATTGATACTTCATACGTTCCAAAAGGTTGTGCTCCAAAAAATGGGCTTGATACAAACTGTGTTCCAGCGCCAGATTCAAAAGACAATCTCAAGCTATTAGTTCCTGTCATAGCATTAGCACTGGATATTTTAATCAAATCCCCATCACTTATCGATCTCCATTGACTAATAGCTGAATAACTTCCTTGGGTAAATCCTTCAGACGTTTCGAAAGAAGTGCTATAAACTACAGTTTCACCGTTGGCACTCTTTTCTTTGCTTGACCTCCCAGAAATATAGTTCGCTGGAGCTCTTAGTGCCTCTTTAGGGTATTCAGCTTTATATTTGGAAGGGACTGCTTTCTTCTTTTGTTTTGAAACTGTATTAGAAGCAAAATCAAAATCCGCATCCCACATTAACCGTGTATCCCCTGAGTTAGATAAATAAACAGGTATCGTTAGTTGATCTTCTCTATTCAGCTCTATGCTTATCACATCTACAAAAGGATCTAGAATCGGAGGATTTACTTTAGTTGTTCTATAGCTGGCCACAACTTTTTTAATCTCACTCATGCTTAGAGCGTTATTCTCTGGTGTAAGATAGCTATTAGTACCAGTTGGTTTTCCTTGATAGTTTAAATCGGGACTAGAAAAGATGGGAGCTTCAGATAATCCATCTGGATAAGCCATTACAGTATGAAATCCATTCGTCGCATCTTGATATCCTGCTGAGTAATGAAATAACCCGCCACTTCCTTCCGCTGGCGAACTGTTCTGAGTTCTAGAGTGTGAGTTCCCCATGTTATGGCCAATCTCATGCACAAGCGTGTATCCATCAGCAACTTGCTGAACTCTATTTAAAGAAAAACCATACTCAGGGTTTCCTGAAGTATCTCCAAGCCTCCAGCCAAGTCCACCCGTATCATTTACTCTAGCAATCATTGCTACTAAATCGGCGCCATACTGATCTCTTATTGTATGTATATCATCCATATAACCCGTTGTGTTACTCCATTCTTCATCCGTTGGGCGATTATCTGGAGAAGACGTTAGGCGACGTAATCTTTTATCTGAATCCACACCGTCAGTAGTTTCATCATAAAATGTTTTTACTAGATGAACCAACCGTAATTCTAGCGCAATTCCACTGTTATCTATTGCGGCCTGTGAAAGGTTCAATGCTTGCGAAATTAGTAATAGAATAGAACCAACATTATCATCTGCCCATTCTTCAGCTGCTACGGTATACACCAACATTAGATCTATGGTAACGCTGTCTTCAATCGCGCCCAACATTGCATTTACATTGGGAACTGAGGATTTTGATTGAACAGCTAGTTTGCTTTTTCCTGTCGCTCGCTTTGAATAATCTCTGGCTATAAGCGCATCGCTTTTCTCGCTATAAATGGGCTCTCCTAATTTCTTTCTAGAAATGTAATTCAATTTCATTTCTTTCTTAAAGCCCACATTCAACACTTCTTTATCTGAGCGATGATAAATTCCTTTAACTTCCCCATTCCAATAGCTAAGCATAAAGCTATTTTTTTCTTCGCCCTTTTTACGAGCTATAATGGATACTGCCCCTTCAACATAATGTTCAACCCTAGTTATCTCTAATTCATCCGTAACCCCAGCCTCACTTTCAAATAAGAAACTACTGCTTCTTTTTAGCTCATTGCTTTCAAAAGCATTTTTGTTGAGCTCAAAATACTGAACACCTTCTGCTGAAGAGGAAACATTTGCCTTAGCTTGGCTAATTGTATTAATTTTTATTGGATTCGCTTGTTGCCCAAACACAGTAATTGGCAACAAGAATATTACTAGTAATAGTTTTTTCAAGATACACCCCTAATTTTTATTTAAATCAATACAAATAAAACTAATTTCTACATTTATGCAAACCTATCTGCTAAACGGTTAATTAAATAGCCACTTTCATTAAGCGCTTGTGTTGCGAACTTGCCAAAAAAGTCTGTTACATTTTCAAATTCACGAATAAAGCCTTCTCTATCATTCTTTTTAACTAGTTCTGCTAACGCCTTATGATGCTCGAAAAAATTCATTAAAAGCTCTCTTCGCTCTTCATTTGCAAAAACTATATCAGCATACAACTCTGCACTTTGAGCAAATATTCGTCCTGTCATCATCATTTCAGCTCTATAAATCGGACTTGAGTACTCCAACATATCGGTTGGCTTTAAATCGTAATGCTGCATAAATGAGCCGTGTAAAAGAGCCACAAAGTGTCGCATTCCCTGTACCATGTGCATCACATGGTCATGTTTCTGTGGATCTGCCTGGATAACTCTCATACCCCAAAGCTCGCATTGTTCAATAAACCAACTCGCTTTTTCCGCATCTCTTCCAGCGCAAAAAACCATTAACTGCTTAGAAAGATTTTGAACATCTGGCCCGTGCATCGGGTGCATTCCTACAACAGGTCCTTCATGTGCTTCAAGCATTGCCTCTATTGGCGCTGACTTATTACTCGTAAAATCAGCTAGAATGGTATCTTTTTTAAGCCGCCCTTTTAATCGTTTTATTACCGCCTCTGTGATATTTATAGGCACTGTTACGATTACCATATCTAACAATGGTGCAATTTCCTCAAGTTCATACCAATTTGACTTATCTATTGAATGAACTGTATGTCCTGTTTGCTCAGTAACCCTTTTATATAAACTACCCATGCCGCCATCACCACCGATAAACAAAATATTCTTCGGCTCTGGCGTTGCAATAGGAAATCTCATTTGAGATTGTGTTGCTCGCGAAGCGGTCATTATCATTCTCAGGAAGTCTTCTGCCCATTCAGGGTCTATACCCTTTTCTATCGCTTTCTGCTTAAAAGCTTCGGTTTTTTCTTCTTCTCTTTTGGGTACAAAAACGGGTAGCTGATTTTCTACTTTGGTCCGTATTACATTTTGTGCAACTTTTCCACGCTCTGAGAGCAATTCTAGTATTTGTTCGTCTATTTCGTCGATTCTCAGGCGGTGGCCTTCAAGTCCATTTTTGGGATGCGGCATGATTACTAATTCAGTTTTGTTCTTACCCCTTAAGCTAAAGTATTTTTTCGTAGTTTATCACCTGTTTTCCTTCGTTTATTAAAATTTATGTCTCAATTTAAGCTCCATTCTCCGTATCAACCAGCTGGTGACCAGCCAAATGCCATTAAAGAACTTACTGAAGGCGTTTTAGCGGGGGATAAATTCCAAACTTTACTGGGTATTACTGGTTCTGGTAAAACGCGTACTATTGCTAACGTTGTGGAGAATGTACAACGCCCAACATTAGTAATGAGCCATAACAAAACGCTTGCCGCCCAGCTTTTTAGAGAACTAAGTGATTTTTTCCCTGATAACCGTGTCGAATTCTTTATTTCTTATTACGATTACTATCAGCCTGAAGCATACCTCTCCGCTCAAGATAAATACATAGAAAAGGATCTTTCTATAAACGAAGAAATTCAACGCTTACGGTTGCGTGCAACTAGCTCTCTGCTTTCGGGTCGTCGCGATGTCATTATCGTTTCATCTGTTAGTTGTATCTATGGTATTGGCTCTCCTTCTGAATACGCAAAGCTTATTATTACACTCGAAAATGGAATGGAGATTCCTAGAAATACGCTGCTGTACGATTTAGTCGATTTACATTATTCTCGTAACGATATCGATTTTAGGCGAGGAACCTTCCGTGTTCGCGGTGATGTAGTTGATGTTTATCCCGCTTATTCTGATGAAGGGTTACGTATTTCTATGTGGGGAGATGAAATTGAGTCTCTTCAACTTTTTGACCCTGAAACGGGTAATATTATTGAAACCGTGCCTGAGTTTAAGATTTACCCTGCATCCCATTACGTAACTACAAAATCTAGGCTCGATGATTCCGTTAAACAAATTCGAGAAGAATTAAGGTTTCGAAATGAAGTGCTTATTGATGAAGGTAAATTTTTGGAAGCTAAGCGACTTGAGCAACGCACTCTTTTTGATATCGAGATGATACAAGAAATTGGTTACTGCTCGGGTATCGAGAATTATTCCCGTTATTTAAGTGCTCGTAAGCCTGGCGAACGACCTTATTGCCTCCTTGATTACTTTCCAGACGATTTTTTAACTGTTATTGATGAGAGTCATCAATCTATTCCTCAGATTTCCGCGATGTATGGCGGAGATCGCTCTCGTAAAATTCAGCTTGTAGAACACGGTTTCAGACTTCCATCCGCAATGGATAACCGTCCACTTACTTTTGATGAATGGGAAGGCGTAATCAATCAAGCAATATTTGTAAGCGCTACACCAAGTAATTACGAACTTGAAAAAAGTGGGGGTGTTTTTTCTGAACAACTTATTCGTCCAACAGGACTAATGGAACCTATTCTTGAAGTTCGCCCATTGGATAATCAAGTGGATGATTTGATGGAAGAGATTCGTATTCGAATTGCAAAAAAAGAACGTGTATTAATTATTACGCTCACCAAGCGATTGAGTGAGGAATTAAGTGAATACCTCAAAAATGTCGGCGTTTCAGCTGCATATATGCATAGTGAATTAGATGCTTTAGAACGAATTGAAGTACTTTACAAGTACCGCCGTGGTGACTTTGATGTACTTGTTGGTATCAACTTACTTCGGGAGGGAATTGATATCCCTGAACTGAGCCTTGTAGCAATTATGGATGCAGATAAGGAAGGATTTCTCCGTTCTGCTACTTCACTTTTTCAGATTGTTGGCCGTGCAGCAAGAAATGCTCAAGGTAAAGCAATTATGTATGCGAATAAGATAACTGACAGTATGCAGAAAGTTATTGATGAGACTAATCGTAGAAGGGTTATTCAGGAAGAATACAATAAGAAACATGGCATCACTCCAACTACCATCGCCAAAGAGCTCAAGCCTCTTGTCGATCCATCGTTAATTTCGAACAAACAAATCGATTTCGGCGCCGAAGCAGGTAAAGCAGCTGAACAAGATTATTTAGAATCTATCCGCGTTGCTGATGACGGTATTAAGTACAAACCGAGTCCAGCAATGCACGAAATTACATTTGAAAGCAAAGATAAGCTTCTTGCACATTTACGTTCTACAATGTTATTCGCTGCTAAAAATATGGAATTTGAAGAGGCCGGACGTATTAGAGACCAAATTGAACAGCTTACAACGGAACTGTAATACCCCTATTTTTAAGAGTTATTTAAACCAAGTTTCTTACAGATACGTGCTAAATCAGCCTTGTCATCATCAGATAATGAACTGAATTGATCTACTATTAAAGCTAGGTGTTTAGGGAAGTAGTTTTCTATAAACTTTTTTCCTTTCGTAGTAAGGCTTACTATAACCGCGCGTCTATCTTTTTCGTCAGTTTTTCTTTTAACTAGAGTACGCTTCTCTAGGTTATCAATCACTAAAGTGATGTTTCCACCACTTTTCAATAGCTTTTTCCCTATCTCTCTTTGGTTTTGAGGACCTAGATGATATAAAGTTTCAAGCGCTCCAAATTGACTTAACGTTAAATTTTCTTCAGCTAAACTCTTACTCTGCTTTGAGTTTATACTCTCTGTTGCACGAACCAATTTTATATAGGCGTTAAGCGTCTTAACTTCTTCTTTCGAACCTTTAAAATGAGTGCCCATAAGCTCTATTATTTTTAACTATTTGCAATATAAGGAAAGAACCCTACTTGTTAGTAATAGTTTTTCTCTATAAGTCGTAGTTAATCGTAACTGGTGCGTGATCGGAGATATCCCAGTCTTTTTCAATTACCGCTAGTTTTCCTTTCCCAGCAATATCTTTCGTTACCATTTGGTAGTCAATTCTCCAGCCTTTGTTTCTTGCCTTGGAGGCCGCTCTATAACTCCACCAGCTGAATAAATCTTTCTCGCCTTGGTGTAAGTTCCTAAAAACATCTTCAAAACCAACCTCTAAGAAATCACTAACCCATTGACGCTCTTCAGGTAAAAACCCTGAGCTTTTGTGTTGCTGTGCCGGGTTATGGATATCAATTTCTTCGTGACAAATATTGAAATCACCACAAACTATTGTTGGTTTACCACTAGCAACAATTTCTTTCCCAAGATTTAGAAAATCTTCTAAAAACTTCATTTTCATATCTTGGCGAATGTCTCCAGTCGTCCCACTAGGAAAGTACGCTGAAACAATATTGAATTGTTCGAACTCTAGAGTTAAGACTCTTCCTTCTGCATCAATCCAATCTATACCAATTCCTTCGTGTATTTTCAAAGGCTCATCTTTTGTGAGTATCGCTACTCCAGAGTACCCTTTTTTTTCAGCGGTATGGTAATATTTGTGGTAAGCTAGTTCCTTAAACTCCTTAGGTAATTGGCTTTCTTCTGCTCGTAGTTCTTGTATACAGATTATATCAGGAGCAGAACTTTCTACCCAATCAACAAAACCCTTTTTTACTGCGGCACGAACTCCGTTAATATTGTAGGAACTAACTTTAACCAAACTTAAGCTCCTTTTAGAATGCCGTAATTTCTCTTTCCTACTTTAAGAATAGCTTCTTCGTCTTTTTCTAGTGTAAACACAAAGTTCATATCCTGAATTTTTTCGTCATTCAAACTTATCCCACCTTGCTTCAACATTCTTTTAGTTTCGCCATTACTTGGAGAAAAACCTGTTTCTGCAATCACATCGAGTAAACGAATTTCTTCGCCCGATTTTAAAGGGAATGTTGGGGCATCATCAGGAACTTGCTTATTGATAACTGTTTGTTCGAAATGCTGTCTAGCACCGTCCGCAGCGTCTTTACTATGATACATTCTCACAAGAGTATGAGCTAAGTCATGCTTGGCGTTTCTAGGGTCGTTTGAAGCTTTTTCTTTGAGAGCTGGTAAGTCTGCACTTTCTACATCCGTAACTAGTTCATAATAAGTGTAAATCAAATCATCAGGAATTGATAGCGATTTACCATACATATCGTTAGGATTTTCATCTATACCAATATAATTATCATACGATTTAGACATTTTAGCAGTTCCATCAGTACCAACCAAAAGTGGCATCATCAAGCAAATTTGAGGCTCTTGCCCATCATCTTTCTGAAGTTGTCGGCCAACTAAGAGGTTAAACTTCTGATCCGTTCCACCTAACTCAACATCCGAGTTTAAGAATACCGAATCTTGGCCTTGCGCCAATGGGTATAAAAATTCGTGCAATGAAATAGGCTCATTATTCTGAAATCTTTTTGAGAAATCATCCCGCTCAATCATTCGAGCTACGGTAAGCTTAGATGCCAATCCAATAACATCCATAAAGTTCATTGTACCTAACCAGTCGTTATTATTAACCAGGGTTAGTTTATCTGTATCAAGAATTTTTTTAGCTTGCTCTATATAGGTTTTCGCATTCTCTTCTACTTCGCTTAGAGTAAGCGGTGGTCTCGTATTATTCTGCCCCGTAGGATCGCCAATCATTGCTGTGAAACCACCAATTATCAGAATTGCCTCATGGCCTAAATCTTGAAACTGACGTAGTTTTCTTAGAATTACAGAGTGGCCCAAATGAAGATCCGGTCGGGTTGGATCCACACCCAGTTTAATCTTTAATGGCTTATTCTCTTTTTGGGATTTTTTTAACTTAGCTACCAGTTCTTCTTCTGGTACAATTTCAATTGCCCCTCGTTTAATTATTTCGAGTTGCTCTTCTACTTTTGGGAATGACATCTTAATTATCGTTTAAAATAGGTAGGTTTTCTACCGGGTTGTATTTACTTAATGTGTTTTCTACCGTCTCTTTATAACCTTCAGCGCCAGGGTATAAAAATGTAGCCGCTTCATAAGTCCACGGACCTACATAAATTACATACGGGTACAAATAGGATTCGTCTCTTGTTTGCTCTGCTGGAAAGCTGAAACCGGCTAAAAGTAATAGCACCGTACTCACCATCATTGAGGCTTTTAGTGCGCCGAATATTCCTCCAAAGGTTCTATTCATTGTGCCTAAATTTACCGCTTCTAGGAATTTTTTAGTGAGAGCGCCAATTACGCCAATTATGATAAGTGTACCCAAGAAAATTACGCCGCCAGAAACAAATGGAATATATGCTGAACTAGTTTCAAAAAGAGGAACAATTACACCTCCAAGCACATCCATATATTTAAAGGTTAAAAAAATGGCGAGTATAATTCCGACAATATTAAGAATTTCCTTAACCAACCCGTTTACAGCACCTTTATATGCAAAATAGAGTAATGGTATAGCAATAATAATGTCGAGAGTGTACATGCTACTTATTTAATTCTTCTTTTACGATAGAACTGATAAGTCCACCATCAGCTTTACCTTTTAATGCACCCATCAGCGCACCCATCACTTTACCCATATCTTGCGGTCCGGTTGCACCCAAAGCAGTAATTTTATCTACTATTATTTTGCGCACTTCGTCTTCGCCCATCATAGCAGGCGTATAATCCTCAATAATAGCAAGTTCTCGTTGCTCAATTTCTACCAAATCCTCTCGACCACCATCGGTAAATTGAGCAATTGATTCCTTTCTTTGCTTAGCTGCTTTAACTAAAACCTCAACATATTGTGCTTCAGAAAGACTCGATTCCCCCCCTTTTCTCTCACTAATTTCCTTCTCCAAGAATTTAGCTTTTAAAGAACGCAGCACTCTTAAGCGCTCCTGGTCTTTAGCTTTCATTGCTGTTTTTAAGTCTTCTAGAATTTTATCTTTTATACTCATTAGGAATGGGGTTTATCTTAGAAATTAAGCAAAAAAAAAGGTTACACAATCAAATTGCATAACCTTTTTTAAAATCTGATGAAAAAAGTAGTTACGCTCTTCTCGCCTTAATAAAGTCGTTTACGTGATCTTGCTCAACCATAGCTTCACCATAAGAGAATTTACCGCTAGCATTTTTAGTCGCAACTACAACTTTTGCCATACGTTTTTGAGCAGCTTTAGCTGCAAGAACGTCTGCACCGAATGATTGTTTCTTAGCCATGTCTCAGTTATTTAATTTCTTTGTGAGTAGTGTGTTTCCGAAGAACAGGATTGTATTTTTTGAGTTCCATACGTTCTGTCTGTGTACGACGATTTTTCGTGGTCACATATCTAGATGAACCCGGTTTCTCGGTACATTCCAAAATTACTTGAACTCTATTTCCTTTTGCCATAGTACTATACCTCTTTTAACAGGGTTCCTTTTCGACGCGCAGCCTTCAAGACTTCAGTAAGACCATTCTTATTGATAGTTCTTAACGTTTTAGCAGTTACTTTTAACGTAACCCATCTGTCTTCTTCAGGTATGTAGAAGCGTCTTTTTTGTAAATTCAAGTGGAAGCGATGCTTGGTCTTATTATTCGCTTTTGAAGAACGGTAGCCGTTCATCGCTTTTTTTCCAGTTATATCGTCTCGTCGCGACATTGTAATATCAATTATTTCATGTGAAAATAGACGCCAAAGATAGATGTATTCTAACCAAACAGCAATGATTTTTAATGGAAAAAATCCTAAAACATGAAATTATTCACAAAATCCACTATTTATCCACATTAAAAAGAGGGTTTTACAGAGTCAAAAATCGCCTCAGAATTTTAATCTCTTATTTTTTTGATAATTAGCTTGCCTTTTTTTGATTTTGCACGTGTAAGCCCTATTTTCGAGCATTAAACATCTCATCTAACAAAGCTATCATACCATATTTATGGCAAAAAATGTAAACGGTGATTATAAGGCTTCGAATATTCAAGTTTTGGAAGGCCTTGAAGCGGTTCGAAAAAGACCTGCAATGTATATCGGAGATACTGGGCAACGAGGTTTACACCACCTTATAAATGAAGTAGTAGATAACTCCATTGATGAAGCTTTAGCCGGTCACTGCGACCACGTTACTGTTTCTATTAATATAGACGGGTCTATGACCATTACCGATAACGGTCGTGGTATTCCTGTTGATATGCACCCCAAATATAATATCCCTGCTGTTGAGGTTGTTTTAACTAAACTTCACGCTGGCGGTAAGTTTGATAAAGATTCTTATAAAGTTTCTGGTGGTTTACACGGGGTGGGTGTGAGTTGTGTGAATGCACTTTCTACCACTTTTAGAGCAGAGATACATAGAGAAGGAAAAGTTTATAGTATTGAGTTTGAGAAAGGTATTACAACAAAACCTCTTAGTGTTGTTGGTGATACCGATAAACGTGGAACTGTAATCCATTTTTATCCCGACGCTTCCATTTTTACTCAAACTACTGAGTTTAAATTCAATATTATTGCTGATAGAATGCGTGAACTCGCTTTCTTGAATCCTCAGATTTCTATCGACCTTATTGATGAGAGAGAGGAAGATCCTGAATTAGGCAAAGAAACCTACCATTTTGAAGGTGGCGTAAGTGATTTTGTTAAGTACCTAGATGAAGCTAGAGAAACTCACATGCCAGAGCCTATATATATAACTGGTGAAGTTGAAGGCGTTCCAGTAGAGTTAGCATTACAGTATAATAGCTCTTACACCGAGAATGTACACTCTTATGTAAATAATATTAACACTCGCGAAGGTGGCTCCCACGTTTCTGGATTTAGAAGAGCATTAACACGTTCGTTAAAAAGTTACGCCGAAAAGAGCGGTATCATTAAATCGAACAGCAAAATAACCATCTCTGGTGAGGATTTTAGAGAAGGTTTAACAGCAGTATTAAGTGTTAAGGTTGCCGAACCTCAATTTGAAGGTCAAACCAAAACCAAATTAGGCAACTCTGAAGTTCAGAGCGCTGTTGAAGTAACGGTATACGACCAACTGAATGAATATTTAGAGCAAAACCCTAAAACTGCTAAACGAGTAATCGAAAAAGTTGTTTTAGCAGCCGAAGCACGTGAAGCCGCAAGAAAAGCACGTCAGCTTGTTCAGCGTAAAAGCGTAATGAGCGGTGGTGGACTTCCTGGAAAACTGGCCGATTGTTCTATTAAAGATCCTGAACTATGCGAAGTCTACCTAGTGGAGGGCGACTCTGCGGGTGGTTCTGCAAAAATGGGTCGTAATCGTAGTTTTCAAGCCATCCTACCTTTAAGAGGTAAGATATTGAATGTAGAAAAAGCAAAGATCAACAAGATTCTTGAGAATAAAGAAATTCAAGCTATGATTACTGCATTTGGTACAGGTGTAGGTCATGGTGAAGGCGATTTCGATGTAGAGAAATTACGCTACCACAAAATTATCATTATGACGGATGCTGATGTGGATGGATCTCACATTCGTACACTTCTGCTTACTTTCTTCTACAGATATATGCGCCCATTAATTGATAATGGCCATATGTACATTGCCACACCACCTCTTTATAGAATTACCGCTGGCAAAAACATTAAGTACGCTTGGGATGATCCTACTCGGGATAAAATCATTCTTGATTTAAAGAAGCGTAAAAAGAAGTTTGATGTGTCTCGATATAAAGGTCTTGGCGAGATGAACCCAGAACAGCTCTGGGAAACTACTATGGATCCAGAAACGAGAACTTTGCAGAAAGTTAGCATCGAAAGCGCAGCGGGAGCCGACAAAATGTTTTCTATTTTAATGGGAGACGAAGTTCCTCCTCGTAGAGAATTTATTGAGCGTAATGCACGCTACGCAAAAATTGATATTTAAGAGCTCAATTACATACTTAAAGGATTATTTAATTAGATATGGCTAGAGAAAAAATTATACATATTACCATCGAAGACGAGATGGAATCATCATACATCGATTACTCGATGTCTGTAATTGTATCCCGTGCTTTACCAGATGTTCGCGATGGTTTGAAGCCCGTTCACAGAAGAGCCCTTTACGGAATGAGTGATCTAGGAATGCTACATAACCGTGGATACAAGAAAAGTGCGCGTATTGTTGGTGAAGTTCTTGGTAAGTATCACCCTCACGGTGATACCGCGGTTTATGATACTATCGTACGTATGGTGCAGGACTTTTCATTGCGCTATCCGCTTGTAGACGGTCAAGGTAACTTTGGCTCTGTTGATGGTGATTCTGCAGCTGCAATGCGTTATACGGAAGTTCGTATGGATCGAATCGCAGAGGAACTTTTAACGGACTTAAATAAAGACACCGTTGACTTCCAGCCTAACTTTGATGATACGCTTCTTGAGCCTACGGTTATGCCAGGAAGCTTACCAAACTTATTGATTAACGGTTCTTCTGGTATCGCGGTAGGTATGGCAACTAATATGGCGCCACATAACCTAACTGAAGTTGTTAATGGTATTACTGCCTACATCGACAACCCGGAAATTGAGACTAAAGAGCTGATGACTCACATCACAGCTCCTGATTTCCCTACTGCTGGTATTATTTATGGTTACGAAGGTGTAAAAGAAGCGTATGAAACAGGGCGCGGAAAAATCACACTTAGAGCCCGTGCTAATACTGAAGAATTACGCGGTGGCCGAGAGCAGATTATAATCACTGAAATCCCTTATCAGGTTAACAAAAGCACTCTTATACAGAAAGTTGTAGAGCTTGTTAACGATGAAAGAATTACAGAGATCGCCGAAATTCGTGACGAATCCGATCGCGAAGGAATGAGAATTGTTATTATTCTAAAGCGCTCTGCTAATGCAGGTGTTGTTTTAAATCAGCTGTACAAGTACACGCAGATGCAAACGACTTTTGGAGTAATAAACCTTGCCCTAGTTAAAGGTCGTCCGAAAGTGATGGGCCTTAAAGAGCTCATTCATCATTACGTAGAGCATCGTATTGACGTTATTATTCGTAGAACGATATACGACTTAGATCAAGCCGAAGCTCGCGCGCATATCTTAGAAGGTCTAAAAATTGCTTTAGACAATCTAGATGAAGTTATTGCAACAATTCGCGCGTCTAAAAACCCTAATGCTGCTGGATTAGAGCTTAGAAAGAAATTTGCACTTACCGACATCCAGGCTAAGGCAATTTTGGAAATGCGTCTACAAAAATTAACTGGTTTAGAGCGCGATAAAATTGATACTGAGTATCGTTCTATTGTTGATCAAATTGCTCGCTACCGTGAAATTTTATCTGATCGTTTGATCCAGAATAACATTATTAAAGAAGAACTTAGCGATATTAAAGCTCGTTACGGCGATGAGAGAAGAACACAAGTTGTTTATTCTGCCGAAGACTTTAACGTTGAAGACATGATCGCTGATGAAGACGTTGTTGTTACAATCTCTAACAAAGGCTTTATAAAACGTATGCCTGTTAGTGGTTACCGACGTCAACGCCGTGGTGGTAAAGGAATGAAAGGCACCACTACTCGCGATGAGGAATATGTAGAACATTTATTTGTAGCTACTAACCACAATTATATTCTTTTCTTCACTGAAAAAGGTAAATGCTATTGGTTAAAAGTTTATGAAATTCCTGAAGGCGGTAGACTTGCTCGAGGTAGAGCAATCGTTAACCTGATTGAAATCGACAAAGAAGATTCTATTAAGGCTTTTGTTCCCGTTAAAACGTTAGAGGATGAGGAATACGTAAAAAATCACTCTATCGTAATGGCAACATTAGAAGGTCAGATTAAAAAGACCTCTTTAGAAGCTTATAGCCGCCCTAGACGTGATGGAATCATTGCTATCAACATTAAGGAAGGTGATTCATTATTAGGTGCAGAATTAACTGATGGCGACAGTCATATTATTCTTGCTAATAAAAATGGACGCGCTATTCGTTTCCACGAGACCGATGTTCGCGAAATGGGTAGAAATACTTCTGGTGTTCGCGGAATGTCTCTCGCTAAAGGCGACAATCTGGTAGACATGGTTGTTATCAAGAATGCTCACGAAGCAACTGTTCTTGCAATGTCAGAAAATGGCTTTGGTAAGCGTTCACTTGTTGACGACTACAGAGAACAATCAAGAGGTGGTAAGGGTGTAATTACATTAAAGATAACGCCAAAAACTGGCGACCTTATTGCTCTTAAAGAAGTAACGGATCAGGATGATTTAATGATTATTACTGAGCGTGGCAAGGTTATTCGTATGAGCTGCAGCACTATTCGAACTATGGGTAGAAATACTCAAGGCGTTCGCATAATGCGACTAGATCAAGACGGTGCAATTGCTGCTGTTACTAGAGTTGTTAATGAAGAAGAAGCCGAAGCTGGCGAGGAAGAAGAATCGCAATCATAAACTTCTCTTTCTATAAATTTAAAAAGGCTTCTGAAAAATCAGAAGCCTTTTTTTTGAATATAATTTTTTAAGAAATTTGGAAACTTACCCCTTCAAATTCTCCACCATTTCTTGAAGCAATATTTTTCTTTTTTCAATTAGCTCTTTCGGCTCAATTATACTTACGTCTTTTCCGAACTGAAGTAACCAATTATTGATGAAGCTCAAATTGTCGAACTTAAAACCGATATTAAATAAATTAGGTTTTATTTCAGTTTTCTTAAAAATTTTAGCCGGCAGATTCCCCTCTAACGAGCTCAAAGCGCCGACTCCGACCTCTATTATTATATCCTGATAACTATCGTCAGAGGGGAAAATTAGACCCTCTATCGACATTTTGCTCGGTAGAGCGAAATTTTCTTCTAGAATTTCCACCTCACTTGTCCTATCGAGCACAAAATTCCTAACTTCACCCCTTAAATGCGAAAACCCAATTACATTCCAGTGATCTTCGTAGAAAACTAAAATGTAAGGATCAATTTTTCGAATTTGCTTTTTTGTCTTTTCGGATGAGTAAGAAAATTGAATTCTTTTCTTTTGAGAAATCGCACTACTTAACAAATACCAGTTTCCACCCTTCCTTTTTTTACTACCAAACTTATGGTATGGATCAACAATTGTTTTTTCCTGGAGAGAGTTCATTAAGTTTTTCAACTCATCAGGTAGCACATTTTTTATTTTAACCTCCACCCCTTTAGCATCATCAACCATCTGTTGATCTACTTGAGACTTCACGAAGTTTAAACCAACTATTATTGTCGCCAATTCTTGAGTAGAAAACATTAGTGGCGGAATTTTAAACCCAGGCATTACGCCATAGCCGGCGTATTTATCCCAAGTTATTGGAACATTAATCTCGCCTAGCGCATTAAAATCTCTAAATATTGTGCGACGACTCACCCCAAAATACTCAGCAAACTCATCAACAGTCTTTCGATTTCCCTTTTGCTGAATCATCAACATAAGCTTAAGACGTCTTTCTGAGCTTTTCATAGTATCCTATAATTCGTTCTACCTAACTCTCTTTACCTGCACAACAGACTTACCTTTATAAAACTCTCCCATAAAATCTGTTTCTAAGTCCAGAATCTCAACTTTAAACGACTCGGCAACAACCTTCAATTCTTCCAAAGCCTCCTCCTTACCCTTTAAAAAAATCATAGAAGACCACTCTTTTTCTTTTATGAAGTCGTACAACTCAAAAACTTTAAAGGCGTGCTTTGTTATAATCACGCTTTCTGGAGAAGTTTTTATACCCTCAATAGAGCCCGTATTTGTAGAGACGGAATTTTTTAAACTGAGTTTATTTACCAAATCATTCAGTACAAACACTTTTTTTGCGATGATATCATTCAACACAAAACTCTTTCCTGGGAACGCTACCCCCAAAGGTATTCCAGGTAAACCTCCACCGCACCCCGCATCAATCACATTACTTGCACACGCAAACTCACTCATTAACGAAATACAGAGTGAGTGCTTGATATGCTCTTTTAATGTTTCATGTGAAACATCTCTACTCACTAGATTTACTTTTCGATTCCACCACAGAAGTTTATCAGCATAAAGGAGGAGGTTATCCTTGTGAGTTTTTAAAAGCTCTGAAAGAATTAACACCTCTTTAACTTCTATCTTTTTAATGAGAATCTCGTGTTCCACGTGAAACCTATCCTTTTAGGTAAACCATCAAGACCGCAACGTCACTAGCAGACACTCCACTAATTCTACTTGCCTGACCAATGGTTTCTGGTTTTATTTTTGCCATTTTGAGCTGCCCTTCGGTTGAAAGGCTTTTTATCTTGCTGTAGTCTAAATCCAAAGGAATTTTTTTAGTCTCCTTATTCTTTAACTCTTGCACCATCTCAAATTCTTTCTTTATATAACCAGAGTATTTAACAAGTATTTCAGCCTGCTCTATAACATATTTGTCTTCTGTTATAACCCCAACCTCTGTCGCGAATTCATCATCCGCACCCATAATATCATATAATGATATTTGAGGTCTTGATAATACTGTGTGAGTTTTAACTGGCTGCCTTAATCCTGTGGTTCCTTTCGCTTCCAACATAGCATTCATTTTCTCTGGGCGAATTGTTCTATCATAAAGTAAAGCAGAAAGCTTATCTACAGCTTCGTACTTAAGCTTCATTTTGTCGTAACGCTCTTTAGAAGCTAAACCAATTTTGTACCCAATCTCTGTCAAGCGAAGATCTGCATTGTCTTGACGCAATAATATTCTATGCTCCGCTCTCGAAGTAAACATTCTGTACGGCTCTTCCGTCCCCTTGTTAATCAAGTCATCGATCAAAACTCCGATATAAGCCTCGGAACGCTTTAATACCAACGGGTCTTTACCTTGAACTTTAAGTGCAGCATTAATCCCAGCCATCAATCCTTGACAAGCAGCTTCTTCATAACCTGTAGTTCCATTAATCTGACCTGCAAAATAAAGCCCTTCAATAATTTTGGTCTCTAAGGTTCTCTGTATTTGATGCGGCGGAAAATAATCATACTCAATAGCGTAACCAGGCCGAATCATAACTACGTTCTCAAAACCAGAAATAGAACGGAGAGCTTCAATCTGAACTTCTTCAGGAAGAGAAGTTGAGAACCCGTTGAGATACATTTCGTAAGTATTCCAACCCTCTGGTTCTAAGAATAACTGATGGCGATCTTTATCAGCAAAGCGATTAATTTTATCTTCAATACTAGGACAGTACCTTGGCCCTATAGACTTTATTCGTCCGTTAAACATGGGACTTCTATCGAAACCTGTGCGCAATATATCATGCACGTTATCATCTGTATATCCAATCCAGCAAGACAACTGATCTTCTTGCTTTGGTAACTCTTCTGTAAGAAATGAGAACGGAGTAGCAACTTCGTCTCCCACCTGCTCTTCTAACTTTGAATAATCGACTGACCTACCGTCTAATCGTGGAGGCGTTCCTGTTTTTAATCGACCTACTTCAAAGCCACTGTTTTCTAACGCCGCTGAAATCCCAACAGAAGCTCGCTCTCCAGATCTACCACCACCATAATTACTTTCACCAATATGGATCAAACCATTCAGAAAAGTTCCGCTAGTAAGAACTACAGATTTTGAATAAAATTTTTGCCCTGTTTGGGTAACAACCCCTTCAACTTTTTTGTCTTTTGAGAAAATCAAATCAACGACATTATCTTGTCGAAAGAATAGCGTTTCCTTCTGCTCTAGATACTCTCTCATTCTTTGAGCATATAACGTTCTATCACTTTGACATCTAGGACTCCACATGGCAGGCCCCTTGCTTTGATTAAGCATCTTAAACTGCACACCGGATTCATCACTAACAATTCCAGAGAGACCGCCTAAGGCGTCAATTTCTCTAACTAGTTGTCCTTTGGCTATTCCGCCCATCGCAGGATTGCAAGACATCTTAGCAACTGCTTCAAGGTTCATGGTTATTAAAAGCGTTTTAGCTCCTAATTGAGCAGCAGCTCCAGCAGCTTCTGAGCCAGCGTGACCACCGCCGACAACTATAACGTCATAATTTGGATTGTGGGAAGACATTTTTCAAAAACTAAACTATTGTAGTTTAAATGAAAAAAGCCTTGAATTACGTAGAATTCAAGGCTTTTTGCGATCCGGAAGGGACTCGAACCCTCGACCTCCTGCGTGACAGGCAGGCGTTCTAACCAACTGAACTACCGGACCGTTGAAGAGCATCAAATATACGGCTCAAATAAATCGTATGTCAAGAGCTAAATTAAAAAAAGAGAATTATTTTATTAATTACTCAAAGCGAGCTCAATAGCACTTCTAATCTCTTCACTTTCAGGTTCTACTTTGGTTTTAAAGCGTCTAATGAGCTTTCCTTCCTTATTAATAAGGAATTTTTCAAAGTTCCATGAGATATCACCTTTAAAATCTGGGTTATCTTGAGTCGTTAAATAAGTGAATAAATCATCTTGGTCTTCTCCAAGTACAGAAACTTTTGAGAACATAGGGAACTTAACACCATAAGTGAGAGTGCAAAATTCTTTGATCTCTTCGTCAGTTCCGGGCTCTTGGCCTTTAAAATTATTTGCAGGGAATCCAAGTATTACGAGTCCATCATCTTTATACTTTTCATACATCGCTTCGAGACCTTCGTACTGAGGAGTGAATCCACACTTAGAGGCCACGTTTACAATCATTACAACCTTGCCCTTATATTGATCTAAGTCTACTTTATTACCATCAATATCTTTTCGTGTAAAATCGTAGATTGAATCATAAACTGAAGGTAAACCTGTTACCATTAAAGACAGAAGTAAAATCAATACTAACTTCATTATACTATTCCTTTTAAATTACGTTTAGTGTACTAATATTTTTTCAACAGAAATCATTCCCTATGAAAATTTACACGTTCGCTTTAATAGCATGCTTTATACCTAGCACTATTTTTGCGCAAATGTTCAGTGTTCGAAATGTAGAAAACAAACCTAGCGAATCAAATACTTATCTCAGAGTAGGAATGGGTGTAACAAACTTTGATTACACAGGCTCAAACAATTTAATGCTTCCTGAGAATAGGCTAGATTTAGATCATAAGACTCTTGCGATACAATTTGAGAGCTCAGGGCTTGAGCTGGGTGTGAACTTTGCGAATAGTATAATAGGCTTGAAGGATCAAACCTTTTTAAACTTCTCTCTTTACTACACAAACTCGATATTATTTTTGAAAAGAGAACATATACAGCTTGGTATTCCATTAAGAATTGGTTCCGACCTAGTATCTGTTACAAGAGAAAGTTCTAGGGATAAGTTTTCACAAACTTCTCTTTCAGTGGGCGCTGGAGCACTTCTTTCATTTAGAATTAAAAATAAAGTTATTTTTTCAAATACATTTATTCCAAACTATGGCTTTAGTTCTTCAAGCGGTGGATTTTTTGGTGGGTCTGAGTTTTCGCTTATAGGCAAGAGTCGGCTTAATTTTATAAACCTGATTGGCAATAAGAATCTAAGTATTGGATATGATTACAAAAATTCTTCTTATAATATTGATGATGAAAATTTCGATTACGACTTGAAAGCACATTTATTAACCATTGGCATTTCGCTTTGAAACCCGATAAACTTTTACTCGAACTTGAACAATTGCTTGAACAGTCTGGATATAGACTTCGTAAAGAACGTGGTTCTTTTAGAGGAAATGATTGTTTAGTTGAAGGCGAACGTTTAGTAATTGTAAACAAAAATAAGCCAGCAGAAGCTCAAATAAGCACAATAGCACGAGTACTTGCCGAAATTGAATTGAGCAACATATATATTAAACCCGCCATTAAAAAAGAGCTTGAAGTTATTTGGGATCGACTTTCTGTACAGAGAAATAATACAGGTTCAGAATTAGAGTTTGAGGATTAATGAGAATTACTTTTTTAGGAACGGGAACATCGATGGGGGTACCGGTAGCTGGTGGGTTTGGAAGTGAACTAACAGCTAATGACCCTAGAAATATTCGAACACGATGCGCTGCTTGGGTAGAAGGAAAAAACACGTCTATTTTAATTGACGTAGGCCCTGAATTCCGTATTCAGAGTATTCGAGCAAAAATCCAGCGAATAGATCACGTCCTCCTAACTCATGAGCATATGGATCATATCGGCGGTTTAGATGATTTACGCGCCTATAATTATGTTCAAGAAAGTGAGATTCCTGTATATGGTACAGAAAGTTGTTTAAAATCGTTGCTGAAAAGATTTGATTACCTCTTTGGAGAAAATAAATACCCAGGCTCAGCTTCGCTTCAGCTTACAGAAATCAATAGTTCTTTAACGCTGGGAGAGTTTACTGTAACTCCGTTGCCTGTAAAACATGGCAAACTTGACATACTTGGTTACAGAATAGATGACTTTGTGTATTTAACGGATGTTAAAAGTATATCAGAATCTACAAGGAATCTTATTCGTGGTGCTAAAGTAGTGGTACTAAGCGCGTTGAGATGGGAACCATCACACCCTACACATCTAACTATTCCTGAAGCTGTAGATATCATTAACGAGTTAGAGATTCCGGAAGCGTATTTCATTCACATGGATTCATCTGTTGATCAACAGGAAACCAACAGCCACCTGCCTTCACATATACAACTAGCATACGATCAACAGGTATTATTGCTGGATTAATCTCTAAAGATTAAAGGAATTTATTAAAGTCTTTAACACCCTTTAATTGCTCTACAATATCTTTTACACCTTGAGCTTGTTCCAAATTGCAAATCAGAAGAGCCGTGTCAGTTTCTACAACCGCTACATTATCAAGCCCAACAATCGAAATCATCTTTTCTGTATTAGACATGATTAAGTTATTGTTCGAGTTTGTAAGCGTAGAGTTTAAGCACTGAACCGCATTCCCGTTATTCACTTTCTCTGCTAGATCATAAACGGCTGTCCAGCTTCCCACATCATTCCAACCAAACTCACCAGGGACTACAAATACCTCTTTTGCACCTTCCATAATACCATAATCAATAGAAATTGATTCGCAACCTAAATAAAATTCATTGATAGAAACTCCATGCATTTCGGTATAAAGTTCAGAAGAAGATTCTTTCACTAAATCATACATAGCCGGTAACTGCTTTTCAATTTCTTGTAGTACCGTTTCTGCTTTCCAAACAAACATTCCGCTATTCCAGTAATAATCCCCTGAGTCTAGAAATGTTTGAGCCGTAATTGAATCTGGTTTTTCTTTAAAAGAATTAACCTTTAGCGCCTCGAAACCGTCAATTAATTCGGATTGTGACTTATCTGCATGAATGTAACCAAAACCCGTTTCTGGATGAGATGGCTGAATGCCAATAGTAACGAGATGATTCCCAGACTCAGCTTTTTTTATTGCCGTATTCAAAATCTCAATAAAAGCTGCCTCATTCGTAATGTGATGGTCTGCTGGCAAAACAACCATTACAGCATTTGGATCTTTCTTGTAAAGTAACTCTGCAGCTATAGCCACACATGGCGCTGTATTTTTAGCAACTGGTTCCCCAACAATATTTTCATCGGGAACTTTAGGAAGTTGTTCTTTCACAATTGGAACATAACTGTCGTTAGTTACCACTAGAACACGTTCTTGAGGAATAATACCTTCTAATCTCTTTGCTGTATTCTGAATCATGGTAGATTCACCAAAAAGATTCAAAAACTGTTTCGGAAGTGCCTTTGTACTTTTGGGCCAAAATCTTGTTCCCGAACCGCCGGCCATAATAACTGCGTAAACCATAACTACTTTTAAATTAACAATTGTGTTGAGCTTTAAAGTAGTTATTTAATTATACGGTTTCACGCTCAACCTTGCGTAAAGTAAATTTAAAAGTAGAACCTTTGTTTGGTGTGCTTTCAAAGAAGAATCGTTCTCCATGAGCTTCCATAATGTGTTTGGCTATAGCAAGGCCTAACCCCGTTCCTCCACGCTCTCTTGCTCTTGATTTGTCAACTCTAAAGAAACGTTCTGTAACTCTGGGTAAATCTAATTCTTCAATTCCGATGCCTGTGTCTTTTACATAGACAAGAGTGCGCCCCTCTTTCTTCTTGTAATCTTTTACTCCAACCTCAACGTTTCCATTTTGAACGTTATACTTAATTCCATTTTCAATTAAGTTTATGAGCACCTGTTTTATCTGATTTTTATCAGCGCTAACTCTTAGGTTTTTATCAAAGCTCATTAAAACTAAGTTCACTTTATCTTTTTCAGCTTTGTAGTGTAAGCTTTCTATAACATCGTGCACCACTTCAAACAAGTAAAATTCTTCAATCTGAGATTTAAGCTCTCCTGTTTCAAGCTTAGAGATTTCCATCAGATCTTTGGTTAGATATATAAGACGGTTCACGTTGCGCATTGCTTTTTTGAGAAAGTCACGGTTTACGTTTTCGTCTTCGAGTGCTCCATTAAGCAATGTTTCTATAAAACCCTGAATAGCAAAAATGGGGGTCTTTAACTCGTGAGAAATATCGCCGATAAATTCTTTACGATAGTTCTCAATTCTATTTAATCGCTGAATTTCTCTTTCTACGGTCCGACTAGCTTTAACCAGCTGCTTAATTAGGTAGTCTGCTTCATCATTATGACCAGACGTAATATCTCCATAATCCTTGAACCTTTTGCGAGCGATGTTCTTTGCAATCTGCTCCAACGTTTGCAACCTTCTGTACTCAAGCATTGCAGCCACGAGATAGGTAATCAAAAAAACCAGAACGGTAAGGCCAATAATTATCCAAACACTAATACCTCTTTCTGAGGTTTCGTAAAACCAAGAAAATACCAATGAGCATAAACCAGTAAGAAAGGCTACATAAAATGAAATTCGTAGCCCTAGTTTAAAAACTTTTGGTTTTTTATTCTTTCTTGAGCTCATTCTTTAAAGCGGTAACCAACACCTTTTACAGTTTCGATGTAATGGTCACCTAGTTTTTCGCGTATTTTGCGAACATGAACATCTACAGTTCTATCTACAACATAAATATTATCGCCCCAAACTTGGTTTAATAATGTTTGGCGGTCCAAAACACGTCCCTTTCGGTTCGCAATAAAGAATAGCAACTCAAACTCTTTTCTTGGCAACTGAAATTCTTCGTCTCCACGTATCACTATGTAGCGGTCTCGGTCAATCACTAAATCGTGCACTTCCACTTTATTTACGGATTCAGTTTTCTCATCAAAACGGCGTAGAACAGCTTTAATTCGAGATATTAACTTCGTGGTGCTTATAGGCTTGGTGATGTAATCATCCCCGCCTTTATTAAGGCCTTCCACTTCCGTCTTTTCGTCGCTACGAGCAGTCAAAAAGATTATAGGCATGCGCTTTAACGAATCATCTTGGCGCATAATTTCTACAGCCTGTAAACCATCCATTTTAGGCATCATCACATCTAAAAGAACCAAATCTGGTTGATGTTTTTTGGCAATTTCGATGCCTTGTTCGCCATTTTCTGCTTTTAGAACCTCGAAACCTTCTTTACGGAGATTGTATTCGATTAAATCAAGAAGGTCTTTTTCGTCATCAACTACTAAAATAGTTTTTTGGGACACTTTGGTTGGGTTATGTTAAAACTAGAAGTATAACAATGTTACTAATGTATGGTGTTAAATTAAAACAAAAGCCGGTTAACAAATTGTTATTTATTTAAAAGAGATAACGCTTTTTTGATTGCTGAAGGCACCGTTTGTACGTCAGCGTCTTGTAAAACCTTAATTGTAGCCTGCTCAGCTTCTCTACGTCTAAAACCCAGAGATTCTAAGGCTGAGATTACTTCGTCCGAAATACCTGAAATAGGTGCTATAGTACCTTGGCCACTAGAACTGCTTATTTGGCCTATTTTATCTTTTAGCTCTAAGGAAATTCTTTCTGCTGTTTTCTTACCAATACCTGGCACACGAGATAGTGTAGCAATATCAGAGTTCGAAATTGCTTGAATTAAATGATTTGCTGGCAGTCCTGATACGATGGTAAGTCCTAATTTTGGTCCAACACCTTTTACGGTAATTAATTTTTCGAAAAGCTGTTTCTCATCTTTAGTATAAAACCCAAACAAGCGTTGATCGCTTTCTGTTATATGGTGATGTATAAGCAACTTCACTTCCGTTTGCGGCTTAAGCTGCTCAAATGTTTGAGCTGAAATCTCCACGCGGTAGCCTACTCCTCCTACATCCAATAGAGCCGTATCGGGAAGTAATTCTTCAACAAAGCCTTTCAAAAATGCAATCATAAACCTTTTATCCTATCTGGATTTTGAGCGGCAAAAGCAGCCCAATCCGACTTTTTATTGTTCTGATGTGTTTTTTTGGTCGATGCCCCAGTAATTATCGAATTACCTTTCATGTAATGGCACCATGCCACTGCAAGTGCATCCGTAGCATCGTTTTTGAGCTTTTCATCAGGTAAACGCACCATCTTGCTAAGCATAAAAGCTACTTGTTCTTTACTGGCGTTTCCATTTCCAGTAATTGCTTTTTTTACCACTTTGGGAAAATATTCTACAACCGGGATTCCACAATGTTTACCCGCTAAAATAGCAGCGGCTTGTGCGCGACCCAACTTAAGCATTGCTTGAGGATCAACTCCGTAGATGGGAGTTTCTACTGCACAAGATGTGGGTTTTATAGATTTGATGATTCCACAAAGTTGATCGAATATATACTTAAGTCGATCGGAGTGGTCATCCATGTGCGCCATTTTAAGCACATCACAACGGAGAGCAATTAAAGAGCCATTTTCCTCGGTAAGCACAGCATATCCCGTAAAACGGGAGCCTGGATCAATACCGAGGATTATATCTGGCATAACGGCTTAGTCTTCTTCGCTATAAATTTTAACTAAATCTTCAATCATCTCTTCTGAAATACCAGAAGTTACAAAACCACCATCATGGTATAGGTTTTGCATAGTAACTTTCTTTGTAAGGTCAGAGAAAAGAGTAACACAATAATCAGCACATTCGTCAGCGCTTGGGTTACCTAGAGGTGCAATTTTTTCAGCGAAAATAAACATGCCGTCAAAATTCTTGATACCTGTACCTGCAGATGTTTTTGTAGGAGCTTGAGAAATCGTATTAACACGAATTCCACGTGGAGCTAATCTACTTCCGTAGTTTCTAGCAATACTCTCTAATAATGCTTTTGCATCGTTCATATCAGAATACTTAGAGAAAATTCGCTGAGCACCGATGTATGATAACGCAACTACACTTCCACCTTCATTCAAAACACCAACTTCATCAGCAAAATGCAAAATGCGGTGTAATGAAATTGCAGAGATATCTAGAGATTGGTGATACCAGTTGTAGTTTAAGTCGGTATACGCTTTTCCTTTTCTAATATTAGGAGACATCCCGATAGCATGAAGAATAAAATCTACGCCACCTTCTTCTTCTTTAATCTTCTCCATCATTTCTTTAACAGCTTCGTCACTAGAAACGTCACAAGGGATAATTTGTGCTCCTGTTTCTTCAGCCAAAGCATCAAGCTGTCCTAATCTCAATGCAACAGGTGCGTTAGACAACACAAAGTCTGCACCTTCACGCTTACAAGCCAATGCTATTCTCCAAGCAATGCTGCGTTCATCCAGCGCTCCAAAAATAATTCCTTTTTTTCCTTTTAATAAACCGTAGCCTTCGCTCATTTCTATGTAATTAATTTGAATTTTTTAGACGGGCACAAATTCGCCAATATTGGCGTAAAATGATAGCAGGAATACTTATAGGATTTACTACCCTATAATTCACTTATTTATAATAGCTTTAGAGTCGACCTGGTGCTTGAAAACAATACTCGTTTGGCTAGTTTTGGGAGCTAGCAGGAATTACATTCAAAAACTGAAATTCAGATGTATTTTCGTCTTTTAGGATAATTAACTCACCATTCTTAGTTGAGCCCATTGCTGCACCAGGCAACATTAGCTCTCCTAAATAGGCCAAGTTTACTTTATCGTATACCGCAACAAAATGATGACTATCGTTTAAAATTCTAACATCCTCCACAGTTCTAACTTCGTTTCGGAAAATATGAAAAAGGTATTTATCGGAATGAGCAAGATGGAGGCTGGTACTTTGTTCTTGTGAAAGAAACCGGGCCATTGAGCTTTTACTGCCGACCATTGTTATAAACTTATCAGAGAACATAAAAGACTTTGGCTTGACTTCTGTTCGCTTTTGATAAAGTTCATCGTCCATTGAAAAAACTTGTATGAAGGGCGTTTTACCATGAGAAGTGTAGATTAATCGGTTTTGACAATCAATATCGATTAACGCTTCCTGCATCATGCCTGTTCTTCCATCAAAAAAAGGATCATAACCGCCTAGTGTATCAGAAAGAGAAAAAGTAGACTCAAAAACGGCCACAATCGGCGTAGATGGCAGCGTAGGTTTACCTAATAACTGAACGGCTAAATACCATTTGCCATCGCATTGCTGTAAGTTTCTGGACGTAACTGAAATTCCTTTTTTAATGGGATAGTTGAAAAAAGTTACTTCATCACTATTCCGATTGTAATACTTAAAAAAAGCAGAGGCTTTATCCAGAACAAGCACATTTCCTGTTTCATCAAATCCGAAAAACCGAGCGTCTTGAATCTCCTTTGGTCCTCGTCCTTCTTTTCCAATGGTTTCAACAAGTTCTCCATCATAATTAACAACTACAAGCTGTATGGGGGAGGTAAAATTGGTAAACATGAGTTCATCAGAAGCAGGATTGTCAATTGCTACCGTATACATACGATGTACTTGCTCAACGGCCTTTTCGCCAAGTTTGAACTCTTTGGATAGTTCTAACTCAACAAGAGTCTCGCTTTCAACATTCGAGCAACTAAAAAGCAATACAGATACAATTGAAAGGCTATAAAGCCAGTGTCCTTTCTGTTTTAGATTGGAGTATGAGAACGTTGCTTTCATTTATTTATACGATATTTAAACTTTATCCTACCTAATACAGCGAATAGCACTGTTTTTAAACAAGTTTAAGAAAGTGTAGATAAAAAAAGATTTATACAAATTATCCGTCTTTAGTTCTATCACAGTGAGGTTTATTTGGTTTTAGTATTACTGTTTAAGCACTGCATATATAAACATAAAAACTTTATCCACATTAGTGTTGATAACACCCATTAAAAGCTGTATTTTTATCGGCTCTGAATTAAGCGGTTAAATCCACTTTATATATATTATGTTTGAAAGTTTATCCTCAAAATTAGATAAAGCGTTTCAGAATCTGAAAGGCGAAGCACGTATTAGCGATGTTAACATTGCGGAAACAGTACGTGAAATTCGTCGTGCCTTATTGGATGCTGATGTAAACCTTGAAGTAGCCCGCGAATTCACCAAAAAAATTCAAGAACAAGCACTTGGATCCGATGTTCTTACCAGCGTTAACCCTGGCCAACAATTCACAAAAATTGTGTTTGATGAGCTTGTGGCTACCTTTGGTGGTGAGAAAGTTGAAATTGCAAGTGCACACACTCCCCCTACTGTAATTCTTATTGCAGGTTTACAAGGTTCGGGTAAAACTACCTTTTCAGGTAAATTAGCCCGATATCTCAAGCAGGAGCATAAAAAGAATCCGCTTCTTGCTGCCGCCGATGTTTATCGCCCTGCTGCCGTAAACCAGCTTAAGTCTCTGGCATCTCAAATTGATGTACCAGTTTATTCTATTGAACAAAAAGATGCCGTTCGTGTTGCTAAAGAAGCAGTTGCAATGGCTAAAAGTTTGGCAATGGATACTGTTATTATTGATACTGCCGGACGATTACATGTAGATGAGGATATGATGACGGAGATTGCGGAAATTAAAAAAGCCGTAAATCCTCACGAAATTTTGTTTGTTGTTGACTCAATGACCGGTCAGGACGCAGTTAACACAGCAAAAGAGTTTAACGATCGAATTGATTACGACGGGGTAGTTCTTACCAAGTTAGATGGCGATACCCGAGGTGGTGCCGCACTTTCTATAAAAACTGTTGTAAACAAACCCATCAAGTTTGTGAGTACTGGCGAAAAGCTAGACGCACTTTCCCCTTTCTACCCAGACCGTATGGCACAACGCATACTTGGCATGGGTGATGTGGTTTCGTTAGTTGAAAAAGCTCAAAAGGAATTTGATGAAGAGGAAGCTGATCGCCTTCAAAAGCGTATTAGTTCTGATAAGTTTGACTTAGAAGACTTCCTTGAGCAAATTCAAAAGATAAAAAAGATGGGTGATTTCACCGATCTTGTATCTATGATCCCCGGCGCCAGCAAAGCATTGAATAATGCAGATATCGATGATGATGCGTTTAAACCTATCGAAGCGATTATCTACTCAATGACGCCGGAGGAGCGTCAGAACCCAAGCTTATTAAACGGAAGTCGAAGACGACGTATAGCAACGGGCTCTGGCACTACTGTCCGTGAGATCAATGATCTCATAAAACAGTTCGAACAGATGAAAAAAATGATGAAGACTATGTCCAAAATGGGAAAAATGGGCAGAGCACTTCAAGGATTAAAAAATCTACCCATCGGTAGATAACGATTATACATAAACTCACTGGAGAACAACATTGATTAGAATAAGACTTCAAAGGAAAGGACGTAAAAAACGACCTATCTACCACTTGGTAGTTGCTGATAGCCGCTCTGCAAGAGATGGCCGCATCATCGAACAAGTTGGCCGTTACGACAACGTAACAGAAAACAAAGAAGTAGTACTTAACGAAGACCGTATTTTATACTGGTTACAAACAGGTGCTCAACCTTCCGATACCGTTCGTAAGATCCTTCGCAATTCAGGACTTTTATACAAGCGTCACCTTATGATGTGGGGCAAAAGCGAAGCAGAAGTTGAAGCTGCTATGGCTGAATGGCAAGCTTACCGTGAATCTAAAGGCGATGGCGATGCTTCGCGTAAAGATACGCACAAATCTGTACTTGCAGCTGAAGAGAATGAATATAAAAAGCAAGTAGCTGAAAAAGCATCTGAAGCAGCGAAAGAAGTAGCAGCAGAAGCTAAAGCTGCCGAAGCAACTGAAGAAGTTGAAGAAGCCGCTTCAGAAGAAACAACCGAAGATACAGCTGTAGTTGAAGAAACTACTGAAACAGTAGAAGAAGTAGCTGCCGAGCCAGCAACTGAAGAGGCTGTTGTTGAAGAAGTAAAGGAAGAAGTTCCTGCGGTTGAAGAACCAGAAGTTGTTGCTGAAGAAGTAGCTAAGGAAAAAGAAGAAGAAGCAAAAGCCACTACAAGTGAAGATGGCCAAGACTCTTCTGCTATGACCGCTAAAGATGCAGCTGACCACATCAAGAATACAGATTTAGCCGACTTAAAAGGCTTTATTGCAGATGATGAATCTCGCAAAACTGTTCTTGCTGCATGGGAAAGCAAACAATCAGAAGAATAACCAACGAAATTCGGCTCCTATGAATCAGGACGCCAATACAAATCCATTTACTCAAATCGGGCTAATTGCTCGGTCGCATGGGCTAAAAGGTGAGCTTAAAGTTCTCTTTGAGAACGAAGACCCTATAGCCCTGGAAGAGTTGAATATGGTGTATTTGCGAAACGAGAGGGGCGATTATTTTCCTGCGCGAGTTAGAGAAATTCGATGTCAGGAAAAAGGAAACAAATTTTCGTTCTTTGTACAATTTGAACACATCGCTGATCGCGCTTCGGCAGAAGCTTTAAAAAATCGAGGTATTTTTCTGGAAACAGATAAAGCTGAAGAGTTTTTAACTGCTTATGATTCTGAAGATTCGGTTCTCAATTACGATGTTTATGATAGTAATAATCAGCATTACGGAATAATTACTGAGATTCTAGAAAATCCAGCTCAAGACACTTTAGTCATAGCTGGCAGTTCTGGAACCGTCCTAGTTCCTTTTGTAGATCAATTTGTTGTAAGCATTGACGATGAAAGTGAAGCGGTGATTTGCCAAAACTTAGATCTTTTAGAGGGCTTATAGTATGATGAGAATTGATATTCTTTCCGCTGTACCTTCTTTACTCAATGGGCCACTTAATCACAGTATTGTGAAGCGTGCCAAAGAGAAAGGACTTGTTGAAGTTTACGTGCACGACCTTCGAGATTACACTGAAGATAAGCATCGTAAAATTGATGACTATCCTTATGGAGGAGATCCTGGAATGGTATTAACACCACAACCCATTTTTAGTTGTATTGAACATCTATGCGAGCAACGTGAATATGATGAAATCATTTTTACGGCGCCCGATGGTGACGTTTTTGACCAAACCGAAGCAAACACATTATCACTCAAACAAAATGTGATGATATTATGTGGACACTATAAAGGTGTAGATCAGCGAGTACGCGACACTCTAATTACCAAAGAATATACTATTGGTGATTATGTGCTTTCAGGAGGCGAACTTCCGGCAATGGTTATAACCGATGCTATCGTTCGATTGATTCCTGGTGCAATTGGTGATGCTGGAAGTGCACTAAATGATTCATTTCAAGATGGATTATTAGAAGCCCCGGTTTATACACGACCAGCAGAGTTCAAAGGCCAACAAGTTCCAAGTGTTTTACTTTCTGGAGACAGAAATAAACAGGCAGAATGGAAGCATGAGCAAGCGGTTCAACGAACAAAAGAACGACGAAAAGATTTGTACGATAAATTTAAGAAAGACTATTAACAGCTGATTCGTCAGCAAACATACAGAATAATGGATAAGCTAAAATTGATAGAACAAACACTGGTACACGACAATTTACCAGCGTTTACTGCAGGTGATACTGTAAACGTTCACTACCGTGTACGTGAAGGTGAAAAAGAGCGTATTCAGCAATACGAAGGCGTTGTAATCAACGAACGTGGAAGCGGAGCTAACAAAACGTTTATTGTTCGTAAAATAAGTAACAACATCGGTGTTGAGCGTATTTTCCCACTTTACTCTCCTTTTATCGCTAAAATTGAAGTGAAAAGAGTTGGTAAAGTTAGACGTTCTAAATTGTTCTACTTACGTGATCTTCGCGGTAAAGCGGCTCGTATTAAAGAAAAAGAAACACTAGGTAGAAAAAAGTAAGCAGCTTTACAGCTCTTTTTTTCTTCTAACACCGGATGTTCTCCGGTTGTAATTGTGCAGTATGTGCTAGAATTAAATAGCACGTTAGCATATATACTGAGTTTAAGGCGAATGCTTAACAGCATTCGCCTACTTTGTTTATGCCCTTCTCGCTTTATAAGTAAGCTTCAAATAAAATCCATTTTGTAGTAATAACACTCAATAATTCGTTGAAAATGGAGATAAATCGAACTATTTTAAAAGGCTCTAAAATCCCAAAGAATCTAACTAAATTCGATGAACATAATCCTGTTTGGCCCTCCTGGCGCTGGTAAAGGAACACAAGCTAATTTAATTCAAGCCGAATACAATATTCCTCATTTATCTACAGGAAATATTTTTCGTGCGGCTATTAAAAATGAAACTCCACTTGGTGTAAAAGTTAAAAGTATCCTAGATGCTGGAGAACTCGTTTCCGATGAAACCGTTGTTGATTTAGTAGCTGAAGAGTTAAAAGACTCTAAGTATGATAACGGCTGTATTTTTGATGGTTTTCCAAGAACTGTTGTACAAGCAGAAGCTTTTGATTCAATTTTAGCTACTAAAGGCTCAAAAGTGGATGCATTCGTAGTTCTTACCGTTCCAGAAGACGAATTAGTGAGAAGAATTTTATCTCGCGGTGAAGGTCGTTCTGACGATACAGAAGAAATGATTAAGAATCGCTTAGAAGTATATACAAATGAAACTGAGCCTGTTCAAAGCTACTACACCAAACAAGGGTTAGTTCAAGAAATAGATGGCATTGGTTCCATCGAAGAAATTTTCGAGCGCATTAAAGTAGCTCTTAAATAATACTTAAAGCCGGTTCTAGCCGGCTTTTTCTTTTTCTAAAATATAGACAACCCGGTTTTAGTGGTAAACTCTTCTAGCGCTTTCATTCCTAGAATTGAATTCCCGGCTTTGTTTAGCCGAGGGCTCCAAACAGCAATACTATAACTTCCTGGGTTAATGGCTACAATTCCCCCACCAACGCCACTCTTTCCAGGCAAACCAACTCTAAATGTAAACTCTCCAGCCTCATCATAGAAACCGCAGGTAAGCATAATTGCACTTATACGTTTTGATTGAGATCCTGTAATCAAACGCTCACCTGTTTCACATAAAACACCATGGTTTGTATACAGTAAAAAGCTTTCAGCAAGTTCTCTGCATGTCATTTCAATAGAGCATTGGTGATAATAGAAATCTAACACCGTATCGATATCGTTTTCTATATTCCCAAAAGACTTCATGAGATTGATAAGCGCTTTATTCCTAAAACCGCATTGTTTTTCGGACTCAGCTACACTTTTGTTATAGTTTACGTTTTTAGCTCCACATAACTTTCGGATGTAAGCCAAGTATTCCTCTTTTGGGTTTTTTAACAAAGAAACAAGGACATCTGATACCACTAATGCACCAGCATTTATTAGCGGATTACGAGGTATTCCTTTTTCGTACTCTAGCTGAACTAATGAGTTAAAAGGATTTCCTGAGGGCTCTACATCTACTCGATTCCAAAGTTCTTCCCCCACCATAGAAAATGCCATCGTTAATGAAAATACTTTAGTTATACTTTGAATGGAAAATTTATCTTCACTATCACCAACAGATGCACTACCACCATTAAGCATACATAAATGAATACCGAATTTATCGGGATTTACTTTTCTAAGCTCTGGTATATAATCGGCAGCTTCACCTTCACCTCTTAGATCTTTTAACTCTTCATTAACATCATCTAAAATTTTTTGGTAATTCTCAGGCATCGACAATTTATACTTTATGGATTCGGTGATTTAGTTTTGGAGAATATACGCATTAGCTAAAGCCTTGTACTCTTTTACTTCCTGAAGAACCCATTGCTCATCTTCTCCAAATTCCTGGGCTAATAACTCGCCAACAATAGGAGCCATTTCGACTGAGGCTTTGGCATCTAATAATAAAGCGCGCGTTCTTCTAGACAAAACATCTTCAATAGTAATAGCTAACTCATTACGTACCGCCCAAATTACCTCGCCTTTTAAATACGGTAAGTTTGGATGAATTTGTTCATTCCATTCGGGATTCTCGTGAAGTAATTTCTCTAATCCTACTTTATCTGAGCCATACATGTGTAAAGGGTGATTTCTATCTACCGATTTTAACCAACCATGAATGCGAAGTTCTTTGGTCTCGCAATTTTTTTGTTCTAATCCAGCCACTAGCATTGCTCTATCAATAGTGTCTTCCGCCATTTTTCTATAAGTGGTCCACTTTCCTCCAGCAATGGTAACTAAACCAGCTTCCGAAACTTCCAAATGATGACTTCTCGAAATCTCAGAAGTAGATTTAGAATCTTGAGGTTTAACAAGAGGTCTTAAACCAGCGAATACACTTTTAACATCCGTGCGAGTTGGATCTTTAGTAAGATACTGCTTAGCATGTCGTAGTATAAATTCGATTTCTTCTTCTAGCGCAATGGGTTCTAGCGTTGGTTTTTCGATAGCAGTATCCGTTGTTCCTACAATCACTTTATCATGCCAAGGAACCGCAAAAAGTACCCGTCCATCATCGGTATGAGGAACCATAATAGCAGCATCTCCAGGTAAAAACTCTTTATCCAAAACAAGATGTATTCCCTGCGCACATTGTATCATCTGTTTGTGATTTATGTTGTCCATTTTCATAATGGAGTCGGTAAAAATACCTGTAGCGTTTATTACAACTCGTGCATTTATGGTAAAACTCTCGCCATTAACCATATCAAGTGCTTTAACACGTTCAATTAAGCCCGCACCATTCTTTATTAGGTCAGTGACTTTCATATAATTGATTGGAGTTCCTCCTTCATCAACTATTGTTTGAGCAAGATTGATAGCTAGTCTTGAATCATCGAACTGGCCATCATAATACATCACACCGCCACGTAACCCTTCAGGTTCTAGAGTTGGGATTTTGGCAAGTGTTTCCTCTTTTGAAAGCGTTTGTGATTTTTTGATACCCAATTTCCCTGCAAGTGCATCGTACACTTTCATTCCCACACCATAAAACGGGCCGTTCCACCACTCGTAGCTCGGAACTATAAAAGATTGATGGCTTACTAAATGTGGCGCATTTTGAATAAGTAGACCGCGTTCATGCAATGCTTCAATCACCAGAGAGACATCGCCTTGCTGCAAATAACGAACTCCGCCATGAACCAATTTTGTACTTCTACTCGACGTTCCCTTTGCAAAATCGTGCATATCGAGAAGTAAGGTTTTGTATCCTCGCGATGCAGCATCAACAGCGCAACCTAACCCCGTTGCTCCGCCTCCAATAATGAGCACATCCCAAAAATCGTTAAACTCTCTTACCGTATTAAGAAGCTCTTTTCTATTCATTTTAAAATCTTTTCGTTTTAAACTTCAGTGTTAATCAATCCAACCTTTACTCTTTTCTACCGCTTTGTTCCACTTTTCGAGCAATCTATCTACTTCTGATTTATTCATACTCGGCTCAAAGCGTTTATCTTCATGCCAATGCGTTTTAGTTTCATTGGTGTTCTTCCAAAACTGAACCGCTAATCCCGCCAAATATGCTGCTCCAAGCGCGGTTGTTTCCAAAACTTTGGGGCGAACCAATGGTATTCCTAGAATATCTGACTGAAACTGCATCAGCGTATTATTTACCGTTGCACCTCCATCAACACGAAGTTCTTTTATTTCGATTCCCGAATCAGCTTCCATTGCAGAAAGTACATCTTTCACTTGAAAAGCAATCCCTTCTAAGGCTGCCCGAGCTATGTGACCACCCGTTGTTCCACGCGTGATGCCGAAGAGCGTTCCACGGGCACGTTGGTCCCAATGTGGTGCACCAAGCCCCGCAAATGCAGGAACCAAAAATACACCTCCGTTATCTTTTTCGGTAAGTGCTAATTTTTCTACATCCGAAGATGACTTAATGATTCCAAGCCCATCGCGTAACCATTGTACAACGGCGCCAGCTATAAAAATGGAACCTTCTAAAGCATAGGTTATTTCACCATCCAAACCCCAAGCCACGGTTGTAAGCAATTTGTTTTTAGATGGAATAGGTTCCTTCCCTGTATTAAACATGATAAAAGAACCAGTGCCGTAGGTATTTTTAAGCATTCCTGGTTCTAAACACATCTGACCAAAAAGAGCAGCTTGTTGATCTCCAGCTATTCCAGCAATAGGAACTTCATGCGCAAAAATAGTCGATTTGGTGTGACCATAAACTTCGCTTGAGGATTTAACTTCCGGCAACATGCTTTTAGGGATAGAAAGTAATTCTAACAACTCTTCATCCCACTTTTGCTCTTTAATATTAAAAAGCATGGTTCTAGATGCATTCGTTACATCTGTAACATGCGTATCACCTTTTGATAAATTCCAGATTAACCAAGTGTCGATGGTTCCAAAAGCTAGTTTTCCTTCATTGGCTAATTCACGTGCACCATCTACATGTTCAAGAATCCATCTTATTTTTGTGCCAGAGAAATAGCTATCAATTATAAGACCTGTTTTCTCTTTTACTTTTTCTTCCCAACCTTGTTCACGCAGCTCATCGCAATAATCTGAAGTTCTTCGATCTTGCCAAACAATTGCATTATAAATTGGCTTCCCTGTTTTTCGGTTCCAAACAACTGTTGTTTCTCTTTGGTTGGTGATACCAATTGCAGCAATACTCTTTCCATCAGCTCCACATTCAGAAATGGCCTCGGCAATAACTCCTGCTTGGGTTTTCCAAATCTCCATTGGGTCGTGTTCTACCCATCCATCATTAGGAAAGTGCTGTTTAAACTCTTTCTGTGCTACCGCTTCAACATGCCCAGAGTGATTGAACACGATAGCTCTTGAACTAGTTGTTCCTTGATCGATTGCAAGAATAAAGCGCTTAGACATCTTCGAGTTTTTTTAGCTTTTATTGGTAGTGGAAATAGCGGAATTAATGATTCATAAACAAGTGATTCAACTAACTACTGATAAATGGGGACGATTAAAAAGTCTTGGGTTTAATCACTTAAGTAAATTAAATTGATTAAATACTCCATACCTAATGTATCTGTTATGAAAGTTAAGCTGATTCTTTTTTTATCAATTATTCTAACGATGTTTAATTTTGATTCTGCAACCGCCCAAACTCTCCATCTCCCCCGAATTTTTGGAGACCATATGGTATTACAGCGTAATGCAGATGTTCGTATTTGGGGATGGTCTAAACCAAGCGCTACTGTTAGTGTAAAATTAGCTTCTATTTCGGTTGAAACTGTTGCCACCCCTGAAGGCAGTTGGGAGCTCTTTTTACCTAAACAAAATGCTGGTGGACCTCATGTTCTTGAAATTAGTTCTGGTGAAACCATTTCTTTTGAGGATGTCTATTTTGGAGATGTTTGGGTTGCAGGTGGACAATCAAATATGGAGTGGAAATTAGGTTGGGTTGTTGATGGCTGGGAAGAAGAAGTTGCCAATAGTAATATACCAGAAATACGATTCTTTGAAGTCCCAAACACGACTTCTTATAAAGCAGAAAAAGACATTCCTTCTGGTGAATGGAATCTTTCGAATCCTAAAAACTCGCCAAATTTCTCAGCCATTGCTTGGTATTTTGCTAAGCTTAATCATACTGAGATGTCAGTTCCTGTGGGAATAATTGATAGCAATTGGGGAGGAACACCAGCTGAGGCATGGACACCAGCAAAGAGATTATTGACCACACCAGGCTATGAGAACGAAGCCAAAAGAGTTTTAAACCCAGAGAAAGATTGGGCTACCGAATTTGCACAAAACAAAGAACGCGAAGAGTTAAAGTGGGATTTGATTGCAAACCCGAAAAGAGGTTTAGAAAAAAATGTTCAATCATCTGACTTTGATGATTCAGAATGGAAAGAAATTTCACTCCCTTTAAAAAAACCATTAAACGATGTTGTATGGCTTCGTAAAAGTTTTGTGCTTAGTAATCAGCCAAAAACTCCAACTTTATTTTATTCAGGTGATATTGTTCAAGAAGCCATTTTTTATCTAAATGGAGATTCAGTAGGTGTTAAGGGTTGGCAAGAAAGCACTGCAAGTTTCTCTATCCCAGCAAAGTTGTTTAAGAAAGGCGCTAATGTAATTGCGTTTAGAGCTGTAAACTCTTGGGACAATAATGTTATGATTGGTGGGAAAGATAATATTAGGCTAGAGATAGATAGTAAAAATTTAGATTTAACTGGTGACTGGAAATTCTCTAACGAAGTTGAGCCAAAAATTCCTCAACCTGCTCGAAATGAGTGGCAACCTGGTTTTTTATATAACGCAATGATTCATCCTATAGCTGGCTATACTCTTAAAGGTGCCATTTGGTATCAAGGCGAAAACAATGCGGGCATGCATCAATACTATAATGTGCTTTTTGAAAATATGATTGAAGAATGGAGAAAAGCATGGAATCAGGGACATTTTCCTTTTCTTTATGTTCAGTTAGCAAACTATATGCAGAAAACTGATTCTCCTACCGAAAGTGATTGGGCTGCATTGAGGGAAGCTCAAACAAAAACTCTACGACTTAATAACACCGCAATGGCAACTATTATTGATATTGGAAGTGCCGAAGATGTTCACCCAAGAAACAAAAAAGATGTTGGTTACCGTTTATGGTTGGCCGCTTTAAACAAAGCTTACCATCATACCAACGTTGTATATTCAGGTCCAACGTATCGTTCTCATTCCATTGAAGGAAATAGAGTTCGGATATCTTTTGATCATGTAGGATCTGGATTAACTCTGAAGAATTCCGATAAAGTTCTTGGCTTTGCTCTTGCTGGTGAAGATTCTAAATTTTATTGGGCTGAAGCAATCATAGAAGGCAGTGAGATAGTTACTTGGTCTGATAAAGTTGCTAAACCTGTGAACATAAGATATGCTTGGGCTGATAACCCCGATGTATCTCTTTATAATAAAGAAGGTTTACCTGCAGTACCATTTAGAACCGATAACTAAGCTAGTTTTCTTCTTTATGTTTCTTCATCGCTTTTTGATAACAAAGAAGACCTTCATTGTAAATCTGATTTGCTTTGTTGAAATCAAACGTGCCAGCTGTATTTCTAGGAATTTCTACCAAAACATCAACAGAGTGTAATTCTAGCATTAGCGAGGTAAGCCGATCTTGAGTAAAACTAAAGGTGCTTTCCATCAACTCTAGCAGTGAAAAAGCGTCTTCTTCAGCCTTTTCCTTTTGGTCTTCATACTTGCGAGCATATTCTACAACATTATCTGGAAGGATTTTTTCGTACCATTTTGGCTCTTCCGGCTTTTTTGAATTGGTAATTATACTCAATTTTTTATCAGCCTTTGCATTCAAATCTACTGCTACAATAATAGCATCATCTTGTTTCTTCACTAAATTGATTGGAAGAGGATTTAATACTCCACCATCTACTAAAACACGTCCATCTTGAACTGAAGGAATATATAAACCAGGAATGGATCCTGATGCTCTTAATGCTTTGTATAAATCACCTTTTGTGAAGTGAACTTCTTCGTTATTCTTCATATCGGTGGCAACAGCGGTAAAAGGTATATCAAAATCCTCGATGTTCAAGGTTCCCAATAAATCTTTATGCTTAGCAAAAATCTTATCGCCTTTTACAAAGCCTTGCTTAGTGAGTGTGAAATCCATTAAATCGAAAACATCTTTTCTGCTAAGCTTCAGAATCCAGTTTTTATAATCTTGAAAATGTCCTGCTGCATAAATACCGCCAATAACCGCACCCATAGAGCAACCAATTACTTCAATAATTTCGTAGCCATCTTTCTCTAACTGGTCGATTACGGCAATATGAGCAATTCCTCGTGCACCACCACTTCCTAAAACTAGATGTACTTTCTTTTTCATTGATTCAACAATTTCTCAATCGACTTTAGTTTAAGTTATTCAGTATAAATGCATTTTTTATAAGAATTCTTTGTTCTAGTTTCTACATCCCGATTGTATTTCTGCCATATTTACCAATTCCCAATATGGCGGATTGTAGCCATTTTTGGTTTTAAAGAGCTCAATTTCAGAATGTACCTTTTCTTTTATTTCGATGTGTCTATCCACAAAAGAATTGTTTTTTATGGCTTGGGTAGCCGACATCCCTTCAGGAACTGGACCTTCGCTACCTAACCAATTCTTAACTACACTATATCCTTTTAAAGCTCTAGCAAATGGAAGTAGGAACGAGTTATATCCAACTTTCTCACCTTGGTCAGCACACATAAGCATTGCATCAATCACAGAGTTATAGAGGTGATCATCAAACAAACTTTCTTCACTTCTCCATTCAGCAACTACAGCGAGCTGTGCATCATATTCTAAATCAGAAGGCATTTGAGTTACAAAATTCTCAACGCCAAAAGTATTTAATAGCGAAACTACCCCTTCCGAAGAAATTGTAGATTCAGAAGCCCATAACTGAACTCCATTATTTTTGTAGGTATAAGAACCCACTTCCGAACAAAACATAGTTTCAGAATCGTAAAAATTCATCTTAAAATCGTATGGAATGTGTCGTTGCTGAACTTCCTCGTACATATCTTTTGCTGCATAATGTGGAAGCATTGGATTTTTTATAACCTGGGGAAGATTATGTCTTGGGCGAAGTACCATAAATCTCAACTTGCGATCTTTGATGTATTCATCCAGTGTGGCGATTGCAACTCCACGTTCAATATGAGCTTCAATTAAATATGGGATATTGGTTCCTTCTTCAACATACACTAACGCGACGTGAGAGAAATTCCCTGGATAATCGTTTCCTCTAGAAATTAATGCTGAAACTTCTGCTCCACCTCTAGAAACGAGTAAATCGCCACTATGTACTTTAATTCCTAAAATATTAGTACTTGGTGTTTCTGATGGTTCATCTTTTACATACAAAACAGGCTCAAAAGGATTATTCGATTGCAATAGAACTTCCTCCACCGCAGCACGCATACCATACAAGCTTTTATACAGCGCTATTCTGGTATCGGTCTGGTTGATATCCCAATTGATAGATTGTTCCTTAATATTCCTTCTAGCACGATTATATATTTCGAAGAAAAGTTCGTTTTTATTTTCTTGAGCTGCAACGATTGGTGCTAACTCAAAAAAACCATTCATGAATGTTTCTAATTGTTGGTCGTTAGGTTGAATCTCTTCCGTTTCCAACTCTGTCAAAATCTTTAGAGTACTATTAAGAAGTAAGTCTATTTTTAGCGTACGCTCTAGCTCCGATTCTTCTCTAGCTTGGGCAAAATCACTTTCAAGACTTTTCCATCGATCGTTTTGATTCCAAATAAAGGGAGTTGAATTTCCTTCCCGTTCAATATTTATAGAAGAAGTATCTGGAATCATCAATAATGCGTAAACAACAATAATTCCAAGTAACCATTTTATCAGCGTTTTTTTCATGGAAGAATGTACAAAAAGTTAATGAATGGAAATTTAATCTTAAGGTTCGTTTTCTGCCAGATGGAGGCTCTAGATTAGATAGTTTAGTGGAAGAAACATCTCTTTAGATTATTCATAAAGTATCTTAGGTTTTATAAGTTCCAGACTTTCGATAAAGCAACCAAACCAAATCGACCTTTAGAATTATTGGCGGAATAAGAACGTAGTGAAGTCGACGTCTCCGACAGGAGCAATCATTCCACACAGGCTCGGTCTTGAATGTGGTAAAAGAAGAACGAAGACCATTGGAATGATTTAGTCGATGTAATGAAGTTCGCGCCAATTATTCTTGTCGAGAGTTTTTGGTACTTTTGTCGGCACAAAAGTACAGATATAAACAAGATGTATGCACTAAAATGGCTTGGTTATAATGCATTGTTTCTGTAACTATCATCTCCAGAAAATAATCATTGCTCTTTATGTATTTTGAAAATCCATCGAAGTATTCTATAAATAAATATAAACATCTCATTTCACTCGTAACTCAGACCTAATATTTCATTAGATTTGAACTATGTACGATTCTCAATTTCTTATAAAGCTAGTTCGCGCCCGTATGCCTTTTGGGCAATATCAGCATAGTTTTATCACTGATATTCCTGTCCATTACCTTGAGTGGTTTAGCCGAAAAGGTTGGCCAGATGGACAACTTGGTCAGTTCCTTTCTACCATGTACGAAATTAAAATAAACGGATTAGATAGAATCCTAGATCCCATCAAGAGAGAATATCGATAGTAATTATTTGTGTAATGGAAAATAGTTCTTACATCATGTAACATATTTTTTACTTTACGTATGAATTTCCCGACACTAACAAACAAACGGAGTTTAATATGTCGAAAAGAGAAATTTATGCTTATACATCCATCGCTTCTACGATCTGCCTTTTGGGCTTTTATGTAATTACCGTTTTTGGTTGGCCTGAAAGTATTCCTGATGTCACATCTCAGCTTAGTTCCCTTTTTATAAAAGTTCTCTTTTTTGCTTTCATAGTTGAACTTCTTCTTGGATTAATAAAAAGAAAAAGTGAAGTAGAGAAAGATGAGCGCGATCTACTTTTCGAGGCTAAAGGTTTTAAGAATGCATACCTCTTTCTAACCACAATGGTAATTTTAATACTATCTCAAATCTTGATTAGTACTGTTATTGGAAGTGATAAACTTGGTTTTTTCGATTTCAACGGCAATCCATTTCATATTTTTCATTCATTGGTAATTATTCTTTCCATATCTAGTCTAATAAATAGAGGAACACAGATTTTCTATTACAACCGAGGTTATTAAGATGAAAGATTACATCATTACAAATAACATCCGTACGCTGCGTTTTCATGCGGGAGAGATAACCCAAGAGGACCTTGCTGATAAAGTTGGCGTAACTCGACAAACGATAAATGCACTAGAAGCTGGAAAATATTCACCTTCTTTAGAACTAGCTTTTAAAATTGCGTTGTACTTTAAAGTACCTTTAGAGGAAGTTTTTATGTATAAAAAGAAAGGCTCTTAACTAAAATACTTTCGTAACCATCTTGGTAGTATTCTGAAGAGAATCTTCAATTATTTTGAAATTAATCCTCCCAAGAACTTGTCCATTATTCGTATTTACATCCACTTTCCATTCTCCAGGAAGTAATCTTTCTTTATACGTATAACCTCGAAAACCACCATCTCTTCCACCTGTTATTTCGAAATCGATATTATCAGTGGTTTGCCATTCATTGGTTTTAGGATTCTTCCAATTCCATTCGTGAGTTATCTTTTTGGTAAGATCGGCAGGAGCAAAAATGGAAGTGTACACATATAATTTCTCTCCCGGTTTATGTACAATATTTGTATTGAAATCGGAAAAGAAGTTTCCTTTCTGATAGGTTAAGATGTAGCTATTATCTCTTTTTTCGAGCTTCTGAGCCACAATTCCATCTTCAAGAGCTAATGGAACTGGTGGGATGAGATTTAAAAAATAGAAGCCATTTATCATCACATAAATACCAATAATTATACCAATCATCTTTCCTTCGTGAAGCTCAGCTCGGGTAGTTGGACTTTTACTATAAATGAAAGTGATGAGTAATAAAGTAGTTGCTAAACTAACTGCCCCAGAAATTATAAAAATGAAGGTGTTCATGGTGTTAACCAGAACTGGAATGAAAAACGTAAAGAAGGTGAAATTGACAAAAAAGTATGTGCTAAACTGTAAGTACTTATTAGATATTCTCTTTTTGAATAGCTCATTAGCAAACAAAAGAGCCACTAATATCACAAAGAAGGAAATGGTTTTAGTGAAGGAAACACTTCGTGAAAAGTAAATTACATACGCACTAGAAAGTCCACCCAAGAAAAACTGAATAGCTAGAGGAAAATAATCCTCATACTTACCTAGAAAGGTGTTGCGCCACTTACCATCGTCTGATAAGTTAAATAAATATAAACAACCACTTAAAGAAGTAAGATACACACAAAGAATAACACGATCGTAAAGGCGGTCTATTCTACCTAGCGTTAAAGAATCCCAAATAAAACCCAACACAAAAAATACAACGGGTGCACTTTTCTGATGCTTTTGTACAAATGCGTTAAAGCGGGTTATCATTATTTGGCTTTCATTCTTTTACTTTCGCTTAGATGTATTCTTGTATTAATTGTAATTATATTATTATAAATATAAAGAAATTAATTTCTTATATAAGATAAAAGAAGTGGTTAAACCACTTCTCCTACTTCAAAAACTTCTTCGCCAAGTGCTTCGGCTTTAGCTTTAAGAGCTTCTACTTTATCTGCAGAAACAACAGCAACCAAACCAATTCCTAAGTTGAATGTAGCTTGCATATCATCTTCAGGTACATTGCCAATTTCTTGAATCATATTGTAAATAGCAGGACGTTCCCAACCATTCCAATTAATATCTAAAGCAAGTCCTTCTGGTAAAATACGCTTGGTATTTCCTACCATTCCACCACCGGTGATATGAGAAAATCCATTCACACCTGGCTCATCTTTTAAAGCAGTAATTAAAGAAAGATAAGATCTATGAACTTGGAGTAATTCCTCGCCAATAGTACTTCCTAAATCTTCTACAAAGTCATTCACATCGTATTTAGTGAATAACACATTTCTAGCAAGTGAATATCCATTTGTGTGTAAACCTGAACTTTTGAAACCAAGCAACACGTCACCTTTTTGAATACCAGCGCCGTTAATCACTTTATCTTCGTCTACAATACCTACAATGGTTCCAGCTAAATCAAATTCACCAGGACCATAAATATCTGGCATTTCTGCTGTTTCGCCACCAATTAGTGCTACACCATTTTGCTTACAAGCTGTAGCAAAGCCTTTAATTACATCAAAGCCGACATTTTGTTCCAACTTCCCTGTAGAGAAATAATCTAAAAAGAATAGAGGTGTTGCTCCACAAACAGCAATATCGTTTACGCAATGGTTTACTAAATCTTGGCCAACGGTATCATATTTACCCGCTTTAAAAGCCACAATCAATTTAGTACCAACACCATCTACCGAGCTTACAAATACAGGTTTTTTAAAAGCACCTAAATCTGGACGGAAAAATCCTCCAAAACCACCAATGTTAGAAAGAACTGCATCACTATGAGTTTCTTTTACAACACCTTTAATGGAGTTTACGAGCTCTTCACCCGCTTTAATATCTACGCCTGAATCTTTATATGTGAAGGTCTTTTTTTCCATTATGAATTTTTTCAGTTCTTTGTAATTAATTTAATGTGCGCTAAATGATGCCTGCAGTGCCAAGCGTATAGCATTAGTGATTTTAAAATAGTGAATTGTCCTGCATCAGGATTTTCAAAAGTTCGCTGCCATTCATCACCAGTAATGCTGTTATACATTAACACCATTTTAGTGTGAATTTCTTCTAGTAAGAATAAACTTAACTCAACTGGAGTTCCAAACTTTTCATCTAAATTTACCCAAGCTTCTCGATTGTACGACATAACCGTCGGATTATCTTCTGTTAATGCATATTGAACTCTGAATAATGAGTTCATATGGCTGTGCACTAAATGATGAATTAGCTGTTTAGCATTCCAACCACCTTCGCGGTACGATTTTTCTAATACTTCATCAGAAAAGCCTTCTATGGTTTCTTGAATTTGTTCTGGTAGAGCAGCTATGTCTGCTATCCAACCTTGGATTTCTTCTTCAGAGGGATTCTCTACATAAATAGGTTTCCCGATAGGGTATTTAATATCCATAGTTATTTGGCTTTGAGTTATACAAATATACCACCTTTCAAAAAATTTTATGGAACCAATTTCCAAATCTTTTCCACACCGTATTAGACAAACATAATGAGATTTTTATATATAGTAATAAGTAGTAGAGAGTGTGGATTTGTTGATAACAAACTTTTCCTTTTTTCCCACAACGGTTGACAAAACAATGTGGGAAATTATGTTGATTTCCTTTTCTTAATAAATAAAGAGTTAAAGAGGCTCGAAAAATGTTCTCCACATACACACCTGTTTTGTACATAAAATCTGTAAGTAGCTCGTCAACACTAAAAGTTATTCTTTTTGAATGTTGATTAGATGAAAAGAATGTGGAAACTTGTTGACAAAAATAAGCGAACTTAGTTATCCAGTTTTTATAACATAGTATTCCACATAGTAATCCACATTGTTTGTAAGTATGAGAGTTGTTGTACAGCGTGTAGAAAGAGCATCCGTAACCGTAGCAAAAGAAGTAACAGGAAGTATAGAACAAGGCTTACTACTGTTAGTTGGAATCCATAGTACCGACACTCAAGAGCAGTTGCGTTGGATGTGCGACAAAGTGCTGAAACTGCGAATTTTTGAAGATGAAGAAGGTAAAATGAACCGATCGGTAAGTGATGTAAACGGAGGAATTTTGGTGGTTTCCCAATTCACTTTATATGGAGATGCTCGAAAAGGAACACGACCAAGCTTTATTGAAGCGGCTCGCCCTGAATTAGCAGAACCAATGTACGAGGAAATGATTCAGTACTTCAGAGAACAATCTACCTTGAATATACAAACTGGAATCTTTGGTGCTACTATGGATGTTGAGTTATTGAATGATGGTCCGGTAACATTGATTTTGGAGAAGTAGAGTGGCAGTAATTTTTATTTTTATTGATGGTGTTGGTATTGGGAATAAAAGCGAAGAAAATCCATTTCTATTAAATAAGTATAAAAGCTTTGAACTGCTTTCAGATGGGAATTTTTTTAAAGGATCTGATGGTGTTTCAACTTCCAGCCAGTTATATAAAGGAATTGATGCCAATTTAGGAATTGAAGGTTTGCCACAAAGCGGAACGGGACAAACCACGCTATTTACTGGACAAAATGCTTCTCAAGTTATTGGGAAACACTTTGGTCCTTATCCTCATTCAGGAATAAAACACTTATTACAAGAGCAGAGTATTTTCCAAGCAGTGCAGCAGTCGGGCAAGAAGCCGTATTTCATGAATGCATATCCGCCCATTTTCTTTGAGCTTTCAGAAAAGAGAAATAGATGGAGTTGTACCACTTTAATGACGAAAAGTGCAAATATAACCCTCAACTCTACCAAAGAGGTTTTAAATGGAAGCGCACTTACTGCTGAAATTGTTCAGAATGCGTGGCGAGAACGTCTAAACATCGATATCCCAAAAATTACCGCAACCGAAGCTGGAAGACGTTTATTGGATGTAGTTCCTAATTACGATTTAGTTCTGTACGAATACTACTTAACCGATAAAGCAGGACATAATAAGAATCTCGAAGACGCCCAGCGTGTATTGCAGCCCTTAGATGAATTTCTTCTCCATATAATAGAAAACAAACGAAGCCAAGATGTACTAGTTATAACCAGCGATCATGGAAACTTGGAAGATCTTTCGGTGAAAACACATACCAGAAACGAAGTTCCTCTATTTGTACTAGGAGAAGAAATTGAAGGCTTTAAAAACGTAGATAGTTTAGTGGGTGTAAAAAACCAGATACTGAAGGTTCTTTAACCTGCTAACTTTCTTTTTCTAAGGTTTTAATATCAGCGATTAGTTGTTGAACAGAAGTTTTATTCAACCCATTGTAGATACCACGAATGTGTTTGTTTTTATCTACTAGAATGAAGTTTTCTGTATGCAAAAAGTCGTCGTTACTTTTTTCTTCGCCGAGATTTTCTTCAACAAAATAAGATTGGCGACCTAAATTATAGATTTGATCTCTATCGCCAGTAAGTAAAAGCCATTTATCACTTACAATTTTTCTCTTCTGCGCGTAAGCTTTCAAAACAGAAGCGGAATCAATATCTGGAGTAACAGAATGAGATAGTAATAGAACATTATCATCATCTAAAAACTCTTCTTGAACAATCTTTAGGTTGTCGGTCATTCTTGGGCAAATACCAGGGCAAGTGGTAAAGAAAAAATTAGCCACATAAATTTTATTATCTAAATCGGCTTCGGTAATGGTAGCGCCTTCTTGGCTAGTGAGCGAAAAACTAGGAATAGAATGAAATGTAGCCAGAGAATCACTTTCTTTATTAAACCAATGTGGAGTGAAACTAGCTTCAGAGTAGTATGGAAGACTATCCACACGGCTCTGCATTTCTGATTTTTTAGAGCAGCCAAATCCTAAACTGATGGCTAAAACTACAAGGAGTAAATTTCTTTTATTGTATGATTTCATCGCTTAATTCGTAACAAAGGTTAGCACGTTTCAAACCAAAAATTCTTCCATTTTTGGCTTCGTAGTTATTATATATTTTTCCGTTCTCTCTCCAGGCTTTTTGTAAACCTTCTTCTTTTCCTTCCACATACGTTAATTGCTTAAAAAGAGAGCCGCTTGAGTACCATTGTTTTTGTACCCCACTTAAAACACCGCTTTCATAATTGGCTTCAGATCGGATAGTTCCATCCTTCCACCAGGTAGTAACTTTGCCGTCTAAACGACCATCATTATAAGTTCCTTCAAAGCTAATTTGCCCATTTGAGTACCATTTTTTAAAAGTGCCATGCTTTTTTCCATTTCTAAATTGAATGGATTCAGATAAGACTTCATTAGGGTAACTAGAAATTGAAGTACCTGTAAAAGATGCTTCTCCGTAATAGAATAGACCTTCGTTAGCTTTTAATTCTAACTGGCTCTTTTCAACCTGAACATCACTCTCTAACGTGGTAGAGAAATGATGTTCGGTATTGCACGAAAAAGAAAAAGCCAAAAAGAATAGCTGCAAAAATTTAGTTAATTGCATTTGAAGTACCTTGGTAATTACCTGGAAATAGCACGTAATACTGATTCAAATACAAATCATTCATTATGTGGTAATGATATTCTTCTTCAGAAGTATGTTGAGTGGTGCTTGTGTGTCCACCGGAAACATCAAGATCGGTTGGGTAAGTGTCTGTTGAATTACACTTTCTTCCGTAAAGGAAAAAACCATCAGCAATAATACCGATAAGTGCATCATCATCAATCGACCACGCTTTGGTTTCTAGGTGATAATGATAGCTTTGTGGGCCTGTGTGAGCTGCTGTGTAATCGAGTGAGCCAACAGCATTATCTAATGGAACATTTGGTCCTTCCTGATCATTATAAATCATTGCGCCACTTACAGCAATACCAATTGGACCAAGACCTGTTGAGGAAGAACTGGATGCGAGCTCGGGAGTAATTGGAACACGTAATGTATACGAACCATTGAAATCGTCGATATAGCCTGGAGCCATTTTATCATAAGAAGTAACGGTTGGTTCAACATGTAGTTCATGGCTTTCAGACCAATACGGAGAAGTATGATTTGGCATACCATTCGATTCAATGACTACTTCATCATCGTCTAAATAGATAGTAAAATTGGTAGAATCGAAATCGGCAAAAGCTGCATGTAAACTATGTTCAGAGTCCGAACCAGATTGGTCGTTTACGCCACTATCATCTTTACAAGAAAGTAGAAATAAGGAGCCGGTGCTTAATAAGAAAAAAGCGAGAGAAAAAGTGTATTTCATTTTAGGGAATTAATTATTCGTTGTCGGTTAGACAAACGAAAATCAAAAACCCTTCGGTGGCGGCGGAGTATTTCCTTTATTATTTAGAATATTATTAAGAGCACGATCCATAAATCTATTAAAATTAGATTTTTGTTCATCTCTCAATAAGCTTTTAATATCTTCAAAATGTTTAAAGGTTACCGTTAATTTTTTGGTATTAGCATCATTAATTAACTGTAAAAGTGAATCGGAATGAGTTTCGGTGAAATTATTCGTTAAAGATTCGAAATACTCACTTATAAGAGTGGCTTCTTCTTTATTGATAAGATCCATGTCTTGCTTATGTTTTTTAGCTAACTCAGAGAAAGAGTCTGCTTGGGCTTTATCTAACCGAAGAATGGATGTAGCCTGATTCATAAAAGAGCCAGGACCAGGATTATTAGGGCCATTAAAAGGTGGCCTCTGTGGTTGGGGTTTTGAAATAATTACAAAGCTCAATAATGCAATATTCAGTGCAATTAGAAAGAAAAGAGCATATTTATAAAAATTTGATTTCTTCATCACTCGTATAAATTAAAATCGTTATTCAAATTAAATTGATCGCTAACTTCTGTGGTGGTATTGGTTGTAGAAGTATCACTTTTGAGGATAAAATTTTGCACAATGTAGATGTTAGAAACCAAAAGCAGGATAGCGATAGCAGCCACCCATCTTAATTGGAAGTCTGAAACTTCGTTATAAAGATTAAACTCCGCTTCGATGTTGGCATAAAGCTCTGCCCGTGGTTTGGCGCGCTTCATTCCGTCTAAGCTCTTTAGAACTTCTTCGGTACGTTGTGTGTTATTATTATCGTTCATATCAGTTAGACAATCATTTGTTGCTATTTCCTTCGGTAAAGAAAAAAGAATTTAATTTTTTTCTAAGATTTGCTTTAGCTCGTTGTAATAAAGACTCCACCGCTTTTAATGTTGTTTCCATAATAGTGGCAACTTCTTGGCGGGGTAAATCTTCAATGTAGCTTAAAACAAACGCCACTTTTTGTGTTTCTGGAAGTTCTTTTATGGCTTTAAACAAAGTTTTGGCGTCTTCTTTATTCTCAAGTAAAATACCAGGGTGCTCAAAACTAATGCCTTCTACGTTTTCATCTCTTTTAAAGAATAAGGAAAGTCGTTTTCTTTTTTTCAAATGGTTTAAAGAAGTATTTACAGTAATTCTATAAATCCAGGTACTCAGTTTAGAATCGCCTTTAAAAGAATCTGCTTTCTTAAAAACACTTACAAAAACATCTTGTGTAACTTCTTCGGCATCTTCTTGGCTTTGTAGTATACCAATAGCGGTGTTGTAAACGGTATCTCCAAACTTCTCATAGAGCTCCTTAAAAGCTATTTGGTTGCCCTTGGCAATAGATTGTATGAGTTGTAAGTCAGAAATATGAGTTCATTTATTGAGAAGTAGATACAAAAACTAAAATATTGCTTTAGTAATTCAATCTGCAATAGTATAATCTAAAAGAATTTAGATTAATGCCTAGATTTGGAAAAGCCTTTAAAAGCTAAGTGAATTAAGTTAATTATTCAATTTGAAGAACATAGAAGAAAGTAAAAACTATTATTTAGAGTCTAGTGCGAATGAGCTTTCAATTTGGTTCTATCCAAGTAAAGTGTGGTATACTATTCTTTTCATCTGTGTATGGTTAGTACTCTGGGGGTTTGGTGTGGTTGATGTTCTGGACTCACTCGTATTGGAAAATGAAGGACAGGAAAATCCATTATTTCTAATGGTCTGGCTTGTAGCTTGGACCAGTGGTGGCGTTTTTATATTTATAGAGCTTCTATGGATGTTAGCTGGAGAGCAAATTGTAGAGATTAACAGAGAATCTCTTAAAATTGTTAAAAAACTCGGACTCATTTCATTTAGTAAAAAGTATGAAATAGAGCATATTATAGACTTACGAATTTGTGAAAAGGAAAAAAGTAAGAAAACGAACCAGTACTATAAATCTAGCTTATTCAAGCAAGTTGGGTTTCTCTGCTTTTACTATAAAGGTGAGAAGAAACGTTTTGGGCTTGATATCGATAAGTTAGAAGCAGAAAGCATACTTAACAAAATTAAAGAGATTAGCAGGTTTTCCGATTTACAAATTGGATGAAATATTGTCTGTAATTTGCTATAATGAGAAGATAAACGTCATGAAACCATCAATCTAAGCATTATGAAAAATACTCTACTTCTATTGGCTGCCGTCCTTTTTTTTGGAAGTTCCTGCTCTAATGTATTTGAGAATGAAAATGATTCGGTGGACGCAAGGTTTTCATCCGAATACTTAGTTATTAGTAACGGATTAAATGAAGCGGTTTATTATGCTGTATTTGAGCAAGGTTCGTTAGCTTTTACTGATTGGATTCCTTTATCTACAAAGGAGAACCGATTAAATCCTGATGAAACTATAAGACTAAAAAAAGATGATATACACTTTTATAAAGAAGGAAGGAAAGTGGTTGTTTTCTATTGGACGGATACGAATGTAGATTCCGCGTATAATAGCATGGAACATGTGGTAATTGAATAGAAAAGCTAAATTCGCAAAAAGAAGGCGTTTTGCTTATTATCAATAGAACATAAATTTCTAATTGTACTTCATGCCAGTAGTAAAGCTTCTTAAAATTGCACACGGTCGTAGCGGCGACAAAGGAAATGGTTCTAATGTGGGAATCATCGCTCGTCACCCAGAAATTTATCCCTTCTTAGAAGAAAAATTAACACCTGCCGTTGTTAAAGAACACATGAAGCATGTTTGTAAAGGTAGTGTAGAGCGCTTTGAGCTACCAAATATTGGAGCACTTAATTTTTTATTGAATGAAAGTTTAGGCGGCGGCGGAACGGTTTCCCTTAAGCTAGATGCCCAAGGTAAAACACATGCATCTCAAGTTCTCCGAATGGATATCGACGTTCCAGAACATTTACTAGCTTTAGTAGATTAGATTTAATTTGGCTCGGTGTTTTAATGTTGAGCGTATATATTAAAGCGATTTTTTCCCCTAGGTTCAATGTTGGAAGCAGTAGAGCAAAATACATCTATTGGTTCTTTTACTTGAGCCTTCTTATGGCTTTCCTTGAATTGGGTCAAGATTATATCAGTTCGGTCTTAAACGATAATTATTTTTCTTTGGGTCAATCGCTTTCGTATAAGCTTTTTTGGTTGCTCTTCCCTCTTTTTTCCATCGGTTTAGTTGCTTGGTATCACAAAACAGAATCCTATTCTTCAAAAGTGTTACAAGCAGTGTTGGGCACGTTGATAATTCTCCTTATCACCTTAGCCCACCTGTTGGTATTTTCACTTCTTCTATTTAGTATTTCAAATATGTTTTATGAAGAGTCGGTGTCTGTTTATTTCTTAATAACTGAAAAGCTTTCGACCCGCCTATATATAGGCCTTTCCATTTACATCATTTTCTCGGCTTTGTATTACTACCAGTCTAAGCAACAGAGCGTCGAGAATCATGAAAAGGATCATAATCAAATAAAAAACATTACTGTTAAAAATGGGCGTACTACAACGCTCGTAGATGTGAATACGATTAATTGGATTGGTTCTGACGGACACTACTTGTCGGTTCATACAGAAAACAAAGAACATGTAATTTTAGACAGTCTAAAAAATATTATCACCAGCCTACCCGAAAATTTCAAACGTATACATCGCTCCTCTATAGTGAACACCAATCGAGTTGAAAAATTGAAATCGAGAGGTAATGGAGATTACGATGTTATTATGAATGACGGCACCATTCTCCGGCTGAGCAGAAATTATACGGAGCCTCTGAGGGACTTACTGCTTTAGCACTCATCTTATGTGGTAAAACCACTCCACTTATGTCATTCTTGTTTCAGGGGTGCTCTCTGCGTGCGATATTGCCATTACTTGCTAATCAAACATTACGATTTACAAGTTAAAAACCAGTATCGATTCATATCCAAACCTCAGGAAACCCAAGAGTAATGTATCAAAGTATCTTAAAATTACTGCTTCAAACCAGTCGTGATTCGATCCAAAGCATTGGCATTTTTTTGCTTCGCGTTGGAGTCTCACTATCTATGATTATTATACATGGATGGCCAAAGATTTCCAGTTATATAGAAGGCAACGTCGATCTTTTCGATCCATTAGGTATAGGCTATGAACTCAGCTTACTGCTAGCCATTTTTGCTGAAGTTATCTGTTCGATTCTTTTAATTCTGGGATTATTTTCAAGAATTTCAGCCATTCCTTTAATCATAACTATGCTGGTAGCAATGTTTTTAGTCAATGCAGGGCAGCCTTTTATTGTTAAAGAGAAGGCATTCGTTTTTTTAATGACCTACATCTTCATTCTGTTGTCTGGTTCTGGAAAATTTTCGATTGATGCGCTACTTACCAAAAAACTCTCCTCTATTAACAAGCACTAAATGTGTTCACTCAAAACAAAAAAACCGTTACAAATGAAAACCTTGATTCCAATCCTTTTTTGTCTATTAAACTATAACCTATTGCTTGCGCAAAACACCCTAGTTGGTGGTGCTTGTGAAGGATGCGAAGCTGTTCTAGAATATCCGAATAAACCGCTCACTCCCGTTGATACCCTGCCAGACTTTAATCGCCCTGGACCTAAACTCAAACTACAAGGAATTGTATATCAGCAGGATGGTAAGACTCCAGCTTCAGGTGTGGTGATATATGCATATCATACCAATCAAAAGGGTGTTTACGAGAAGCAAGGTGACGAAGAAGGTTGGGGGAAAGTACATGGTCGCCTCCGTGGATGGGTAAAAACAGGCGATGATGGCACTTATGCATTTTATACTTTAAAACCAGGAACATATCCCACTCGATCTGAACCAGCTCATGTACATCTCACCGTTTTGGAACCTAACGGCAAATACTACTGGATTACAAGTGCACATTTTGAAGGAGATCCACTTTTTTCCGATAAAGAACTAAAAAACAATTCGCCAAGAGGTGGTGGCGACGTTATCCTACAACTAAAACAAATCAACGGAATGCAGATGGGATACAGAGATATTATTTTGGGTAAAAATTTAGAAGGATACAATCGTAAATAAAATTTTCTATGTTATTAAACGCTGTATCAATGAGCCACAAATACTTAGGGCGGGCTGTGTTCCAAACTCCTAATCTTTCAATAAAACCGAATAGGGATTTTCACGGAAACGACATCCCAACTAAGATTTAGTGAAGTTAAAGAACTTTGAACCTCAGAGAACTCGATGGTAAAAGTTTCTACGGGTCTGTCGAGTGTTTCTACCGGGACATCGAAGCGTTTGTAATCAAAATCGGAGCTATAATCGAATGCCCCCCACTGGCCCAGTGCATTGTTTAGAATGATGGTCCAATGATCTTCGTATGGAATGCTAAAAAGAGAGTAAGTGCCGGCTTCGATAGCTTCGTTCCCCATTAAAATGGTATTTGTAATAGTAATTTCAGTAGCCTCATTAGCGCCTGTGCGCCATATTTCTCCATAAGGCTCCCATTCTCCAAAAATTGTTCTATCTCTGCGATAAGGTTGACCATAAACAACTTTTATATAGGTATTGTTGTGGCTGGTAGCTGCAATAGCAATGGGGCTTTTTCGGTTTGATGAAGGAGCTTCTTGGGGGCTAGATGGTTTCTTATTCGCACAGCTACTAACGATAAAGAGCGTACTTATCAAGAATAGTAAGAAGCTGTTTGAATGTCTGAAAAGAGTTATATATGGCATTAAAAATCCCCAATTATAAACTGAGTTTTATCTCTGGATGGCTCATATGCAACACCAAAACCAAGTTCAAAATTCAAGTTAGAAATACTAAACTGAAAATGTAACCCACCTCCAAAAATACTTCTACTATTTGTTAATAAAGAGGAAGTATTCAAATCGCTTATAGTATGAGAAAAACCAGTTATGTAAATAGCATTTAAATGAAATGGAACCAGAAAGCTGCCTTTGTCGGGATAGAATAATGGAATGGCATAACGTGTACTAAAGCGACCTAAATTAGATGACGTTGGAAAAAGATCATCTTGGAATCCAAGCGGAGTAATAGTGCTAGTGCTATAAAGTAACTGGTTGCTCTGCTGAAGAAATTGGACGCCTAATCGTAGCGATTGGTTGAATTTTCTAAGTGGAGAAACATAACCAAAAGCTCCAAAATAGTGCCCCCATCGCTCACTTAATTTAGAAGAAGCGCTAAATCCACTCGGGAAGGTGACTTGAAGTTGTGGATTATTAAGAGCTTTTTCTAAAGAGCTGAAAAGAACAACGCCAGAAGAAGGCTGTACATCACGAGGAAGTGATAAAATGCGCCAATTTAGCTGTGTGTAATAACCTAGTTTATATTGATCAGCAAAGTTTGATAATGGCGTTGGGGTAAGGTTAGAGTATCGAATTTGTTCTAAGAAAAGCTTAGGTGAGAAGTAGAAACTAGTTGGCCTTGAAATATCTTTAGCTGAAATTGAAAAAGGCAGAGCAATACTAAAACCTCGTTCTTCAAGCATAACGGGATATAATTCATTAACGGCATCAGTATTCTGGTCGAGACTTAGAGCCAAAAACGACGGGTCGTTATAAGCACGTAAGGTAACTCCCGGGAAAAAGGTATTATTGGAATAACTGATATCGTACCATAAACGGTTTTGAATGCCTGTAATTTCAGCCGAGTAACTTTGGCTACCTAATGCATCGGTACTATATGCAGCTAATCCAAATTGATTAGTACCTGTGTTTTCTTTGAAAACAGGTAAAATGGCACGAGGCTTAATCCAACTAATATCCGATTTGTATGTACTTACCTCCCATTCTTTTGTCTGGCTAGCATTGGATGAGCCAATAGTTGGAATAGAAAGCCGCTCTTTAAGATCAAAGCCTTGCAAAATTGCGTCTTTTGGAACACGCCTGTTATAGAAATCTGCTTTATCTAGAATAGCTAATTTTTGCTCTTCCTTATCTTGAAAAGTATAAACAATGGCATTCCCATCGGGCGAATATGACGCTTCAAAGGCATTATAGAGCGAAGAGGTAAGCTGCAGTACATCTCCCGTTGAAACGTCGTATTCATAAATATTCATGGCAGGGAATTTATCCAACGTAAAAAGAAGTTTCTGCTCAACGGGGTGCCAAGCCAAATCATGAATTGAAGCGTCGTTAAAAGCCAAGGTTGGCGTAGTGTCTAAGTCTTGAGCAAGCGTTGAGGGATTTGTTAGCCATAAAGCCTGTACCCCTTTCTTGTTCATTATAACTGCAAGCTGTGTTTTGCTAGATGGATTAGCTTTTATGGCAACCGGTGTAGCTTCAGAAATAGTTTTTAACGTATCTATTGTCCCGTCTTTAGATATGGAAATAATGCTAGCCGAAGAATGGTTGGTTTGAAGCGCGTATGTTTTGGATGCTGTATTTGTGGGCGCGTAGGCTCGGGCATTATTTGTAATAGATGTTGTTTTGCCAGTAGATAAATCCAATTTTTTGATGTCTAGAAAATATGCTCCAGCATATAATGGGCGAGCCCCATACTCAGAGTAAAGCAGTGAGTTTGTTGAGGCGTCATATTCGATATTAAAGTCGGAAGAAGTGACAGCTTCTTTTAGCAATGTTGCTTTTTTGCGCTGGAGGTCGAAGGTGTAAAAACCTCTCGGAGCATTATATTGTGAACCGAAGTAAACCACCTGGTTCTCACTTACCCAAAGCGGTTTTTGAAGTCGTAGTCCTTTAAATGGAATGGGTAAAATAATGTGCTTATCGGATGTAGAGGTGTTTTCGAACAATGCGAGCCGCTTGTCCTCTTTAGCTTTAATAGCGTTTTGATACTCGTTATAAAGCTGACTAGGCCATTTTTTAGTTTCTTGCTTTAAAGCAAAACCATAGCCTAAGAAAAAGAAGTTGTAATGGAAATTGATAGACTTGCGAGAGATGTCTTCGCCATAAGCATCGTGTAGCCATTGCGTAAATGTATAACCAGAAATATAATGTCGGTTATAAGGCAACGTTTGGCGTGATGGCTGTAGCGTTTGCGCCATGCTCCAAGGCGAAGTGGAGGCTAAGTTGGAATTAAATTGGTTATTAAAAAAGGTATAATTGCCTCTACCGCCATCGGCATGAACTTTGTTCGACTCTAAATAAACAGCTAAACCTTCATGTACCCCAACAGAGGGGAAAAAGTTAATAGATCGAGCTACATCGGGCGAGAATAACCGTAAAACACCACCAATACTAATCGGATTATTCACATTTGCGTGAGTTGCATGTAACAACTCGTGCGGAAGTACTGCTTCCAACCAGTTTCCAGAGCGGGGATTAATAGCTTTGCCTTTAAAAGTTGCTAGATCAAATTCAGACCTGAAATTGAATGAAGTTACAAAGCCATTGGAAAGGTCGTTATAGTTTGAAAGTACAACGGGGAAATTTCTAAGCTTTCCGCCAGTTAATTCTGAAGCATTTGGATATTGTTGCTCTAAAATTAAACCAGTACTGTAAGCTAAAGAGTCTTCGCCTTCTGGAAAAATGACTCGGAAATGAGGTGTTTTCAGCTGTTTCCAGTTTAAACCTGCGGGGCGTAATTTGGAATAATAGAAAGTAGATTGTGCTGATAGTACTTGACAACTAAAAAGTAGAGCTACGAAGATAATAGCACGGCGCAATATCATCATAACTCAAAGTTTGGTAGGTAATAATAAATAGCCCAAAACTGCGAGAACGCCCCACCCATTACAAATAGATGCCAGATTTCATGAAAGCCGAATTTTTCTGGAAATGGATCAGGTTTCTTAATTCCATAAATAATGGCGCCAAATGTGTAAAAAAGTCCACCAATTCCTAACCAAATTAAAAAGCCATTAGGTACACGGCCCCACATTTGTGGAACAATAATTACAGCTACCCAGCCCATCAATAAATAAAGCATAGTAGAGAACCAGCGAGGAGCTCCCATCCAAAAAATCTTCTTTAAAAAACCAATAAGAGCAAATGACCAAACACCTATTAACATGCCGATGCGCCAGTTTCCAGAAAGCGTCATAGCGCAAATGGGCGTATAAGAACCCGCAATTACAAGATAAATCATGATGTGGTCGATCTTGCGAAAAAACTCTTCCGTTTTAAAAGATACATTTATCATGTGGTAAATAGCACTTGAGCTAAACATCAAGAAAACGGTAATGCCGTAAAGCAAAAAGAAAGCTCTGTAATAAATGTGCTCAGGCGAAGATTTAAGAATCAGAAACACAGTAAAAATCACGGCACCTATTGCGCCCAATAGATGAGAGTAGGCATTAAAAGGTTCTCTAGCGGGGAAAAAATATTTACGCAAAATAAAAACTCTAGATTTAAGCGTTAAAGAACTTCCAATATACGAAAAGTAATGTGAAGCTAGTTAAAAACACAATTCCGGCCCAACTCAGTATTTGCAACCACATTGGCGGCTGATGATCTTTTGGGAAGTTCGAAGCCATAACAAGGCGATAGTTAATAAAAGCCAAAACAGGTGCCGTTAAAAACGAAAGTGTTGTTGCAAGGTCAATCAAATATGTAAATCGACTTCCAGACCAATAAAGTGCTATAAGAGAGAATAGTGAGATGAAAATGATAAGCACGCGATAACTAAATGTAGAAACAGCGCTAAATCGCGAACTAATAAGTGAGAGAATTTCGCGAGAAACGCGTGGATAAGCATCTGTAACGGTTAATGTAGTGCTAAACATAGTAGTAAAAGCGCAGATAATGATAATCCAGTAAGCCCAATTGCCCAAAGTTTGGGTGTACATAGTAACAAGCTGTTTAGCAAATGTTGCTCCTCCAGCGGCAAAGCTAACATCGGTGCCGTACATAATGAGCGAGCCAAGCGTTAGAAACGCGAGCGCGAGCAAGCCAGCGCCTATGTAACCGATATTGAAATCGGCAATGCAATCTTTTAGGCGAGGTAAAACGCCTGTCTGTTTATACCGTTCTAACGACCATAGCGAGTGCCAAGCAGCGGCATCAATTGGAATAGGCATCCAACCCATGAGAGCAATTAAGAAAAATACGCCCGACTTTGTCCAAATAGAGGGTGGCGGAGGAGCCGATACAGCCGTTGAGCCAGATTTAAACAACGCAACAACTATGGCAATTAAAGTAGAAATGGAAAGAACGACCATTATTAATTTGATGGATCCATCTAAGGCAGAGTACTGGCCGAAAACTAAAATAACGATACAAATTCCTAAAATAATGGCACTCCAAATCAAAGGAGATAGTGTAAGTCCGGTTAGTTCGGCTGCCAAACTAGCAGTTACAATGGTTACAGCAGCTTGAATGATGAACATGGTTCCAACAGTAAAAACTACAAATATCCAGAAAGCCCAATTCCCGAGGTCTTTGTAGCCTTCAATCATGCTTTTTTTCATTGCTATTGCATACCGAGGCCCAAATTCTAAAAAAGGATACTTAAAAAGATTGGCTAGAATTACAGCCCAAACAAGAGTGAAGCCAAAATCTGCACCAGCCCGTGTTGATTGTACTAAATGCGAAACCCCAACCGCTGCCGCAGCCATAATTAAGCCAGGGCCAAAAGCGTGTTTGAAAGTAGAAATTGGAGACGAAGATTCATTTATCATTTCTAAATTTGATTAAAAAATTATGAGCACACAAATTTTTCTTTCCATCAGTAAAGCGTAAAATGTAGCCGATGAAAAAACCCACTTCAAAATATCTATTCATACTTCTTTTAATTGCTCTTAATGGTTGTACAGAGCCTATTATAGAACGATCCAACCATCTTTACGAAAAGGTGGAGTTTAAGCACGCGAATTTTACCTACCTAGAAACCGAAAACAATGAACTGAGTATTGAAGAAATACTTAAGCCAGAGTTAAATACTCAGTTTAAAAAAATAGAAAGCTCTCAAAAACTAGATCACTCTAAAACCTATTGGCTGAAAGTCGATTTAAGTGAAGTTGACTTAACAAAAAAAGAGCCTTGGATAATCGTAAGGAATAATTTTACGGTAAATAACTTGTACTACCCAACAGCTGAGGGAATACATGTGAGCAAAACAGGAGAATATGAACCTATTGAAAATGATTTAGAAGAAGTAAACTGGAGATATCACCAATTTCCAGCTACTCAATTATTTGAAGGGCGCTATGTATATATAGAACTTCGCGAAACTTTTTTTAATAATTGGATCAGCGAAAAGCCCATTGACATAACAACCCAATCTAATTTTTCGCTTTTTAGCTTAGTCAATTACGTTGCAGCTAATAACTATAAATTTAGGGCTGTGCTGTTTATTGGTGGCATAGCTTTTCTGCTCATTTATACGTTTGGAATTTACTTTATCTATAAAGACAGTATTTACCTTCATTATGGTATTTACCTCGTTTTTATACTGATGTACTTGGGGATAAAAATGTATCCACATTTATCTACCGCAATCTTTGGGCACTATCCATTACTCAATCATATGTGGAATGAAGTTACCCAGGTTTTATTGAATTTCTGGTACACACGCTTTGTAAGAAAGTTCATAGACGCCAAAAATTTGTACCCTAAATTTGATAAAGCTGCTCGATATGTAGAGTGGTTCTTATTGGCTATCTCGGCATTAATTATTGTGATACTAACTCTTTCACCAATAAATACTGTTCTAATAAAAGTTGTGACGTTAGAGCGTATCGTTATGATAGTTTTTGCATTAGTGAGTAATGTATACATCATTAAAAACCTAAAAGACCGAAGAGGCTTGTTTATTATAACGGGCTCTAGCTTTCTTTTAGGAGGAAGTGTGATTGCTTTGGTGCTGGGCGACATCCAGTATTTTATGATAGGCGTAATGATAGAGATATTTATTTTCGCGCTGGGGCTTGGGATTTTAATGAAACGTAGAGAAGACGAAAAAACGGTGCTTTCTCAAGAGATGGAGCGAGTTAAGATGACGGCGTTGCAAACACAAATGAACCCTCACTTTATATTCAACTCACTTAACTCCATACGTTCTTACATGCTCAGAAACGAAACCAATGAGGCCTCTGGGTATTTGTCTAAATTTTCGAGACTTATACGCTTAATTCTAGAGTATTCTTCAGAAGAGCATATTACACTTGAGGAAGAACTAAAAGTACTCAGTTTGTATGTTCATATTGAGCAACTCCGATTTAGAGAAGAATTTGGGTTTACAATTCAGATGAGCGGAGATATAAATACGGAACAAATTCTAGTACCTCCATTAATTGTGCAGCCTTTTTTGGAAAATGCAATATGGCATGGCTTGATGCAAAAGAATGGAGAAAAGGAATTAGTATTAAAGGTGGCTAAAAAAGATGGATTACTAGAAATTACATTAAGAGATAATGGAATTGGAAGAGTAAGAGCTGGAGCTAATAAAACCGGCGCTCAGAAAAGAAGAAAATCCATGGCTATTGAACTAACAACCAAAAGGTTAGAAATTTTAAACTCAAAATCAGATTTTAGAAATACGGTAATAATAAACGACCTTTATGGAGCTGAAGGTGAACCTTTAGGAACTGAAGTGATTATTAAGATGCCCGAAAAGAAAAGGAATGCATGAAATTAAAAGCAGCTATTATTGATGATGAGCGACATTGCATTGAAACTTTACAGTACGATCTGGAAAACGAATGCAGTGATGTATTAGATATTGTTTTTACCTGCTCTAAAAGCATCGACTGCGTAAAGAAAATGCGGGAGTTTAATCCCGACATCATGTTCTTAGATATAGAAATGCCTGGGATTTCAGGGTTTGACTTGCTTAAGGTGATAGAAGAAGAGCACATCAGCGTGGTATTTACTACCGCTCATGCTAGGCACGCCGTTGAAGCAATTTCATTTAAACCAGATGGCTATTTGCTTAAACCTGTTGATAGCGAAGAACTTCAAGAGGTTGTGCAACGAATTTATGACAATCAACAAAAGAAAAATCTAGGTTCTTTACCGGGTAAGTTAGCCATTTCGAAATTAGACGAAATTGAGCTTATCTCACATTCCTCTATTATTGTAGCCAAAGCAGATAATAACTATACCGAAATTATTACTAACACCGATAAGCCAAAGCTTGTAAGTAAAACACTAAAGTATATAGAAGAACGCTTACCAGGCGACCAGTTTTTTAGAGTTCACAAAAGCTATTTAGTGAATCTAAACCATATCACAAAATACATAAAAGCTGGGGGCGGTATGTTAATTATGAGTAATGGAAATGAGGTGCCTGTTTCTCCAACTAAAAGAGACGCTTTGCTTTCACTTATCCAAGAGTAGTGTTTACTCATCAAGCGAGCCTGTTTGCTAACTAAGGGTTTTTAATTACGGCCATAATTAAGATTATGGGGAATAATTACGAATATTTTTATGAAATGTCCTGGCCCTTGTTTGAAAAAAAGGTTTTTATAGCCTGAGCCGCGAGCAAGGGACTATGGCGCAATAGTTGTGTGAAAGCAGTTATTGCGCTTTTTTTTTGCCTACCTTTTTTTCAGCTTTTTTCAATTCTTTAGCCTACCATCATTGTATCTATAAAGAATGAAATGAAAATTAAGGTTTTACGCATGAAAAAAATTCTATTGCTAGCTTGTATCGTACTTATAAGTACGGGCTTAAAAGCTCAAGTAACACTCGATTATTATATGCCAAAAGGGGTTACTTTCGATAAATCCATTCCAACACCACAATCTGTTTTGGGTGCTGAAGTTGGCGAATGGCATGTACAACACGACCAGTTAGTAAATTATATGTACGCTGTTGCAAATGCATCAGACAGAGTGACTATTGCTGAGTATGCTCGAACTTATGAGAATCGCCCATCGTTGATGTTGACCATAAGTTCTCCTAAAAATCTTAAGAATATTTACGAGTTGAAAAAGCAACACGTTCAGCTCACCGATCCTGAAAAATCTTCAGAGTTGGATATCTCAAAAATGCCCGTAGTAGTTTCGCTGAATTATAGCGTTCATGGAAATGAGCCCAGTGGTACCAATGCTTCGTTGTTAACCGTGTATTATTTGGCAGCAGCACAAGGACGAGAAATTGACCAAATGCTAGAAAACACCATCATAACGGTAGATCCGAGCATAAACCCTGATGGCTTAAACCGTTTTGCTAGCTGGGTAAATACGCATAAAAGTAAAAATATCTTAGTTAGCGACCCAAACAGCAGAGAGTTTAACGAAGCTTGGCCTGGTGGACGAACAAATCATTATTGGTTTGATTTAAATCGCGATTGGTTGCTCGTTCAGCATCCCTCAAGTAAAGGGCGAATTGCTAAATTCCATGAGTGGAAACCAAATGTGCTCACTGACCATCACGAGATGGGAGCCAATTCAACGTTCTTTTTCCAGCCAGGTATTCCCTCTAGAACGCATCCTTTAACACCAGCGAGAAACCAAACGCTAACAGCGGCTATTGCTGAATATCACGCTGAAGAATTAGATAAAATTCAATCTCTCTATTATTCAGAAGAAAGTTTTGATGATTACTATTACGGTAAAGGCTCAACCTATCCTGATGTAAATGGCTCGATTGGTATTCTATTCGAGCAAGCAAGTTCTCGAGGTCACGCCCAAGAAAGCATTCATGGCGTGTTGACCTTTCCATTCACCATCCGAAATCATTTCACAGCTTCATTATCAACTTTAAAAGCAACGCAAGCCTTAAGAGAAGAGCTCTTAGCACACATGCGTGAATTCTATCAGGAAAAAGCGAAAGAAGCTAAATCGGCGCCAATAAAAGCCTATGTTTTTGGAGAAGAAGCTGATCAAGCTCGTACTTTCCATCTTGCAGAAATGCTAAAACGCCATCAGATTAAAGTGTTTGAACTGAATGACAACATAACATCGAAAGGCACTTCTTTTACCAAGAACAAAGCATTTGTGGTTCCTACAAACCAGGCTCAGTTTCAATTGATAACGTCTATTTTTGAACGTAGAACGGAATTTACCGATAGCCTTTTTTATGATGTTTCGGCTTGGACTATGCCTTACGCCTTCAACCTACCTTTCGCTGAATTAAACGGAAAAGAGTTTTCAGACAAGCTGTTAGGTACCGAGTTTAATGGCGAAATGAAGAAAACAGGCAAAATCATTGGCGATAAAAGTAGCTACGCTTATGTATTTGAGTGGGACGAATACTATGCACCCAAAGCGCTATATAATTTATTAGCAAACGGAACACGAGCCAAAGTTGCAGCTAGACAGTTTACAGCTATAACGGCTACCGGTACAATGGATTTCGATTATGGCTCTATCATGGTGCCGATGGGAGTTCAAGACGATCAAGAAAAAGTGCATGCTTTAATAAAGAAAGCTGCCGAAGACGATAACTTAACGGTATACGCTATTTCTACAGGATTAACCCCAAAAGGGATTGATTTAGGAAGTAACAACTTTGTAAACCTAACTACGCCAAAAGTAATGATGATTGGTGGAAGAGGAACAAATTCATCGGAAGTTGGTGAAGTTTGGCATCTATTTGACCAACGCTATCATATGCCATTGAGCATTGTGGAACAACGCGATGTTAACGGCAACATGCTAGATCGTTATAATGTAATTGTGATGTCTGGCTACAGCTACAGCGATTTATCTACCAACGATATTGAAGAGATAAAACGATGGGTGCGTAATGGCGGAACATTGATTGCTTACAAACAAGCTATAAACTGGGCTAAACAACACGGATTAGCACATGTTGAGTTTGTTAAAAAGGGAAGCGATGAAAAAGAAGGAAACAATCCGCGCGATTATGTAAACCAAAGAAACGACTCCGGTGCTGGGGTAATTGGTGGCGCCATATTTAACGCCAAGTTAGACCTTACTCATCCAATGGGCTACGGCTTTAACAACGAGAATATAACCGTGTTTAGAAACAGCACTATATTCTTGGAAAAAGGAAAGAACATCTACTCAAACCCAGTTGTATACACCGATAAGCCGCTTGCCGCTGGTTATATTTCGGATGAAAATAAAGAACGCTTAGCAGGAACGGCTGCTGTTGTAGTTAGCAGATTGGGAAGTGGGAAAGTAATAACCATGACAGACAATCCTAACTTTAGAGCTTTTTGGTACGGAACCAATAAGCTGTTCATGAACGCTGTGTTCTTTGGGCAAACCATAAGTGGCTCTACAGCTAACTAAAAGAAGTTAAAAGCCAACTCTTGAGATACGAGCTAAATGTATCGAGAGAGTTGGTTTGTTTGTTGGCAGAGTAGAGTAAGGTACTTCTTGTTTCTAACATAATAGTTTCGCTTCTTCAACTTTATTCGAACTATAGAACACGCAAATGTAGTATTTTAATAGTCAATCGACCAATTCACTTTGTATAAACACTTCATGGCACTATCAGATTATTTAAAAATAGTAAAAGAGGGGCTAAAGCAAGGCTCTTACACCTCAGAGGCATCAGTTTCGCAAGGAATACTATTGCCCACTCTAAATGAACTTGGCTGGCCAGTTTTTGATACTTCAATTGTTATACCGGAGTTTTCGGTTGAGAAACGTAGAGTTGACTTTGCTTTATGCCATCCTAAAAACAGGCCATCTGTTTTTATTGAAGTAAAAAATGTTGGGCTCTCTGACGGGGCTGACAGACAATTATTTGAATATGCTTTCCATTTGGGTGTACCAATGGCAATACTTACTGATGGACAGGAATGGAGTTTTTACTTACCCGGAGAACAAGGGCTTTATGACGAAAGGAGGGTCTATAAAATAGATTTATTAGAAAGAAGCCTAGATGAAATCGAAAGTAGACTAATACGGTATTTAAAATACGAAAATGTAACTTCAGGCGAGGCGCTAAAATCAGCTCGCTTTGATTATCAAAATGTTTCTAGATATAGGACTATTGCAAACAATCTACCAAAGGCGTGGGACTTATTACTTAAAGAGCAGGATTCAATATTATTAGAATTATTAGCTGAAAAAGTAGAAGATTTATGCGGTTATAGACCCGAATTAGATGATTGTAGTACATTTCTCGATAAACAAACCATTTCAGTGAAAGCTCTATCTGTCAAAAGCCCTAGAGTAGATAGAATATCAAAAAAAACTACATACAGTAGTAAATCTATTACAAAGAAAAATCAAACTCGAAGTGTAGGAAACTACACTTTGATATTTAAAGAACAAGAAATTCCAGTAAAATCAGCGCGCAAAGTAATGATTACTCTTTTTGAATTATTGGACAAAGAGGATGGTACATTCCTTGATAGATTTGCTTCCAGAAAGCATGGAAAAAAAAGAAGATACTTGGATAAAAGTAAATATAACCTGTATCCAGATCGTCCCGATTTAGCTGAAGCAAATTCAGTTGAAGTAGTTTCTGGCTGGTGGCTTGGAGTTAACTATAGTCGTAAAAATATTCAGGATATAATAAACTTAGCGCTTGAGGTAATAGGTTCAGATTTGGGAGATAGAATTAAGGCGAAAGTTTATTAGTTAAATTAATTCTCAAATTGACCCAGATTAATGCTTCTTATCTGGCCAAAGCTAAATTTATTTTGGGTAATAATCTTTTCTATTAGTGTCTTCTAGGTTCAAGTAAGAAGCACAACAATTGCAGGCGAGGTTTAACTTTTCAAGAATAGATATTTTACTTTCCAGCTTTGGAAGAGTTTAAAACGACTAGTTGATGTAAATTAGCTAAGTATTGGCTGATTAAATACGCTATCATTATACATAAAGACTTTTAAGGATATGAATACGCCATTTATTGCTGGAGCTATATTTACCATTTTCGGCTTGTTCATGCTTCGGTATGCTATCCGCAGATTTAAAAAGAGTGTGGCGAGTGAATCTTGGCCGAGTGTTATTGGGCAAATAGTAACAGTTGACCTCTGGGGAAACCGTAATATCGATGGTGAAGCAAAACCCGCGATGAGGCTTAATGTTGGGTACAAATACAAGGTAGCGGATTCCATATACACAAATAAAGGCGTCGCTTTCTATACATTGGTGTATCCAGAAACGATGCATTATGCTGAAAGCCATCCAGTAAATAGTGATGTAAGCATCTATTACAATCCGACCAACCCAACAGAATCGGTTTTAATACCTGGTCCCAGAAAAGACGGTAAACGTCATAGCGATCTAATCATAGGTATTCTTGGAACGCTTATTGGATTGAGCGTTTCAATTGCTGGCTGGTTCGGCTTTATTGGCTAAGTAGGTGAATTAACACCGAATCCCTTCACCGCTTCAAAGAAGGGATGATATTCACAGCAAAAAAAGCACTTCTGAATCTAGCTTTATGTGGTTCGTTGTTTCGAATATCAAATAATATACCCAAAAGTGGTACTTAGAATACCCCTTTTTAGTGATGACTTTCCCTTCCTAAACATGCAAATTAGAGATGTTATTCTAAGTCAACGTACTAACTAATTGTTATAGAATCGTTGCTTCAAGAATTTCGATAGTTGTTTTAGTTCGGGGGTTATTTAGCGTAAAAGGGAAACATAGGTGTATAGAAGCATCATTAACATCCTTCCGATGCCCGTAGGTCTGAATGGCCTTAAGGCTTTTTACCTTATCAAAATTTGACTCACTATGCTAATTATGTCTACTAGAAACCTTCTTTTATTTACGAACAACTATACTGTTGCTGAACAGGAAATAAAGTTACTAGGTGGCGATATCATAGAAAAAGTTTCAGGTCAGATTTTCTTCGCCTCACTACCAACAGCCGTATCAAAAAGACAGATATCATATTCCTCCCTTAATAATCCAGAAAAAGTAAATCTCGACAGCAACGAAAAGGAAGTATTAGAAAACTGGAATTCATGGAATCAAGATTTCCTTTCCTTATAGCCGAATTTGTTCTAAGTCCATAATTTCGTTAATTCAAGTACAGTATAGTCAATGCGTTTTGATGCAGTGCTATTTTAATATTCGAAACTTAGAACGTATAAAATGACCACTCTGAGATTAGCTCTTCTAACTATAATTCTGACAACAATTTCTACCTTCTCGGTAATAGCTCAAGAAAGAACAATTACATTAGATGAAGATGTGTTCCTAACCTCTACTCTACTTGTAGTTAATGATGACTATTTGGGAGTTTTTGCCAATTTCCAGAAAATATTTCTCTTATATGACAAGAAGACCGGTAAATTTATAACTGAAATCAACGCTTCCGATAGTTTTCCAGGATTTAACTGGGCCCCCATTTTCCCAAAATTACTTCAGAATGAAGTGTTTTTCACAAACAGTGCTCCTTTTGGTGTTTATATAAACTATGATAACAAGGTCACTCATGTAGCGGATCGAAAATTCTTTGCATCCATGTCATTTGATTTTGTTCACGATTCACTTTTTGTGGGGTTTTACACTCAACCCAATGGAGAGTATGAACTGCGAGGACTAGGAAGAGATGGCGAGCCCTTACTTACATTTGACACTATTGAACTAGAGTTTCCTAGGTTAGCCGATCGAGTTATGAATAATCAGATGCTGTATCATAGAGAACACATTTATTTTATGCCTGCATATACAAATACGATGTATGTATTTAATCTGAAGGGTGAGTTAGAGCAAACAATTGCAGTTGAAATTGATGGTTTTGTTAAACCAAAGCGGGATCTACAGAACTCCAGAACTTTTAACAATAGAGATTTTGAACAGGTAACAAAAGGTCGCTCAACGGGATGGGGTTTATATGCACTTAATAAGGATGAATTATTGATTACAGGTAGTAATTCAGATAGCGGTTATGTTGTTACAAGAGTGAATATTGAAGACTATACAGCTAAGTCAAAAATGGTAGAAAGTTCAGCGTTCCCAAAGTTTGCATGGAACAACAAGTTGTATTTTATCGACGTTGAGTCGGAGCCTGTAGTTATTAAAGAACGTTCTATTTCGGAATATTGGAATGAACTCTGATAAAACGAATTGTAGATGTTAGATAATTCGTTGACAGGTTTAATAAATTAAACTAAGCTCACCGTCATCCTGAAGATACCTCTGAAGGATCTTCCCAGCTATTTAAAAGCAATTGCGTTCTTTCTTAGCCAATAAATCAACAAGTTTGTTATAGCTCTAAAATTCCGTTAATTCAAAGTATCTGAAAATCTGCACAGCTTAAACATAAGAGCCAATAGGTGCTTTGATAAATGAAAACCCTCCGCATCATACTTGTAGTTGTCGCTATATTATTTGGCTTGATGACCATTTTAGCAGGCTCACGTGTTCTTTTAGGAACAGATCCCAGTTACATAGTATTCCTACCGTTGCTCATCTATAATACAGTAATGGGTTTGGTGTATGTGGCGGCAGGTATCATCGCTTGGCGAAGTATTAAAAAAGGAATGTATATGGCAGCAACAATACTTGGTCTCAACCTGATTGTGCTGATAACAATCTTCGTTTTGTATACAAAGGGAAGCTCAATTGCAGTTGATAGCCTCCAAGCAATGTCGTTTCGAACCGTTGTGTGGCTTGTCTTGTTTAGTGGGTTTCGTTTTTATCTTTGGAAAAGTTCGAAAGAAGCGAGTTAATGAGAGCAATTCAAATAGTACGTGCTTAAGTATTAGACTTCGAATCATTTTATCAAAAAGCATGAAAAAGCTGCTTTAAAGGAAAAGCTTGGCGATGATTACGATGAGTTTATTCAGATGAGAAATAAGAAACGAAATTGAAATTTATATTACCTTACTCTTCCCTCGGTGGTTTACCAAGTAGATAACGGAAATCGAATTTGGCGGGATTCATCGTTTTTAAATTGTTGATGAGCATAATTGATCGATCAATCTTTAACTGACTACTTTTAACCTGAGCCACGTAGTAAATGATGTAGCGTTGTTGTCCGGGTGTGAGTTTTAAAAACAGCGCCAAGCCCTCAGCATCTTGCTCTAAAAGCGCCTCGAGCTCATCGGGCATCTCCATTCCGTATTTGGAATTATCTATCGTTAGAACGGCGTCAACTTCTTCCCCCATTTCAATGCCAAACTCAGTCATTCTCTTTTTGCTAAGCGTGATGTAGGCTCGTCCCCCGCCCAAAGCCACAAGTCCACAATGAAAAGCTTTATGATTGTTGATGGAACACAGGAGCCGAGTTCCAATTCCACCTAAATCATCAACCACCTCTTTAGGCACTGAAATATGATGCAGTTTCAGCTTAGTGAGATGGTCGATGTAGGATTTAAAAGTGTGCAATTATTACTGTTTTACACCATTAATGATAACATTAGTAACGTGGCTTGTATATTCAAAAGGATCGCCATCATACAGAACAACATCCGCATCTTTTCCTTTTTCTAGCGAACCAACTCGCTTATCGATGTCTAACATTTTAGCGGCATCAATAGTCAGTTTTTGAATGGCAACATCGTGATCTAGACCATTACCAACTGCTACGCCAGCTTCAAAAAGTACAACGCGTGTTTTAGGAACGTAAGCTTCGAACCCACTTTGGAAAGCAAACGGAATGCCAGCCTCATAAAGTTTAGCTGGTGTTTCCATGCTAGCGTTTTTGCTGTCGCCATTAGTTCGAACCATACTTGGGTGAACAATAACAGGCAAACCAGAAGCTTTAATTTCATCTAGAATGAGATACGCTTCAGCCGCGCCATCAAGAATCATTGGGAACCCAAACTCTTTTTGGAGTCGGATAGCAGACATGATATCGTTGGCTTTGTGAACAGTGACCAATGCGGTTAGCTTTCCGTCAAGTAAGTCGGTTAAAGCTTCCATATCTAAGCTAGTACTTTGTTTGTCATCTTTTGCGGCTCTTTTCTTTGCGTATGCTTGAGCTTTCACCAACTTTTGGCGTAACATTGCGATGCCTTTAGAACGAGTACCTGGCTTTTTAATGGCACGATTCATCATTGAGCCTAAAGTAAATGCGAGCATTTTTTGAGGAACCAAAACCGACTCCTCTACGGTATTTCCAGTGGTTTTAACAATCATAGTTTGTCCACTGATAAGAGCTCCTGGCCCATGACCAGTATGAACAGTGGTAACACCTAGATTTCTTAAATGACCAACTAACTCTTCACGAGCGTTGTAAGCATCAATAGCACGAAGTTCTGGCTGGATAGCGCTGCTCGTTTCTAGTTGATCTTGATCAGCAGGCACGTTGTACATTCCTGCAAGGCCAACTACAGAATGTGCATCGATGAGGCCAGGGGTTACTACCGCAGCTTCGAGAACTTCATAGTTTTTTGGGATTTTAACTGACGATTGTTTTCCAACTCGTTCAATCTTTCCGTTTTTAATCAGAACCACGCCATCTTTGATGGGATTGCCAGCGCTAGTGTACACTAAACCGCCTTTTACTGCAATTTGCGCTTGGGTAATGTTTAGCAAGCAGATTGCAAATAGGAATGTGAAAAGTAATTTGAAAGTTTTCATAGTTATTCTCCTTCTACGTGATGTGTGTGGGTTTCGCCACGGAAGACATCATACCCACCCGTAGAATAATCTTTATCTTTAGGATTAGCTCTGTCCCAAACTAAGAGACCTTCAATCCATGTTTGTTCAACATGTGAGTAAACACTGAAAGGATCACCAGAAAGGATAATAAAATCGGCATCTTTGCCTTTTTCTAGTGTTCCAACGCGGTTCTCAATATCCATCATTTTAGCATTTGCAATGGTAACAGCTTCTAGAGCTTTTTCACGACTCATTCCTTCACGAACAGCCATTGCAGCAGAACGCAAGAATAATCTAGAATCGGTAATACCATCGTCGGTATGGAAACCAACCAAAACACCCGCTTTTTCAAGTGCAGCACCGTTTCCATTTGAAAGATCAGCAGCTTCCATTTTTCCACCAAAAGAATCAAGTGTTATGATAGAAGCAGGAACACCAGCGGCAGCAATTTCGTCGGCTACTTTGTGAGCTTCACTTACATGATGTAGCACTAGCTTGTATCCAAATTCTTGAGAAAGACGGATAGCCGTTAAAATATCGTCGTGGCGGTGAGTGTGGTTGTGAACCGTTCTCTTTCCTTCTAATATTTGTACCAATGCTTCCATCTGTAAATCACGAGAAGGCATTTTACTTTCGTCGCCATCAGCGGCAACAACTTTGGCCTGGTAGTTTTGGGCTTTAACAAATAACTCGCGTACCAATGCGGCAGATTTAGCTCTAGTACCTGGAAATGGAGGATTCCCTTGTGGGTTGGTTCCATTCGCCATCTTCATTCCACCATAAATATCATTCTCTTCGTCCACAACTAAGAGCATGTCTTCAATAACATTTGCTGATCGGAGCTTTAGGTAAACAGTTTGTCCACTCATTAGATGGCCAGAACCGGGCATAATGTTTACGGAAGTGATACCGCCAGCAAGAGCTTTCTTGAAAGTATCGCTTCGTGGATCGATGGCATCCAAAATACGAACATCGGGGTGAAGTGCAGAAGAACGGTCGCCTCCATCACCTTCGCCAAGATGCGAATGCGTATCAACTAAGCCTGGCATCAATACTTTCCCTGTTACATCATGTACCGTTGCATTGCTTGGTATGGAAGTATTTGCGCCACCAACAGCCACAATCTTTCCATCCTTAACAATTAATACACCATTTTCTATTGGGGCTCCATTAATAGGAATAATTTGAGCTCCTTTAAAGGCTTGTGGCTTGGATTGAGCTTGTAGCGCACTACTTAGTACGCAAGCAAGACCAATAGCTAGCAAAAAACTTTGTTTCAACTTCATAGATAGTTTGTCTGGTTAAAAAGTGCTCCAAGTTATAAAAATCTATATTGAAGACAAGTCGACAAACGTGAAAGAATGTTACGCCCTATTTGGCAACACTTTTTTGGAAGCATCAATTGGAATGACTGCCTAAAAATCTATTTGGCTAGAAAAACTCTCACCAAGTTTTAGCGCTGCTCTATAGAAGAAATACATGCTGAGGGCTAAAATAGTGTGGGCGATGTCGAGGTGATTAAACCAAATACCCAGCGAGATTTTGAAAGTAAAAATGAAAGCTGATAACGAAGTAAAGCAGATGGTGTAAATCATCAACTTACTTCCCACATTTCTTGTTTGGATAAAAACCACTATATGAATGGGAAGAACTAATAATAAAAAAGCAAAAACGGAGTGAAATTGCACAAAATTAAAGTCTAGGGTGCGGACCGTTAATGCAGTAAAAATGATTAACGCCAAGAAATTTACGAGCTTAAAAGCAGTAATGTATTTTGTGTTGATAGTGGAGCTGGCGTGCAATATAGAAGCATGACTCATTAAAAATATAGAAACCAAGCCCGAAAACCATCCTAAGAGTTTCCACTGTGGCCCAACGATGTATTGAAAAGCATGGCCAAATACACCACTCAAAAATGTAGCTAGAGCCATAAAAATGAAAAAGCTTCGAAAATACCGAATCACTTTCTGGTGAGTAGAAGCATTTTTTAAATGGATAAACGCAAAGCTACAAACCGCGGTAATTATGAAGTTGGTCAGCATCACCGTCGGCTCCATAATTGTAATACCGAATAAATCTAATGAAAGCTGCCCTGAAAGAAATTGCATTGGTAGAGTGATTAGCCCAGAGGGCGCCGTAAAACTATGAGGATAAATAATTCCTTTTCCTAAGGAGGTAGAATTTTAGATGGTGTTACGAAAAGAAATTAAGGTTTAAATACTTGTATATAAAAAAAGCTCCTACACTAAATGTAGGAGCTTAAAGTTGGAGTGAATTAGTGGAGTTTATCCACGAAATCTAATTTTTCCCAAGGAAATTCGTCGCGACCAAAATGCCCGTAAGCAGCTGTTTGCTTGTAAATAGGACGTTTAAGATCAAAACGCTCAATAATTCCTTTTGGAGTACAGTCGAAAGTTTTTTCAACTAAAGTAGCGAGTTCTAAATCGCTAATTTTTCCAGTTCCGTAACTGTTCACATTTATAGAAACAGGCTCTGCAACGCCAATAGCGTACGCAAGTTGAACTAAAATTTCGTCGGCAAGTCCAGCAGCAACTAAGTTTTTTGCGATATGACGAGAAGCGTATGCAGCGCTACGGTCTACTTTAGAAGGATCTTTACCAGAAAAAGCTCCGCCACCATGTGCGCCAAATCCGCCATATGTATCCACAATAATTTTACGACCAGTTAAACCCGTATCGCCGTGTGGTCCACCAATTACAAACTTACCCGTTGGGTTGATGTGATAGAGAGTGTCAGCATCAATTAGTTCTGCTGGAATCACATTGCTGATAAGATGCTTTTTAATGTCGGCATGAATCTGAGCTTGTTCAACTCCCTCATCATGTTGAGTTGAAAGAACAATGGTATGGATACGTTTTGGTGATCCGTCTTCATTGTACTCAATAGTTACCTGACTTTTACTATCAGGCCCAAGGTATGGCATTAACTCTGTAGTTTTTCTTATTCGCGCCAACTCTTTCAGTAAGTTATGAGAAAACTGAAGTGGCATAGGCATGTATTCTGGAGTTTGCGTAGTAGCAAACCCAAACATCATTCCTTGATCGCCAGCACCTTCACGATCTACACCTTGTGCAATATCAGGGCTCTGTTTATGAATAGTTGAAAGAACACCGCAGCTATCAGCATCAAAGCGGTAAGAAGCCTTTGTATAACCAATTTCTTGAATTACATCACGAACAATATCTTGAACGTCAACATAAGCATCGGTTGTAACTTCTCCAGAGACAACGGCTAAACCAGTTGTAACAAGGGTTTCTACCGCTACACGAGAATTTGGGTCTTGGCCAATTAAAGAATCGAGAATCGCATCTGAAATTTGATCAGCCACTTTATCCGGGTGGCCTTCAGATACAGATTCAGAAGTAAAGAGTTTTTTCATTATTTATAAAAGTCTTAAAGTAAGGTTCCTTGGGTTAGGTTTAATGAACGCCAAATTTAAAAAGAAAAGAGGAGAAAAATGGCTATGAATTGAATAAGTCTTTCCCTGAATTTTTGAGTTCAATCCCAAGATAGTTATAGGCTTTTGGTGTTACTATGCGGCCTTTTGGTGTACGTTGTAAGAAACCCTCTTTAATAAGATATGGTTCATACACTTCCTCAATAGTTCCTTTATCTTCTCCTACAGCAACTCCAAGAGTGCTAAGGCCAACGGGGCCACCAGAATAATTTTCTATAATTGCCCGAAGCATACGCACATCCATTTCATCTAATCCGTTAGAGTCTACATCAAGAGCGTTGAGTGCTTTATCTGCAATTGTTTTATCAATAGATGAAAGTCCTTCAACCTGTGCGAAGTCGCGAGTTCGGCGAAGTAACTTATTGACGATACGGGGTGTTCCACGGCTTCTGCTTGCAATTTCATACGCTCCTTCATCGGTAATTCCGAAGCTCATAATACTGGCAGAGCGTAGCGCGATGAGTTGTAAAAGCTCAACATCGTAATAATCTAGGCGCATGTCTATGCCAAAACGTGCGCGCAATGGCGCAGTTAACATACCCTTTCGCGTGGTTGCACCCACAAGTGTAAAACGGTTCAAATCAATCTGAATACTTCGTGCATTCGGTCCCGAATCAATCACAATATCGAGTTTGAAATCTTCCATCGCTGAGTATAAATACTCTTCTATAACAGGATTTAAGCGATGGATTTCATCAATAAAAAGCACATCTCCTTCTTCAAGATTAGTAAGCATACCGGCTAAGTCGCCAGGCTTTTCTAAAACAGGACCAGTAGTTGGGCGGATGTTAACGCCCATTTCTTCGGCTATGATGTAAGAAAGAGTGGTTTTTCCTAAACCGGGAGGGCCAGAAAGAATAACATGATCTAGTGCGTCTCCGCGCTGTTTTGCAGCTTTTATAAAAATACTCAAGTTTGAAATGGCTTTTTGCTGGCCAATAAACTCTTCCATTTTAGAAGGGCGAACGGTTTGCTCGAAAACGTCTTCTTTTTGAGTAGGATTTAGAAGTGGATTTTGCACTATTTTTGAGCTGTATTTGTTTACACTAACTTTATATAATTATACTTAGTTTTCAAGCGAAATGCGTATGCAACTTTACCCTTTTTAGATGAAATATGTACCCTTTTCACCAGACGATCTAGAATACGATCCCGTGGTTGAGCAAAAAAAGCAAAAAGGCAAGAAAGCCGCCAACAAAAAAAAGAATGAAATTCTTAAGGAAAAAGGAATGCATAAAGATTTGAGTTCAAGTAGCCTAAAAATATTTGGGGCAGATTACTTCTTTAATTATGAGCTAAGCTGGCTAAAGTTTAATGAAAGAGTATTGGCAGAAGCTCTTAACGACAAGAACAAACTGCTAGAGCGTGTTAAGTTCATCGGTATTGTGTGTTCCAATCTCGACGAGTTTTTCCAAAAGCGTGTTGGTGGCCTTAAAAGGCAACAGCTGGCAGGTGTAAAAGCGCTCTCAGTAGACGGTATGACTCCATCCGATCAGCTTAAAACTATTCGTTTTGAAGTTATAAAGATGATAGAAGCATATAGAGGGTGCTTTTTTGACCAATTAATTCCAAAGCTTGCAGAGAAAGGCATTCATATTAAGAAGTACGGTGAACTGACAGCCACGCAGCAAAAATTTAGTGATCGTTTCTTTTTGAAGCAGATTTACCCCATAATTACACCTCTTGCAGTAGATGAATCTCATCCTTTTCCATTTATATCTAACCAAAGTTTGTCGTTTGCGGTTGAGCTAAGAAACCCAAAAACAAAAGAAAGATTCTTTTCTAGAATCAAAATCCCCTCCAATCGTCCTCGGTTTATTCAAGTGGATAGAAAGGGTAACAAGGTGATATTAATTCCTATAGAGGATCTGATTTTAAAGAAGATATCGGAATTTTTTACAGGAATGGAAGTGATTTCTGCGCATATGTTTCGAGTTACCAGAAATGCTTCGATTGATAGGAATGAAGAAGAAGCCGATGATCTGTTAGAAACCATTGAAGATGAACTTAGAGAGAGAAAGTTTGCGAAAATAGTTCGTCTTGAGCTTGATTCAAAAATGCCAAAACACATCAAAAAGTATCTGATTAAAAATCTGAAGATTAATTGGAATGATGTGTATGAAATGAACGGAACGATTGGTTTGGTAGACGCCCTCCAAATTTCACAGCTTTCAGGTTTTGTTCGTTTAAAAAGTAGGAATTGGCAGCCCGTACTTCACCCGGCGCTTCATCATGCATTGGATGAAGAAATACCTAATATGTTTGATGTGATTAAGAAAGGTGACTTTATGGTTCATCATCCGTATCACAGCTTTGAGTTATCTACACAAAGATTTATTGAAGAAGCAGCACGAGATCCCAAAGTGTTGGCGATTAAACAAACATTGTATCGTACTTCAAAAGACTCACCAATTATGCACTCGTTAATGGAGGCGGCTGAAGATGGCAAGCAGGTTGCGGTATTGGTAGAAATAACCGCACGTTTTGACGAACAGCGAAATATTAACTGGGCGCAAAGGCTCGAAAACTGTGGCGTACACGTAGCTTATGGTATGCCAGGATTGAAAATTCATACAAAAGTTACAATGGTAGTCCGCGAAGAGGAAGACGGACTTAGAACTTACTGCCATATAGGTACTGGAAACTATAACCCAGATACCGCTCAGTTATACGAAGATTTAGGGTTGTTTACTTGTAATGAAGTAATAGGGTCTGATGTAACCGATATTTTTAACTTGTTAACGGGCTACGCTCCAGAGCAGACATTTGAAAAGCTATTAGTGGCACCAAAGCATTTAAGAAGAGAAATTACCAATCTTATTGAGCAAGAAATTGAAATTGCTAAGCTAGGAAAGCCAGCAAGAATCATTGCGAAAATGAATAGCTTAGAAGATCCGTTAATTATCCAAAAACTCTACGAAGCATCTTCAGTAGGTGTTAAAGTTGATTTGATAGTTCGAGGAGTTTGTAGGTTAATACCAGGCAGAGAAGGTTTAAGCGAAAACATAACGGTTCACTCTGTAATAGGTCGGTTTTTAGAGCACTCACGCATTTTCTATTTCAATAGTGGTGGAGAATACCAATACTCTATTGGTTCAGCCGATTGGATGCATAGGAACCTAGATGCTAGAGTTGAAGCAGTTACGCCAATTATTGAGCCAAAGCTTAAAAAATATCTTCAATTTATACTAAATCTCTACTTGAGAGATAACACGCAGCGTTGGTTGCTTAACAGCGAGGGCGAGTATAACAGAGTTGAACGATTGAAAAAAGAGCCTAAGATATCTACACATAAAGCGCTGATGAATCACATGGGCAGTTCAGCTAACCCGATACCAATGGTAGAAGAATACTAGACAGACAGAAGATTAATTCTCTGTCTGTTCTTCAAAGTTATCGTAATCAACTTTTCCGAGATCATAATTTAACTTCTGATACAAGCGGAATGATTGCTTTCGGAAAACACCATTTAACATATAAGTTTTGCCCGCTGCGTCAAGAGCTTTTTCCAGCTCTTTAGTATTTACATAGGTATTAGCTAGAAACCACTGCGCTTTTTCGGTAAGCATTCGATTGTCCTCGATATGAGAAATCGCTTCATTAAACGAAATAATAGCATTCTGATAATCGCCATTATTATATAAAATTATTCCACGGTTCAAATAAGCTTTAGAGGTATAAGGCTCCTGCTTATAGTTTTCTATTACGGTATCAAAGAACTCTAACGCCTTTTGATTATTTCCAGTGTACGCCGCTTGAAACCCTAGGTTGAGTAATGAATCTGCAGATGAAATGCCTAATTCAGAAGAACGTAATGCATCTGAAGTTTCAATTTGGTCAGGGCTGATGCCTTGGATAACAAATTGACTTAGTTCAGTGGGTGTGGGTGTTCTAAATAATTGAAGCAATGCTACTAAAACAATTACCGCTGCGGCTGAAGTATGCCAAGCCCAATTAGGCAAAGTATGAAGTGTTGCCTTTTTTTTAGAAGAAGAAGCTTTTTCTTCTAATAACTCTTTAACCCCTACTTCAAGCTCTAAATCATCAAGCAGTGTAGGATTTTTAGCAATTTCAGTCCAGAGCTCCTGAATCTCGGCCTCGCCTAACTGCCCTTTTACGTAGGCATCAATGTATTTCCGTAAAGTCAACGTTCTATCGTGTTCCATGTATTTATATTATTTCAGAATGTATCAAATACATTCTGTTTATGTAAGACCTTTTCAACATTAACTCCTTACACTAAAGGTTAATATTTTTTTGGACGCACTCTTTTAGAATTTGAAGTATACGATGTTTTTTTGTCCACGCATTACTCACCGATATATTAAAATGGTCTGCAACAACAACCGCCTCATCACCAGGGTGCTCAAACCAATACGAAATGTATTCAAAATAACTAGCTTTTAGAGTATTGAGGCAACGATTAAGAATATCTTGACGTTCTTGGTTTAAAAGATTCTTTAGTTGATCTGGTTCTTTAGCGTGGAAGTCTGGAACATCTTCGTAATTACTTTCTTTATTCTTGGCAAGAAGTTTAAAATAATCATTCTTTGCAGTAGTGAATAAGTAGTAAATTATAGAGTCAGGATTGTTCAGTTTTTCTTCTTTAACTTTCTCAATTACAAGCAGTAATGTATTTTGAACACAATCTTCGGCATCTTCCTGCGAAGCATTCATTCGAACACGCAAAAACTTTATAAGCACACGAGTTATAACAAGAGACTGTGCATTGAGCTCTTTTGTATCATTTTCATGTATAGCTTTTACAAATTGTGAATAATCCATAAGATGATGTTTATGATTGACTAAAATAATGATGAATAAAGAAAATAAAAGCAAGAATTTTATCTTTTAAGCTCTTAATTTTAACTATGTACCGTGTTCAGCTTAAAAACTTTGAAGGCCCTTTAGATCTATTACTTTTCTTTATTAAGAGAGACGAGTTAGATATCTATGACATACCAATTTCTTATATAACTGGGCAATACCTAGAGTATATGCATTTAATGGAAGAGCTGGATTTAGAAATAGCAAGCGAGTTCATTTTAATGGCAAGCATGCTAATGGCTATAAAAGCTAAAATGATGCTACCTCGAGAACACGATGAGTTTTTAGAACTTGATGAATCTGATCCACGTTACGAGCTCGTACAAAGCCTTTTAGAGTATAAGAGATACAAGGAGATGTCGGTTAAAATGGCTGACATTGACGAAGAGGCAAGAAAAAGATACTTGAGAGGTTACCCTGAAGCCGACAATGTAGAGCAGCAAGCTACGGGAGAGGCTCTAAAGGATGTCACTTTGTTTGACTTAATATCGGCGTTTAGAAAAGTACTAACCGATATAGAACGGAGTAAAGTTGTTCATCGAGTTTCGAAAGTAGAGACTACCATTGAGGAACAAGTTGAATTTGTTCTAGATGAACTCGCTAAGAATGGGAAGCAATCATTTAAAGAGATATGTAATAATATTACAAATAGAGTTATAATAGTGGTAACTTTTCTAGCGATTCTAGAGATGATTAAAGAGCAACAAATAGATTTATTTATCGAAGAAGCACCCACCAACTTTTACGTAGCCTTAAAATCGGTTAACGAGATAGTAGGAATTTAACCAAAATATAGAATTCAATAATGAAACAAATACTTATCCTAGGGCTTTTTGTAAGCCTTATAGCATGTAGCGGTTCTCAGAAAACCAGCCAGATTCCTGAAGCTAACATCCTAGACTTTGTGGAAACAATTACAACCGAGGGTCTAAAAGCAGATTTATCGGTTCTTGCACACGACTCTTTAGAAGGTAGAGATACTGGAAGTAAAGGCTTAGAAAAAGCTGCTAAGTACTTATCTGGTAGATATAAAGCATTAGGTTTAACACCTGTAGGCGATAATAATACGTACGAACAACACTTCGATCTTACTACGCCTATTACAAATAGCTATGAATACATTCTAAAAGATGCGAACGGTACAGTTGTAGACCATTCTAAACTTACCAAAACCGAAACAAGTAATTTCTCAACTATTTTTGGTGGTTCAGATAATGTTTCCGGTGATATCGTATTTGTTGGCTTGGGTATCTCAGACAAAGAAAATGGTGTTAACCAGATTCCTGAAGGAGTAGCTGGTAAATGGCTTATGATGTTTTCTGTTCAAGGTGTTACTAACACTAGAGCGTTACAACAACAAATGGCTAAAGACGGCGCCGCTGGTGTAATTCTAATTTATACTGATGGCGTAGAAGAGTTTGACAAAGCTGTTGAAGCTAAGCAATCTTCTTTAGGAAGTAGAGGCAGAATGTCGCTTGCTTATATGCAATCTGATGCACAAAAGGCTCCTCAGCAAGCTTGGCAAAGAATCCACCCAGAGTTAGCAGCGAAGCTACTGGGCTTAGAAACTTCAGAGCAACTAACTGAACTTTCAGCAAGTATCCAAGAAGCGCCAGCTTCTTTTGAGGCAAAAGCACTTAACTATAGCTTAGAGCATAAAGTTGACGCTGAGACTGTAACCGTAACTACTAGTAACATGGTTGCATTTTTAGAAGGTAGTGACCCTAAATTGAAAGACGAAGTAGTTGTGTTAAGCTCTCATTATGATCACGTAGGCATTGGTCGCCCTGATTCTACTGGCGATACTATTTATAATGGCGCTGACGATGATGGTAGCGGAACAACAGGTGTTCTAAATACCGCACAAGCCATGATAGCTGCTAAAAATGCAGGTGCAGGCCCAAGAAGAAGTGTTTTATTCTTACATGTTGCTGGTGAAGAAAAAGGTCTTCTTGGCTCAAGATACTACTCAGACCATCCGATTTATTCTATTGAAAACACAGTTGCAAATATCAATGTTGATATGATTGGCCGTGTTGATAAAGAACATGAAGACAATAAAGACTTCATCTATGTGATTGGTGGAGAAATTATCTCCTCTGGGCTTGATAGTTTACTACAAGAAGCCAATGCCGCTAGCGTAAATATTGATTTGAGTAAAAGATATAATGACTTAAACGATCCGAATCAGTTTTATAGAAGAAGTGATCACTGGAACTTTGGTCGCCTTGGGATACCATTTATTTTCTTCTTTAACGGTGTACATGCAGATTACCACCGCCCTTCTGATCAAATCGAAAATATCGAATGGGGTCCATTAACAAAACGCACTAAATTACTTTATGTAACTACTGCGATGATTGCAAACTCTGATGAAAGACCTATAGTTGATAATCAAGAGTTTATAGAGAAAACTAGAAGCCAATCACGTAATTAAGCTATTTACCAATTAGGATAAATGGTGCCCAATAAACGGGATGATTGTAATAGGGATGTTGAAGCATTGAAAGCTTCGCATCCCTTATTGCTTTAGCCTTATAATCGAATAAAGGCGCTTGGTAGAAATTGAAGTAATAAAGTGTTTTATCCCACCAGCTAAATTCTTCGCTTTCGTATAAATTAAGATTCGCGTAAAAATTTCCCATCAGTTCAGCGGTACTTCTATCGTAAATGCTCCAAAGGCTCACTAAAACAGAAGATGCCCCAGCTTTTAAGAAAGAACGCTGCAAGCCTAGGAGACCCTCTCCTGCTATAACCTTGCCAAACCCTGTGTTACAAGCACTTAGAACAACCATGTCTGCATTAAGATTTAGCGAGCTAATTTCCATGCTGTTCAGGTAACCATCTTCTCCCAAAGAATTTTCAGTAGTGTTGCTACTAGCTAACAAGAGGCCACTTTGAAGCGGGTTCTCTTCGTTTACCAGTGCATGCGAGGCGAAATGGATGTACTTGAAACTGGATAAGTCGAGTCGTTTGAAATCTTCTTCATAAATAACACCCTCGTTTAAAAGAACTTTAGAGTTGAAATGGACGGAGATAGAATCAACTTCTAGTAAAGATGCAGGAAGTGACGAGAGTGCGCCACGTCTATTCAAAGTTGATAAGTTGTTTGAAGGCTCAAAACCCGAAGCCGCAAGAGCCAGCAAGTCTTGCGAAGTTTCTCGATGTGGATTTTTTATGTAATTATTTACCGTTGCAGAGGGTAGATATTTAAAATTGAAATTTTCTATAAGATATTTATCGTCTTTAATTAGTGCATCAAAAGGCAGTAATGCAATACCTTGATCTGGTACAATCAGAATTTGATTAATATGAGCGTTCTTTTCTAAAAACGGTGCGAGTAGATTATCATAGATTGGTTTGGAGAGTTCCGCAAGCTTGTTTTTATCAGCGACTTGTTCTATTGCGGTTTTAAACTCTTCTACTTGCTTGTTTATAATGCCAGAGGCGTGTGTTGAGTCAAACTCAATTAAGTGATAAGAATAGCCTTTATTGGTTATCCAAAAAGCGATTAATGTTCTACCGGAGAACGCATATTCTATAATAGCAGTTTTTGAGTCACAGAGCCTGGTGAGCTCATTTAGCGAAACAGTAGTTGGGATTTCAAGCTGTTTGAGTTCTTTGTGATCAAGTCGAACTTGATTTATTGTAGTCTGATAATCGAACTCAACAGTATTAATTTGTTGCTTTAAAATAGCTATTAAGGCGCTGTCTTGGAGAGATTCAAGCTCTCGATACAACTGATCTATAGCTCGTTCTTTTTGCTTAATTGCGAGTAAAGTTGATTCGTCGACAATGGCAGCTAGTTGAGAACTTGAAAGCGAGAGGTTATCCAAAAGCACTCTAGACTTTCCTTTTTCTATTAGGGTGAAGGCTTTTTCAGGATTGTCTCTCTTAGAAAGATACCAGTAGCCAACTTCGTTATAAAAACGAGCAAAATCTCTAAACAAGGATGTTTGGAGATTATCGCCGTAGATGTTGTTTCTAATACGCTCAATTTCTGTAAATGCTTTTTCAGCATAATAAAAAGCACTATCCGAGCCCATTGAGTAGTAAGATCTCGATAGATTTACAAGATATTCGTTTAGTTTGTATCCTTTGAAAAGGGAAGCTTTACTATAAGCTTTCTTTGAAAATGATAGCGCTAAGTCATATTGCTCAAGTGTAGAATATACTTTTGCTAATGTCGACAAAGACTGAGCTTGCAGTTGTTTAGACTCTGTATCGGCAGAAAGTTCTACGGCCTTTTTTGAATATAAAAGTGCGGCGTTATAATTTTGAACTTCTAACTCTAAGTCTGCTCTTTTTAAATAAACATCTATAATTCGAAGCGGCTCCTTATATCTTTCAAACATAACTAGAGCGTCGTTATAGAAAGTGCGCGCGAGGTCAAACTCTCGTAACTTTTGGTAAGTTTGTGCGATATTCACTAATGCACTAGGATTATGAAACACATATTCTTTTCGTAGCCGCTGGCTATAATTAAAATAACTAAGGGCTTTTTCATACTCACCTAATGCAAAATATACTGTACCAATATTGTCGTTGGCAGGAAGTATTTTTGTGATATTTCCAGTGTCTTTGATTAAATCTAAATACAGGGAGTAATACTTTAACGCCTTATCGTAATCTCCTTTTTGCTTATAAAAACCACCAAGCGATCTATAGTCAATTGATATCAAATCATTATTGCCAATTTTCTTTTTAAGCTCTAGTGATTTAAATAGAATTTTTTCTGCTTTATCTATAAAACCAAGATAATTGTAAGCTGCAAATTGGTTCTTAAGAGACATTGCCAGTTGAAAGTCGTCTCCAATTTTTGTGAAAGCTTCTACGGCGGCGGTGGAGTACTCTACCGAAGAGCTATATAAACCCATGGAGAATGTAAGTGTAGACATAGAGTTGCTAACTTGGGCAATTCTGTAGTCATCCCCAGAGGCTTTGGCTAGCTCAAACGCTTTTTGATATTCAACCAGCGCTTCATGGTTACTTTTTACACGTCTAGTTACCCATCCCACATTGCTTTTTACATAAGCTTGGAGCTCTAGAGAAATATTGTTAGTAAGAGCAGAATCAGCTTTAGTTACCCAATCATAACCCTGAAGAAGTTCACCTTGATCAATTAACGAAGCTCCGTAACCAACAGTAGCAATAATCCACTCTCTACTATTTTTGTTAGACGAAAACTTGTCCATTGCTTCTATGTAAATCTTAGCTGAGGCTTTATAGTCTCCAGTGCGATATACTTTATTTCCAAGCGATAAAAGAGAATCGTACTCAGCGCTGGCATATTGTGAGTAAGCACTAGGGCAATAGGCAATGGCCAAAAATAAAATGAAAAAGGAAGCTCGATTAATCATATGAGTTTTTCTCACTTATTTTTTAGATAACGATAGTATCGTTCAAATATATTTCGTTGTTTGCTAACTAACAAAATATAGAAGGACTACAAATGACTTATAGATTAAACAAAATAAGAACAGAACAATCTTATATGCCTGACGGCGATGGAGAAGACGGCGCCGAAAAACCAGGAACTAGTGGCGGAGACGGCACTATAGGTTAAGTTTACCAAAGCCTCTTTTTAATTGCTAAGTTGTTAAAAAGAGGCTTTATTTACCAAAAAGTGCATTTACAAAACTTTCACGATCGAAAATCTGTAAGTCTTCTATTTTCTCACCAAGCCCTATATATTTTACAGGAACATTGAGCTCATGAGAAATTCCAATAACAATCCCACCTTTCGCGGTTCCGTCTAACTTAGTAAGTGCTAATCCAGTAATATCTACTGCTTCAGTAAAAGCTTTGGCTTGCTGTAATGCATTCTGCCCCGTAGAGCCATCAAGAACTAGAATTACCTCGTGAGGAGCATCAGGTATAACTTTACTCATTACACGTTTAATTTTAGAGAGTTCGTCCATAAGAACTTTCTTGTTGTGTAAACGGCCAGCAGTATCAATTAAAACCACCTCAGAACCTCGAGCTTTTGCAGAAGAAACGGTATCGAAAGCTACTGAAGCAGGGTCGGCGTTCTGCCCCTGTTGAACAATAGGTACATCAGCACGCTCACTCCAAATAATAAGTTGGTCTACAGCGGCAGCTCTAAAAGTATCTGCAGCGCCGAGCAGCACTTTTTTACCAGCCATTTTATACTGATTCGCAAGTTTCCCGATAGTTGTTGTTTTGCCAACTCCGTTCACACCTACAATAAGTACTACATGAGGAGTAGATTCAAATTGGGCGTCGAACTCTGCAGGCTTGTTGGCTTCGTTTTCTTTTAATAGGCCGATAATTTCTTCCCTAAGAATACCTTGAAGCTCTCCCTGAGATACAAATTTATCTTTAGCTACACGAGTTTCAATACGGCGGATAATCTCAAGAGTGGTGGCTACACCAACATCAGATGTAATTAGAATTTCTTCTAATTGATCTAGTGTATCGTCATCAACGCGATCTTTACCAACAAAGGCTTTGCTAAGCTTGTTTAAAATTCCTTGGCGACTTTTCTCAACTCCCTTTTCAAGAGTTTCTTTCTTCTTTAAACCAATTTTCTTAAAAAATCCCATACTTAGTTAATTGAATTTTGCCCCGGTCATAATTTTACGGTAGCGGTTAAAATAATCAATAAATGAAATTGCCATGATTATGGTAGATAGAATAAGCAAAACGTTGTGAATTTGGGTGGCATCTCTATAGAAGAAAACCGAAATCCAGTATAATGCCAGAATATTAACGGCAATTTTCCCCGACATTGTAGACATCGCCACTTTGCCGTACTTAACTTTTATAAACGATGAGCCACACATAATTAGCGTGTCTCGAATTACATTTACAACTAGGAACCATAACGGTATCCAACCAATCCAAACGGTATAGACAAAAAGTATAACCGCACAAAGTTTATCTGAAACGGGGTCTATAACTTTCCCGACTTCTGAGATAGTATTAGTCTTGCGCGCCACTAGCCCGTCAAGGTAATCTGAAATTCCTATGTAGCAAATAAGCGCAATAATAATCCAGTTGTAGCGCATCTCATTTTGATAATGGAGATATACAACTGGGAAAGCAACTATGAAGCGTGAAAACGAGATAAGGTTAGAAAAAGTAATGACTTTCCCCGACACTCTCACAGTCTTCCCATCTATGTTTTCAAATGAAACCAAACGAACCAAATTATTTGCGATATTCACCGTAAAGTTACACCCATTGAAAACATAAAACCAATATGATTAAAACGAACTTACTGGTAGAAAAAACGAAAGACTCAGAAGAGGTATTTAATGGAAAGTTACTCCATGTTTTTTCTGATACTGCGGAATTACCAAACGGAGAAAGTTCTATAAGAGAGTGGATAAAGCATCCTGGAGCGTGTGCCATTGTACCAATTTTTGAAAATGGAGATGTCTTAATGATAAATCAGTTCAGGTATCCGATGAAGCAGCTTTTTTTGGAAGTTCCAGCAGGAAAAATTGATGCAGGCGAGTCTCAAGATGAAACGGCAAGTAGAGAGCTTTTAGAAGAAACAGGTTTAATTGCAGAGAATATGCACTATGTGGGCCATTTCTATCCTGCAATTGGTTATGCTGATGAAGTGATACACATTTATGTGGCACTTGGGTTAGAGCAAGCAGAAATGCAAACAGATGCGGATGAGTTTGTACAAAGCGAGCGCTTACCATTCAAAAAAACACTTGAAATGATTGACACTGGAGAAATAAACGACGGTAAGACAATTGTTTGCTTACACCGTGTTAACGGTTGGTTAAGGCAACAGGCCCTCAGTTTTGGCTAGCTCAAATAAGCTTGAGTGTAAATTGCTTTTATCAATTTCACCACGGCGTTCGAGTTCTTCAATCTCAATGTTATTGAGCATAAAAATACAGCCAGCTTGGTCTAGTGCTGCATCGAAATGGCGAGGATCCACCAAGCGTAGTTTTTCTAAATCAATGCCGTTTGGGCTTATTAATTTGTTTACCAGAACTATGAAAATATCGTCTGGCTGATCTCCGAATGAGAGCTCTTCGAGCCCTGTTTGTTTAATTGTTAGCATACTTTTCTATAAAATCTCGTGCTTTAATAATTTCGCTAATTTCGGAAGTTTCTTTATTAATTACCTGAACTTGAAATAAACTAATAATGGCTTGTTCACTCAAAATTTGAAGAACTTCATCAATAGTCTCACATTCTTCGGTTTCGCTCACTAAATCATTAACTCCTTGAACTACATACTTAATGGCATGTTTTTTTGGCTTAGATGAACCTACGGTTTGTTGGGGTTCTTCAAAGTATTCACGCATAGCGTCTTCAGTTACAAACCAGCTAACGCCTAATTTTCGCCCCCTAATTCTGCCTTCTCTTAAGTACGCACGGAGCGTCATTTTAGAAATTCCAAGCATCTCATGCAGATCATCGATAGAATAAAGTGTTAATTGGCCAATTTTTTTAGGCATGTAAAGTAAATATTAAATTATTTTAGCAATTGTTTAATAGCGCAAAATATCAAAATAATTATAGTTAAACTATCATTAGTTATACAATATGAATTAAATTTGGCTAGCCCCTACTTAGTGCCGTATATTGGTGACAGTTGATTGAAAAACAAAGCAACCCAGTCTGAGTAAGGCAGGGTTTTTTTATGTCTATATATCAAGTTTTTGTTCAATTCAGCAATTTTCTTTCCAACCGTAGCAGAGGCAAAGTAGCTCTAAACTTAAATTGTAGAACTACTTTTTAGTTTGTGTTTGCATAAGTACTTTCTAGTATGCTTTCCAAAAAAATCATTCTCTTACTAACTCTGGGTATTCTTGGATGTTCAACTTCAGAAACCTACATCAATCGAGACTATAAAGTTTGGCAGAAAGAAGAGAGTCCTTCCGAAAGTGAATTAGTATATAAAGTGTTTTTAATTGGTGATGCTGGTGCCCCCTCACTTAACGTTCAAGAACCAACACTAAAATTATTCCAAAAATTTGTAGAAGAAGCTAGCGACAAGAGTAGCGCGGTTTTTTTAGGTGATAATATTTATCTAAATGGGCTGCCAGACTCTACGGCCACTGATAGAGAGTTGTCAGAAAGACGCATTATTGAACAGCTAAGAACCCTAGATAACTTTAAAGGGAAAGTATTTTTTATTCCAGGAAATCACGACTGGGACGATGGAGGAAAAGATGGTTTAGAGGCCATTCGTCGGCAAGAGAAGTTCATCGAGAGTTATTTAGATAGAGGAAACACATTTTATCCCGATGATGGTTTCCCCGGCCCAGTGGATATAAAACTGATGGATGAGGATGAAGACCCAAGGTTAAGAGACGATATTAGGCTCATAGTTTTAGACACTCAATGGTGGCTTCATAAAAACGAAAAAGCGTATGGAGATACTGGCGAATATGAGCTTTTTGATGGTGGAGATTTCTTAAATGAATTCGAAGATATTCTAAAAGACAGACAAAACGATTTTCTTATAGTTGCAGGACATCACCCTCTTATCTCCCAAGATAGACATGGAGGATATCAGCCACTTTCAACGCATATAAAACCGCCGATATTTGGGAGTTTGTACGCTTTTTATAGAAGAGCTTTTGGTTTTGATCAAGACTTAACCCACCACAAGTATCGTGAAATGGCAAATACTTTTAAAAATATGTTTGCTGAGAATGATCACTTGATTTACGCATCAGGTCATGCGCATAGTCTTCAGTATTACAGAGAAAAAGGAAAAAGAGAAACTCAACATTATGTAGTTAGTGGTGGTGGATCAAAGTCTAGTTTTGTAGCACAGGGAAGAAAGTCAGAGTTTTCACACCAAGGAAAAGGTTTTATCACCATTCAGTATTATGCAAATGGCTCTGTTTGGATGGAAGCATGGACTCCAAAGGGAGATGGTAGTAGCGGAGAGTTACTTTATAAAACTCAGCTAAAAGGGCCTTATAAAGATCCTCTTTTAACAGAAAACGCAGAAGAGCTACCGGATATAAATTATTCGGATAGTACTATAACAATGGCCCCAAATGCATCTTATGATGATAAAAGTAAGCTGTTCGAAATTATTGCAGGTAAGCATAATCGTCGCTATTGGTCTATCGAAAATGAAGTCCCGTATTTCGACGTTACCGAAATTAGAGGAGGTCTCATTCCTGTAAGAATGGGTGGGAAAGGTCAATCTAACACTCTTCATCTAGAAGATAAAAGTGGCAATGAATTTGTACTTCGTTCAGTGGATAAGCAAGCTGGAAAAATCTGGGATGAAGGTCTAAAGAAATCAATTGCTCTAGATCTTGCTCAAGATCAGTTTTCAATTTTAAATCCATACGCGGCACTTTTAATTCCGGTTTTAGCAGATGCAATAGATGTATATCACACGAACCCCAAGATTTATTACGTGCCTCACGATCCGCAACTAGGCCGTTATGCCGAAGAAATTGGAGGGCAGTTAGCGCTTTTCGAAGAGAAACCGGATAATGATATGAGCACTGTGCAAAGTGTAGGTTATTCGGAAGATGTGATTGCCACTAGAGATTTTATAAGAGAAATAGATGGTGATATTGATCATAGAGTAGATCAGAAGTCGTTTGCGCGAGCTCGGCTATTAGATTTGTTTGTAGGAGATTGGGATAGGCATACCGACCAGTGGCGTTGGGCTTCTTTCGAACCCGATGATGAGCAGGGTAAAATCTATAAGCCAATCCCAAGAGATAGAGATGTAGCAATGATGAAGATGACAGGTATAGGGCCAGAGCTCGCAAAATTTGGACCTTTCTTTCAGTATCAAAGCTTTGGAGATGATTATGGGAATTTGATAGGGTTAAGCTATAACTCTTTGGGTTTAACACGGCGCCTAACAAGTGAATTGACAAAAGCAGACTGGTTAGAAGTAGCGCAAACAATGGCGACTCAATTAACAGACGAAGTAATTATAGAAGCTGTAGAAAAATATCCACCTGCTGTTTACGCCGAATTTGGTGAGCAAACCATTACGAATTTTAAAGCAAGAAGAGATGAACTGGTTAACACCGCAATGAAATATTATACCATGCTTTCGGGTGTAGTTTCTGTTTCTGCCAGTAATAAAAGAGAACGGTTTATAGTAGAAGTATCCAATAATGAAGAAGTAACCGTGCGTGTGCACAAGCTTTCAGGTAAAGGAAAATTAAGAGAAAAGTATTACGAACGAACGTTCAGCAAAGAAGAAACAAGTGAGCTTAGGCTGTTCGGAATGGGTGGTGATGATGAGTTCATCTTTATTGGAGAAATGAGCCCGAGCATTAAAATTCTAGTTTCGGGTGGGCCTGGCGATGATGTATTTAAAGATGAGTCTAGTGGAAAAGTAACCTCGAAGAAGGTGGAGTTTTTTGAAACGGAAAAAGGAAATGAGTATGAAGTCTCTAAGAAAGCTCATCAGCATTTAAGTGCAGATCCTATTGAGAATCGGTACGACTTTGAGAAGGACTTTTCTTGGAATAGATCTTTTCTGGGCTACTATTTTGCTTACAATGATGATGATGGCTTGTTTTTAGGTGGTGGCCCTAGATTAATACGGTACGGCTTTAGAAAAAGTCCGGCAGTTACGCATAATCTAAGATTGAATTACGCGCCAAAAACTGGAGCTGCTAATTTAGTTTACAACGGAAGATGGTTTGCAAGAGTTGGCGACTGGGATTTAGGTTTCGATGCTTCTTTCTTGTTTCCAAAGAGTTACAAAAACTTTTATGGGCTAGGTAACGAGACCACCAAAGAAGAAAGAAATGCGAAATACTATAAGGCTCGGCTCTCGCAGTACAGTATACAACCAAGAATAAGCAAAAATATAGATAACACATTTTCAATTTTTGTAGGGTCGGGTCTAAGTGTTACCGATGTAAACCGTGAATCAGACGAAACAAATGTTCTTAATGAACTAGACCTAGGAATAAGCCCGGATTCTTTCGACCAACAATGGTTCAACTCGGTAATTGTTGGTTTTACAGTAAAGGATTTAGATAATTCAATGAACCCTCAGCAAGGTTATAAATATTCATTCTCTTCTGATATCAATGTGGGAGTGGTAAATACATCAAAAACGTTCTCTAGGCTTACCTCCTCTTTACAGATGTACTATCCAATTTCCTTTGCTCCTCAAGTTACATTTGCACAGCGCGTAGGTTCAGCTCATAACATTGGGTCGTTCCCTTTTTATGAATCGAATACCGTAGGTGGAACAACCAATTTAAGAGGTTTCTATGGAAACAGATTCTCTGGTCGAACCACTTTTTACTCAAATACTGAAGTTCGGTTAGAACTCCTAAACTTTTATCGTTATCTCTTAGGTGGTCGTCTTGGTTTAACAGGATTTTTTGATACTGGGCGTGTTTGGACCGATGGAGAGGGATCTAAACTTTGGCATAAAGGGTACGGCGGTGGAGTTTGGTTTAATGCCTTTGAGTCGGTACTTATCAACTCGACCATTGGGGTTTCAAAAGAAGGCGCCCTTTTTGAGTTAAAAGCAGGTTTTTTCTTTTAAAAAAAAGAATGGCTCGATTATTGATATGTTGTTAAATTATAACTTATTCCCATTCCTATCGTAAATAGGCATTATGCCAGAAAAGAAAAATATTAGATTATTAGCCGCGGTCATGTTTGCCGACATGGTTGGATACACCAAGTTGATGCAAGATGATGAAAGTAATGCCATTACTCTTCGTGATAGGCAGCGCTCTGTAGTTGACAATTATATTCAAAAGTACCGCGGAACTGTTATGCAATACTATGGTGACGGAACTCTGAGTATGTTCGGGAGTGCGCTAGATGCTGTAAACTGTGCTAAGGAGATCCAGCTGGAACTCTTGCAAGAGCCTAAGATTCCGTTGAGGATTGGTATTCATATTGGCGATGTGGTTTATGATGACGAGGGGATTTATGGTGATGCGGTAAATATTTCAGCAAGAGTACAATCTCTCGGAATTCCCGGCGCAGTAATGATTTCTGGGAAAGTATTTGATGAAGTTAAAAATCATCCAGGAATTAAAGTGCTTGGACTGGGAGATTTCGAACTCAAGAATGTATACAACCCAGTGGGTATTTTTGCTTTAGCAAATGACGGCCTTAGCATTCCTGATCAAAATTATATCCAGACAATAAATGGAAGTAATAAAAACAGCATTGCAGTTCTGCCTTTTGCCAACTTTAGCGCTAATAAAAATGATGAATACTTTAGCGACGGAATAACTGAAGAGATTATAAACGCATTAGTAAAAGTAAAAGGTCTTAGAGTAACTTCGAGAACATCTGTTTTTGCATACAAAAATACCCTAAAAGATATCAGAGAGATTGGGAAAGAGCTGAATGTATCTGCTGTGCTAGAGGGTAGTGTGAGATTAGATGGGAACAGAGTTAGGGTAACAGCTCAGTTAATAAATACAGAGGATGGTTTTCACGCTTGGTCTGAGAATTTTGATTTTGAGATGAAGGACATTTTTGGTGTACAAGACGAGATTTCTAGAAAAATCGCCGAAAAATTTGAAGCCAATTCAGTATTAGATACATCAAAGAAAATTTACGAGGCTTCTACGGATAGCGTAGTAGCTTATAATTACTACTTGCAAGGGCTCTTTTATTGGAATAAACGAACCCCAGAGGCTGTTTTAAAAGCAATAGACTATTTTGGTAAAGCAGTAAACAAATGCTCAACCTATACAAATGCGTATTCATATTTAGCAAACTGCTATAGTTTTTTAGGTGCTATTGGACACATGTTAGGTAAAGATGCCTTTGTTAAAGCGGAAGAATTTGCGCTAAAAGCCCTAGAGCTAAATAGCGCCAGAGCCGATTCTTACATAGCTTTAGGTTACGTTAATTTATTGTCGCATTGGGATTTTGATCGTGCCGATTCAAACTTTAGAAAAGCGATAACTATTGAACCTGACAATGAAGAGGCTAGGTTAGCATATTCATTTTTTAATAGAGTAATTGGGCGCTATGATAAAATGATAGACCAAGCCAAAGCAGCTGTAAAAATGGCACCGCTTTCACTTCCGGCGCTAATAGATCTGGCTAGAGCAGAATGGTTAATCGAGAATAATGAAGAAGCAATACGACTTTTTGATAAAGTTTTAGAGCTAGATCCAAGTTTCAGAGCTGCTAACGAAGGCAAGGCATTAGTCTATGCCTGTAATAAAGAGTTTGACAAGGCTTTAATTCATCTAAAGAAGTATTTGAAGCAAGTTAAAGGACCATTTAAAGGAGGCTCTCAACTTGGAGCAATTGCTGCAATGATGGGAGACACAGAAGAAGCTTATAAACAGATTGATCTCATTAGAAAAAGAGAAGAAAGTCAGGCCAATTTGAACTTATCTTTAGACTTTGCATTTGTATACGCCGCTTTAGGTGAGTATGACAAAACATTCGAGTACTTAAACAAAGCTGTAGATGAAAAGCTGGGCTCTGTTCTTTTTATAAACTCTATGCCCATTATTAATAATCTAAAGGAAGACAGTAGGTTTGGATTATTATTAGATAGAATTGGGTTGCCCAAAGAGGTTTTAGTAGTTTGACCCAATACTCTGAATAAATTTTATATATTAGGGTAACTAAAGCAGGAGTATAGTTGGAAGAAGAAAAGAAAAAGAAGTTAGGTTCTCGCAAAAGAGGTGTCTCGGATATGTTCCGAACCTCTTACAGAACACATATGGACTTAAGTGGTATTGCAGATAATAAGTCCAATATCATGATTAGTATTAATGGTATTATTATTTCGATTATTATCGCTTCTATTTCTCCAAAAATAGATTCGAATCCGTGGCTTGTTATCCCAACATCTATTTTGTTGCTGAGCTGTATGACATCTATGGTTTACTCAGTGCTTTCGGCTCGGCCAAGAGTTAGTAAAGAGAAAGTGACCTTAGAAGATGTTCGAGCAAATAGAGCGAATATTCTTTTCTTTGGAAACTTCCACACAATGGCCCGCGCAGACTATGTTGAAGGTTTAGAAGAGTTGATGCAAGACAGCGAGCGACTTTACGATAACATGGCGAGAGATTTACATGGCCTAGGTGTTGTTTTAGCTGAAAAATATAGATTGCTTAGAATAGCCTATACTATTTTCATGTTTGGTCTTATTCTATCCGTTTTGAGCTTCATTTTTGTTTTCATTTCCGTTTCTGGAGCATTTTAGAAAAACGCGACTTCTTCAAAAGCAAAAAATAGAGAATTAATAATCCTTTTAAAGGGTAGAGTTTGTATAATTACCAATCCTTTCGTTACTATTAAATAGGTTTTAATTTATAATAATCTATTATTAACTATCATTAGTTATACAATTGAAAATAGATTTGTAAACCGCTCACTCTGCACCGTATATTGGTGACAGTTGATTGAAAATCAAAGCAACCCAGTCTGAATAAGGCAGGGTTTTTTTATGCCTTGTAATCAAGGGTAGTGGAAGTAATGTGGAAGTAGATATAAAGGGGTTGAACTAAATGAGCCGGTTGTTAGTCCCCTTCTTGTGTGCCAGAGAAAGCACGAGAAATTCGCTGATTCATTAAGCGTCTGTAGTTTTTAAACTCGTACTCACTTACGGTAAACTCAGATTTAAATTCACCATCAAAACAGCTTATTAAGAGTTTATTTGCTGTTTCCGTTGTTGTGACACTAACGGCAACTTTGCCAAGCTTGTAAGATTCTATTTCTTTCATTGTGTTTTTCCTTTGAGCCAAAGATAGGAAGTTCAAACTTATGAAAAGAACATTTATTCCTTGTAAACCTAGTCTGGATGAGTGAGCTATTGAAAATGATGCGTTTGTCTTTTGGGATTTTGCCCTCTTTAGTTCCCGATATCATTTCATTTATACTATTCTTAATAATATCTTGTTCTTTGTTGGGCGGTGCTTGTAATGGTGTTAGCAAAGTTGCTAAGCCAAATTCAAAGATTAAAAATGTAAGTTTTTCTCTATGAGCGCTGTTTTATTGTTAGCCATCATTTAACTTCGTGAAACCATCGAAGTTCCGTATTTTAGAAACTCGAGATCATGAGATTCCCCATAATTGTTTTAAGTAGCTTTATTTCACTATGAAAAAGAAATTTATAATTGTACCAGTTGTACTCGCTTTCCTAGGTATTTTTTTATACTCCTCCTTTAAAAGCGTAAAGCCACAAGAGGTTAATAATGCGCCAAATTGGGTGAAAATTGAAGATGCTTTTGAACAAGCTGCATCAACCGAAAAACTTATAATGGTAGATGTGTATGAAGTTGGTTGTAAATACTGCCGAGCTATGGAGCGTGAAGTTTATCCAGACACTACTGTGCGTATTGTGCTAGACGAAGGTTACATTCCTGTAAAAGTAAACGGCAACTCAGAAGAGTGGATAACCATTAACGGGGAAAAAGTAACCGAACAGGCTTTCGCCCAAACTAATGGTGCTTTTGTATTCCCAACCGTTTTGATTTTAAACTCAAAAGGAGAGTTACTTAAAAAGCGAACAGGTTATATGGGTGTAGATGAGTTGAGACGGTTTTTGTACCGAAGTGAAAGCTAAGAGTTAAACCAAACAAAAGGATTAGATGAAATTAAAAATAAATAAAATAAGCATACTGTTAGCGGTTGGCGTAGCAATGGTATTAACAGTTGGTGCTACAAAAAAATCAATAACTGATACACAAGGCTACAGTACTGAGCTAGTTTTTTCTGGTGTAGATGTTCCTTGGGCGATGGCTTGGTTGCCAAATGGTGATATGCTAGTTACCGAACGTGCTGGAAAATTACTCCGAGTGAAAGCTGGCAAACTTGTTGCCGAAATAAATGGATTACCAGAAATATTTGCACGTGGTCAAGGTGGCTTGTTAGATGTAGTTCTACATCCAGAGTATGAAAAGAACGGTTGGTTATACTTAGCGTATTCATCTTCGGATGGTGAGGGTGATGGTGGCAATACAACCATATTAAGAGCAAAGTTATCAGAGAATGAACTGGTAGATAAAAAAGTGCTTTATAAAGCTTCTCCGAATAGTACTCGGGGGCAACATTTTGGTGGTCGAATTGCATTTGATGCTACGAACAAGTTGTATTTTTCGATTGGAGACCGAGGAAATAGAGACGAAAATCCTCAAGATATTACCCGAGATGGCGGAAAGATTTACCGCATAAATGACGATGGAAGTATTCCCAAAGACAATCCTTTTGTGAAGCAATCCGGCGCGAAAAAAGCTGTGTACTCTTATGGTCACAGAAACCCACAAGGGATGGCTGTAAATCCACAGACAGGTTTAATTTGGGCGCACGAGCACGGACCACAAGGTGGTGACGAACTCAATTTAATTAATGCGGGAAGTAATTATGGATGGCCGGTAATTAGCTACGGAATAAATTATAACGGTACTTCCTTCACAGATTTAACTGCAAAGGAAGGAATGGAGCAGCCTAAAACTTATTGGGTTCCATCAATAGCACCTTCAGGTTTTGCGTTTGTGACAAGCGACAAGTATCCAGAGTGGAAAGGAAAAGCATTAGTCGGATCTTTAAAATTCAATTATCTAGTTTTGGTTACGCTAAACGGTAACTCAGTTTCTGAAAAAGAAATTGTACTTAAAGATATTGGTCGAGTTAGGGATATTCGCCAAGCACCAGATGGGTTTATTTATGTCGGCGTTGAAAAGAAAGGGATTTTTAAAGTAATTCCGAATTAGACGTTCAAAACTGTAAGGAGTTGAGTTCACAGGAGTCTAACTTATGTGAACTCAAAAACTTCATATACTTTTCCTTTCGCACAATATCCCGCAGTAAGGTTAACGGGATTGTTTATTTGTGGGATTCTCATTTCACAAACGTTAAGTGTGCCCTTAACAGCTAGTATAATAGTTGTCTTTGCAACTCTATTATTATACGTAGCTATAGAGCTTGTCCTTTCGAAAAAGCTATCTTTTCTTCTTCCTAAAATTGCCACAATCCTATATTTCTTTTTGGTGATTAGTGGAGGGTTTCTAAGAACGAATTTACAAGTAGCAAAAGCACTCACCTCAGCCGAGCAGCTGATAAGTGTTTCCCCGTGGGAAGAAATAATCATAGACGGTGAAGTAACTTCAATTTCTGAAACAGCAGCTGGGAAAACACGGCTAAACGTGAAAGTTTCAACAGTTGAAACTATTTCCGGTCTAGAGGTACAAGACAAATTTAGCACAAGATTACTTTGGGATGAACTAGAATCTATAGAGTTGGGAGGTAGAATTAAACTGAAGGGAACTATCATCCCGGTTAGTTCTAAAAGGAATCCATTAGCTTTTGATTATAAAAAATTCTTAGCATCTAAAGGTATTCACACACAAGTTCGTGTAGATAGCTTGATTAGCATTGCTACACCAACCACTATTTTTTCGTGGATTACAATAAGAGGAAGGGCGCTTAGCGTAATAGACACTAATTTTAGTGAAGAAACAGCGCCAATAGCCAAAGCTCTTTTGTTAGGATATAAAAATGAACTAGAAGGCGAGACAAAAACAGCATTTGCAAGAGCGGGACTGTCTCATATCATGGCGGTTTCGGGATTACATGTTGGGTTGGTTGTAGCACCCTTTTGGTTAATAATCCCCTATTTCTGGACAAAAAAATACGGAAGCCAAATCGGGCTTATAATTTTAATGGTTACTCTATTTATTTATGCGGGCATTACGGGGTTTTCAGCATCGGTGCTTAGGGCCTCCGTAATGGCAACAGCTTTAACTTATGGGAAGCTATTTTCAAAAAGAAGTAACTCAATAAACCTAACAGCAGCGGCGGCTTTCATCATTCTTCTAGTTAGCCCCACACAACTTTTCGAAATCGGATTTCAACTTTCGTTTTCTGCAGTACTCATTATTCTATTGATGATGCCCGTCATTCAATCAAAACTCCCGTATTGGATTAGAGTGCGATGGTATGGTGCGCCAATCATGGTAATGGTTGTATCGCTAGTCGTTCAGTTTGGTTTGTATCCACTTCAAGTATTCTATTTTGGTGAAATATCATTAATAAGTCCGATCGCAAATGCACTGTTTGTTCCATTTTTAAGTTTGGTAGTTCCAGTTGCTTTACTGAGTGTTGTTGTAGGATTTATAATTCCAGCTTTGGGACTGATTCTAAATTATCCTGCCGAACTGTTTTTAGAGATGCTTAAGAATTTTGTAGAGCTATCAGCAATGTTGAATTGGGGGTGGATGAAAGTTGGATTAGGATCCATATGGTTTTTTGGATTTTGGGCGGCGTTAGTTTTAACAATTTCTTCTATACGGAATTATAATATTCGATGGAAAATGCTTTCAATATCATTGCTAATGATCATATTAATTCAAGTTGAAGGTATCCATTCGAAAATTTCTGAAAACTACTTAGAAGTTCTTGTTTATGATGTTGGGCAAGGAGATGCAATTTTGGTTACAACTCCGCAAGAAAAGCATATTCTTATAGATGCAGGAACTTGGAGTCCGAGCGGAAACTCTGGGAAGCAAGTAATTGTGCCTCACCTAAAATCGGCAGGAATATCAAAACTAGATGCCATTATTCTTTCTCACCCCCACGCCGATCATATTGGTGGAATTATAACGCTACTAGACGAAATAGAAATTGGTGTTATTTATAACTCTGGATATCAATACGACTCAAATCTATATCATTCATATCTAGAGAAAGCGAAAGAAAAAGGAGTTAAAGTGCAATCGGTTAAAGCTGGGGATAGAATCGATTTAGATCCAACGGTTTTATTATTGGTTTTGGGGCCTGATGGAACAAAGCAAGGCTCGGATCCAAATCAGCATTCTGTGGTTTTGAATATGATTTATGGAGAAAACGAGTTCCTTTTTACTGGTGATGCAGGGGAGAATCAAGAGCAAAGGCTTGTGAAAAGATACGGAGAATTATTGGATACCGATTTTCTGAAAGTAGGACATCACGGAAGTAAAACTAGCTCAGAAGATTACTTCTTAGAACAAGTAACCCCACAAATGTCTGTAGTTTCTTTGGCTGATAAGAATAAATTTCGACATCCCCACCAAGAAGCGATACAAAGATTGGTAAAATCAGGGACGAACACCTATTTTACGAGTAGAGATAAAGCTTTAATCTTTAAATCTGACGGTAATACTATTACCAAAACAGAATGGGAATAAAGCGCTTTTCTTAGCATGAGCCTTTTACAATAGAAACCCGTACTTTTGGGAACAATAGATAAACAAACGAGCTACACAGACCAATTTTAATGGATCAAACGGAACGCCCAAGCTTCGAAGAGGCTTTAAAAGAACTAGAACTTATTGTCTCCCAACTTGAAGATGAATCCATAACACTAGAGGATTCGGTTACATTATATGAGAAAGGGGTTAAACTTTCTAAATTCTGTTCTGAGATTCTTAATCAAGCAGAGCTCAGAATTGAGCAAGTAAACGAAGCGAATAATTAATTAACAGCTTACTATGGAATCTAAATCTCCCAAACCAGGCACGTTATTAGCTGGTATAAATTCTCCAGAAGATTTAAGAAATTTAAGTGCCGACCAACTTCAAGATGTTTGTGATGAGTTGAGAAATTATATCATTGATATAGTTTCGATTTATGGTGGGCATTTTGGCGCAAGTTTAGGAGTTGTAGAGCTCACTACAGCGCTACATTATGTATATAAAACTCCAAAAGATTTATTGATCTGGGATGTTGGCCATCAGGCGTATGGCCACAAAATACTAACTGGACGAAGAGATAACTTTTACACCAATAGAACCTATGGTGGGCTTTCAGGGTTTCCAAAAAGAAGTGAAAGTGAATACGATACATTTGGGGTTGGTCATTCTAGTACTTCGATTTCTGCTGCTTTGGGAATGGCTGTTGCTAACGATTTAAACAAAGGCGATAAGAAAGTAGTAGCCATTATTGGTGATGGAGCAATGACTGCAGGCCAAGCATTTGAAGCACTGAATAATGCCGGTGCAATGAATAGCGATTTATTAGTAGTGCTGAATGACAATAATATGTCTATTGACCCAAATGTGGGCGCTCTTAAAGAATATTTAGCAGATATTACCACGAGCAAGACATTTAATAAAATGCGCGACGATATTTACGATATGCTCGGGCACTTTAAATCTGCTGGCGATAAAATGCGAAAAATTGCATCGCGTTTAGAAAAAGTGATGACTGCTGCATTAACCCCAGGTTCTTTATTTCGTGCATTAGGCTTTAAATATTATGGACCAATTGATGGTCACGACGTTGATGGTTTGAGAAAGGCCTTAGAAGACCTCAGAGAAGTTAAAGGCCCTAAGTTACTTCACATTGTAACAGTGAAAGGAAAAGGCTTTGCACCCGCTGAACGTGAGCAAACCAAATGGCATGCTTCCAGCAGTCCTTTTGATAAAATTACTGGAAAATCTTTAGCGCCAGCAAAAATGGGTAAATCTGCTCCCAAATATCAGGATGTTTTTGGGGAAGCTTTGGTCGAATTAGCTACCCAAGACGAGCGCATTGTTAGCATGACCCCAGCCATGCCGAGTGGCTCAAGTTTGTTGCCTATGATGAACGCTTTTCCAGACCGTGCATTTGATGTTGGGATTGCAGAGCAACACGCAGTTACATTTGCAGCTGGGTTAGCAACCGAAGGCAAAAAAGCATTTTGTGCTATTTACTCGTCGTTTCTTCAGAGAGGTTACGACCAATTAGTGCATGACGTTGCTATTCAAAAATTACCTGTCGTTTTTTGTATTGATAGAGCTGGTTTTGCTGGCGCTGATGGGCCAACTCACCATGGCTTGTATGATGTAGCATTCATGCGTACAGTTCCAAATATGGTAATATCATCTCCATTGAATGAACAAGAATTACGCGATATGATGTATACAGCGTCCTTGTTTGATGATGCCTCTTGGGCAATTCGATATCCACGTGGTGGAGCTACAGGAATGGAGATTCGAAAAGACTTTAAAGCGATAGAAATTGGTAAAGGAGTTTGCTTACAAGAAGGTGAAGGAGTTGCGGTATTAAGTTTTGGTCCGATTGGTAAATATGTAACCGAGGCGAGTAAGCAGTTGGAACTTCAAGGAATCCAAATTGGTCACTACGATATGCGCTTCGCCAAACCTCTTGATACTGAATTGCTCGACGAAATTTGCTTGAAATACGACCATATTATCACACTAGAAGATGGTGCGAAAATGGGTGGTTTTGGAAGCGCTGTTGCAGAATATCTTATCGAGAAAGAAGTAAAGCCAACAGTTAAGATTATGGGTATTCCAGATCGTGTTGTAGAACATGGAACTCAAGAAGAGCTACATGATGAAGTAGGTATTGGAGTTGAGGGGATTTTGAACACAGTGCTTTCAGTTTTAAATACTGAGAAGATTAGCTGATTCGGTTTTTTAAAACATGCATTCTTATTCCCTCTCCGATTTCGATTTTACTCTTCCTGAAGAGCTTATAGCTCAGGCTCCCGCTAATCCTAGAGACCATGCGCGACTCTTGGTGTATAATAGAGAAACAAAATCTATTACCGACGATTATTTCTACAATCTTGGGAAATACCTTCATCCCAAAACCACCCTTGTTGTAAACAACAGCAAGGTGGAAAAATGTCGGTTAATGTTTGATGGCGGCAAAAAAGAACTCTTCGTCACTTCTGTTCGAAATAATAACACCATTGAAGCGCTCGTCCGACCCGGAAAAAAATTCCGTGTTGGTAAAGAAGTAGAGCTGGCTGAAGGCATCACGGCTAAAGTCACGCACGTTGCCGAAGATGGTTTACGTACTATTATTCTTTCTCACGATTTAGACGCTCCAGAATTAGAGCCATTTAAATACACTCCGTTTCCTCCATACATTAAACAAGACGAAGCGCTGGCAGGCGAGTATCAAACGGTGTATGCGAAAGATTTAGGAAGTAAAGCGGCTCCAACAGCTGGTTTACACTTCACCGATGAGCTTTTGCAAGAAATCGAGGCAAGTGGAATTCAAAAATCGGAAGTTACACTTCATGTAGGATTAGGAACTTTCGCTCCTGTTAAAACGGATAACTTGGATGAGCACGTTATGCACAGCGAATGGTATCAGCTAAATTCCAAAACCGCAAAAGAACTCACCCAAGCTGAACATATTACAGCGGTTGGTACAACAAGTGTTCGGGTGCTGGAATCTCTAGCTAGTGCAAATAGAGTGTTTGAACCACAAAGTGGAGAAACGGATATTTTCATCACCCCTGGCTATTCCTATAAAGCTGTTGATGCGCTGATAACAAATTTTCATTTACCCAAAAGTACATTGCTAATGCTCGTGTCTGCCTTAATGGGTTTCGACGAAATGCACAGAGTGTATAAGCATGCAATTAAAGAGAAATATCGCTTCTATTCTTTTGGCGACGCCATGCTCATAATATAATTTTACGTCTACCTGATGAGTGGAAAAATTTATATTAGGGCTATAACTATTCGTATTGTTCAAAAAAGCGCTTTTCTATAAGTATTGTATCACTAGAATTATTTAGACGAAATCTTTACGAAATCAGTATAAAAAATTAGTATCTTACCATCCTTGGATTATTTCTATGAAGTAATTTAAGAGAGGGCGAACTTCACAAAAGTGAGATGTGTTCTTTTTAAATATTCAATTAATCGATTATTTGAATTATAAATGTCAAACGTGATTAAGGTCAAGCGCGGCGTAGATATCAAGCTAGTGGGCGAAACCGAAAAGGTTTTAGCTTCTAAGCTACCGATAGAAACAATCGCTATAAAACCAGATGATTTTCACGGGGTTCGTTTTAAGCTTTCTGTTAAAGAAGGCGACGAGGTGAAAGCCGGAACCCCACTACTCTTCAACAAGGATAACGAACAAATTAAGTTTTGCTCTACGGTAAGTGGCGAGGTAGCCCAAATTGTACGTGGTGCAAAACGAAAGATTTTGGAAGTTCGTGTACTAGCCGATAAAGAAGCAAATTATGAAGACTTTGGATCTGCTGATCCGTCTTCACTAGAGCGTTCTGAGGTTGTTGCAAAACTCGCTCAATCTGGCTGTTGGCCGTTTTTTAAACAGCGTCCATACAATGTTGTAGCAGACCCAGAAAAAGAACCTAAGGCTATTTTTATATCAGGTTTCGACTCTGCACCTCTTGCTCCAGACTTAGGTTTTTTACTTGAAGGTGAAGAAAAAGCATTTCAAGCAGGAATCGACGTTCTCGGTAAGCTAACTACTGGTGGTGTTCATTTAGGAATTAATGCTGATGTGCCCGCCGGCAATACACTTTGCGGTGTAAAAGGTGTTGAGATTACTAAATACAGTGGGCCACATCCTGCAGGTTTAGTTGGTGTTCATATTCATAATGTTTCTCCAATCAATAAAGGCGAAGCTGTTTGGACGATTACTCCTGAGCATGTAGTTATTATCGGTCGTTTATTTTTAACGGGTAAGTTTGACGCTCGAATAAAAATATCATTGGCTGGTTCTGAAGTGTTAGATCGTAAATATCATGAGACGATTATTGGCGCACCTGTAAAAGGTTTTATCGCCAAGAACACTTCAGATAAAAAGAATCGAATTATTTCTGGTAATGTTCTCACAGGAACTAAGATCGAAGAAGACGGGTATCTAAGTTTCTACGAACGTCAAATTACAGTTATTCCTGAAGGTGAAGATCCTGAACTATTTGGTTGGTTAATACCAAAAACAGATAAGTTTAGCATTTCTCGGACACTACCTTCTTGGTTGATGCGCGATAAAAAATACGAACTCAACACAAACTTGCATGGCGAAAAGCGTGCATATGTTGTTTCAGGTGAATATGAGAAAGTTTTCCCATTCGATATTTATCCAGTTCAGTTGATGAAAGCGATTATAACCAACGACATTGAAGCAATGGAAAATCTAGGTCTATATGAAGTTGTAGAGGAAGATTTTGCTCTTTGTGAAGTGGTTTGTACCTCTAAAACTCCTGTCCAACAAACAGTTCGACAAGGCTTAGACTTAATGAAAGAAGAATTAGGTTAGTGATTAATAACAGACAGCGTTTGGAAGTTAACTAATGAAAGTATTACATAATCTACTGGATAGTATAAAGCCCAACTTTGAGAAGGGTGGAAAACTCGAAAAATTATACCCGGTTTACGATGGCTTTGCCACGTTCCTTTTTGTACCGGGGCACACCGCGCATAGCGGCGCACATATTCGTGATGGCATTGATCTGAAAAGAACAATGAACACAGTGATTATGGCGCTGGTTCCTACCCTATTATTTGGGATGTGGAATGTTGGTTACCAGCACTTTATAGCGTTAGGTCAAGAAGTAACATTCTTTGAACAATTCCTATTTGGAGCTATAAAAGTTCTTCCAATGGTTGTTGTTTCTTATGGTGTTGGTCTTGGTGTTGAATTTCTATTCTGTATCATCAAAAAACACACCATTGAAGAAGGTTACTTGGTAACAGGGATGTTAATTCCTTTAATTATGCCAGTCGATATTCCGCTTTGGATGGTTGCTCTATCAGTAGTTTTTGCTGTTGTAATTGGTAAAGAGGTTTTTGGTGGAACAGGGATGAACATTTTCAACCCAGCGTTACTTGCAAGAGCTTTTGCGTTCTTCGCATATCCTTCATTTATGTCGGGTGACAAAGTTTGGATTAACACAAGTCTTGCTGAAGGACAATCAGTAGTAGATGGTTTTTCTGGTGCAACAGCATTAGGTGACTTAGCAACTTCTGGTGTTACATCTTATTCACCGTTAGAAATGTTGATTGGAACTATTCCTGGTTCAATCGGTGAGACATCTGTAATAGCAATTATGCTTGGTGCAGGCCTTTTAATCTTTACAGGTATAGGTAGCTGGAAAGTGATATTTAGCGCTGTACTTGGTGGTGCTTTTATGGGGCTTATCTTTAATGGAGTTGCTGAATATGCAATTTCTCCCGAACAACAAGCTTTTATGGCTGTTCCTTTTTGGCAGCAATTAATGTTAGGTGGTTTTGCTTTTGGTGTTGTTTATATGGCAACAGATCCGGTATCTGGCTCACAAACCGAGCATGGTAAATGGATTTATGGATTCCTGATTGGTTTCTTGGCCATTATGATTAGAGTATTTAACCCTGCATACCCAGAGGGAGTGATGCTAGCAATATTGTTTATGAACACGATGGCACCACTTATTGACCATTATGTAGTTCAGGCTAACATAAAGAAACGTAAGAAAAGACTAGCGCTTAAAAAGGCTTAACCAATGGACGTAAATAAAAATAGTTACACCTTCATGTTTGCCGCAGTAATGGTTGTTATTGTAGCGGCCATATTATCTTATGCAGCAACCACATTAAAACCTTTTCAGGATAAAAATGTGGAACAAGAAAAAATGCAAAACATTCTAAGTTCCATCGGCATAGATGTTACTAGAGATAAGGCTGCAAATGAGTATCCAACTTATGTTACCAAAGAGTTAGTAATTGTTGGTAATAAGCAGAAAGAAGGCGTTGTCGCTTTCGATATTGATATGGCTAAAGAAGTTAAAAAGCCAGCAATTGAAAGAGAATCTCCGCTATATATTGCAGAAAAAGATGGTAAAACCTACTACATCATTCCATTAAGAGGAACTGGTTTATGGGGTCCTATTTGGGGTTATGTATCTCTTCAAGAAGATTTAGACACTATTTACGGTGCTGTTTTTGATCACAAAGGTGAAACACCTGGTTTAGGAGCAGAAATAAAGGAAGCAGGTTTTACAGAGCAGTTTAAAGGAAAGAAGATTTTAGACAGTTCTGGCAATCTAATTGGTATTGATGTTCGAAAAGGTGATGCATCAGGCGATAGCCAAGTTGATGGAATTAGTGGTGGTACAATTACCTCTGTTGGTGTAGAAGAAATGATTATAGATTGCCTTCAGGCCTATATCCCTTTTCTAAAAGATTATAGCGGTGCTACAGCTAGCGCAGCTGTTTTGAATCAAAAAAATTGAATAAAAGCTGCAACAAATTAACACGGTAGTTATGGCAGAAGTATTAGATAAAGAAGTTGTAGAAAAAAAGCCAAAAGAGGCACTTTTCAGCAAAAAAAATAGATCACTTTTACGTGATCCGCTAAACGATGATAACCCGATAACGGTACAGGTTCTTGGAATCTGTTCGGCGTTGGCTATTACCGTTAAGCTATATCCAGCCTTAGTAATGGGAATTTCCGTTATTTTTGTGCTTGCAGCTGGTAACGTAATTGTTTCGTTAATGCGAAACCTAATCCCTAATAGGATTAGAATTATTGTTCAGCTAGTAGTTGTAGCGGCCTTGGTAGTTTTGGTAGATCAGGTACTGAAAGCTTTTGTATACGATGTCTCTAAAGAACTTTCGGTGTTTGTGGGTCTAATTATTACCAACTGTATTATCATGGGACGTTTAGAGGCATTTGCTCTTGGTAACACTCCTTGGAAATCATTTTTAGATGGAATTGGTAATGGCTTCGGATACGCAGTAATTCTAATTATAGTAGCTTTCTTCAGAGAATTACTTGGTTCAGGTACCCTTTTTGGGATGCAAGTAATTCCTGATAGTTGGTACATGGCAAATGGCGGCTTTTATAGTAATAACGGCTTCATGTTATTACCTCCAATGGCACTTATTACCGTTGGTATTATTATCTGGGTTCAGAGAGCGCGCAATACCAAACTAATCGAGGAGAAATAAGACAATGCAAGAGCTCATTAACATTTTCGTAAAATCGATTTTTGTTGAGAACATGATTTTTGCCTATTTCTTAGGCATGTGTTCTTATCTAGCGGTTTCTAAAACCGTAAAAACAGCAGTTGGTCTAGGCGCTGCAGTAATCTTTGTAATGGTGATTACCGTTCCTGCTAACTACTTGTTAGAAAATTTTGTTCTTAAAGAAGGCGCGCTTGCTTGGTTAAGTCCACAGCTAGCAACCGTAGATTTAAGCTTCCTATCTTTTATCCTTTTTATTGCTGTAATCGCTTCAATGGTTCAGCTTGTAGAGATGGCGGTAGAGAAATTTGCTCCTGCTTTATATAGTGCTTTAGGAATTTTCCTTCCACTTATAGCAGTGAACTGCTCTATTCTTGGTGGTTCATTATTTATGCAAGAGCGTAATTATGCTTCAATTTCAGAAGCAACAGTATTTGGTTTTGGTAGTGGTATTGGTTGGTTTTTAGCAATTGTAGCTATTGCTGCCATCCGCGAGAAAATTCAATATTCAAATGTTCCAGCTCCGTTAAGAGGTTTAGGAATTACTTTTATTGTGACCGGCCTTATGGGAATTGCCTTCATGTCGTTCATGGGTATTAAGCTATAATCATTTTAGAGAAGAGATTTACACAATGATATTATCTGCAACAACTATGATCATCTTTACAAGTATAATTGTATTCTTTTTGGTGATTTTTCTTTTGGTTTCGATGCTTCTAGGCGCAAAATCTGTTCTTGCTCCTTCTGGCCCGGTTAAAATTAGAATTAACGGGGAAAAAGAAATTGAAGTAGAGTCGGGAAGTAGCCTTCTTAGTACTCTAGGAAGTAACAAAATATTCTTGCCTTCAGCTTGCGGTGGCGGTGGTACTTGTATACAGTGTACTTGCCAAGTGTTAAGTGGCGGTGGTGAAATTTTGCCAACAGAGGTTCCTCATTTCACAAGAAAAGAACAAGAAAATAACTGGAGACTTGGTTGCCAAGTTAAAGTTAAAGAAGATATGGACATCAGAATTCCAGAAGAAGTTTTTGGAATTAAAAAGTGGGAAGCTACTGTAGTTTCTAACTATAATGTGGCTTCATTCATTAAGGAATTTATTGTAGAAATTCCAGAAGACATGGATTATAAAGCTGGTGGATACATTCAAATTGAAATTCCTGAATGTGAAGTTCCATATACTGACATCGATATTACTGCACATCCAGAAGAGCACCCAGGCGAGCCAGACAAGTTCAAACTTGAATGGGACAAATTCGGTCTTTGGGACTTAAAGATGAAGAACGACGAAGTTACTGAGCGTGCGTATTCTATGGCTAGTTACCCAGCTGAAGGCCGACGTGTTATGTTGAACGTTCGTGTAGCAACACCACCTTTCGATCGTGCTAAAAACGGTTGGGCTGATGTAAACCCTGGTATTGCTTCTTCTTACATTTTCTCAAGAAAGAAAGGCGATAAAGTGACTATTTCTGGTCCTTATGGTGAGTTCTTTATTAAAGAGAACGATAGCGAAATGCTTTACATTGGTGGTGGGGCTGGTATGGCGCCAATGCGTTCACACTTGTATCATTTATTTAAAACGCTAGAAACTGGTCGTAAAGTTACATATTGGTACGGTGGTCGTTCTAAACGTGAATTGTTTTACCTTGACCATTTCCGTCAATTAGAAGACAAATTCGATAATTTTAAGTTCTACGTTGTACTTTCTGAACCTCTTGAAGAAGATAACTGGGTTCCTAAAAAAGATACTGACGATACGGAAGGTGATGGTTTCTTAGGATTTGTACACCAAGCGGTAATAGATCAATATCTAAGTAAACATCCAGAGCCAGAAGAAATAGAATTTTATTTCTGTGGACCTCCACTAATGAACCAAGCCGTGCTAAAAATGTGCGATGATTGGGGAGTTCCTGAAGAGAATGTTGCCTTCGATGATTTCGGAGGGTAAATAAAAAAAGCGACCTTGTGTCGCTTTTTTTTATGTTTAAATAATTATGAAACAATCCTCACTCCTACTTTTAATCAGCACTCTTCTATTTATTTCTTGCGAGCCAAGAAATAAAGTTAGATTGATAGAGAATTCCGGTTATGCTCAAGGTTCAACCTATCAAATCAAGTACCTAGTTGATAGAAACAAGAACTATGGGAAAGAGATTGAACAAATACTCGCCGATATAGATAACTCGATGAGCACCTATCAAGAAAACTCATGTATTTCGGCTGTCAATAAAGGTGGGGCTTGGGTAGAGATAGACACTATGTTTATTGAAGTGATGCAGCGGTCTATTGAAATTGCTGAAGAAACAGGTGGAGATTTTGATCCAACTGTTGGGCCGTTGGTAAGAATATGGGGCTTTGGTTACGACAAAATAAAAGAAGATGTCAGTGCGGAAAACATCAGAGATATAAAAAAATTAACAGGCTATGCAAAGGTTGAGCTTGAGGGTAACAGATTGCGTATTCCTGAAGGCTTCACCCTAGACTTTAATGCTATCGCTCAAGGATATACCGTAGACGTTCTAGCGCGTTATTTAGAGGCGCAGGGCTTGACTAACTATATGGTTGAAGTGGGCGGAGAAGTTAGAGCAAGAGGAAAAAATGATAAGGGTGTTATTTGGAGGATTGGAGTAGATAAACCCCAAAGTGAAATTGATAGTGAAGAACGATTTCAGTTTATACTAGAGCTAGAAAACGCGGGACTTGCAACCTCTGGTAACTACAGAAAATACTGGGTTGATCAAACAACCGGAATTAAGTATTCGCATACTATTGATCCTCATACAGGCTCTCCAGCATTAAACCGATTATTAAGTGCTTCTATCATTGCACCCACAACAATGGACGCTGACGCTTACGCTACTGTGTGTATGGTTAAAGGACTAGAAAATTGTAAAGCTTTTCTAGCAACAAAAGCAGAGTTGGAAGGATATCTGGTTTACACAAACCAAGACGGTGATTGGGAAGTGTATTTTACAGATGGTTTTAAGAAATACCTAAAAGAAGAATTTAGGCAACAAACGGACTAAACTCTTCCTTACCAGAAGATTTCGAATCATTTTTGCACTGCTCATCAGGGGATGCACCACAAAAGCTACAACGTTCTCCTTCAGCATTTAAAAAAGGGCTGTTACTAGCGCAAGTTCCAGAGAACTCACCATCTTTTGAACCCCAGATTTTTATGGCAATACCGGCAAAACCGATACCAATTAAAGCTGTTGCAAGTAAAAAAACTAACATTTCATTCTCCTTTTTTTAATCAAATTAAAGGTCGCCAATTATATAACTAACCTCAATTATTGATAGATAATTTCAGATGCAGATGTTCCTTACTATCGCTATATTTGCAGTCCTAAAAATGCACCCGTAGCTCAACTGGATAGAGTACCAGATTTCGGCTCTGGGGGTTGGGGGTTCGAACCCCTCCGGGTGTACTAAAAGCCTTTGTAAATTCTTGATTTGCAAAGGCTTTTTTTGTTGTTGGTAATTAACCAGTAGCCTTGAATAATGTTGTGCAAAAATAAAAAAAGCCACGTAAAGACTAATTCACGTGGCTTTTGTGTATCTATGCTAAAAATTACATGCGGAAAGTTACGCCAAACTGAATAATGGCAATACCAAAACCAAGCTCACCATAAGCACCAAGTTTTTCTGTGAAGTGGTAACGTCCACCCACAAAGCCTTGGTAAATTATACCACCAACTGATGCACTTGCTGCTCCAGGGCCATCCCATTCAGCAGAAGCAACGTTATAACCAAGTATAAGTCCACCATACGTATCTACGTTGTCTACAAATTGTTTATGGTAAGTTCCACGAGCTCCAATTACTAAGTTGGAATATTTCCAAGTTCCGGTACCAAAATCTTCTGAGTTTCCTAAATAACCTAGGTACCCCCCGATGGATACATCATCATTGTAGCCGTAATCTACAGCAACATTAATAGGGATTCCGCCCGACCCAGAAAAGCTGTGCCCAAGTCCAATACCTGTATTTATATCGATAGTTCCTTTCCCCGGATATTGTGCCATTGCTATTGCTGGGATGATTAACATAGCAAGAAATAGTAGAGTGAATTTTTTCATAATAATGATGTTAGGATAGTTTGTGTGTTGTAAACAACTAGAACCTAAATCATTTGGGATGAATTGAACATCACCTATTCGGAGTATTTTTGTGAGTATATTAGTGGAAAGAAACTAAAAAGGGGTATAGAGAGAATTTAAGGTTTTTATAACCAGTCAGAATGAAGATTCAAGTATTTGATAAAAAGGAAATTATAAGGGCTGTAAAAGCAAATTATTAATATTCTAAGTATCTGGTTATTATGTGTTAACCTGATAACTAATATTTAGAATGAAAAAGAACCTGATTTTAATTACAGCGATTCTCTCCTTTTCTTTCTTTGCATGCCAAAAGAGTGTTGAAAAAGAAATACCGGTACAAAAAGAATGGTCTATAGCTTTACATGGAGGTGCTGGCTATGTATCTAAAGAAATGCCAGAAGCACAAAAAGAAGCTTATCTGAATGCGTTAGATGAAGCTTTAAGCATTGGAGAACAGATTTTAAAAAATGGTGGCTCATCCTTGGATGCGGTTGAAAAGACAATTAATTATCTAGAAAATAACGAACTTTTTAACGCAGGTCGTGGCGCAGTTTTTACAGCCGAAGGTAAAAACGAATTAGATGCAGCTATTATGGATGGGACTAATAAGAATGCCGGGGCTATAACTGGCGTGAAAACGGTAAAAAATCCAATTTCATTAGCAAGAAAAGTGATGGACGAGTCGGAACATGTGTTTTTTGCAGGTGAAGGTGCGGAAAAGTTTGCTGACGAAATGGATATCGAACGAGTAGACCCAGAATATTTTAAAGTAGAAGAAAAGTATGATGCCTGGATGCGAGCTAACAAACAAACAAGCCATAACCTAGAACTTTTAGATGATAATGGTTGGAAGATGGGTACAGTGGGTTGTGTGGCTCTTGATAAAGAAGGCCGACTAGCAGCAGGAACCTCAACCGGAGGAATGACTAATAAAAAATATGGCCGTGTTGGTGATGTTCCAATCATTGGGTCGGGAACGTACGCAAATAATTTGGTTGCTGTTTCTGGTACAGGCTGGGGAGAAAGGATTATGTTGAATGTTTCGGCACATACACTTGCAGCATATATGGAATACAAAGATGCTACTGTATCTGAAGGAATGGATTATTTAGTAGACGAAGTATTGAACCCACGAGAAGCTGGGTTTATAGCCGTTGATAAGTTTGGCAATGTTGCAATGAAAACAAATACGGGTTCTATGTTTCGAGCTACAACTAGTTCAGATGAAAATAGAACTATTGCTATCTGGGAAGATTAAAAGAAATAAAAAAAGCCAAAGGATGTTATTCCCTTGGCTTTTAAAAATTTATTGAAAGTTAACTTTAGATATTATAAAAACGATCTCTCAGTTCTTGAGTATAAATTCCAATGTCGTTTCGAAGTTCAAAAAGTCGGCTATGAAACTCGATATACTGCTTTTTATTAAAAAAGGGTTCGCCTTTCATATTTTGTAGCATATCTAAAGACTTATTCGCATAGTTAAGAGCTTTTTTTGTGTAAGCAATATTAGCGCCTAAATATTCATGGTCGAAACCAAATGAATAACCACCAGCTAATTTAGCTGCAATTTTTAAGCTGTCGCTAACTAATTCTAAAAAGGCTGTTGATTGTTGTTCACTTGGAACCGATTCTGCCCATTTAAGAGTATCTACAGCAAAAAAGCGTGCATCACTAAAAAGGTTTAGGTTGTCAAGAGAGCCATATTCAGATTTAGCAAAATCATCACTTAAGCTTTTCCACTCTTCCCCTTCGTCAAAATCATCGTCGTCCTCATCAAACTCAATAAACTCCTCCGAAGAGCCGAAGAGATAATCATCTTCTTCAAACTCATCATCTTCCTCTAAGTCGTCGTCGTCTTCAGGGAAGTAAGCTTCATCAAGTAATAGTTCTTCCTCTACGTATGCTTCAAAAGCATCGTCTTCGCTTAAACTTTCTTTAAGTAAGGTAATCCACCGTGGTACGGTTCCTTTCTGATCGGTAGAGATAAATTTTCTAAGCTGGTCGCTTTTTTTTTCTACTTCATCAAGGTGGTTTTCCCACTTATATTCGTCCCAAAGCTCGTCATTAGATTCATCAAAACTCATAGGCTTGCCGTGCAACTTTGATAATGGTTGGTTATAGAAACAATTATTTTTTGAACTCTGCAAGAGTCCGTGGAAAAATAACGTTTTTTGTGGATAAAAAGTTGCTTAAAGTCGTTCTAAAACACCAGTTATTACTTTGGTCATTTTTGGCTCAGCCATGGCTGCCCCTTCAAGAACATGCTCCATATTAACAGCTGTAAGTGAGTCTGGGAAGCATTCGTCAGTAATAACAGAAATTCCTAGCACATCCATACCCATATGAACAGCAGCAATTACTTCAGGAACTGTGCTCATTCCAACAACATCGGCGCCTAACTGGCGCATATAACGGTACTCTGCTTTCGTTTCTAGTGTAGGGCCCGAGACCGCTAAATAAACACCTTGGTGCATTTTTATGGCATTATCAAGGGCGACATTTTCAGCGATTTCCATTAACCGAGAAGTGTAAGGTTCACTCATGTCTGGAAAACGAGGACCAAGTTCGTCGTCATTTGGACCAATTAGTGGGTTATCAGCTAAAAAATTGATGTGATCATTTATTAACATCACATCGCCACGTTGGAAGTTGGTGTTTAGCCCACCACATGCATTACTAACAAAAAGGCTGTGTGCTCCTATTGCTTTAGCAACTCTCACTGGAAATGCGATTTGTTGCATGGTGTATCCTTCGTAATAGTGGAATCTGCCTTGCATTGCTACTACAGGTTTGCCACCAAGAAGGCCCAAAAGTAAGCGTCCGGCATGGCTCTCTACTGTAGAGGTAGGGAAATGGGGAATATCACCATAGCTAATAGCCGCAACTACATCAATTTCCTCAGCAAGCTGGCCAAGACCAGTTCCTAAAATTACCAAGTATTCTGGTTTGAAATCAGTTTGACTTGTTATGTATTGAACAGCTTCATCTCGCTTTGCGCGGAATTGTGATACGGTATCGAAAGCCATGGGCGGAAAATTATGTAGTTAAAAAATGGAATATAGATGCTTTAATCTATCTCGTCAAGGATATCGTCTAGGCGATCGCTTCCTGGGGGGAAGGAAAGATTTATGTCATCTTCTTCTATCTCAGTCTCTTCGGTGTCTAACTGGAAGCGAGATGTCAGTTTAGTTTCTGGAGCAGTACTAGTTGTCTCATTATCAGAAAGGATATAAGTATTTTGGTCGTCTTTACTGAATTGCTCTAGAGATTTACGAGCATTTTCTAAATAAGAGCCGATACCTCCTATGATTTCTTCGCGTTTGTCTAGAAGTCTTAAAATAGTTTGGCGCACATTTTGGCGCTGGTGGTTCGCTTCTTTTATTATAGCGTCAGCTTCCATTTCGGCTTTATCAATTTTGTTTTGAGCCTCCATTTTTGCCGTCTCAATTTTTTGAGCAACCGACTCTTTAGTTGTTTGAAGCGTTTCGTGTAGAGCCTCTTCTACCCGTTCGTAATGTCTTACGCGGTCAGATAGTTTTTGAATCTGGTCGTCAAGTTCCTTGTTCTTGTTCAAAAGGTGTTCTACCTCATTAGAAACAAGAGAGAGAAAAGATTGTACTTCTGCAACATCATATCCTCGAAGAGATTTTTCGAACTGTTGTTGCTTTATTTCGAGCGGTGATAGTTTCATGGTAAACGACTATTTAGTAAAACTTAAGCAATGTATAAAGTAACACTTATTCATTTAACATGTTCCTGAGATTACTGCCCTTTTCATCTATATCTTTGGCTTTATGCACCTCTAAAGGTTCAATTTCAATTGTCCCTTTGGAATCGGTTACTCTAATTTTTTCTTCTTCAATATCAGAAACAATGGCTTCCAAATTGGTGATTCTGCGTTCAGTACTTTTTTTGAACTCAGCTAGTGCTTTAAAGAACTGCGGGTTTATCTGGCCCGAAGTTTCTTTGCGGATTGCTCTCGCCTTTATAATATCGAAGATGTTTTTTAAGACGAAAATTGTTATTCCTGTCCCAAAAACGATAGCGGCAATCGATATGATGAAAATTTCTTCAGGCATATTATTTAGAATTAGTTTCTAACGGGCCTTTGGTGCCCACGATTTTCATCAGAGTTATTATCATCTTGAATTTCGATATCGCCTAGAGGGCGTTCACGCTTTGCAGTTCTATCTTCAGCAGCAATAGCTTCAAGGTTTTCGATACGATTTTTAAGATTGTATATAATCTTTCGTAATTCTTGAACTTCTTTAGAATTAGTACTGGCTTTAGCTTCAAATTCTAGTTCTTGTTTTCGGTAGCCCAATATAAGCCCTCCAACGATAGCAACTATAGGAATTATAGCAAACCAAGGTATTCCAAAAATCATGTTATTTACCAAAAAATGTTAGTTAATATTTAAAGTATGCGCCACTACGGCTTGTATTACTGATAGTTTCGAGATCCGAAGATATCGCTTCCAACTCTAACCATTGTTGCGCCCTCTTCAATTGCTACTTCCAAATCGGCACTCATTCCCATAGATAATTGGTCTAATTGAATATTGTTACCGTTGTTGTATTGCTGGTGCTTCGCTAAGAGGTTTTTCAGCAATCTAAATTCAGGTCTAATTAATTCTGGATTATCTACAAAAGTGGCAATACCCATAAAACCACGAACCTTAACATGAGATAAATTTTTTGCGTAATCAAGTATTTTCGAAATTTCTTCTGGCTCACAACCACTTTTTTGATCTTCGCCGCTAATGTTTACTTGAATAAGTACATTAATAATCCGATTTGCCTCTCCTGCCCTCTTCTCTATTTCTTTCAGGTATTTTGTCTTAGAAACAGAATGAATCCAATCTACACGGTTAGCAATGTATTTTATTTTGTTGGATTGCATGGTGCCAATCATGTGCCATGCAATATCACTACGCTCAATAGCAGCCATTTTTGATTCCAATTCTTGCATTTTGTTTTCACCGAAAGCCAATTGGTTGCATTCTAAGGCTTTAATAATGAAATCGTTGGGCTTGGTTTTACTTACAGCAATAAGTGTTACATCAGAGGGGGCACGTCCTGCTTGTAAGCACGCAGAGGCTATTCTTTTAGAAACGTTGTTAATATTATTGCAGATATTGTCCAAGCTCATGGCAGAAAAAAGAGATTTGTGATAATTTTATTTAAATAACTGAAAGATAGGCTTTTATCATTCATCAATTAACCTTATTTTTTGGGGCTACATAAAAGACTTAAGATTTACCTATTGTTGACGCCGACGCTCTACAAATACAAACTCTCGCATTCGAGGACATTCATCTTCACTAATTTAAAAGGTAGAAGATAAAGATGGAAACTCGAATCCGACATATCGCCACCTTCCTAAATCAATGGGCTCCTCCGAGCACAAAAATGGATTTTGATAATGTCGGGCTACTTGTTGGAGACCCTGAAGCAGAGGTTAAAAAGGTAATTACCTGCCTCGATGTAACAGACGAAGTTGTTACAGAAGCCATCACAAATAAATGTGAATTGATTGTTGCTCACCACCCGCTGATTTTTGATAAGGTTGGTAAAATAAACCCAACTAATGAGCAAGGTAAAATAATTTATAAGCTAATTAAGAATGATATTGGCTTGTTAGTAGCTCACACTAACTTAGATGCGGCGCTCGATGGAGTGTCTTTTGTGCTCGCAAATATGCTCGGTTTAGATAATCTCGGGTTTTTATCAAAAAACTACTCTATTACTAAGAAAATACGCTTAGTTACCGATTATGGAGATGCAGAAGCAGTGCTGAAATTGTTAAACTACTACTCAGCAGAAGAAGCCCATTACTTTAGTGTTGAAAATAGAGAGCACGATTTAAAGTGTTTTGAAGCTATTATAGATAAACATCACTTGCCAGAGCTTAAGAAAGGGCTAAAAAAAGAAGGTTTACTAAAAAGCGGTGGTTTACAGGTTACCGATTTAGCTTCAACTTCTAAGAATTTTGGAATGGGCGTAATTGGTGAATATCCTGAGCAAGGAATTGGTCAAAACGAATTTCTACATTTAGTTTCCCAAGCGTTAGATGTTAGCGCAGTACGTTTTTCAGGGAGTGTGAAAAACATCAAAAGAGTAGCCGTTTGTGGCGGTGCTGGCGTATTTCTAAAAGACAAAGCGATATCTGCAGGCGCAGATGCTTTTGTAACAGCCGATATTAAATATCATGATTACTTTACCGAGCAGGAAAATTTTCTACTCGTTGATGTAGGCCATTACGAAAGTGAGTTCCCAATAGCCGAAGCAATGAAAAATGAATTATCAGAAGCTTTCGACGATCTTTCCATTACCGTTACTTCGGTAGTAACAAACCCAATGCAGACCTACGTGTCTGAGCAAAAACCTCAATCTATTCAAACAAGCTGAAGAAGCAATCCATGAAAGAAGCACTTCAACAATTAGCAAATTTACAATACATCGATAGTCGTATAGACGAACTGAAACAATTACGTGGCGATTTACCAGAAGAAATTATGGATATCGAAACAGATATTGCTCGCAAAGAAGGAAGGCTATCAAAGCTGGTACAAGAAGAACAAGACCTTATAGTAGAAAATGATAAGTTGAATCTTGACTTTAAGTCTTCAGAAGAGAAGATCAAGAAGTATGAAGATCAGCAACTTTCAGTGCGTAACAACAGAGAATATGACGCTTTAACAAAAGAAATTGAGGTCCAAAAGCAAGTAATGGAAGCCGCTACTGTACGTTTGGCTGAAATTAAAAAGCGCTTAGAAGATATAGGTCCTGAAATTGAAGTAGCGAAAGAAAAGTTCGAAGTTATTCAGAAAGAGCTTGAAGTGAAAAGTAATAGCTTAGAGTCTGTTACTAAATCTACTCAAGATGAAGAAGATGCTCTTTTGAAAAAACGTGCTGAAGTTGAAAAGGAAGTTGATCCAAGATACTTACGTAGCTACAATCGTCTAAGAGCCGGACTTACAAATGGTATAGCTGTAGTTGCTATGGATAGAGGCGCTGCTTTTGGCATGGCTCTTCCACCACAAACTCAAGTTGAAGTTCGTCGTAGAAACAAAGTAATTATCGACGAGAGCAGTGGACGAATTGTTGTAGACCAATCGTTCTTTGAAGAAGCTAAAAAGCAATTATCTATATAATTTCTTTAGCTTAGTATAATGTATTAAAAAGGGAAGCTCCAAAGGCTTCCCTTTTTATTTGGCATAAATGGTGTGTTATTTAACTGAAAAGGTGACTTATTGGTTATTGAAGCATTAATAAAACATCAGAATGATTTGAGAATGCCTACTTAACTCACTTCAATTACAAAGCTTAAAAACGTATCTTTAGGTAGGAAAGTCGGGCAATCGCTTTGCGCTGTATGCGCAGAGAGGAAAGTCCGGACACCAACAAACACCGTGCTTTGCGATCCTTAGGGCGTAGCAGAGGCTTGGTTAGGGCGACTCAGCCAAGATAGACAGTGCAACAGAAAGCAAACCGCCTCACTAGTTGAGGTAAGGGTGAAAGGGTGAGGTAAGAGCTCACCGTTCCGTGTAGCAATGCCGGGAGCTAGGTAAACCTCGCGGGGTGCAAGTTCATGCAGGTGGTATACGCCGTTTGTCGTGACGTCACCGGGTGGAACGCACCAGATAAATGATTGCCGAATCTCGATTTCGAGAGGAACAAAATCCGGCTTATAGACTTTCCTGCTAAAAACATCAAAACCTCGCCTGAAAGGGCGAGGTTTTGTTTTTTAAAGAAGAATATTTCGATGAAAAGCTTTCTGTAAAGTAAAAACCTTACATGTTAATACGAGCAGTTCCTTTTACATTGCGCTGCATATCGCGCTTGGTGTCTTTTTCTTTAATAGACTCCCTTTTGTCGAACTTTTTCTTACCACGTGCTACGCCAACTAAAACCTTAGCATAACCTTGCTTGAAATATAATTTCAGAGGAACAAGAGTGTAGCCCTTTTGGTGGATGTATTTCTGCATCTCACGAATCTCTTTTTTGTTAAGCAACAGTTTACGTTGCCTGCGAGGTTCGTGATTAGAAAAGGAACCAAATTTATAAGGCGAAATATGAAATTCGCGTAGCCATACTTCTTCGTTTTGAATAAAAGCAAAAGCATCGGTAAAATTCGCTTTACCATCTCGTAAAGACTTAACCTCGGTGCCTTGTAAAACAATTCCTGCTTCGTAGGTCTCATCGATCTGAAAATCGTGATACGCTTTTCGGTTTTGTATGGTTGGTGTGTTGGTATTTTGGCTCATATTATTGTTCCAAGTACAGCACTAAGCTGTGATGGGACGCTCTTAGTTTTAGTATTCGAAGCCGAGAGCTTGTAACTCTTTCATTACTTCTTCGTCGGGAGTACGGTTTGGGAATGTAGAGTAAATACCCATTATCTGATCAATTTCAGAAATAGCTTTTTCGTTTTCTACATTTAATTTAAGCACTTCAACATATTGGAGAAGTGCGCTGTTCATCTTATCGCGCATATTTGTAGTATTAGAATCGCGATACTCAAGAAAAAGGCCATAATTTAAATGTGTTTTTTCTTTAAGCTTTAAAACTTCTGGAGTTTCACTTTTAGCTGAAAGCAAAGTGAGTGCGTCCATATATTGATCGGATTCAATAAAGGCATCAACTTGTTCAGCTAAACTTTTTCCGGCAGGCGCTTTCTGTTGCGAGCAGGCTAAGAAACCTACAGAGAGAATGAGTAAGAGTAATTTTTTCATGAATAGTGTTTATTGCATTGATAATGGGTTCAGGCTTATACAGAGCACAAATATAAGCATACTTAACCAACCTAACACCTTTCTTCCTGTAGAAACTGGTTTATAAAATGTAACCGGCGGATGATCTACTTTAACCATAAAAGTGATGAAGACAAGCCAAACTAGCCAAATATAAGAAGGCATGGCGTCGGATGTTGCAGCTATTTGGTAGATATAAATCCCAGAAATAATCAAAGAAGTTGGGGCCATTACTGAAACCCAGTTCTTGTTTTTGTTAAAAGCGATGGTCATTAACGAGGAAAGTACAGCGCCCCAAATAATCCATGAAAGCGCCCCAAATGAGGTGTCATATGGCCCAAGAAGGTCGTGAATGAAAGGCACAGCTTCGATGCCTGCTAAGATAGAGATGAATGTGTAAAATATACGAGCAACGTCGCGATGCTTTTTATATCCTAGTAGTGAATATAAAATATGACCACCATCAAGTTGGCCAACAGGCATCAGGTTTAAGGCCGTGAAGAATAAACCTAGCCATCCTGCAAAAAGAAAAGGAAAATGATACATCTCCCACATTGGAGGTACATTTTCAAAGAACGAAGAAATAAAGGTAAAGAGCAGCGTTTCACCCACTATAAGTGTGCTTCCATCTGGTTCGGAAAGCTGTTCGGTTGGGTAGGCCCCATACTCCGCTACATAAGCTTTAAGCTCTTCGTGCCCAGAAAAATTCTGAACAAAGGATGGGTCTGGTAAGGTTGAAAACCCAATAAATAAAACAATAAGTGAAACTATAAAACCAGCTAGTGGACCAGCGATGCCAATATCAAAAAGCTTTTTTGTTTCATGGATTCTCTCTTTTATACGAATTACGGCACCTAAAGTGCCAATGCCTAAAGGGAGTGGAATATAATATGGCAATGACACGCTGATTTTATGATATACAGCGGCAAAGTAATGTCCAAATTCGTGGAAAGTTAAAAAGCTTAGAAGCAAGGTTGCAAAAAGAGCTCCTCGGAGTAAATCATCAGCTCCAGGAAGAGCAAAAGGGCCAAGAAGAGTTATGCCTTCACCGAAGCCAACAAACACAGTCCCAATTACCGAAACGGTAATAAAAGTGGCTATAAATAGGCCTAAATGTTTTAGTATTGTTTTTAAACTAGGTTTATTTTTCGAAACAACAGATTGCGAAATAACTTCGAAATCTGCGCTTATAGGCTGGTCAATATTGTCGTTATCCAATGTTCTTATTTATTAATAGATGCTCGGGAAATGGGCAAGGTCATACAGCGGGCGCCGCCTCTTCCGCGACATAGTTCATGCCCTTGAAAACTAATTGCTAGCTTGTAATCTTCGGAGGGGTTTAATCCAGACTTACCGTATTCCTCAACAAATTCAAATTGATTCATGTAAGCGTAACCATGATCGACTAAGGTGTTAAAGGTGTTTGTGTTTCGCTCGTAACCAACAATAACACCAGGTGCAAGGGCAAAAACGTTCGCACCGTCTGTCCATTGTTCACGAAATTGATTTGTTCTGTTTTCTCCGCCACACTTCAAAAAAGTATACTCTTTACCTGAGAACTCATTGAGAGCTTGTAAGAGAGAACCACGAGATTCGGCCTGCACTGCACCGTCTACTTTATGTAGTGCAACAACATTATCGTGTTGTTCCATAATTGCAGGAGGGAAGGCAACACATTCGTTTCCGCTAGCAAAGGTGAAAATTGTATCTAAATGCATCGAAGCTCGTTGCTTGGGAATGTCTATAGCAAGCACTGTTTTTACGCCGTGAGTTAGCAGTCCATCAGCAGCTTTCATCAATCCTGTAAAAGAAGTTCGCTCGCTCATACCAATTAACACAAGATTTTCTGAGACCACCAATACATCTCCCCCTTCGATAGACTGGTTGCCCGATATGCGAATTGCTTGGTCTTTAACATTTGCGAAAAGTGGATGGAATTGGACGAGTGTTTCCATCATTAACGACTCTCGTAAGCGTGCTTTTTTGGCTGCTCTAGAAATTAAAATCGTGTCATTTACCACTGCGGCTAGATCACGAGTAAAAAGTAAATTAGGGGATGGTTTTATGTTGAACCCTTTCGATTTAGAGAGAATGCCCTGAGTACTAAAGCGCAGAAGATCATCAGGTTCTAATGAAAGTAATTCATTCTCAATTACGAATAAATTGTCCTCTGGAAACTCCTTAATCATTTGTTCAACGTAATAAGATCGGGCATCTTGATGTTGAATGGCTTCTAGAAAAAGGTCAACAATTTCAAAAATCTTACCATCTTTTGGCATCGCTGCTTTAAAGACGTCAAGCATGTCTAAATGTTCTTGTCGCGCATCTTCTTCAAAGATAATATCATCAAAAAGGAGTTCATCTTTTAGCTCAGGGTTAACTAATGAAACCTCATGACCAGGGGTGTGAACAATTACACCGTTAAGAAGGCCGATTTCTGATGAAACATTAATATTCATAAGTTAGAGCTTAAATTATGCGTATTTCTATGGTCTGTAAATATACATGTTCATTAGAGGATAACTAAATTGAATTTAGTGCCGTTCGATTGAAATTTGCTTGTTGTACCAAGCTGTTTATACCTTACGGTATGATTTCGAAGAATGAAATAAAATCCCTCATATATTTACTTGAAGACCCTGACCCCTTTGTGTCTCAAAGCGTAGAAAGCAGGTTCTTTGAGCTTGGAGAAAATGCTGTTCCATTATTGGATGAGTACCGCCTTGACCTAAAAAGTGTTGAGGAGAAAGAAAAAGTAACGGAAATTATTCATAAAATTACGTTCGGAAGTCTAGAAGCGGATTTTTTAGAAGTTCTGGAGCAAGGAGTAAAGAATCGCAAAGACCTCGAACTTGCCACTTTAACACTTGCCCGTTTTGGAAACCCAACATTACGCCCAAGAGAGTATTCCAAAAAGTTAGATTATTTTGCTGAAATGGTGGAGTCTAGTATTAGGTATAAGCTAGATGAACGGCGAAAAATGAAGCAACTGGTGAAATTTGTATTCGAAGATTTAAATTTCAGAGGAGATATTAAGGATTATCATCATCCATCGAACTGTTATTTAGATAAAGTAATTGATCGAAGAATTGGCCTTCCCATTATGCTGAGTATAATCACTATGTTTATAGCGAGAAGATTAGAGTTGCCTTTTTTTGGTGTGAATTTGCCCATCCATTTTATGCTTACGTTTGTTGGCGAGAAGGAAGAGCTGTTAATTGACCCGTATGATAAAGGGGCAATGGTGACTTATGATCAGTGTTACTTCTTCCTTAAAAAGAACAATATTGAACCACGACCAGAGCATTTCAAAATGGCTACCGATATGGAAATACTAGTGCGGTGTATTCGGAATTTGATTGAAAGCTATGAACGAAAGGAAGCGCTAGGCAAGGTGGCAGACTTGAATAAATTGCTTGCTACCGCAGAGCTTTTTGATAAGTAAAATCGACTAAGAAGTATTAAAAGCTTGTTCATTTTATCAATAAGAGAACAAGCTTTTTTTATTTTATCGAGCCCTAGATTTTTCTTACAAGCGTCCAGATACCAATTGAGCCACCAAGCATAAAGCTAAGGCCTGTTATCAAATCACCAAAGAAGACATCTTTCATGCCATAAAGGAAGGATAAAATAATTGCTAAAGCTATAACTACTTTTATGACAGCAGGAAAAAAGCGATCATTTGAAACCTTACCTTTCGAGAATTGGCCCCACCCTTTACCCATCGGTCGAACCTGAGCATAAAATCGTTCAAGCGTTTCTTGTGATTCTGGCTTAGTGATAAATACGGTAAGTACCCAGGCACAAGTAGAAAGAGCGGTTGTGAAAATCATTCCGGTTGCAAAATCGAATTCCAAATATTTTGAAATCAATGCACCCGCAAAAGCCATAATCATGGCCACGATTTCGCTCCAAGCATTAATTCGCCACCAGAACCAACGCAACATCATTACGCCACCAATACCGGCGCTTAAGGAGAGAATGAACTCCCATCCGCCTTTTACAGAGTCGAAGAAGTAAGAAACAATGATGGCAAGGCCAGCCATTGCTAAAGTGGCAATACGAGATATAAAAACGTAGTGCTTCTGAGCCTTTTCATCACTTTCGAATTCGTCTTCTTTTTTAATGAAGCGCGCATAAAAATCGTTTATGAGATAAGATGTTCCCCAATTAAGCTGAGTAGAAATAGTAGAAACAAAAGCCGCTAGAAATGCGATAGTCATAAGACCGAACCAACCCACGGGAAGAACCTCCGACATCATCATTGGATAGCCTGCTTCTTTATCGGCCAAGTCTGGGAAAACGACGATGGAAACTAGTGCTACTAAAATCCATGGCCAAGGGCGTACTGCGTACATTAAAATATTATGTAATAATGTGGCACCAACGGCATGGCGTTCGTCTTTAGCTGAAAACATTCTCTGAGCAATGTAACCACCGCCTCCAGGTTCAGCACCGGGATACCATGCTGCCCACCAAGCCATTCCTACCCAAATTAAGGCGGTTGTAATGGCAATTTCCGCACTATTAAATGGGTTAAAATTCAATACGTCAAAATCTACATTGGTAACTAGTTGGGTTTTAAGTTCAGCAAGTCCCCCGACATGATCTACTGCAAAATACGCTAGGGCGATGGATCCAATCATGGCAATAAAAAATTGAATAAAATCGGTTACCACGACACCCCATAAACCGGCTATTGCAATGTAAATGGCTGTCATACCGTATAATACAAGTATAATTAACCATTGGTCGGCGCCCGTAATTACAGTTAATACTTTAGCCATCCCAACTGTTACCCATCCCATAATTACGCAGTTAAAAGGAAAAGCAAAGTAGAGTGCTCTAAAGCCGCGGAGAAAGCTAGCAGGTTTGCCCCCGTAACGTAGCTCTATAAACTCACAATCGGTAAGAACATTAGCGCGCTTCCAAAGTTTAGCGTATATAAAAACAGTGATAACGCCAGAGAACATCCAACTGAGCCAAAACCAGTTACCAGCAATGCCTTGTGTTGCAACGAGCCCAGTAATTGCAAGGGGAGTGTCGGCGGCAAAGGTGGTGGCTACCATAGAAACACCAACTAACCACCATGGGAGGTTTTTTCCGCCAGCGAAATAATCGTCTAATGAATTTTGACCGCGCTTTTTAGCAACCCATGCTACGGCTATCATTAATACAACGTAGCCTGCTATAACTACGTAATCCAGAAATTGAAAGGGCATATTATTGAGTTGTAAGTGAGAGTTTTGTTGTTAAAAACGAGCAGGGTATCGAGTATAATGAAAAAATTTAGTTTATTGTAAGAGAATTGACATTAGATAGCACTTAATTGACGCCTAATGAGGAAGGACTCTGTTCTTAGCAATCACTTTTCTGCATCAGAATCCACTTTGTGGGCTTAGTATAAGATGCTTTTTAAATAAGAACAGAAAATAAACCCAGTGAAAACAAGTATCCCATATCACATCGGCTGTTCTAGCTGGAATGTTCCGAGTAGGATTGGGACATTCTACAACAATAAATCAAAACCAGATGATTTACTTGGGCAGTACGCTTCTGTTTTTAATTCGGTAGAAATCTGTAAGGAAATTAGAGGTCTACCAACAGCAGAAGAGTTTCAGTTATGGGATGAGAGCACGCCAGAAGGTTTCAAGTTTTGCATCAACCTCCCCAAAGAGTTAACTCACAAACAACTACTAGAAAACGTAGAAGCTCAAGCCCTAGCTTTTGTAGATTCCTTTGAATCCATTCGGAATAAGCTCGGTCCGTTTCTAATTCGTCTTCCCCACAACTTTAGTTACAGTTTATTCAAAAGATTAGAGGAGTTGCTTTCAGTTTTGCCAAAAACCTATAGCTATGCAGTTGAAGTTCAGCACGAAGATTTTTTTGACCATGGAAATTGTGAACATAAACTGGAATTACTGCTAAAAAGCTATGGTGTAGACCGCTTCATATCTGATACAAGAAAGCTTCATGCTACAAAAGCTTCTTCTTTACAAATTGAAAACGCCCGAAAAAATAACCCGAGTTTACCAGTACGTTTTGGAGCAACAGCTTCCCGACCAGTAGTTCATTATTTGGGCACAAACGACATTCTAAATAATGAAGTCTATTTGAGAGAGTGGGCTATTGTGGTGGCCGATTGGATTAAAGAGAAGCTGCACCCATACGTGATTATCCAAACTCCAGATGTAATTTCTGAGCCATTACTAAGTACACACTTTCATCGTTTATTGTCTGAGTTGATAAAAATACCTCCACTTCAAGAGTGGCCAGCAAATCGGAAAGCCCAATTAGGATTGTTCTAGTCCTGATCTGAGATTTCTGGAGGAGAGGCTATCATTGCAGTGAATTTAACATACGGTAGGGCTTCAATTTTATCCATCATTTCGAGCTCTGTACTGGGCGATACTTCAACATTCACTATGCGAGGGAAATTCTGTTTAATGAAGTACGCAACATCTTTAAACTCACGCATTATCGTCTTTAAGTCAGCTTCATTCACCGAATAATCGAAGGTAATAAGGAAACTATCTGTTGACTGTGTGCTTAGAAAATCGAAACGAGCTTGTTGATATGCTTCTTTTGGCAATTTCTTTTTTTGTAATTCTTGCTCAAAATTTCCGTACTCCTTTTCGGTATCTAAAGCATGAACTTCTGTTACTTTTGGATGGGTTGAAAGCTTTTTTAAAGTACTGTCAGAAGGTGAGTTGGCTAGAGAAATGATAATCGGCTCTATTCCATTATAAGAAATGCGAATATCTAGCGCCGCAAATTGTTGGCGAATAAATGCAGGTGAAACAGTATCTGCTAGATAAACGGCAAACTCACCTTCAACAAAATTAATAGTGCTCTGATTTAAATTTTCAACGGCACTATTGTCTATAACCTGAGCCGAACAAAACACAGGGAAAAGAAAGAAAAAAGTGAGAAATAGCTTAGTCATACAATAGTATACTAAAAGTGAAGATTACGAACACAAAGGGAAAATCTTGCGCCAAGTTTGCTGGTTCAAGTTGAAATAAATGAATTTTATCTAAACAAGGTGACTACTTAGAGTGCCCATCGCTATTAATTGAAACGAGAATAACATCCATATAAATCCGCTATATCCCGAAATTATTAATGTAAAAGTAGGCTCTGTTTCCAACTTCAATTTGGAAGATAAACTGATAAAATAAAAACATGGTTGGGGGCTAAGCTAAAACCTCGTATTTTTATCAACTTGAAATAAAAATAAGTACTCACTAGTATGTCGAAAACGGCCACTGCCGATTCAAAAATTAGTAAAGAGGCAAAAATACGCCGAACCTTTGCTATTATCTCCCACCCTGATGCTGGGAAAACAACACTTACCGAAAAGCTATTACTTTATGGTGGAGCAATTCACGAGGCAGGATCGGTACGTGCGCGAAAAGCATCACATCATGCCGCGTCCGATTGGATGGCTATTGAAAAGGAACGTGGTATTTCGGTTACCTCATCGGTTATGCGTTTCGAAAAAGATGGAATTAAGTATAACCTGCTAGATACTCCTGGTCACAAGGATTTTTCTGAGGATACATTACGAACGCTTGTTGCGGCCGATTCGGGATTAATGGTTATTGATGTTGCAAAGGGTGTGGAAGAGCAGACAGAGAAACTTTTTGAGGTATGTAAGCTGCGAGAAGTTCCTGTTATCACTTTTGTAAACAAGTGCGATCGTCCCGGTATGGATCCTCTTGAAGTGTTAAGCAATATTGAGGGTAAATTAGGAATAGAGGCTGTTCCAGCAAGTTGGCCATTAGGGTATGGTCAGAAATTTCAAGGGATATATGACTTAATTGGTAAGAAAATCTACTTGTATGAAAAGTCAGCTCATGGTTCTAAAAAGGCAGATACAGAAATCTTAGATTTTGAAGAAGGTTTGGCTGCTTGCGCTCTTTCCCCGAATGAAATTGAAGCTTTTCGTGAAGAAGTGATGCTTATTGAGGACATGTTTCCTAATATGGACAAAGATCAGTATAACTCTGGGAAGATTTCCCCTGTATTTTTTGGCTCGGCGCTCAACAATTTTGGGTTGGATGTTTTTCTGAAATATTTCCACCAACTAGCACCACCGCCACAACCGTATACTCATTCCAAAGGTTCTGAGCGTGTAATAGACGAACCTTTCTCTGGTTTTATATTTAAAATGCAAGCAAATATGAATCCTGGTCACAGAGATTGTGCGGCCTTTATTCGGGTAGCTTCTGGAGAGTTTAAGAGAGGCTTACAAGTAGTAATTTCACATACAGGAAAAAAAATAAAACTCGCTACTCCTCACACGTTGATGGGTGATGAAAGGTCTCTTTTAGAAGAAGCTTTTCCTGGTGATATCGTATCTATATTTAATCCTGGTGATTTTAAGATTGGAACTACTATCTACGAGAAAAAAGAAGTTCTTTTTGATGTAATCCCACTTTTTACGCCAGAGCATTTCCAGAAAGTAGCCACCAAAGATCCTTTTAAAAGGAAACAGCTACGCGAAGGTTTACAACAGCTTTCGGAAGAAGGTGTTGTTCACGTTTTTGAAGTTCCAAACGGAGTTGGTAATGAACTGCTTCTTGGAACGGTTGGAGTGCTACAGTTTGAAGTAGTAGAGCATAGAATGCGAGAAGAATATGGTGTTGATTTAGTTAAAACCCCTGTTTCTTACTATTGTGCGAGATGGTTACCAAACGAGAAACCAGAAATTATTGAAAAACTTCAGTCGAGCTACTCTACTCATGTAACTAACGATATGGACGAGAACCCTATCGTTCTGTTAGACTCGATGTACGCACTCAATCAGGCGGAAGAGAAAGTAGGTGCAGAGAATCTATTTAAGTTTAAGCAAGGGTAATGGAATTTCATGGGAAGTAGTTAAAACTACTTCCCCCATTAGTTTATAAATCGAGTTATTGGGAATAGAGAAATTCTAGATGGCTTGTTTAAACGCTCATTTAGAAAGATTTTTAGTTATAAATACACTTATCGGTTTGGCTTAAAACCATAAATAGTGTCGATTTCGAAGATAATTTGGGTAAAAAAGGTGCCGTTTGGAAAATTATTTTTAGGAAATATCTACGCGTTGAAAGTTAGAAAAGGCAAGGGAATAGTTGCATTTGAATTGGTTTAATATGCTGTGAAAATGATTGCCTTCATAAAATTGTATTATTAACGATTAGTAAATATCAGCAGAATAAACACCTTGAAAGTGACGCTAGGATTGCCAACTTTAACTAACAAATGTTCCTCTAATAGATTTAAATGAACGTAGAAGTTGTAGAAGCAGATTTCAATAATCCAAAACATGTCGAGCATATTCTATTCCTAACAAATACTTACGCAAAAGATAGGATGGGTTGTGGTAAGTCTTTATCAGAAAATGTGCTAAAAACGATGATTGAAGGCTATAAAGCTATGCCAACAGCTCTTCCATTTTTAGCATATCAGGATAGTAAACCGATTGGCGTAGCGAATTGTTTTTGGGGTTATTCAACGTTTTATGCAAAAAAACTCATTAATATTCACGACTTAGGAGTGGTGCCAGAAGCCCGTGGAATGGGAATTGGGAAAGCGATGATTGAAGCAGTAGTTGCAAAAGCGAAAGCGCACGACTGTTGCAAAGTTACATTAGAGGTGCTTGAAAATAACCCGGCAAAACGCCTCTATGAGCGGGAAGGATTTGAATATGGGAGCACACCATTTTTTTATATGTCAAAGTTATTGGTTTAAGATTAAGAGCCGAATAAATTTAATTAAAAAGTATATTTTAATTAATTAATATTAGAATAGGCTGCTTTATTTCAGGTTGGGGCATTAATTCCTTAGTTTTGAGTATAATTTTTAATTAAAAGAATTTTTCAAACCATGATTGCAGAAGTAGATGTCAAAACTGACATCGAAATTATCCAAGCTAATTTGGATAACCCGAAACACGCAGCAGATATAGTTAAAATTGTAGATTTATTCGCAAGAGACCCAATGGGGCAAGATGAGGCCTTAGAAGAGGAAGTTAGAGTGGATATGATAGCGGAGATGAAAAAAATCCCTACCACCATGACTTACATGGCATACCTCGAAGGCAAAGTATTAGGTATTGTAACCTGCTTTATTGGCTTTTCAACATTTACAGCTAGTAAAACCTTTAAAATTCATGACGTTGCGGTTCACCCAGACGCTCGTGGAATGGGCATTGGAACACTAATGCTCAATAAAATTGAAAAAGAAGCAGAAGAAATGGGGTGCTCTAAAATTACTTTAGAAGTAAGAACCGATAACCCAGCTAAAAACCTTTACGAACGCGAAGGTTTTGAATACGGCGAACCAAAATGGTGGTTCATGACAAAAGAGCTTTCTAACTGATAGTTCGGCTATATAATTTTATAAAAGGCTGTTGCTCGATATTATTTCGGGCAACAGCCTTTTTTTTACTCAGATACTAGACTTTTGAATGGCTTCATACTCTATAGGTCCAGAAGCGCATTTCTTTTTTTAAAACGATGCGATGCTTTAATCAAGAGTAAGCGTTGCAAATAGTGATTTGAAAAAGCGTAATGCTAATCATCGTAATAAATCCATAAACAAGTGTAGTAACGGCGCTTATTATCAATAAAGAGCTTAGGTAGAACACAGTACTTTGAGGAGAACTGTTTTGGGTTAATCCCAATAAAAAAACCCGCAGCTAGCGGGCTTTAGGTGAAATGGATTGTTATCGAATCCACAAAAGAGTGTGGTTGGTTCTTAACTTTTAGCGAGAACCTTGTCTGCTTCATCGGCTAAAGCCATAACAGCGCCTACGTAAAGGTCGCTCGGATTATAGCGATAAACAGATTTTTCCACAGTACCAGTTATGTTTTTAAAATGAGCCAAATAATTAGCTACAGAGCTAATATTGTTGCTCATGTTGTATAAATCATCACCTACAAACCAACGGTTTAAAGACCACGGAATAAACTGAGCATAAGACATAGCGCCAGCATAGCTCGATTTCATTTCAAAAACATCCAGATTGTTTTTATCGACGAATTTTAAGAGTTCCTCGAGTTGAGCAAGAGCAAATTTTGAACGATGTCCTTCTGCATACATAGATACGTATGCATTAAAAGGATTGTATTTTCCTGAATATTTGCCAAAATGAGACTCAATAGCCAAAATCCCAACAATTACACTTTGAGGGATGTCGTATTCTTTTTCGGCTTTTTCTAAATCAGATTTATACTGCTTGATGAACTCAGTCATGTCTTTGGTTTTACTATCAAAGCCAATCACCTTTTTGTAATCGTCTAGTGTTTGCATCTTCACTTCGGCAGATTTAGTGAATTTGTTAGTAATCTTTTCGTATAGCTTAAAGCGCGAATCATCTAACATGGATTCAATATTGGTACCCTTCTTTGCAAAATGCGCTATTAACTCGGCTTTATAACCATCATTAGCAGGTGGTGTAGAAAACACATTGGTTGAAAAACCTACAAGTGCTATTAGGATGAATAGATTGAGCCTTGGAAAAGTAAATTTGTATGTCATAATAGTCTTATTGAACAGTATTTGAGCCGCTTGGAGTATAATAAATTCGTATAACAACTTGAAGGAATAATAGTAGCCTATTAAACATAGGTTAAGAAATTAAATTGCAGGTAAATGCAAAGTTTAACTTTAAGAACAAATCTACATTCGAAGTTCAATTCAAAAACCCTTACCTTCTACTGCCTTTGAAAAAGCCGTTATGCTGAACGAAATTTAGCATCTTTTCGTTAAGGTTCCTGATATGAATCGGGGTGACGAAGAACTAAAAAACTATTACAAAAGGAAATCATGGCAAAAGAATTTGATGTGTGCGTAATTGGGTCAGGCCCTGGCGGATATGTAGCTGCAATCCGTGCATCACAACTTGGTTTTAAAACCGCAATTATAGAGAAAAGACATCTTGGTGGAGTTTGCCTAAATATTGGCTGTATCCCAACAAAAGCGTTACTTCGTTCTGCTGAAGTATTGGAATCTATCCAACACGCGAGCGATTATGGTGTAAACGTGAAAGAATATTCGGCCGATTTTGGTGGGATAGTGAAACGTAGCCGTGGTGTTGCCAGCAAAATGAGCAAAGGTGTTCAGTTCTTGATGAAGGCGAATAAGATTGATGTCTTTATGGGAACAGGTGTTTTTAAATCGAAAACAGAAGTAGCTGTTAACGACGAAAACGGCAAAGAAACTGAGTCTATTAAAGCAAAGTATTTCATTATTGCTACTGGTGCTCGTGCTCGTCAGCTTCCTAATCTAGAAATAGATGGTAAGATGATTATCGATTCTGAAGCAGCAATGACTTTAGAAAAGCAGCCAAAGAAAATGGTAATTATGGGAGCCGGCGCTATTGGTGTTGAGTTTGCATACTTCTACCATACAATTGGCACCGAAGTAACTATTGTAGAACTTCAGAAAAATCTAGTCCCAGTTGAAGATCAAGATGTTGGACGTGAGCTAGGTAAAATCTACAAGAAAAAAGGCATCAACTTGATGCTAGAGTGCACGGTTGACAAAGTAGAGAAAAAAGGAAAAGGCGTAAAAGTTACTGTTAACACCAAAAAAGGTAAGGAAGAGATTGAAGCAGATGTTGTTCTTTCAGCTGTTGGTGTTACTGGGAACGTTGAAGGTCTAGGCCTAGAAAAAATTGGTGTAAAAGTTGAACGCGGTTCTATTGTAGTTGACAAGTCAACATACTCTACAGGCGTTGAAGGTATTTATGCAATTGGTGATATCATTGGTGCACCTTGGTTAGCTCACAAAGCTTCACATGAAGCAACAGTTTGTATTGAGCAACTAGCTGGGCATAATCCAAAACCAATCAACTACGAAAATATTCCTGGTTGTACTTATTGCGAGCCTCAAGTTGCCTCTGTTGGTTTAACTGAAGCTGCTGCAAAAGAAAAAGGTTACGATGTTAAAGTTGGCAAGTTCCCTCTTTCAGCTAGTGGAAAAGCAACAGCATTAGGACACGAAGAAGGTTTTGTGAAAGTAGTATTCGACGCAAAATACGGCGAATGGTTAGGTCTTCACATGATTGGTTTCGGTGTTACTGAAATGGTTGCTGAAGCGGTTGTAGCTCGTGATTTAGAGACAACAGGTCACGAAATCATTAGCGCAGTTCATCCACATCCAACTCTTTCTGAGGCGGTAATGGAAGCTGTGGCTGAAGCCTATAACGAAGGTGTTCATTTAGGAACTCCCGTTAAGAAAAAATAAACATGTAAATTCCGACTATCGGGACAACATGTAATTACTGATTCTATTCAGTAGAAAAGATTAAATAGCTCCCAATTTGGGAGCTATTTTTTTAATACAGATTCCTTTTTTAGTAGAACAATAAGCAATGGAAAAAACTCTCGAACTTTATAATCTCGGTTTGCAATCTTACCAACCCATTTGGGAGCTACAGCATAAGGTTCAGCAAAGAATTGTTGCAGAGAAGAAGAGTGAGCGAGATGGTGATTTTGTTGGAGAGCGAAAGAACGACGTACTACTTTTTGTAGAGCATCCACATGTGTATACGTTGGGGAAAAGTGGAGCACAAGAGCACCTACTACGTTCTCAGTTGGAACTTCAAGAGTGGAATGCAGAGTTTGTGAAAATAGATCGTGGTGGAGATATTACGTACCACGGACCAGGGCAAATTGTAGGCTATCCTATTTTAGACTTAGATAGACATTTCACAGACATTCATAGATATTTACGCTCGCTAGAAGAAGTGATTATTAGAGCAGTTGGAGATTTCGACGTTAAGGCTGAAAGAGCAGAAGGATTGACGGGAGTTTGGGTTGCAGGGCAGAAAATCTGCGCAATGGGTATCCGGTGCTCGCGTTGGGTAACTATGCATGGTTTTGCTTTAAACGTAAATACAGATCTGAGCTACTTTAATAACATTGTTCCATGCGGAATCATTAATAAAGAGGTGGCTAGTTTAGAAAGCATATTAGGGGCTAAACTAGATCAAAATGAAGTAATAGATAGAATTGTTTTTCACTTTGAGAAAGTCTTTGAAGTAAGCGTAAAACCAAGTGGCTCTGTGAGAGAACTAGAGCATAATTTTTTGTAATTTATTTAGTAACAGGAATCAGAAAGAGCTCGTTAAGTTTCAAAATTTAATCAGCTACTCAAGGATTATCGAATAATTAGAAATTCATGATTAAAGAACTCCAAGTTGTAGAAAAGAAAGCAGTACAACGTCGCCCTGATTGGTTACGTGTTAAGTTACCTTCTGGCGAAAAGTTTAAAGAAGTACTGAATACACTCAACGAGCATAAATTGAACACTGTTTGTTCAGAAGCTCGTTGCCCAAATATGGGGGAATGCTGGGGTGCAGGAACGGCAACTTTTATGATTCTTGGGGATGTTTGTACTCGATCGTGTGCGTTTTGTGCCATCAAGACTGGACGACCACCTGCAGAGTTAGACTGGGACGAACCTCGTCGTGTAGCTGACGCTGCTTCTAAAATGAAATTAAAACACGTAGTACTTACCTCTATCAACAGAGATGATAGAAAAGATGGCGGTGCACCTATTTTTGCAGCTACGCACACTGCACTACGTGAAGCAATTCCTGGAGTAACGATTGAATCTTTAACGCCAGACTTTCGTGGCGTTTGGGACGCACTTCAAATAGTGCTGGATACTCCTCCAGATGTACTTAGTCATAATTTAGAGACGGTTCCTAGAAAATATAAGCGAGTACGGCCTCAGGCTAAATATGAGCGCTCTTTGGAGCTTTTGCAACGTGTTAAAGACGCAGGCATTAAATCCAAAACAGGTATTATGGTAGGTTTAGGGGAAACAAGAGAGGAAGTGATTGAGTTGATGCAAGATTGTGTTAGTTATAACGTTGATGTACTTACTATCGGGCAGTATATGCAACCGACAAAAATGCATCATCCCGTTTTAGATTGGGTTCATCCAGATCAATTTGCTGAATATAAAGAGATTGGAGAAAGGCTAGGAATTGGGCATGTAGAAAGTGGTCCTCTAGTCCGTTCATCTTATCATGCAGAAAGACACGTTTAGTTTTTTTCTTTCGCTTCAGATTGTATTTTGAGGCAAAGGTAATAACATATGCTAGCAACACTTACAGTTTTATTTATAAGCTATATTTTAGGCTCCATTCCGTCCGCAATATGGGTAGGAAAGCTTACTAAGGGTATAGATATCCGTGAACATGGAAGCGGAAACGCGGGAACAACGAACACATTTAGAGTTCTTGGGTGGCCGGCAGGTAGCACCGTTTTCGCTCTCGACTTTATGAAAGGTTTTGTCGCTTCCTTTTTTATAAGCGCGTATGCTTGGAGTATGTTTGACGGGCCACTCTCTCCACCAAATTGGGATGTGGATGCTTTTTTGAAAATTTCCTGTGGTGTTATGGCTGTAATTGGGCATATGTTTCCAATTTTCGCAAAATTTAAAGGTGGAAAAGGTGCTGCAACAGCTTGTGGAATGTTATTTGGCATCGAGCCAATTTCAATCGGAATTGCGTTCACGGTATTTATTCTTACAATAATATTTACACGCTACGTTTCTCTAGCATCTATATTAAGTTCATTCTTATATCCGATAAATTTATTAGTGATGAGATTTGTACTAGGTTACGATCGGCTTGTTGATGGAAGCATGATTATTTTTGGTACTTTTATCGCTGCTGGAATTATTATTAAGCACAAAACAAACATAAAAAGGTTGCTAACAGGAACAGAAAGCAAAGTTGGTAGAAAAAAGATAGAAACTCAGGAAGAATCTGAACCAGAAAAGGTTGAAGTATGAGAAATATAACTATTGTTGGCGCTGGTAGTTTTGGTACAGCGCTCGCTACTGTATTAGACACTGCTGGAAATAATGTGCAAATATGGGCAAGAGAACAAGAAGTAGTAGATGGGATAAATACCAATCATAGAAACCCCGCATACATTTCTCATGTTGAGCTACCACATTCTATAAAAGCGTATCACGATTTAGAACAATGTTTACGCGACCAAGATATGATTGTTTTTGCGACGCCCTCGCATACATTAAGAGAAGTAGCTGCAAAGATAAAGCCGTGCTTAGATGGACATGAAATTTTAGTTACCGTTTCAAAAGGTATTGAGAACGACACTTTCAAAACAATGTCGCAGATTCTTATTGAGGTAATGGAAGGCGTTACTTTTGAGGATAATATTGGCGTTTTATACGGTCCAAGCCATGCCGAAGAAGTTAGTCTGCTAAAGCCAACAACCGTTGTGGCTGCAGCGTATTCAACGCGTACTGCGAGAATCATTCAAGAGTCATTCTTAACCCCGATGTTCAGGGTTTATATCAATAATGATGTTATTGGTGTAGAAATTGGTGGTTCGGTAAAGAATATTATGGCTATTGCGGCAGGAGTTATAGATGGTGCAGATCTCGGTGATAATGTAAAAGCGGCTCTCATCACTCGTGGACTTCATGAAATGAAAAGAATGGGCGTAATGTTAGGTGCACATACCGACACCTTTTCTGGGCTTACAGGAATGGGAGATTTAATTGTTACTTGTACCTCAGAACACAGTAGAAATAGATTTGTAGGGCACCAAATCGGGCTAGGTAGAAAATTAGATGATATAATTACTAGTATGAATATGGTGGCTGAAGGTATAAAGACAACAAAGTCGGTGTACGACTGGTCGATAAAGAACCATGTTGATATGCCTATTACAGCCGCGGTTTATCGAGTTTTATTTGAAGGTGTAGATCCAATAGACGCTCTTAATACTCTTATGACTCGAGATCCAAAAGACGAAATTTTAATTTAATCGAAAATTTCTCGAGTACTAAAGTTCTTAGTACTTAAAAGAAGTTTTTCAAAGTATGAAAGACGAAATAGATTTTTACTTGCAATATACTGGTGGTGTAAAAATCTCAAAAATGACTCGGGATGATCTAAAAAACCTTATCGCAACAGGCGAGGGTACATTTCTAGAGTTTAAGCACAAAGTATCATCTCCCGAGAAAATTGCACGCGAGATGTGTGCATTTGCAAACTCCAAAGGCGGTAAAATTCTAATTGGGGTTGATGATAACGGCGACATGATTGGAGTTGAAAGCTTTTTGGAAGAAGAGTTTTGGCTGAATAAAGCAGCTAAAGAAGTGTGCACACCAGAGCTGTTGCTTTCCATGGAGATACTGCATTTGGGCCAAAAAGATATTATGATAGTTGATATTCCAGAGGCGGAAGAAAAACCAGTATTTGTAAAAACTAAGAATAAAAGAACCGCCTTTATTCGCCAAGCTGATGAAAGTGTTACCGCCAGCGAGGATAAAGTAGAAATACTTAGAAATGAGAGTTCTGGAGAAGGGGTAACTTTTGAATACGGTGAAAGAGAGCAAATGCTATTTAGATTTCTGAAAGAATACAGCGAGATTACAGTAGAACGATTTTCAATACTGATAAATGTAACGACCTATAGATCAAGTAGAATTCTAGTAAATTTAGCCAGCGCTGGAATATTGAACTTGTTTGAGAGAGACGGTGTTGAATACTATACATTTGCACAAAAAAGTGCGTAATTTTACGCACGAATAAAAAGCTAAACATAATTATGCAGGACGACCAACTAGACGATATTATTGCTTCATTAATTGATGTAGATGATGAAGAGGTAACAACTAGTAGCGAACCAGAAGAAAGGGCGCTAACGGGAAAACCTGTAACTCTTACCCAACGTGCAGCTAAGCAAGTAAAAGAAATAATTGCTAACGAAGCGCTAGACTCGAATTTATATTTACGTGTTGCCGTAGAGGGTGGTGGATGTTCTGGTTTGAGCTACAAACTTGGCTTAGATCATAGAGTTGAAGAAGATGTAGTGTTTGAAAGCTTCGGCATAGAAGTAATTGTAGATCCTAAGCATGTAATGTACTTAGAAGGTATTGAAATTGATTACCCAGACGGATTAGATGCTCGCGGCTTTACTTTCGACAACCCAAATGCTGCCGAAAGTTGTGGTTGTGGGACATCATTTGCTATCTAAATCCAGATTGTCATCTCTAGTTATTAAGCGAACTCCACGCTTAAAACTGATGTAATACCACATCCACTCTGCAAATACTCTGAATCTATTTCGGAAACCAATGAGGAAAAATACGTGGATGAAACCCCAGAGAATCCATGCGAAAAATCCACTGAATTTCAACCCTCGGATATCAGCTACTGCTTTAGCACGTCCTATGGTGGCCATACTTCCTTTATCTGTGTATTGAAATGGTGCACGAGGTTTACCTTTTAGCTCATTTTTAATCAGTTTGCCAACAAATTTACCTTGTTGTAGTGCAACTGGCGCAATTCCTGGTAAAGGTTTTCCATTTTTATCTTCGGTATAAGCGGCATCACCAATTACAAAAATGCAATCATTTTCTAAGACCGATAAGTCATCTTTTACTTTAATTCTACCTGCTCTATCCGACTCTTGGTTAAGAGATTTTAGTAGAGGAGAAGCTGAAACACCTGCAGCCCAAATTATATTTTGAGCCTCTATAAATTGATTCTGTAGCTGTACACCGGTAGCGTTAATTTCTGAAACAGGAGAGTTTAGAAGCACCTTCACCCCCATTCGTTTTAAGTCGCTAAGGGCGTGGGCAGAAAGGGATTCTGGATATCCATTAAGAACTTTCCCTGCAGCTTCAATCAAATAGATGGTTGTTTCACCGCGATCAAAATTGCGAAAATCGCGCATCATGTTACGTTTGGCAATTTCAGCTATGGCGCCCGCCATCTCAACGCCTGTAGGTCCGCCACCAATTACTACATAGGTAAGGTGTGGTGCACGTTCTTTTACCGTTGATAATTGTTCGGCTTTCTCAAGCGATAAAAGTATCCGTTCTCGTAATTTTAATGCATTAGGAAGTGTTTTTAATCCAGGAGCATGAGTTTCCCAATCAGAATTTCCGAAATAATTATACTGAGCTCCAGGGGCTAAAATTAAGTAGTCGAAAGGGAGCGTTCGTCCGTTTTTTAAAGAGATAGAATTCTCAGTAGAGTTAATATCTACAACTTCACCCAAAATCACCTTCATATTCTTCTGATTCGTAAAAATGGCTCGGATAGGAATCGCAATATCTCCTGGAGATAAAGCCGCCGTTGCTACTTGATATAAAAGCGGCTGAAAGAGGTGATGGTTGGTTTTGTCGACTAGAGTTACATCAAATTCGCTTGAAGAAAGTTGTTTGGCAACAGCAATTCCGCCAAATCCGCCTCCCACAATCACTACTTTTTTAGTCATAAGAGGTTACTCAACTTGTTGTTGAGCTCGATTAGGTTCGTTAGTTGATAATTCACCCGAATATTCGTCTTCAGGAATCTTAATATTGGGCGTAATAATAGTCTGGTAACGCTGAGATTTCGCTTTACGTTCAAAAATTAATTGGAGTCGTTCTGCCAAATCGGAAAGCTTAGCTTTCTTCTTTTTCTTTCGATTGGTAATTAAGCGAGCGTATAACATTGATCCCGCAAAAATTACCAAAGAGCCTATTATCATCGGGGGAGTGTCATTCCCGCCCTCTAAAAGACCTGCTGCAAACAACATAAAAGCTCCAAAAGTAGAAGCTATGGCAGGTGCATATAGTTTGTTATTTGTTTTTAAGCTTTGCTTAACCCGGATTAGTAAGGCATTAGAGTTCTCTTCAAAAATCACTTCTGGTGAGCTCATAGAAGCAATTAACCTTGCTGGGCCAGAGGGCATTGCCTTCCAAATAGTTCTGTTTTTTCGATGCAAAAACTTACCAGTGGTGTTAAAATGAAATTCTATTTCAGCTTTGAGCTCATTTAAAACATCGGGGCTTAAAACATCAGGTTTTGCAAAACCTAAAATTTCGGCGTTGCTAAAACCAGCGTCTAAAACGATAGGTTCTTCTACAGGAATGCCTTCATACTCGAGCATTGCTTCGTAAACAAAGGCACGGTCAAGGTTTAGAGAATCGGTAATTTCAAAAAGATTGGGATAATCCGACTGTAAAGAGTCACTAGTAGGAGCACTAGAAGCATGACGATAAATTTTTTGGAATAGCGTAGCTCTATTTACAATTCTTTTTAATTCGTCGTCGGTTAGGTTGCCCATATTAGTTCATTTTTGCCCGTGCATCAGTAATAAGTTTTGAGATTTCTTCTTTCGAAAATACTTCTTTATTGTTGCAGTATTGGCAAATCATTTCTTGTGAATCTCCTTCCATTTCTTTCAAATCATCAAAATTTAGAAGAGAAAGTGCATTTAAAAAGCGATCACGTGAGCAACGGCAAAAGAAATCAACGAGTTGACGCGATAATTCTTTCACTTTTAATGGCGAAAGTGCTTTGTGCATAACATCATCAATGTACTGCCCATCTTCAAAAAAAGTATTGATAGGAGGAAAACCTGCTAATCGTTCTTGGAGCAAGTCGATTTGCCCATCTGGCGCACCCGGTAAACGTTGAAGTAAGAGTCCACCTGCGTGCGTTACTTCACCTTCTTCATTCACACCAACATCTAAAATTACGGCAGATGGAATTTGTTCTGATTGAGTTAAATAATGAGCAATATCTCCGGTAACATCGCCTGTTTCCAGTTGGATAGAGCTCGATCTAGGTTCAGCTTCGTTATAAAGAATTTTTGTAAAGGTGAGGATACCTAAGCCAAGACCATCTCCTAGAGTGGTTTCAGGATTTGTGTAATCAAGTTCAACAGCTGGATTTTGAACATAACCGCGTATTTCACCAATGCTATTTGCCTCGGTAACCAAAAAGCCAATGGGGCCATTTCCATCCATCCTCAATTGAATACGCTCCTCTCCTTTCAACTCAGAAGCCAATAGCATTGTTGCGGTTAAAGCCTTGCCGAGAATAACTGTGTTTAGTAGCGAAAGGTTATGATTCTTTCTTGCGTCGTTAATAACATCGGTAGTTTTAACTACAGAAATTTTGAAATGTCCATCTTCAGTGATGCCTTTTATTAGGCGGTCTTTCTGTAGAAATGTTTGTTTGTTCATGTAAAATAGGATGATCGAGTAATGGATAAAAAAAGCCCACTCATTTTGTGAGCGGGCTAAAGATAAGGATTTTATTACTCGAAATTAGCGTCTATCAGTTAGGTACATTTCTCCCAAACGTCCTGAAAAATGGCCTTTTGAAGAATAGATTTTATGAATTTTTCCAACGGAAGCAATTCTCTGTTCAGCTAGAATATTAGAAGCTTTGTGAGTGGGAATTTTATGTTCTGCCGCATATTCCAGAATACTGAGAATAGTATCATAGATTTGGGCAGCTTTGTCTAAACAGCGCTGCTCATTATAACCTTCAAGTTCGCCCGCAACATTTATCAATCCACCGGCATTTATTACGTAGTCTGGGGCGTAAATAATTCCTTTTTCTTGGAGCATCTTACCGTGCTTGTCTTCGTCGTCGAGCACATTATTAGCGCCACCAGCAATAACTGGACATTTAAAGAGCTCCATGGTGTCGTCGTTAATTACACCACCTAAAGCGCAGGGAGTGAAAATATCTACATCAAGGCCGTAAATAGAGTCTGGCGCTACAACTTCAGCGCCCAACTCTTTGGCTAGGGCGTTTGCTTTGTCATCATAAATGTCTGATATGAAAAGTTTAGCTCCCTCTCTAGCGGCATTACGCGCAAAATGGGAAGCTACATTTCCAGCACCTTGCAAAGCAATTCTTTTTCCATTCAGAGAGTCGCTACCAAAAGCTTTTTTTGCACAGGCTTTAACACCCATATATACACCAAACCCAGTTACTGGAGAGGGATTACCGCTTCCTCCCATAGCTTTGGGTATGCCTGTCACAAATTTAGTTTCGCTATACATCCACTCCATGTTCTTTTCTTCCATTCCCACATCTTCTGCGGTAATGTAGCGGCCGCCAAGTCCGTCTACAAAGCGACCAAAAGCTCTGAACAATGCTTCCGACTTATCTTTACGTGGGTCGCCAATAATAACGGCTTTGCCGCCGCCTAAATTTAGGCCTGTAATGGCTGCTTTGTAAGTCATGCCACGGGAAAGGCGAAGGACATCTTTGAGTGCTGCTTGCTCGCTCTCATAATTCCACATACGAGTACCGCCAAGCGCTGGGCCAAGGGTGGTATCATGGATGGCAATAATTGCACGCAAACCAGTTTCAGGGTCAGAGCAGAGAACAACTTGCTCGTGCTCTTTGGATTGAAGTGCGTTAAAAATTGGAAAATTTGGATCGTTTGTTTTTGTATTCACAGAATCTAGAATTGACGTTTCAGTCATAACTTTTTAATTATCATTAATTATAGAAAAACAGTATTGGAACCGCTTCCACAAAGCTCTCATTTAATTCATCAATTCTCAAATTTAATACAACTATTTACGAACGCAAACATCTTAATATGGAATTATAGACTTAAAAAAAACATTAAAAATTATGAGTAACTAAGTCTATTAGCTGAATTGAGTGTTCGATAGACCTCAAAAAATTAATTGAATTAAGTATAAAGCAGTATTCCGCATTTTAGTAAGTAAATTGTATTTTAAAGTAATTGATGTGCAAAGCACATTGGCATGTTGGTTTGAGCGCCGCACAGCCTTTTATGAATAAAAATAAAAAAACGATAAACCATGTCTTTCCGCTGGGTATTCTCACAGCCGGGCCAGGATATCCATACGCCTGCTCTAGAGCAGAAGTTGGGAGTTCCAGCCAAGATAGCCGAGTTACTCGCTATTCGCGGCATAGATACATTTGATGATGCAAAACTCTTTTTCAGACCTACGATAGATCGACTTCATGATCCTTTTTTAATGAAGGACATGGATGTTGCAGCAGAACGGCTAGCATTGGCTATTCGTAGCCGGGAAAAAGTACTCGTGTACGGCGATTATGACGTAGACGGTACTACAGCTACGTCTTGTGTTTACATCTTTCTAAAAAAATTCGGAGTTGAAGTAGACTTCTATATTCCCCATCGCTTCAAAGAAGGATATGGGATTAATCAGGAAGGAATACAGTATGCCGTTGATATGGAGGCGAACTTAATTGTTTCTGTAGATTGTGGAATTACGGCTATTCAAGAGGCAAAAGATGCTAAAGCCAAAGGCATCGACTTAATTATTTGTGATCATCACACGGTAGGAGATGAAATACCAGAAGCGTTAGCTGTATTGGACCCTAAGCGACCAGATTGTAATTATCCATTCGATGGATTGTCGGGAGCGGGTGTAGGTTTTAAATTAATACAAGGCACGCTAAAGAAGTTAGGGCTGAATCCCAAAGAAGCATATCACTTCCTAGATTTAGTTGCGATTTCTATAGCCTCAGATATTGTTCCCATTGTAGATGAGAATAGAATTTTGATGAAGGCGGGGCTAGAAATTCTGAAAAAAAATCCAAGAATAGGAATTTCTGCGCTGTTAGATTTAATTAAAATGCCCCGCGCCGATATCAACACAACAAAAATTGTGTTTTCAGTTGGGCCAAGAATTAATGCAGCTGGACGGATGGGCGATGCCACCACGGCCGTGCGGCTCATGCTCTCAGAAACAGAAGCGGAAGCAAAAGCATGTGCATACGAGTTAGAATCCGTAAATATGCGGCGCAGGGAAACCGACAGTAAAACGATGGAAGAAGCTTTAGGTCAGATTGATCAAGATTTAGATTTAGAGCAAACCTCAACCATGGTGCTTTACAAAGAAGATTGGCATTTGGGTGTTATTGGGATTGTAGCCTCTCGCTTAGTAGATTTATATCACCGCCCTGCCATAATGTTAAGCAGTGTGGAAGGTGTAATAAAAGGATCTGCAAGAAGTATTAAAGGATTCAATATTTATGATGCGCTGAAGAAATGTGAAGATCTCTTAGAGCAGTTTGGTGGGCATGAGTTTGCAGCGGGTTTAACTTTAAAAGAAGGGAAATTGGCAGAGTTTCAGCGCAGGGTGAATGAAATTGCTCACATCGATCTTTCAGAGAATAACTTTGAAGCCGAGCTAGCCATAGATGCCAAACTAGATATTGAAGAGATTGATATGAAGTTTTGGAAACTTCTAGCTCAGTTTGAACCTTATGGCCCAGCAAATTTACGTCCAATTTTTGTAAGTGAAGGTGTTCAGGTAGTTGGAGTGCCCACCGTAGTAGGAAATGGGCACTTAAAAATGAAGATTAAGCAAGGAGATTCGGGTGTATATGACGCTATTGGCTTTAATATGCACGAATATCTGCCATTTGTACGCAGTGGTGAATTGTTCCATATAGCGTATGTTTTGGAGGAAAATAACTGGAATGGAAGGCGAACTTTGCAGATGAGATTAAAAGATATTCATCAAAATTGAATATTTAAGCATTTCTGTATTGTATGTAGTTAGGAAAGAAGCTATCTTTGCCGTCCTTCTGAATGGGACTGTAGCTCAGTTGGTAGAGCAACGGACTGAAAATCCGTGTGTCGGCGGTTCAAACCCGCCCGGTCCCACAAGAACATAAAGCCTTGAGTCGCATTTGCAGCTCAAGGCTTTTTTTGTGGGAATGGTTTTTAGAATGGAAGACTCTATAATTCCTGAGAACGGAGTTTCACCATCTAAGCAGTTTCGGAAAAGCATCCTTTTTAACCATGAAAAAGAAGTACCTATTTATCACATTTGTAATCATTATGGTTGTGTTAGCACTTAACAGCACGTTGAGTGTGGCACAACCTACTTTGCCTAGTGCACCTGACCAAGCTCCCATAGATGGTGGGTTAGCATTACTTGCAGCCACCGGTGGTGCATATGCTTTAAGAAAGCTACGGAGTAAAGAATAAAACCAGTGTGTTGAATGAATTTGTTGCGGGAGTTTGATAAAGTTCATGTACGGATTTACTCAAGCTCTTGCAGGAATCCGATTGAGTTCTTGTAAGAACTTGGCCGAACTGCGAGATAGTTGTCCCTTCCCTCTCTAGCACTAGAGCTTTGCTAGCTCAATAAAATAAATATCTATTCGCGACAAAACTGACATAATTTACACTACTACAAAAGCGCTTTTCTATACTTATTTGGAAACATATACCTTTAAAATAATAAACTACTATCCGTAAGTGTGTAAATAAACAGTATGACATGGAGGAAAGAATAAATTAAATTCATACATTAAGATTTTCTAATAAATGCCGATAAGAATTATGAGCCTTAGGCCACAAAATTAATCCGATGGGTATGAACAGAATATTAATAGTTGAAGACGATACACTTTTAGCACTTGTAGAAGAACGTATTGTTAAGAGAATGGGCTACGAAGTGATAGCTAAGGCGAGTAATGCTAAAGATGCATTTCGATATATTGATGAGTTGAAGCCAGATATCATTCTGATGGATAATCAACTTATAGGTGAGTTACATGGCTTAGACATCGTTGAAAGAATGCGTAATGAAGGTAATTTAACTCCAGTTGTATTTATTTCGGGTGAGTCTGATTTGAGCCAACAAGAACGTGCACAGAATTTGAACTGCGTTGATTACTTGGTTAAGCCTGTTTATAGCGATTCTCTATACGAGCCTTTAGAACGCGCTGTTGATATCGCAAAAGAACTAGCAATGTACGCCGCCTAAGAAGCTACACTATGCTGTAAGATTACTCTTCCAGCCTGCTTTCCTGCTAGAATTAAATCAATTTCTTTTTCTAGGTCACTCAAGCCAACCGTCTTTATCCACTCTCTTGGAAAGGCGGTTGAAATTTCAGCAATGTCTTCCCAAATTCTGAGACGTAATGGCATTTTTGTTATCCCAGAATCAATTCCTAACAAACTTAACCCTCTCAATATGAATGGGTAGATATTAGTGTTCAATTCGTGACCAAGAATGTTTCCACAGCAAGCAATGGCACCATCGGGCTGAATTTGTGGGATGAGTGCTGCTAACATCTTCCCTCCAACGGTATCTATTGCACCAGCAAATCTACCTGTATTAAGTAATCTAATTTTATCTGGATATACTTCATCTCGATGAACAACTGTTGTAGCTCCGAGTGCTTTTAGTTCACGTTCTCTCTCTGGTTTTCCAGTGGCGGCAATTACTTCAAAACCAAGTTGTGCAAGTTGGAAAACTGCCATGCAACCCACTCCTCCTGTAGCTCCTGTAACCAAAACAGGGCCAGAATCTGGAGTGAGGAGTTCTCGTTGAAGTCGACGTACGCCATAAGCGGCAGTATAGCCAGCAGTTCCATAAACCATGCTTTCAAACAAAGAAAGTTTATCAGGTAGAGGAACCACCCAATTGGCGGGAACTCGAATATATTCTCCAAAGCCTCCAAAAGTGTTCATTCCCAAATCGTAACCCGTGATAATAACTTTTTGGCCAGGTTTGAATGTTTCTGAATCGTCGGTTTCTACGATGCCAGCTGCATCAACACCAGGAATAAATGGATAGTATCTAGAAACACCTTTGTTGCCTGATGCGGAAAGACCATCTTTATAATTGAGTGATGAATAATGCACTTTAATCAGAACTTCATCTTCTGGCAGCGCAGTAATTGGAACTTCTTTTATTGAACGAGAGAATGTTCCATCTTCGATTTCTTCAATCCATAATGCTTTGAAGTGGGTAGCCATCTTACTTTATAATCTTTTTAATAAGTCCAAGTTTTCCATCATAAGGTGCGTATCGAATGGGTACATCTGGCCAAAATTGTTTTTTCATCACACTTTTTTGATGTGAAAATGAATCAAAGCTGGCTTTACCGTGATAGGAGCCAAATCCACTTGCTCCTACTCCACCAAAGCTAAGATGATGGTTGCCAAGCTGGGCGATCGTGTCGTTTACAGCGCCGCCGCCAAAGGAGACTTCGGAAAGAATTTGCTGTTCTAATGCTTCATTATTAGTAAAAATGTAAAGGGCTAATGGCCGTGGAAATCTCTTTATATCGTAAATGCACTCATCAACAGATTGGTAAGTTAAAATTGGAAGGATTGGTCCAAAAATCTCTTCCTGCATCACTGTATCATTCCAAGAAACACGATCCAAAATAGTTGGCGCGATGTACAGCTCAGAGCGATCAACTTCTCCCCCAATCATAACTTCACCATCTTTTAAATAGCTTTCTAAGCGTTCAAAATGAGCGTTATTTATGATGCGAGGATAATCAGGGCTAAATATAGGGTTCTCCCCATAAAACGAAATAATGGCCTCTCTTAAATGGCCGACAAATTCATCTTTAACACTTTCTTCTACCATTAAGTAATCAGGTGCGACACAAGTCTGACCAGCATTTACAAATTTACCCCAAGCAATTCGTTTGGCTGAAATTTCAAGATTTGCGGTTTCATCTACTATACAAGGACTTTTTCCGCCGAGCTCTAGCGTCATAGGGGTTAAGTTATCCGCCACCGTTTTCATGATGATTCTGCCAACTCGAGTACTTCCCGTAAAAAAGATGTAATCAAATTTTAGTTGGATGAGTTGGTTTGCTTCTTCAGCACCTCCTAAAACAACGTCAATTAATCGCTCATCAAAATACGCTTTGAAGAGAGTAGCAAGCGTTTGTGATGTGTTTGGTGTGAGTTCTGATGGCTTTAAAATGGCTGTATTACCAGCTGCAATGGCTCCAACAAGAGGCTGAAGCGTTAATAAAATGGGATAGTTCCAAGGTGCGATGATTAGCGCATTTCCATAAGGTTCAGTGATCACAAAGTTCTTGGATGGAAAGTTGACTAAAGAAGTGGAAACTGATTTTGGTTTAGCCCAGTTTGCCACATTCTTTATGGCAAAGTTGATATCGGTAATTACTAGGCCAATTTCTGTTCCGTAGGTCTCAAATGCAGATTTTCTAAAATCTTGATGTACAGCATCAATCAGTAAATCTTCATTTTCAGTAATAAGATTTTTTAGAGTTTTAAGCTGCTCTATTCTAAATGAAATATCTTTAGTGGCACCGGATCGAAAAAAGGTGCGTTGGGCATCGAGTTTGGATTGAAGGCTATTCATTTTCAGTTTTCCTTCCAGTAAAAGTAGTCATCGAGTCGTACACCTTAAAGAGTTTACCAGCTACAAAATCATAGACTCTGCTAGGAAGAACTCCTCGGATAAAAGGTGTGATCTTAACCATAAATGGTTCGCGAAGGTGTTTTTTATTTTGCTCTATAGCATCTAAAATCTTGTCCGCAATACTTTCAGGGTCTAAAAGTGGCATTAAGAGTGGTGCTTTTACACCATCAAACATGCCGGTATTTATGTAGCTCGGCATCACGGTAAGAACGCGTAGGTTTGGAGATATTTTAGCTAGTTCCAGCCGTAGAGAGTCAGACCAGCCAGTTGCAGCCCACTTACTGGCAGCGTAGACGGTCATGCCAGGATTTGGAGTTAAAGAAGCTGCAGAGGAGATAGTTGCAATGTATCCCGATTTATTTCGAATCATTGCGGGTAGAAAAGCTCTGGTTACGTACATCACACCTAAGGAGTTAACTCCCATTGTACGCTCAATATCCTTATAAGAATGTTCGGAAAAAGCTTTTCCGACTACAATACCAGCGTTATTGATAAGAATATCTACTGTTCCGATGTCTAGAAGTACTTGATGGGCCGACTCCGAAACACTGTCAGAACTGCACACATCTACCACATTGGTGGAAACACAAAACCCTTCGCTAGTTAAAGTCGCAGCTGCTTTAAGGAGAGCGTCTTCGTTAATATCCCACATTACAAGGTGTTTTGCACCGCGTTGGAGCGCTTTTCTGCCCATTAAAAACCCGATGCCACTTGCGGCGCCAGTAACCAAAACTATTGTATTGTTGAAAGAAGCCATTCGATATCCTAAAGTTTATTACGGATAGTAATCATATCTAACCAAAAAGTTAAAGGAAGTTTGAAATGCAAAGATTTATGAAAGATAAAGCTAGGTATGAAATTTCTACAAGTTTATATGTATAATCCAGCCAAGTCAGGTTTAATAAATTAAGACACATGAAAAAATTTACACTGCTATTAATTCCAGTTTTATTGATTCTGGGATGCCAAAAATCTAATGTTGAAGACGTAGCTTCTGATATCACAGAAGGGTCATTAATGGATCACATATCAGTACTATCGTCGGATGAATTTGAAGGGCGAGGAACAGGTACAAGTGGCGAGCAAAAAGCCGTAGAATATATTGTGAATCAGCTTAAAGAAATCGGAGCTACTTCTGGAGTTGCGGATGGTAGTTTTATTCAGCCATTTCCACTGCTAGGCCAGAAAACGGTGAAGTCGAGCATGAAGATTACTCGATCCAATAAAAAATCTGTAATTGGTGACTTTAAGTACTTCGATGATTTTGTTGCGTGGCCAGCAAACGAAGGCGATAAAGTAGATATAAACAACGCAGAGTTAGTTTATGTTGGATATGGAATCCAAGCTCCCGAAGAAAATTGGGATGATTTTAAAGGAGTTGATGTAAAAGGAAAAATTATCCTCATCAAGAATAATGATCCTGAATACGATGAGAATCTGTTCGGTGGAAAAACGAGATTATATTACGGTCGCTATACTTATAAGTACGAAAAAGCTAAAGAAATGGGCGCGTTGGGTGCTATTGTAATACACACTACACCAACAGCTGGTTATGGTTGGAATGTAGTTTCAAATAGCTGGAGTAGAGAGCGATTTTACGTAAAAAGTGCACCTGGTGCCGACAAAGGCGCTACCGAAATGAACGGCTGGCTAACTTATGGCGCGAGTAAAAAGCTTTTTGAACGAGCTGGTATAGACTTAGATAAAATGTTAGAAAGTGCGGACAGCCCAGACTTTAAACCAGTTACACTCAAAAATACTGCACTTACTGTGAAGTTAGAAGCTAGATACAGAGAGATAAATGCAATGAATATTGTGGCAAAAATTGAAGGTAGCGATGCTAAGCTAAAAGAAGAGTACCTCTTATTAAGTGCACATTTCGATCACCTTGGCATTACAAATCCAATAGATGGTGACTCCGTAAATAATGGTGCAGAAGATAATGCGGCTGGTGTAAGTGCTCTTCTAAACATGATGAAAGGGTATAAAAAACTTCAACCAGAACTTAAACGAAGCGTGTTAGCTACCATTGTAAGCGCTGAAGAAGTTGGTTTGTTGGGCTCGCAGTATTGGGCAGAAAACCCAACAGTTAACCCAGGTAAAATTGCGGGTAATATAAACCTAGATGGTACCAACGTGTATGGCGAAACTAGCGATGTAGTTGTAGTTGGTTATGGAAGAAATACTCTTGCTGATTTGGTTGTTGAAGAAGCTGCCAAAGAAGGAAGAAGTGTAAAACCTGATGCGCATCCTGAGCAAGGTATATTTTATCGCTCGGATCACTTTAACATGGCTAAAGTGGGTATTCCTGCTATTTTCCCAAATCCAGGAACAGAATTTGTTAGCAAGACTAAGGAAGAAGTTGAAAAAATTGATAGTGTTTCTACTGCAAATTACCATTCCGTTAACGACGAAGTAAATGAGTACTGGGATTTATCCGGCGCTGTAAAAGATGCTAGACTATACTTTAAAGTAGGTCTAAGAGCCATCAATGCAGACCAGCTACAAGCTTGGAAAGTAGGCGATGAGTTTGAAGCGGCAAGATTGAAATCAATTAATAATTAATAAATCATTACAAGCTTATGTTACGATTAATATTAGGAACGTTTTTATTGGGCGCAGTTAGCGCATGTGGGAGTTCATCAACCCCTCAAGATGCATTTGTTACGAAACTAGGAAAAGACACATTAGCCGTCGAAACCTTCGAAAGAACAGCTGATGGAATGAATGCTAAAGTGATGTTAAGAAGTCCAAGAACATCACTTAAATCGTACCAACTCATTATGGATGATGAAGGTGGAATCCAACAAATGACCACGCTAAATCATGCTCCAGAGCTTGGTTTTTCCGATGAAGGATCGGTGATTCAAACTGTTGTTAGAGAGGGTGATAGCCTAAAAATTGAAACTGAGACAAATAACGGATTGCGTACCCGAAAAGTAGCGTATAAATCAGGAACTCTGCCTTTTATTGATATGGTACACTGGCCATTTGAGTTAGGTTTACACGCAGCCAATACGTCTGGCCAAGACACATTACATCAATACTTATTATCTGGAAATAACATTTCGGATTTCATCATTGCTCGAATTGATGAAGATTCAATGACCATCCGTCATCCGTTTAGAGGAGTTATGGGTGTAGATGTAGATGCGAAAGGAAATTTACAATTACTAGATGCTGGGCTCACCACACGAAAGCTAAAAGTATACAGAGAAAGCAATGTAGATATAGCAGGTATTGCGAAGAGATATGCTGAGCTAGATCAGAAAGGCGAATCGTTTGGTTCTTTGTCAGGTGCTGAAGTTGCAGAATCAGAAGTGCACGGAGCGGATATCCGGATCGAATATGGTACGCCTCAAAAAAGAAATAGAGTTATTTTTGGCGGAATTGTAGGTTGGGGTAAACTATGGAGAACTGGAGCAAACCGAGCAACACACTTTTCTACAAGTAAAGATTTAAAAATGGGAGATCTTAAAGTTCCTGCAGGCGAATACACTTTATACACCATTCCAGAGGCTGATGGAGGTTTGTTAATCATAAATAAACAAACTGGCCAAAATGGAACAACTTACAACCAAGCCAATGACCTTGGCAGAATTCCAATGAAAATTTCTTCTCAGAATGAAGTAACTGAAGGTTTTACCATCAAGGCAGAAGAAGATGGTAAAAACGGTGTGCTGAAATTAATCTGGGATCAAACGGTATTTTCAGTGAATTTTAGTGTGTTATAAAAGGTTATATCCAAGAACCGAGATTTTTAAAATATCAGAATGAATATAGAAGTGTGGTCTGATGTAGCATGTCCTTTTTGCTACATCGGAAAACGGAATTTAGAAAAGGCGATAGAACAACTAGAAATTCAGGATGAAGTTTCTGTAATCTGGAGAAGTTTTCAGCTAGACCCATCGGCGGAGTTAACTACTGATAAATCCATTTATGAGCTTCTAGCTACTAAATATGGTAAGGATATACAGTGGGCGAAAGAAATGAATCAGAATATTGTTAAATCAGCTGCAGAAGTTGGTTTAGCATACGATATTGATGGAATTAAGCCCACTAATTCCTTCGATGCTCACCGTTTAATCCATCTTGCAAAAAGTGAAGATAAGCAAGATGAAATGAAGGAAGCACTGTTAGCAGCCTACTTTGTAGAAGGAAAACACACGGGTGATAAAAAGACGTTAGTAGAAATGGCCGCATTAGTTGGTTTGAATGCTAAGCGAGTGGAAGAAGTACTTAACAGCAATGAATACGAAGACGCTGTACATGCAGATATTGCCCAGGCTCAGCAGTATGGTATTTCAGGGGTTCCATTTTTTGTGATTAACAAGAAATACGGGATATCGGGAGCGCAGCCCATCTCTAACTTTGTGGAAACGTTGAGCAAGGTAAGAAGTGAAGAAGCTTCAAGCTGAATTGGCGAATAAATAATTTGATAATGAGGTGAGGGTTCTGCAATTTTGGAACCATTAAGTAAGCAATTAGTATAGCAAACTGTGACCATAGACCTGTTTCAACCTACCCGTGAGACGCAAAAGGATATTATAAATTCTGCCATTGTAGAAACCCCGCCTCAAAACCCGGGTGTGTACACCATGTACGATCGCAAAGATCAGGTGTTATACATTGGCAAAGCAAAGGATTTATATAAGCGAATTACGTCTTATCGGTATTCTAAATCCAAGAAAGTACAGCGTATGATTGCGCATGTAGCTCGTATTGGTTTTGAGATTTGTAAATCGGAAACGGATGCTATTCTTCTCGAAAATTTACTTATTCGTTCTTTACGTCCTCCATTTAACACGGTAAATAAAAAGCCAGAAACTTACTATTACATCTCGTCCATTCGTAGTGGAAATAAGAGAGAGTTTAGGCTGTCGATGCGTCAACTTCAGGATTATCCTCGGTGTTATGGTTGTTTTAAAGGACATTTAAGAGTTCGAAAAGGGCTCGGTGCGTTGCTCAAATTTCTATATATGATGGATAATCCCATCGATAGCGCTCATTATTTGCCTACACAATTGGTGGGAAGAATAGCTCCAATGCGATTTAAGATTAAACTTTCGGATGAGATAGGCGTTCGTGTTCATCAACTCTTAGAAGGCACTTCTCCACTGTTTCTAGATGAATGTACTGAATTGGTAAAAACAGTGAATTTTGTAGATCGATTTACAACCAAATACTTCGAAAAGGAATTAGAACATTTAAGCATGTTTTATACGCTTGGTCCAGCTCGTAATCACCTAATGAAAACAGCTTTGGGTTTGGATTCTGCGCTTATCCCACAAGATCAGCTCGACGATTTGCAGATATTGCTTTCAAAACAAGAGGCAGACACGGGATTGAAATCGTAGCCTAGCACTCTGCCTAGTTTGCACAAAGTGCTTTCAGTAGTTTTTTCAAGATATGAACTAAATAGAATAACCCGTATTTTTGGAACTCATTCCGAAAATCATTCATGTCTCATTCCTCCGCTGACTCTTCAGCTCTGTTTAGTAATAATTCCTCTCAAAAAGAATTATATGCTGTTTGCGCGGCTCTTTTTGCATTAGGAATCGCATTTTCCACGTGGGCATCGCGAGTGCCAGATGTGCGGAGCGCTGCTTTTTTAACCGCTGCAACCTTAGGTTATGTATTACTGATTAGAGGGTTTGGAACTTTGGTGATGATGCCTGTTGTAGCTGTTACCATTAATTATTTCGGTGCAAAAAGGACGGCTCTTTTTTCAGGATTGGTTGTAGCCGTTTCGTTAATTCCCATTTCTTATTCCAGTAGCTGGGTAAGCTTAGCGGTTCTACTTTTTTTAGTTGGGGCCGGTTCAAGCAGTTATAATATTTCAGTGAATGCGTTAGGTGCTAAAGTTGAGACAGAGAGTGGAAAGTCTCACATGTCCAAAATCCATTCGTGGTTTGGAGTTGGTAATTTATCGGGCGCTTTGTTAGGTACTTTAGCAAAGTATTTTAGTATCTCAACAAACATTCACTTTGGTACCATCTCAATCTTCTTGTTGGCTACGGTTATTATTACCTACCGATTTCTTCCTAACGATACACCACACCCAGAAGCCATTCGTCCAAAATTCAAATGGCCACATGGAGGATTGGTTGCCATTGGCTTAATCGCTTTTTTAGCATCTTCAATAGAAGGATCGGTGAATAACTGGGTAGCTATTTTCTTTAGCGATCATTTGAAAGTAAATGAAGGGTTGGTTCCAGTGGGTTATACGGTGTTTGCGGGAGCATTACTAGGAATGCGCTTATTTGGGGATAGGCTTAAGATGAAATTTGGTGCAAAAAAACTGATTGTTTCAGGTTCATTGTTGGCTACTTGTGGACTTATTACAGCAGTTTTTGCTCCTAATATTGTGATTGCAGCTATTGGCTTTTTTGTTGCAGGTGCAGGTGTGGCTCTTAATTTCCCGATGGTTTTTAGTGCCGCCGGTCGAGAAGGGGCTGTTGCTCTAACATCGGTAGCCACCTTTGGCTATGTCGGTGGGATGGTCTCTCAGCCACTGATGGGCTGGATTGTCACAGAATTTGAAATGGTTGGAGGATTCAGCTTTATAGCCACACTTACATTCTTAATAAGTGTGATTGCATGGCGTTCGAGGTTGCTAAAAGCCTAAAGGCTGATTAAAATTTTGCTCCTAAAGAAGATGCTGAAACAAGTTTAGTATGACCGAGATATTTTTTAAAATCTAAATCTGTCAGCGAATTACTAACTCTTTTGATGAGGAACTAAATGCTGCCTTTAATTGAAGTGACGCTTTTTAACTCCATTGGGATTTCCATTTGTTGAGGTGAAATAACCTTCATCAATCCAGATGTATTTTGCTCCAGATTGGAATCTAATATAAAACCAGTTTTGCGGTCTACTTTGATGTCGCCAGTTTGTGTTCCCTTCAACTCAAACAGAACCTCAGCACCTTGAAGACTCATATTACTATCATCGTCAGTAGAAATGGTTGAACTAACAGAGATGTAAGCGAAGTCGGTGTCGTAATCTTTTAGCGTGTAAGTGCTGGAGATATTTAGTGGGTATGGAGAGCTTATGGATTGATCTAAAACCCAAGTGTCGCCTTTATTAATCTTTCCCTTTGGATAAATAATGAGCCCATTTTGAATCTGAGATATCATTGTTTCATCATTAAATTGGGAAGTTAAGTTTGCTTTTAGACGAGCTTTTGCTTCCTGTGTGGGTAGGTCAAGTTCCTCTACCATTTTATTAATCATACCATTAACACCAGATGCAGAATGAATTTCTCCAGTTTTATCGAAAGAGACTTTATACCCTTTACCAACAAGAGAAGCATAGCCACGCAAAGCTGGGGGAACGACATCTTCGGTGTTGTTAGAGTCAAAGCCAGAAGAACCCATCGGTGAGTTCTGGTTTATAATCACTCTTTTGTAGAGTAAATCTAGATTAAAAAATCCATCGGAAATACTCTCTGTTTTGAAATCAACGCTAATAACTTGCTCGTTGGTAGCAGATTGATCAGTTCCCATCATCGTTTGTTTAATATTCTGCGCCATTGATAACGTAGTAGAATAAGTGTCGCCAACTTTGGTTTGATAACTCAACGTAATTTGAGCCATTGCTATTGAGCTAAAGAGGAGAGAAAATAAAATCGCTCGAATGGAGTGTTTCATAAATTGGATTGAATGAAGTTGCGTTTAAGATGAATGTAGAAGAGTTATTTCAGCTCCCAAATACTGGTGGTTTTTCCGGCTGCATCAAAGTTCTGGGTTACATCAATTTGGTTGCCAGAAAGTATATCTGTTCCTAATGAGAACGAACCTAAGATTTCATTAAGTCGTTCAACATTAATGGTACTTGCCTTCTCATTAGCATTCATCACAACCATTACGGTTTGGTCTTTATGAGTGCGGAAGTAAATGTACACATTATTTTCTGGGACAAAGTGAACGAGTTTCCCTTGATGGATAGCAATGGCATTTTTGCGCCATGTGGTTAGAGCAGTTACATAATCGAAAATCTCATTCTCGGTATCGGTACGGCCTTCTTTTGTAAAAACACTTCGATCATCATTGGCCCAGCCACCTGGCATTGTTTGTCGCCAACCTTCGTCATCGCCACCACGATTTTCGTGCGCCATCATTAATTCGGTTCCGTAATACACTTGTGGAATTCCGCGTGTGGTCATCAAAAAGGCATAAGCCATTTTAAAATGAGCTTTGTCTTTGCCAATGTGCTCAAAAAACCTGCTGATGTCATGATTGTCTAAGAAAGTGACATTCTGCATCGGGTCTGCATACAGAAAGTCTTGCGAAAGCAGATAATACAATTGGCTTAATCCTTCGGTCCAACCAAAGTCTTCGGTAAAAGCATTTCTTACAGCAAAGGCGAATTGGAAATCGGTTAGGCTTGGTAAATTGGAATTATAGCCGTCGTCCATGTTTGGCTTGTCGTATTGCCAATAGGCTTCTGAGGGTACATTATTAACCCAAGCTTCGCCAACAATATTAAACGAAGGATAAGCCTCCAATACTTCTTTTGCCCAAAGTGCCATATAATCTTTATCGGGATAAACGTAGGTATCCATACGAATGCCGTCGATGCCAGAATATTCAATCCACCAAAGAGTGTTTTGGATGAGATAATCTACAAGAAGTGGATTGTCTTGATTCAAATCAGGCATTTCTTTTACAAACCATCCATTCACTAATCGGTCAAAATCGTGTTTCGATGCATATGGATCTGAAGCTACAGCTCCTCGGAAGTTTGTAGTTCCGTATTTCTCAAAATCGTGAACCCAATCTTTTGTGGGGAGGTCTTTCATCCACCAATGCTCGCTCCCAATGTGATTATGAATCATATCCATAATAACTTTCATGCCGCGATTGTGCACAGCGTCTACTAAAACTTTGTAATCGTTGTTTGAACCATAACGGCGATCTACTTTATATAAATCGGTTGCAGCATAGCCGTGGTACGCACCATATTCTGGCGGCATATCGTTCTCAAACATGGGAGTAAACCAGATGGCTGTCATGCCTAAATCCTGAATGTAATCTAAATGCTGCATTACGCCAGCAATATCGCCGCCTTGTCGTTTAGTGGGGTCGTTTCGGTTGGCTTTTTCGAGCATTCCGGGGACAGAATCGTTTGTGGAATCTCCATTTGCAAAACGATCGGGCATCATTAGATAAATAACATCACTGGCATCAAAACCTTGGTTTTTGTTTGGGCTAGAATCCCGAGTTTTTAATTCATAATTCAGTGTAATTACTTTTTTACCACGCTTTAGCTTGATGGGCATTAACCCTGCCTTTGCAGCAGGATTAATTTCAAAATAAATAAAAAGGTAGTTGGGAGAATCTACTTGCTCCTGTTTGGTGATAGTAACACCGGCATATGTTGTTGAGGCCGTGTATTGGCCAAGTTCTTCGCCATAGAGCTGTAATTGGAGTTCGTTCACAGGCATTGATGTCCACCAAAAAGGTGGGTCAATTATTTTAATTTCCTTCGGTTGAGCAGAAAGCAAAGGCGAAATTAAAGCTAAGAAACTGAATGTGATAAATAGATGTCTCATATATCAGATGTTTGAATTTTTGACATAATACATATCCCTAGCCATTATTTCTGAATTAAAAGGGATTTGCAACTCTGTTCTTAAATATAATTTAACCTAATTGATTAAGAGGAGTTCATAAAATTGCGTTTATTTGGTTGAGAGAAATAAATCTTCCAAAAGAAGAGTATTAATAAGAAATACATCAAAATTATGTCATGTTTAGCTAGAAGTCTGTGGAGGGAGTATGCGATTGCGGTTGCATTGCTTTTTTTCCCAATTGTGGTGCAAAGTCAGTCTTATACACAAGCTCGAGCTGATAGTGTTGTGGCTTTTATTGAAGCAAATTATAGAACGAATTGGGATGCCATACCGGATAGCGCTCAATTACTTTTAGAAATTGCCGAGAAATTGGAAAGCGAACAGAATAAAGCGATTGCTCATAAATATCTCGGAGTGTATTATTTTCGTTCGTCAAAACAGGATAGCTCCATATTTCATTATTCGAAAGCTGCTGCCATTAACAAGCGTTTAGAAAACAAACTAGAGCTTGCTAAAAACACGCTGAATATTGGCATGAGCTATAGAGAATTAGGCGAGTTTGAAAAGACCATTGAATACTCGTTAGAAGCTGCTCGATATTTTGAGGAAGTGAAAGATTATAAAGGAATGGCAATCGTTTATAATATGGTTGGTTCGGTGTATTATTACCAAAATAGGTCCGAAGAAGCCATTCCATATATGGAGAAGTATTTAGAGAATGCAAAACTTTCTAAGGATAGGCTAGAAATTGCAAGTGCTAACCAGAACTTGGGAGCCATCTTAAATGCAGCTGGCAAAGACTTAGAAGCTGTTCCTTATTTGGATGAAGCTAGAAAACTACATTTACAAACTGGAAATAAATTAGGAAGTGCTAGTAATGCCATAAACGTAGGGTCAATTTACTCAACTAGAGAACGCTATAATGATGCGGTAGAGTATTTTATGCAGGCGTATACCATTGGTAAAGAAATGGAAAACAAGCGACTTTTAACCCAGGCGAATGTAAATTTAGCGTTAGCCTATATTGGGCTCAGTAATAGTACTCAGGCTCTGAAATATGCTAACGAGGGGCTTGCCGATGCCAAAGAAATAAAAGATCCATATATCGAAATGAAGCTGCTTAGGCAAATATCGGTAGCTTATACATTACAAAACGACTACAAAAAAGCTTTTGAGATCCAAGAAGAGTATAGCGTATTAAAAGATGAGATTATAAACGAAGAGAATCTCAAAAATATCGCAGAACTTGAAGCGCTTTATGAAGATGAAAAGAAAGAAAAACAGATTGTTGAGCTCGAAAAAGAAAAAGCACTTCAAGAGTTAACAATTCAAAAGAATAGAGTTTTGCAGTATGGACTAGGAGCTTCTTTGTTTTTGCTAGTTATTGCAGGCTTTTTGTGGCAAAGTAAGGTCAAGCAACGTGAGTTAGCATTTAAAGTAGAACAACTTGAGGTAGACAAAAAAATTCAAACTGAACGAGAACGTATCTCAAGAGATTTACATGATAATGTTGGTGCCCAGCTAATAAATATAATCTCGGGATTAGATCTTTTTGATCGTTATCGAGAGAAGGAAAAGGAAGAGCAAGCCTTGCGAATCCTAGGCTCATTAAAAGATGAAGCTCAAACATCTATAGGACAATTAAGAGATACAATTTGGGCGCTAAAGTCAGAGGAAAATACACCAGAATCGTTGATAGAGCACTTGAATACCTATCTCAAAAAAGTTGAAAGTATATCAGAGCTACAAGTAACTACAAGTATTGAATGCTTGGCAGAATTAGGTCTAACCCCTTCTCAATCACTTAATATTTTCAGAATTATTCAAGAAGCTATGCAGAACATTATAAAGCACGCTGGGGCTTCGGAAGTTAAACTAGTTGCTGAAACGGATAATAGGAGTGCAGTTATCACCATTACAGATAACGGAACGTTTAAAGCTGGAGGGGAAGGAACTAACTCAGGTTTAGCAAACATGAAAAAAAGAGCCCGTGACATTGGTGGCGATGTTGAAATAAAACCAAGTGATAAAGGCACAAGTGTTGTACTGATATTTGTAGCTCCAAAAAGCAAATTTCAGGGACAACTAGCATAGTAAAATGAGTATAACTTAGATTTAACCATTGTGATACTAGTATATATAAAGCACTGCTAATCCCTTATTTCTTTTAATTCTAATACTGTAATTCCTAACTAGCAACTTATCAAACTGTTGAAGTAGGCAAAGCTATGAATAATTATATTTTTAGCATATCTGAATGTTATAATTGCAAGATAATTATAAGTTATAGTCATACCTCATTTTAATGCCTCTTGAAAAATAAGAGAAGTGTAAATTATTGTTTCTAAAATTAAATAATCCCTACAAATCAACTACTCGTGGGAATACTTCTTATCATTCTACCCACAGACATCAAATCGATTTGCTTGAACAAAGATTTAATTTTAAATGAATCAAACATTATTGACACTGGGTGCGGTAGCACTCTTTATGTATTTGTCTATTAATATACATAGAGGATACATGAACGCTAATAGACAAGTTATTGACCAACAAAAGGGGATTGAAGCACTAAATTATAGCCTATCACTTTCTGATGAATTATCTGCTCAGTCGTTTAATTATGACTCACTAGGTGTGCACTATGGTAATTTTAATGATCCTACAAATATCAATAAGCGAATGAACCATGTAACACAGCTAAATGACACACTTGTTGCAACGATAAATTTGTCAGCAGAAAGTAATTTAATTGCAGGGGCAAGAGGTAAAATTGCAACGATAAGGGTTTATTCTTGGGAAAAAGGAATTAGTAAACAACTAGTTGAGCAAGTAGTACCTATTGTCCCGTTTAAATAAAATAATAGTATGAACGGTAATATTGATTTAGTGATATCAGTTGTTGTGTTAGGCTTTTTAACCATCATGGTGGTTATGAGTAATGCAACTTTAATGGAGGGAGCTGTAGAGAATGGAGCCACACATAGGTTACAAACACTAGCTGTTAATTCTATTAATATTATTGAAGAAGAAGTGAAATTTTTAGATCGGATTAAGGTTGCTAATAACTCAGATCTAGAATTTGTCGAGAAAAGCTCAGGAGAAACAGACTCTGTAGATGTTGTTATTTATAAGCAAGGCTCCCTATTAAAGGTAGAACGAACATACAGAGCGAACGGTAGTACTAAAAGTAAAGAGTATAATTTTAAACTCGATAATATCAGTTTTACAAAGATTGTACATGGAACTTCAACTGCGCCATTTTTACAAGTAAAACTTACCGTAATAAGCTCGAGCGATGAACAAACAAGATTAGACGATCAGTACAAGGCTGTAGCAGAGAAAAATATATACCTCAAAAATCTACATGTTCGAAATATTTACAATCAAACCAACTAAGAAATTATGGGTAATTATTCGTTAACGCTCGTATTAATATTATCACTAGCGGTGACAATGTTTGGTAGCAGAATCATGCAAAACAAGTATCAAACTGATATAGAAATAGTAGGAAGTTATAAGCAAAACCAGGCAAAAAAAATATCAGAAGCCATTATGATGGCTGTATCCAATCAAATTAACGACGGAGTAAACGTTTCTAATGTAGATTCTTTTACAGAGTGGAACGATATGGGAGGAAGTTACAAATACACCATAGTAAGCAATTTGGATACTGTAACTATTAATGGTTGGGGAAAGGTTGAGCAATTTGAATACAAACAACAGATGAAGATGATAGCTATATCATCCAATTCAACTTGGAAGCCGAATCTACCGTTTGCCGTTTTTTCTGGGAATAATATTAGCTTAAGCGGGAGCGCGAAAGTTAGCGGCCATGTTGGAACAAACGCAACCGGTAATAATGATGTGAACTTGAGTTGGGCTACAAAAATAGATAGCTCAGTACTAATTGGTCCAGGTGGGGATCCTTCTACTACCGTTCGTCAAGCATCTGGTAACAACGTTGGTCTAGGTGTCGGTAATTTGCCGAGTGCTGCAACGTATGAGTTACCTGATTTTATTGAGTACCCTCCAAAAAATGTAATTAAAGCACCAGTTGTAACACTCTGGCCTGCGACTAACATCACCTTAAATCCCTCAGATTACGATGGCGCGTACATCCCATTTATATTGGTACAAAGTAATTACACGTTAAATATTAATACTGGTTCAGAAGATAGGGTTATGTATGTTGGTGATTTTAACTTATCTCAAGGACAGGTTAATGTGATAGGTACTGGTAAACTTACTTTAATTGTAGAGGATGACTTTAGGGTTTCTGGTTCTAGCAAAATGAATGGAAATGGCGACCAGGAAAAGCTCTTAACATATTATGGTGGGGCCGACGAATTAAATTTTGCAGGGGCAACAATGTTTAATGGAAGTGTTTATGCGGAAAAAGCCGATATCAAAATTGCAGGTTCTTCAGGTATTCAAGGGCATATAATAACTGGTGGGAACAATGTTAAAATCAGTGGGGCAGCAGGTGCTAATGTCAGAATGATATATGCTCCAAAAGCTGTTCTTAGCTTAAGCGGTAGCGCTAGTGTTTCTGGTGCGATTGTAGCAAAGGAATTTACAGCCTCAGGAGCAGCTAGAGTTCAATTTTCGTCTACTTTTACAGGAGAAATTCCTGAAATCGAAATGAACTCTGATAACTCTACAGGTTCTGGTTACGCCATTTTATCTTGGCACTAAATAATCAAAGCCTAAGGGGTTTTAGTGCAGACAGTTATATAGAGTTTTTAACTCAAATAGTATGTCTGTATAATTCCTAAAAACGTATCAGATTACCGAGTTCGAGTTCTTTTCCATTTGAACTTTTTAAACCTAGTGTTGTGTTTTCGTAGTTAGAGGGAAAACTCTTTATCGATGTAAGCATTTTGTTTAAATCGGTAAGCGGAAGTTGAGGTGAGTAAGTATTCAAAATTAGAAAGCGATCCGAAGGATCTAAAATCTTTATTATTTGCTGAAGTAACTCAGGAAGATCGCGGTTCAATTTCCAATTTTTGCCTTTTGGACCTAGCCCGAAAATAGGAGGATCTAAAATCACTCCGTGGTACACATCGCCTCGACGAACCGACTTCTCTACAAACTTTCGTGCATCTTCAACAATCCACCGGATGGTATCGATGCCAGAAAGCGCAGCATTATCACGAGCCCAGTTTACTACACTTTTAACCGAATCTACGTGAGTTACTTCTGCTCCAGCTTTATTTGCGGCGAGGCTAGCTCCACCCGTATAAGCGAATAAGTTGAGCACTTTCGGGGTGATGTTTTTGGATTGAAACTCAGCACAACGCTGTTGGATAAACTCCCAATTCGCTGCCTGCTCAGGAAAAACACCCAAATGCTTAAAAGCGGTTTGCCGCAGATGAAAATGAATGGAGTCATTACCCGTTTCGTAATCTATTTCCCAATCTTCGCTGGTGGTATTCCAAATACCTTTTTGGCCCTTTTCTTCGGAAAAAAAGAGCGAAGCCTTTTTCCATTCCGAAGCAGAAAGTTGTGGTTTGTTTGTAGCAGCAGGTTCTGGTCGGTTAGTAATGATGCTGCCAAAGCGCTCCAATTTTCGGCCGTTGCCAAAATCTAACAGGTCGTAGTTTTTCCAGTTTTTGGGATAAATCATTTCTCTAAAAAAGCATCCGTAATTTTAAAATGTAAATCGCCTAGGCCAACGCTAGAGCGGCTAATTGTGTATGGCATTACCTCATTTCCGTCTATATATACAGAACTTGACATGCCAGGTATGGTTTTATGAACGTGTTTTAGTTCGGTTTTCTGTTTCAGAAGAATTGCTTTCTAAATGTTAATCGGGAATAGAGATTTGAGGCTCATTCTCCTTTTGAGGAAGGACATCGCTTTTGGTAGAAGTTCTTTTGTCATTCAAACCTATAAGCTTACCAAAGCGAGTAATCATGTCGTCCATTTTCTTTTTTCGACTCTGAACCCATTTCCCGAAAAAGTAACGCGATCCAGCAAAAACACTTGTGATACTAGCCACAGCAATAGCAATGTTGATGAGAGGAGGAAGAGAAGCGCTACCTAAAAAGATTCCAAGTCCCATGATTAAGAGCACAAAAGGAAAGTAATACGCGAAGAAAGCAATTTTGCCATAATGCGAGCTTACATAAAACCGAGTTTTGTTTTTAAGTGGGGTAGCGGTTAAGCTAGCATGAATGAATTTATGATCTGGACTCATCCATTCAAACGATTTTCCAAGATGTTGAACCGTTCCTCCACTCTTATTAAAAGTGCGACGCGCTTCTTGTACAACTAATTCCCAATCATCCATACTCATTTCGTAAGGAACCTCTCTACCAACTTCTAGAGAAAGAGGTGCCCCGAGCAGATGAAATCCGGAGCTTTCGGGAATACCTGAGTTTTGCCTAGAAATTGCTTCTCGAATATACATTGGGTCGATTCCTGAGTCAGCAGCAATTTGTTCTAACTCTTCGAGTGTAAGGCCGTCTTCAGTCTGACCTATATTCTCTTTTTGAAGCTCGGTAGCTTTCTGCAGAAGAGCTTTGATTTCTTTTTGAGAATACAGTTTGTCGTTGTTCATAATTGCTTTCTAGTATATAATCTGAAAGAATAGACGGCTAAAAGTACTTAAAGTTGTACCGTGTTAAAAAGTAGTTTTTTACTGATGGAATTCCCAAAAGAATAAAAGCTATCTCTCTTTTATTTAGATGATGAATGTTGCTCTCGAATCGAATCAGGTGGAAACTTTTTAATTCGCCAATTCTAAAACTTCATTTCCTTCTACAATCTGGCTGCTTTCTTTTTTTATTCCATTAATCATCGCCTGAGCAACATTTTTTGCTTTAATGGGATGGTATTTCTTCAATCCAGGAAGTTTACAAAGCACGTTTGCGAAGCCTATTCCTATGCGTTCACCAAGGCGAAATTCATTACGATCGCCATCCAAAAAAGAAGGTCGAACAATGAGTATCGAATTAAAACCCAAATTTTGAACAGCATCATCAAGTTCGCCTTTAATGCGTGTGTAGAACGACTTTGAGCTTGCATCAGCACCAATGGATGAGATTAAAGCATAATGAGGAACGCCGTTTTCAGCTGCAGCTTTAGCTACTTCAAATTGGTAGGTAAAGTCGATGGTGTGTTGCGCTTCTTTACTTCCCGCCTTCTTAATGGTGGTGCCTAGCGCAGAAAATAAGTGGTCGCCCGTAAGTTCAGATTTCCATTTATCTATCTGAGCAAAATCTATGATGTGTTCTTCAAGTTTTGGGTGAGAAACGCCTGTGGCACGACGATGAAATACCTTCACTTTGCCGTAATTTCCATCTTGTAACAACAAATCAAGAACATGAGAACCCACGAGTCCAGTTGCGCCAATTACTATTGCGGTTTGATTTGTTGGAGATGTAGCCATAGTGAATTTTGTGGAGTTGGGTTTTGTGAAGCCTAGTGAATTTGAATTTCGTAAGCTGCTTCGAAAGTGCCACCTGCCTCTAAAGTTCGTATTCCTTCTTTATTGATAAGCTGTTGGTCGGAGTCACTTGTGTCGGCGATACCAATCCAAGGCTCAATACAAACGAAAGGAGCTTGTGGTTTTGCCCAAATTCCTAAATACGGGAATCCTTCATAACTGACAGTTAATACTTTGCCATTATTTTTGCTGTTCAAACTCACGCTTTGCGATTTTAAATCCTTGAAAATAAGTGCGTCTCTATCAAAAAGGTGGCTGTGTAGTGGTAACTTGTTGGTGTTGTCTAGAACAAGTTCGGTGTTGTTACTAACGGTTTTATCATCAGCTAGCAACCAAGTAGAGGCAGTTTCAACGTGTTCAAACTCAAGGAAATAATCTTCATAGCGTTCATTTTCATGTAGCGGACAGTTGAAGGCAGGATGTCCGCCTAAAGAGAAATACATATTCTCTTCCCCATGATTGAAAATGCTATGCTGAACGAGGAGCGATCTGCCTTTTAAAGCAAACCTCGTTTGAATTTCGAATTTGAATGGATACTGTTTCAGGAGTTCTTCGTCCCATTTCATGGAAAAAAGTATGCTTTCGTCGGTATGCTCAAGAACTGTGTTTTTGTCTGAAGAGCGAACTACACCATGTTTAGGTAACGAATAACTTTTTCCTTCGAAAAAATAGGTATCGTTTTTAAGTAGGCCAATGGTTGGAAAAAGAACTGGGGCATGGTTAGCCCATATATCAGGATTTCCTTGCCACATATATTCAGCTCCTGTTGAAAGTGATTTTATGGAACAAAGTTCAATGCCATTATGTGCTACAGAAGCAGAAAGCTGCTCGTTTTGAATGTCGTATTTCATGAAGAGAAAAGAGAATTAGTTTTATTGGGTGATAATACGATTATAATTGAGAAGTTTGGAGTTTGAAATGGTTGGGTTTCACTAATCGATGGCTTCTAAAACACGTTTTACAATTCCGTCCATAGCTTCTCTTTTTATCCATCTAGCAACAATAACAAGATCGTTTTCCTGATCTACATACACCATGTTGTTTCCGGCTCCCAAGTGATAAAAAGCTGTTTTAGGAGCGCTAGGGAGAGGTTTTTCATCGGTATTCAAGAAAAAATTCATAAACCCATAATTTTGGTTGGTATCAGTTGGTGTTCGTGCCATCTTAAGCCATTCTTCGGATAGAATTTGTTCGTTATTCCACCTTCCGTTTCGCAAGGTTAAATATCCAAACCTTGCTTGGTCTCTAGCGCTTATAAACATCCCGCCACCCCAATGACCTCCACCGCTAACGGCTTGCATAACCTGTCCATCAATTACTACCCAAGAATTTTCGTAGCCATTCCATCGCCAAGTTGGAGAGGCTCCTATTTTATCCATAATACTTTCTCTTAGAACTTTTGGAAGAGGTTCTCTTAACACATTCATGGCAGCTAAAGCTAGTACATTTACACGAGTATCGTTGTATTCCCAAACTGTACCAGGTTCTCTCAACTCACGATTAAGCCATTCTCCCGCATCTCGACTCGGGCGATCTGCCCAATCTGGTTTTCCCCAAAGGTTGCCTTCCCAGTCGCTTGTTTGGCGTAAAAGGTGGTTCCAAGTGATTTTGCTATTATGGGCACCTTTAAAAGGTTCCATAACTTTAGGCTTCCCGAAATCGTCGGCTTTATTTCTTTGTGCCTCAAACTCCATAACTAAAATTGGAGCCATATATCTATCTACTTTGTCGTTGATATCACGAATAAGCCCTTTGTCGTATGCAATGCCGATGGTGGAAGAAAGAAAGCTTTTGGTAACGCTGTGTGTCATATCTACCCGGAAAGGCTCGCCCCATTCAGCAATTATATATCCATTTTTGATGATGATTCCGGTTTGTTCACCACGGTCTTTAAAAGGTCCAATTCCATAACCAAAAGGCTCTTTTCCGAAACTTTGGTAATGATTGATTTCCATATTACGCGGATTATCAACTTCCATCTCTTGGGCGTATTTTATTACAGCATCAATTTTAGAGCTATTCAGTCCAACATCGTCAGGATTTTTGGTTTCCCAATTACCCCAAGTTCCTGGATAATAAGTTTGTGCTTGTACAGATAGAGTGAATCCGACGAGAAGAATACAAAGAAATAGTTTTCGCATCATAAGAAGACTTGTTGAGGTTGCTAACATGAAAATAGTTGAACGAAGCCTAAATGCCGAATTTAGCACGCAGTTTTATAATAAATAGTTCCTGGCTAATAATAACTGAGTGAATGAACCAAATTCCAAGAACAAGAACTCAAGCGCATAAAAAAGGCTTTTCCCTTTATTGAAAGAGAAAAGCCTTTAAAAGTGTTTTTAGCGGAGTTTAGTACGCCATTGCCACAATTTTCTCTACATCGTTGGGGGTTAGGTTTTTGTGTTCACCTAAGCCTTTCCAGCCACGTTCTTCAAAGCGTTTTGCAATTACTTCGGCAGTACCAGCGTATTCGTTAGTATATTCCGAAAGCGTAGTTTTGATATCTAAACTGTGGAAAAAGTCTACAGTTTTTTCAATTCCTGCTTTTGCTTTTTCATCAACGCTACCTTCGTTCACGCCCCAAACACGTTCAGCATATTGAGCTAATTTCTCTTTTTTAGCTTCAAAATTGTAGGTGTAATGACTTGGAGCAATGATTGCTAGAGTTCGTGCATGGTCGATTCCAAAAAGAGCAGTTAACTCATGTCCGATAGCGTGAACAGCCCAGTCGGTAGGTACGCCTTTCTGGAGCAATCCATTAAGAGCCATTGTACAACTCCACATAAAGTTAGAAGCAGCTTCATAATCAGTAGGGTCTTTCATGATTTTTGGAGCGACTTCAATGAGTGTTTGCATTACACTTTCAGAAAAGCGGTCTTGTAAGGCTGCACCAGCTGGGAACGTCATGTATTGCTCTAGCACGTGTGTAAAGGCATCAGTAATTCCGTTAGCAAGTTGACGCTGAGGAATAGACTTAACAACTTGAGGGTCAAGAATGGAGAATACTGGGAATAACCCTGATCCACCCATCCCAAATTTCTCTTTGGTTTCAGCTCGGGTAATAACCGCGCCAGAGTTCATTTCTGAACCTGTTGCTGGCAATGTAAGTACGGTGCCAAAAGGCATTCCTTTTGTAGTAGGAATGTGATTGGTTAAGATGTCCCAAGGAGTATCGCCTTCAAAAAACGCTGCCGCAGAAAGGAATTTGGTGCCATCAATTACGGAACCACCGCCCACTGCAAGTAGAAAATCAATGTTTTTGGATTTTATAACTGCTAAAGCATCCATCAGGATGGCATATTCTGGGTTTGGCGGAATACCACCAAATTCAGAAACAGTATAACCTTTTAGAGCTTCGGTAACTTGTTCGTAGATACCATTTTTCTTGATACTGCCACCACCATAAAGCATCAGGATATTGGCATCTTTAGGGATTTCATTAGCAAGATTTTGAATCTGATCTTTGCCAAAAAGGATTTTTGTTGGATTCTTAAATTCGAAATTTCTCATAATAGAATAACTTGTAATTAAAATCGGGGATTATATTTTGACGACCATTTTTCCGGTGTTTTTTCCATCAAAAAGAGAAATAAATGCTTCCGGAATGGCTTCAAAGCCTTCAACAATGGTTTCTGAGTTGGTGAGTTTTCCTTCGCGTAACCAAGTTGCTAATTGCTGAATTGCCTCTGGGAATTTTTCGGCGTAATTGCCAATGATGAAACCTTGCATCAAGGCACTATTCTTTACTAAAAGCGGTTCAACTCTTGGTCCCATTGGTAAAGATGTGGCATTGTACAGCGAAATTGCACCACAGATAATAATACGAGCGAATTTGTTGATGTTGGCATGTACACCATCTGAAATGTCGCCACCAACATTATCAAAGTAGATGTCTACTCCGTTGGGAGCGGCTTTCGCAATAGCTTCGGCCATGTTGGCAGTTGTGTTGTAATTGATAGCGACATCAAAGCCTAACTTGGAGGTTAGAAGCTCTGTTTTTTCATCACTACCAGCAATACCAATTACTCGCAAGCCAAGGATTTTACCAATCTGACCAACAACGCTTCCTACAGCACCTGCCGCACCAGAAACAACTAATGTTTCTCCGCTTTTTGGTTTTCCGATTTCTTGTAAGCCTAGTTGAGCGGTAAGTCCAGTCATACCTATAATGCCTAAGTAAGCAGATAATGGAGCTTGTTTGGCATCAACTTTAAGCAAGCCAGCTCCGTTAGAAACTTGATATTCTTGCCAAGCAAGCATTCCTGAAACGAAATCTCCCTGTGCGAAGTCGGGATGTTTTGATTCTACGACTTCAGCAATGCTTCCGGAGGCAACAGGCTTGTTTAACTCGAATGGTGGGATGTAGGATTTAGCATCGCTCATTCGTCCTCGTAGATATGGGTCTACCGATACGAAAGTTAATTTTAATAATAGTTGTCCATCATTAATGGATGGTTTTTCTTCTTCAACAAACTTAAAATTAGATACTTCAGGTTTGCCGATAGGTCTTTGTTGTAATAATATAGTTCTATTCATGATAGTGTAATCTTAAATTATAAATAAACGTTCATTCTTTTTAGGAATAAAAAAATTTAGAGTTTGATACTATCCCAAGCTGCACTGAATGCATGAGTGAGAGTTGTATTATCTAATTGATAATGAGCCGATTTTTGGCTGGTCATCAAAAAAGCCAGTGGATAAATGGTATATGCGTACAGCAAATATGGAGAGATTGGTTTAATAATTCCGTCCTTTTGTCCACGGTCCCATAAATTGAGTAGTGGTTGCAAATGGATAAGCCCTATTTGTCTGCTTTCGTCGTCGATCATTGGAGTGTTATCGCACTGCGATAAAAAATAAGCTTCTTCAACTTGGTGCAATTTGTAATCGGCAATATTTCGCCAAATGATTTCAAAGCCTTCTTTAACTGGAAAACTAGGACTATAGTTCTTGAAGGCATGCTCACTAAAAGAGGCTTTAACTTCCAAGTAAAGTTGGTTAACCATATCCTGCTTGTTTGCAAAGTAGAGATAAATGGTTGCTGGAGAAACACCGGCAAGTTTAGCAATTTTAGACATTGGCGCAGCATGAAAGCCATTATTGTTGATAAGGTTCAATGTGGCTTCTAAAAGAGCGATCCGTTTTTCCGTACTTTTTACACGCATGATTATCTCCGAATTAATTGATGGTCAAATGTGCATGAACCTAATATACAAATTATAAATGAATGTTCATTCATTTTAGAAAAGATTAATGTTGTCTGCCTCTAGCGCCTGCGTAACTAGTTATGACCTCGGATTATGCACATAAAAAAGCTAGCAAAACCTATTCTGTTTGCTAGCTTTTAGAGAGATGAAAAATGCTTTAGTAGTAAAAGCGAGAAATTACCTTAAGTACTTCCCTACAACTCTAGCCCAAATCTCATAACCTTTCTTGTTCATATGAAGGTTGTCAGATAGGAAAATATCGCCAAAAGGAGTGCCTTCTTTATTCAGCATTGGGTTCCAAACATCTACAAAAGTAACACCTTCAGTTTCGGCACTGTATTCTTCAAAAAGTTTGTTAAGTGCCATGTATTGTTTTTCAAAACTCCAGCGAAGAATGCTTGGTTTTGCAGAGATAAGGTAGATCTGAGCATTTGGCAACTTGGCTTTAATAGAAGCTACAACTTCTTTAGTTGTTTTAATGACTGCTTCTGGAGCAATAGAACCTGCGATGTCATTGTCGCCTTCGTATATAAAAACTTTATCAGGATTGTATTTAAATACTAAGTCGTTGAGGTAGTATTGTAAATCAGTCATAGAAGAGCCACCAAAACCTGTGTTAATGGCGTTTATAAAAGGGAAGTCTTCTTGAACATGCTTCCACATTCGAACACTTGAGCTCCCTGTAAAAACTACCACTTCATTCTTGCTGTCAATATTGAATTCGGTAGCATTTAGGGCGTCTATTTCATTTTGAAATCGAGTTGGATCTTGGGCAAATAAATTGCTACTTGCAATCAAAACGAATACAAGCGTGGCTTTTAGAAAATTTGTATTAAAGCGTTTCATGATGAATGAGAAATATAAATTAGTGTTTATAAAGCGATGAATAATCGTTACTAAAGTGTACTGAATATGTAGATAAATATAAACTCAACGATTAGATTAGAGCTAGTCTATGTAAGGAGCTTATACCCAGAGAAAACTCAAATCTAGTTGAGCCATATTTTATTAAGTAGGCTTATTTAGAATCAATTAGTTACTAAGATAAAAGCGAGTAAATTGATTCATAATAGTATTATAAATAGGACGGTTCTAAGCAATGCAAACCGTGATAATATATAGTTACTTCGATCAACGGACTTCAAAATTAATTTTCTGAATGTTTACATTGCCGAGCAAATCTATGGATCTAACAGTAAGCGAGTGTGCGCCTGTTTGACCGATTATAAGCGGGCGGAAATACGTGGTAAACTCTTCCTCATTCAGTTTAAACTCTAGTGATTTAACTTCCGTTTCTGTATCAATAGACTTAATGGAAATCAGGGTTTCAGAATCTATAACTACAGTATTATTTGTTTTGGAAGTTGGTTCTTTGCTAAAACTTAGATCAATTTGTGGCGGAGTTTGATCGTATAAAACACTGATTAGGTGTACTTCTTCAACATTGCCCACATAGTCTTCAGCCTTAAATCGTATGATTTTTTTACCTGATGAGGTAAAAGTTATCGGAGATGTATAAGAGCTCAAATTTTCAGTATTGATACTATATTTTATAATGGAAACTCCTGATTTATCATCGCTCGAGGTGATACTAATACTACTTCCTTTGCCTAAAGCAATTTCCGAACCGTTATCTAAAGTTTTTCCAGAAATAGAATATCGAGATTGTGGAGCTTCCTTATCAATGATGATCGATAGTGATTCTTTTTCCCCACTGTTGGCTAATTCATCTGTAGCAAAATATCGGATGGTGGCTTGTTCCAATCCTGAAAAATTAATGGAAGAAGAATAAGGTTTAAAATCGGTTAGAGAATTAACAGAATACATAATCTCCCTAACCTCCATATCACTGTCCTTGGCAGAAAGCGATAATGTTGTAGAGGGATGAATATAGGTCCTTGAGTCCGTAATATGGAATTTTCCTTGCCACATATACGAGCTGGTAGGCCCTTCTAAATCAATCTTAAAATTAAATTGTTTGCGTTGCTCAGTATTCCCAACATTGTCTTCAGAGTAATAGTAAATAGTATTGAAAGCTTCTTCAAAAGTGCCAAGTTCGTTTAAAGTTAGTGCACCACTATAGCGAATTGGTTTGTTGTTATTTAGTTGAATGTAGGTGGCTTTAATGCCAGACATATTATCATCGGCTGAAAGACTGAACTTGGTATACTTGGAAAGGTTTGCCCCAGAAAAATTACTTATAAAAGTGTGTCGTGTGATGGGAGCAGTGGCATCAACATTAAACGTAAAGCTTTGTTCAAGCTCTTCATTACCTACATTGTCAACGCTGTAATATCTAATTACATATTTCTGTTCGGAAAAATAACCACGTAATGGTTTGTTATAGAGCTGATAACGACCTCCATTCTCGGATGTGTAAATATGTTTAACTCCGGAAATATTATCTTTAGCAGAAAGCGAGAGACTTACGCCAGGAGCGAATATCAACATACCTTTATTTTTATAGGAAGTGACTTCTTCTGGTTTCAGAATGGTGGTGGGTGGACTTGCATCAATGGTTATTGGATACAACCGTTCTTGATCTTCAGCATGAACTGCTACTGTAGTATGAGAATTTGGCTGAAGTGAAACAGGAAAGTTAAATAAGCTATCGCTAGAAAAAGTCATCATAAATTTTTCAGAAGTATCTGCGTTAGAAGAGCTAATCCATAAGAATATTTTTTTATCAGGGCCCTGAATGGATTCCTCAACCTTTATGAATGCGGAGTTATTAGCATTCGGTTTCTCGGGCTTAGCATTTGCGATAGCGCTAGAAATATCCTTAACAACAAGCGAGAGGATTTGTTCGTCTTCAATATTATTTACCTGGTCGGTACTTTGATAACGTAAAGCAACTGTTCCAAGTTCAGGAAATGAAAGAGGTGTACTATACGTTTTCCAGTCGCTATCATTTATTTTATACTGGATTTTATTCACCCCCGATTCAAGATCTGTAGCTTCTAGCTCAATGTTTGTTTCAGAATTAATGGCATATCCATCAACTGTCTTCGAATAATATCCAGAGAATTTAATATTAGTTTGGGGCTTGGTATTGTCAACATATACTTTAAAACTCTGCTTGTCAGAAAGATTACCAACCGCATCAGATGTATTGTAAGTTATAGAATAGTTTCCACTTGTAGTAGGTAAACGAATGGGTTGACCGTAAGTTTTTTCTGGATTCTGGTTAATTTGATATTTTATCCAAGAGCTCCCTGATTTATTATCTTCAGCAGAAAGAGAGATTGAACTTGATGCAGAAACATAGATAGAAGCATCTTGTTGATAGAAGTAGCCTAATATTTCTTTTTGTATAGAAGGAGCTTTTTTATCTAAGAAAAAGGAGTAAACTAGCGTATCACCCACATTTTCAACTTGATCAACAGCGTAAGCATAGAGCGTATGCTGGCCGCCAGACACATCGTTTAATGAGATGATGGAGGAATAACTTTCAGGCTTACTATCATTAAACCAATAAAAGATTCTTTTTGTACCGGAACCATTATCGCTGCTAGTTAAACTTATAGAAGAAGATGGTGATAACACCGATAGATTCTGAGGTCCGGTTAATTTGAATTCAAGTTTAGGTCCGGTAATGTCAACTTCAAATGTTGAATTTTGTACACTCTCAACATTACCTACTCGATCTACACTATAATAATAAATGGTATAAGTTTCGTTGCTTTTAAAGGCATATTCTTGATTTTGAAAAGGATTGAAAGCGTTGTTGTTTAGCGCCCAATATTGCTCTAACACACCAGATCGCTCATCGAGGGCATTAAACTGAATAGCCAGGTTCTTTCCAACATATAGCGTGTTATTATGCTGGAATTGAGGTGCATTTGTAAGAGTAAGAGTTGAAGTTGGAGCTGTCCCATCAACTATAATGGGAAATTCTCGGGTTTGACCGTTGGCTGAGGTAATGCGAATGAGAGTCTCCCCTTCGGGAAAAGAAAAAGAGTTTGGTTTACCATGCTCTTGAAAGATATTCGGCTCTTTTGTGATATCTCCCAAGAACGAAAATTGATAGCTTTGCTTTTGATTAACATAAAGTGAGTTGTCCGAATCAATAAATGACTGAAGAGAATGGTTGAGGGGTGGTTTTACAGCTACTTGTTGTGCCATAACAAAACCTGTAAGGAATGTATAGCCAAGCATTACTAGCAGAATAAATTTGAAGAACGAATATTTATTCTCTTTAAAAAATTCTCTAAAACTGTAATTATTTGGAATTTTCATTAGTCTGAAATTAAGAACCGTAACGTTTCTATGGTTTCGTTGCCTACATTATCTGTGCTACGCAGTGAAATTTTTTGTTCGCCAACCACAGAAAAAGTGATTGCAGATGAAAAAGGTATCTCTTCCTCGTCGTTCAACGTATACCACAAACCTTTGGCACCAGACGAAGCATCGGTAGCAGCAAGATACATTGTGGTGTTAGTGGGATATTGATCTAATACTGAGCCGTCAGACGCATTAACAGAGCCAATTTTAGCTGAACTGAAGTTTATTACCAATTCAGGGGGAGTATTATCTACCACTAATGATAGTTTTTGTTCATGTTCACGGTTTTGTACCTGGTCAATTCCCCAATAATGAACAGTCACTTTGCCCTCGTTTTTGAAAGAAAGAGATGCTGAATAGTCTAGATTCTGCGACTCCCCTTCAATGGAATATTGAATTTGTTTTACACCTGCACCTTTATCTGTTGCCGATAGTGCAACGGTTGTAGAAGAAGGAATCCAAGTGCTTCCACGTTGAGTAAAAGAAGTACCATTAAAAGAATGGGATGACGAAGGTGGGGTGGTATCTAGGTTTAGAAGTGACTTGTTCTTTTTTTCAATGTTACTCACATTATCGGCAGCCCAAAAAGAAAGTAAGTACTCACCTTCTTGTTCTGGAAGCTGGAAAACCCCCTTTTGATAGGTAATACTATCGAGAGTGTTAATTTGATAATGAATGGCGTTTACACCTGTTTTATTATCATTAGCTTCTAATCGGTACTGTGTTCTATTTGATACATATAGTTTTGAATTAGAGTATTGATCTCCTACAATTCGGAGATTGGTATGGGGTGCCGTTCGGTCTAGATAAAACTCAAAAGCATTGGTATTCTCTGTATTTCCAACGTTATCTGTTGCTAAATAATACAAGGTGTGTGCTCCCTCAGGTAAAGTTGCAATAGAGACAGCGTTGGAGTAATTCTCATCAAAACTTTCATTATCTATCGAATACATGAGATTTCGCACACCAGAAAGAATGTCGTTACTACTCAATGTAATACTTGCTGTTGATGAGAGAATGGCGCCTTGATGTATGCCTTCAATTTGATGTTTAGAAGTGGGTGGGGTTAAATCAACGATAAAGCTGCTATTTTTGGCAGACTCCACGTTACCAACATTATCTACGGCGTAATAGTAAACAGAGTACTCTTTTTCTTGGTTAAATTCGTAAGTGCCAAAATAAGGTGAGAAGGATGCACCATTTACGGAAACGTAGATGTTTTCGACTCCAGAATGTGCGTCGTTACCTTCAAAAGAAGCTTTTAGACCGTTTCCAATAAAAACGATATCATCTGTATTGTAAATATCTGCACCATTTAGATTGATAATGGAAGTTGGCTTAATTCCATCAGACTGAAACTGAAGAAGTAATGTGTCTTTAGTTTCATAATTAATCCAACGCATATATTGGTTACCCGAAAGTTCAAGATCAATTCGTGCTTGATCTAAAGGGTCGGTCCCCTCACTGGTATGTAAGCTTGCATTATTAAGTGCATGCTTGGGCGCATTCTGTTCAGAAGACGTTGAAAGCCACACATAAACAGGCAAAGCTTTTGGCCAAAATAGCTGGTTAGACTCTAAACTTTTAAACACCTTAAAATCATGGTTTAATTGTTCAATATGAAGCGTTTGAGCATACACTACGGTAATATTTGGCATAACTATACAAAGTAATAGTAAAAGCCAATGTCTATAATCAGGAACGATTTTTTTAGTTTTCATAGCGAGTAGATTGAAGCAGTTTGTGCTAATAGCCTGGTATTTATTTAGTGCGTATATTTTTAAGCGATTTTGTATCACTCAGTGTAAAGTTTGGCCTACTTTGGTTGGTAAGTCAGAGTAGGGTTTGAATTATCGATGATGCCAAAAGTGAATAATGTGATTTAAAAACCAGAAAGGGTGTCACCCCTACCTGATTGGACTATTAATGACCCGAATGTTAGATACCACCTAAGTTCGAGCCATCGCTTCTGTACGTCGTGTGTGTAGTTGAGTAAAACCTAAAAAGGCCCGAATAAATAATTGCCAGGTGCGTCTCGGTCTTGGCTTAAATGAAATTGTTCAACAAGAGTCACAAATTCATCTTTAGAGATTACTCCATCACCGTTAAGGTCTAAATACTTAAATGACCACTCAGGGATGCCATCGGCAACACCAAAAGAAGTCATGATGTTTGTGTATTCCTCTATTGAGATTTCGCCGCTACCATCAGCGTCTACTAAATCGAACACATCTCTAGTGATTTTTTTCATGTAAGATTCACGCCACTCCTCGGTAGAAAGCACTACATCTTCATGAGCTAGCCAGTCAGCTAAGCTTACCTTTTCTGGATCTTTACTAATGCCATACTCTCTAGCATTGTCCCAAATCATGGTAATGCCAGTGGCAATTTCGTTGTAGGCTTCAGAGCCTTTTTCAATACCTCGTTTCCCGGCCAATCGTGATACAATTGTATCGAGGTCGTCTTTTTCGAAGTAGCCGTTTGCATCAACATCAAGTACATTGAAATAACGGGTTAGTTTGCGTTTTTGTAATGCGGATAACATAGTTCTAGTGTTTTGTGATTGAAATTGAAAGATTAGTATGGCCCGAATAGGTAGTTGCCAGGGGCATCTCGGTCTTCACTGATATGAAATTGTTCCACAATGGTGACGAACTCTTCTTTTTCGATAACACCACTTCCATCCAGGTCCAATTTTTTGAACGCCCATTCAGGAACACCTTCCTCAACACCGAATGCATTCATAAGTTGAGTGTATTCTTCGATGGAAATTTCCCCGTTTCCGTCGGCATCAATGAGGTCAAAAACACCTCTTGTTACCACTTTCATGTAATTTTCGCGCCACTCTTCGGTAGAGAGTACCACCGCTTCGTGTTGAAGCCAATCTCCCAGAGTTACAAGATTTGGATCCTGGCTATAGCCGTAGGTTCTGGCGTTGTTCCAGATTAAATCTAAGCCTGCTTGAATTGCATCGTACTCTGTTGTATCACTTTTAATTCCGCGTGCAGAGGCAAGCCGTGCAACAATTCTATCAACGTCTGCTTTCTCGAAATAGCCGTTAGCATCAATATCTAAGCAATTGAAGTAACGCGTTAGTTTTCTTTTTTGAAAAGGTGTAAGCATAATGGCTCCTTTTTTAGTTATGTGTTTTTAGAAGTTGATTCATTAAGATTATGAGAGGTATCCACCATTTTTTCTAAGCCAGTTAGCTTGGCAACGGTTTTGTGAAATAGTTCTTCGATAAACTCTAGGCTAAACCCAAATACGATGCTAATCCCAATTTTGAAGAGGGCAATGTCGTTCGAGTATTCGTCGAGGTATGGTTCGATATAAAATTCTAAGTATCGGAAAATGATGATCACCACAATGGCTATAAGAGCCTCAGATAGTGAAATGGCTTTCCCCGTCTTATTGAGTATCCCAGATACAACTAGCGCAGCCATAATTACTAGAAACTGCAATAAATAGAACCAATTAGACTCGTACCAAGGCGGGCTTATTCTAAATGAAAATGTAGCTGGGCGACTTAGAGTATTATTGACATTCTGAGCTTGAACTATAAAAGAATAATCGCCCCAGCTTAAATTGGTATATTCTCGATAAGTATTTTGCGACCATGTAGACCAATCTCTATCCATGCCTTCAAGTTTTACCTGAAACTGAAGACCTTCAATTTTATCGTAATCATTGGTAGAGTAGCTAAATCGGAAGGCATTAAAATCGTAATCAAACTCATACTTGGCAGAGTCAGTTTGATCAAGAACTTGAACCCCGTGCTGAGTTTGAGAAAAAGCACCACCAAAAATGACCGAATCATTTGGGATGTATTCAACTCGTCTTATAATAGAGGCGAATGTTTCGGCAGAGTTAAGAAAAGAGCTATTTTTTGATGAGTCTACTTTCGGGGCAAAAAACCAAGATCCAATTGTACCCTGGTATAATTTTATAAACCATGGTGGCGATTCTTGCCCGCCTAGAGGCTCATCAGTAGCACTGCTTATAAGGGCAGTTGAGGTTGGCACACCACTTATCTCGATTGGAATTTTTATTAACGAGACTCCCTCGTTAAGACCTACCCAAAGCGACGATTTTTGAGTGAATAGAACATCAAAGATATTGTTGTTCAGTAAGCCTGATTCCTTGGTATAATGAGAAATTATCTTTCCAGAATAATCTGATAGAATTACTCCCTGTTCAAAAGTACCAAACGCAATAACTCGTTCACTAATCAGATCAATGGAAGAAAACGTAACCCCTTTAGATCGATCATTTACTTCAGATTCCCAGGGCTTTAGTTCTACATTTGAGTTTTTGATTGAAAGCAGGTGTAACCCAGATGACCGCGTAGCTAGAAGAATAGAACCTTCAGAAATAGCTTTCATATTGCTAGATCGTGTATGGATAGCTCCATCTATAGGTTGTAGTTGGTCTTGGGTGTTTAAGAACTGGAGTCCATGTTCTTGATCTGATACAACCAACGTTTTATTAAGTAGAGCTGCACTTAGAAAACCACCCTTTGCAATAGTTAATAGCTGGTTGTTTTCATAAACAGAAATAGAATGGAGCCCCACAAAATAAATACGGTTACCAGCAGGGAGAACTTCAATAATTATATCAGAGAAAGTGGATGAAGAATCCAAAATCGATTCAAACTTGGTGTTTCCCTTTTCATCCACATATAAATACCCAGCTGCATTATTTCCCGCACCATAAATCCTGCCATCTTTATTTTTAGCTAATGCATTTATTTCGGCATTATTGGGAATCGAAATCATCCGCCATTCAAAACCATCAAACTCAGCAATACCATTTGCTACAGCAAAATAGACTAAACCACGGCTATCAATAGTTATTGAATGAATCTGAGCATTATCAAAATACTCTTTAACTGGGAAATTGGTGATTTTGTTGGTAGCAGAGACTGTGGGCACTTCTTGAGCTTTAACAGCTGGTATCCAAGCCGCCAAAAATAAAAGTATAAGGGTGATGTAACCCGATATTGTTTGTCCCAATGTATTCAAAGTGTTAATAGTCCGTTTTTAACTAACTATAACCTATTGATGTGGGGTGAAACAGACGTGTCAAAAACACTAACATTTGTTTCAACTTTACACAAAATGAGTATTTAATATTGACTGAGGACATCACATAAGGCTGTAATCTTTTTTTAATATCGATTACATAATACCCTAAAAGGACATTAGGGTATTGTAGAGGAAGAGCGTGTTTTCAATGTTTTATCGGAAGAACTTCAGTTGAGGGAGAACTAATCCCCAGTCTGTGCGTCAAGTTTTTTTAGCCTAAATAGAGCTTTCCCAAATCTAAAAAAGAATAAGCCCAAAAGACCGGGTATAATTTGAAACATCAAAGTTAGAATGATACTTGCAGAAGATTCATAGGTTATTCCAGTATCAATGAAAATAGTAAAAGCTTTAATTGTTCCACGAATTGAGAAAATAAAGATGAAACTAAACAGGGCACTAATAAAGAAAAAGACTATGCCAAAAAGCTTTCTCAACTTCTCTCTAACATTCTTTCCAGCGATAGAATAGCGTATTGCGCTACTTCTTGAGGTACAGAAATTTGATTAACGACTTCACCTGCTTCCAGTTTTTCAAGGCACCAAAGCAAATGTGGTAAATCAATTCGGTTCATCGTTAAACATGGACACATAAATGGGTTTAACGAAACGATTTCCTTATCTGGATTTTCGTCGATAATACGATTCACAAGGTTCATTTCTGTTCCAATAGCCCATTTACTGCCAGCAGGTGAGTTCTCGATAGCATTAATTATGTAATTGGTGGAACCAGCGTAATCCGAAGCTTGAACAACTTCGTATGTACACTCAGGGTGAACGATGATGTTAATCTCAGAATCTTTCTTTTTGAGATTTTCGATATGCTGAACATTGAACTTCTCATGAACTGAACAATGTCCCTTCCAAAGAATCACTTTCACATCTTCAAAATCGCCTTCATACTCAAAAGCTTGTGCGTGTGGATCGTAAACAGCCATTTCGTTTAATTTAATCCCTAGTTCCACCGCTGTATTTCGGCCAAGGTGCTGATCGGGAAGAAATAAAATGCGCTCTCTTTGTGTAAATGCCCACTCTAACATTTTGCGTGCGTTGCCAGAGGTAACACAAGCCCCACCATGTTTGCCAACAAAACCCTTTATTGCTGCGGTAGAATTCACGTAAGTAAGTGGAATGATGGTATCGCCCCACATAGCAGTCATTTGCTCCCAGCCTTTTTCGGTTTGTTCAAGATCGGCCATGTCAGCCATAGAACAGCCGGCGCGCAAATCAGGTAGAATCACCTTTTGATTAGGATTAGTGAGCATATCGGCTGTTTCTGCCATAAAATGTACGCCACAAAAAGCAATAAACTCTGCTTCAGGCATTTCGGAACAAATCTGAGCAAGTTTTAAAGAATCTCCCCGTACATCAGCAAACTGAATAACTTCGTCTTTTTGATAATGGTGACCTGGAATAAACAAACGCGAGCCAAATTTGGCTTTAATTTCGCGCACGCGAGTTTCCATTTCTTCAACAGAAAGTTGGCTGTATCGTTTAGGAAGTGAAACTTCTGATTCGATTTCTAGAATGTCTAAAACGTCCATAATCTGGTTTGGTTAAAAGCTAAACAGTTAAAGAGTGCGTTAAGGGAAAAGAGATTTTTTGATATATGATTGTGATACCCACAATACTATTTGCTGCCAAGGTTAAAACTGATATCTAATGCTTTTACCGAATGCGTTAGCCAGCCCAACGAAATTACATCGGCGCCACAGCCTTTATAGCTGGCAATATTTTCGGGCGTAATTCCACCTGAAACTTCAGTAACAATAGAGTCGGGAATTAGTGATGAAAGCAATTTTACTTCTTCTGGGCTACGGTTGTCAAGCATAATAACGTCGGCTTTAGCTTCAATAGCTTCCAACACCTGCTCTTTAGTTTCCGTTTCCACTTCAATTTTTACCATGTGGCCAATATTTGCACGAGCCGTTTCAACAGCTTTGGTGATGCTTCCAGCAGCTTTAATATGATTGTCTTTTATCATTACGCCGTCATCTAATCTAAAGCGATGATTTTGTCCGCCGCCGCATCGCACCGCATATTTTTGGAGCGAGCGCAAGCCTGGCAAAGTTTTTCGGGTATCCGTAATAGTAATGGAAGAATCGTCAAGTCGTTCAATAACTTCAGCGGTAGCTGTGGCAATACCGCTAGCATGTTGAATCAAATTCAAAATAACACGTTCGCCACTTAAAAGTGCGCGAACAGGGCCTTCAACTTCTGCAATTACTTGACCCTTGGCGACTAAATCGCCATCCTTTTTGTAAGGAAAAATAGAGACCTCATTGCTTAAAAGAGGATATGTGAGTTCTAAAACAGAAAGTCCAGCTAGAACGCCATCTGCTTTTGCCGTAAAGCTACCGTTAGCAAAATCAGTAACATTAAAAATAGAGTTTGAGGTAAGATCGCCCATACCTAAATCTTCGGAGAGGGCTTGCTTCAAAAGTTCTAAAAGATAAATAGAATGCATAATGTGAAGGCCGTAATATTTTGGCTATTTTAAAACAATAATGAAGATACACCATTTCTTTTAAAAGAACGATACTTGATGATATACCTAGATTACGCCGCTACCACACCAATGAGTGAGACTGCACTCGCTGTTTATACGAAGGTTGCTTCGCAGTATTTTGGAAACCCAAGTAGCCTGCATGATGCTGGCAGTGAGGCCAAACAGATTTTAGAAGCAAGTAGAGCCACCCTCGCAAAGTTAATTAACGCAGAAACAAGTGAAATCTATTTTACAGGTGGAGGTTCTGATGGAAATAGATTAGCATTAGAAGCCTTGTTAAGTGCTTCGGAAGTGGATGGTCGGCATATAATTACCACTACGGTTGAGCATTCAAGTGTTCGAAATTTCTTTAATCACCTTGAAGATTATGGATATGAAGTTACTCGGTTAGAAGTAGATAGCGAGGGTAGAATTTCTTTAGAAGATCTGGAAGAGGCGCTTCGTGAAGATACTGTATTGGCTTCTATTCAGCATGTAAATTCTGAAACAGGCGTAATCCAAGATATAGAAGCAATTGGTGCGCTTTTGAATGCACATAACGTTCTTTTTCATTCAGATTGTGTGCAGAGCTTTTGTAAGCTAGATATTTTGGGAAGATGGACAGATGCATTAACTGTTTCTTCACATAAAGTGTATGGGCCAAAAGGAGTCGGTGCTGTTTACATCAAAAAGAGCATAGAATGGAAGCCGGAAATTAACGGGACTACACAGGAGAAGGGGCTGAGATCTGGCACGCAAAATGTACCAGGGATTGCCGCTTTTGCGGCGGCGGCGAAAGGGTTGTGTTCTGAAAAAGAAGTAGAATTTGAAAGATTAATGAAGGTAAGAGCTTCGCTATTAGAGGGACTTACCAACTCAGGCTGGACAATTGTTGACGAGGGAGCAGGAGATTATAAACTTCCAAATATTTTAGGATTACGGTTTCCTGGTATCGAAGGGCAGTTTTTAATGCTCGAATGCACTCAGGCAGGATTGGGTATTTCAACGGGAAGTGCATGCCAAGCAGGTTTAGATAAACCGAATGCCACAATGCTAGCTATGGGTAAATCGATACAGGAAGCTAGAGAGTTTGTTCGTTTATCGCTGGGGACAGGAATTGAAGAATCGAATATTCCCCTGATTATTCAAAAAATAGATACTATCTTAAGTAGACATTTCAGTAAAGTTAAGCTGTAAGAAGATTTTTATAATATTAAAACATAATTCACCCAACCATATGAAAAAAGGATTACATATAAGTTTCTTGTTAGCATTTTTTGCCATGTTTGTTAGCTGTGGCGACACTAAAGAAACAAAAAATACTCAAACTGCTAATAACTCGGCCCAGACAGAAGCTACTTCAAATACAGCAACAACAGTAGCTGAAACGACTACATCAGCTGTAGCTCAAGACCCTGTAAAAGCAGAAGTAGTAGTAGTTAAATTTAGCGACTTCCAATGTCCTGCTTGTAAGTACTTTGTACCTATTGAAGAGCAATTAAAGAAAGAGTTTGGCGGAAGAGTTCAAATTGTATACAAAAACTTTCCTCTTACTATGCACCAATTTTCTCAGCTAGCTGCACGTGCCGCTGAAGCTGCAAAAAAGCAAGGTAAGTTTGATCAGATGCATGAATTGATTTTTACTGGCCAAGAACAATGGAGCCGAGGAAATGCAGAAGCCATATTTAATGGATATGCTAATTCAATTGGCCTAAACATGGATCAATTCAAAAAAGATCTAAACTCTGCAGAGTTACAGCGCCTTATTATGGCAGACAAGCGAGAAGGTAGAGACTTAGGTGTTTCATCTACTCCTACGTTCTATATCAATGGAGACCTGGTTCAAAATAACCCGCCAACTTACCCTCAGTTTAGAGCACTTGTGGTTCAGTACTTGAAAAAGTAACTCCGAAACCAGCATTTATTTTATAAAAGGTTTCGGCAATAGAAGTCGAAACCTTTTTCTTTTTATAGATAATTAGATTCAAAATATTTCAGGCCTATAATGATTCACGAATTTTTAAATAGTACTCCCAAAATTGACGAATCTGCTTTTGTAGCATCTAGTGCAGATATAATCGGTGATGTTGTGCTGGGTAAAGAAAGTAGTGTTTGGTTTAACGTAACCATTCGTGGCGATGTAAACGCAATCACTATTGGTGACAGAAGCAATGTTCAAGACAATGTGTGTATTCATGTGATGAACCAAACAGGTCCCACTATTATTGGCAATGAAGTTACGATTGGGCATGGAGCAGTGGTGCATGGATGTACGATAAAAGACCGAGTTCTTATTGGTATTAACGCAACTATTCTTGATAAAGCCATTATTGAGTCAGATGTGATTTTAGCCGCCGGTTCACTAGTTCCTCCAGGAAAAACCCTGGAAAGTGGATTTATGTACATGGGTTCTCCAGCAAAAGCAGTACGAAAACTATCCCAAGAAGAAATAGAGTCGATAAGAAAATACTCTCAAAATTATGTGAAATACTCAAGAGCTTATCAAGGCAAGGATGTTTATTCTACCAATCCTTTTTACAACAAAGAGAGTTAGAAAAAGCTTTTTCGAAGCTTAATTCTTATACAACCTACCTTCTCAATAAATATGTCAGGAATATATATACACGTCCCTTTTTGTAAACAAGCCTGCTCATATTGCGATTTCTATTTTGTAACGCGTCACGAACAAAAGGCTGAGTTTGTTAGAACTCTGATTAAAGAAATCGAAGAGAAGAAAGACTCGATTTACACCACAGAGCCTATAGAGACTATTTACTTTGGAGGAGGAACGCCTTCCTTACTTTCCCAAAAAGAGCTCAGTGATATTTTGGAAGCTATCGATTCAACGTTTGAAGTTAAAGCTCAAGAAATTACACTCGAACTTAATCCCGATGATGTAACCGCACAATACCTGAAGGATATCCGAGGTATTGGAGTTAATAGAGTGAGCATGGGTGTTCAATCTTTTAATGAGGATTTGCTTCGCTTCATGAACAGGGCGCATTCGGCTGAAGAAGCATTACGTTGTTTAGAACTTCTACAGGCCTCAGGAATAGATGTGTTTACCGTAGATTTGATTTATGGTAACCCTGGGCAAAGTGTTGCGATGCTGGAAAAAGATTTAGACACGCTCTTGAGCTTTAATCCCCCTCATGTATCTGCATACTCCTTAACTATTGAGCCAAGAACTCGACTTGGAAAGCAACTGGAATTGGGGCGGCTTATCCCTGCAGAAGACGATGAAGTTGAAATCCATTTTGATTTAGTTGAGCAGAAACTAGCCGAAAAAGGAATTGAGCGATATGAAGTGAGTAACTTTGCTCAAAAAGGGAAAGAAGCTATTCATAACACCAATTATTGGAGCCATAAAAATTATTTGGGCTTAGGTCCTGGAGCGCATTCATTCTGGTGGAATGAAGAAAAAACAGGTGCTTTCAGATGGGAGAATAAACCCAACTTAGAAGGCTATTTATTAGGTAAAAATGTTACAGAAATAGATAGAGAATTCTTAGATTTACCTAGCCTTGCTGAAGAGCGAATTATGCTTGGCTTACGAACACTGAAAGGTATTGATTTAAAAGCGTTTGAAAAGAAGTATAATTTTACAATCAACGACGCTCAGAAAGGCTATATTTTGAAAATGCAATCAGAAGGAAAGCTGGTTGAAGGTAAATCACTGAACCTTACTACGAAAGGGCTGAAAATAGCTGACGCAATCGTTCTCGATTTGATAAGCTTAGCCTGACAAAACATACTAAAAGCGATGACTTCTAAATGAAGCAAACTGTAACGCCATTCTTATCCGAAATTATTGATTATGCAGGGTTATACCCGCCAGCATCTTTAAGCTTGGAGAATGCGTTAGAAAAGTTCGGCGAGCACGCTAAATCGCCTCATTCATGGATGTTATCTAAGTTCGTAATTGGATCAGATAGGCTTCAGGAGTTTGAAAAACTCATTAGTAACAATACCGATTTAGATGTGCCAATCGACTTGTCTATCGTAGCACCTGCTACAACAGAGTTTGATGAATTTAAGCAGGCAATAACCTCAGTAGTTAAGGAAATCGCACTTCTCCATAAAAATTTAAAGGGTAAAGTTCGAACCAGTACACTCGAAATCAAGCTGCCTGTAGAAGCGATTTATACCACTAGCTCTGTAGATACAATTAAAGCTATTGATTATGCTGTAAAAGTAATGAGTCGTTCAGTGGTACTTCCCCATCGTCTATTTTTTGAAGTTCCGGGATTCGATTTCGATTTTAAAATGACTGAAAAAGTAGTTCGCCTTATCGCTGCGCATAACGCTAAGATTCAATCTATGGATATGCCGCATTACATATTTTCAGGTTTAAAAATTAGATGTGGTGGTGTTGAAGCTCATCAATTTCCCTCATCAAGGTATTTGGCGAAGGCGGTTCTTGCAGGGCGAGATGAAAATGTGGCTATCAAATTTACAGCAGGTTTACATCACCCAATTCGACATTATAACGACTCTGTAAAAACCAAAATGCACGGGTTTCTAAACCTATTTGGAGCCTCAATACTTAGTTATACTCAGGATTTATCAGAAAAAGAGTTTGTTGAAATTCTGAATGATGAGAAAGTCTCAAACTTCAGATTTACGGATCAGTACTTTGCTTGGAAAGATTTCGCCGCCCCGGCGCTAGAAATTCGAATGCTCAGAATGCTCTCGGTGCTTTCGTATGGCAGTTGTAGTTTCGAAGAGCCAGTTGAAGATTTACAAGCACTTAAAATTCTATAGAACTCGTGGAACATTGTGCTTTAAAAATGAGTCTATAATCCGATAATTTTTTTTTGAGAATAATTGATAAATGGAAATGTAATTATGAAAACATCATTTATAGAAATTAGCGAGAATAGCGATTTCCCATTGCAGAATTTGCCATATGGAGCTTTTTTAGCCGAAGGTGGTGAAACACATTTATGCACTGCAATAGGAGATTTAATTGTCGATTTATTTGTACTAGATGAAGCTGGCCTTTTTGACGGACCATTACTAGATAATCAATATGCATTTCAAGATTCTAGTTTGAACTTTTTTATGGGTTTAGGAAAGCCAGCATGGCAAGAAGCTCGAGAAACGTTGATGAGTCTTTTAGGAACTGAGAATCCTAGATTACGTGACGATGAAGATTTATGTGCGCGAGCTTTTGTACATCAAACTGATGCAGTTATGATGATGCCAGTTCAAATTGGAGATTACACCGATTTTTACTCTTCCGAGCAACACGCATTTAACGTTGGGTCGATGTTTCGTGACCCGAACAATGCTCTTCTTCCAAATTGGAAACATTTACCCGTTGCCTATCATGGCCGAGCAAGTTCTATCGTAATAAGCGGAACAGATTTACATCGCCCAAAAGGACAGACTATCACTCCTGATACCGACCAGCCAGTTTTTGGGCCAAGTAAACGTATAGACTTTGAACTTGAAGTTGGTTTTTTAACAGGAACCGGAAACTTACTAGGAGATACAATATCGGTTGAGGAAGCTGAAGATCATATTTTTGGACTTGTACTTGTAAATGATTGGAGCGCTCGCGATATCCAAAAATGGGAATACCAACCATTAGGGCCATTTTTAGCAAAAAACTGGGCAACAACAATTTCACCGTGGATTGTTACGCTTGATGCACTTGAGCCATTTAGAGCAACTATGCCTGAACAAAATCCTGAGGTTCTCCCTTACCTACAATTAAAAGAGCGCACCACTTTTGATATAAATTTGGAAGTTTTTCTAAAAGCCGAGAAAGTACAAGCTCCACAAAAAATATCTACTTCTAACTTTAAGAATTTATACTGGAACATTGCCCAGCAGTTAGCCCATCATACAGTGAATGGATGTAACATTCAGCCTGGCGATTTGTACGCTTCAGGTACAATTAGTGGCAGCACTGAAGACTCTTATGGTAGTATGCTTGAACTCACTTGGGCAGGTAGCAAACCAATTACGCTAGCAAATGGAGAAGAGCGTAAATTTATTAATGATAACGACACCGTTATTATGAAAGGCTACGCTGAAGCAAATGGGCTAAGAATTGGATTCGGTGAAGTCTCAGGAAGAATTCTTCCGTCGAAATAATCAGCTACTTAATGAGTAGCATTTTATTATAAAATACACCGTTTTTAGTCTTTAATTTATAGAGATACATGCCCGAAGCTAAACCAGAAGCATCAAACGGCACTTCATAACTTCCCGCAGACTGAACTCCTTGAAGGAGTGTGCTAACAAGCCTGCCTGTATAATCGAACACCTCTAACTTGACCTCTTGCTGTTCTGTAAGCCCAAAGTTTATGGTTGTGGTAGGATTAAAAGGATTCGGATAGTTTTGAGAAAGGAAATTTTCCTCTGGTAAAGTGGCAACGACCTTAAACTGGTAACTATTACTCGTAAACGGATCAGAATTCATAAATACCATGGCTAGGTGTGATATCTCACTCCATTTCCAAGGTGCAGTTAGGTTTGTAACTCCGGTCTCGTTTGCAGAAGCAAAACGTGTTTCAACAGTTCCGTTGGGGAAGTAGGCAATTAACCCAAGTTGGATGTATGGTTCCTCATAAAAGAGATCAATTCCAATTTGTCCAGATCTTGGAGTTTCAAGTTTTACCTCCACAAAATCGGCGGAAAATTTTGATAATGTAGATAATTCAGACAGTGTATCTGGAAGTGTGGAGAATTCATTTTTAACATAAACCCCAGGATAAAAACGGCGTTCATCAAAACCGTAATTAACGGGACTTAAAATACTACCAGAAGCATAATGCCATAAATAAGACTCAGCAACTGTAGTCTCAAAAAACTCTCCTCGAGACTCTAACTCCTCACTAACAGCGTCAATAAAACGGGTGGTTGTAGGTAGTATCTCTAGTCGCTCCCAGGTCTTAGTCCAAAAATCAGGCCCAAAATGTTCGTGGAAATAAAGAGCCCAAGTAACATCTTCATATGAACCTGGAATAATAGTTTTATAGGGCTCTTCAAAAATGGTATCTCCAAAACCTAAAAGGTAATTATAGTAGTCGTTCACTTCATCATAGACCACCTCTTCCATGAGCGTTGCATCCATTTCTAACCAATTGTCGGAGTCACCCTTCCAGCCACCTTGAACGAATTGAATGGCATGTTTAAACTCATGTGCTGCTGTGGCTCGGATTGCTCCTCTTTGATTCCCATCAGGGTCTGTGTTGTCTGGAAAACCAGCAAAGTCATTTTCAATTACTATATATGTTCCACCAGGCGCAGTTGCATTACTAGTGGTTGTACCGTAAGGTCCGATATCTCGTAAATACACTTCATAAGCTTGCCCAACTGGTATTGGATCAGGGAAGCCTAAGGTTAACACTTCGTAGTTATATGAGGAATCCATAGCTGTTCCAACCCATTCTACATAATCAGGGATTGTATTTCCATTTCCATCAGCTAAAGGAATAGCGTCACGTCCAGTTGTTTCGTAGAATATTTTAAATTTACCACTAGCCGAAATATACGATTGTGATGCCACTTTAGATTTAAACAGCGCTGGAGAGGCAAAGGCTTTTTGAAGAGTAGATTCTGACAGCTCATCTTTATGTTTCTCCAAGAAAATAGAGCCCGGGGTTCCACACTTATAAATATCATTGCTCGTAAATTGCTCTAAATACGCATCTGCAACAATTTGAGCTGATATGGTCCCCTTGTTGAACTCCTGAACAAGCTGGTCGACTTTGGAGACTTTTTGCGCAAATAACCCTGTTCCTTGAGTTAGAAAGAGAAGAAAGGCTATAAAAAGAGAAATATGTTTAGGCGTGAACAAAGCTAAATCTCAATGATTATTTATTAGAGGAATTCGTAAATTTGGTAGTAACTAAATTACAGCACTAAGATATTATTATCGACCAAAAGATTTAGGTTTAAAGATGTACGAAGTAATACTTTATTATAAATTCAGTGAAATATCAGAAGTAGAACGTTTTTGCAAGGAACATAAGCGTTTTTGCAAAGACTTGGATATAAAGGGTCGTATTTATATTTCGTCAGAAGGAATTAACGGAACAGCGGCTGGCACCAAGGAGCAAATGAGTGCATATAAAAACTACCTCTGTTCGCTACCTGGTTTTGAGAATACCGAATTTAAAACGGCAGACTCTGATTACATACCTTTCGCAAAACTGATTTGTAAAGTGCGTGAAGAAATTGTTTCTCTACATGTTGATGACGTTCGTCCAGAAAATGGTGGGAATCACTTAAAACCAGCAGAGTGGCGAAAAGTGATGGAGTCTGGCGAAGATTACGTAATGATTGATGTGCGTAATAATTATGAATCTAAAGTTGGTCATTTTGAAGGCGCTCTCACCCCTGACTTAGACAATTTTTATGATTTTCCGAAGTGGTTGGAAGAGGCCAATATTCCCAAAGACAAAAAAGTACTGATGTATTGCACAGGTGGAATTCGTTGCGAGAAATTTTCTGTACTAATGAAAGAAGATGGTTGGGATGATGTAAATCAGCTTCACGGCGGAATCCTAAATTATGCAAAAGAAGAAGAAGGCAAGCATTTTAAAGGAAAATGTTTTGTGTTTGACGATCGATTAATTGTACCTGTTGACCCCCAAAATTTAGCGCCAATAGCACAATGTGAAATTACAGGAAAACCTGCCGATACATATGTGAATTGTGCAAATATGGAATGTAATAAGCTGTTTGTTTGCTCCGAAGAAGGTGCCAAATTGATGGAAGGCTGTTGTAGTGAAGAATGTAAGCAAAGCGAATACCGTCGTCCTTTCGATATAAACAACGCCTTTAAGCCATTCCGAAAGTGGTACAATTATTTTGACGATGATTTTAAGGGAAGGAATGCACAACACGCCTCAAGCGAACAAGCGTAAAGTAAGGCTCGTTCTTCCCTATCCAATAACTCATCGGTTTAGAGTGGGTGCAGAGTTTGTAAATAAAACACTGCTTTTCACAATGTCTACGCGTTTTCCATTTCGGATGGAAAAAGATTGGCATAAGCGAATTTTAGACGGGAAAGTTGGAGTAAATGGAAACATCACTCCTCCAGACTATGAGCTAAGAACTCAAGATGAAATCTTTCATCACAATCCTTTTGTAATAGAACCAAGTGTGCCCGATGAAGTTCAGACTCTAGCAGAAACGGACGATTACGTAGCAGTATTCAAACCAGCGCCTCTGCCCATGCACCCCGGAGGGCGATATAATAAAAATACGCTTACATGGATGTTGGAAGATTTAGGGTATAAAGACCTAAAGATTGTCCATCGACTAGATGCCGTAACATCAGGGATTGTACTTTTTGGTAAGACCAAAGAATTTGCTCAAAAAGCGATGATCTGCTTCGCTGAGGGCAAAGTTGAAAAAACATACTACGCACTTGTTAACGGTGTGCCTACAGAGAAAGAAAAAATCATAGACCTGCCCATAAAACGGAAAAATGGTTTTGTGTTTGAAAGCAAACTTGGGTTAACAGCTGCTAAAGAAGCTCAAACAAAGTTTACCGTGATTCAGTATGGAGAGAAATCATCTTTGGTAAAATGTGAGCCTATTACGGGAAGAACTCACCAAATCCGCCTTCATTTAGAAAGCTGGGGGCACCCCATTATTGACGATCCTATTTACGGAATTGATGGCGACAAAAGTAGCAGAAAAGCTCAAAATGTTGCTATAAGCTTAGTTAGCTCTGGTTTAAAAATTGATGCGCTTGGAATAAACCTGCAAACCGATATTCCAGAGGGGTGGAGTGCTTGAGGCTTAATGAAGTAAAATTAGCTTCAAATAAAAACTCTTCTCTAACTTTTCAGAAAAGCCTCTGCTATAGCGGCGAATTGTTTTGGCTTATCTAAAAAAGCATAATGTCCAGCGTCTTCAACAATTACTAGAGCTGCACGCTCAATTCCTTGCTCAATGCGTTCTGCTTGGTAAACAGGTGTTGCATCATCGTTTCGGCCCCAAAGCAATAAGGTTTCATGAGGAATATTTGGTAGCGAGCTTTCTAAATATTCAGAAACAGATTTCACAAAGGTTTCGCGCATTACCCCAGAAAGTTGGCTGTAATCACTAGAGCCTAAGCTTCTCCATACAGCAGTAGTGCGTAAGCAAGCGAGTGCTTTATCGCGTAATGGCTGAGGTAACAAAATAAATGGCGCTTTGAGTGCTTTTGCGAAATATTTTTTGGCATAATATTTTAGTGGGCGCTTTGGTGTCATTCCTGCGCCACCCGTAATCAGAACTTTTTGGATGTTAGATTTCCCAAAAGACCTAGCACATAGCTTTAAGCTGATTCGCCCGCCAAAAGAATGAACTAGCAAATCTACCGGTTCATTGAAAGTTTCAGAGATGAAAGCTTCCACAGCATCTGCGTAATCATCAATAGCCCAGCCTGTAGGTGGCTCAGGAGTTTCGCCGAAACCAGGAAGGTCTAGCACATAACTTTTACGCAGCCCCGAAAGTTGGCGAGCTAGAGGCAACATAACGCGCCTGCTACTTCCCCATCCATGTAAAACTACAAGTGGTTTTCCTTCGCCAATTACTTCGTAAGCAATAGGTAGGTTTTGATATAAAAAGTGGTCGACTTCTGCCATGAATTTTGTTTTGCCAAACATCACACTTCCAATAATTTAAAACAAATTGATTTGCTTATAAAATGTTCTCTAATTATAGTAATAGAAATAATAGGTTGAGACTATGGGGAAATTAAAACGCCGATTCTTTTTTTGGATGGAACAGTTGCAGGTGTCGCGAAAGGAGCGAATTGTAATAACCCTGTTACTTTTTGTTATTCTAATTCTTCTGGTTATAAGTTCGTTTTTGACTCAACAGTATCATGCCAGCCAAGAAAGATACGATGATATTATAACCGAGTTTAATACTAAAAGTTCGGCAATAGAGCAGCAAAAAATAGAGAATGAGAAAAAATATGTTCCTCATGAAAAAATTGAAGAACAAAAAGAAGAAAGTGCCGTTGAATCCAACAGCGACGCCGAAATAGATAAGCCTGTAATAAATATAAATACGGCAACTTTAAAGGAACTTCAGAAATTAGATGGAATAGGCGTTGCTTATGCCCAACGAATTTTGGATTATCGCCAAGAGAACGGAGAATTTAAATCAATAGATGAATTATTAAAGATTAAAGGTATCGGGAAAAAGCGATTAGAGAAAATGACTCCTTTTATCCAACTTTAGCTGAAAAACACACCGCTTATGCCACGTATACTTTGGGCCGACGACCAAATCGACCAACTTAGATCACACATTATTTTTTTAGAAAAAAAAGGGTTCGAGATTGTACCGGTAACGAATGGTGGCGACGCCGTAACCATGATTCGTAACCAGTCGTTTGATATTGTTTTTTTAGATGAGCAAATGCCAGGAATGGGAGGGATTGAAACCCTAGAGCAAATTAAAAATATGCAGCCTGGTCTCCCTGTGGTAATGATTACAAAGAGTGAAGAAGAGTCGATAATGGAGGACGCTATAGGCGGTAAGATCTCTGACTATCTTATTAAGCCAGTTAATCCAAATCAAATTCTACTTACCACAAAACGTATTTTAGAACGCTCTCGGCTACAAACCGAAAAATCTGCCCAAACCTATTTGAAACAGTTTGGTGAGTTCACTTCTCGTATTCACCCAGGTACAACTTGGCAAGAATGGATTGATATTTATAGAGAACTAGCTCGTTGGCAAATGGAACTTAGTGGTGGCGACGCAACCCTTGCGCAAGTGCTAGACGATCAGTTTGAGGAAGCCAATAGGGAGTTCGGTAAATTTGTTGAAAATGAGTATGTAAAATGGCTTTCAACAGACGAAGACCGCCCGGTGCTATCGCCAGATATATTTAAAAAATACGTTCGGCCCAAGTTAGAAGATGGCAAAAAAGTGATGTTTTTTGTTATTGATTGCATGCGTTACGACCAATGGCTAACCTTTGAGTCTATTCTCTCCGAGTTTTATACCATCGAAACGGATTTCTATTACTCTATTCTTCCTACGGCTACACCATATTCTCGAAATGCTATTTTCGCCGGTTTATATCCATCAGATATCGAACGAATTTATCCAGAACTGTGGCAGCAAGGCCAGGATGAAAAATCACTAAACAGACATGAGGAAGAGCTACTTAAACGCCAATTAGATCGCGCAAAAATTAACATCAACTTTAAGTACGAAAAGATTCTTACATCCGATGATGGTAAGCGCGTGGCAGATAAAATAAAGAACTTCTCACAATCTAGTTTAGCGGCTTTTGTGTATAATTTTGTGGATACCTTAGTTCATTCACGCTCAGACTCCGCAGTTATTAAAGAGCTCGCTCCTGATGTATCAGCATTCAGGTCTATCACAGAAGCTTGGTTTCAGCATTCGCATCTATTACAAATGTTTAAAGAACTTGCGAAGGAAGATGTTACCGTTGTAATTACCACCGACCATGGCTCGGTAAGAGCACTACGTGATGCAAAAGTGTATGGAGATAGAGACACTGCAACAAACTTACGCTATAAATATGGGCGTAATTTGAAGTCGGAAGAAAAGAGTGCCGTATTATTTATCGATAACCCAGAAGCCTATAAACTGCCGGCAGGGCCTGGAGTAAACAGCTTTATAATTGCGAAAGAAGATTATTATTTCGTTTATCCAACTAACTACCACAAATTTCAAAATCGATATAAAGATACCTTCCAACATGGAGGTGCCTCTATGGAGGAAATGATTTTACCGGTAGCAACTTTAAAACCAAGGTAATATGATATTTGAAAGTAACTCAGTTGAAGAGACTATAGATTATGCTCGTAAATTTGCCGAACAATTACATCCAGGTTCTGTGGTGTGCTTAGTGGGTGAATTGGGCGCTGGTAAAACCCACTTTATGAAAGGAATTGCATCTTATTACGGTGTTAAAGAATCGGATGTAAGTTCGCCAACTTTTACACTCATTAATGAGTATAAAGGCACCACACCGATTTTTCATTTTGATTGTTATCGCCTAGAAGATGAACAAGAAGCTGTAGAAATAGGAGTGGAAGAGTATTTATACGGAGAAGGTATTTCCATTGTGGAATGGCCAAACAAAATGAGTGGTTTACTACCTGAAGAGTCCATTTTTATAGAAATTAAACACGCTGGTGATTCCCAAAGAATAATTCATATTTTAGAGGAATAACTTTGAACAATGTCATTTACAAAAAAGCGAAGGCTTTCATATCGTCTAGATTTGCTCCCGGTGATACTCCCGTATCACCGAAGGGCAAATAATGAGCTGAATCCAGGCGACTTGGTGTATTATGGCCCTAGCCCCGAATATTATGGTATTGGCGAAGTAGTTCAGCGTGAGGAAAAAGTGTGTGTTGTGGATTTTCGCGGTACGGGATTACTTGGTATCCACAAAGATGAAATGCTGGCTAGTTACCTTATACCTATTCATAAATTCAATCTATCTCGAGCACTAAAGTCGAGATAGATATTTTTAGCACTAACTTTGATAAATAAGCATAAATAGTGCTTCTATTTCCTACCTTTGTCCCCGTAATCTGTTGAACCAAAGCCACAAAGAATAGAATGGATTTTATAATTGATGGGATTATCTCTGGGATTCAGCAAACCACAATCATAGAGTGGGTTGCAGTAATAGCCGGTTTATTGAGTGTTTGGTACTCAATGAAGGAGAACATTCTAGTTTACCCAACGGGATTGGTTAATACCTTTATCTACATTTACATTGCATTCAATTATCAGTTGTATGCAGATATGGGTGTGAACGCCTATTACTTTGTGATGAGTATTTACGGTTGGTATTTTTGGCTTAATACAGAAAGCGGTGAAACCCAAGTACCGGTGACAACAAACTCGAGTAAAGAAAATATTTATTCGGTTGTAATACTAATTAGCTCTTTTCTGATACTCGTTTTAATACTCAAAAACTTCACAGATAGTGACGTTCCCATTTGGGATGCAGCCACAACATCATTCGCAATTCTAGGGATGTGGTTAATGGCACGCAAAAAATTAGAAAATTGGATTGCTTGGATTATTACCAATCTAATATCCATCCCGTTGTACTTCTATAAAGGACTGGTGCTAACTAGTTTTCAATTCCTCATATTCACTATTTTCGCAATTATGGGCTACTTTGCATGGCGCAATTCGATGAGGAAAAGAGAACTTAAGCTGGCTAAGAATTAATGAGAATTGGGAAAGCGGAAGTCGAATCCCCAATTCTTAATTAAAAAATCGGAAGCTCTATTTAGCCAACTTGCCACCAGTTCCAACAAAAAGAGCTAAATCGCCCTCTTCAAATTCTACCGTTACAGTAGCAGAGGTTACGGTGTTAGAAGTCCCGTCTCGCACTCCAATTTCAAGCGATTCGTTTGTAAGTGGATATTGAACCCCTGTAGTGGTTATTCCAGAAACTTTGCCGGAAAGTGGAATAAACGAAAGAACGGTGTCTAAATCGATAGAGAGCTGGTAAGGTGATTCAATTAAAAAAGTATCGCCGTAATCGTCTCTATAAACGAGCGACTTAAACTTGTGATGGAATTGCTTTAGTACAGATAAATTCTTGAATGTATGATCAATTCGTTTACCCAAAGTTCCTAAAACTACACAATCTGTAGCGCCTTGCTTAAGCGCATAAACTAGAGACTTTTCTAAATCGTTGGTTTCTTGGTCCTCATCTTTCAGCACGTTTATGCCTTTGTGGCGCGTATAGTGGAAACTATCTAAATCGCCTAAAACAATGTCTGGAATAAAGCCATAGCCCAAAATAGCATGTCCACCGCTATCAGCGCCAATCACCAAGTTAGCATTGCTAATTTCAGTTTCGATAAGTTTTTTTGTGGGGGGTGTACCGCCACAAACAATGAGTACATTCATAATTCGTATTTTAGTAGCAAGGTTCGGAAAAATCCTTTCAAAAAGAAATGGAAGTGTAGATTTAGAAGCTTATTTTTGAAAGCAAGGAGCGCATATGTTTAAAAAACTGATATCAAGATTATTATCTCACCAAAAAATAGCCGTGTTTTCACATGTTAAGCCAGACGGTGATTGTCTGGGGTCGCAAGTGGGGCTTTGTTTATGGCTTAAAAAAAATGGAGTCGATTGTTCGGCATTCAATGAAGATGACGTAAACGAGAATTTACGATGGTTAGCGGACTATTTCCCTATCGAAAAGCCAGATGAGTCACTTCTACAAAAGTATGATGCTTTTGTTTTCTTAGATGGCAATGCGTTGCATAGATTTGGCGCATTAGCAGAAACAGTAGCCGACCTGAATAAACCACTTTATATGATTGATCATCATCCGCAACCCGATGATGTCTTTGAGGAATTTGTATCGGTTACTAATGCCTCTTCTACTTGTGAGTTGATATATGAACTTATTGCAGAGTATGGGATTGAGCAAATAAATTCAGAAATTGCAAAAGCATTATATGTTGGGCTTGTTACAGATACTGGTTCCTTTCAGTTCGACAGCGTGAAACCTGCAACACTTAGAGCGGGCGCTACATTGCTAGAGAAGGGAGCATTCACTCCCCCTGAAGTGGTAGAAAGAGTGTATTCATCAAAGAGTATGAACCAGATTAAGTTGTTGGGTTTATCGCTAGAAACTATTTCTTTGCATGCGAACCAACAAATTGCCACCATGTTCGTTACAGAGGCTATGTTTAAAGAAACAACAACCACAAATGCAGACACTGAAGGTTTTGTAAGCTATCCGCTAAGTATTGATGGCGTTAAAGCTTGTATCTTTTTGAGAGAAGATGGCGATAAAATTAAGCTCAGTCTTAGATCACGTAGCGATATTGATGTGAATATATGGGCTCGTAAACTTAATGGTGGTGGGCATAAAAAGGCAGCTGGCGGTATGTTTGTGGGAACAATTGAGGATGCCATAAAAGAAGTTGTAAATATTGGCATTGAACAGCTATAACGAAGAAACAGTATGAATAGAATTGGGATTATATTTTTAAGTTACTTGGTAATGGTCGGCTGTAATCAACAGCAAAAGCCAGAGCAATCTCGTTCTATAGCAAGCGATGAAGTATTAACCCAAGCAGTTTCAACAACTCCAGAAAATGCGGAAGATGTTGTTGAAGACCAAACAATGGAGATTGCAGAGAGCAGGAGAAACGCTATTACAAATGCCGTAGAGAAAGCGAGTCCTGCAATAGTAAGCATTACTGTGACTGAGCTTGAATTAGGTTACACTAGAGAATTTGACCCCTCTTACTTCCGGTTTTTCTTATCTCCTGTAGAGCGCGAAGTGCAAAGTATGGGCTCCGGTTTTATTATCAGTGAAGAAGGGTTAGTGGTAACCAATCAGCACGTTGCCGGCGAAAGTGCAAAAAAAATTATGGTGGTTTTGACTGATGGCGAAAAATACGAAGCTGAATTGATTGGCTCGGATGCTCTTGCAGACCTCACATTGTTAAAAATTATTCGGACAGATTCATCTCAAACATTTCCGTTCGTAGAATTTAGCAAAAGTAGTAAGGTTATGGTGGGCGAATGGGCCATTGCGATGGGAAACCCTTTTGGGCTTTTTGCTGACGGTCAACCCTCTGTTACTGTGGGTGTTGTAAGCGCTACAAAACGAGACTTTAGACCCGACCCAAACGATCCTCATGTTTATATTGATATGATACAAACCGATGCTGCTATTAATAGAGGAAACTCTGGCGGACCATTAATTAATAGTGATGGCGAGGTAATTGGTGTAAATACTTTTATTTTTACAGGCGGAACAAGTAACGGTTTTGTAGGTTTAGGTTTTGCGATACCTAGTACCCGGGTTCAGCAAATTATAAATCAGTTAGTAGAATCTGGTAAAGTTTCGTTAGATTTTGATCCAGGGCTAGAAATCACGCCAATGACAAGGCAACTAGTGTTTCAATATAAGTTACCAACCATACCGGGCTTATTTGTAACCAAAGTGAATAAAAATGGGCCAGCCTATGAAGGTGGAATTATGCCAGGAGATATAATTGTTAAGATTGGTGGCGAAAGAGTAAGTAGTGAAATGCATGCATGGGCATTAATGCGAGAATATAAAGAAGGTTCTGAAATGAAAATTGAGCTTGTGAGAGGCCAGAATAGCTACGAAGCTAAACTTGTTTTACGCAAACGAGTTTTAGGCCGTTAATACAATAAACTGTTAGAAAAATGGATTATACAGTACTAGTTATTGACGATGATGAGGCTATGCACTACATAGTAAAAGATATTCTTAAAAAAGAGTATAAATTAGTGCATGCAAAAAACACTCAAGATGGAATTAACGCTCTTGCCGAAAAGAAGATTGACTTAGTTCTCTCAGATATTCATATGCCTGGTATGACGGGCCTAGAGTTTCTTGAGGCCATAAAGAAAGATACGTACAAAAAGGAAATTCCATTCCTGATAATGACGAGTCTGCCAACCTATGAGAATGAGCAGAAAGCGTTAGAGTTGGGAGCTAAAGATTTTATTAAGAAGGAAGAACTTTTAGCAAATCCCGAGTCTTTACTAGAAAGAATAGAGAGAAAACTAGTCGCTAATCTAGTTATTCCTGATATCTCTGCTAGATTAGCCATTACAAAAAAGAAGGTTCTGGACGAATTATTCTTCGAGATTGAGAATCAAGACTTTATGACTATTTCTCAAGGGTTTTGTAAAGCGTTAAGAAGTGCATTTGAGTTAGGTCATATCTCGCTTTGGAAAGTGTTAGACAATAAGTCGAACCTTATTGTAACGAGTGGTTCTAAAATTCCACCAAATTACGATCCAAAAAGCATGATTAATGAGGAGGTTTTCCAACGGTTATTAAAAACAAGAAAGCCGTATCTGACCAATAATATTTTCAACTCTAAAATGGGAACCTTTATGGAAGGTTCTAGAGAAGAGGGTTATCCTACGGAGATTGGAGTGCCAATTTTTGCTCTTACCGAGCGAGATTTAATTCGCAACAAGATGAAAATCCCACCAGAGATTCACATTTTTGGATTTATGCTTATTAAAAGATCCGAAGTATTTTCTTCGAAAGAGTTTTTGGTTCTATCTAAGATTATAGTTCAGAGTAGTACGCTACTTTGGCGTTTATATATACGCTACTAACTGTTGAGGAGTGTCATTTCTTTAGGAACTTTGTAACACGCTCGATGTGCTGTTTAGAAACCCAAAGCTCTGAGAAAGGTTCAATTTCTGAGGCTAAAGCATTTTTTCGTATTGTGGTATTTCTCAGAGTACCACTTTTAAGGGTTCTGATATAGTCTCTATCGTTTTTGGTTAACTTTTCGGCCCATTCAATTAACTTTTTTTCGGTGGTTGAAGGTTCTAGAGTTGCTTCAATTAAACCTTCTTGAAAAGCAATTTTGGAAGAAATTATTTCTGATTTTCCAAGCCATAGTAATGCTTTTGCACGGCCAACTTTTTCAACGAGCCGAGTTAGGCCGCCCCAACCTGGACTTAGATAAAAACGGCCTTGTGTAAAACCTAGTTTAACGCCGTCAGTAGCCACTCTAAAGTCGAAAGCAAGCATTAACTCGATACCGCCGCCGTAGGCATCTCCATTTATGAAGGCTATATTCCAGCAGGGAAGTTGTTCTAAACGATTTAGAACCTGGTGCATTCTAGTTGACATCCTAGCTGCTTCTTGCTTGTCTATAATGGTATGAAATTCTTTTAAGTCACCTCCAGAAATGAACGAGTCTGTCCCTTCACCTGAAAATATAAGAACCCGTATATCTTTGTCTTTATCGATAGTGTCAACAAGTTGTTCTAAATCCTCAATAGCTTTGAAATTAATAGCATTGAGGGCTTTGGGGCGACAAACTGTTGCCCGAATGATATGCTTAGATATACGTTCTGTTGTAATCAAAAGAATAGATTCTTTGTTTTGGGGTTCCTGCAAGTGGTTAAGAAATAAAAATCCTATTTAGTTTCATCAAGAAGCCATTTCATATAGTCTGTGTTGCCACCCTCTTCATTTAAAGCGAACGAAATAACACACGGGCAATCGTAACTGTGCATTTTTTTCACATGTTCGGTAAGCTTTTTCATTTTAGAATAATGAGTTTTAGCAATAAGCACTGTTTCAGTAGTCTCAACAAGCTCTCCTTGCCACATATACATAGATTCCATGCCGTTTAATATGTTAACGCAAGCGGCTAAATGATTGCTAACTAAAGAGCGTCCGATAGTTCGAGCTTCTTCTTTATTGGGTGTGGTGATGTAGACAAGACAAAGGTTATTATACATAGTGTTCTAAAGTTCAAAAAACGCGAGTTAAAACCCAATTAGATATTATAAAAAAAAAGAGTTTTTTAAATCTAAAGATTGGCTTTTAAATTGAAATTACTCTATCTTTGCAAGCTCTAAAAATTGCGAGAGTGGCGGAATTGGTAGACGCGCTAGATTTAGGATCTAGTATCTTAACCGATGTGGGGGTTCGAGTCCCCCCTCTCGTACTCCTTTCCTTATTAAATCCTGTTCATTTATTGAATTGCATACCAAAAAAAGTGGAGAAAACGTGAACATTTCTGTTAAAGAGCTTACCTCTGTTGATAAAGAGCTTACATTAACTGCCAAACGAGAAGATCTACAAGAATCATTCGACAAGGCATTTAAAAATTATAAAGGTAAAATTGCACTTCCTGGTTTTCGTCCTGGTCGCGTTCCTTTGTCACTAGTTAAGAAAAGATTCGGTTCTGAAATTGAACTAGAAGAAATTAACAAATGGATACAAACTGTTTTTGAAAACGACATTGTTCCTGAGCATAATCCTGTTGGCGAAACAGAAATGATTAATATGACTTGGGAAAATGACGAGTTAGAAGTTGTTTTTAAAATTGGTGCTAAACCAGAAGTTACACTAACCGACTTGAGTAAAGTGAAAGTGAACAAAATGGTTCACGATGTAACTGACGAAGAAGTAGTGGAAGAGCTTGAGCGTACATTAGAGCGTGAAGGCAACTGGGAAGATGTAGATACGAAAGCTACTAAAGACTCTAAGCTAATAGTTGATGTTGTTACCTTAGATGAAGAAGGTAACCCAGTTGAAGGTGAATCAGATACTGACCAAGTTATAGACTTACGCCAAGATGGTGCCAAAGACTTTTTGAAAGAGTTGAAAGGTAAAAAAACAGGCGATGTTGTTGATATGGACTTGAAAGACGGTGACAACACTGATCGTTTCCGAGTTACTATCAAAAAAGTGCAAACATTACATAAAGCTGAGCTAAACGAAGAATTTATCGTTAAAAACAGCAACGGTGAAGCTAAAACTGAAGATGAGTTTAAGAGCTTTATCAAAAGTGGAATGCAAGAATATTACGACCAATCTTCAGCAGACTTGTTTAAGAACGAAGTTGTAGAAGTTTTGGTTGATGCTCATGAAGTAGAAGTTCCTGAAGTATTTCTAGAACAAGTTCTGAACTCTTACGTTGAGCAATTAAAGCAACAACAAGGTGGTAAATTACCAGCTAATTTTGATGATGTTGTTTATAAAGAGCAAATGCGAGAGCGCGGTCTTCGTGAAGCTAAATGGTCTTTTATTAGCCAGAAATTGCAAGATACTTTTGATGATATCGAAATTACTGCAGAAGATATCGATCAGTTTATTTCTGCTGAAGCAGCCCGTTTTGGCGCTACAGCAGAGCAATTGAAAGGATATTACGCTCAAAACCCAGGCATGCTTGAGCAGTTGAGAAGTAGTATCAGAGAGAATAAAGTATTTGACAAGCTTGAAGAAGAATTGAAAATTACAGAGCTAGACAAAGAGAAGTACAGAAAGCTGCAGGAGAAGAAAACTAAAAAGTAATTATTTAAGTAAGAGCATTATGATCAGACAACCGCTTGCCGAACAGCCAATTTATGAAGTGAATAACGCAGTAGAAAGTAATCTTGTGCCAATGGTTATTGAAACCACTAGCCGAGGCGAAAGAGCTTACGATATTTACTCTCGTCTTCTTAGAGACCGTATTATCATTCTAGGAAGTCCAATTAATGATGTTGTAGCTAGCACTATAGTTGCTCAATTACTTTTTTTAGAATCAGAAGATCCTGAAAAAGACATCAATCTGTATATTAACAGTCCTGGTGGCGTTGTTTCTTCAGGTTTAGCTATTTATGATACCATGCAACTTATTAAATGCGATGTAGCCACTACTTGCATGGGTATGGCTGCCAGCATGGGTGCAGTTTTGTTAACTGCTGGTGCAGCTGGTAAACGTAGTTGCTTGCCTCACGCTAGAGTAATGATTCACCAACCTCTTGGTGGAGTACAAGGTCAAGCTAGTGACATTGAGATTGAAGCGAAGGAAATCATTCGTCTTAAAAAAGAATTAAGCCAAATTATTGGCGACCATAGCGGTAATTCTTTAGAAGATATTATTCGAGATTCTGACCGTAACAATTGGATGTCTGCTGATGAAGCAAAAAAGTACGGCTTGGTTGACAACGTATTAGCAAGATCCAAATCTGCTAAATAAATTTTTTTTGATTAGATTGAAGGGTTATGAGCGATAAAGAGAAGAATACTACCGATCTTGTAAACTGTTCTTTCTGTGGGCGGTCAAGCCTTGAAGTAAACAGTATGGTTGCTGGGCCTGATGTTTTTGTGTGCGACCGTTGCGTTGAAGATGCATCCAGCATTATTAAAAGCGACTTGGCTTCTCTTAGCCGTCGTAAAGAACAATCGTTCAAGCCTCTTCTTAAACCTGTTGAAATAGTTGGTAAGTTAGATGAGTACGTGATTGGGCAAGAAAGAGCAAAGAAAACGCTCGCGGTTGCCGTTTATAACCACTATAAGCGTATTACTCATGAGAGCAAAGAGCTAGATGATACGCAGATCGAAAAAAGTAATATCATTCTTCTTGGGCCAACGGGAAGTGGTAAAACATTACTTGCTCGCACATTAGCAAAAATTATTGACGTCCCATTTACTATTGCCGATGCTACAGTGCTTACCGAGGCTGGTTATGTAGGCGAAGATGTTGAAAGTATTTTAAGTAATCTTTTACAAGCTGCAGATTACGATGTAGACCGCGCTAAACGTGGTATCGTTTATATTGATGAAGTAGATAAAGTTGCTCGTAAAAGTGATAATCCTTCTATTACCCGCGATGTTAGTGGTGAAGGCGTTCAGCAAGCATTACTTAAGATCTTAGAAGGTACGGTTGCTAACATACCGCCAAAAGGTGGCAGAAAGCATCCAGAGCAGAGTTTTATTCAATTAGATACTACAAATATTCTCTTTATTTGTGGCGGCGCTTTTTCAGGATTAGAAGAGATTATAGCCCGTCGAAAGTCTACTAGTGCCATGGGTTTTAACCATGCCGAACAAGTCAAATTCGATAAAAATAATTCTGAAATATTCAGCTATGTTGAGCCGGAAGATTTACAAAAATTTGGACTTATACCAGAGCTAATAGGCCGACTTCCAATGATTTGTGGCTTGCATGAGCTATCTGACGAAGCCTTACTTGATATCTTACAAAACCCAAAAAATGCTATTACAAAACAGTATAAAAAGCTGTTTAAAATGGAAGGGGTAGATTTAAAGTTTGAAGACGAAGCGCTAAGAGCAATTGTTCAGAAAGCGAAAATCCGTAAGACTGGCGCTCGTGGCTTAAGATCTATTATGGAAGAAGATATGCTAGATATCATGTATACTCTCCCTTCTATGAAAAATATTTCTAAATGTATTATTACTGGTGAAACTATTCAGAAGAAAGCACCACCAGTTTACGAAAAGCAAAAAGCTTCTGCGTAGTAGCACAAGCCACATACAGGGGCTTTTCATGTGAATACATCAACCAATTTAACGGTATGATTTTTAGAACATGAAATTTTTTGCATCTTCAGGAAAGGTTAAAATCCTGCTCATCATCCTACTCTTTTCGTTAGGAGCGGGTTCTGTTATATATAACCAGTACTTAGTAGATAAAATACTAGAGCAAGAACGCTCAAGTGTTGAGCTATTAGCTAAGGGCTACGAATACATGAGCCTTCCAGTAAATGAGCAAGCGGGCACAAAGCTTCTTCAAGCCGCAGAGTTGCTAAAAAAATACCCAGAAGTACCAGACAGCGTTCTTAATTTGATATATGAGGCAGAGTCTGCCAAAAGTACTACCGATTTTGTGTATAGTGAGATTATTCTTGAGAATAGATTTAAAATCCCTGCTATAGTTGTAGACTCTAACAACACTATCCTGTTCGACCGGAATATTGATGTAAATAAATTACATACGGCAAAAGACTCTTCAGACTTTGTTAAAGCTTATAAATCGCTTAATGTGCCAATCCGAATTGTAATTGGGGATGATAAAAAACAGTTAGAACAATTTGTGTACTATGGCGAAAGTCCAACCGTACAAATGCTGCGTTACTTTCCATATTTACAAATTCTACTGCTAACAATGTTGCTAGGTATTGGTTACACCACTTATAAAAGTATCAGTAGATCTGAGCAATCTAATTTATGGGTTGGAATGGCTAAAGAAGCTGCGCATCAACTAGGCACGCCTATTTCTAGTTTGTATGGATGGATTCAGTTATTGAGAGATGAGTACAATGATGATGAGTTGGCCAGCACAATTACCACAGAGATAGAGAATGATGTGAAGCGGCTCGCGGGTGTAGCAGAGCGATTTGGGAAAATTGGTTCCGAGCCAGAATTACAGCCAATGGATATTCATCCTATTCTTGAAGATGTGATGGTGTATATGGAGCGTCGCTTACCAAGTTTAGGTAAGGCGGTAGTAGTAAAGAAAGAGTTAACAGCGCAAGGTAAAGTGAACATTAATCCGGAGCTTTTTCAGTGGGCTATTGAGAACTTAGTGAAAAATGCCATGGATGCACTTCCCAAAAAACAAGAAAATTCTTTTATTTCTGTTTCCTCAAAAGTTCATGAGAAGGAAATAGTAATAGATATTGAAGACTCTGGCATGGGTATAGATATTAAACACGTGAAAAATATTTTCAAGCCGGGTTTTAGTACCAAGAAAAGAGGTTGGGGTTTAGGTCTGAGTCTTACACAACGTATTATTGAAGACTATCATGATGGGCATGTGTATGTGCTTAGGTCAGAGCTAGATGAAGGTACAACAATTCGTGTTACACTACGCTTGGTAGCCGTTGATGGCGAAAAAAAATCAGCTTAATCAGCTACAAAACCTCTTTTGGTAGCGTAAGCCATAAGTTCAGTTTTAAGAAGATTTCTTCCACGATGTAACCTCGAGCGAATGGTACCAATGGGTACGTCAAGCATATTCGCAATTTCTTCGTAGGTATAACTTTCCACATCACACAAGAGTACTACTGTGCGAAAATCTTCTGGAAGTTTAGATAAAGCTTTGGAGATATCATCATCCATAAGCTCTTGAAACATTAATCTTTCAAGGTCGGTAGTTTCAGTTCTTTCAGCTCTGATAGACTCGTAATAAGACTCTACCTCATTGTAATCAACTTCCTGTGGACGTTTCGATGTTTTTCGGTAGTTATTGATGAAGGAGTTTTTCAGAATTCTAAAAAGCCAAGCCTTTGCATTGGTTCCTTTCTCGTAGCTACCAAAAAAACGATATGCTTTTACAATAGAATCTTGAACCAAATCCTCGGCATCATTTGGATCGTTGGTTAACTTGAGGGCAAAGTTATAGAGCACATCAAGGAGTGGGATAATCTCCTCATTAAAATCTTTCTGTTTTTTACTTTCTGCTACCATCATCATCATTAACCTCTGAGATCTTAAAACGATTCACTTTGACTTCTTTAACACCTTTCGTAGAAGAATGTTATACGAATTCACATACGTTTACAATAATACTAATGTACTAATCAGTTGCAACACTAATTAATAGATAAAACTTATCGAACTATTAGGTGTTTCCTTAAAGCTAAAAAACTAATAAAACCATTACGTCGTATAAAGCGTGGGTCCAAACGGCAACACCAAAGCCTCTAGCAACATAAATCCCATTTAGTATCAATCCAAAAATGAAACGAAACATAAAAGATGAGAGTGTAAATGGATCGCCCATCTCGCCGATATAATGCACAGCGCTAAATAGAAGAGCGGATAAAACTACAGATGCTGCTATAGATGCCCACTTAACATTATTAAAAACCTTGTTGAAAATAAGGAGGAATACAGAGACCAGAATCACACGGAAAAATAGTTCTTCGTATAAACCGGCACCAAGGGAGAGAGCAAATTTTTGAAGGCCTGATAGCTGTGTAATTGGATCTGATGCCGAGATGTTGAACATCAAAGAAACCAATGTCTGTGTTATAAAAGCTACAACAACTGCATAAATCATTGCCTCGCCAATCATTATTGGGAAGAATTTAAACCGAAGAGTTTTGAGCCGTTGTCTTTCTTTATAAAGAATAATAAGCCCAAAAAGAGCGACTATAAGCAAGGATATGGAAACGGCGTTAACTCCTAATGAAGAAAAAATATACTTAAACCATACATCAACGCTAATTCTTACAACATGAGATGCATCTGGCTGAGAAATTAGTATGAGGATTTCATATGCTAGAAAAACGGGCAGACTAAGTAAGAAACTATATAAAAGTGTCTTGGTGTCAGAGAAGTAAGTTTTAATAGTATTAATCATTAACTATCGGCATAAATGGTAGCTGTTGAGCGCTGGTTTTTGTCAAAGCCTAATATTCGGAAAGCACTACTAGAAAGTTTCAGTCCAGAGCCAGTAATTCTATCGTTTATTCGAATATAAATACCTTTTCCTGTTGCTTCATTTTCAACAAAAATTATACTGCCTAACGACATGTTCGAATGTGCGGCGGTCAACTCCTCAGGGTTATAAAGCTCACCATTTGTTGTAGTCTGTCCCTTATTTTTATCACCATAAACATGGATATCAATAGTTCCTAAGTCTTGAAGACTAGCGCTTTTTAGATAAGGATTCGCAAAATTCTTAGAGGGAGGTACGAGAATGGTAACCTTTTTTGCGAGGTTTAGTTTATGGATATCAATTTCTGGATTTAAAGCTTGTAGCTCTGCCTCAGTCATTTTGAACTTTGTAAGCAAAGAATTGAGGTCGTCTCGTTTTTCAAGCGTGTAAAGAACAAAATTACCCTGAGGTGAACTTTCATTTGAGAATGCATTTACAACTGGCGCGCTACTGATGGATTTCACCGCAAGGCGTTGACCAATGCGAAGGTTATCACTAGTTAAATTATTGATAGAGCGTAGTTCAGAAACGCTCATATTATTATCGCGTCCAATTTTGTATAAGGTATCGCCACTTTTAACCAAGTAATAGCTATTGGTTGCATCGGGCTGTACTGTGATGAGTGATGTAGTGTCTACGGGTTCTTCTGTAGGATTTGGATTACTTTGGTCGTCAATGGTGTAATAAGTAAGCTCTTGCCCGATAGAAAGGTTATTGGAGCTTAGATCATTCCATTGCTTTAGTTCAGCAACCGAAACTTTAAGCGCTTTAGAGATGCTAAAAAAAGTATCTCCAGACTTAACTTCATAAACGGATTTTGACTGGGCGAATGTGGTGGTGGAAGTAGTTATTCCTATTAAGAAAATAAGAGAGAAAACTAAGCACAGTTGGGTTCTAAATTTCATAAACTAATCTTCTATATCTAGTTGTAAATTCATTAAAGCGCCTTGTAATTCTGATTTAGCATGAGAATCAGATATCGATGTAGCGATTTTAATTCCTTCTTTATAGGTCTCAATCGCTAAATTGTTCTCGCCTAACTCAATGTAAAGTTTGGCCAAGTGGTAATATACACCAATATAGTTAGGAGAGTGTTGGCGTATATTTTGAAAAAGGGTAAGTGCTTTATTTGGTTGGTCTACCTTAATTAGCTCCAGAGCAAGGGCGAACTTAGAAAACGAATCTTCGGGATTCGCCTTTATCTGTGCTGCTAATTTTGAAATATTACTGTTCACTGGAGATGTAATTATTATAGCGCTCCTCAATTTCTGCAATTGAGTCGCCACCAAATTTTTCTAAGAAAGCGTTGGCAATAACGGGTGCTATAGCACTTTCAGCAACAACAACTGCTCGCGGTAGTGCGCACACATCAGAACGCTCATAACGTGTACTTGTTTCCTCTAGTGTGTGCATGTCTACAGTACTTAGTGGATTTAACATTGTAGGGATTGGTTTCATTGCACCACGAATTATAATAGGCATTCCAGTACTCATTCCGCCTTCAATACCACCAGAGCGATTGGTGCGGCGCTTGAAGTCGGTTCCGTTATGTGTAATTTCATCATGAACGTTATGTCCATCTCTTCGAGCAGATTCGAATCCCATTCCAATCTCCACACCTTTCATAGCTTGGGTACCTAAAATAGCTTGAGCTATTTTTCCGTCTAACTTTCTATCCCAATGCACGAAACTTCCTAGGCCAGCAGGAACACCTGTTACAATAATCTCGTAAATTCCACCAAGTGAAGAGCCTGCTTTACGCTCTTTCTTAATCTCTTCTCGCATTTGCTCAGAGAGCTTATCGTCTAAACAGCGAACATCCGAATTGTCAGCAGTTTTAAATACATGTTCTGCACCGCTTTCAACAAGAGGGTCAACAATGTTGCGAATGTCATCCCAATTATTGTACCCAACGGAACCAATTTGGATTACATGGCCGCCAATTTCAATTCCAAAGTGTTTAAGAAATTGACGTGCGATACCACAACATGCAACACGCATTCCAGTTTCTCTTGCACTAGAACGCTCAATTACTGGTCTGATGTCATCAAATTTATACTTTAAGCTGCCAACCAAATCCGCGTGACCTGGGCGGGGAAGTGTTATTTTTTCAATTCCATCAGCTTCAGTTTCTTTATTCATTACTACAGGCCAGCCATCAGCATCTTTATTAAAAGCGCGATTTTCCATGTGTAAGGAGATTGGGCCACCTATAGTTTTACCAAATCTAACGCCTGAACTGAACGTAGCTCTATCTTTTTCAAAAGCCATTCTTCCACCTCGTCCGTAACCTTCTTGGCGGCGAGCTAAATGGAGAGCAATTTCGTCTTCTAATAAGGGTAAACCAGCGGGTACACCTTCAACAATTCCTGTTAGTTCGGGGCCGTGCGACTCTCCTGCTGTCAAATATCTAATCATGTGTAATCTACTATTATTGTTGTTCGGTGCGTTCTAGTAATCAAAAATTCACGTAAGTCTATGGTCTTCTTTATCTCCCCATAAAAGGTCAACACTGGGTGGACGGAATGCATTGTCTTGGTTGCCCATGAGAGTATAAATTAAGGCTTTTGCCTTTTCGATACTTGTTTATTTTGAATAAGCTAATGTTGATTTGAGCCTAAGATTATGGGAGCTAAAGTTTAGTTTTTATACTTAGCAAAACTACTCCGCCCGATTTGCTGTATGAATTTCGGCTGAGGTCGATAATAAAATCTTTAACTTTAAAGCCAACGCCCATGCTCATTCCCGCAAAGTCGAAGTTGTCGCTGGTTTTATTTTGTTCGTGTAAAAAGTGATTGTATCCTAAGCGGAGTTTGAAATTTTCGCTGAAGAAGAATTGCCCTCCAAATACAGCGTGACGAGCCACATTGTCAATGAATGCAGGCTTCGATTTCTCTCCAAAAATCTTCATATCCCAATCATTTAGCCTACGCATTGTGAAACTCAACTCCGCAGGGAAGCCAACAGGTTTTTTTGCCACACCAATTGATATGTCTAAAGGTAGGTCTTCTCTAAGGCCGTTGTAAGTAGTTAGCTGAGTGCCAAGGTTTCTAACTACAGCGCCAAAACTAAAATGAGATTCTGTATTTTGATAATGAAGCCCGGCCGTTCCTGCAACTGCGCTAGACTTATACTGCTCGTAGGAAGAGTAAATATAATTTAACTCGCCCCCAACGCTCCATCTTTCAGAAATTAAATACGAATAGGCACCACTTAAGGCCAAATCTATGGCGTTAAAGTTGCCAAGGTTGTTTCCATCTTCATCAAGTGATTGGAAATCTCCATAACCCATAAAGCGAACTCCAAAGCCTAATGTTTGTGCGGCATCAAGTTTTAAGGAGGTATTCAAAAAGCCCATGCGTGAATCAGCTAAGTAATTAACAAAGCTTGCGGAAACTTCACCTGTGCTTGACCCAGAAAGGTAGGCAGGGTTTGTGTGATAAAGACTAAAGTCTGGATTGAAAAGCCCCGTATGGTTCCCTCCTAGTGCTGCAGAGTAGGCGCTAGGCGTTACGTCGAGAAATCTAAAAACAGTTGAGTTGTTAGATTGCGCCTTTGCAAAGAATGGCGCAGAAATAAGAAAAATTCCAAACAGGAGTGCTTTCACTGATAACGATTTGTAAATGACAATTGGCTGAAATGTTTTGTAATATAATTAATTGAAATAGCAATGACTGCAAATCATTATAAATAACCCGAATTACTATTGCGAATGGAAGCAATTCGACAATTTGGACAGTATGCTTTACTCTTATTTCAAGCATTACGGTCTATAGTAGAATTTAATACGTATCGAAAAAATCTCTTTCAAGAGTTTGTAAAGATTGGCTACGAGTCACTCCCAATTATAATGCTAACCGGAGTATTTACAGGTGCAGTACTTACACTCCAAACTGCCTATCAATTAGATACAAGTTTGATCCCGCGCTATACTATTGGTTCCATTGTATCACAATCTATTTTAATTGAACTGGCAGCGGTGATTAGTGCTCTCGTTTTGGCTGGAAAAGTTGGTGCACGTATTGCAACCGAACTAGGAACAATGCGTGTAAGCGAGCAAATTGATGCGCTAGAGTCGATGGGATTTAACTCGGTGTCGTTTTTAATAATACCAAGAGTTTTGGCAGGTTTGTTGATGTTTCCTGTACTTTATGTGGCAGGAGCTACTTTTGGAGTTTTAGGCGGTGTAATTGCAGGATCAGTAGACGGAATTTTGCCTGCTGCAGAGTTTATGAAAGGCGCGAGATTATTTTTCTTCCCATGGGATATTGTTTTCGGTTTTGTTAAATCTTTTGTTTTTGGCTTTGTTATTACCTCCATTGCCTGTTTTAAAGGCTACAATGCCTCAGGCGGCGCAGAGGGAGTAGGAACAGCAACAACTCAGGCTACTGTCTTAAGTTGTATCTACGTACTTTTAGCTGATTTTTTACTAGCTGCGATATTATTATAAACCATGATTGAAATTAAAAATCTTACAAAAAGCTTTGGCAAAAGCCTGATCTGGAAAGATGTTTCCTTCAAGATTGAAGATGGCGAGACTTTAGCTGTGATTGGTAAATCTGGTTGCGGGAAATCGGTGTTGCTTAAGCATTTAAATGCATTGATGTACCCCGATTCTGGCGAAGTTATTATTGATGGGCAATGTATCTTTGATTTGAGTTATTTGGAACTTAGAGTGATTAGGCAACGTTTTGGCATTCTCTTTCAAGGCGCAGCTTTGTTCGATTCTATTAGCACTTTTGAGAATGTGGCGTTTCCGTTACGGTATTTTACGAATCAGACTGAGGCGGAGATTAAAGAGAATGTTGAGCACGCTTTGGAATTGGTAAACCTAAAAGATGCAGGCCCCAAAGCGACCTCAGCACTTTCTGGTGGTATGCGAAAAAGAGTTGGCCTGGCTAGGGCAATTATTCTAAAGCCAGATTATGTATTGTATGATGAGCCAACATCTGGCTTAGACCCCAAAACCTCTGCAGAGATTAATGAACTAATCGTTTCTATGGCAGACAGCTTAGATATTACATCGGTAGTTATTACGCATGATATGCACAGTGTGCTAGAGGTTGCTGAAAAAGTAGCATTTCTAGATGATCAAAAACTAAGTTGGTTTGGCAGTATAGAAGAAATGAAATCTAGTGATTATGAACCCTTGGTTGATTTTACAACCGCAAGCGAATATCAAATAAAGGAATAGGTGACGGACTTGATTAAGTTGAGTAATGAAGTGAAAATTGGGCTAACAGTGCTAATAGCAGTTGTTGTAGCGTTTGTTGGTTTTAAAACCATGCGCGACCAGCCACTTTTTAAAACTTCGACAACAGTATTTACTAAGTTTAATAATGTATCTGGGTTAACACGCGGTAATCCAGTTTTGGTGAAAGGTTTTAAGATTGGTAATGTTAAGGAGATGAGCTTAGAAGCATCCGACAGTACACTTGTAACCATCAGCATTGACGAGGGAGTAATAATTCCTAAAGGTTCAGTGCTTTATTTGAAATCCTCTGGGGTGTTAGGTAATAAGTTTATAGAGCTTAAGCGGAATAATGAATCTGCTGAAATGGTTGGTAATAATGACTTTATTGTTGGAGTTTACGATAAAGGGATTATGGATGAGCTCGCAGAAAAAAGCGATCAGCTTACTGAACAGGTTTCATCGTCTATCCAAGGTGTTGAAAATCTTGTAAATAAACTAAATAGCACACTATCAGAGCAAAATCAAAATAACATTTCTAGCACGCTAGAGGATTTTTCGGAGCTTTCTCGAGAGCTTAACAATATTATCGACGAGAAAAAGGAAGATGTAGATACCATCGCCGAAAGTGTAAAAAGTATTCTGGGTACCATGGAAGACTTGAGTTCGGATAATAAAGAAGAACTTGATAGCATGATTAAGAATTTGGAGTCTACTTCTGGTAAGCTTGACGCTCTTAGTTCAGAGTTAAATAAAAGCACTCTTACTCTCAATAATATTCTTAACAAGATAGATACTGGTGAGGGGACACTCGGAAAATTGGTTTCAGATCCATCCTTATATAATAATTTGGATACTCTTTCTGTTAATTTGAACCAGTTAATTAAGGATATACAAGCAGATCCTAAAAAATACTTGAAGCATATGCGTTTAGTTGAGGTGTTTTGATAACAAAGAGCGGGTAAGACTTTTTATTCCCTCGTTATTAACTTATATTTGCCAGCTGTTTTAGAGATGCTGACTGACGGCAAATTAAATAAATTGAAATTTTAAGTACTGTTTTAGAGGTTACCTGTTATGGGTTTAATGGAAACGCTAAGAAATAGCACCAAATACATTATTATTTTACTTATTGGTTCCTTCGGAATCTTGTGGGTGCTTTCTGATGTAGGTGTGACAAATTTAATAGGCGCAGGCCCAAGAGACTTGGGTAGTGTAAATGGTGACAACATTAGTTTTGAGGAATACCAGCAGCGTATTCAGTATTACACTAATGCTTATACCCAGCAAACAGGGAACTCAATGACTCCCGAAATGACGGCCTATTATGAGTCTCAAGTTTGGGAAGAGCTCGTAAGCTCTCGCTTAGTTGAGCAAAAAATGGACGAGCTTGGGATTACGGTTACCGACCAAGAGCTACTCGATATGGTTTTTGGAGACAATCCAGATCCAATTATCGTGCAAAATTTCCAAAGAGAAGATGGCACAGTTGATCGCGCTTCTTTAAATCAAGTAATGACTGATCCTAACTTTGCTCTTCAGGCATTAGCTTTAGATAACCAGCTTCGCCAAAAACGTCGTCAGCAAAAGCTATCTAATTTTATTACTGCTGGTTTACAAGTTACTAGCGCTGATGTTGAGCAAGAGTACATTAAGAACAACTCTTTTGTAGACATCTCTTACGTACGCTTTCCATTTGCTCAAACGGTAACTGAAGAAATTAACGTTTCAGAAAGCGACCTTAAAAAGTATTACACTGAGAACAAAGAAAAGTACAAGCAAGACGAAAACTACCAACTTAAGTACGTTACGTTTAGCAAAATGCCAACAGCTGCTGATACTGTAGAAATTACAAAAGAGCTAATGGATTTAAGAGCGCCTTTTGCAGCAGCAGAAAACGATTCTTTATTCTTAGTTAGCAATGCAGCTAGCAATGCTTTTAGAAGTGCTTTTGTTAACAAAAGTGATATTAGAGATAATTATAAAGCAGTTCTAGATCTAAAAAATGGCGAAGTAACTGAACCTGTAATTGATAATGGTCAGTTAAGCATTATCAAAAAAGTAGATGAAAAAGGGAAGCAAGTTAAGTTTGTTGTGTTCTCAAGAGTTATCGAAGCTCTTTACGGAACTATAAATGATGCGAACGAAAAAGCTTCTGACTTCCAACTTTATGCTACAGAAGAAACTGATTTCGATTCAGAAGCAGAGCGTATAGAAAAAGTGGTAAACACAGGCATCGCGTCTAAAGGAAATAGCTTTATTTCTGGTCTCGGAAGTAGTCAACAAGTGCTTAACTTCCTTGAAAAAGCAGACGAAGGTGATATCTCATCGGTATATGAATTACCTAATAGCTTTGTTGTTGTTCAACTTACTGACAAAACAAAAGAAGGCTACCGCTCTCTCGAGTTAGTAAAAGACCAAGTTGAGAACCAAGTTAAAATTGAAAAGAGAAAAGCACTAGCTCAAGAAAAAGTAGCTGCTTTAATAGCTGCTAACAGTGAGCTTGAGGCGTTAGCTACAGCTGCTGATAAAGAAGTTCAAACAGCTACTAATATTACAGGCAACGGAGTTCTTATTCCAGGAGCTGGTAGAGAACCAGAAGTAATTGGTATGATTTTTGGCTTGAACGAAGGCGAAGTCTCAAAAGCTCTTGTTGGTACAACAGCTGTATACGTAGTAAGAGTTGACAAAAAGTCTGATGCTGATCTTGCTAACTTAGATGTTGCAACAAGAAGCCAATTAGAAGAAACATTAGCTCAAAAAGTTAACGAGCGTTTTGTTTCAGTTTGGTTAGAGCAACTTAAAAAAGAAGCTAAAATCGTGGATAACCGTAGTAAGTTAATTCCTAGGTAAGCTGAAGTCTTTGTATAGAAATTTAAAGGGTAAGAAGAATCTTCTTACCCTTTTTTGTGTTCAGTAGTTTAATCATGGACGAATAGTCCGTACTTTCAATTATGGAAATGGAAGCACTGAATAAAATAGACCAACACTGGATGCGCGAAGCGCTAAAGCTGGCGCAAAAAGGCGAAGGACATGTTTCGCCAAATCCATTAGTAGGTTGCGTTATAGTTTCCAAAGGTGGAGATAAAATTGGGGAGGGATATCACCAGAAATACGGTGGGCCGCATGCTGAAGTTCATGCCGTAAACTCCGTTAAGCCAAAGAAATTACTTAAAGAGGCAACGGTGTATGTAACACTAGAGCCCTGCTCTCATCACGGTAAAACTCCTCCTTGTGCAGAGCTGCTTGCCAAACTTCCCATCGCCAGAGTAGTAGTTGCCATGAAAGATCCCAATCCAAAAGTAAATGGGAAAGGGTTACTTCATTTGAAAAATGCGGGGATTGAAATTACTTCAGGCGTACTTGAAGATGATGCTACATTGCTGAATGAATTTTTTGTTCACCACCAATTATATGGACGACCATTTATCACATTAAAAATTGCTCAAACGGTTGATGGATTTCTAGCCGCGGCCGACGGTGATTCGCAGTGGATTTCGGGGAATAAATCTAGACAACTAGTGCATAAATGGCGGGGTAAATACGATGCCGTTCTTGTAGGGCGCTCTACAGTGATGGCAGATAACCCCGAACTAACAGTACGTCATGTTAAAGGCAGACAGCCCAAAAGAATTGTTCTTGATGGTCCCTATGAACTTCCTAAGTCACTAAATCTTTTTTCAGATAAACACGAAGATAAAACGATTATCATTACTTGGAATAAAGAAGCTTCTGCAAATGATGCCGACCCAATGCTAAAAGTATTGCAACAGAATTACTTTCGAGGAGAAGTTATTCAAGTTTCAAAGTTAGATGGGCACGTAAATCTTAGGGAAGCTTTTAAAGCACTTGGCGAAAAAGGAATAACTTCGGTGTTGGTAGAGGGGGGGCAACAACTATCTTCAGCGTTAATCAAACAAGGACTAGTAGATAAATTGCATGTTTTTGTTGCTCCAAAATTGCTTGGGGCTGGTACACGTTCTATTTTAAATATTGGCGCGCTTAGAATGAAAGAGATTGTAGAGCTAAAAGAAACCTCTTGGGAACAAGTTGGGAATGATATGTTATTAACTGGATATTTTTAAATCTGAGATATGTTTACAGGAATAGTAAAAGAAACTGGTAGCGTAAAAAATGTAAGAAGTTTAAATGGCGGTGGCGTTGAGTTTGATATAGCTTGCAGCTTCTCTGCAACTTGTCATCTCGACGAAAGTATTGCTATAAATGGGGTTTGTCATACCGTTACAGCTTTTGACGAAACTACATTTACGGTTCAAAGCGTTGAGGAAACGTTGCGAAAAACTACAATGGGCGAACTGGAAGAAGGAATCATCGTAAATTTAGAGCGCTCTTTAACTCTTCAAACTGGAATCGAAGGTCACTTAGTACAGGGGCATGTAGACAGTACAGGAGTTATCAAACGCATTGTTCCAGAAGAAACAGGGAATCTTGTAACCATTGAATTTCCAGCAAGCTTTGAAAACATGATTGTTGGAAGAGGAAGTATTACAGTTGATGGTATAAGTCTCACTATTGCACGCGAAGAAAAGAATGAATTTACGGTTGCCATTATTCCGTATACCTGGAGCCTTACCAACCTTCAACAAAAGAAGGTGGGAGATAAAGTAAACCTAGAGTTTGATGTTATTGGCAAATATGTTGTTAAATATCTTGCCTCTGTTGGAAGAGATTCTATTTAATTCACTTAGTAGCTACGGCCAGTTGGAGAAGAACTACGTTCTAGATTTTTAAGAACGGGTAGCTTTTGGAATAAACTTTGAATCTGAGAACTGTTTACGCTCAGCCTAAAGAAATAATACTGGAAGTCGCCAAAGGGGTTTATTTGAAAAGATAAATCCCAACATTCTAAGCTCCGGTTTAAGTTAAACTGAGAAGGTGTAAGTTTTTGTTGAATGAAATCGTAACCCATACGAGTACTGAAGCGCCACTTTGGTGTTAAGTTAAAAGAAATATTCTCAGCATTAATCACTGCATTTCTAGTCGGACTTTGGTCAAATAGATATCGCCAGCTGTAGTTAAAGTTGAGTGAGAAGCTCCAAGGCGAATTTACAGGAGGAATAAGTTCTTCGTTAAAATGTGGGTCTATTGGATTGAATTGACCTTGAAAAAACGGATCATATCTCCTTCGATAAACTGGTGTAAATACTTCAACCCCACTCTTCCCACCTCTAAAGGATGTACTAGCGCTTAAGCTAAAGTTCTGAATCTGTGCGAGTTTCCCCCCTCCTTGCGCAAGAAAGCGGTTAAATTCACGCCCTAAGGAGTCTGTTTTGTAAAAGGAGAATGAGGCGCTAGCTCTGAGGTTTAAGCCCTTAAAAGCTGTTGAGGAAATATTAGTACTTAAGTTACTCAGGTTTAAACTATCCGCGGCTAAATTATAAGATGTTGAAAGCGATAGGTTGTCGATTAGCTTAATTTTCTTTTCCGTTACTTCCCCTGTGGTGTCTCTACTTACAGTTTTAGTTTCAAAAACATTTGAAATACTAAAGGATAAAGCTTGTTGTTCTCCAGAGCCTGGGCCACCAAAAATCTGATTTTGAAATACAGAATATTTCTGAGTGTTACCTAAAGTATCAGACTGTACTGTGCGGTAATATCCCCAGCTAGGATCGCTAAAATCTGGGCGATACGTAAAGCCAACACTCGGGCGCATTGTATGGCGTAACCCTTGCAAGCGCCCAATACGTTGGTTCGAAACCCCATAGAAAGTGGTGGAAAAAGAAACGCCAACATTGAAATCTCTAGCAGTTGTAAACCCAATTTCTTTGGAGGTTTCAACTCTGTTTGAGTCTGCATTGAAAGTCTTACTAGTAGTACTTGGGTACCAATATTCATTAAAATTTAGGCTACTACTCAGGTTCAAATAAGGACTATCTAAAAGCTTGCCAATCTGAATGCCTCCAGTTTGTTTGAAACCCAACTTTATGTAATCATCTTCCCCTGTCGCTTCCCGGTATAAACCGGGGTCAAAAAGAGCGTCAATAAATCCTATCTCAGCAGTGTCAGCATCTATTGGTCTGAAATCAAAAGAAGAATCAAAGGTGTTATTATACTTAAATGTGACACTTTCATACCATTTAGGGTCGTTACCTGAGGTGGATTTGAATGGTGTTAACGTTTTTAAACTAAATGTTGTGCTTGGGCCACGGAGAGTAGTAGAATTATTAGAGAAATTTTGCGAAAGCTGTGAGTTAGCACTAAAATTAAACAGATTTTCTGGGTGACTGTATTTATAAGAGAGCTTGGAACTAGAGCTGGTTTCGGCTCGATCTCCAATGTCGTACGAGTTCTGAGTAAAATAATCAGAAGTTCGTAAGTTTATATTAGACGAGATAGAGGAGTATGGGCTGAAATCTTGATTATGTACTACGGAAATTGATTTTTGAACAGAAGTTTCAGCGTCAAGATCTGTACTTTCTAAATCACGAGTTCTCGAATATCCCAATCGAATAGAGCCATTATATGTATCTCGTTTACGGTACTGCATATTTGTAGTAGAGTAAAAAGTTCCAGAAGTAAATATATCGGCACTAATGTCGGCTGTAAGGTAGTCGTTAAAATATTGGAACCAGCCTAAGTTCTGAAGCCCAATTCCCCGCGTTGATTGCGCTTGGAATGCATAAGTTGGAGTTAGTAATCCAGACCTTTGCTTCTTAAAGTTAGCGGGAACATACCCAAAAGGAAAAACGATGGGATAAGGGATGTCTAAGATGTATAGCCGTGCATTGGAGAAGAAAATCTCCTCTTCCTCAACAACTTTCATCTTCTTTGCTTTTATGTAATAATAAAGATAGTCAGGCGGGCAGGTGGAATACACTCCATCTTCAATATAAATCTCGTCTTTGCTGACATTTTTAACTTTAGAACCAATTAGATATCCATCAGAAACTTGAATTCGAGCACTTTCAAACTTCCCTTTTTGTGTTTTATAGTTGAAAAGAATTCGGGTGCTTTTAATCTCATCACTTTCCCGTTTAAGTATAGGATAGGAAAGTGTGTCTTGTTCGGATCCAGCTTTTGCTTCCACAACACTTTCCGCTAAATCCATTTCAATTTTGCCAGCAGTTAAGGTGCCAGCATCGTGAGAAACCTTAGCGGTTCCGTATAGAAATGCTTTTCTACCGTCTCTAAAGTCTACTACTAAAGAATCGTTAGACTGAAAAGAAACGGCGTCTTTAACGACGCTTTTTGAGGATGCTGCGCTTGGCTTGTTTGTAGCAGTTGAATCTGTTTGTTGGGCAGTAACTACATCAGTAAATAATAAGATTAAGCAAATGCTTAAACAGTATTTACCAATGTTTATAGTTCTGCCAAAATTCATATACTTTTTTATGCGAACGAATCGAAAGCTAGTCCACCAGCTCCTAATAAGGCACTGTCGTTTCCTAGATCTTCGTAGATTAACTCAAAATCTTCTTGAAATGGGCCCATCATATGTTTCTTAACAATTTCTCGTGCAGGCTCAAAAAGAAAATCACCTGCTCTCGAAACGCCACCGCTTAGTACATATTTTCTAATGTCTAGCATGTGCGCATAATTAATGATAGCGTAACCTAATTTTTCGCCACTTTTTCTTAGAATTTCAATCGCTAACTCGTTTCCTTCTTTCGCTGCATTGGTAAGGTCTAATGGTTCTAGTTTCTCAAAATTTTGGGAGAACTTTACATAAAGAGGATTATTTGGATGCTGGGAAATTAAATCTGCAGCAAAGCGGCTTAAAAAACGTTGGCCTAAATAAGCCTCAACAGTTCCACGAGTAACGCTGTTAGAAAGTGGTCCGTGATAATCTAAAATAACATGGCCAAGCTCGCCAGCCATACCTCTCGAGCCTTTAAAAAGAGTCTTATTGATGATGATACCACCACCTACACCAGTGCCAAGAGTGATGATGATAAAATCGTTGAACCTTTTACCAACACCAAAATGTAAAGACCCTAATGCAGCAATATTTGCATCGTTCTCTATCCTACAAGGAATGTTGGTTCTTTTTTGAATTTCTTCAGAAGCATTTACAACTTCCCAACCCGGTAGGTTTGGTGGGTGTTGTACAGTTGTTTGTTCTAAGTTTACCATGCCGGGCAAACCCATGCCAATACCAATTACATCATGCTTTTTTGATAAGCCTAAAATAGTATCTGCAATTCTGTCTAAAAGATGATCTTTACCTAGGTCAGCATAAGTTGGTATAGAAACTTGTTCTAATATTCCTTTTTCACGATCTACAATAGCGGCTTTAATATTGGTGCCGCCAAGGTCTACAGCAATGGCTTTCATTAGCATTTTGAGCTTTAAGATTGAGTTGAAGTAATTATTTTCTACGGATTTTGTATACAGTTTCGCCGGGTTTTCTCATACCGTATTCTTCGCGAGCAATTTTTTCTAAGAGCGCTTCATTTTCAGTCATACTTTCAATCTTTTTCGCTAATTCCTGCGAAGAATGATTTAGTCGCTCTGTTCGTACTTTCAAATCTTCTTTCTTTTGGTGTAAATCCCACCGTGTAGAGAGGCTATAACTATCAACAAAAGTAAACCAAGTTAACACAAAACCAGATAGTAATAGTGCTAAGACAGATTTTTTCCAGCGTATAGGATTAAGAAACTCTAGCTTCATATTTAGCTCCGAATGTAGATTTTACTTTGCAGTAAGCGAAAATACGTTAATTTACCTACTAATGATAATTGTAAGGCCCCAAAAATGAAGGAAAAGTTAACAATAGCTATTTTTACTGCCCTGATGTTTACAACAGCGGCCGTAAGTGCTCAATCTGAGGGTGAGGAGTGGATTAAAGTTTATTTTAATATGCCAGCTGATACTTCTGTAATGGCAGCAAATAATAGAAGTAACCATTCTTGGGATTTAATAAGCACATTAACTCAGCTTATAGACAGCGCAACAACAAGTGTTGATTTGTGTATTTATGATTTAGAAAATATTAGAGTAGCAGAAGCTTTATCTGCGGCCGCAGCACGAGGGGTGAGAGTAAGAGTAGTAACCGATAATTATAACAGGACAGACGGCGGTGAAGTTGATTTAAAGATGTGGAAGCATCTAAGTGATGCGGGCATTTATTCTATTGATGATGATGGAGATGTTTATAACATAGATGGTAGTATCAGCGATAATAAATTGGTAAATGCTGGAGCCGATATGCATAATAAATTTGCCGTTATCGATTGGAAATCATCATCAACAAACGACGACATCGTTTGGACAGGCTCAACAAACTTAACATATACAGGGGCATACAACACCAACAACACAATTGTTATAAAAGACTCTGAAATAGCAGGAGTTTATACCGAAGAGTTTGAACAAATGTGGGGAAGTAATAGTGCTATTCCCAATCCTAAAAAAGCCCGATTTCATAAAGATAAAAGGGATGTAAGTAAGCACATTTTTGACGTGGGAGGAACTAAAGTAGAATTATACTTTGCACCTGTTAATAGAGACAGAAGCAAGCCTAGTATAAGTGAGCGCATTGTCGAAATTATTAAAACTGAAACACAATCAGATATTAGATTTCAAGCGTTCTCCATTACTCCTACTATAGATTTGAGTAAGGCGATTTGGGAAGAGTCTGAAAACCCTGACATTAGATTAGAAGGTGTTATAGATCGCAGTTTTTATTCTCGTTATAAAAAAGCGGGACAGATTTGGGGAGGGGCTGACTCGCAAGTGGGAAACCGCTTGATACTTCCGTCTCAGGAAATGAGAAAATTGCACCATAAAGTTTTAATTATAGATGCTTCAAATGCTAACCCAGAAGACGAAGCGGTGGTCATTACTGGGTCCTACAATTTTTCAAATAATGCTGAACTGAATAATGACGAGAATCTTTTGGTTATTTATTCGGATGAAATTGCGAATTACTATTACCAAGACTTTGCGGGGGTAATGAGTAGAGCAAAAGGCGAAACCAACGCCCCTGCTCCTTCTATAAATCCAGATGTATGGTATAATGTGTTTTCTGTTCGAGATGGCTCAACTTTTGAGATTGAAGTAGCACCTGGATTTGGATATCCTGTTCGCTTGCTTGGAGTGAATGTGCCGGGATTGTATGCGGGCCTAGACTCTTCATACTATTTTTCTTCTTCTGCTGCCGGATATGTTAAAAATTTACTTGAGGGCAGAAAAGTTAAAGTTCAGGATTATGACGGCGGTGCTCCTTTTAACTCTAATAATTATTTTTATGGATATGTAACTCTTGATACAGAGTATGGAAATGTAGCCTTGAATCAAGAAATTTTATCGAATGGATACGGAACAATATCTAGCTGGTTTAGGCAAAATCCAGACTCAGTTTCGGCATATAAAAAATATTCGGAGCAGGCAGAAATGGCTAAAAAAGGGATTTGGAAAGAGCCATCAAAAATAGGGATGAGAGTTCCAAAGAGAAGTGAACTTTCTGGCACTTCTGGAGTGCTAATTGTATATCCGATAAATGTAAACGAAGCAGATCAGGCTACGTTAGAGTTACTTCCTGGAATTGGCCCCGCGTACGCAAAAAGAATTATAGAATACCGTGAAGCAAACGGTGGTTTTGATAGCGTTGGTGAGCTAATAAATATAAAAGGAATTGGAGAAAAAAGGCTTGCTACAATTCGGCCACTTATTAGTGTAGATTGATAAAATACAGAAAGTGTTGGCTCCCGAATGCAACAGTATCAATTAAGCCAATACTTTTGTTTTAATTTTACCTCTCAATACGAGTAATACTTTTCCAATGATTTGTGAAATTCGTGCTTCTGATATTGAAATCATAGCAGAAATTTCACGTAAAGTAAGCTCTTCGTAAAAGTATAAGCCGAGAATAAGTTGCTCTCTTTCTGTCAGCTTCGTAATCTCTTTTTTAAGTATGGCTCGCTCTTCGCTTTGTTCCATAGCTTCGTCTGGAGCTAGGCTGGAAGTATCTTCAATATTATTCTTAAGTGAAAAGGAACTGCCTTGTTCCTCTGTATAGTCTAAAGACAGAGCGGTGCGCTGCTGCACGCTAAGTAGTAGCGCTTTGTATTTCTTAATTGGCATGCCCATTGCTTGAGCTACTTCAAAATCGTAAGGTATTCTGCCTAGTTTTTGCTGTAGAACCCCGATAGTAGACTGTGCTCGGGCATTATCAGAACGTTTAGCTCTAGGAAGCTCATCAATGCTTCTGAGGTAATCGATAATGCTGCCACGTATTCTGTAGTAGGCGAAGGTTTTAAATTGAGCGTCAGTATTAGGTATATAAGATTCTAGTGCCTGGAGTAAGCCGCCAAACCCAATACTTATTAAGTCATCATTCTCGCTAAGTATATTTTTTGGCTTTTGAACTTTGCCAACTATGCTTTTTACTAATGGGATAGACTCTTTAATAATAGCGGCTCTTGTCTTTTCAGACTTTGTAGCGAAATATTCGGAAGCTAATTCTTGTAAACTCATGGTTGTACCCAAACGTTAAAATTTTCTAATACTAATATATTAAGATTTTATAATAATTAATATTTTTTAATAAAACTTTGCCTAAAAATGATTCAGAATCAAAAAAACGCGTTTTTAACATTGTCAGTAAAGTAAATGGACTTGGGTTCTCTTAAAGAGGGTGTGTTAGATTGAGAAAGCGTGACTTTACAAACTTAGAATTTGTGCCGATAAGAGAGTGAAGAGTAAAATTAATGGGAACCTAGAGTAGGTTAATGTAAGGTGAATCAGGAGTTTGGGTTAAGTGCATTGAAGGTTATGCGCCTGGTTTACCACTTGAGATAAACACACTAAAATAGAGTGATTAAAAAATGAGAGTATTT
>JBLWXP010000001.1:0-696161 GCA_048267405.1 Balneola sp. | reverse complement strand
CCCTTTACATCCTTTATTATGTAGTTCAACGCTATAATTGTATTATCACCCAGCCTTAATCATCTAACTTCTAACAGCAAATTACATTAGCAATTACCAGTATTTTTAGATGAGATTTCAAGAGTATTTATCTTACAAAAACATGTAATTCTAGGGTGTGATTTTTCTAATCTCCAATTTCGAGATGTGGATAACTCCGCAAATTGAAAAATTTCGAATTCTTACTGTATTACTTCTATCAGAATGAATATTTTCATGGCTCTAATAAATTTATCGGGATATCATTTCTATTTATTATATTAGACAATCTTAATCTTAAAGTTTCTATCAAAACCCATTGGCTAATTTCTCAGCTCTACTTAACAATCATATTTTAAACTCTTACTGAAGTATCCATTGATGAGTGTTATTAAAATCCTATTTATCGAAGACAACCCTCTGGATGCTGAATTGATGGCAAGGCACATCAAAAAAAATGGGGTTAATATTGAGTATAAAACGGTTGTAGAGTTCGCTGAAATTGATTCGTTTGTACATCAAAATGAAACAGATATAATTATCTGTGATTATAACTTACCGGGCTTTACTGGAGTTGAAGCTCTCAATAAAATAAAGTGCATAGACGCTGACATCCCAGTAATTTTAGTTTCTGGTGCAATTCCAGATGAAACTGCCATTGAAGCGGTACTTGCTGGTGCTAAAGATTATGTATTAAAAGACAACCTTATACGCCTTGTCCCTGCTATAAAACGTGAATACCAAGCTTTAGTTAAGTTAAGAGAAAAACAACACGTTGATATTCTGCTCAATTCTTTATTTGAAAGCCAAATTGGAATACTAATTTCAGATAAAGATAAAAATATTACTCAGGTCAATGAGTTTTATTGCCAAATGCTTGGTTATACAAAAGCAGAATTTGAGAGCCTAAGTATTGAAGATGTTTTACCTGTAAAATTTAGAGATGAATTCTTACAGCGCTACGAAAATTTTATAGAGGCTGGAACAAACCAGATATACGAGAGCAAAAACGTTACTAAAGATGGTACTGAACTTAGTGTCATAGCTACCTCCAAAAAAGTAACCTCTTTTAACTCAACCTATGTAATTACAACTATCCTAGATATCACAGATCGAAAACGTATAGAAAAGGAAGTTCTAAGCCAGAATGCTCAACTAACCTTACTCACAGAAAATAGAGAAAAGCTCTACGGTATTATTGGGCACGATCTTAAAAATGCATTGTTTGGAATTTCTGGCATTCTAGGCTTTATGATAGATGAAGTGGATAGAAATGAAACCACATTGGAAAGTATCCAAGAGAAAATGATACTTCTGCATTCTTCTTCCGAAAATGCTACTCGCCTTTTGGATAATCTTTTAGATTGGGTACAGATTCAAGCTGGAAATCTATTTGCCGAAAAGACTGAGTATAATGTATCCGATCAAGTATCGGGTATAATAAACCTTTTAAATGCGCAAGCAACTAATAAAAATATTGAGCTTATTGGCGATTTTGGTGAAGATATACACCTAATTGCTGATAAGAATATGCTTGCCACAGTTTTTAGAAATTTAATATCGAATGGAATTAAATTCACAAAACCTGATGGGTATGTTAAAATCTCAATAACAGACCATAGCTCTGAACTCACTTTCACTATTCAAGACAACGGCATTGGTATTCCCCCTAAAGTTGCACAGAACCTTTTCGATCCTGCAAACCGGCCTAAAAGAATTGGAACCAATAGAGAACTGGGTACAGGACTTGGTATGATTCTGGTTCAGGAAATGATAGATCTGCATGATGGTACAATTACTTTTTCGAGCGTTGAAGAAAAAGGCACCACTTTTGTCATCACTTTGCCAAAATAGATACACTATTGATTTTATTTATACAATACCCCTCAGAAGTCTTTATTTGAGAGATTCCATTTCCTTCCAAATTAAAATTCTCTTGTAACTTCTTTTTATGATGAGCGTTTAATCGAGCGAATGAAAATTTAACGCTTGATAATTCAATCATGAAAAAGAGCCACCTCGGGTATTTATTTGCAGCTTTACTCATCACCCTAACAGCTTGCAGCAATCAGGAAGAAAACAATAACGAAAAATCAGACAACGACTCTACGCTTTTCATCCCAGTTGAAGCTGGCGCAGTTGCTCGCGGAGATATTTCCGCCTACTATTCTAATACTACTACGCTAGAAGCTGAGCAAGAAGCACGTGTTGTTGCAAAAGTTCGTGGCGTAATAACACAGCTTTTTGTTGAAGAAGGTGACTGGGTGAAAGAGGGCCAAGTGCTTGCCCAAATTGATGATGCACAATATCACCTTGAGGTGGAACGTGCAAAATCTACACTAGATAAGCTTAATAACGACTTCAAAAGAAATAAAGAGCTATTCGATAGAAAATTGATTGCGGCAGATGCTTATGAGAACTCAAGATATGAGTATGAAGCACAAAAATCGGTTTACGAATTAGCAAAGCTTAATCAAGAGTATACTGAGATAAAGTCGCCAATAAATGGAGTAATTTCTGAACGACTTATTAAAGTTGGTAATATGATTGGCACTGATCAGCCTACTTTTACGGTAACAGACTTCGATCCATTACAAGCTATTCTTTACATCCCAGAACACGAGATGTCTAAGATTCGAGAAAATCAGCGGGCAGAGCTAGTTGTTGATGCTTTACCAAATCAAGCCTTTAAAGGACACGTTGAGCGAATAAGTCCCGTTGTTGACCCAACCACCGGTACTTTTAAAGCAACCGTCTATGTAGATCAAAAAAATACAATCTTGAAGCCTGGGATGTTCGGTAGAATAAAAATTGTACACGATACCCGCTTAAATACACAACTGATTCCAAAAGCAGCTGTTATTACCGAAGACCAAACGCAGTCAGTGTTTGTAATTAAAGATTCTCTTGCACACAAAAGAGAAATAAAAACAGGTTATGTAAACGGTGAGAATATTGAGGTTGTGAATGGCCTAGTTGATGGCGAAATCGTAGTTACTATTGGCCAAGGAAGTTTACAAGACAGCGCAAAAGTAACGGTAGTTAAAAGCTAAGAAGGCCTTTCCATGAAAATCATTGATTTCTCCATAAAAAGGAAAGTGACCATTTCTATGTTTACGGTCGCTATCCTACTCTTCGGTATTGTTTCTTTAGATCGTCTGAAAGTCAATCTATTGCCAGACCTTAGCTATCCAACGCTTACAATTCGTACAGAGTTTGAAGGCGCCGCACCCATCGAAATTGAAAATCTTATTTCTAAACCAATTGAAGAGGCAGTTGGTGTTGTTAAAGGTGTGAAGCAGGTTCGCTCCATTTCTAGAGCTGGTCAATCTGACGTAGTTTTGGAGTTCGCATGGGGAACGAGTATGGATATCTCAAACCTCGATGTAATCAGTAAACTGGACGCCATTCAACTTCCTTTACAAGCTAAGAAACCGGTAACCCTTCGTTTCGACCCAACGCTTGACCCTATAGTTAGATACGCTTTGTATTTTGAGGAAGAAAGTACTGATAGCACATCGAAAAACAGCGCTAATATTGAATATGCTTCTCTTCAAGATGTAGAGAATCTTCAGGCAATTACCCAATTAAAGCAGCTCCGAATTATTGCCGAAGAACAACTCAAAAAAAACCTTGAGTCATCCACTGGTGTTGCTTCTGTAAAAATTAGTGGTGGCCTTGAGGAAGAGATTCAAGTAAATATAGATCAACGGCGTCTAGCCTACTTAAACATCCCTATAGAAACCGTTACTCAAATACTTAGTGCCGAGAATGTAAACCTCTCTGGTGGTAGGCTTGAAGAAGGAACGCAGCAGTATCTAGTTCGAACATTAAACGAATTTCTAAATATAGACCAAATAAGAAACGTAGTGGTTGCTCGCCAAGGCAACAACACCATCTATTTAAAAGATGTAGCAACGATAGAGCAAGCATATAAAGAACGCGAAGCTATAACTCGACTTGATGGACAAGAGGCTGTAGAATTAGCCATCTACAAAGAAGGAGACGCTAATACTGTTGCTGTAGCCGATATGGTGAAAGACCGAATTCAGAAAATTGAACAAGTTCTTCCAAACAACATAAAGCTTGGCAAAGTTTACGATCAATCTATATTCATTTCTTCAGCAGTAAATGAAGTGATGGTTTCTGGTATCATTGGCGGTATTCTGGCCATTCTAGTACTCTATTTTTTTCTTCGTAACTTTTGGGCAACGCTCATTATTTCGATTTCCATTCCGGTTTCTATTATTGCCACGTTCAACTTAATGTATGGCAACGATATCACACTCAATATTATGTCCTTAGGTGGCATTGCCCTCGGTATTGGGATGTTGGTGGATAATTCCATCGTTGTGCTTGAAAATATTGCTCGCCACAAAGCTATGGGTAAAACCGCTCTACAAGCCGCTAACGATGGCGCCAGTGAAGTGGGAACAGCTGTTATTGCTTCTACTCTAACTACTGTGGCAGTTTTCTTTCCTCTAGTTTTTGTGGATGGAATTGCTGGACAGCTTTTTAGAGATCAAGCCCTTACGGTAACGTTTTCACTGATTGCATCCCTTGTGGTTGCTATTACTTTAATCCCAATGATGTCGTCTTTGGGTGAACGTAAAAAGCAATACGCACCACTAGAATTGAAAGAACCAAGAACTGCTGTTGGTCGTTTTTTTCGTGTTCTTCGTTTGTTCTTCTTTTATACCATTCCAACAATTATTACAAAAGGTTTTCGAGTTCTTGTAAAAGGAATTAGTTGGGTATTGAAATTCATTTTCTCACCATTCGTGTACCTTTTTGACCAGCTTTATAAAGGAACCGAATCTTTCTACCTTTCATTTTTGAAAGCTTCTCTCAATAATCGCCCATTTGTTATATTTATAGCTATTGCTGCCTTTGGTGGCTCACTTTTTTTAGGCAAACAAATTGGGATTGAACTCATTCCACAACTTTCGCAAGGTGAATTTAAGGTGGAGTTTAAACTTCCTCCAGGAACTCCCATCGAGCAAACAGATTTCGCCCTCAAGAAAGTACAGGACGCTACCAAAGTGGCATCACATGTTAGTTCTACTTTTGCAGTAGCAGGAACGGGAAACAGAATGGATGCAAATCCCGATGAAGGCGGAGAAAATTCTGGCGAGTTAAACGTACTCTTAACTTCGGGTTCTTCCAGCCTAGAAGAAGAACAAACCATGGCAAGTATGCGTAGCTCGTTAGCAGCAGTTCCTGGATTACAATACAAGTTCTCTCGTCCAGCTTTATTCTCCTTCTCAACTCCTGTTGAAGTAGAAATAAGTGGGTTCGACCTTAATAAATTACAAGAGGTTAGCAAAAAAATAACACAGAAATTAGACGCTAATAATCGATTCGCTGATGTTAAAAGCACCATGGAAATCGGAAGCCCTGAAATTCAAATATTATTTGATCGCGACCGTGCCGCAGCTCTAGGATTACAAGTAAGCGAAGTAGCTAACCGAATAGTAAGCAATGTACGTGGCGATGTTGCCACTCGATATTCTTGGAGAGATCGTAAAATTGATGTTCTAGTTAGAGCTCAAGAGTCTGATCGTTCTTCCATTGATCAAATCAAAAACCTTGTTGTAAACCCAGGAAGCGAACGTTCTATTCCTTTAAGTGCGATTGCTACAGTTCAAGTGGCTAACGGACCTTCTGAAATTCGTCGTGTTTCTCAGCAACGTGTAGCTATTATTTCCGCAAACTTAGCGTATGGAGATTTAGGTGAAGCAGCTCAAGAAGTTCAACAGATTCTTGAGCAATTTACCATGCCAACAGGTATTATTGCCCGAATTGCGGGACAAAATCAAGAAATGGCAGATTCATTTCAATCTTTGATTTTTGCTCTTTCATTGGCTGTTTTCTTGGTGTATTTGGTAATGGCGTCTCAGTTTGAATCGCTCCTCCATCCTTTCATCATATTATTTACCATTCCACTCGCTTTAATCGGCGCAATTCTCGCACTTTATATTACAAATACTACCATTAGCGTGGTGGTATTTATTGGTCTCATTCTATTGGCTGGAATTGTAGTAAATAACGCCATCGTCCTTATAGATCTCATAAATCAACTTAGAGAACGAGGAATGGAGAAAACAGAAGCTATAATGGAAGGTGGGAAATCACGACTTCGCCCTATCCTTATGACTACCCTTACCACAACATTAGGTCTTCTTCCTCTAGCTATTGGTTTTGGTGATGGTGCTGAACTTAGAGCACCAATGGGAATTACCGTAATTGGTGGTTTACTAGTTTCAACCTTGCTTACTCTTGTGGTGATTCCTGTTATGTACTCCTTAATGGATCGCAAAGATTATTCTACTGAATCAGAAATCGCTTAATCCCAATTCCTATGAGCTTAACCGAACTTTCTGTAAAACGTCCTATTACTACCATAATGGTATTTTTAAGCCTAGTGGTAGTTGGCTTAATAGCAACGCGCCTTGTACCGTTAGAATTCTTTCCAGACATAAGTTTTCCCGGAGCTTTTGTACAAATTCCTTATCCAAACTCTACTCCAACCGAAGTGGAAGAGCAAGTTGTCCGCCCAATTGAAGAAATTCTAGCAACTATTAGCGGTGTTGAAAGAATTAATTCCAATGCTGGCGAAAATAACGGAGGAGTTCAAGTGATGTTCAAACAAGGAAGCGACATCGACTTGAAAGCCATAGAGATTAAGCAGAAAATCGAGAGTGTTCGAAACACTCTTCCTGATGACTTTGAATTCTATCAGATTTTCAAATTTCAAGATGGTGGAGGGAATACACTGCAATTAAGGCTTTCAAGTAATAGAGATTTGTCGAACGCCTTTGACTTGCTAAACCGTAATCTTAAACAACGCATTGAACGGATTGATGGCGTTGGTCAAGTAACTTTATATGGTGTAGAAAAGAAGGAAATTCGAATTGAGTTAATTGCTGATCGCCTTATAGCCCACAATATTAACATTAACGAGTTATCCCAGAAACTAAATTCGGCCAATTTTTCTATCTCGGCAGGTAAAATCACTGAGTCAGGAATGCGTTATAACGTTCGTCCTATAGGAGAACTTAAGAATGTAGAAGACATTGAAAATTTAATTATTGGCGCAAACAATCTTAAAGTTAAAGACATTGCCGTTGTAAGTTATAAAGAGCCTATTCTTACTTATGCTCGTCATCTAGATCAGAAATACGCCATTGGGCTCGACATCGTGAAGGAGTCATCTGCCAATACTGTTGCTACTGTTGCACGTGTTCTTGAAGAAATAGATGAGATTAGCAAACTCCCAGAGATGAAAGGAATTGCCATTTATGAGATGAACAACCAGGCCGATGGTATATTAAGTTCTTTAGAAGAACTTTTTAAAGCTGGTATAATGGGGGCAGGTCTTTCTATTATCGTACTGTTCTTTTTTCTACGACAAGTTAGCACCACTCTAATCGTTGGTCTAGCCGTTCCCTTTTCTCTCATAGTAACATTAGGGTTTTTCTACTTTTTAGGAATCTCACTCAACATTTTATCTATGATGGGGCTAATGCTAGCCGTTGGTATGTTGGTTGACAACGCTGTAGTGGTTACAGAAAATATACATCGCCATCATTATAAAGGAGATGGTTCGAAAATATCTGCCATTTTAGGTGCAAAAGAGGTTGGACTTGCGGTAACTGCAGGTACTCTTACTTCGGTTGTTGTGTTCTTACCAAATATCGTTAACGAAAGCTTTATAAAGCAACACATGTATCATATTGGGATGCCAATTATCATTTCATTGATTGCTTCTTTACTTATTTCATTAACTATAATTCCGCTTCTAACTTCAAAAATTAAGCCTCCAAAAAAACGTGAGAAACGAACCTTAATAGACCAACTAGCTGATAAATATTCTAGGTTCTTAGGTTGGTTTATAGACCGACGATGGGTCTCAACTATTGGTATAATCTTATTATTTGTAAGCGTTGGGGTTCCAATTTCCTTTATTAATGTTGATATGTTTCCGAATCAACAAGAACGAGAAATTAATTTACGCTATAACCTAAATGGGTCTTACACTTTAGATCGTGTTAAACAGTCGGTTGATAAAGTGGAAGATTACCTTTATTCCAATAAAGATAAATTCGAAATTGAATCTGTTTATTCCTACTACGAATCTGAGGTTGCTAACTCAACCATTATTTTGATTGAAGATGACAAAGCGACAAAGTCGGTACAGGAAATAAAGAAAGAAATTGCGGAAAACCTCCCTATTGTAACTATTGGTGAACCTTCTTTTGAGTTTAGAAGCCGAAATGGGTCAGAAGCAATTCGAGTGTTTGTACAGGGTGAATCGATGGAAGTACTCGCCGAATTAGCAGAGCGTGTTGAATGGAGGCTAGGGCAGATAGACGGTTTTGCAGAGGTTAAATCAGAAGCGGAAGCTGGAAGTGAAGAAGTTAGGTTAACGATAGATCACACGCGTTCAAGAAATTATGGATTAACAGCTCGTGATGTGGCAAACTCTGTTTCAAGTGCCATTCGCGGTCAGAATATTAGAAAAATTCGAGGACTCGATTCCGAAATTGATGTAACCTTAGCACTTCAAAACTCTGATCGTCAATCTATTGAAGACTTGATGAAACTCCCGGTCAGTATTGGCAATAATCAAACTATTGCACTTTCAACTCTAGCCGATTTTGAGAAAACTACAGGGCCTGGCCGTATTTTTAGAGAAAATCGAAAAACATCTCTTGGTATAGCTATAAATTTAGATGGCATCGAAAAGGACGAAGCTAGAGCTCAGATTTCTACAATTATGGATCAAATTGCCTACCCAACTGGTTATGCTTGGAGCTTTGGTAGAAGCTTTAACAACGATGATGATGCAATGGGCAGTATGCTATTCAATATCGGGATTGCGTTCTTTCTCATCTATTTAGTGATGGCTGCACTTTTTGAATCACTAATCTACCCTACTAGTATTTTAGCTTGCATATTTTACGGTATAGTTGGTATTTTTTGGTTCTTCTTTATCACTGGCACTACTTTCGATTTAATGGCCATGATTGGAATTCTCATTTTAATGGGAATTGTAGTAAATAATGGGATTGTATTAATTGATCATATACTATTTCTACGAAGCGAAGGATTAACACGTCGTGAAGCAGTGGTTCAAGGTGGCAAAGATCGAATGCGACCTATACTTATGACAGCTGGAACAACAGTTCTTGGTTTAATTCCTCTTTGCATAGGTACTACTCAAATTGGTGGCGATGGTCCTCCATATTTTCCTATGGCACGCGCCATTGTTGGAGGTTTAACCTTCTCCACTGTAGTAACCCTTATCGTGCTCCCATCTATCTACATCATTCTGGATGACATCAAGATTTGGTCAAGTAGAATAGGCTATTTATCTAAACCAAAGTAAGGCTTTGCTAAGCCTCTTTAGATACTATTAACTTTTTTTCGTATCAATTTATGATTTTAACTTTCATTTAGAGTACATTCGTTACGATTTTGATTCAATATTAAATCGAATCCAGAATTGACTTTCTGATAAAGGACTAATGAGTTTGCGTAATAGATGAATAAAACAAAATACCAGGATAAAATTGAATTTGTAGAAGACTTCAGCCTTAAAATTGAAGAAATAGGCCACTCACACATTTTTGGGCAGATATTAAGTTGGTTATTAATTTGCAAGCCTCATCATCAATCATTTTCCGATATCATGAAAGGGTTGAACATCAGTAAAGCGTCAGTAAGTAATACTACAAGAATTCTACTCGAAGCAAGGTTAATTGAAAAAGTAAGAATTAATGGCGAACGTCAAATGTATTTTAAGCTCAAGGAAGATGCATTGATAGAGTTTATGGAGAAGCAGACCATTCTTATTTCTGAGATAGAATCTATTTTGGATAAAGGCTTACAATTACTCGTAGAAAACGGCGAAACGGATTTACAAAGACTTAAACGAGCCCGTCAGTTCTACACTTTTATGGCAGCAGAACTTCCCTCACTTTTAGAAAAATTCAAACAGGAATATGGCGCTTAGTAGAACTTGTATAAGAACTCTGCTAAACGTTTTATTAATCGTATAGAGACTCCATTAGCTGTGCACAAATTACCCTAATTTCTTATTTACAGGGTTTTACACCCACGCAATTCAATCACGTATCTTAAGTATTATCTGGTGTTAATAGAATTTTATATATTTTGTTTATTATTTAGTAAACAAAATATATAAGCCGTATTTTTTAGACGTATGCAATAGAGATGTTAGATTTATTTATAGAGTATAAGTGTGAATCCGAACCTCTTATACTGTTTGATAAAAATCCTGTATAGACATCTTTTGCGATAACATAAACTCCCGGCATACTCTAGAATAGTTTGTATTGTAGAGTAACTTGACAACATAGAAAATCTTTATACCCCGTGATTTACTAATGTTCTTGTCGCCAAATCCTTTTTAAAAGAGTTCTCAATCTTTTCCCAAGAATCTTAAATACCCCTAGGCTCTCTAGACTGACCATCTAGAGGGTTTTTTTTGTCCATCGAGAATTATTTGCAGAGTTATGTTATAAACATTGGGTGTAACTAATACCTGAGAGCTCATATCTAGTTTCGCGGAAAAAGAACTATTCAAAAGAGGATTTTGATCTCAAATTCCCCAATAATGATTACTCACTTTATTAACTTACACGTTCACCAGATATTCATACAAATTCCAAAATGGACAAAGCCACAACTAAATATTCTGAGAAATTCACCATTAGAGCTAGTGAAGTAAATAAAACTGCGGTGGCAACACTACCAGCCATTGGAAGTTTATTCCAAGAAGTAGCTGGAAATCATGCATTAACCCTCAATTTTGATATCACACAGTTACACCAACAAAACTTAACGTGGGTACTTCATCGAATGAATATTAAGTTGAAGCGCTATCCTAATTGGAGAGAACAAATAACAATCGAAACTTGGCCTGCTGCAGGAGATGCACTTCGAGCTTATCGCGATTATGATATTCTTGATAAAAACGGGGAAAGTATTGGTTGCTGTTTAAGCTACTGGATGATGATTAACTTAAAAACTCGTAGGCCAACTAGAATGCCAAAAGAAGTGCTTGACCTTCGACTTGGTGACACTGAGCATGTTATGGAAGTAAAGTCAAATCGGCTATCTCCCATAAGCAGAGTAGACTCTGAGAAACAATTCCAGGTTCGAAGTTCTGATTTAGACATGAATCATCATGTAAACAATACTAAATATTTGGAATGGATGATTGAGACAATCCCTGAAAACGCTAATGATAAAATAGCTGAAGTGGATATTATATTTCTTCATGAAAGCCTATATAAAGACCAAATCCGTTCTATTGCGGAGTTTAATGAGGAGCAAACATCTCACCATCAACTTATCAATCAAGATGGTGAGACTATAGCTTTGGCAACTTTCAGCTTTGCTTAGTTATCCCATTCTGGGGCGAAATCTGGGTTAACTATTCTTCTATTTTTGTCTAAATCATCTATTGCATAAAAGTCATCGTCTTCGAGTGTAAAGTCGTAGATATCAAGATTCTCTTCCATGTGTTCTCTAGAACTAGCTTTTGGAATCGCCACCACTTGCTCTTGCTCTACTAGCCAGCGGAGTGCAATTTGTGATGGGGTTTTTCCATATTTTTCTGACAATTCTTGTAATAATGGAATATTGAAAATCTCACCTTGAGCAAGTGGACTATAAGCTGTAACAAGCAAGTCTTGCTCAGAAGCATACTCGAGCAATTCAAACTGTCCTAAAAGCGGATGATATTCAACTTGGTTACAAAATATAGGAGCAGCAAGCTCTTCATTTACTTCCTTCAAATCTTTCATTGGGAAGTTGCTCACACCAATATTCAAAGCTTTCCCTTGATCTCGAACAGAAAGCATAGCCTCAATTGTCTTCTCTACATCGAAATCTGGATTAGGCCAGTGGATAAGCAGTAAATCAACATAGGGCAAGTCTAAATCTTGCAGAGAGCGCTCCGTCGATTTGATTACTTCCTCTGGTGCCATATTATTCATCCAAATCTTGGTAGTTACAAAAAGCTCATCACGTTTTATGTGAGCTAGTTTTATACCGTTGCCAACCTCACGCTCATTTTTATACACTTGAGCGGTGTCTATGTGCCGGTACCCAACATTTAGGGCAAGCTTAACAGCTTGTTCACACTCTTTTCCAATAAGTTTAAATGTGCCAAAACCGAGCTCTGGTACTTCAACTCCTTGAATATTCTTTGTAACCATGTTTTAAAAACTATTGATTTTTATATGTTTATATTATACTTACACCCCTATTTTACAAGGGTCATTTTTCTAGTCATGATCTTTGTACCAACTTCTAATTGGTAAATATACATTCCACTGGGCATTTCAGTAGCATCCCAATCAACTTTATGTTCTCCCACTGCCAAACTCTGGTTAATGAGCAAAGCTACAGGTTGTCCTACAATATTGAACACCGATAATTTAACTTCTGCAGCTTCCGGTAGATAAAATGATATCGTTGTAAGCGGATTAAATGGATTCGGATAATTCTGATTTAATGTTAGTTCGTCTGGCGTATCTATTTGTTCATCTTCAATATATTGTTGCTTGGATACAAACCTGAGTACATATCTATTTTCTTTATGAGGCTGAGTTAAATCACCCTGATTATAAAAAGATTCCTTTTCTGAGATGAGGTGATTGGAATACTCAAAGCTAGTCTCCCAATTTTCATCTAACTCATACACTTTTTGCTCCTCTAAATCTTCAACCAAGATTATCAAATCAACAGGGATATCTTTCCATTTACCTACTTTTAATACATACTCCCCTGGCTCACTACCCATTATGCTAGACGAAAAGCTAGTCTCGTAGTTATCTGTAACAAACAAGTCTGCTGACACGAAATCTACGTTACCGTTAGTCAGCGTAAACGAAGAAAAAGACTGGCTAGGAATCAAAAGCTCTACGTTATCATCCAAAGTTTGTGTGACAGTTAAACTATTGTCAGAATCTTTAAAGTTAAATACTACTTTTTCTGACCCATTCTGTGTTGATAAAATCAATTCCAAAACACCTGATTTCTCTGGGATTACATTTTCGTGTTCAAAAACCATCTTTGAAAGATCAATATCAATGTTGGTTTCTTCTATAGCTTCCTCAACTTTTATCCAGAATGTTTCATTCGGTGCAATTACATCGGTGGCACGTAAAGATTCAGTGCCATTTCTTATTTCAGCAAAAACAACTGGCTTTGTAGCTAAAGGCGCTAACTCCATCACTTCTTTTTCAATAAAACCAACTTGAATAACCTGCTGAGTGGTATTTATGACCTTGTTCAATCCTTCGATTCGGTCTATAATTTTATTGTTATTTCTGTCGGTTGCAGATATTCTAAGTTTTAACTCATTCTGCTTAACTGTTTCTTTTTCTTTTTGGAATTCGACATAACCCTGAGTCAGTGTCGAATCCATATACACTAATAGCGGCTGTGTAGAGGGCACTACAGTTTTATTATCAACTTCCTCATACTGTCCTTCTTTTTCGCTCCACTGATAGAATGTAGTTTCAGTATACTCTCGCAAAAGGGTTTCGTTGAAAGCTATCTCCTTCCACCCAGGAGTAATCTCAATGGATTCAGGCTCACCAACAACTGTATTCAACTCAGCTACTTTAGCAACTGAGCTCTTTTTTTGTACGCCAGCTATCGCTAAAGAGTTAGAAACCTCATCTTTTTTCTGCTCTTCTATAACTACTTCGTCTATAACATTACTATTTCTATCGTAAATCTTAATAAGACCAGGTTTAAAGATTGAAGATATATTTTTCTCATCAAGCAATAGCATAGGGTAAGTTGCGCCCATATAATTTTCTGCTTTTTTTGAACTTATAACCAGTTTTCCACCAGACTCTAGCACGTAATTATCTGGAATAGTAAACGAATTTTTTCCTTTTGAAACAGTCCAATTTGAGACATCTACCTCTGTGCTTTCAATATTATAAACAATAAGTGCTTGCTCATTATTTATAGCAATAGGTTGAAGCTTGATTTTTGGATTTTCGTTTTCTTGAACTAATAGTGTATGTGTAACAAAATCTCCAAAATTACCATTTGACAAATTCTTTAGTTCAAAAATACCCGTTTCAATTCCTTCAAAAATATTATCCTTTTTTAAGGGAAGTTTAATCTCATAAACAGCATTTCCAATTAGACCTGAAAAATTAATCTCAGCGCTTTTGAAATTCATAATCTCATCGGCTCCAAGAGAACTATTCACGGAATCGAAAGCAACATCAACTGTAAGTTTTGAGCCATCATGTTCGTAAATGGCTACATTTAGCGAGAGTTCATCTTCCGATTCGCTTACAGAGGCAAGGCTTTGATCAAAAAGAATAACGGGTGGTTTGAGAATATTAAATGATGTACCAAATCTTTGATATGGAGATGTGTTTCTCCCTTTCCAATGAGCTGCATCTGTTACAAGCTTACTAAGCATTCTTGAGGTTCCACTTGCCCCATTTCGGATGTAATACTGATAATTTTCCAAATCACCTAAGGAAAGATAATTCTTAGTTACCTCTGTTAGTGCGCCTGGTAATTTTGAACCAAAAAAGTCTATTTGAGAGTCAGAATCTTTCTGTCCCCACCCTATTGCATAAACAAATCTAAACACTCCATCTTCTTTTTGGTAAAGAAAAAGTGTTTCGTTACCGGTTGATAATTTAATCTCTCCTTCTACTTCAATTCCATCTAGGATACTATTTCCTAGTTTGATAGAAGTTCCTGCTTCAACATTAGCTAAAATACTTATTTCTACTTCAGCTCCAGATTCAAAATTAGTACTCTCATTACTCCATAGCCCATTATTTACGTATAGTTTTGTTCCTTTACGCACATCGATAAGTGGAATTATTTCGAATGAACTGTCCACTGAGTTAATTGACACAAATACAACATCGCCAGGAACTAAAATAGTTTGAGCTTTGGCCTCAATACTGATGAGTATGAAGCTTAAAAATAGGGCGATATGTAGAGTTTTAAAGTATGCTTTGCGTAGTAGCTGTTGTCTCATAAGCAGCCGTTAATTAATAACACAATCGTACTCAAATAAACTAATTTTTTGACAAATGGCACATTAAATTTATGCCCTTTGAAATATTTAATCATCGAAGTGAGGTTCTGTTAATTTACCCTCGCTTGAAGCAACAGTAACAGCTACTGCGGCATCTCCCGTAACGTTTACAACCGTTCTGCACATATCTAATATTCTATCTACGCCTAATATTAGAGCAATTCCTTCAACAGGAACATCTACTGCTTGCAATACAATTACGAGCATAACAATTCCGGCTCCTGGAACCCCAGCGGTTCCAATTGAAGCTAAGGTGGCTGTTAAAACAATCGTTAGTTGTTGCACTAAGCTCAAGTCCATGCCTAAAGCTTGAGCGATGAAAACAGCTGCTACAGCCTGATACAAGCTAGTTCCGTCCATATTTATGGTAGCACCAATTGGTAGTACAAAACTTGATACTTCTTCGTCAACTCCTAGGTTCTTTTCAACTGTTTCCATTGTTACAGGAAGTGTTGCTGAACTCGAACTTGTACTAAAACCCAATAACATTGCAGGACGAATTCCTTTAAAAAAGTCTCCCAATTTCATCTTGCTCGACATCTTAAACATTGTACTATAAACCAACATAACGTGCATAATCAATGCAACAAGAACTGTTACGCAATACCAACCAAGAGCTATTAATAACTCCAGAGCTTTACTTAAGTCGTCTCCCGCTAAATCTACGATTACGGATGCCATCAGGGCAAAAACCCCATAAGGAGCGGTTTTCATTATAAGTTCAACTATTCGAATAATCACATCATTAACAGAATCGAAGAGGTCGATTAAAATTTGCCCTTTTTTCTTTTCAATTTGAATAATTCCGATCCCAAACAAAAGAGCCACAAATACAATTTGAAGCATCATGGTATTATCAGCGGCTGCAGATACAAGATTTGGAGGAACAATACCTACAAAAAAGTCTAGTGGACCACGATCTAGAACTTCACTCGCAGTAAGGCTGCTTTGCCCGGTTGCATCGCTATACTGCTCTTGTAGCTGAATTTTTGTCTCTTCAGGAAGCGCTTTTCCTGGTTGGATAATGTTAACTGTTACGAGCCCAATTGTAATAGCAAGAACTGTAGTGACAAGATATATTCCAATAGTTTTACCACCCATTCTAGATAGTTTGGCAGTGTCGTTAAGACTTGTAATACCTGCCACTAACGAAGCGAATACCAATGGAACAGCAATTAACTTTAGTAAGGTGATAAATATAGTACCAAATGGTTTTACGAAGTCTACCGTAAAAGAATTAAAACCTACCAACGCAGATATTAAGCCCCAGACTAATCCTAAAACCAATCCAATCATTATCTGCCAATGCAATTTTTTATACCATTTCATACTTCAAATATTAATGTGATTAATAAAACAATTATCGAGGAACTTCCTACTGCAACCCAATTGACAACATTGTTGTCGAACTTAAGAGGGCGAGTTGAACCATTTACCACTGTTTTTTTGGAAAAAATATGGCCTTGATAACGAGCTCCGAGATACGAGTCAAAAAAGCAACCTGCTACCCCCGCTACAATAATTAAAACTAACGACAAAGTAGTACTGTTTGCAAATGTAATCCAAAAAAGGACAGTAATTAATGTTGAGCCTGCTAAAGCCGCCAAAGATCCACTAATGCTAATTCCGCCATCTGTACCCGACTTAACTTGTTCTAGAGTTGTGATAAGAAAAGTTTTTCCTTTGGCTTTATTTCCTAGCTCTGTAGCCCAAGTATCTGCATTTGCAGCTGCAATACTAGCAACTGCAGCTGTTAGAAATAAATACTCTTTTGAGATAAACCAAATCATTAGCCAGAGGGCGAACCAAAAGCCATTTGCCCAAACTTGAGCTCCTGTTCTTCTAAATTTAATAGATAGTTGCCCTTCTGCGCTGATAGTATCTTTTGAAAATAAGGAAGCAGAGATAAAAAAGACTAACACCAATAAAGCGGCTTGCCAGCCTCCCAAACCATATGCTATAGTACCAAAAATGGCCGCCGATTTAGAACCGTCTATTGTTAGCCAATTTAGAATAAAGGCTATAAGTGCAAATAGACCAGCCAACACTAAAGCACTTCCTATTCGCAAATGATCACCCGATTTCGCGAATAGTATGAACACAAAAATAAGAGAGAAAATGAAAAAGATATTTACCAGACGGTCAACCACCTTAACTTGGCTGGCTTGGTTCTTCTTGGTTTGGGCGATCATGCTTAAGAATCGCAAAAAGTACGATAATAAAACCTGCAACAATCACAATCGGTGAAATATATAATGAAATAAATCCTTCAACTTCATTTTCCATTAGCATTGCAGTAAACCCGCCAGCAATTAGAGCTATAGCTAATCCAATGAGCTTATAGTTAAAAGATGAGAAAAACATTGGGGCTTTGTCTTCTTTTTTGGAATAATTTTTTGCCATTTTTACCTTTTAAAACCTTAACCTTTGCGTTGCTTGAAACGAATAGTGAAGTTATTTAATTATCCTATAACTCCAAAGGCAGTATTATACCTTATGAAAATCATTTTGGCTTCACAAAGCCCACGTCGAAAAAAATTATTAGAACAGATTGGATTGTCGTTTGAAGTAATACCAAGCTCCATTAATGAAGATATATCTGGGTTTGAACCACCTGCGTTTGTTGAAGAACTAGCGTCGCAAAAAGCTCAAGATGTGGCACGCTCTCAACATAATTGTTTGATAATTGGTGCAGATACTATTGTTGTTTTAGAAGGTGAAATACTAGGTAAGCCTAGTAACCATACCGAAGCTACACAGATGCTCAACCGTTTAAGTGGTAAAACTCATTCCGTTTTTACGGGTGTAGCTTTCATCCAAACAGAACAAAAAAGTGCTAATAATCGCGCACGCGTATTTTCTGTGGAAACACGCGTAACTTTTGGCACATTAGCTCCTAAAGAAATTGAAGCTTACGTAGCTACCAATAGCCCCATGGATAAAGCTGGTTCATACGGAATCCAAGATGATTGGGGCGCAGTGTTTGTAGAAGCCATTAATGGTGACTATAATAACGTTGTTGGGCTACCTATTTATAAATTTTATCAAGAGCTTAAATCATTTGCCCCCGAAGCCCTTAAAAATCTAGTATTACCGCGTTGAAAGTGTTACACAAATATATCCTAGTTATTATATGCACTATTGCTTTTCAGGGTGTGGTTTGGGCTCAAATTGGTAATGAATTTCAATTAGCGGATAGGCTTATGAAGCAACAGCGTTACGAGTCTGCGCTGGACATTCTTAGCAATCTTGTTGAAAAAACTCCCTCTGAACATTACTATTTCGACCGTCTTATTGAGTGCTATGTTCAACTAAAAAGATATGATGAAGGACTTGGTGAAGTAGAACAACGTCTCTTAAACAAACCAACCGATCCCTTAGTTAAAAATCTAGAGGCCAAACTTTATCACTTTAAAGGCGACACCGAAAAAGCATTTAACCTTTGGGACGAGAATCTCGAATCTCATCCAAAGCAGTATCAAATTTATATGAATACAGCTCATACTTTAACTAGTGTGAGAGAATATGCTAAGGCAGTCGATATCTATAAGAAAGCTAGAGTAGTCTTCAACAATAAACAGTTATTTTTAAGTGAGATTGCTGAAGCCCAAATGCTTGCAGGAAACTACGAAGGCGCAATAGTAGAATGGCTGAATCTGCTTAAAGTACGCCCTGAACAACGTGGAAATATTCAACGTCTTCTACTTCGGTATAACGACCCTCTAGTGTACGACATTACCATGCTAGAGATTGAAGATGAAATGAATAACCTGTCTATTTCAGATCCTATTTATAAAGAACTTTATCAGTTCCAAACTTGGCTTTTGCAGGAAAACAAGCTTTACCGAAGAGCCCTAGCAACCGCTATTGCGTACGAAAGTGCAACATCTAACTTCACCTATTCCGTATTTAATTTAGGGAAACAGCTTTTAGAGAATAAAGAGTTTGAGCTTTCTAGTTCTGCATATTCCTATTACATCGAGAATGCTGCTGGTGAAATAAAATGGCGAAGCATGGAAGAGCTTGCTGGGGTATATGCGCAATGGGCTAAACAACTTCAGGATTTTAACCTCAATTCTGACAAAAATAAAGACTCTCTATTCGATTTGTCTTTTAATTTACTTACCCAAATTCGAAATGAAGCACCTAGCTACTCAAGAATTGGAGACGTAATTCTAAAACAAGCTGAGATTGCATTAGACCACACATATAACCACGAGCTAGCTGAACGCGCGAAGACTTCGCTCTCCATGTCTCAAAAATATCAAGAATCTGCTGAGCTCTACTATTTGGAAGGTCGAATTCAACTTGTTAAAAATGAATTTACACAAGCCCGAATTGCTTTCACCAAAAGTAATAAAAAAGCGAATATTGGCCCCCTTGCAGAGAAAACCCGATACTTTTTGGCTCTCACCGATTTCTTCTCTGGCGACTATGAGTTTGCAAATATTCAGCTAAAATCTCTTGGTCGACAGAATACTTCCTATTATGCAAATGATGCTTTAGAACTACGACTATGGATTCAGAAAGGAACACAAGCCGATACCACAGGGGAATTTATCAAACCGTTTGCTGATGCCATTTACCATCAACATAAAGGCGACAAAGAACAGGCCACTTATCTTTTCACTTCCATTACAAACAACACTGATAATACTCCATTTAAAGAAGATGCATTCATAAACCTTGCTCGTTATCAAGAACATGAATTTTCTGAGCTTGCCCATTCTTTAAATACATTCTTGGAGGCCAACCCCACCACATCTCAGCGAGAACGCTTAATGTGGGAAAGAGCAACCGCTACAGACCAAGCCCTAAGTGTTGAGCTTAATAACAATTCAAACCTTTTAAGCAAAATAACTACAGAAACTGTTATCAAATATTACGAGGAGATTCTCCTTGATTACCCCCTCAGTATTTATGCACCACATATTAGAAATCGATTATCAGACCTCTCCAAACCTAGTTCATCATGAAAATTCTTAGATCCTTTATCGTATTTCTATTCCTATTTCTTTTTAATGGGATTAGTTTTGGACAGCAGCAAGTACTCATCTCTATGGATGGTTCTCAAACCGATCATTTAAAAGCTTATGGAGTAATTTTCAATCACATTAGTGATGGTTATCCCGCAAAATGGTTACTCAATTATAAAGGTGGAAGTTTTTTAACCAACGCCGAAAATGACATCGTTCGCAAAAGTAGACTTAGAAATGTGTCAGTTCGAACGGTTGATGTTTCTGAAGCAGCCGCTATAGTTCGTGAAGTTGAAAAAGCAGGCGTAAATATGTCGGTTGTAAATTTAGAGAAAGCACCTCGGATTGCCGTTTATACTCCAGATCAAGCACTCCCTTGGGATGACGCGGTAACACTTGCGCTAACTTACGCAGAGGTGGAGTACGATAAGATTTGGGATGTTGAAGTACTAGCTGGGAAACTACAAGAGTATGATTGGCTGCATTTACACCACGAAGATTTTACAGGCCAGTTTGGGAAATTTTGGTCTAGCTATCAAGCTATGCCATGGTACATCGCCCAAGTTCGACAGATGCAGGCTATGGCTCAAGAGTTAGGATATAGTAAAGTGAGTGACCAAAAAAAGGCCGTCGCTAGAACTATTAAAGATTATGTTACTGAAGGAGGTTTCCTATTTGCGATGTGCTCAGGAACCGACACCTTTGACATCGCTTTAGCTGCAGAAGGTATAGACATCGCACCCTCACAGTTTGATGGTGATGCAATAGACCCAAATGCGCAAGAGCATCTCGATTTTACAAAAACATTCGCCTTCGAAACCTTCAACATTATTACAGATCCACACCAGTATGAGCATGCCGATATTGATGTGCCTGTACAAATTCAAGAAATAGATCAATCACTCGACTTTTTCACGCTATTTGATTTCTCAGCAAAATGGGACCCTGTTCCAACTATGCTTACACAAAACCATGTTAGTTCAATAAAAGGCTTTTATGGACAAACAACAGCTTTTAGAAAGGAAAAAGTAAAATCATCCATCGTTGTTTTAGCTGAAGCACCAGGACGTGAGCAAGTTAAATACTTACATGGGAATTACGGAAAAGGCACATTTACATTTTACGCAGGCCACGACCCTGAAGATTATACACATCGTGTAAACGATCCTCCCACCGATTTGAGTTTACATCCTAATAGTCCTGGATATAGACTTATTTTGAATAATATTTTATTCCCAGCGGCAAAAAAGAAAAAAAGAAAAACTTAGTACACACTCTTAGTTAACACCTCCCCTAGTTTATGAAACCCAGTAAAAATTTTGAAGACCTTGTAGAACTCATTTCCATCTTGAGAAAAGAATGTCCTTGGGATAAAAAGCAGACTCATTATTCCATAAAGGATAATTTGATTGAAGAAGCTTATGAAGCTTTAGAGGCGCTTGATAATGAAGATTTTGGAGAGTTTAAAAAAGAACTTGGCGATCTCCTTCTCCATGTTGTCTTTCATAGCAAAATAGCTAGCGAAACAAAGACTTTTGATATAGGCGAGGTGATTTACTCTCTCATGGAAAAGCTCATTCGTAGGCACCCACATGTTTTTGGCGAGACCGTTGTTGCCAATGATGGTGAAGTAGCAGAAAATTGGGAAGCTATAAAACTAAAAGAAGGGAAAGAATCTACGCTTGATGGTTTACCTATTCATCTACCCGCACTTATTCGAGCGCAGAGAATGCAAGAAAAAGCGGCTAATGTAGGCTTTGACTGGCCGGAATGGCACCAAGCATGGGATAAGTTACAAGAAGAGATTGAGGAGTTTAAAGAGGCCTTAGAAAAGAAAGATAAAAAAGCTTCTGCAGATGAGTTTGGTGATGTTCTTTTCTCGATGGTTAACGTAGCACGTTATTTTGACTTAGTAGCCGAAGATAGCTTACGACAAACCAACTCAAAGTTTGAAACTCGATTCAAATACATCGAAAAAAAACTTAAGGAAAATGGTAAGTCTGTAAAAAATGCGACTCTAGAAGAAATGGATGAATTATGGAATCAAGCAAAGTTTATATCCTGATTAATTATACATTTTTTAATCTGAATAAATAGCAAATTTTGCTTAATTTTTTAGTGATTTAGTGGTACTTTATAATTCTTATGCTGTTTACTTCAAGATTTGATTCCGAGCAAGTAAACGCTTTCTATGACAACTGTGTTATACGCAAAAGAAGCTGCTAAAAAAGCACTACACAAAAATTAACTTTAAAATTTGGAGCAATAATGTCGACTGGTCTACACACTGGCTTTGACGAGCAACAATACCCATTTATTAATAAGGGACTCGAGGGTATCGTAGCCTTTTCTACCACTAAAAGTTTTATTGATGGTACTAAAGGTGATCTCATTTATTCTGGATACCATATCGACACTCTTGCTGAGAATGCTACTTTTGAAGAAGTTTGCTTCCTTCTTTGGAACGATCGTTTACCAAATAGCAGCGAATTGGAAGCTCTTAAAAAAAGCTTAATCGAAAATAGAGAACTCCCTGAGCCAGTTTTAAATTACATCTCTAGTACTAACAAAAGTGCTGAGCCAATGGCTGTTCTACGCACCGCTGTTTCAATGTTAGCAGATTACGATTCTACTTTTGGTAAATATGATTCTGAGCTTTTTAGTAATCAAGCTATTTGTATTACAGCAAAGATTCCTGCAATTATTGCAGCATTCGACCGCTCAAGAAAAGGTTTAGAAATAATCGCTCCTTTAAATACAGGAAGTACAGCATTTAACTTCTTGTATATGCTTAATGGAGAAAAGCCCGGTGCACAAGCTGAGAAAACAATGGACTTGTGTCTCATTATTCATGCTGAGCATGGAATGAACGCTTCTACGTTTACAGCTCGTTCTATTACCGCTACAATGTCTGATATGTATTCTGCTGTTACAGGAGCAATTGGTGCGCTTAAAGGCCCTTTACACGGTGGTGCAAATACTGCAGTAATGAATACCTTGCTTGAACTTGGAAAACAAGGCAAAAGTGCTGATGCAGTTGCTTTTACAAAGCAAAAGCTAGCTAACAAAGAAAAAATAATGGGCTTTGGTCATCGCGTTTATAAAGTGTTTGATCCTCGCGGTCTTCATTTGCAGAAAATGGCAAAATCATTAGCAGAAGAAACCGGCCAAGAAGAACTTTATCGTTGGTCTATGGACATGCTTAACACCATGAAGACAGAAAAAAACATCGATCCTAATGTCGATTTCTTCTCAGCTACTGTTTATTACTCAATTGGAGTTCAGCCTGATTTGTTTACTTGTATCTTTGCAATGAGTAGAGTTGCTGGTTGGACAGGCCATATTATGGAACAAGCAGCTAACAACAGATTGATTCGCCCAAGAGCACTTTATGTTGGTGAAAAAAATCTACCTTGGACGCCTTTAGAGCAGAGATAATTCCTCTACTCTTTTAAATTGAGATTCAGTTTATAAGCTCAACTAGTTAATCAATACTAGTTGGGCTTTTTTATTTCTGCCCAATTATTCATCTCTTTTCGTGTAAACTCTACTAAAAACCTTGTTCCATTATCTTCCGTTTTTTCCCAAGAGAACAGTCCTTGTAATTGGCTCGTAACAGTTTCAGCCAAAGTCATACCTAGAGAGCTTTTTTTACGATGCACAAAGTCTTCTGGCAAACCAATTCCATCATCGGAAACAGTAAAAAATATACGGTTATTTTTCTGTTTCAATTTTAACTCAATTTTCCCACTCTCTAGCCCTTCAAAAGCGAACTTCAAAGCATTCGTTATTAGTTCATTCGCAAGGATTCCGAATGGAACGGCTTGATTCATATTTAACTCTACTTCATCGCCCGATATTTCTATTTCTATCTTCTTGTCGACGCGTTCAAATGTATTTTTAATCTCTTCTATTAGCGCTGTTACATAGCTTTTAATTTCCACGCTTGTAAAGAGTTCTGTTTGATATAGATGCTCGTGAATCATTGCAATCGACTTGATTCTAGATTGACTTTGCTCAAAAATGGCAATCATATTCTCGTCGGTTAAATGGAGTGCTTGGAGCCCCAGAATACCAGAAATTACAGCTAGGTTATTCTTTACACGATGATGAATCTCTTTTATCAGCACTTCTTTCTCTTTCAAACTTTCTTCTAACTGCTGCTGATATTCTTTGATGTGTGTAATGTCTGTTGCAGCGCCAGAGCTCCCTAAAAAACTTCCTTCGTTATCAATAACCGGGTAAGAAGTTGCGGTCATGAAGGAAATTGTTCCGTCCTTCTTTACCATTTTCAAATCATAATGCTCAACAGTTTCACCTGTTTGAACTCTTCTAAATATTCGTTCTATATCATTTATTTGGTCTTGCGAGACAAACTCTAAAAACGTTTTTCCCACAATTTCATCAGGTGCATATCCGAGTATTATTTGACTTGCAGAATTAACAAAACTGAACATTCCTTTTTCGTCAATTTTCCAAACCAAATCATGAGAGGCTTCAACAAACTGCCTATACTTTTCTTCGCTACTACTTAAAGCTTCTTCAATTTTCTTTTTTTCTTTTCTTTGAACAAACGCTTCGTATTCTCTTTTTACTGCAGGGACTAATCTTGTAAAGTTATCCTTCAAGATATAGTCTTTGGCACCTGCTAACACAGCATCAATGGCTTTTTCATCAGGTACTGTTCCTGAAACAAGTAAAACAGGAATTTCTTGGTCGAGGCTTTTAATCTTATTTAGTGCATCCATTCCAGTAAAGCCACCCAAAATGTAATCACAAATAACTAAGTCATAATCACCAGATAATATTTCTTTTGTGATACTATCAAATTGGTCAATCACAGTCGTAGTAGGCTTTAAGCCGCCTTTTTTTAGGGCGCGCGTAGTTAACTCTACGTCATGAGGATTGTCCTCAATAAATAAAATGCTTAACTCCATACTAGAATTTTATTTGAAATACTTTTGACCTCGATCAACCTGCGTTACTATCCTAAAAGTGAACTCGTAATTAAGAGAACACTATTAAAAAAATAATGTATTAATTGTTACTAGATTATTTGTAACAATATATAACACTAAGCTATAACTCACCTTTAATATTGCTTAACAATCATTAAACAATACTAATAAAAATTAGCTAAACTAGCTGATTTACTACATCATTTAACAACTAGATTGATAATTCTCCCTGGAACAAATATTTCTTTTACTATGGTAGAGTTAGCTAGATATTCCATGATTCTAGAATCACTTTTTGCGATATCTAATACGTAGTTCTTGTCTTTAGCTTTATCGGATGAAATTTCGATGTTTGCTCGGACCTTTCCATTTATTTGAACAGGATAGATTACAGAGTCAGCTTTCAAGTACTCTTCGTTAAACTCAGGCCAGCTTGAATACGCTAGTTCTTCAGGTTGCTCTAGCTTTTGCCATATTTCTTCAGATATATGTGGCGCGTATGGCGAAAGTAACTGTATAAACTTTGCGGCTATATCTTTTGGCATATTTTTCCAAGAATATGCTTCGTTTACAAATATCATAAGTGCTGATATACCCGTATTGAATCTCATTTCTTCAATATCTTCAGACACTTTTTTAATGGCTTCATGTAGCGCTTTTAACTGTTCTTTACTCCCTTCTGTACTATCTACAGTATCTTTCAGGCTATTAGTGTTTTCATCAATAAGCAGTCTCCAAGCTCTATTCAAGAATCTATTAACGCCTTCTACCCCCTTCGTACTCCAAGGTTTTACTTGTTCAAGCGGTCCCATAAACATTTCATATAATCGCAACGAATCTGCGCCATACTCATCAATTATCAAGTCGGGATTAATTACGTTACCACGACTTTTAGACATTTTATGAGCTCTTGCTTCAATTTTTATATCGGTACCTTTCAGCACAAAACCTGTTCCCTTTTTCTCGACTTCCTCTTCTGAGAGCTTAACGAGTTCGGCGTCGGTAGTATCTTCATTGGAGTTAATCCACTCCCCATCTTTTTTGAAGCCTGTATATTCCATTTCGCCAAGAATCATTCCTTGATTTACTAGCTTCTGAAAAGGTTCTTTGGTCGATACAATTCCACAATCAAATAGAACTTTGTGCCAAAAACGAGCATAGAGCAAATGTAATACAGCATGCTCAGCTCCACCCACGTATAAATCTACTGGCATCCAGTATTTCTCGTAATCTGGATCAACAGGTCCGCCGTCGTAACCTGGTGAAATGTATCGCAGATAGTACCAGCAAGACCCAGCCCATTGCGGCATGGTATTAGTTTCTCGTTTAGCTGGTTTACCAGTTTCTGGGTCTGTAGTATTTACCCAATCAGTAGCATTTGCTAATGGTGGCTCGCCATCACCTGTGGGCTGATATTTCTCAACTTCTGGTAATAACAGTGGTAATTCAGACTCTTTAATTGCTTTTGCTTCGCCATCAACATGAATAATTGGAAAAGGCTCTCCCCAATAACGTTGGCGAGAAAAAAGCCAATCCCTAAGCTTAAAGTTAATAGCTTTTTCACCTGCTCCTCTTTCTTCTAACCAAGGTATAATTTTGTCTTTGGCTTCTTCTATAGTCAAACCGTTTAAGAAGTCACTGTTTATAGCAACGCCATTTCCAGTATAGGCTTTTCCGTCAAAGCCTTCTTCTGGCTGCACTGTTCGTAGAATGGGCAACTCATACTTTTCTGCAAACTCCCAATCGCGTTCATCTTGCCCAGGAACTGCCATAATTGCACCAGTTCCATAACTAGCTAAAACATAGTCTGCTACCCAAATTGGCACTTCTTTTCCATTGGCTGGATTTACTGCATAAGCTCCGGTAAATACTCCCGTTTTTTCTTTTGTGAGTTCTTGTCTATCAAGATCAGACTTTAGAGAGGCTTGGTGTTTGTATTCCTCAACACGCGCCTTCTGTTCGTCTGTGGTAATAATATCAACTAATTGGTGTTCAGGTGCTAGCACCATATAAGTAGCACCGAAAATAGTATCTGGACGAGTTGTAAAAACACGAATCTTATGTTCAGTCTTTCCAACTTGAAAGTCTATTTCTGCGCCAACAGATTTACCAATCCAGTTGCGCTGCATATCCTTTAGTGATTCTGGCCAGTCTAAGTCTTCTAAATCTTCAAGTAACCGTTCTGCATATGCTGTAATCTTAAGAACCCATTGGCGCATCGGTTTCCGTATTACAGGAAATCCACCTACTTCACTTTTTCCATCAATTACTTCTTCGTTTGCTAAAACGGTTCCCAATTCTGGGCACCAATTAACCGCAACTTCATCTTCGTATGCTAACCCACGTTCAAACAATTTCAGAAATATCCATTGGGTCCATTTAAAATAATCTGGATCGGTGGTGTTTACTTCTCTATCCCAATCGTAGCTAAAGCCTATTGCTTGTAACTGTTCTCTAAACCTAGCAACATTTATTTCTGTTGTAGATCGAGGATGGGTTCCTGTTTTTACCGCATATTGTTCTGCGGGGAGGCCAAATGCGTCCCAACCCATCGGATGTAAAACGTTAAAACCTTTCATTCTTTTATACCGCGCGATAATGTCAGTAGCTGTATAACCTTCTGGATGGCCAACGTGTAAACCCGACCCACTTGGGTATGGAAACATGTCTAGCACATAAAATTTAGGCTTTGAAGTGTCTGTTGGCGTTTTAAAAGTCTTACTTTCTAGCCAATACTTTTGCCACTTAGTTTCAATTTCTTTTGGGTTATAAGAATGCATATTTAACTTGATTTTACTTAATTTCTAGCTATCATCCTTCTAGGTAAAAAATGAATCGCAAAATATATAAACGAAGATGAATTTACGGTTACTAACACTTTCATGCTTACTCATCTTTACAGTTTTTTTGCTACCAAAAAATGGGCTTTCTCAGGATACTAATACCGAGTTTGGATACTTCAAACTGGTTACAAATGCGCCCAACAGCTTTGTTATTGTAGATAATAATTTGGACCACGTTTATGAATTATCTAAAGTTGATAGCATAAAGCTTGAGCCAGGTAAACATCACTTCTATGTAATTGTGAAAGATGCTTCTGATTTAGAACTCCAACTAACCATAGAGCCTGGTCTCACAAAGAGTTATTTAAGGAATATTTTTTCTTTTTCTAAAAATAGTAAAAGCTCCTATGATCGTTTTAAGTTAGGCTATAACTTTACTTTTATAACTGATTCAAACTCTATAGTCTATATAAACGGCACAGAAGTTGGAACTGGCAGTTATTCAGATTTTTTAATGAATGGTAAGTATAGTATTAAAGCTATTCACCCAGAGTTTGGTGAATTAAAAAAGAATATCACCATTAAATCACATGAGGATTCTTTTTTACAAAGATACAATACTAAGCCCAAACTACTTTCTTCTGGGTTTAAATGGATACCAAGTGTAGCTTATTTCGCGAAGGGAGAAAGTTTAAAAGGTGCTTTTACTTTAGCTGGTATAGGTGCCGCATTTACAGGGATTATGCTACAACAAAGTAGTTTTGATGATAATAGGGTGAAGTTTGATGAAGCAACACGGAATTATAATCAATCTAGCACTACTACTGACTTACTAGAATATAGAAGTCAAGTTTATAAGTACCAGGATGCCATGGATACCAATAATAAGAATTCCACTCTTTTTGCCATAGCAGGAGCTCTTATTTATGGATATTCGACTATTGATGGATTAAGAAAGCCGAGACAAGGTTATAAAGTCTCTGACTCAATTAACATACAGCCAACTTTTGCCCAACAATCTACAAATGGCTCAACTCACTATGGGTTTGGTTTTAAGATGGCATTAACGCACTAGAAATATGAAAAGTTTAATTTCGCTACTTACAGTCCTCATAATAATTTCTAGCTGCAAAGAAGTTCCTACATTTACGGGTGAGCATATTAATGACCCAAGTAGCAAAATATATGTATTACATGGCCCCCCGAGTTTAAAATTAAGTATCGATCCTGATTATTATCTACTAACCTGGGAGAAAGCTCGATCTGAGTACTTTACTGGTTATAAACTATACCGATCTCTAATAGACACTTTGCATTATGAAGAAATAGCGGCCTTCTCTAGGACTGGGTTTTATTTTAGAGACTTCAATATCCACAAGCCAATAAGGCTATACTACAAGTTATTAACTTATCAAGAGCAAGGCTCAGATACTGTTTTTTCTAAGCCTTTATACGCAAGTATTGTCCGAGACATATTTGGCTTTAGTGAAGCAATTCTGACTAATGAAACCGATATTAGGTTTTATATAGATCATAATTTCAATGAGGATTATGAAATAATTATTGATCAAAAAATAGGTTCAGGCGAATTTGAATTCTTGACTAAGTTTAAAGCAGATCGCTATGCAGCTTTAATCTATTCCTATTCAGAGTTACCAACGGAAGATATTACCTACAGAGCATACGTTGAAAACACTATTCAAAGAACAGACTACCACCTAAGTAAGGCTTATACTATTTTACCCACTACCCCAAAGCCACTTGAAATAATAGAAGCTGACGAAAGTTCTGCTGTAATAAAAATAGAGAGTGCATCTGATGTAGATGAAATCCTTTTATATATTTATGATTATACATGGGAAGGACTGAATCTTGATAGAAAACTAATTGCTCGATATCCTGCAACTCAAACTACGATTAAGCTAGAAGGTTTAAGAACCGATAATTCTTACGAAAATCTATTTTTACTACATACTAAAAAAGGCGCTTTCATCTCCCGGAATTATACACCAATAAAATTATCAAACTTTGATGGCTCCACTTGGACAATCTCTACTGATTCTTTCAATTAGACTACATAAAACATTTTGAAAACACTCTACCCAACATCTACCCTACTTTCTTTTATATGCGTATTTACGCTTCTTTTTTGTGTTATAGGGACTGCTCAAGCACAAACTGGTTATGTGAAATTTGAAAGTAATGCAGATTCCTTTAAAGTTGTAATAGACTACAATTATCTGGAAGTTTATAACATCTCAAACGGCGATTCTATCGAGATTAAGGCAGGATTACGTTTTTTCCGAATGTCTACACCTTTTACAAAAGATCGCTTTGTAACATTTAATGTTAAGGCTGATACTACTCTAAAGCTCAGTTATACAGCTGAAGGCGAATCAATTAGTATCTATAATCTCGACAACAATGTTGCTGCTGTAGATTATTATAACGCTAACTTAATTCTTTTAACCGACGGAGATACCGACATTTTTTACGAAGATAGCTATGTGGGCACTGGATATGCCATGATAAACGCTTCAAACGGTAATAAATCGATTCGTTATGTGAATAAATATGGTTACAAGAAGTCAGTTTCTTACAGAGTTCTATCGAGCCGAGTTACAGCGTCTTCCTCTTTTTTAAAACCAACAGAGAAAATAGTCAAGAGTGCCTCAGTTATACCAGGAGCTAGCCAAATATTAAAAAGACAACACTTAAAAGCATCGTTATTCCTTACTGGTACTGTTGGTAGCATTTTATATGCCATTGTTAATAACAATAAGTTAAACTCTGTTTCGGATGAATACAATAGAACTCATTTCATGTATAGAAGCTCTACAAACGAAGTTACAGTATCAAAATTAGGTGATAAGTTAAAGGAGCTATCGGATAAAGCGAAAAAACATGAGAACCGCAAAAATATTGCCCTCGGAGTAGCACTTGGCACCTATATATATAACATCTACGATGGGATAACATCAAAGCCAATTGGTGGGTTCCGAGACGAAAAAGGATTGGATTTCTACTTTTCTAATACAGAAATAACTAATGTTGGGATAAGCTCTACGGCCACACTTAAATATAATTTCTAATATGTTTAATTACTTGCTGTCTACAATTGCGGTTGCATTTATTTTGGTTAGCTGCTCTACGGCACCAGAGCTGGACAGAAGTAGTCCGTTTGATCCAAAATCAGATACATACAAGCCACAACCTCCAACGGGTGTTAATTATCAGTTCAATGAAAGTGGCAATGTTTTACTTTTCTGGGACAAAAAATCCGACGCTGAGTATGGCTATAGAGTATTTAAGTCATTGGGAGTGAATAATGAGTTTACGTTACTAGCCGACCTAGAAAAAAATTCAAATTCCTTTACCGACTCTTCAAAAATTTTCGCTTATCCAACAAAGTATCATATTGTTTCTTTCTATGATGATATTGTCTCCGACACTCTGACTGTTAACATCGATTTTGGAGAAGTCACATCGCTAAATGCCGAGTTTAATAATAATTACAAAGAGATTACATTTTCATGGAGCGATAATGTCTTTCAACCTGATGGTTTTATCTTAAACAGTAGAATAGATTCAAACTCCGATTCTAAATTTGTAGCTGCATTTCCAAATACTGCAAAGCAAAATACTATCCAAACTCCTAAATTTGGATTTAAGCAGGAATACAGCCTAACTCCTTTTAAAATTTTTAATAATGACACAACTACACTTCAGGCGAGCGAACCTATAGAAGTAAACATTGGCCCCAAAGATTTAGAACTGAACCTAATTACTGTAGATTCTTTACAAGTTAAATGGAAAGACATATCAGACTCTGAAGAGCTGTTTCTAGTTACATTGACTGACCAGTCAGGAACTGAGAGCTTTGAGGTTGATAAAAACAAAACCTCCCTCATTATTAGAAAAGACTTAACAAAAGCTACTGATGATGTTTTTGTTACAGTTAAAGGGGTAAATAGAGACCTTTCATCTGATTCTATAGCAGGAGTAATTCAGTTGCCTCTGCCAGCACCTACTATAAAAGATTTTGATTTATCCTCTATGAGTGAAGTCTCCATAAAAGTCTCCGACTTATCACAAATTAAAAGAGAAAAAACGATTTATCGCAAAATCAATAACTCAGAGTTTGTTCCAATTGGAACAATTGCTAAAGGTGACTCTATATTTATAGATAACTCCGTAAATACATCGAATGTATATTCATACATGGTTCAAGCACCTCTTTCTAATAATACCATGATGAGTAAATCAATCCACTTTACAACTAAACTTACTTCGATTAACAAAGTAGAGAGCCAAAAAAGAGCAAGCTTTAGCACTAATTTATTAGCTCACAGTCCATATAAAAACATACTTGCTTACGTAACCACTGGAGACCATTGGTTTATTCAAATTAAGCACTACCTAAATGAGAGTAATTCTAGAGAGATTGGTTTAAACTTTAGAATGATTAATATTACCATCGATAAAAATGCAACGAAGATAGCTGGAACTTCGCTAGCTGATAGCAATAAATTGTACGTAGTTGGGATAAACTCGGAAACAGTAGACTCTTTATCTTTTGGAAATTCTAAAATTATTAAAATTCAATTTTCAGAATCCTCAAATAAAATTATTGCCCTTGTAAAAAAACCCGAGGAAAATATAGAATTAATCTCTATTGATTTAGAAACTAAAACTACTGAACTGCTTGAAACGCTTAATACTAAAGAACAATTAATTAGACTTCATATAAATGATGCCAAAACAAAGCTAGTTGTTAAGTACACTCACGAGGGTTCTTTAGAAGGAAATTCTATGTTTAGGTTTTATAATCTTACAGAAACAGGTATAGAGTTCTATAATGAGCAATCCGCTATAGTAGAATATTACTCCCCTTTTACTTTTTCAGCAAATTTAGACACAACAATATTTAACTCTGAAAACGTGAATGAACTCATTATGTACGACTTCAATTCTCAGAGTAATGTATTTAAAGATGCTTACAACCTAAAGAATAGCGACAATTTAAAAAGCACAACATTGCTTAATGATGGAGTTTTTTATGTTCAAGACGTACAAAGCGCTTTTGTTGTTGATACAAAACAAACAGAAAATAAGGTTATTCAGCATCTAGACTTTAGTGGCATTCCCGTTGCTGGCGAAGTACTTTGGAACAGTAAATCCAAGTATCTCATAGACTTTAGAAGGTCTTTTGACCCCAATATAATGTCATATTATACTGTACTAAAAGCTGAACTAGGTTGGGTAGAAGTAATTGATAACTAAATTAGAACTCAGAACCAATTTTGTGGTAGTACTGCAAAACTTAAGCATGAAAAATAATATAGCCATCAAATTTCTCGAGAATGAAATATAGAATCATACAATTACTCATCCTAGTAGTTCTTTTAGTTAGTTGTAGTACAGCTCCAGAGCTAAAGCGGGATAGCGTATTCGATCCTAATCCTACAGAGCCTAATGGCCAAATAATATTCCCAAAAGATTATCAAATAAGGGGTAATATCGAGCGCTTGAGCTTTAAGATAAAACTTAATAAGGCAGCCAAAGGCAAAGATGTAAATGTAGTACTTAAAAGTGATGTTGATGGCGTGTTTTATGAAACTTCGAATGTCTTATCAGATACTTTAGTTATCTATAAAACAGATTTATCTGATGGTAATCACAAAGTTGATTTAATCATTAATGGTGAAAAAGTGTCTGAAGTCAATCTTAGAGTGATTTTGCCAAATAATGTACTCTTAGAAGTAGAACAAGATATTGCGACATATAACCTTAAATGGACAAAGCATCAAGGAAGTGATTTTAAGTCTTACAGGGTAATCGCCAAGTATATAGACAAAACTTATAATCGCTTTGAAGAAGAAGAAATAGACATCATAACCAATGTTAGTGATACAGTTTATCAAGTTATTGATTTTCCATATCAAGAGAACTTCTCGTTTGCTATTGAGGTTGCCGAAACATCTAAGCTCAATGTGAATACATCAAATAGCGTTGATATCAAAGTTCCGGCATACGTAATAGACAGATTTAAACAAACTATTATTTCGACTAAATTATCTAAATTATTCATTTTAGATAAGAGTGGTTTGAAAATTTATAACCTTAAAGATAACACCGTTGACAATACGTTTAGCTTTATTAAATCAGATAGTGCTTATAGATATTCTATAAATGCTTTTAAAGCTCAACCCGAATTAATTGTTTCAAAACGTGATAGGTTTGAAAGATATAATCTCAAAAGTGGACAACTAATTTCTTCAGCTTATACTAATAAAAAATACGAGCACGCCCAGTTCGCTTATGATAACAAAAATGATATATACTTTGTTGCTACAGGTAGTCGAGCTTATACTGTAGATTGGGATAATGGCACCATAAACTATCTAGATCCAAATTATTATCCATTTGTAATCATTGCAATTATACCTGACAAAAATACACTTTTTGTAAATGGTGGAACAATGATTAAGTATTCGGATGATGGGAATTTCGAAAGCATTAATAAAACAAACTATTCAACACACAATTATCTCAGCTTAAATTCTAGCAATTACCAAATTCTGAATAATGCAGATTCTAAGCCAGTAATCGTATCTGTAGAGCCATTTGAAGTACAAATTGAGTTGGAAACTACTGGCAGTTCTTATAATACCATTTATCATTCTCAGATTAATGATGACTACATTATTGGTGGAACGAATTTAGGCTATGTATATATTTATTCACTATCAGATAAGTCTATGAAATTTTCATACAAACTCAATCATAAAATAACTAGTTTTATCGAAATTGAAGGGAAATTATATGCATTTATAGGAAGAACAGAGCATCGTTATTACTCTTTTATGCATTTAAGAAGGATCCCATTCGAACTCAAATAACGTCCATCCCATCGGGTTTCCACCATAAATCGGGGGTTTGAGCTTTACTTAGAAAATCATTGCTCACCCCTTCTATTATTCCATCTGTGGTGTAGACAGTTTGGAGTGCACTACCATATTTATTAGCTAGCTCGCGTACTTTATCTTCATTGCCTTCAACCCAGTGAAGCGTAAAATCGAGTTCCGGAAATTCTTCTGTTTCCTGAATCAAGAAATCGTTCATCCAAGCTTGCTCTCGTTCAATCGCCTTGTTATAAGCAAATTGATGTGCTAATATTTCCTTTGGTTTATTTAGCTGGGGGTTCTTCAGCCAAAAGGATTCCACATAATCCTGAAAATGGCATTTAAGCCTTCCAAATCTGATTGGACTTACAACTACCGCAACCGATCGACAGCCTCGTCCTCCGTACCTAAAAACAGCCTCAACTAAGTCTTCCATAACTTGAGTGATTTCATCAGGAATATACGCCATAGAAAACTTAGCGCTTCGCATAACCCATTCAACATCTTCGGAAACGGAATTTTGTGCAATCGCAATTTCCTTCACCTCATCGATAGAACTTTCTGCACCCGCAAATAAAACCTTGTCAGCTTTGATACCAGAAAATTGATTGAAATCGGTGGAGTATTGGATATTATTCTCTAGTGGGAATTCTTCCAACTTTTTGAGAAAACTTTGCAACAGGTACGGATCTTTTCGTGAGAGTTTACCAAAATAATCGGCTCCTGAAAGTATGGTTCCTAGTGCATCTTGAAATCCAACCAAAGGAAGATTCCCTGCATGTAAACATAGAACTTTGGAGCCAAAACTATTCTTTGTTTCACTAAGTTCTGCTCGATTTGCCCACTCTTCAATTTGGTCAGATTCTATATTCTGTTTTAATGTTCTAATCTGAAATTTAATATCCTCAAAAGAAAACAAACCTTCATCAACCGTTTGTTCAATGGCTTTTTTTAGTACAAGGTTATCTGGCTGTAGCCACTCTTTCGCAGCCTTAGCTATTGTTGAGATATGAGATTTCATCGAGCGCATTAATCTTGATCAATTAAGAAATTACAGCCACGTAAATTCTGTGGACTCCATCTACCTAACACTTTAAATCGTCCATTCTCTCCCATCACACCTTTATCTCCCGTTAAAATAAAAGAGCATGAGTTCATGTTCGCCAAATCTATCACTCCAATCATTCCTTCCGTTCCATTTTCTACAGTTTCCATTGGGTTTTCTGGATTTCGGATAGAAACATTCATCCAAGGCACGCATTCAAACCATTCATCACCCAAACTATATGCCTGGCTCAGTAATTCAGACATTCCATACTCTGAATGAATTTGAGTTTTTGGTAAAGCAAAGCCATCCGAAAGTTTTTGATGAAGTTGACTCTTAGTCATCTCGCGACGATGAGTTTTCATCCCTCCTGTTTCCATAACTATGGAATTGCTAGGAATTTGAATCTGACTAATCTCCAGCAAATCTAGCAACCCAAAAGCCGCACCGAAAAGCATTAACTTCTTCCCAGATGAAGTAACCTTATCTAATTCATTCTGCGATAAGGGTTTATTCAACTCTAAGAATCTACTTAATCCAGATTTGTCTCCATCAATCAGAACATTGAGCATCCAAACTAGTGATGAATGTGGATTGGCGTTGTAGCCAGGTGTATAAGCCCAGATTACATAATCATTCAGTTCATAAAAATGCTTCATCCCTGCAATTACCGATTTCTTGTACATATCGGTATCTAGCAAAAAATGAGTGCTTTTTTGCATCCCAGAAGTGCCACTACTCTGAAAATAAATCAGCTTATCAAAGTCAATTTCCGAAGGATTCTCTGCCGTTATTATCTGCTTTTCTTTAAAAGCTTGAATGGGTAACAGTGGGATTTCAGAGTAGTCTTGAACCTTCTGAATACCAAGAGCTTTGCAAAATCGCTGATACACAGGGTTATTCTCAAATTGAAATTGAAAAGCGGAAATAGCTTTTTTATTGAATGAATTTTGTAGCTCAAAAATATTCATTATCTATTCCTTTTGGATAGTGATAGATATCAATTTATCCTCACCTAACACAAATAGTAGATCTTCAGTTACCACAAAATCATTAATGGTTTTTACGGCATTCACTTCGATATAATCCTTTCTTTCCATTCCACTTTTGAAAAGAGTATTTCCTACCGAAATCCACATTCCATTCTTACTTTTCCAGAATGTTTGAGCTCCTTCAGCAGGATAGAAACTCTCATAAAATCCATTTTCCGAAAGCTGATGAATTACATCCACTTTTTTATCTAGAATGAAGATTTTATTCTCTCTCAATTGTAAACCTGAGATATCGTTCACTTCCGATGGTATTGGAATTTCATCTAAAAAAGAACCCGAATTATTCAATTTAACCAAGTTTTTTGAGCGTTTATCGTAGAAGAATAATTCTCCCACTTCATTCACCCCTAACCAAGACGGCTCAATTCGTTTATTATCTCTAAATGCTGATATATTCTGAATGGAGCTCAATAATTGCCAATGTTTATCGAATACTTGGATACGATTATTTCGCGAATCAGAAACAAAAACTTTTAAGCCGTTGGTGGCATCAATATCAAAAGGAGAATTGAATTGATAGTTACTAGAGCCTTTATTGCCAAAGACTTGGAGGGTTTTTCCAGCATGGTTAAGTTCAAGAACTCGATGTTGGCCTTGCTCTACAATGTATATTGAGTGTTGAGTTACAAAAAGGGCTGAAGGTTTATCGAGCCCCGAATATAACACATTGCCAGAATTTGAACTCATAACGGATTGCGCATTCGCTGACGAAATGCTCGCTAGCAATAGTAGTGCGATAATCCGAAGTGTTTTCATGAAAGATGTTTTAGACCTTTGGCTCCAATATCTCTTCTGTAATATGCTTGTTCGAAATGAATTTTACTAATCTGTGAGTATGCGGTATCAATGGCGTCTTGAAGAGTTGAACCTTGCGAAACAACATTTAGAACACGTCCACCATTTGTGAGCAATTTTTCGCCTTCTAACTTGGTTCCTGCATGAAATACAATTGCATTTGTAACTTCATCAATACCCGTTATTTCTTTGCCTTTCGAATAGCTCTCAGGATAGCCACCAGATGCAAGAACAACCGTACAGCGATAGTCATTATCTAGAATGATTTGTGTATCTGAAAGTCGCCCCTCAGTGCAAGCAATGATAACTTCCAGCAAATCCGATTGCATTGCAGGAACAATTACTTGGCACTCAGGATCACCAAATCGGCAGTTATATTCTACCACTTTAGGACCTTCAGCTGTAATCATCAATCCGACGTAAAGAATCCCCTGATAAGGATATCCTTCGGCTTTCATTCCATCTATGGTAGGCTTAATAACACTCTTTTCAACTTCCGAAAGAAGCTCTGAAGTTACTATTGGCGCCGGAGAATAAGCTCCCATTCCGCCAGTATTTAGGCCTGTATCACCTTCACCAATACGTTTATGATCTTGTGCATTACCAATAATTTTGAAGGAATTTCCATCACAAATTGCAAATACCGAAGCTTCTTCTCCAACCATAAATTCTTCTATCACAAGACGAGAAGCTGCCTCGCTAAGCGAACCTGATTGAAGTTCTTTTAGTGCTTCTAAAGCTTCTTCTTTGGTTTCGGGGATAAGAACTCCTTTCCCTCCTGCCAAACCATCCGCTTTTAAAACTACAGGGTATTTATCCTGTTCGATGATATAATCTGCAGCTCTATCAAACTCATTGATAGCAAACACTTGATACGCTGCTGTAGGAATATTTTGCCGATGCATAAAGTCTTTGGCAAACTCTTTGCTACCTTCGAGCATGGCGGCTTGTTGTTTTGGTCCAAAAACAGCTTGGCATTGCTCTTCTAGGAAGTCAGCAATACCGTCTACTAAAGGCTGTTCTGGTCCAACAACAGTGAGATGGATAGAATGTTCTTGAATGAAAGATAATACTGCTTGGTGATTGGTTACATCAAGCAGCACATTTTCGCCAAGTGATAAAGTACCTGGATTACCAGGAGCTATGTAAAGTTTATTGAGTTTCGTTGACTTTGCAATTCCCCAAGCCAGCGCATGCTCTCGCCCACCGCTGCCTAGTAACAGTACGTTATACTTCATTCTTAAGATAATTTTTCAGCAGTAGTAATAATTTCTGAGAAGCCTTCTGCGCTTAAACTTGCTCCGCCAATTAGGCCACCATCAACATCGGTCTGACTTAGTAACTCTTCAGCGTTGCCTGGTTTCATACTTCCACCATAAAGAATACGGATAGCCGAAGCGGTTTCTGCATCGTAAATATCAGCTAAAATAGTTCTGATATGTGCATGCATTTCTTGAGCTTGTTCTGGGCTTGCAGTTTCACCAGTTCCAATAGCCCAAATTGGCTCGTATGCAATCACAATGTCTAAAACTTCGATAGACGAAATACCTCTAAGCGCAATCTTAACCTGATCGCTTACTAAATCGAAATGAACACCCGATTTTCTTTCTTCTAACGTTTCACCAACACAAATTACAGGTACTAAAGAGTGCGCTAAGGCTTTATGAGCTTTTTTGTTAACTAGCTCATCGGTTTCACCGAAATACTCACGTCGCTCAGAGTGACCAACTAACACATAGTTACAGCCACTTTCTTCAAGCATTGTTGCGCTAATTTCGCCAGTATAAGCGCCATTATCTTCGTAATGAAAGTTCTGAGCTCCTACCTGAATATCCGTATCGTGTAAGTAATTTACAGCCATAGAAAGTGATACAAAAGGAGGGCAAACTAGCACGTCTACATCTTCCGAAACTTCTGATTTTCTATTTTTTAAACCTTCTAAAAGCTCTGCTGCTTCGTTAGGTCCACAATTCATTTTCCAGTTGCCAGCAATTAGAAATCGACGCATGATCAATTTTCCTGATTATTTTTGTTAATTATTTTATTAATTCCTTTTAGTACTCCATCAAAGTCTTCAGCAACATATTTTCTGCTGATAATTCCGTTCTCATCTACTAAAAATCGTGTTGGTATAAAAGTGATATTCAAAGTGTCTAATATCTCTTTTACATCAAAATTTCCTGGTTCTGCAACGGGCCATGGTCTATTACGTTCTTCGAAAAAAGCATCTGCAGTAATGGCGCTTTTTTCAAGAGGAATAGTGTAAAACTGTAAACCACTACTTTGATAAAGCTGTTGAATTACTAAGGCTCTATCAAATTGTGTCTGATACATCTGATTTGTAACAAGAGAAATTTCTAAGATATATGTTGTGCCAATCAAACTTTCGGTAGAAACACTGTCGCCATCAAAAGTTACGAACTCGAAGTGAGGCATCTTCTTACCAGGCGAGAGGTATGTTAAATCATACCCTAGCTCATCAGCCCACTGCATAGCATTTTCATCAGCTTTATATCTGCTTTTGAATTTGTCTAACAGTTCCGCTGATTGATCTACTCTTGAGCTGTCGTAATAACTAATAATTTTTACTCTATCTAAAGCTTGTAAAACGTCTTTATTTTTAGTTAAGTCTTTTAACGAGTCTATAAAATTAATTGATGCTTCAAACCCTTTTTTCTCAGCAATAAACTTTCTACCGAAGTCTGCCGCGTTTGTGATCATTTGGTCTGTAGTTAACGACTCATTCATTCGTTCTAGCAGTAGATCATCATTAAATCCATTTAAAATTCTAATAGATTGTTTTGCACCAAGGTTTGCGGCAATAGTACCTGGATTATCTTTATATACATCCCAATAAAGATCACTCCATTTATGAATTTCATTTGATACGAGAGAGTCAGCGATTGCCCCACCTCTTATATAAATCAACACTCTACTAAACCCAGTATCAACTCTTTGAAAAATTTTAATGGCTCTTTCTTCTCTCGAGTCAACTTTAATATTTCCAGCTAAGCCAGGTAGTTCTCCTGAGATTGAAAGAGTATCGTTTGCGGATAACAGCACCTGAGATCGCATCAAATTAACGCCATTTCTACTTACAACAAGTGGATAGAGCCCTTGCGAAGGAACGTTCACTATTCCGCTTAGAAAACCAGAAGTATCCGTTTTACTTATAAAAAGAGTATCGGCTGTGTCAGCTCCTTTTGAGAAGTCCAAGATTAGCAACTGAATACCAGAATAATCACCAGTTGCATCAACAGAGTCTGCTACCGTTATTCTCGCATTTATTTCAGAGGTTCCCTTTTCGGTTCCATTTCCACAGTTAACCAACATGATAAAGGCGGCACAGGCCAACCATAATGTTTTAGTCTTCATATTTTACTCTAACCCCTAAGGAATTAGCCTTCCAGTTTTTTAATAATCATTTGCGTTATCATCTTAGGATTAGCTTGCCCTTTAGATTCTTTCATAGCTTGGCCAACAAAAAAGCCCATTAATTGCTTTTTACCTTCTTTATAGCGTTGAACTTCATCAGGATTATTAGCAATAATCTCATCTACTAACGTTTCTAAGAAACCAGTATCTGATACTTGAATCAAGTTCATTTCTTTTGCCAATACTTCTGCTTCTTTATCTGAAGTTAGCATAGCATTAAAAATTTCTTGCAGTGCCGAAGAGTTAATTTTGTCGGCTTCTTTCAGCTTAATTAGATCAGCTAATCGCTCTGGGGAAATACTAAACTCTCCGATATCGATACTTTGTTCATTTAGAACACGCAATACTTCACTTAATACCACATTGGATGCTGCTTTAGGATTACCAGCAAATTTGGCAACTTCTTCAAAGTAATCTGCTAAATATCTATCCTCAGTGATAGTAATAGCGTCAACAGCACTCATACCGTACTCTTCAACAAAGCGTTTTTGGCGAACATCTGCTAATTCTGGAAGTTCTGCTTTAATCTCAGCAAGTAGCTCTTCGCTTACAATAATTGGAGGTAAATCTGGCTCTGGGAAATATCTATAATCATGAGCTTCTTCTTTAGAGCGCATAACACGAGTTTGCATTTTTGTTGTGTCCCAAAGACGTGTTTGCTGTACAACTTCTCCACCACCTTCAATCAATTCAATTTGGCGGTAGATTTCAAACTCAATAGCTTTTTCTACATTTCGAAACGAGTTCATATTTTTGAGCTCGGTTCTTGTACCTAACTTTTCTTGACCACGTGGACGAACAGAAACGTTTGCATCACAACGCAAACTACCTTCTTCCATATTTCCATCACAAACTTCTAAGTACTGAACAATCTGCTTTATTTTCGTAAGATATGCATACGCTTCTTGCGGAGTGCGGAGATCTGGCTCCGATACAATCTCGATAAGTGGAGTTCCTGCACGGTTTAAATCAACCAAAGTGTTATATGGATCTTGGTCGTGAATTGATTTCCCTGCATCCTCTTCCATATGGATTCTGGTGATACCGATTCTCTTATCGTACTCTTCTAATTCAATATCTAAAAACCCTTCAAAGCAGATAGGTGTATCGAACTGTGAAATCTGATAGCCTTTCGGTAAATCAGGATAAAAGTAATTCTTTCGGGCAAAAATCGATTTTGGAGCGATACTACAGCCAGTTGCCAAACCCATTTTTATGATGTAGCGCACCAAATTCTCGTTTACTACGGGAAGTGTTCCTGGGTGGCCGATACAAAGCGGTGTAATTTGAGTGTTAGGTGCTTCACCGTATTGTGCTGCAACAGGTGCAAAAGCTTTACTTTTGGTCAATAACTGGGCGTGTACCTCAAGGCCAATTACAGCCTCGAAACGTTCGTGGGCAATGGTGCTCATTAAATACTTGTTTCTGAATCGTGGTTTAGTAAGCCCCTAAGATATTAAAGTTGCACATCAGATATTAAACTTAATGTCATAAAAAGTAGATTAGCGTCTGATGAAAGCTTAAACACCCTCATTAAATGAGTATTGAGTCTCCTCAATACTCACGGATAACTTTATTCGACTTTTCTTAATAACGCTACAAACATGGTATCTGCGTTTTTATCATAGCCTTTTAGCAGGCTACTTTCTTCTACTTCCAAACCAAGATGCTCTTCAAAAAAATCGATATTATCTTCATTCTCTTGCTTAAAGGCTGAACACGTAACATACAGTAAATATCCATTCTCCTTTATTTTGGATACAACGTTGGTAACAATTTTGCGCTGGAGAGAAGCATAATCTGAAATTTTATTCTGCTCAAAATAATACATTTGTTCAGGTGTCCTCCCCCAAGTTCCACTTCCCGTGCAAGGCACATCTGCCATCACAAGATCAAAGCTTGCATCTCCTTGAACCGCATTTGAATCTGAAAGATCTACTACAAATTCCTTATATCCAGAAATACCGGCATCGTTGAATCTATTCTTAAGGTTGGCAAGAATAGATGTTCGAATATCCGAAACAGAGAGTTTTATCCTATGGTTTAAATCGTATGCCATAATAGACTTCCCACCACTACCTGCACAACAGTCCCATACTTTTGGACTTTCTTTAAGCAGGCCTTTTTCCAATATCTCGCCAACCTTCTGAGAGTTATAGTCTTGAACTACTGCTACTTTATTAAGCTGAATAACGTCATCAAGTCTAGTGCCGTTTGGCAGTGAAATACAGCCGTCAGAAATTCTTTCAAAGCTAATTTGCTCTTTCCCTAACTTGCTAAGCACGTTTTTCTCGTGATTAGGCCTCATTCGAATGAATAAATTTGGTTGTTCAAAAAATGAGCTGCAAAATTGGTCATGCTCTATTCCCTTGCTTAATTCATCTTTCCAAGGGAATACATCAGTAACCAAGCACTCTTCATTCAGAAACTCCAATTTCTCTTCAGCGGTTAATAAAACACTATCTACCCACTCAGGCTTAATTTCGTCCAAAATTGCATTCGTTTCGTTAGAGCATAAAAATAGCCCCATCAAAACACGATCGCTTATTGCCTTTGATTGCGCCATTTTACCTAACCTAAAAAAACAGTAGCATAAATGACTAACCTCTCTTCTATCTCTAGATCCGTACTTCTTGTTGGCTTTGAAGAAAGCTTTTAGATGAATTGAAAACGGCTCTTTACCATTGTAATTAGTAAGAATTTTTTCAGCAGAATTTAAATACGAATGGTAACGGCTCATTAGGAATCAATTTCAAAAGTTAAAATAAGAGTGTATAAGGTACTGATGATTTTAAGTTCATCAACTATTTAGATCTTTTAATTCCGTACCACTGCTGCGTGATGCAGTGAATAGACCCTTGCCCCCACACTAAGTCGGCGCAATCAATACCAACTACTTTTCGAGTTGGAAAATACTTGGCAAGTAAATCAATAGCTTGCTGGTCGTAGTGCTTATCGTAAAGAGGGAGTAAAACAACTCCGTTGGCTATATAGAAATTGGCATAACTTGCAGGTACATATTCGGAGCCATCAACGGTAGTTCCTTCAATTTTTGTTTGGGGAAGTGGCAATGTTTCAATATTCAAAGGGCTTCCATCTTTAAGTCGCACCGATTTCAAGATTTCAAGGTTTTCTTGTAGAGCTGCGTAATTCACATCTTTTTTATCGTCACAAACCATTGTTAAAACAGTGTCTTTATTTAGAAATCTTGTGATATCATCAATGTGCCCATCTGTATCATCTCCTTCCAATCCATCTTTAAGCCAGATTACTTGGTCTAATCCCAAGTATTTTCTTAATCGTTCTTCAATATCCAGTTTCGACAGATTTGAATTTCTATTCTTATTTAGAAGAACAGATTCCGTGGTAAGTAAAACGCCATCTCCGTTTACATCTATAGAGCCGCCTTCAAGAATCATCTCAGGTTCAATTCTAGGAATACCAAACTTATTAGCAATATAAGTGGGTAGGTAGTTATCAGCATCGAATGGAGGATATTTTTCCCCCCAAGCGTTATATCCCCAGTCTAGGATTACAGACTCACCTATTTCATTTTGTACAAAAATTGGTCCGCAATCTCTTGCCCAAACATCATTTACCTTTTGAGTATGAAGAACTATTTGAGATAAGTCTATATCACATTCATTCATCAATTGAGTTGCTCGATCCTCAATACTTGTATTAGCCACAAATAAATGAATTGGCTCGTAGCAATGTAGGGCTTTTATAATTTCAAGATAAACCCTTTCCACCCTTGCTAAGCGTTCATCAGGCCAAGTTTCATTATTAGATGGCCAATGCAATTGTGTAGCCGAATGTGTTTCCCATTCCGCTGGCATTTTAAGTTTTAAATCCATTCTGTTGTAATTAGACTATAATTTTGGAGGCGAGGTCTACGAATCGAGTACTCTTTTGGTAATGCCTTTATACATATCAATACGCCGATCTCTAAAAAATGGCCATGTTTTACGTTGGCTCTCTATAGAGGCTAAGTCACACTCAACAACTAGAACCTCTTCTTTTCCACCAGCTTTGGCTAATATTTGGCCAAATGGTGCAGCTACAAACGAGCCTCCCCAGAATTTTGTTCCTGCTTCTTTACCAACACGATTAATAGATGCAACAAAGCAACCATTCGCAATAGCGTGGCTACGTTGAATCGTTTCCCATGCGTCATGGAATTCTGTTTTTTCTTGTTTGCTTTCAGAAGATAGCGTACCAATTGCAGTTGGGTAAAATAGGATATCAGCACCTTTTAACGCTGTAATTCTTGCAGCTTCAGGAAACCATTGATCCCAGCAAATGAGAGTTCCTACTTTACCGTATTTGGTTTGAAATACTTTAAAACCAGATTCTTCATCACCAGGCGTAAAATAATATTTTTCGTAAAATCCTGGATCATCGGGTATATGCGTCTTTCTGTAACTGCCCAAAACACCTCCATCGGCGTCAATTACCACTAATGAATTATGATATACACCTGAACTTCTCTTCTCAAAAAATGGAGCGATGATAACAATTTCCAATTCGGCAGCAAGCTCCGATAAGCTCTTTGTTACTTCTCCATCTAGGGGTTGAGCTAAGTTAAAGTGTCTTTCTTCATAGTTAACACAGAAGTATTGAGTATTAAATAATTCTTGCAAACAAATTATTTGAGCTCCTTTATTTGCAGCATCTCTTATTAGGCCCATTTGCCGATAGAGATTCTCTTTAGGGTTTTCATCGCAATGAGTTTGTATTAAACCCAGCTTTACAGTGTGATTGATATTTTCCATAGCTAAAAATACGAAATCGTAATCATTTTTAGATTTTATTTTTCATCGAAACTTCATTTTTGACAACGATATTAAGGTAGTTCCTTTAGAGAACGTTAATTATAAAAGCGCTTCCATAAAGATACTAAAATGCGTTAAATATTAATCAAATCTCTGTTTAAGAGGTTAAAATTCTATACTCAAATGCTTACCTTAAAAGGACCATACAAACCTATTGAAACAGGAGCTATGAAAGCTGACTACGACGTTCATCCAAAAAGCCATATTGGGCTTGACTACTTAGGACTTGATAACAATAAAGAAGTATACTGGAATCTAAATCCTGCTGAACTTTATGAACATGCTATTCTCCACGGAGAAGCAATTCTAACTAAAGATCACGCACTTTTAGTACATACAGGTAAGTTTACAGGTCGTTCACCAAAAGATAAATTTATTGTAGAGCAAGACTCTATCCGAGACGAGATAGACTGGGGTGCGGTAAATCAGCCAACAACTCAAGAAGTTTTCGATAAACTATTTGTTAAAGTACAGAATTACCTGAGCGATAAAAGACTTTTTGTAAAAGACGTTTTCTGTGGCGCTGATGATAATAACCGACTAAATGTGCGTGTTGTAAGTGAAGTTGCTTATCACGCCCTGTTTACTCACAATATGTTTATTAGACCTTCTAATGAAGAGCTTGCTAAGCATGAGCCTGAGTTTACTGTTCTTGCAGCACCATTTTTTGAAGCTGACCCGGCTGTAGACGGCACTAGAACAAGTACTTTTATTCTCTGTGACCTCGAGAAAAAAATTATCCTAATCGGTGGTACTATGTACTCCGGCGAAGTGAAGAAAGGTATCTTCTCTGTAATGAACTATCTCCTTCCTAAAAAAGGCGTAATGGCTATGCATTGTTCTGCAAACCACGACGAAACTGGGAAAACTGCAGTATTCTTCGGCCTTTCAGGTACAGGTAAAACCACTCTTTCAGCCGATCCAGATAAAACCTTAATTGGTGATGACGAACATGGTTGGAGTGAGGAAGGTATCTTTAACTTTGAAGGTGGTTGCTACGCGAAAACAATCAACTTGTCGGAAGAAGGCGAGCCAATGATTTACGCAACTACAAAAATGCCTGGTACTATTTTAGAGAATGTAATTCTTGATAATAATAGAGAGCCTGACTTTGATGATGTAAGTCTTACTGAGAACACTAGATGTTCTTACCCTATTGACTTCATTCCAAACGCTAGTGAATCTGGCTGTGGTGGCCATCCAGAGAACATCATTTTCCTAACATGTGATGCTTTCGGAGTTTTACCTCCAATCTCTAGGTTAACACCTGAGCAAGCGATGTATCACTTTATAAGTGGTTATACTGCTAAAGTTGCTGGTACTGAACGTGGTATTACAGAACCTCAAGCAACATTTTCTGCTTGCTTTGGCTCTCCATTTATGCCTCTTCACCCAACTGTTTATGCTGAACTTCTTGCTGAAAAAATTCGCAAACATGGTTCAAAAGTATGGCTAGTTAATACAGGATGGACTGGCGGTGTTTATGGTGTAGGTTCTAGAATGAAACTTTCCTATACCCGAAAAATGCTTACTCAAGCAATTGATGGCCAACTTGATGATGTGGAATATGTAAAGGATCCAATTTTTGGGTTCCAAGTTCCTATTCAAATCAACGGAGTTCCTTCTAAACTTCTTATTCCAAGATATACTTGGGAAAATGCTGGTGAATATGATGCTAAGGCTAAACAGCTTGCTAGTATGTTCATCAACAACTTTAAGAAATATGAAGAGCAAGCAAGTAAAGAACTCATGGCAGCTTCGCCACAGGTTTAAAATACTTGTAATAAAATTAAAGCCCGTTTCATTCAATGATACGGGCTTTTTTAATGCCTAATATTTAATTGTGATTATCCTTCACTCATTTCATTAAGTCGCTCAAGATTGTCTTGAACTCGTAGAGCATCAATCACTTCATGGATATCACCTTTCATGATGTTATCTAAATTATACAACGTAAGATTAATTCGGTGATCGGTACAACGTCCTTGTGGAAAGTTATACGTTCTAATTTTAGCAGATCTATCGCCACTAGAAACTTGGCTTTTCCGTTCTGCTGCCCTTGCCTTCTCTTTCTTCTCTAGCTCAATATCGTACATTTTAGCTCGAAGCATCACCATCGCTTTATCTCTGTTCTGGTGTTGAGAACGTTCCTGTTGGCACTCAGCTACAATCCCTGTTGGTACGTGAGTAATCCTAATTGCAGAATCAGTTTTGTTAACATGCTGTCCACCCGCTCCACTTGCTCTAAATGTATCTACTCTTAAATCTGCGGGATTAATTTGAACGTCTACCTCTTCTACTTCAGGCAAGACCGCAACTGTTGCTGCTGATGTATGAACCCGCCCTTGGCTCTCTGTTGCAGGCACACGTTGTACACGATGCACACCCGACTCATACTTCATCTTCCCAAAAACTTCGTCGCCTTCTAGCGAAAAAGTAATCTCTTTATATCCACCCTTCTCTGACTCGTTGATACTAATCATACTCATTTTCCAACCCTGAGCATCAGAGTATCGGCGGTACATATCAAATAAATCGCCAGCAAATATTGCAGCTTCATCACCACCTGTTCCCGCACGAACTTCAACAATCGCATTCTTTGAATCTTCAGGATCTTTGGGAACGAGTTTTATTTTAATATCAGACTCTAGCTTTGCTTGAGCTTCTTTTATTTCGTCGTTCTCCATCCTCGCCATTTCAGTAATCTCAGGATCCTCATCGGCAGCTATTAGTTCGTCATTCCCCTTTTTGCGACTTTTGAAATCCATCCAAATGTCATAATCTTCAACTAATTCTTTTAAGCTTCCGTGTTCTTTTGTTAGCTCTGTGTACTTTTTGGGGTCGTCAAAAACACCCGGATCGCTCATCGCTGTAGTTACTTCTTCGAACCGAGATTTGATCTGCTTTAATTTTTCTTCAATGTTCATGTATGGCCGATACTCTAAAATTTTTACATCCCTAAACTAAGAATTTCTTTCGATAGATTAGAATGAAGCTTTTAGAATATAATATTGTTTTCAGTCTTATATTATAGTTCATAATTCATTACTCGCAATTCCTTTTATAAACGAAAATTTTATGCCTTTAAAATCAATACCCGCCAAACTCAAACTTGGATTTTTAGGCGCAGGGCAACTTGCACGAATGAGCGCTTTACAAGCATTCCGTTTTGGTATTCAAGTAGGAGTATTTTCTGATCGATCTGAGAATGAGCCTGTGCAATTTATGACTCCCTTTTCTCACTCTGGATCTTTTGATTCTGTAGATGATATGGTTCAATTTGCGAAGGGATGTGATGTTATTACACTTGAAAATGAATTTATCAGCTCTGAAATTCTCCAAGAAGTGCAAGACAAAAGCGGGACTCCTATTTTTCCTTCACCGAAAAGTTTCGCACTTATTGAGAATAAACTCATCGAAAAGCAGACTTTTGAAAATGCTGGCATCCCGGTAACACCTTATAAACTCGTTACATCTAGAGCAGACTTAGAAGAGTTTGGTAGCTCCTATGGTTGGCCTTATTTGTTGAAATCGTCCAAAGGTGGATATGATGGATACGGAAATAAAACTGCTAAAAATTTAGACCAAGCACTACAGGGCTTTGAAGACTTGGGCGGAAATGATGGACGAGATATTTTAGCCGAAGCTTTTGTCCCTTTTACGAAAGAGCTAGCCGTACAAGTAGCTCGAAATGAAAACGGCGTTGTTGTTTACCCTTGCTGTGAAACCGTTCAAGAAAATCATATCTGTGTAGCGGTCCTATCTCCGGCTCCGATACAAGAAAAACTCCAACAAAAAGCACAAGAATTAGCTGTAAAAGCAATTGAAGCGATTGATGGGAAGGGAATTTTTGCTTTTGAATTTTTCTTAACCGAAAATGGTGATGTTCTACTAAATGAATCAGCTCCTCGTCCACATAACTCAGGTCATTATACTATTGAGGGGTGCATAACCTCTCAGTTTGAAAATCATGTGCGTTCAGTCTTAGGTTTGCCATTGGGTTCTGCAGAAATGACTCAACAAGCTGCGGTGATGATTAATCTGCTAGGAACTCACAATCGCTCTGCTGAAACAGATCATATACAGGAGGGTTTAGCTGAAAAGAATGGCCATCTTCATGTGTATGGAAAAGTTCAAAGCAAAATCGGCCGCAAAATGGCCCATTATACTTTATTAGGAGATGATTTGGAAAAAACTCATCAACTAGCAAAAGAACTTACAGATGGAATTGAGATTTAGTACCTTTTATTCTTAAAAATTTATATCCCACAATAATGAGTATTTCCCCAATAGTTGGCGTAGTAATGGGCAGCGATAGCGACTGGCCGACAATGAAACAAGCAACCGATATTCTGGAACAATTTGGTGTTTCGATTGAAAAGAAAGTGGTCTCGGCACACCGTACACCTAACGACATGTCTGACTATGGCGAAACAGCTCGGGAACGTGGATTACAAATAATTATAGCCGGTGCTGGCGGTGCGGCTCACTTACCTGGTATGCTCGCTAGCCATACAACGCTCCCTGTAATAGGTGTGCCTATTCAAACCTCTGCCCTAGGTGGTGTAGATAGCCTCTATTCTATTGTACAAATGCCAAATGGAATTCCCGTTGCAACCGTAGCTATCGGTAAAGCTCAAAATGCTGGTTTGCTTGCTTTAAGAATGCTCAGTATGACAGACGAAAGCATCGCAAATAAATTGGCTGAATATCACGCAAAAATGGCGGATGAATCTCGAAGAAAAACAGATAATCTGAAATAATACTAAATTCAGACTAATCTACTCTAGTTATAGTAAGCTCCCCAAAGGTGTTTAAAGAACTACTTCCAAAGTCTAAGTAGTGAATGGGTTGTTTAGGGTTGGTTACTTCGTCTGCTGACCTAAAATCATCGCCACTGTCTGTTCCTGCATCCAGAGCTAATAGTGTAATGGTTAATTCATCTACCCACTCCTCATCTTCAATCAGATGAACATTATTAACTCCCACAAACCAATCTGGACTGGGAGCTATCATGCTAAGAGCAGTAAGAAATGGGTGGTCTTCATTTACGGTAAAACTGATTGTGGTAGAATCTGGAAGGTTTGACAACTCAATACTTTCAATATATACATCCGCATTATTCAAAGTTTTAGCTTGCTCAAACTCGCTATTGAACTCACTATTAGCACCAAGCTCTGCGATATTTTGCACCCCCAAAGATGACAACTCACCTAACTTCCAGAATTCTACATTTTTGTTATGAGAAACTACAACAAGCTTAGAAAAATGTGCTCTACTAGGAAATTGATTTGGGTGAGTAGCGTTACTCCAAGTTGCATTAAACGTAACCGTATAAGTAGCCGTAGGTGGAAGGTCAGACTCACCATTATTCTTACAATTCATACTCACTAATAACCCTATAACAACTATTACACGCTTCATTTAATAATCCCTTTTGATGTGGTGGAGGTACCTTTCTACAATTCTTTATTTAACGGAATCAATCAACAAAAATTGAATCTTTATTCAAAGAAATAAAAACAATGATCTAGCTTAATGAAAGAAGCAAAACACGCAAATAAAATCAGCATTATATAAATCAATAAAAAATTTGCTAAACCGCTAAATAAGCGTACTTTTAAGCTGGATTGATGATGAACTCTCGACTACGGTATTAAACTTACAGCTCTTGATTTCTTTTTCTATCCTTAATTAAGTTTAACCAGATTTAGATGATATGAACATTTACGTAGGAAACCTAAGTTATGACGTTTCCGATGACAATTTACGAGAAGTATTTGAAGCTTACGGTGAAGTAAGTTCCGCAAAAGTAATTACCGACAAATATTCTGGCCGTTCAAAAGGCTTTGGTTTTGTTGAAATGGCAGACGATGCACAAGCAACAGCTGCAGTTGAACAACTTGATGGTGCTGAGCTTGATGGCCGCCCAGTTCGTGTAAACGAAGCACGCCCTCGTGAAGAGCGTCCAAGAAGAGATAATGATCGCCGCGATCGTTATTGATCCTCGAAACATTTTCTTAAAGCCATTTCTAATACGAAATGGCTTTTTTTTTGCTTACAGTTTTTTGCCTTGAAATAAAGGCTTCAAATTCTAAAGTAACATTATTGAATATTGGTAGTAGAACCGACATATTCAGGACAATCTAAGTTCTATTACACAATCATTGAAAAAAGGAGATACACTATGATAATGTCGACCACCAATAATTTAGATGGTAGAGAAGTACAAAGATATTTAGGGATAGTTTCAGGGGAAGCAATACTCGGGGCAAATATATTTAAAGATTTTTTTGCAGGGATAAGAGATATCGTGGGTGGGCGTTCCGCTGCTTACGAAAAAGAACTGCAAGAGGCGCGTAGAATTGCTTTTGGAGAAATGGAAGAAAAGGCTTCTCGTGTAGGGGCAAATGCAATTATTGGCATCGACATCGATTACGAGACTATCGGCGCAAATGGAAGTATGCTTATGGTTACTGTTTGTGGAACTGCCGTATTAGCTGAAAAGAAATAAATAAAAAACTAGTTACCTGCTTAATTTCGAGGTAACTAGTTTTTTGCAAATCATGTATTAGCTAAACACATCTTTAATCTTAGAAAAGAATCCCTTCTCTTCCTTATTTAGATTTTTCGGATCAAAATTCTCAGAGCCTCTTAGAGACTCAATCGTTTTGCGCTCCTTATCGGATAGATCTCTTGGCATATAAACATTCACTCTAAGCAGCTCATCGCCCTGTCCCGAGTTATGTAAGCCATTAATACCTTTACCCTTCATACGAAGCAATCTACCTGGTTGTGTGCCTGCTTCAATCTTAAGTTTGGCTTTGCCTTTAAGCGTTGGAACTTCTACCTCTGTTCCAAGCACTGCATCTGGCATACTTAAATTTAGATTGTAGTAGATATTATTTCCATCGCGCTCAAAATACTCATGTTCAATCTCTTCGATTAAAACAATAAGATCTCCTGCTGCACCGCCACGTCTACCAGCATTGCCTTGCCCTCTCAAAGTGATGTAATTTCCGTTAGAAACACCTGAAGGAATGTTAATTTTAACAGTTTCTTCACTCTTCGTTCTCCCTTCACCGACACACTTTGTACATTTTTTCTTAACTATTCTACCCTCTCCATGGCAAGTTGGACAAGGCTGTACATTTACCATTTGTCCTAGTATAGTTCTCGTAACTTGTCGAACTTCGCCCATTCCGTTACAAGTGCTACAGGTCTCAAAATCTGAATCTGTTTCAGCACCAGTACCAGTACATTTATCGCAGACAAGGTATTTTTTAATCTTTAATTTTTTCTCAGTACCAAAAGCAATCTCATCAAGCTTAAGTGGCATTCTTATTTTCATATCAGAGCCTGGTGTTCCAGTTTGTCTAGCCCCTCTTGAACGACCACGGCCTCCTTGTTCCTCACCAAAGAAACCACTGCCAAAAATATCACCGAATCGACTAAAAATATCGTCGAAACCCATTCCATCAAAATCGGCTCCGCCGCCGCCAAATCCACCGGCACCACCGTTTACACCAGCATGACCATACTGATCATAACGAGCTCTTTTTTGAGGATCACGAAGAATTTCGTAAGCTTCAGCTGCTTCTTTAAATTTCTTTTCAGCATCAGCATCTCCTTTATTTCGGTCAGGATGATATTTCATGGCCATCTTACGATAGGCTTTTTTTATCTCAGCGTCACCTGCCCCTTTTTCAATTCCTAATACTTCGTAATAATCTCTATTTGTCATTGTATTTACTCGCTTACAATTACTTTAGCATGGCTAATTGTTTTGCTACCCATTTTATACCCTCTTTCAAGTATTTGAAGAACGGTATTACTTGGAATATCATCATTTGGTGCAGGTTGGCGTAATAATGCGTCGTGAAGATTCACATCAAAAGGAACGTCTATTGCGTCTATTGCTTCGATGTTATTCTTAATAAATATCTCGTTAAATTTGTTAGCTACTAACTTTAAACCTTCCAAGAAACTAGCATCAACTTCCATTTTAGCACTAGCCTCTAAGGTGCGGCTTAAATCATCGTAAACCACCAAAAAGTCTTCTAAAGCAACTACTTTTGCTTCTTCAAACAACGCCACTCTTTCTCTTTGCACTCGTTTTCTAACGTTTTCCAGCTCAGCAGCTTTTCGGAGTAATGAATCCTTAAGTGTGGCAACTTCTTGCTCTAAAGCCTGGATTTGTACCATTTCTTCACTTACTTGCTCTTCAGCTTGTTCTTCTTGATTAACTGTTTCCTCAGAAGGGTTATCCAGCTCTTCTTTTTTACTTTTCTTGCTCATTAACGATTTAAATTATTTTCGAGTTTTTCGTTCTTAGTGCAAATAGTATGCCATCACGTATTATAAAATGAAGATTGTCATTCTTACGCAAAATACCAGCCATAAAAAAACCCGCCAATTAATACTGGCGGGTTTTAACTTAATACTAAATTAAACTATTACTGTTCGCTTAAACAGTCTCCAGTTACACATAGTGTTACACTTGATCTGTTTAACACACTAACACTTGGTAATGTTGAACCAAATTTTGATTCAATCACATCTATCATTTCATTAACAATAAGTGCGTTACCTCTAGGGTTTGGGTGTATACCATCCGTAGATAAAACTCCAGAGGGTGCAAAATCTGGTGTTAAGTCTACACCATCAACTGTAATTCCAGGAACGCCATCACTCAAACCAAACAAATCAGCAAACGCTCCAGTTGACGCATTGATATCATACAAAGCCAGTCTATCTGAGTTATCCGCAACAACGCTAGCTATAATACCATTGAAAGTCTGACGACTTGTTTCAATTTCAACTTGCTCAGCAAGTGATAGGTAGTACTTATCTCCACTAAGAGATCCATCTGCATTGAAACCTAATGGAATAACAATCCCTATTGGTTTAGTTGGATCAGCACCGAAAGCGGTGTTAAGTACCGAGGCTGCCGAAAGTACTACTAACTCTCCACTTACTAGTGGTCTAGACTGTTCGTAAGGAGCCAAAGCAGCTCTTTGTTGTTCATTAATAGCCCCAGCGCCTTTTAACATATCAAATTTTGGGCCTAGATCTTCCAATGTTTCATCAATAACTAGAATCGGATTTGCTCCTGCTACGTATACGATTTTTCGTTTATCAGCATCAGCTTGATCATGTCCTAAATTATCAACTAATGCTTGAAATGCACCATTTACAGCAGCTAACCCCGCATTAAGTTGACCAGCACTTGTTTCGTCTAATGGAATAGCATTCCAACTAACAGCTCTGAAATACGCTAAACCAAGAAATGATGGGATATTAGCAACCATACCATCAGCAGTAGTATTAGCCATTAATTGACTAACCACTGTTGAGAATCTAGTTTGAAAATCCGCAGTTGATGTAAGTATTGCGGGATTAGAAGCTCCCCCAGTCGCATAACCCAATACATCATTGTTTCCAATCCATAACGAAAAGAATGTTGGTTGTGCCGCAATTGCATCTCCCAATATTGTAGACGTACCAGGACTAGAAGCAAAGCGAGCGTAAAAAGGATTAAACGCAGCGTTGCCAGGTGTTCCAGTTCCTGCTGTTAAAAGCTGACCAACTTGAATACCAGGAACACCAAAGTTATTCAATGGTTTTCCACCTGAGTAAGCTGTTATTGCATCGCCATTAATTGTGGGAGATGGCCCAGGAATACTCGTGTCTAGCTTAAATCTACCAAATACAATGTTTCCCGCAGGAGCTACATTCGTATTGTATCCATTTACAGAATTAATGTCGGGTTGATTAAAGGTATAATCTCCAGTAGCCGTAGCCGCAAAACTTGATGCTAGCATAGCTGCAACAGAATTACTTTGGCCTCCGCTATACAATGCGCCATCCATATAACCAGCTGTTAGCGAATTACCGATAGCTACATACTTCGAGAAGTCTGCAGATCCTGAGGTGTATCCAACTGCCTCAGGTAACGGATTATCTTCCAGTTGATCGCTGACAAGCGAGTCTTCTATTCCTTCACAGGAATATCCAACTAGGCCGGCAACAATCAGTAATAAAAATGCTTTATATAATTTATTCATTGTTAAGTCCTTTCCTTAATTCAAGAATTGATCAAATGTTAGGGAGATGTAGTAGATAGCCCCTATAGTAGGGTTACCAAAAGATGTTGTATATCTTTCGTTCAAAATGTTACTTCCACCTAGTTTAAGAATGGTATTAGCTGAAGATATCTTATAGCTAACTTGCGCATCGAAAGTACCAAATGCAGGTACAACGCCATCGCCAAATGATGAATCCCAGTAAAAAGCATCCTGCCATCTGTATACCATATTAAAGCCAACGTTTTCAATGAAATTTCTATTTTCAAATTTAACGTTGTATCTCCATTTAGGCGTGTTATAGCTAGATCGGAATCCTTGATCACGAAGATCTTGCTCGCTTATAAGCTCATTGAAAGCAACGTTTCCACCAAGCTTATAACCACCATCAAAAGAGTAATCCATGCTTACACCAAAACCATGCGAATTAACTTCACCGTCAGCGTTAACATCAAAGCCATACTCTTGAGTTACAACTCCACCTTGAATAATATCATCTTTACCTGCATCACTAGTAGCGTCAAAGGTTCCTGGATCTTCTGTTAAGCCATTCGGAACTCCTTGTACAAATTGGATTTCAGCTATGAAATCAGTGTATTTACTATAATAGTAATAGGCATCAACAAGAAGTCTATCAGTCAGAAAGCCTTTGTAACCAAATTCGTATGAGCTAATTTTTTCTGTTTTGAAATCATCAAACTCTACTGCTTCTAGTTCTGCTCTTGCTGCAGCATTTGTTCCACCAGCATTAAATACTGATTGTGCAGCCGCTACACTTTGAGCAGAATAAACAGTGTTGGTTTCAAATCTGTATCTATCTACTAAATCTTGGTTACTACCTATTAGTAATCTAGAAACAACATCTAACTTAATGAACTGATCTTGTGTGGTAGGCATTCTAAACCCATTCTGGAAAGACGCTCTAAAGTTATGTCGATCTGCTAGGGTATAGATTGCTGAAACTCTTGGAGAGAATTGGCCATCAAAATATTCGTTTTTATCATAACGAACAGATCCTGAAAGTGTTAAATCTTCGTCTAACAAAGATTTTGTTGCTTGTAGATATCCACCATACTCATTGATATCATATTCGTTGCCACTATTATCAAGCGCAAATAATGTAGCTTCTGAGTTTAGATCATATAATCTGTAGTTAACACCACCAATTAATTCAACAGTTTCTGGATCGATTACATTCGAGAAGTTATATAAACCTTCAACATGGTACATATCAGATTTTTCTACGAACAAAGCACCACCATTAGAAATAGACTTACTTCTTAAGTCTTTCATTAATGTTTTGAAGTTATCTGACCCAGGTAAGTTATTACTTTGGTTAGCAGTAGCTGTTTGTTGAGCTGCCGCATGCGCTTGCTCTACAGAAGCACCCTGTGTTCTTGCTCCTAAGAATGTTTGGAAGTAAGGAGTTAAATAAACGGCTTGATTAATACGTGTTGCAACAGTGTTTGCAGCGTAAGTGTCTCCCGCATCTTCTTGAGTTGTATACGCTCTTAAAAAGAAGTTAGGATTTCTAAGTTCCAATTTAGCCGTCCAAATATTGAAATCATCTAGTACAAAGCGGTCATTAGCTGTGTAAACAGTACTACCAAAACCGGTATTGTATTGTGCTAAAATTTCATAATTATCTGTTAAACGATAATGCAGAGCAGCACCTAATTTTAAGCTTTCTGTAGTGTTGTCAACAAATGAATCTTCAGAAAAACCAGGAGCAGAAAACGCGCCGGCTTGTCCGTCTGGTATAAGGGCTCTTAATGCCGCTACTTGAGCACCTTGAGCTCCACCGCCAGCAATTAAGCCATCTGCAATTGCTCCAAGAGTAAATACATCATCACCGTAAATATTTACACCATTATAAACTCGAGCACCATTTCTATCAGTTACTCCTCTTTCAACAACTCCGCCAGTTAAAAAGCTTTGATCTCTAGTATCTTGACCTACAAAATCTTTAGCTCTTAAGTAAGACGCGGTAATCTTAAAAGCAACTTTGTCATTGAATGAATTCGCATATCTCAAATCATATGATTGATAAATCTGAGGATCACTTTCAACAGCACTGTCAAAGTGATTCATTCCAAGTTTCGTGTTAAATGATAGACCTTTGTATTCGAAAGGGCTTTTACTGTTCATAAGTAAAATACCGTTTAACGCGTTCGGACCATAAAGTGCCGAAGCTGCACCTGGCATCATTTCTGCGCTTTCTAAGTCAAGCTCAGAAATACCTACAATGTTACCCACTGCAAAGTTTAGACCTGGAGCCTGATTATCGATACCATCTATTAACTGTACAAATCGAGGATTACCGTTTGATCCAAATCCACGAGCATTAACAGACTTAAATGTCATACTTTGTGTACTAAAATCTACTCCTTTCAAGTTTGCAATAGCATCGTAGAAAGAAGGAGATGCAGATGATTGTATTTGAATTACATCCATTTTTTCAATAGAAACTGGAGACTTCAATATACTCTGTTCAACTCTAGAGGCTGATACTACAAGCTCTTCGCCTAAAAATGTGCGTTCTTTCATTCTAACTTCTAGATCAGAAATGTTAGAGTCTGATATTCCAACTTCTTCGGTTTGGAAACCTACAATAGAAAAAACAAGAGTCAATGGTGGGTCTTGTTTTATTGAAAGTGAAAACATTCCATTACCATCGGTAGTTGTACCGACCAACTTATCTTTAACGCGGACATTTACACCCGCAAGTGGCTCTCCGTTAACATCAAGTACCTGTCCTGATACTTCAGTTACAGCTTCTGCAAAATGTATACTATTATTGGCTACAGAAACATACGAAAATACGAGAACCATGCTAAATACAAGCATACATCGTATCAATTTACTCATAACTAATCCAGATTTATTATTGTTGTAGTCTTAATTTTGACCTTATTACGGAATCGATGTTTTTTAAAACCGCACATCAGCAAAGAAACGTTGGTTTCTCGGATTATGCAAGCGCTTTCATAAATAAAAAAGTAAAACTCACCTACAATGTTAATAGTGATTTTATTCGTTACTATTATTTCTATTCAGGATTAACCTAACATTATCATATGTATAAAATATCTTTCCTTTTAGGAATAACCTTTTTTCTGTTCTCATCCTCAACTTTTGCCCAACAACAATTATTATATTTAGCTCTGGGCGACTCCTACACAATTGGCGAATCTGTATCCCCAAACCTTAGGTGGCCTACACAGCTAGTTGACTCTTTGAACACGTTAAATGATTCCGAATTTAATCCTCCTCAAATTATCGCGAAAACAGGCTGGACAACTAGCGAACTACAACATACTCTTGAGCAAAATAATATTTCAGATACTTATGATTTAGTCTCTCTATTAATTGGCGTAAACAATCAATATCGTGGTTATGATATTGAGTTGTATAAGAAGGAGTTCAGAGCACTATTGGAGAAGTCGATTTATTATGCAAAAAATGATACTTCTCGAGTATTTGTAGTTTCAATTCCAAACTACGGTGTTACTCCGTTTGGAATCAAGAAAGGGGAACACAAAATTCGAAAAGAGTTACTCGAATATGATGCAATTGCGGAACAAATTTCTTCGGAATATGGTATCCCGTTTGTAGATATAACCCCTATTTCAGAAAAAGCTAAATCAGATTACAGCCTTATTGCTCATGACCAACTCCATCCTTCAGGAAAAATGTATTCTGAATGGGTCCATGAAATTCTACCTGTCGTTAAATCTTTACTTTCAGAATACTAGAACTCGATCCAATTAGTTACAACAAACATAAGTTAACATCATAAACAAACTAATTATGTTAAAACGCCTTATCCCAACACTATTTATCTTCCTATTATTTATTGGGAGCTCAGTAAAAGCTCAAACTTCGGACAACACCATATCTATTGATATGTCGAAATCTGTTCAGCTTCCTGCCGATTTAATTGTCTTTAATATCAATTTAAATGCGGAAGGCTCTACTCCTAAAGAAGCGTTCGGTTTGCACAAAAAAAGAGAACAACTTTTGGCGGCGCTTCTGAAGGATTTAAAAATTGATGCCAAAGACATCAAGTTTCAACCTGTACAAATTAGCAAACGTTACCGTAACGACGACAAAAACCTATATTCACAAACCTCTCAACAGGTGAGCCTTACTTTTAGCGATTTTGGAATTTATGAACAGATACAACTCACTTTAATTGAGAATGGGTTTGATTCTTTCAGTGGAAACTTTTCTTCTACCAAGCTTGATGAAGGCAAAGACAAGGCTCTCGAACTTGCAATTGAAGCTGCAAAATCTAAAGCTTCTTTTATCGCCGATAAATCAGGAATCAAACTCGGCGCCATAAAAAGAATAAATTATTCTGAATTTCAGGTTAGTCAAGGCTATAGTATGATGGAAGCCAAAATATCGTCCGATTCAGAACTCATGGATTTCCCTCAAACGGTTACTGTTTCAGGCAACATCCACATTAGTTTTAATATCGAAAATTAACTGTTTTTTATAACCGGGTATAAATATTCCCAAACAGTTTCGGCAATTAGAACATGTCCTTTAGCAGTCGGATGGATACCATCCGACTGATTTAATTCTGCACTTCCGCCCACTTTTTCTAATAAAAACGGAATTAGAAATGCCTCATTCTCTTTAGCCAATGTTGGGAATATACTTGCAAACTGTTGCGTATAGTCTGTTCCTAAATTTGGAGGCACTTGCATCCCTGCAATAACAATCTTTGCCTTTGGATACTTGGCCCACACTTTATCAATAATCTTCTGAAGATTTTCTTTCGTGGTGGAAAGGTCAACTCCTCGCAAAGCATCATTCCCGCCAAGCTCAAGTATCATCACATCTACTGTTCTTTGTAGTACCCAGTCAATTCGTCTTACCCCCCCTGCTGACGTCTCTCCACTCAACCCCGCATTTATAACATTATAATTGAGCCCTAACGAATCAATTCGATCTTGGATTAAAGCTGGAAATGCTTGTTGAGGCTCAATTCCAAACCCAGCAGTGATGCTATCCCCAAAAATTAGAATATTCTTTTTTTCTTGGGCAGTTACTGAGGTAGCAAGGAAAAGAAATAGTATGCAAAAATTCTTCATTATAATTATTTAGAGATATGAAAGGTTGCTTATGTTCTAGCTAAAATTTTTTTAAACATAATCAGTTAATCAACGTACTCAATGATTTTTTGGTGCGGAATGAATCGCATCTTTTAATTGGTTTACCAAGCAAGTTTAACAAATTGGATAATTAAGTGTCGGATATACTTCAGATAAATAATCTACATCGTCTTTTTAAAAGTGGAAATAAAACACTCACTGTTGTAAATAATATCAGCTTTAGTATACAAGAAAAAACAAGCTGTGCAATTGTTGGTCCTTCTGGTAGTGGAAAAACTACGTTATTAGGTTTGTGCGCCGGCCTAGACCGACCCAGTTCTGGGAATGTAATTCTAAATGGCACCGATTTATCACCTTTAAATGAAGATGAACGCGCAGCTGTTAGAAATAAAGACGTTGGTTTTGTATTTCAAACTTTTCAACTAATACCTACTCTAACTGCCCTAGAAAATGTAATGGTTCCTCTTGAGTTGCGTGGTGACGCTACAAAAGATGTACGTGTACGCGCACTCGAGCTACTTAAAGAAGTGGGTTTAGAGGATCGCTCTCATCATTATCCTACTCAGCTTTCAGGTGGTGAACAACAGCGCGTTGCTATTGCCAGAGCATTTATTAACGAACCAAAAATCTTATTTGCTGATGAGCCTACTGGTAATTTAGACTCTGAAACAGGGGCTCTTATTGAAGAACTTATTTTCAATTTAAATACACAATTAGGAACTACGTTAATACTTGTCACACACGATCTCGAACTAGCTAACAAATGTTCTAGAATTATAAAGCTCAAAAACGGGCAATTAGATTCTGATACTTTGAAAAAAGATTATGAGGCTACTGTTTGATGGGTAATTGGTGGATTTTCAAAATGGCTTGGAGAGACTCTAGGTCGAATAGGAAAAAGTTGTTCCTTTATATGGCAGCCATCATTGTTGGTGTAGCTGCACAAGTTGCTATTACTTCGTTCAGAGCAAATCTAAACGCTAGTATTAATGATCAAGCAAAAGAACTTTTAGGAGCTGATCTTGAAGTTGAGCGAAATGATACTCTAGAAACTGAAGTGCTCGCTTATTTAGACTCGGTAAGCGTTGAACAATCATCGGCAGTTTCGTTTACATCGATGGTACTCTTCCCTAAAAACGGTTATACCCGTCTATCTCAAATCACTGCTCTTGAAGGGAACTTCCCATATTATGGCACACTTAAAACAAACCCTGCTAACGCCGGATATGAATTTCAGACTTCAAACTCTGCGTTGGTTGAAGAGTCCATCTTACTACAATTTAATTTACAGCCGGGCGACTCCATAAAAGTTGGGTATGTAACCTATCTAATTTCAGGGGCACTACAAGAAGTGCCAGGCCAACCCATAGCTAGTACACTGATTGGACCTAGAATCTTTATTCCTAAAGCCGGTATTGAAAAAACAGGCTTAGTAGAACGTGGAAGTAGAATTGAATACAAGCATTACATTAAATACAAAGATGGAATTGAGCCTGAAACTATCCGAGAAAAACTTGATACGCTAAATGATGAGTTCGATTTCAGGTTTGATGATGTAGCCGAACGAAAGGAAGAAGTTGGCCAAGCAATTAATTACCTCTCTGACTTTCTGAATCTTATTGGTTTCATCGCTCTACTTTTGGGAGGTATTGGGGTTTCAAGCTCTATCTTTGTTTACATCCGCCAAAAAATTAGTACTGTTGCAGTTTTACGCTGTGTTGGTGTTTCTTCTAATCAAGCGATGGGAATCTATATAATTCAAGCATTTTCAATGGGGCTTATTGGATCCGGTATTGGTGCTATTTTGGGAACAATTATCCAACTCTATCTTCCTGTCTTAGTTCAAGACTTTATCCCCGTAGACATTTCTCTTTCAATTTCTTGGTTCTCAGTACTAACTGGTATAATTACAGGTGTTCTAATCTCCGTGATATTCGCGTTGTTCCCTTTATTAGCCGTTCGAAAAATATCTCCGCTTTTTACACTTCGTTCCACTGATGTAAACCTTTTCGGTCTTCTCAGAAAAAAGACACAAGCAATTCTCATTGGGCTAGTTGCCATTTTCACCACCTCGTATGCGTGGTTAATGCTAAGTAATTTTATAGCAGCAATTTCTTTTACTTTTGGACTAGCCTTCTGTTTACTATTGCTTCTGGGGTTTTCAACTCTAGTTACCAGGCTTGCTCGCAAAATTATTCCTAAAGGCTGGAGCTATGAATGGCGTCAAGGAATGGCTAATTTGTATCGTCCCAATAATCAAACGACAACTCTTTTACTAACTTTTGGATTGGGTGTTACACTGATAAGTTCTCTCTATCTAACACAGGATATGCTTCTTGGAACTATCAACTTTGAAAACCAAGACGACCTGCCAAATCTTGCGCTTTTCGATATTCAGTACGATCAGAACGAAGGACTTAATGAAATTATTAGCGATAACGGATTAGAGGTAATTCAAAACGTCCCTATTGTTACAATGAGGGTTCAAAATATCAACGGTAACGAGGTCCAAGACATATTAGCGGACACTAACCGACAAGCTCGGCGATGGGCTTTAACAAGAGAATACAGATCAACTTACCGAGATTCACTAGTTAATACAGAAACATTGAACTCTGGAGCATTCATTGGAAGCTTCAGTGATATCGATCAATTCATTCCTATTTCCGTTGATATTGGGTTAATGGAAGATTTAAACGTTGAACTAGGTGATACATTGGTTTGGAATGTTCAAGGCATCCCTTTGAAAAGTTATATTTCCAGCACGCGAACTATTAACTGGAGTACACCTCAGCCCAATTTCTTCGTTGTATTTCCGGCGGGAGTTCTTGAAAGTGCACCTCAATTTTTTGCTACTACTCTTAACACTCCTAGCAGGAGTGCATCGTTAGATTTACAACGCCAAATTGTAACAACCTATCCCAATGTATCGGCGATTGATGTAGGGCAGATTTTAGAAACCGTTCGTGCTTTTATAGATAAAATTACTTTTGTTATTCAATTTATTGGGCTATTCAGCATTATAACCGGATTAATAGTTCTAGCAGGTTCTGCAGCCACAAGCAGATTCCAGAGAATTAAAGAAGCTGTTTTACTTAGAACTCTTGGAGCTTCCAAAAAGCAAGTTATTAGAATTCAAATTATCGAATATGCTTTATTAGGTATTATGGCAGCCCTAACCGGACTGATTTTATCGGTTGGTGCAAGTTATCTAATTGGCTACTTCTACTTTGATATCGACTTTGTACCTAACTTCATCATCCTTGGAACAGAAGTCGCTATACTTATAGCTCTTGTCCTTACAATTGGCTTATTAAACACGCGAGGGGTTCACAATAAACCACCGCTAGAAATCTTAAGAAATGAAGGGTGATTTTAGTTATAACTTTATAACGATTTATTAATCTTTGGAACTTATTCTTAATATATACTGTGTAAAAAATAAACACTAACTAACAGAATTAAATGAAAAAATCGATTTATACATTATCAATAGTAGCATTATTAGCTCTGCTTGTTTCTACTGGATGTGATACCATCAGTAAAACAGCAAAAGGAACTGCGATTGGTGCAGGTGCTGGTGCCTTAGCTGGTGCAGTTATTGGTAAAATTGCAGGAAACACAACAACCGGAGCTATTGTTGGTGCCGCTGTTGGTGGAGCCTCTGGAGCTGCTATAGGCAACTATATGGATAGACAATCTCGAGAGCTAGAAGAAGATATTGATGGCGCAAAAATAGAGCGTGTTGGTGAAGGAATTAAGATCACTTTTGACTCAGGAATTCTTTTTGACGTAAACTCATCTCAACTAAAAGCTGCTTCAAAAGAAGAGATTTCAAAATTAGCTAAAATTCTTCAGAAGTACGAAGATACTAACGTAATGTTTGCTGGTTATACTGATGACACTGGTAGAGAAGAATACAACCAACAACTCTCAGAGAAACGAGCCAAAGCTGTTGCTGAATATGCCGCATTTGTTGGTGTAGACGCTAATAGAATGACCATTACTGGTTATGGCGAAAATGACCCTATCGCTGACAACTCAACAGTTGACGGCCGTGCACAAAACCGCCGTGTTGAGATTGCAATTTGGGCGAACGAAAAGCTTAAAAAAGCTGCCGAAAAAGGCGAAATAGAATAATATCCCCACTTTTTTAAAAATCCCCGTTACGCGGGGATTTTTATATATTCATTCCAATGTATTTCAAGCCGAACCAAATATATACGAATGAATCCCCTTTCCAAGCTTCCCAAACCGAGATTCTCCCCTACTCGATTTAAAAAAACAAGGTCACAAAAAAAACCTGGTAGCGCACCTGGCACTATTGCTCATGTTGGACAAAAAGTTCTCAACGATATTATTATCAATATCCACGATTACGACTTAACCCATCTTACCATAAAGAAAGTTGACGAAATTGAAGAATGTAAGCCTTTCGTAGATACAGAAGCTGTTACTTGGGTACAGGTTATGGGGCTTCACGATACAGACACATTAAAGAAACTCTGGGATGAATTTGAATTTCACCCCTTAATTCAAGAGGATATTGTAAACACAAATCAACGCCCTAAGGTCGAAATTTATGGCGATCAGATGTTCATTGTGTTAAAGATGATTAGAATTGAAAATAATGTAATTGAGCATGAGCAAGTAAGTATTTTGCTCAGTAAGAACTTTGTTTTTTCATTTCAGGAGTCCGATAATCCATTCTTCGATGCTATTAAAGTCAGACTAGAAATGGAGCAAACTAGGCTCCGTAGAGGTGGTACTGATTATACGGCTTATGCACTAATGGATACCATTGTTGATTACTATTTCACTGTACTTGAAGAGCTTAGTATTCAAATTGATGAGATTGAAGATGAATTGATGCTAGATGCTGAGCAAGAACATCTTAAAAGCATCCATAACCTCCGCAGAGAGTTAATTCGAATTAGAAAATCTATATGGCCACTACGAGATAGCCTAAACTCTTTACTACGAGATGACTACCCTTTAATTAAAGACGAGACCAAGCTTTATATCAGAGACGTTTATGACCATCTTGTACAAGCCATTGATAACGTTGATAATTTTAGAGAGATGGTTTCGAGTCTTCACGACATGTATATGACCAACATTAGCAATAAGATGAATGAGGTTATGAAGGTGCTAACTATTATTGCAACCATCTTTATCCCCCTAACTTTTATTGCGGGAGTTTATGGGATGAACTTTAATAATATGCCGGAATTAACTTGGGAGTGGAGCTATCCTGTTGTTTGGATAGTAATGATAATAATTACAGCTTTTATGATTTACTATTTCCGGAAAAAGAAATGGTTCTAGAATAAAAAAAGAGCCATAAATCTTTCAAATTTATGGCTCTAACTAACTACGGAGGTATTTGGGTATTCTAGGATAAAATCAAAACAAAATTCTAATACCAGCTACTATATTAAGAGACTCAAAATCTTGGCTAACATTTGAGTTCTCCATATTACCTGAAGTAATATCCGAGTAACTATATAGTACTGAACGGTCCGTCCAAGTTGAATATTGTCCAGAGATATCAAAATTTATTGTTCTAGTTAATGGGAAGGATAAGCCTGCAGACAATACGCTTTGTTCAACTTCATATTTTTTGCTTTTCGCTGGGTAGAACGCATAGCCACCTTTAATCTCTGCTCGGTTATTTAGTTTATAAGCAGTACCTATTTTAAAGTTGGCAACCGAATTGTAATCTTGTTTTATTTCAGCGTTAATATCTTGCTCATTTTGTAATAAAGCGGCCTTCTCGCTTGGGTCTGAAATATTGGTTTCTAGTAAACTCAGTTCTATGTTACTATAATCAATCAATTCTGCTGAGGCAGAAATACTGAATCCTCCAATATCTAATATAGAGCCACCAATATTTAACTGTGATGGGCGAGTAATTGCATATTCAAACTCACCAAAAAAATCGTACGTATCCGTTGCAGTTCCATCATCAAAATCTGACTTAATTCCAGATGAATAGCTCTCTGTTATAACAAGCTTGCTAGGTAAAGTTAAACTTGCTCCAACTCTAGCCTTCTCTCCGATTGTATAAGCTAAACCACTACGAATAGTTACACCAACAATATCTGAATCAATATTATCAGCTAGAGTTATACGCTTAATGTCTGTTCCACCTGCGCCATTCCCATCCGCACCAATAAAATCTCCGTCATAATCATTAAACTCGTCAAACTCCTGAAAGTTTCTAGAGTAGCTTGATGTCCCAGAAGTTAAGCCAATCGAGATGCCTGCATAGAGGTTCTTCTTAAATTCGGTTGCCGTAAAGAAACTGAACTCGCCCATTCTTCTTTTGTTATTAACATCCACATATTGCGTTATGCCTGGAAATTGACCAGGTGCAAACCCAAGCCTGAAAATCGATTCATAATAGGTCTCTTCAACATCTCCAAATTCTATTGCATAGGCATCGTAAGCAATACCATTATAACTACTTGATGGATCAACAAACATGTCTGTAATTGTACTCAATGAATTTCTACCATTTATAAAGGCTTTACTGTCATAGGCTTCTTTTAAATCATAACCGGCCCCCATAACTAGACTCCCTTGAGAAGTAGGAAATTTATAGAGCATTCCAATATTGCCAAAGTCTGTATTTCCAAAATTATTTGATGTCGAGCTATTTAAATAAGAGCTCGTTTGATTTTGGTTTGAATAAAACCACGCAATACTTATGCTGTTTTCTTCAGCTAACGCCATTACTGCTGGGTTATCAATAAAGCTGCCAAATCCATTATATGCAGATACTGAAGGCACTACAGCAGACGCGGCATCACCATTTGAATGGTATGAACTAAACTGGAGACCTAAACTTTTATATGAAATCGGAGACTCTCCATTTTGCGCACTTAAATTGAATGCTAGAAATAGTCCTAGTATTAAGAACATTGCTCTCTTCATGATATTGTTAAATTACTTAGTCTTGAGTTGCCTTAGTTCCGCTTTTTTGTAGAACTATTTCTTTTTGAAGATGTAGATGATGAACTACTTCTTTTTACAGCTGGACGGCTAGTGGTTCTTGGTGTAGAACTTCTTTTTACGGCACTTCTTGTTGTACTGGATCGTTTTACACTTGTACTTTTCGTAGCCGTTCTAGTTGGAGCTGTGGATGTTCTAACAACCGGCGAGCTTTTTCTTGTTCTCGTTGTTGTAGTAGTCCTTGTTGATGTCCCATTACTCCTATTTGTATTCGTTCTAGAAACAGTTCCTGAAGATCTCTTAGATGAACTATTATTTACATCAATACTTGATCTACCAGTAGAACGTCCTGTTGAACTACTTGAATTTGAGCTTGATCTTGATTTCCCAACACTGTTTCCAGAGCTTCTTCCGGTGCTTCGAGTTCGCGTACTAGTTCTTGTACGTGTAACATTCGAATTACTAGTCGATCTACTCCCTTTACTGTATGTATCAGATTGAGAGTTATTTCTGCTACGAATTGTTGAACTATTGGTTCTACTTCGTGTACTATTTGAATTAGTAAGACCATTACTTCTAATTCGTGAATCTCTTTTTGTATTGTACCTATTGGTATAATTCCTGCTATAATGATTAACTACATAATAGTTGCCATAGTAACCGTAATAGCCATAATTATTGTATGGATTATACCAAGGAGAACTCCAAAAGAAAGGATCTGTAGCAACATGGTAGCGATAATTAGTATAGCCAAACCCATACATATTGCTAAATCGATAATGACTTGAGTGAGCGAAGAAAGAAAGGTGATGTCTTCTGGGGTGGTAATTTAAATATCCAAAAGAATAATACCTGGAGGTATAGTCATCTCTTGCATCGTCATAACCCTCATCATAACCAGACCAATAAACATCGGTTAAGTTATTTTCAGAGTACCATTGTTCTTTTTCGTAGTCTTTATAATATAAATCTAAATCTTCGTAGGTTTCTTCTTCTTCAACAGGGATATATTCTTTGGCAGTTTGTTCGCGTTCGTACCAATTATCTCCCTCACGTGCAGACTCATTGTCATTCCATGAGTAATACTCTGATTGACGATTATATCCATCTCTGCCATCAAGAACATCCAAGCTTTGTAACTGGGTATAGCAACCAGTCATAAAAAAACTAGCGGCCAATAGTGGTAAAATAGTTCTAAAGCTTTTCATAGCAGGTCTCCTTCTTGGAGGTTAATCTTCACTTAGAATTTCAGCAAATCAAGCCGGTTTATCTATCACATGATAATGTTAGCAATCCTAAATCTCTCCACGTAATGATTTAGCAATTACTTCCGCTTTCGAATTGACATGCAGCTTTTTATAGATATTTCGAATATGTGCACGTACCGTATCAATCGAAATATCGAACCTATCGGCAATCATCTTGTAACTCAGTCCATCAACTAAACCATTAACAATATCTTGCTCCCTAGAAGTTAGCATACTGTCTGGATTTTTCTTAGGTTTTTGGTCGTTAAAGTGTGTAATTACTTTTCTTGCTATTTGAGGAGACATTGGCGCTCCACCTTTTAATAGCATTTCGATTGCCTCTTTTATTTCAGGAAGTGACGTATGCTTTAATAAGTAACCGGAAGCTCCTGCTTTTAACGAATCGAAAATCTTATGTGAATCGTGATAAATGGTGAGCATGATTATATCCACATCAGGATACTTATCTTTGATTACTTCCATTCCTTTAATACCAGACATTCCTGGTAACTGAATATCCATGAGTATCACATCTGGCTGCATGTGCTTTTCAAGAAATTCCAGCATTTCCTCTACGCTATCTACCGCAACAGGGCATTCAAGTCCATCCTGCATATCCAAATAACGTTGAATCAGGTCTCTGATTTTGACATTATCTTCTACAATTCCAATTACAGCCATAATAATTATTTAGTTGGCGTTTAACTTGCCCATTATTGTTATAGTAAAACCATTTTTATTGCTAACATCAACACTAGCACCAATTCGTTCTGCACGCATTTTCATATTTCTTAATCCATGCCCTGTTTTCTTAAGTCCCATACCCGAACTGCCATTATCGTGAATCGTAAAGGTAAAGCTACTCCCCTCGGTATGCATTGTTATACGAACTAAATCTCCGTTGGAATATTTTGAGATATTATTAGTCGCTTCTTTAAAAATTAAGTACAAATTCTCTTTAAGAGGTACTGCTAACTTATTCTGCATTTTTAAATCGTCAAAATCGTACTGCACCTTAAAATTCTTTGGTTCTAGTACATTAAGGACATAATCTTGCATCCTATCCGTCAAATCTCCAAGAGTGTCATTTCTTGCATCAATAGACCAAACGATATCATCTAAGCTAGTTACTATTCTGCGACATTGAGTTCCGATCTGACTAAGTGACTTTTTAAATTCAGGATTTGTGTCAATTGCTTGAAGAAAATCTGACTGAAGGGCAATTTCCGTTAAACTTGCCCCTACATCATCATGAAGATCACTTGCTATTCTAACTCGCATACGTTCTATATCAACCAATTTTGTGGTTTTATAATAGCTATAGAACAATAAAATTATTCCTACTACAACAGCCCCACAAAGTATAATAAACCACCATTGTAGCCAAAAAGGTGTGCTAACCGAAATCGTTTTCTTTGTAATGATATCGCTCCAAGTTCCATTTGTATTTTTAGCAAGTACACTAAAAGTATAATCTCCACTTGGTAAAGAAGGATATTTCGCAAAACGATCGGTTGTCCGTTGCCAAGTGGGGTCAATGCCCTCCATCTTGTACTCATACATTATTTGGTTCGGAGCTCTGTAATTAATACCAGAGAAATAAATTTCCACGAAATTCTGTTCGTATGATAGGTCTAAATGTGTTTTGTTTGAGTAAACTCTTCCAGACGCAATTATCTCATTTATTTTCACCTCTGGGGAAACAGGGTCATAGTTATATTTTGGAATAATAAAGTGACTCATCCCCTCCACGCTACCAAACCAGAGGTGCTTCTGAGAATCCTCAAAAACGGCTCCTAAATTCATTTCATCAGATATAAGACCTTGTTCTTTAGAAATTATTTGAAAGGCTTGATCCTTTTCGGTTGGTATTTCGCTGTAGAACTTTGTTGCATCAAATCGGGCGATACCGCTATTGGTACCAATCCAATAAATACCATCTTCAGTTTGTTTTATAAAATAGCATACTCTGTTTGGCAAACCATCATCTACTGTTATGCTTTGAAATTTCTCTCCATCAAACCAAGCAATTCCTCCAAACGTTGAGACCCAAACAGTACCTTTTAAATCTACTATAATCGTCATTATTGCATTATTAGGTAAGCCATTTTGGAGATTGAAAGTTTCAAACTTTCCGTTGCTATACCTACTTACTCCGCCGTACGTTGCTATCCACAAATTTCCGTCCTTATCTTCAACAGCGCCTAATGTGGTGTTATCCGCTAAACCATCTTCAACCAAGAATTGTTGATACGATTTTCCATCGTACCGTATTATACCTTCTTCATATGTACTTATCCAAAAATCACCTGTCTTTGCCTCATAAATCTGTCTGATTTTTCTAAATGGAAACTCTGATTCTTTAAAATTTCTGATTCTTCCGTTTTCGATTATAGAAAGGCCATTTCTCATTCCTACCCAAATACGTTTCTTAGAATCGTATTTCAGGGAATATACTTTGTCGTCTAGTAAACCTTGTTCTAAACTGATATTTTGGAATACATCGTTTTTATACTTGCTGATACCTCCCCCGTAGGTTCCTATCCAAGTTGTTCCGTCATCACTTTCAGCAAAAGAAGTAACTACGTTATTTGCTAGTCCTAGGTCGGTAGTATAATTTTCAAAATAATCGCCTAAAAATAGATTTACACCTCCTCCAAAAGTTCCAAACCAAAGGTTACCTTCTCTATCTCTTGTTGCAGAATAGATAATTCCGTTAGATAAGCCATTTGCAGTAGTAAAATTTTTGAATGTATTTTGATCAAAAAGGCTGATTCCTCCTTCAGTTCCTAACCAAAGTCTACCAGACTCATCGTAGCTCAAAGTTTGGACTTTTAAATTTGCAAGTCCTTCTTTTTCGCCATAAGTAGTAAACTGGCCATTCTCGAATTTCGTTAATCCATTCCGAGTTCCTATCCACAGAATACCTTTATCATCAATAATTACATCTCTAATTCTATCTTCGGGTAATCCGTCTTTTGTTAGATATGTTCGAATGTTACCAAAACTAAGTTGGGTTAGCCCCTCACGAGTTGCAAACCACATATCACCAGAGTTACTTTCGATAATTCTTCGGACTCTGTTATTATTAAAACCTTGAGTGGTTGAGTATTGATAAAGTTCTTGATCTTTTTGGTACAGCCAAACCCCATTGCCATCCGTACCAAACCATAAATCCCCTTTGGAGTCTTCGTAAATACTAATTACTTCCATGTTATCAAGTGCTGAAAGCTCTGGAACATAGTAAATACTATCTCCTTGAAAGTAATTTAAACCAGCGGCGGTTCCAATCCAGAGTCTTTGCTTACTATCTTCAAACAGAGCATAAATTTTACTATTTTGAAGACCTTGATCCTCAAAATAGCTCTGGAACTCAATTCCGTCAAAGCTATTAAGTCCGTAGCCAGTCCCCATCCACATACTACCCTCATGATCTTGAATAACTGCATGAACTACAGACTCACTCAATCCATCTTCAATAGAATAAGTGCGAAATGGATAATACTGTGCGGTTATGTTTGGAGCTATCCAAATAAGGAAGATTAGTAAGAATAGAATTTTCTTCATAACTACTATTGCTGCAAATAATCAATGCTAGTGTACATTTATAATGATAAGTTAATTACGGTTAAAACGTTAAAGTATTTTTATCGGTTTAACCCATTTTACAGTTTTAAAACATGTAATAACTAAATTCGAATATTGTATAAGAACGGGCGTTTAAATTACTTTGTCTTTCTTTATAATTCTAAAACATCCGTTTCAATAATTGAAAAAGTCGATTTCAATCTTACTTCTTATTTCTTTTATCATTCCTTTTTGGGGAGCGGTGACGATTTTACAGTTTCAAAAAACTAAAACCCGAATTGAAGTCAAAAAACAGATAAAAGCAGGCCTTTTCCCTGAAGAGCTTACTCTACTCAAGTTTTCTAAAATGGAAGCAAGGGCACTATTACATTGGGAACATAATAAAGAGTTTGAATTTAACGGGCAGATGTATGACATAATTGAACGAGGGCAGTCCGGAGATTCTCTTTGGTTTTTAAGCTATTGGGATCATCATGAAACCAAGATTAAACGAAAGCTGAATAAACTATTCTCCTCTAACGCGAAACCTATAGTGCATAATAGAGATGCAATAGCAATTTCGTTTTCACAAATTAAAGCTAATTTTTGTGAAAATACTTCTCATTTGCTCTATGCTAATGAGAGTAAATGCCTATCACCACTAGAATATAGCACTTCGGTTTTTCACACCGATATAGGCTCTCCAACCACTCCACCTCCCCAAGTTTAATATAGATTATCACCTTTAATTAAATGATTAGTGGGAAGCAGATTCTCACTATTTTACTATTAAACGTAACAATACATATGAAACACATTTTGTTAATGTGGTTCTTTCTTGGGCTTTGTTCGGTAAGTAATGCCCAGATTTTAACCATTAACGATAAAATTACTGATCAGCCTGTTGAGCTAGTAACTATATACAGCGACTCTCCCAATTTATACGCCATTACAAATGTAAAGGGTGAAGCTGACATTTCGAAATTCAAAGGATTGAAAGAACTCATAATCCGAAGGATAGGTTACCGTTCAATTACTATGAGCTATGCTGATCTTAGTGCTCAAAACTTTGAACTTTCTCTATCTCCTTCAAATATATCGATGGATAAATTAGTTGTTTCAGCTACGCGCTGGCGTCAAACTGAATCTAACCTTGCTTCAAAGATAACAACCGTCACACCTCAACAGGTAGAAGTTCAAAATCCGCAAACAGCGGCTGACTTACTGAGCCTTTCTGGCGAAGTTTATGTACAGAAAAGTCAACTCGGTGGCGGTAGTCCGATGATTAGAGGGTTTTCTACCAATCGACTTCTCCTTGTAGTAGATGGGATACGAATGAATACAGCCATTTTTAGGAGTGGTAATCTTCAAAATGTAATTTCTCTAGATCCTTTCGCAATTGAACATACAGAAGTTCTATTCGGGCCTAGTTCTGTAATTTATGGAAGCGACGCTCTTGGTGGAGTTATGAGCTTCAACACTCTAACACCTGGATTATCAGCCTCAGAAGAACAATTCGTATCAGGTAATGCTGTAGCTCGTTATTCATCTGCAAATAATGAAAATACATATCACTTTGATGTTAGTTTAGGCTCAGAGAAATGGGGTTCAATCACCAGTTTCACTAATTTTAATTACGGTGATCTTGAGATGGGAAGTCATGGTCCAGAAGAATATCTCCGTCCAGAATTTGTTCGACGAAATTATGGTTCCGATGTGGTAATCACAAATAAAAACCCACAAATACAGCGAACCACAGGGTACTCACAAACAAATTTAATGCAAAAGCTACGATACAAACTCAACGATGATTGGGATTTTAATTATGGCTTTCATTACTCCGAAACTTCCGATTACGACCGTTACGATCGGTTAATTCGATATAAAAATGGAATCCCTAGAAGTGCCGAGTGGTATTACGGACCTCAAGTGTGGGTAATGAATAATCTATCTATTACTACAAGTACAGAATCAAGTTTTTTTGACGATGCCACACTAAGATTTGCCCATCAATATTTTGAAGAAAGTAGGATAGATCGCGATTTTAATGGAACTCAGCGTTTTAGTAGAATTGAGAAAGTGAATGCATATTCTGCAAACCTCGATTTGGTAAAAACCCTTTCTAATAACCAACAACTTTTCTATGGTATTGAAAGTGTGTTTAATGATGTAAGCTCTTCAGGAACTGATACTGATATAAGTACAGGCGTAACAGTAAACGGTGCACCTCGCTATCCAGAATCGACCTGGGCTTCGTATGCCGTTTACCTAAACTACATGTACGAGATTAACCCAAAGCTAACTTTACAAGCTGGTATTCGGTACAATCAATTTATTTTGGATGCCGAATTTGAAAACACTTTTTATCCATTCCCATTCAGTGAAGCACATCTAAATAGTGGAGCTCTAACTGGAAGTTTAGGCATTGTATTCAAGCCAGAAAAGTCGATTGCTATAAACGCTGTTCTTTCAACTGGTTTCAGGTCTCCAAATATTGATGATATGGGAAAAGTATTTGATTCAGAACCAGGCTCTGTTGTTATTCCAAATCCTAATCTAAAATCTGAATATGCCTATAACGCGGAATTGGGCGTAAATAAAGTTTTTAATGATGAGCTTCAAATTGATGTAACTGGATATTATACGCTCTTAGAAGACGCTTTGGTCCGCAGAGATTTCACTTTAAACGGACAGAGTCAGATTATGTACGACGGAGAATTAAGTCAGGTTCAAGCTGTACAAAACGCGGCCAAAGCTACTATTTTTGGAGTTCAAATTGCTGCCGAATTATCTTTACCAGCGGGCTTTGAAGCGTCTTCTCAGTTCAATATTCAAAAGGGTGAAGAGGAATTAGATAATGGAGATACCAGTCCTTCTCGCCATGCTGCACCATGGTTTGGGATAACTCATCTAAAATATAGTGCCAATCATTTAAAACTAGACTTATATGCTGTTTATAGTATGGAGATAAGCAACAAAAATCTTCCTGACGAAGAAAAAGGAAAGGAATACATGTACGCCATTGACACAAGTGGAAATCCATATTCACCTGCGTGGTACACACTAAATCTGAAAAGTATTTACCAAGTTACCAAAGTGTTCTCTTTTTCTACAGGGATAGAAAACATCACCGACCAACGTTACCGTCCTTATAGTTCAGGTATTGTTGCCCCAGGTAGAAATTTGATATTTGCCGTTAAAGCAGATTTCTAGACATAAAAAAACCTCGCAAATTGTGCACTTGCGAGGTTTAATTTCTTAAAAAGAAAACGGTTATAGAATTAACCTAAATAAGCTCTTAAAGCTGCGCTTCTGTTGTGATGACGCAACTTTCTAAGTGCTTTTTCTTTAATCTGACGAACACGCTCGCGAGTTAAGTCGAAACGTTCTCCAATTTCTTCTAGAGTTAGAGAATGCTCGCGTCCGATTCCAAAGTACAAGCGAATTACTTCAGCTTCTCTTTTAGTTAGTTTTGAAAGTGCGCGTTCAATTTCCACTTTCAAAGACTCACCCATCAATTCAAAATCAGGGTTTGGAATCTCTTCATTCTCAAGAACATCAAGAAGACGATTATCTTCACCTTGAGCAAATGGAGCATCCATTGAAAGGTGACGACCTGAAATTTTCAAAGTATCAGCTACTTCACCAACGGTCATCTCTAAACTTTCTGCAAGTTCGTGAGCAGATGGAATACGTTCGTATTCTTGCTCTAACTTAGAAAGTTCTTTACCAATTTTGTTTAGCGCGCCAACTCTGTTAAGAGGAAGACGAACGATACGACTTTGCTCGGCTAGAGCTTGTAAAATAGATTGTCGAATCCACCAAACTGCATAAGATATAAACTTAAAACCACGAGTTTCATCAAAGCGTTTAGCTGCTTTAATCAAACCAAGGTTACCTTCGTTTATCAAATCTCCAAGCGAAAGTCCTTGATTTTGATACTGTTTTGCAACAGAAACTACGAAACGAAGGTTTGCTTTTGTAAGGTCTTCTAATGCTCGTTGGCTACCTTTCTGTATTTCTTTCGCCAGACGAACTTCATCATCAGGTGTTATTAATTTCTCTTTACCAATCTCGTGCAGATAACGATCTAAAGATTCCGACTCACGAGTCGAGATTCCTGAACTTTTTGCCACAGTGTAAATATTTAATGAATGTTTGTGCGTACGCTACAAAGGGCACAGGACTTTTTAATTCGTTAAGCTGATAGGTTGCAACCTGTTATCTAAGCTTCTTCATGTCTGTGCTCCTGATGAAAGCAAAATCATACTAATATACGAATTTATTTTCTTTTTTATTATTCAATTCCGTTCAGTATGATCTAAATCTTTTAGAATCTCGGAATCGCCTTGTGAACTAAAGAAACTGCATCGAGCTACTTTAATAAGTTATTTTAAGAAAGAACTTCCAGGAAACACTGATTCCTTCCCAAAATAAGTAGCAATTGAGTTCGCGATATCACTAAAAGTTGAGCGTATACCTAAATCTGTTTCGCTGGCTTTATGAGCCGGATACACCAATAACGGTACAAATTCACGAGAATGATCTGTACTAGTTGAGCATGGGTCATTGCCGTGATCTCCAGTGATAATGAGCAAATCGTCGTCTTTAAGTTTGGCTAAAATACTTGGTAAAGCTGCATCAAACTCTTCTAAACTTCCCGCATAACCTTTGGGATCTAAACGGTGTCCATATAACTGATCAGTGTCAATCAAATTCACGAACACAAAAGTATTTTCAACTTTATCCATCACAGATAGAAGCGTAGAAATACCTTCAGGGTTATTTTTAGTTTTTTCGTATTGGCTAAACCCTTGCCCTGCAAATAAATCAATAATCTTACCTATTGAGTAAGTTTGGACCCCAGAGTCAAATAAATATTGAACAACATTCTCTTTCGGAGGAATTGCGGAAAAATCGTGACGTTGATCTGATAATCGTTCGTATGCCCCTGTTTTACCTGTAAAAGGTCGTGCAATAACTCTTCCTACTTCGTAATCACCAATCATCACTTTTTTGCGTGCGAAGTCACACCACTCGTAAAGTTTTTCTACAGAGGTTACATCTTCGTGGCATGCTACCTGAAATACGCTATCCGCAGAAGTATACACAATGGGTTTGCCAGTTTTTAGGTGTTCATCACCAAAATCGCGAATTACGTCTGTGCCCGAGTATGGCAAATTACAAAGAACACCATCTACCCCTACTCCTTCAACAAAAGCGTCGAGTACATCAAGAGGAAAACCATTTGGAAACGTTGGAAATGGCTTTTTAAGTTGTATGCCTGCTATTTCCCAATGTCCCGTTGTGGAATCTTTTCCCCCTGAAACTTCTCTCATTTTTCCAAAAGCAGCTGTTGGTTGCTTTGTCGCTGAAACTGATAAAAGCGGAATGATATTCCCAAGCCCGAGCTTAGCCATATTCGGTAGTGAGCATCCAATCTGTTCAGAAACATGTCCTAATGTATTCATACCTACATCGCCATAATCAGCTGCGTCTTCTTGGGCGCCAACTCCCAAACCGTCTATAATTACGAGGTATAAATTTCCCATTATGCTACTACCGCTTTATTTTCTGAACTATTAATTGCTTCCGCATGTGCTTTTTTGGCTTTTGTAAGTAATTGATAAGAGTTTCCACACTCCTCATTTACCTCCGTATAACCGACCTTAAAACCAATACTTATTGTATGACCATTTGAAAGCCTTAAACCATGTGCCAAACGTGTATTAAACTTATTCATCCACTGAGTAATTACTTCGTCTGTCTCACCTTGAATAATTACCGTGTACACATAATCGGAGTTAAACCCCATATAGCCAGAGAAACCATAAATACTCGGGTTTAGAAATTTCACAAAGTCTTCTTGGATTTTATTTAAATCTTCTAGTCTGAATTTTGTTCTAAGAGTTGAAATATTATCAGGTGAAACCAATCCAAACCACGTTTTGTATCTACTGTTTTGCGAACTTTTCTTAAGCTGTAAATCCAATGCAGCTTCCCAAAGCTCAGGCATATATGCACTAAAATTTTGAGTCAAAAAGTCTTCCGATGCACTTGTTTTTTTCAACGAGGCTTGGATATTTAATGCAGCTACTCTAGCGAGGTTTACTAATTTATGCTTGGTCGACTCTTTGAAGTTTAATGGGTCGTCGTCGTAAACAATAGCTAAGGCTTGCCGCCTATCATGAATGAGAATTGGGATAGCAAATGACGCGCCTTCCGTTCGCCCCTCACCTGTCGATATTCTTTTTGGATTGTTATTGAAATGCATCGAAAATAACGGTTCACCCTTTTCGAGGGCTTCTGAAGAAATACTTTTGTCTTCCATTTTAAGCCCCAATCTAATTGGATTGTGACTCTTTTCGGAGTTCAGTATAACATTCCACGTTTCCATTCCATGAGATAATAAAGAAACGCCGCCACGAGGTATGCACTCTTGCATTTCGTTCAGCATAGTTTTTAAAATTTCCACTCTATGCATTCGGTAATTCATCTTATTTACCGAATTTTCGTATATCTCCCACTCTTTCTGCTGTTCATGTAAGTCTACCACTTCTAAATAAGTATCGAGCACATTCACCATCGCATTGTTGTAAGACAAAATGTTATCGTGAATTTGTTCAATATCAAACTCATGCTCACTTTCTAAAACTGTAAGCGCAACGGTTTCACCTTTGTTTATAAATGGAATAATTAATAATGACTTCGCTTGTACAAAGTCGAAATAATGCATCAACTTACCTTTGGCAACGTCTTCACCAACTTTTAGCATTACTATTTCATCAATTTCTTTAAACTCGTTTAAGAAATGATGGTCAAAATTCACCCTATCCTGAAACATTACATTAGGCAGAATGGTGCTATTTGTTTCCCAAACAAATTGTTGACGTGCATGATTTACCCAACACATATATGTAAGCTGTGCCCGAGTTGAAGCACGCAACAGATGTATTAAATCTGCCATAATCTGCTTGAATTCTCTTAATGCTTTGTCTTGTCGATCTAGAGCCATTTAGCTGTTTTTGGGTCTTATTATCATTATTAAATTACAAGCTTAAAGCTTTAAAGCAAGCAAAGATTTAGGTCAACAAATCTTTGCTCACTGACTAAAAGCTTTTACTTATCTGTCGAAATTTTTTCGCTCAGAGCTTCCGCTTCATCAATCATTCTTTCGAACGAAGCCAATCCTTTATTCCAGAAACTAGCATCTGTTATATCGAGCCCCATTTTGGCAACCAAATCTTGTGGCCACTCTGAGCCTCCAGCGCTTAACAACTCTAAATAACGCTCCGAGAAACCATCAGGGCGTTCAGTAAATTCTTCGTAAAGTGCCAGTACTAGTAACTCACCAAATGCGTATGCATAAACATAACCTGGAGTATGTAGGAAGTGTGGAATATAACTCCACCAAATTCCATATTCATCCGTTAATGTTACAGAGTCGCCGTACAATGCTTTTTGCTGTTCCATCCATAGCTCAGAAAACCGAGCTGTTGTAAGTTCGCCTTCATTTCTACGTGCGTTATGCATAGCGTTCTCAAACCTATTCATAGAAACTTGACGAAATACTGTTGCGATGGTATCGTCAATTTTACCCATAATTAGCGCAAGGCGTTCTTTTGGATCGTCTAACTCTTTAAGCAATTTCTGAAACACCAACATTTCTCCAAATACGGATGCTGTTTCAGCGGTTGTTAATGGAGTACCTGCTTGCAGCGGGCCTTGTTTTCGACTTAAATACTGGTGTACGCCATGGCCAAGTTCGTGAGCTAATGTTTGTACATCACGAATTTTTCCATCAAAGTTCATAAATACATATGGATGTACCGATGGCACCGTACTTGCTGAATAAGCGCCACCTCGCTTGCCTGGCTTTATAGCAGCGTCAATCCATTTTTTCTCAAAGAATAAATTGGTTATTTCTCCCATTTCTGGATGGAAATTAGTGTATGAGTCCATAACCATTTCCTGTGCTTCACTCCAAGAAATTGTTGCTTCATTCTGAACGATTGGAGCATAACGATCGTAGTCTTTCATCTCGTCTAAACCTAGCAACTTGGCTTTCAATTTGTAATAGCGCTGAACCATTGCGTAGTTACCAGTTACAGCACCAACAAGTGCATCTACGGTTTTATCGTCGGTTTCATTAGAAAGATTTCTAGAGGTAATCCAGTCTGGGTAGTTTCTCAGTTTATCATTAGTGAACTTATCCGCGAGTAGTGTGTTAAACACAAAAGTAAGTGGATGCGAAAGCTCGTTAAATTTCTTACTGAGAGAGGCGTGTGCTCTCACACGAAGCTCTCTGTCACCATCATGTAACTTACTTAACACTTCTTGTTCTGAATATTCTTCGCCATCAAGCTCAAACTTTGCTGAACCTAGAGTTTCATCAAAAAAGCGAACCCAGGCACTTCGGCCAGTAACCGATTTTGCAGACAGAATCTGCTCTTGTTTCTCTTCGAGCACATGCTCTTTATATCTTCGAGATGATTCTAGATAGTGCTTATAAAAGCTGAGTTCCTTCGCATTAATTAGAGTTAGTGCGTCTTTATCTGAAATTTGTAGCCACTCGACATCTAAGAATACTAATTTTTGGCTCAGCTCAGACGACAACTCATTAGCTTCTTGTACTAACTTTCCGAAGCTAGTATTTGCGGTATCTGTGCTCCATTGCAGGTACGCAAAAGAACCTATTTTGCCACCTTTATCCTGAAGAGCCTCATACTCTTCAAGCATTCCTTTGAATTCAGAAACGCTTAATTGAGCTATCTTTCCTCTGTATTTCGCTGAAAAGGCATCTGCTTGTTCTAATAACTCTTTCTTGTCTGTTACTAATTTTGGATCGTCACTTGATGAATATAAATCGCTTAAATCCCAGTTAATATTTTCTGCTCCAGTAAGTACTTTTTTGCGAGAATCGCTCATAATCTTTTTTATTGTAATATAACGGTTGTACCGAGCTATATAAAGTTTGTTAGGATGAATATTTTTAGAAATTCTAAATCATAAAGATAGTTAAAGACTTACAAAAACGGTCGTTTTTTAACATTCTTATCCTTAATTTTGGAACCGCTTTCTGAAACACTTAAAGCATTATTTTTTGAACTATTACTTAGTATATAACATTACTATAACAATTAGCGCACCTAAATCTGCACGAGGTTAATCCCTATTGAAGTCATTTGAAGCCGTCTTTGGACCTAATTCTGCATTAGTAGAAGAACTATACGTCCAGTATAAAGCCAACCCAGAAACAGTTCCCGCACACTGGAAAAGATATTTTGATGAGATGGAAGGGATTACCCCTGAAGTTCAAGAATCTGCTCCTAAAGTAGAATCAAAACCAGAGGTAAGTGCGCAAAGTACACCGTCTGCATCTCAGAAAGATTCTAAAAAAGAAGCACCAAAAGATGCTACGCTCGAAAAAATAAAAGGAGTAGGCACCAAAATTGTAGAGAATATGGACGAAAGTCTTAAAGTTCCTACGGCTACTTCTTTGCGGGTACTACCTGTTAAAATGATGATTGAAGATCGAACAATCATCAACCAACATTTAGAAAGCAGAAGTGAACCAAAAGCTTCTTTCACACATTTTATTGCTTGGGCTATTATAAAAGCGCTTAAAACGCTCCCAAACCTTAATAGCGCGTATTACACCGACGGAAAAAACAGTTTTAAAGCGGTACCAAATCAAGTGAATCTTGGTATTGCAATCGATTTGCCAAATAAAGATGGCTCTCGTAATCTTGTTGTGCCGAATATTAAAGGCGTTGACAAGATGAACTTTAAAGAGTTTTTATATGCCTATGCTGAGCTTATAAATAAAGCTCGGAACGGCAAGTTGCAGATTGAAGATTATCAAGGCACAACCATTAGCATAACCAACCCTGGAACTATTGGTACTGTTTCATCGGTACCAAGGTTAATGCAATCTCAAGGCGCAATTATTGCGACAGGGGCTATTGACTACCCTGCAGAGTTTCAAGCGATGTCGAAAGAAGCTCTTAACCAGCTTGGCATCAGCAAAGTTATGACCGTAACCTGTACTTATGATCACCGCGTGGTACAAGGTGCAGAATCTGGATCATTCCTAAAAAAGATAAACGACCTACTTACTGGCCAAGAAGATTTTTATAACGATATTTTTTCTGATTTAGATATCGCTTATGAGCCTATTCCTTATGGCACCGACAATTACAATGGCTTGTTTTCTGGCGGTGCAAATACACTTGAACAAGATAGACGAGCGATTGGTGTTTGGCGCTTAATTAGTATGTATAGAATGCGTGGGCATGTACTTGCTGATCTTGATCCGCTAGGAAAAGAACCTGGTCATAACCCCGAATTAGATTTAGATTATTACGGGCTTTCACTCTGGGATCTTGACCGTGAATTTTATTGTGGCGGTTTAGGCGGAAAAGAGAAAGCAACGCTAAGAGAGATTATCAAACTACTTCGCGATACTTATTGTGGCAATATTGGTGCAGAGTATATGCACCTTTTAGATTTGCAAGAAAGAAAGTGGTTACGCGGCGTTATGGAGTCTACATCAAACCGAGCGAAACTAACAAAAGATGACAAAAAAGAGATTCTCCATAAATTAAATCAGGCATTAGCTTTCGAAGAGTTTCTTCATAAGAAGTACATCGGGCACAAGCGTTTTTCTCTTGAGGGTGCTGAGACTTTAATCCCAATGATTCACTCCATGCTTGAAAGAGCTGGTGAACATGACATCAATAAAGTATTTATGGGAATGGCGCATAGAGGCCGTTTAAATATTCTCGTAAATATTATGAACAAGCCCTACCATCGCGTATTTGCTGAGTTTGAGGGAAATGTTGATCCAAAATCAATCCAAGGTTCTGGAGATGTTAAATATCACCTAGGAGCAAAAGGGAAGCATAAAACTGCTAGCGGAAAAACTGTAAACTTGGAATTGCTACCAAATCCAAGTCACCTTGAAGCTGTAAACCCTGTTGTTGAAGGCGCCGCTCGTGCAATGCAAGATCATTTTGAAGGTGATGATGCGAACAGGAAAATTCTACCAGTTTTAATGCATGGTGATGCTGCTTTCGCAGGACAAGGTGTAGTTGGTGAGACCTTGAATATGTCTCAATTAGAAGGCTATGAGACAGGTGGAACGGTTCACATTATAATTAACAACCAGATTGGCTTTACAACTCTTCCAAAAGACGGACGTTCTACGGAATATGCTTCTGATTTAGCTAAAATGATTTTAGCTCCTATTTTCCATGTAAATGGTGATAAGCCAGAAGCCGCTGTTCATGCCATTCAATTAGCTCTTGAGTATCGTCAACAGTTTGGTAAAGACGTTATTCTAGATTTGATTTGCTACCGTAAGCATGGGCATAACGAAGGTGATGAGCCTGCTTTTACACAGCCGGGCATGTACAAAGAAATTAATGATCACAGTTCTGCTAGAGACATCTACACCAAAAAATTGGTGAAGAAAAATGAGCTCACTGAAGCCGAAACTCAACAGATTTTTGATGAGTTTGATCAGCTTCTATTAGATGCTTTTGAGGATGCAAAAAAGGCGCCGAACGTTACTATTACTGAGGACCTTATTGATCGTGCAGAAACCCCTCAAGCAAAGCTCCCAGCTTTCCCTGATACTACCTACCCCGTTGAGGAACTGAAGGATATTGCAATTAAAATCAATACCGTTCCAAAAGACTTTGACGCGAATCCTAAGTTGTTACAGCAGCTTGCAAAGAGAGCTTCTATTGTTGAACAGAACAAGAACAAAATAGATTGGGGCTTCGGTGAAGCACTAGCTTTTGGCTCACTTTTAAAGTCTGGTAAAACTATTCGTTTTACAGGTCAAGATGTTGAAAGAGGTACTTTCTCTCATCGCCATGCAGTTCTTCATGGAACAGAAACCAACCAAACTTTCACTCCTTTAAATAATCTTTCAGATACACAAGGTAAGTTTTCAATACACAATAGCTTATTAAGTGAATATGCTGTTATGGGTTTTGAGTTTGGTTATAGCGCACAAAATAAAGACGCACTCGTAATTTGGGAAGCACAGTTTGGTGACTTCGTAAACGGTGCTCAGATTATTATCGATCAGTTTATCTCATCTAGCGAAGCGAAATGGGGCCAAACAACGTCGTTAGTGCTTAACTTACCTCATGGATTTGAAGGGCAAGGCCCAGAGCATTCATCAGCTCGATTAGAACGTTTTCTGCAGTTATGTGCCGAAGACAATATGCGAGTGATGAACTTAACAACTCCGGCGCAATATTATCATATGCTTCGGAAGCAAGCTCTTCAGGAAGAAAAGAAGCCTGCTGTTTTGATGTCTCCTAAAAGCTTACTTCGCCACCCAATGGCAACATCTAAAACTGACGATCTAGCAAATGGCAAGTTCATGCCGTTCATTAGAGATGAAGAGGTTACTGACAAAACTACCACTAAGCGTTTAGTCATTTGTTCAGGAAAGGTATACTACGATTTATTGAAATATCGTCAAGATAATAAGATTGAAAACGTAGCTATTGCCCGTTTAGAACAATTCTATCCATTTCCCGACCAAGATATTGCCGACCAGTTTGGTGATTTCTCTAAAGTGAAGGAAATAGTTTGGTGCCAAGAAGAGCCAAAAAATATGGGTGCTTGGTTCTTCGTAGCTCCACGTATTCATGACTTATTAAAATCTGGCCAAAAATTACGCTATGCAGGTAGACAAGCATCTGCTTCACCAGCGGCTGGACAGAAAAAAATTCATGAAACAGAACAGAATAAACTTATTGAAGAAGCTTTAGTGGTCTAAGCTAACTTCTGTTTCACTATTCTAAGCTCGTTAGAATTTTCTAGCGAGCTTTTTTTATTTATAGAGTTATTTTTTGAACTAAATTTTATTATTGAAATAAATAATTACGATTCTAGACCTGATTTGACGCCATAATTTTCAATCCAAAAAACACATTCCTTTTTAATGGATCTAACAATTGAAAACATAATTCTAGTTGGTTCTTTACTCCTGTTCATTAGTATTATAGCAGGTAAAACTTCCTATCGTTTTGGAGTTCCAACTCTTGTGTTATTCCTTGTTGTAGGTATTTTAGCTGGCTCTGAGGGAATTGGCGGCATCTACTTTAATGATCCTAAAATCGCTCAGTTTATAGGAATTGTTTCACTTAATTTCATCCTGTTTTCGGGTGGACTTGAAACAAGTTGGGCCTCAATAAAACCCATATTATGGCAAGGTGTTGCCCTTTCTACATTGGGGGTTTTGCTAACCGCTGTTTCTATAGGCACATTTATTTGGGCAATCACTGATTTCACTATTTATGAAGGCCTGCTACTTGGGGCTATCGTTTCATCAACTGATGCTGCTGCGGTATTCTCAATCTTAAGATCTAAAAGCCTTGCTCTTAAAACGAGACTACGTCCTACTTTGGAGCTAGAGAGCGGAAGTAACGACCCAATGGCCTACGTGCTTACTATTGCCTTCCTTGGATTGGTTGTAAACCCAAGTCTACCTGTTTATTCTGTAATACCGCTCTTCATCAAGCAGATGTTATTGGGTGGTGTCGCCGGAATTCTTTTAGGATATGTAAGTAAATTCCTGATTAATAAAATCAAGCTCGATTTTGAAGGACTTTATCCTGTTTTAGTTATTAGTTTAATGTTTTTCACTTTTTCAGCAACTGATAGTATTGGTGGAAATGGTTTTCTTGCAGTCTATTTATGTGCTGTATTCCTTGGTAATCAGGATTTAATTCACAAGAAAGCTATCATTAAAATGTTTGATGGATTAGCTTGGCTGATGCAAATTGTCCTTTTCCTCACGCTTGGGCTTCTAGTTTCTCCGTCTCATATTCTTCCTGTTCTTGGATTAGGAATTGTTACCTCTCTATTCCTAATCATTGTTGCAAGACCTTTGAGTGTCTTAATAAGTTTATTACCGTTCAAAATGAGGTTTCGCCGGCGAGCTTATATTTCATGGGTTGGATTAAGAGGTGCAGTTCCTATTGTATTTGCAACCTATCCACTTATTGCAGGAATAGAAAAGGCTGAGATGATTTTTAATATCGTATTCTTTGTTTCGGTTACTTCCATTATTATACAGGGAACTAGTCTTTCTTGGATTGCAAAGCTTCTTCATGTGTCTTTACCAGAAAAAGCCAAACCTAAAAAACCATTAGATATATTCCTCTCCGATGATGCAAAAGCAGCTTTGGAGGAAATTCAAATTCCAGAAAGTAGTGCTATAGTTGGCAAGAAAATTGTTGAATTAAATTTCCCTAAAACTGCAATTATTGCAATGGTAAAAAGAGGAGATACTTTTATTACGCCATCGGGCTCCACCCTCCTTGAAGCTAACGATTTACTGATGGTTCTGTCTGATACAAAGAAAGGTATTGATCAAGTTTACCATTGCCTTGATTTAGAACCTGCCTATTAATAAAACAATTTTTAGATTCTATTTTATAGTCTATACTTTTTTATCTTTGCTACATGAATCGATTGATTAAATATAGCTTTTACTTAGTTCCTGTTATACTTTCTCTTCTGCTACAGCCAGTTGAACTAGCTGAGATAAAGTATGTATCAAGTTCCGCTTCTGAAAATTATCAGGACGGTGGTCAGTATGGCAGTTCATTTTCGAAGCTAAAGAATAATATTTACTCGGTCTCACTTTTAGAAAGCAGCAATATTGCTGTTTCTCTATCAGAGCTCCCTAGCTATTCTACCAATAACTTACAGAAAGAACGAGGCGTTGCAAGTTATTTCACACGTAAACTTTCTGACAAGCAAAAGCTTTATCTTTCTTCTCTACATAGAATAACACCTAGCCTTTCAAGTGAGAATATCGCTTACCCTTTTCACTATTTTTGGTGACTAGTTTTGTTTTACAGCACTAACATGCTGTTCTCCCCTTCTTAACAAAACTCAAAATTCGTTCAGCTTTAACTCAACGCTGAATCACAATTAAACTACTCATGATTGATTTAGAATCTATTATCATAGGAACTGGGCTCCTATTAGTATTTATATGCCCTCTTTTTTACGTTCAATTAAAGCAAAAATCTAACATCAAAAAATATACTAAAGCATTTTTAGATACTGCTCATGCCCAACAACTTCATATTTCAGATTTTGATATTTGGAATAATGGATACGGTATAGGTATAGATAAAAAAGCCGGTATTCTACTTTATCATTTTTCGAAAAATGGTACCGACATTTTGCATAAAATTGATTTGAACAAAATTTCGAGTTGTAAATCTATTACAGAGAAAAAGCCTACGCAAGGAGGTTCAAACTCATCTAAAATAACTCAAAGTTTAACCTTGTTTATAAAGCTACGAGATAGCAAGCCAGACAGCTTAGGTCTCGAGTTTTATAATATAAAATATCACTCTACTCTCTTCACAGAACTATCTTTAATGGAGAAGTGGATTAGGTTAATCAACCAATCAATAAAAAGTAAATAAGTTAATTTCAGAGCGCTTTATAAATAAAAATAAAGCGCTCTTTTTTTCTTGATTACAATATAAATTTAGAGTTATTCGACTAGTGTTGTACGAGCTTTCAGTATCAGATTCTCACTTATGACTTTTCGATCTATACTATTATTTATAGCATTTTCTTTCTAGTGAGAATGAAAACTCATTCTATTAGCCCTGTTGATTTGGGGTGCAAATATTCTATAATATTTGAATGAAATAGCTCTAAGCCTTGTTTGATATAATGAATACTAATTAACAAGGAGACGTATGAAAAACGCAATAGGCTTAGAAAGAAACAAAGCTGAAACACTAGCAAAAAAACTAAACGAGTTATTAGCTAACTACTCTTTTTTCTATCAAAACACTCGAGGATACCACTGGAATATTAAAGGTGAAAAATTCTTCGAGCTTCATGTTAAATTTGAAGAACTCTATAACAACTTATTGCTAAAAGTTGATGAGGTTGCAGAGAGAATTTTAACGCTTGGCTATTCACCGGAATACAAATACTCTAGCTATCAAAAAATAGCTGAAATTAAAGAAAGCGAGAAAGTAACGGATGGCTCTGACGCTGTTCGAAATATTCTAGAATCTTTCAAAGTGCTCATCTCTCTACAAAGAGAATTGCTTAATCTTGCAGCAGAAGCCGATGATGAAGGTACAAATGCTATGATGAGCGATTATATCCGTGAACAAGAAAAACTCGTTTGGATGTATTCTGCATTCCTGAATGAATGATAAAACTCTTTTTAAAGTAACATTCTATAATGAATACAAAAAAAGCCCGAGATGTCTCGGGCTTTTTTAATATCTAAAGTAGATTAAAATATTACTTAATAAGCATCATTTTTCTTGCAAGAGATGCTCCTTCTGAAGTAGTTAAGCGATAGAAGTACAACCCACTTGAAAGTGCCGAAGCGTCAAAGTTAATATTCTTCTCACCAGCCGCTTCAACTTTATTTACCAGAGTAGCTACATTACGTCCTGTTATGTCGAATACTTGAAGTTTAACTTGAGTACGCGCATTTAACGAATAGCTAATTACTGTTGTTGGGTTGAATGGATTCGGATAGTTCTGATTTAGTGTAATAGAACTTGGAATCTCGCTGAAAATCTCCTCTTCACTACTAACCGGAGTTCCGTATTGGAAACGAGTCCAAACTGGGTAATGATCTGATGTAGTACTTAAATAACTCCCCACATAAAAAGTGTTTTCAACTCGTTCAGAACCAGCAATGTATTCATCCGCCAACTCAGAAGTTATTGTAATGTGGTCAATCATTGAGTAGCTCGAGTATGAGGTACTTCCATTCTCTTCAAGGCTTTTTGTAATAACCGTGTACTCTTCATCGTCTACAAAGTTTTTGTATGGTGATGGTGAGCCTTCAAATGTTGACTCGGTAACTAAATCATTATAATCACCTAAAACAATTACGTTATCTCTGTCTCTGTTACCATCTAAGTAAGATTTTAACTCAATAGATGCATTCAATCTTTGGTTATAATCAGATTCTGTACCAAATGCTTTTGCATGAATTACATACGCATATACTTCTCTAGCTTCATCGTTCAGCGTTGCGTTAAAACGAAACTCTAAAGGATATCGACCATTTGCCCAATTACTCTGAGTCATACCTGCGGTTATTAAACCTGAGTCTAGCGAATCAATTACAGAGCGCTTAAATAGAAACGCGGTGTTCTGAGTTTGAGTACCGAAATTAGCCATGAATCCGCCATAATCTTCTAACTCACTAACAAGTTGATTGAATTTATTTACATCAGAAATTTCAGAAAGTGCGTAAAGATCAGCGTCCATTGTTGTGATTACATTTTTCGCATTTTGAAGTTGTAAGTCAACATCCGTAGGGCCATTTCCACTGTTACCAAACCATTCTATGTTCCAAGTAACAATGTCGAGAGTATTAATCAAGTCTATATCGTCTCCAGGATATGTTGTTTCTTCAACACCCAAATCGTCTACAAAACGAGGCAATATTTGAAGATCTCCACCAAACTTACCAATCACGCCAACAACACTTACGGCTTCACCTGGTGCAGTTGCTCCAACAAGGTTCACGTTGTTGTCTATTCTCAAAAACATTTCGCCAGAAGCATCATTCATTGTGTAATTAGTGTTACCCTGAAAAACACCTTGGTGAGCTACTGTTGCATTTTTAACTTCAACAAGTTGAGCTTCATGTGCACCTGTTAAAATTTCAGCAATTGTTAGTACTTGAGGTACAATTTTCTTGTTTTCTGTGTCAATAACTTCATATAAGATGTTACTGTCTTCTGGCGTAGATGAAATCTGTAATAGGAAATCAGAGTCAGCACCAGCTATAGGTTTAAAAACACTTAGAGGACCAGTAACAGTTACAGAGTCGCCAATATTTGCTTCAATATGTAATGCTTCCCAAAAAACAGCCATGCCAGCAGTTCCATCCTGCATATAAAGCGGACCACCTAATTCGTTAGCAGCAGTAACTCGCCCTGTTACCGAGACTCTACTTCCCAATGGTAAAGTACGCGCATCAGCAATTGAAATAATGTCGCCATCTTCAATTCCTTCTCCAGAAAGATTTAAAGTAAAACTTGCTGCGTTATCAGCATTGCTCGTTATAACAATACTTCCTTGATCTTGTCCAGCTACAAATGGCTCATAGGTAACGGTTAAGTCTGTACTTTCACTGAAAGCGAGTGTTGAGTCAACAAGGCCGGTTATAGAAAATGCCTGGCCTTGTAATTCTATATTGCTAAGAGTAAGATCTGGTGTACCAATATTCTTTAAAGAAAGAGAAAAAGTTCTTTTTGTACCTACTAGAGTAGTTGGGAAAGTTGCGCCTTCCCCTGTTGCTTTAGGTGCTCCATCAACAGTAACTGCGATAGTAGCGTTATCCTGAGCTTGTATGAAATCTGTTATGCGAATATCATCTAAATTAAGGCGATCTGTGCCTCCAGCTTGAATGAATTTGAACCGAATATTTCCTTCAACATCTACTGGAATTGTAACTACTGAAAGCTCTCCTGTTGGAGAAAGTGGTTCACCTAAGTTTATCCAATTACTACCTTGGTCGGTAGAATACTGAACTTGTAATGTATTTCCACTACTACTACCATAATTAGCATAACTAAACGAAAGGTCTTCTGCTCCGTTAGGCTTGTCAAATAGCATATAGATATTGCCAAGCTTTCCATTTCTTCGATCCATTCTTACGCCTTTTGAACCGTTAAACTTATCATTGGAAAGGTTTCCTAATAAAGCATCTTCTAGATACCAAGAACCCGTTACTAGATCCACGGAACCCCCACCATAAAAAGCTTTGTCGCCTGAATCAAAATTTTCAAAGAATTGGGCGTTTGCGAGTTGCACACTAATTAATGTGATACATAGTGTTAGTAGAGACAAATATATTTTTTTCATAAAATCTTTTTGATTGAATTATGCCTTAAGGTAAGACATTCATATTAAGAAAGAGTAAAATATCGGTATTTATAATATCATTTAATGCCAAGTGGCTGCTTAACACTTAAAAGCTATGCTTTTAATACAACTTGCCATTAACCATACTTAAACACCTTTTTTTTGAACGATAAAAGCTAGAAACAGTAAATATTATTAGGCGATGTTCGGTATTGTTAGATATGGGCAATAAGCTGCTGAATTACGTTCTGTTTCATATAAGGCTACAGAATAAAGAATACTTCCATCCGAGGCAGCGGCCTCAACGGCGTCTTTGAGTTCATAAAAAAAAGCTTTTACCAGATTTTCTGTAGATGGGATAATACCTTCGAGGAAAGGGACATCTAGGTTCAAATTTCGGTGGTCACAAGGCTCTGTAATTTTTTCTTCTATCACCTTATTAAGAGTACTCAAATCTATTACAAAACCTGTTTCAGAATCTGGGTTTCCAACAACAGTTACCTCAATGGTATAGTTATGTCCATGCCAATTCGGATAATTACACTTCCCAAATGTTCTCTGATTCCATTCAGCCGACTTATTAGGATTATTAAGCCGATGGGCAGCATTAAAATGAGATTTACGAGTTACAAAAACCAAATTACTATTCCTTTAATTGATGAATTACTAGAACCAAAATCACGCTAATACGGTTCCTTTTATCATAGCTAAATTAACGCAGGTTACAACTAATTGGTAGATACAAAGTTCCACTTTTTAGTTATATAAAATATCTGATTTTCTTCACATAAAAAAAGAACCCCGATTCCTCGAGGTTCTCCTGTGATCAGCACACCTCACAGATTTGTGAGACGTATAATGAAGATTATCTGCTTATTTGATAAGTGTCATCTTTTTAAGCAGCGATAGGTTATTACCTGTTAATCTATAAAGGTAAACTCCACTAGCAAGACTGCTTGCATCAAAAGTAACAGATGCTTCACCAGCAGAAAATTGTTTGTTGTTGAGGAGTGTGGCAACTTCTCTTCCCAACATGTCATATACTTTCAAAGTTACTTTTTGTGTACTTGGTAAGCTGAAAGAGATATTTGTAGTTGGGTTGAACGGGTTTGGATAATTTTGATCTAACTGAATAGCTGTTGGGATAGACGTGTTTCTATCTATTTCGTTTGAAACTACCACTTGAGATACATAACCGTGAGCGTCTAGTGCTGTCCAGTTTTGAATCCATAGATTATTAGGAGCGAATGCACCCACATAGTTAGTAGCAGTGAAAAAATCTCCTTCTACTGTTTTAACGGCTGTAGCATCTAGTGCTGCGGAGCCTGTTTTTGGGCGAGGATCTAATTCTTTGCTACCAGCTGTTCGGCTAATACCAGTTAGCATAGGATCTGCTACTCTGTTAGCATTCTCTACATCACTTAAGTAATCGCGAGTGTGTTGTTGGTCGTCGCCTGCTGCAAAATCAGCAATCGTGTTACCTGCACCAAATCCATACCATAAGTTGTTTTCTAGTAATAAATCGCCGTTTAGCAATCTAGTTTTGGAATCAAAACCACTTACTTTACCCGCTGCTTCAACTTCGATAGCTAAGCCTACATGGTCAGAAAAGATAGAGTTGTAATACTCGCCACCAGTGTTGTCTCTGAATAACAATAACTGCTTACCATCACCAGCATTTGGAGTTGCACCTTGACCAGCACCTAAGAAGGTTGCATTAACTACTACAGGGTGTGCAAATGGCTCTGTATTTTCGTTGCCAGTTGCTCCGTCCATCTCGCCAGCACGACCATAACCATCGTTTACATTTCCTGGACTTTGGATAGCAAACCAAAATTGGTGGTTTCCTCTAAAGCCTTCATCCCAATCAAAAGCGTCATCTGTGTTAAAAGCACTTACCAAATACTTGGTATTTACTGTTCCACCAAAAAACTCAAATCCATCATCGTTTGATGCAAATGACTCTACATATTCTATAGTTGTACCTGAACCAACTCCACCCAAGGTTAAGCCTTGAATTTCATTTCCAGCAACATCGCCTACATTTATTCCTGTATGACGAATTGATACGTAACGAATAACACCTGAATTGTCGTCATCGGTCGAGCCTCCGTATAATGCATAGCTTTCTGGATTCGCAATCTCATTAACACCTTCAATTAACTTAGTACCGTCTTCAGTAGCATTGTTTGTAGATGCTTTTCCTAACACTACTAAACCGCCCCATAATCCACGATCTAATTCTGTTAATGAACCAGCTAAATCATCTTCTGCTGATGTAAAAATAATAGGCTCTTCCGCAGTTCCTTCTGCAAATATTTGAGCGTCTTGAGTTACTACTAAGCCTGTTGCGTCGTTTCCGTCGCCTATATTCCCTTTAATTACTGTTCCAGCATCAATTGTTAATTTTGTACCCGGCTTTACAAATACCATTTCTGTAAGAATGTATACTTTATCCTTTGTCCATGTGTAATCTTGGCCTGCTACTAAATCTGCATTGGCTACATTTACTTCGGTTTGGGCGAAAGCTCCAAAACTGAAAAACAGTGCAATTATCGTTAAGCTGTATCTTTTTAACATAATGTTAATTCTGATTTTTTGAGTTGTTTGATGATTAGTTAAAATGAGTAAGAGAGGCCTAGAGAGACCGATCTTCCTTTGTTATAAGATTGATTGATATATTCGTCACTACCATATTTTTGAGATAGCTTGATATCAGGGTCGAGTAAGTTCTTGACTGAGAGCTTCAGTTTAAGACCGTTTGTAAAACTCTTGTTTGCCACCATATCAATAGTGGAGTATGATCTCTCAAATACATCTGGAATAGCTCCTAAAGCTACTGAGTAAAGTCTGTCTCCGAATTTGTTGTAACCGAGGTTTACTGATAACCCGTTTGTAGATTTAAAGTACTCAAGGTCAAAATTTACGAGGTATGGTGATTGACCAACTAGAGATCTATAGTCTTTTGCATCAGGATCGCTCGAACGAATATTGAACAGCTCGTCGTTTGGAATAGATACTATAGATTCTACAAGAGTAAAGTTACTTGAGAATGAGAAATTGTCTAGAAGTTCAGAAAAACTACCTAGGTTCTTTCTCAACTCAAACTCGATTCCATAGACTTGCGCCTCATCTACATTAACAACAGTTTGAGCCTTGTTTACATCTATACGAAGTACTCGCTCAATTGGGTTGGTCATTTCCTTATAGAAAAGAGATACCGCTATTATTTCAGAAGAGTTTGGAAACCATTCCCATCTTATATCGGAGTTTTTGATGAGTGTCCGTTTAAGATCTGCATTACCTGTAAAAATATATCCACCTACATAATCAAACGATGTATAAGGAGCTAGTTCACGAAAAGTAGGCCGAGCTAAAGTATTAGTATAGGAAGCTCGGATATTCATGTTATCACTAACACTAAGAATGGAGCTAATAGCTGGCAATAAATCTTTATTATTCAAATTACCTTTAACAAGAGATGAGTCGCCAGGAAGCATTTGTATAGATGTATTTTCCTGTCTTAACCCTCCAATTATTTTTAAAGAGCTTGTAAGAGGTAACTCAATCATTGCATAATAAGCGTTGATATCTTGTTTGGCGGTATATTGATTTTTGGAACTACTCGCATCTGTTAATGTATTCCCAAAAATCGGCCTACCATTTGAAGCTTCATCCACAATTCCCATATAATCAAAGAAGGAATTAACATCATCTTTGAAGTCGGTAAAGCTTCTCGTTCCAGTAGCATATTCAAATCTACTTTCGTTGAAGTCTCTCTTTATGGTCTGTGTAAATAATCCAACTTTTAGCTTCCCTTGTGTTCCAGATAAAGAGGTAAATGGAATCGCATAATCAAGTATGTGGTTGGTGTTATTCTCTTCGAGATCTCTAAAGAAACGCGCTGGTCTCTGGATTCTTCCAGTAGATAATGAGAGAAATTCTTCACCATTGGTGTCTTCTTCTATCAAATATGTTAAAAACCTTAAGTCTGGCTCATCTTGTGTGTTTTTAGCATAAGATGAAGTCCATTCAAGAGTAGAGCCTAAAAAGCCACTAAAGTAGTGTTTACCATGTATTTGGTAGGAATCTAATTTCCTCTCAATATATTGAATCACAGAAGTTTGGTAAATATCATCTGGTGCTTCTTCATTCCAAACACCCGTAATATTCCTAGCAGATTCGATTCCACTTCTAGTATTGATATAGTTTCCAGAAATTTTGTGATTCTCATTTAGCTTATACGATATCTCCGCTAATAATCCCATATCAACACTTATCTCAGACTTAGAGTCTTTTAAGTCGTATAAATTTGTAAGCCCGCCAGAATCATCTAGATTTCCAATTAGCTGCCATACACCTAATGTCCCATTTGAGTAACTAGAAGCCTTTCTGCTATATGACAAGCTTGCGGAGTAGCCAAGTTTTTTCCCAAATAATAGAGTTTGATCTCCATAAGAAATATTTGCGCTCGTGTTAAGAGGCATAATTCTCGTACCAGGTGCCATTTGGCTATTAAATGCGTTTGAGAATTTATCTAAGATGATTGCTTTATCAGTGTTATACTTTGCAGATGTTACTGAAGGGAGCACGAAATTAGGATCAGATTTTAAGTCACTTATTACGCTAGGAATAGCTCTCATCCCATTATCGTATGCCAATAAATCTGTTTTACTCGAATTAGCTAAGTACCCTGTTTTACCTGTAGTAGAAGAATTATAGCCAGATGAGAACGAGTACGATAACGTTCTTCTATCCGGAAATTCTTTAGTATTTACATCTACTAACCCACCGGAAAAATTACCCGGTTTATCCGGAGTAAATGATTTGATGGTTACTATGTTTTCCAACAAGTTTGAAGGAAACATGTCAAACTGAAAAGATTTTTTATCGGGATCGGATGAAGGAAGTTCAACTCCATTAAGATGTGAACTTGAGTACCTATCACCTAGACCACGAACATAAATGTACTTCCCACCAATTACAGAGGCTCCCACAACTTTTTTCATCACTCCAGCGGCATCGCCTGACCCAGATTTTGAAATACTCTCAGAGCTTATCGCATCACTGAATGAAATGGATTTTTGTCGTTGACGAAGAAGCCCAGCTTCATTATTTAGTACTGCCTCAGCAGTTACTGTAATTTCGCCAAGCATTTCCGTTTCTGGTGCCAATGCCAAATCTAGAGAAGTGACTTCACCAGATTTAACTTCAACGCCAATAACTCTTTGCTTTTGGTAGGAAATATAGCTCACAACAAGTACGTAAGTACCTGGTTCTATATTTTTAACGGAGTAAACTCCATCTATATCGGAAGCCGCGCCTTTAACAGTACCTTCAACAAATACACTAGCGCCAATAATTGGTTCGCCAGTAGATTCATCTACGATAGTTCCTGTTAAGCTTCCTTTTTCTTGCGCCATTGCGGCTGTGCTGAATACGGCCGCAATAAATAAGATTAGGATTGTTTTTGTTCTCACTGCAGTGCTGATTTATTTTGAGTTCGTATCTTTTTTTAGATTACGAATCAAAATTACAGCACTACCTTTTCGCTAAGGTTAAGCAGTGGTTATCGTTTTGTTAACGGCTTATTACCGTAATATTACCAACCCTCATAAGGGCATTGAAAACGCGATTTTACTTTTTATCAACATCCTCGGAGCTATCTCCACCCTCTCCCTCTGTTGAACTATCTTCAGCAGTATCTTTTTTAATTTCTTCTTGAGGCTCTTCTACCGTTTCGTTGATAACTTCAACATCTTCTACCTCTTCTACTGCGGTGGCTTTAGTATAAGCTTCGTACGTAGTATCTGCATCAAACGGACGCTTTCCAATTAACCTTTCAAGGTCTGATTGGAACAAGATTTCTTTTTCTAGAAGCTCTTTTGCGAGAATCTCTAGCTCGTCGCGCTTATCCTTTAAAAGGTTTAAAGTTCTTTGGTAAGCATCTTCGATAATCTTTTTTACTTCCTCATCGATGATACGAGCAGTATCTTCAGAATATGGTTTAGAAAAACTGTATTCACTTTGTTTTGGGTCGTAAAAAGAGATATTTCCAAGCTTATCATTCATACCGTAAATAGTAACAATACTATATGCTACTTTGGTAACACGTTCCAAATCGCTCAATGCACCTGTCGAAATCTTTCCGAATATAATTTCTTCAGCAGCCCTTCCACCTAAACTCATGCACATACCATCGATGAGTTGTTCGGTTTGGTATAAGAACTGTTCTTTTGGTAAGTACTGAGCATACCCTAATGCAGCAACACCTCTCGGTACAATTGATACCTTAACCAAAGGATCAGCATGTTCTAAAAACCATCCTGCTACAGCGTGTCCTGCTTCGTGGTACGCAACAATTTTCTTCTCTTCTGGAGAGATAATCTTTGTCTTTTTTTCCAATCCACCAATCACACGATCAATAGCGTCGTGGAAGTCAGCCATTTCAACTGATGTTTTATCCTTACGAGCTGCGATTAAAGCGGCTTCATTACAAACGTTAGCAATTTCAGCACCCGCAAAACCTGGAGTTTGAGCTGCTAAGCTTTTTGGATCAACATTCTCATTTAATTTAATCGGCTTTAAGTGCACTTTAAAAATAGCCTCTCTACCAATAATATCTGGTTTATCGATACTTATCTGTCGATCAAAACGACCAGCTCTAAGTAAAGCGCTATCTAACACATCTGGGCGGTTAGTTGCTGCAAGTATAATAACGCCTGAGTCGGTTGCAAAACCGTCCATCTCAACAAGCAGAGAGTTTAATGTGTTTTCTCTTTCATCGTTTGATCCAGGCATTTGGCCTTTACCACGCGAACGACCAATAGCATCAATTTCATCTATAAATATAATACAAGGCGCTTTTTCTTTCGCTTGTTTAAACAAATCGCGTACACGAGCCGCTCCAACACCCACAAACATTTCTACGAAATCAGATCCAGAAAGTGAAAAGAATGGTACGCCCGCTTCGCCGGCAACTGCTTTAGCTAAAAGTGTTTTCCCTGTACCTGGAGGGCCAACTAATAATGCACCTTTTGGAATTTTACCACCTAAGTTCGTGAATTTGTCTGGACTGTTTAAAAAGTCTACAATCTCTTTTACTTCTTCTTTAGCTTCGTCGAGTCCAGCCACATCTTTAAAGGTGGTTTTATTGTCTCCTTGTTGATCATATAAGGCCGCTTTATTCTTGCCAATATTGAGCACCTGCTGACCTGGATTCATTTTTCTAAGTATAAATACATAGAATCCAATCCCAAGCCCAATCATAATCAACCATAAAAATACACCACTAAACCAGTCTTCCTCAATTCTTACTTCATATTCAACATTGTTCTCATCTAGAATTGGACGAATATCATCGCCGCGAAGCATCGTAGTATTAAAGTTCACAAAGCTTTTTGACTCCCCTAGATTAAACTTATCGTCTTCACTAGCTTCTGGAGCTGCGACTATACCATCAGAAATAGCTTTGTCATTAAACTCACCGTAAATATTTACGCTATTCTTAATGATAATTTCTGAGACATACCCCTTTTCAACGTACTCTAAGAACTTGCTGTACTTAATGGTGCTTGTATTTTGTACACCACTATAAATAAACTGTGCAATAAGTAATACAAAAAGGATTGCTAAAAAGCCCCATGTTGGAAACTTTGGATTTGCTCCACCAGGTTTACCTTTAGGTATATTTATTTTCTTTTCGGGATTGTTTTTTTTATCGGCCATTTAATTAAGTAAGACTTGAGAACAGTGTAATATAAGATTCGATTGGTCAATTTTTAAGCATAGTCAAGATACCAACAAATAAATGTCAAAAATTGTGCCAATACTGTTTTTATGACAAATCATCAAAATTGAGAACGTCACCTTCTGCTGTTTGCATTGCCATCCCCTCACTTTCAGGAACCATGCGACCAATTACAACAAAATCATTAAACTTTTCGATCAAAGATTCGACATCTTTTTCAGGTAGTGTGAACATGAGTTCTAAGTCCTCTCCACCAAACAAAGCATATCTATCTACATCTTCTTCCATTTCGTTGGCTACAGCACGTGTTTCGGCGGCTATAGGCAATGCTGCTTGATATAAATAGACCCCAGTTTTAGAAGCTTTACAAAGCTCTGATACTTCATTAATTAAACCTTGAGTAATATCAATCATTGAAGAAGGAACAATCTCATTGACAGCTAACGCTTTTATAACATCTTGTCGTGCTGTTGGTACTAATTGTCTTTTAACAACAAACTCATAATCACCTAAATCAGGCTGAACATTTTCGTTTCCATGTTCTTCCCAAAATCTTTTTTCACGAGTTAGAACGCGCAATCCCGCTAGTGCAGAGCCTAGGTCACCGGTTACACAAATTGCATCTCCAGTATTTGCGCCACTACGATAGGTAATTGAAGTTTCTTCAACTTTACCATATACAGAAATTGTAATTACAATATTTGCATGATTCGCAGTTAAATCTCCACCAATAACTTCTACTTCATACTCTTTACCAGCTGCGTAAATACCTGCGTATAAATCTTGAATCATTTGGGCAGATTGTCGGTTCGGAACAGCCAAATTGACAAGTATAGAATTCGCAGTACCATTCATAGCCAAAATATCGCTTATAGCTGCACTAATAATTTTATAGCCTAAATGCTGAAATGGAGTGTAGGTAAGGTCAAAATGTACTCCTTCAACATAGGTATCAGAGCTTAATAGAGTGAATTGTCCGTTTTCACTATTAAGTACAGCTGCGTCGTCACCTATTCCAAAAACAGTATCACTGTTTTTAAAGGAATCATAGTTCTTTATCTGAGAGAGTAGTTCATCACGGCCTACACTTTGAATGGTCTTGAAGTCTTGTTTCATAATATAATATAAATAAAAAGGCAGCCATGCTAAGCATGGTTGCCTTAAAGATACATAAAAGAAGAGAGTCTAGTTTTCGTTCTTTGTAGAATAATTTACTCTAAAAGCACTAGCCTGTTTTAATTCTTCCTGCACATCCGTTAAAACTCCAAACTCAGAGTCTTTATCTACTCTTAAAGAAACAATCATGCGAGGTTCTTCAAGTAGTTTATCATACATCAACTTTCTGATAGAAGGAATATCTTCAACAAGAGCGTCATCTATCTGAATTTTATCTTCACCTAATTGATTATTATTCAATTTTTCAGGTCCGATATAGATATACGATACCAATCGTTTTTCTTCAATCTTTTCGATATTACCAGCTTCGGTCAAATCAATTCTAACTTTCAAAGTAACTTCACGAAGAACGGTAGTTACCATGAAGAAGAAAAGAAGCATAAATACCACATCAGGCATAGCTGATGTTGGGATTTCTTGCTTAGAGCCGGCTTGTTTTTTCTTAAAATGAGCCATTTCTTTATTCCTTATCCGGTTCTGCGATTGAGATTTTCTTTGGATACAAGTCAGTCATAGCTTTACGCTGCGCTGAGTTTGTAGCTAGTTTGTCAAACGTCCGCCCATAATTAGCTAACGATGCTTCATCTCTAAGCTCTTTATAAGACCCCATTACCTCATCAAGCATATCGATATAAATACGATACGGTGTTTCGCGCACAGTCTTAATAGATACAATTGCCTTTTGAGGGCTTTCAGAGAGTGTTTCATCTCTTTCTGGGTTCTTGATAAAGTCTTTAAGCGTTTGCTTCACATCAACCAACTGTACAGGTTGCTCATCCATAAGAACAAGACCTTGAGCGTTAACTAAGATATTCATCATGTTACGCTCTTTTACAGGAGGTGGTGTAGATTCAGTGTCAAGAGGTGGCGGAAGTACTAACCCAATTCCAGTATCCACATTTATTGTAGTGGTTACAAGGAAGAAGATGAGCAATAGAAATGCAATATCCGCCATAGACGATCCATTGATTTCAGCCGCTTCTCTTTTTGGTTTCTTTAATAGCATAATCGCTTAATTAAAACTTAAATGTTCCACGCAAGCCAGAAAATAGAATAGTCAGCGCCATTGCAGCCATCATAAAAGCTGCTGCCATAACAGCTGCTTCTACAATATTGTCTAGCACTAAATAACCAACTCCAAAAGCTACGAATGGGATAGCCATTATCGCAATGCGTTTAAAGTCTTGCTTGCCTTGTGCCATGCTTTTGATTGCTGAAATAATCATGGATACTACTCCAAGACCAATCAGCGCTGCTGCTCCAATAACTGCAATTTGAACAATCATATTGTCTCCTATTAAATGTTATTGGTTACGCGTCAGCTTCAGAAGAACTAGCAGCAGGAGCTATAAGAGGCTTACCAGCCTTTAGTAAAATAATTGAATCGATTAAAGTAATTGAGCTTTCTTCCATTTCTGCAATTAAGCGGTCAATTTTAGAAACACAATAGTTGTAACCAATTTGAAGAATAATACCTGCAATCAAACCACCAGCAGTAGTAAGAAGGGCGGTTTTAATACCACCAGCAACTACACTAGGAGAAATATCGTTTGCAATCTGAATTTCATCAAATGCAGCAATCATACCAATTACTGTTCCAAGGAATCCGAAAAGTGGTGCAATCGCAATAAATAGTGACAACCAAATTAAGCCTCTTTCAAGGAAACTCATTTCAATTGAACCATATGCTGAAATCGCTTTCTCTGCGGCATCAATTCCTTCATCAGCACGCATAAGACCAGCCTGGAATACAGAAGCTACAGGTCCACGAGTAGAAGCACATAGTTCTTCAGCTGCGCTGATTCCACCTTCTTGTAAGGCTTCTTGAACGTTCACAATGAACTTCCGCGTATTAATGTCTGCAAGGTTAAGGGTTATAATTCTTTCCAAGAAAATAGCCAGCCCAAGAATAAGTGTAACCAATACAGGCCACATATATCCGCCGTCATTTCCTTCATTGAATTTCTGAACAATTAGGTTAAAAAAGCCTTCGTCTCCACCGGCTTGTAATAGAAAAAGAGCAATCGACGATGCCATGTTCACTCCGATAATGATTTAATGTTAGTGTCTAAGATTAGTGATGCGAAAGGATAGGTCATTTTAGAGTAAATGTCAAAGCACTGTGGCTCATAAAAAATAACTTTAAGTAAACAATAAGTGCATTTTATTTATTGATTTTTAATTCAATAGTAACTAAGTAAGAATCCTAAAAAATTGCATTCACTACAATTTTGAACGTATGAATGCTTGGACGATCCTTCACAGTTCTACCATCGTAAGTAAAGTTAAGTCTTATTAAATCACTCATTCGATAGTTCCCTCCTAATGACCAAAGCATATTTGTACCCTTACCTGTGCCCTCTGTTAACTCAAAAATACCATAGCTAGATGACTCTCCATTTACGCGCGCACTTCTTACTTCAAGAAATGAATTCCCTTGAATTTTTTTAAGTAAAAAAAATCTATTCGTATTTCTAATTTTATAAATTTTTGCATCTACGGGTGTTAAAGCACTCCTATCAGATTTATCAGAGTAAGAAAAACTGATTCCACTGCGCCACGATCTGTTTAAAGTTGCATTTATTCCTGGCTCAATATTTAATGAGCTAATATTAAAATTTCTGGAGCTCAAAGCACTGCTTGCACTGCTATTGATACTTTTTGAAAGAAGTAATGTTGATTCAACTCGTTTGGTAAGTTTCATCTCAGCATCAACAGCGAGCGCCTCGTTATAAATAGTTAGTATTTCGCTACTTCTTCGATTTAAGCTTCTTATTTGGTTATACCTCACCGCTAACTCAGCGCTATCATATTCTGGAAATAAATCTAACTCTTTTTCCAAAGCTATTCGTCCTTGCACGGTGTTAGCTTCATTTCTGAATGTATTTAACTTTATCAGATATACATCAGACAACCGATTTGTGGTGGTGTTCTCGCTTACATCAATTCTGGATTTTAGGATAATTTGATGTAGGAAGTTGTTGAATCCTCCATCTCCACTTAGTATGCCAAACGGTTTAATTTCATTTCTTAACCTGACATTTAAGTCAACTACTGGGAATAATTCATCTGATGGAAGTAACTGCCGTAAATAAATTCCTTCGTTTGGACTCAGCTCTGGAAAGAATTCATCTATTTGCTGAACGCCATCGTCATTTACATCATCCCATACGAACTGCCCAAGCTCAGGTCCGACTTCTATGTAACTTTCCTGATACAAAGCTTGTCGTTTCGTATTTACTTCATACAGTAACTCACCATTCCAATTTTCCGAAATAGTAGCGTAATTCGTGTTAGACCTTATTAGAATACTTTTTTGGTTAGGATTATCTCCTGCGTTTTGGAAGCTTTCAGTTACATTTTTTGATCGTAACTGAATCTGATTTTTACTATTTATATAGCTATTTGGTTTAAAATCGAACAATAGCTTTTGGGTAACTGCTTCAGATTCATTTTTGAGTTCATTATTAAGAACTCCTTGTTGTCGTCTGTAAGCGATTGAATAGTCAATTCGAATACTACCTGTTGCGTAAGCAAGACCTGGTCCAACATCGTAGAATGAGAATGCTTCTGAACTTAGTGAGTCTGACCTCTGATTCCTCTCGATTTTGTTTTCTTGCTCTGCATATATATATGGAGTAACAGAACTTGTTTCATTTTTAAATGGTTTGCTCAAATTTAGAGTTTGCCGGAACCAATCCCCTTCCTCATCTATATTGTTATCTTTACTACTTACCCAATCTTGATTATAGCTAAGTTGAAGTCTGTGATCTTCAGCACTTATAAAATGCGCAGCTTGTCTTTGGCTCTTAAATCCATTTCGATCAATTAACCCATATTCACCACCCACACGTGTTAATTCTGAGAGATTGAGCCCTAGCGATGCTTCATTTATCACTTCTTTTGAATCCGTGATATCTGATATATTCCATTTCCGATCAAACTCAACATCTCTTGTTCGTTCAAAGTATTCAAATTCCTTGCCACTATACCTTCTGCTAATAGTGGCGTTTAACTTTCCAAAATTAGTTGGCGCGTTTTCAATTTGAAGTCCACCCATATAAGCAATATCTGTATTATTATTATCATCTATAGATGAGAAACGGTTTTTATCTAAATCACTGACGGCCCATTCTCCAAATAGCTTGGTATTTTTTGATATCCAATAAGAGCTTTTAAAAGCCGCCATTTGTTGTTTTTGTGGTGCAGGGAGTTTTCTAAAAGGTGCATAATCTCCATTACCAGGGCCAACCCACTCATAAATCAATCCATTGACAGAAGAGCCTATTCTTTTATAATTTCCTGTCCCTCCCTCTACTTTTGAAAACCTCACTTTATACAAGCCATCATTTGCACCAGGAGCATTCACATAAACGGAATACGTCTGTGCATTAAAAACGGTGTCACGTAAAGCATACAACACATTTTCCTCCTCTTCGGAATTGTCATAAATCTCAGCACCGGAAACAATAGCATTATCAAAATTATCACCGGCTGATTTAAGAATGCCGATATCCTCTTCTGAGAGAGTTTGTTGAGAAAGTAAATCATTACCATCAGCTTGACGAATTACTGTAGCTCCAAAAGCTAGCTTTCCATCAAAAAAAGTATCTCCACCTTCAGCAGCAACCAATGTTCTGTTAAAGTTCTGGTCTACATATTCATATTCAACAGTTATTCGTGTTTCATCTTTAATCAACAAATTGTTAGTGAAATTAACTTCGCCTAAACCATAATCAATCACGTATTCGTTTTCCTCACCACGCTGAACTTCCTTACCATTAATAAAAACCCGTTCAGTTCCCGCTAGCACAATTACAAACTGTTCGTTTTCATTGCCGGTTAAACGGTATGGACCTTGAACCCCATCTTGCCCATCAAATTTTAAGCTTTTATAAACTCCCCTTACCACAGAAAGTGCTCCACCATAATTACCAGCTTTTGAGGAGTTATACCCAGCTGCACCTTGTAGCCTTCTGTTTAACTTTGCGAATGTACTTTGTTCGAATTTCACATCCACATCACCCATTTGAAATTTTGTTGTGGGAGATTGTATCTGAATAAACACACGATCAAATTCTCGAAGATTCTGGGTAGTACCATCAGGTTGAATTGGAATACTTCGATCGGTAAGTGCCGCCTCAATGCTTAAATCTTTAGTTAGATATCCAGAAAGCTCAAAGTTAAGTCCACTTTCAAGAGCAAAATCTTGATTAGTACCAACCACAACGCCACGACTCAAACTTCCGCTTTGTTGAAGGTCCGAATCTGTAAAAGTCCGTTGAGATTGATTTGATAAAATCACATTAGCAATCGAGTCTTGATTCAAATTAAATGCTGTAGAATCAAATATAGAGTAGGAATCTGCCGAGAAAGTCCGTCTAATAGCATAAGGAAGTGTCTTATATTTTATAAAAACAGTATCAATTCTGGAAAAGTCAAAACTGGAACTATTTTTCAGGAGGAGCTTTCCTCCTGTTGCTTGATACTCCCAATTTACCGGCGAGATTTCATTACCATTATTCATCAGAATGATAGACTCAGGAATTAGCCACTCTCCAACCTGGTATACGGAATCCAATTTTACTGGAGAAATTGAAAGTGTTCCCTTAACAACTTGTTGCGCACTTGATATCGAAACATAGAAAAAGCTCTGGCTTAATAAAGCCAGAGCAAATATATACCAATTCTTTTTAGATAAAGTTGCCAGAGTAAACCAATTAAGTTCAGGTTACCAAAGGCTAAAGCTTTCCTAAATTAGGGTCAACTTTTAGCGCGACTTAAACTCAGCTAAACCTTCTCTTAAAAAAGTAGTGAATTTCTCTTGTTTGGTATAGCCTAGTATCTGATCAATCACAGTTTTAGTAACGGGATCGTAAATAACATACGTTGGAAGAGCTATATTACCCGTTAGTTCAAATTGAATTTGTTGATTCTTCTGAGCATCAGTTCCGCCATCAGTATAAAGCTTTACGAGCACCATCTCACCAAAATTCTGTTGAACCTCTGCTAGAGGGAATACATTACTTTCCATCGCTCTACAATTGGTGCAGGTGTAACCCGTAAAGTCAATAAATACCGGCTTACCAGCATCAATTGCCACCTTTTTCGAAGCTTCAAAGTCTTCACTCCAACCTTCATCTGCTGATGCGCTAGCACCACCAACTCCAATTGAAGCCACTAAGCTAACATCGGTTGGTTGCTTTGGAGGAAGCCATGCATCCCAAATTCCTAAAGATGATCCTAACAAACCTGGAATTAAATAAAAACTGAATATTAAAAAGGGCATCGCTAAAAGCATTCTTCCGGTAGAAACTTGCTCTGACTTCGTCTCGTGCTTTAGTGTAATAAAACCCAATACGTAAAAACCAGCTATCAAGAAAATCACAATCCAAGCAGCAATAGTAAATGGTCGAGATATTATACCCCATTGCCATACTAAATCAGCATTAGAAATGAATTTGAATGCTGCTGCTAATTCAATAAAGCCAAGAAGTACTTTTACTACGTTCATCCAAGAACCACTTTTTGGTAGCGATTCTAGCCAATTTGGAAACATCGCAAATAACACAAATGGGCTCGCAAATGCAGCAGAGAATCCAATCATTCCTAAAATAGGGTAAAACCATTCTCCACCTACTGTGGCGGTAAATACAGCGCCTACAAACGGAGCAGTACATGAAAATGAAACGGCGCTTATGGTCATTGCCATAAATAATATTCCAACTATTCCTGAACTCTCATTGCTTTTCCTATTCAGAAAATTTGTTAGCTGATGTGGAAGCTGAAGCTCGTACATACCTAGCAAGCTAAGAGCAAACCCAACAAGTACAAGTGCTATAATTAGATTAACAATTGGATTTGATGCAAAATTCTGAGCGCCTGTTGCACCTAAAAGAGAGGCTAAAACAACACCTAAAATGGTAAATGTGGCTACAATTGCTACCCCGAAAATAATAGCTTGTCCAATACCTTTCTTATTTCCCTCTTGCTTTGAGAAGTACGAAACGGTTAGGGGAATCATTGGGAATACACATGGCGTTAGTAGCGCTGCGAATCCTGCCAAAATAGCAATCCACATAAATGAAAAGATACCTTCGCTACCTAAATTTCCTTTAGAAGTTCGTTTACCATTATCTGAGCTATCGGTAATATTTACACCCGCTACTGCTCCTTCATAAATAACGTCTGCGACACCATCAACAGTTACATTAGCTATAATAGATTTCTTTTTGGGGGGTAAACAGACTCTGTCATCACACACTTGATAATAGACTTCTATATCAAGATGTTGTTGTCCTGAGTTACCTTCTATCACAGCGACAGGAATATTAAATGTAGCTTGTGTTGAGTGCCACCCTAGTTCGGCATCGAAATTCGGATCGTATTCAATATCTGCTTGGCTTTCACTTACTTCGCCTGCAAGTACGAAATTAGAAGATTTAGCAGAGAATTTTGTTGGGTATGGGCCCGCATCAGGTGCATTGAGAACGGAATATAAGTGCCACTTCCCTTCAATAGATGCTTCAATAATAATAGTAAACACCTCGCCGGCTTTAACGACCTCTGGTGATTCGGTTACGTTAAATTTTACGGGGTCGGGAATCTGTGCGTAAATAAAAAATGGGGACAGCATCGCAAAGATGATCCCCATTAGTGATGTCTTAAATAATCTCATCGAAAATTTGGTTAATTAATAATTGCCTTAGTCGGCTTTAACTACCCAAAACTTAACTGTAGGTTTTAAGTCTCCAACTAAACTAATAGTGGCAGTGTACTCGCCAAGAGCCTTAACATCTTCGTTAAGAGAAATGTTTCTTCGATCTACAATTATTTCACGCTCAGCTAAAGCTTCCGCAAGTTGTACATTTGTTACCGTACCGTGGATTTTATCGTCTTCTCCAGTGGTAACAGAGATAGTAACAGAAGTAGTTTCTAAAAGTTTAGCTAATTCTTTTGCTTCTTTAACTGTTAATTTTGCGCGTTCGGCAGCTTGTGCCATTCTCAATTCAAGCTCAGCGATAGCGCCTTTAGTTGCCATAACGGCTTTTGCTTGAGGAATCAAATAATTACGTCCGTAACCATCTTTTACATCAACAAGCTCTCCGGCTTGTCCTAACTTTTCAATATCTGCTCTAAGTATAACTTTCATGACTAGTACTCTTTATTATCGAAGGTTTTCTGCTACGTAAGGAATCAAGCTTAAGAAACGAGCTCTTTTAATAGCTACGTTAAGCTGACGTTGATGCTTAGCACTGGTTCCAGTTACACGACGAGGAAGAATTTTTCCTTGATCGTTGGTAAAACGAAGAAGAGTTTCAACATCTTTATAATCGATGTATTCTACTCCCGCTTTGGTAAATTTGCATTGCTTAACTTTGCGAATGCTTTTCTTTGGGTGTGATGGATTCTTAATCATAATAAATTCTTTTTAGTGATGAATGGGTTAGTCTGCAGACTTGGCTACTTCTTCCTCATCTTCCACAATAGTGAAAATGCTAGGAACTTCATTCTTTTTCTGCAATTCGCGGTGGCGAAGCATTTTTGCATCATATTTCAGAGCAATATGACGTAACACATCATCATCAATGCGTAATACGCGGTCAATTTTAGCAATTGCTTCAGCAGGAGCTGTAAAATACATATTTACGTAATAGCCATTGCCTTTTTTGTCGATATTGTAAGCAAATGGACGTAAGCCCCACTCATCAACTTCTTCAATTTCTCCACCATTGGTAGTAATCAAAGCGCTTACTTTCTCAACAGCTTCTTTGTATTTGTCCTCTTCCAGAACTGGATTTAGGATATACGTGAATTCGTAATAATTCTTTTTCATAGTATGGATTGGTTTCTGTGGATGTTTTCATCTTTGAAAACAGTTGTCCATGCACTTTGCACGTACAACAGAAGGTGCCAAAAATACGGTATTATTTAATTGAATCCAACATATAAGCATACACTATCCAACCCTTATTTCTTTTCTCATATAAGACTTTCTATGGGGTTCTTGAAATCATCAGGATTGTAGATACTTTCAAGCAGATTACAAATTATGCGGCATTAAATGCTTCAATCGCTCTCGCCAACTCAATATCTTTAGAAGTCACCTTCCCTCCTGCGTCATGAGTTTGTAAACTGATACACACCTTATTATATACATTAAATATTTCTGGATGATGTTTTTGGGATTCCGCTTCAAACCCAACCCTCACTATAAAGGCTAAAGCTTCTTTAAAATCAGCAAATTGGAACTCTTTAGATATCTTATTCTTTAAAAATCCCCATCCTGAAAGTTTTTTCAGGTTATTACCAATCTCTGTTTGCGTTAAAGGTACACTCATAATTATAATAACTCAGATTGTATGATTTCACAATGAACTTAAGATTAACAGTCGAAATAGTCATTATTTCAAAAGTAATCTTCGGAAGCGCTTTTTTTATCCGATAAGATTATCTGTTCATCTTTTGTAGATATTTACTTTCTAAACAAGTCGCACTCTAATGCTACTTTAAAATAGTAGCTGTTTACAATATTTTAACTTAATTATTTATATAGACACTCAATATACTTTCTAAGTAACAAGCCAACTATTATTTTAAACTGAAAAAATAAATTCAACTAATTCTCGTGAGTCTACCAAATTTTTTATCTAGCAAACGACTGATACTAGCTCCTGTTTTTATTCTATTGTTTTCCAATTTTGCATTTGCAGCTGAAGGTGCGGGCCACGGCATAAGCGGTGGTGCTCTAAGCTTAATGTGGGGGTTACCTTTTGTAGGAATTTTACTCTCAATCGCACTATTCCCTCTTTTCGCAGAGGAGTTTTGGCATCATCATTTTGGAAAGATTTCAGCAGCATGGGCATCTTTACTACTAATACCAATGGTTATCAGCTTTGGTTTTGAAGCAACCCTTTATGAGGTTCTGCATTCCTATTTACTAGAATATTTTCCATTCATCATTCTTTTATTAGCATTATTTACCGTTTCAGGTGGAGTGCGTATTAAAGGTTACCTCGTAGGTACCCCGCTCGTAAATACAGGTTTTCTTCTTATTGGTACAATCTTAGCTAGCTGGATGGGAACTACCGGTGCAGCAATGCTATTAATTCGCCCTATGTTAAGAGCGAATGCATGGCGTGCTAAGAAAGTTCATATGGTTATTTTCTTCATATTCTTAGTAGCGAATGTGGGTGGTTCTTTAACACCCCTTGGCGACCCTCCCCTTTTCTTAGGCTTCTTACAAGGTGTTGATTTTTTCTGGACGACCACACACCTCTTTTGGGAAATGACTTTTGTAGCAGTAACCCTTCTTGTTCTTTATTATTTTTGGGATAAAGCATTATTCAAAAAAGAAACTAATCGGCCACCTGAGGACGATGGATCTGAATCTATTGGTATTGAAGGTGGATTTAATCTCGTGCTTCTTTTAGGAGTTATTGGTGCTGTATTATTCTCTGGGCTCGCTAATCTTGGTGAATTTTCAGTGTTTAACGTTCATGTAACTTATGCGAACCTAGTTAGAGATTTAACTCTTTTAATCATCACTTGGTTAAGTTGGCACTTTACTTCTAAGCAAAGCCGTGCGGCTAATGGATTCAATTGGTTTCCAATTCAGGAGGTAGCAAAGTTATTCGCTGGAATTTTCATAACTATCATCACACCTATAGCAATGCTTAAAGCCGCCAATGACGGTGAAGGTGCTTTGCAGTTTGTTAACAAAGCAGTTTTTAGCAATGGTGAGCCTGATAACCAAATGTTTTTCTGGATTACTGGTTTACTCTCAGCATTTTTAGATAATGCGCCAACTTATTTAGTGTTTTTTAATGCTGCGGGTGGAGATGCTGCTCACCTGATGGCGGACATGAGTCATACTCTAATGGCTATTTCATCTGGAGCTGTTTTCTTTGGCGCACTAACTTACATTGGTAATGCTCCTAATTTCATGGTAAAATCTATCGCTGAACAAAACGGTGTAAAAATGCCAAGTTTCGGTGCTTATATGATGTGGTCTTTTGGTATTTTAGTACCAATCTACCTAGTTGTAACTTACTTATTTATTTAGTGAACATTCTTTTCCATAAAACATCATTTTTAAAAGGAGCTGCTATTTGGTCGCTCCTTTTTTTTACCAACTCGCTTTTTGCCCAATCCAAAGTTGTTACTGACTCAACAAGTTTTGCATTTTTACCTGCCATAGCCTACAACAGTGACTATGGATTTATTACCGGTGGTATTATTAATCGATTCCATTATCGAACTGACAGTAGCCCATTTTATTCGTTTATAAACTTCTCAGGTATTATTTCTACTGGCGGTCTAGCCTCGGGATCAATTTCCTATGACAAACCAAATTTTTCGAATACAAAATTTCGCTTTGTTGGAGAAGTTTATGCCGCTCGTTTTTTTGAAGACCCTTATTTTGGAATTGGTAGCTATCAAAAGATTCCAAATTCAACCAGCACTAAAGACCCTTACTACAACTTCAAATCTATCTCAACGGGGTTTGATATTACATTACGCTATCCTCTCAAAACCTACACTTCAGGAAAGCAACTTGATATATTGGCTATTCTAGGCTTTACCTATGAAACTCCTTGGGATAATAAAACCACCCAATTGATAGCTCAGCAAAAACCTTTAGGGTATACAGGAGGCCATTCTGTCGCTCTTGGATCGGGTTTTATTTGGGAAGGTAGAAATAGTGAATTCCGCCCAACTAAAGGACAATACGCCAAAAGCACTTTAGAAATTGGACAAAATTGGTACGGAAGTGATTACAATTCTACCATTTTAAGAGCTGATGCACGTAATTACATCTCTTTTTTCTTAGTTCGTGAAATTACTCTCGCCAATCGAATCTACCTCAAACACACATCTGGTGAAGTCCCTTACTGGGATTTAGCCTATGCTGGAGATGAAGAGACATTACGTGGTTACCCAGCACGTCGTTTTTTAGATGATAACGTGTTCATTCTAAATACAGAGCTCAGAACTTGGCTATTTAGAATAAACGCCATTGATGCAGATTTTGGAGGGACTTTATTCTTCGATTTAGGAAGAACATTCCCTAATGGAGAGTCCCTACAGTCCATTTCCGAAGACCTTAAATATTCATTTGGTTTTGGAGGAACTAGCTCATTTTTCACTCCCGACTTTGTTCTTCGAACAGATTTTGGTTTCTCCGAAGAAGGAATGGGAGTGTATTTTACTGCGGGATATATGTTTTAATTTGGGTAAAAGATTTAAGACAAGAGACCTAATATAAATCTAAATAGTTTAGGCTAATGCCCTATTAAATTAGCATTGTAGATAACTACAACATTTGCTTATATCATTAATCTGGCAACGAGTTACCCCTCATCTACCTGAATGATTCTTATCACAGACTAAATTCAGTAGTAAATTATCTGGTTTAAATGTGATTGGTAATATTAACCAATCACATTAACCGAATTCTTACACCCAGAAATAAACCAAGCCAAATGCACCCACTATCCAGCAATAGTATGCGAAATAATGGAATCCCTTTTTCTTAAGAATTACGATAAGATATTTAAGGGCGAAATACCCTGAAATGAAGGCTGTAAAAAAGCCTACAACTAAACTCATAACCTGGGCGCTTTCGATACCTGTTTCCATCAATTCTAGGATTTGGAGTAACATTGCTCCACCAATAACAGGGATTACCATTAGGAACGAGAAATTAGCAGCATCCTCTCTTTTCACTCCTAAGTATAAAGCTGTTGAAATGGTAGAACCTGAACGGCTAATTCCTGGAATCATCGCACAAGCTTGTGCAAGTCCGATCAAAATACTTTTACCCAAAGTCACTTTTCCTTCCGTTTGCTTAGCGAACTTGGTTAAATAAAGTATAAAACCTGTAACAACTAGCATCACTGAAACCAAAAACGGGCTTCCGAAAATAGTTTCTACTTTGTCTTTGAGAGTAAAGCCTACAACCATTGCAGGAATCATGCTCAAAATTATGTAACCAATTAGTTTAATCTGAGGATCAGCCGCCTTTTCTTTAGGGGCAATTACAAAATTTGCGCCTGATTTTATAAGACTCCACAACAACTCACGATAGTAAATCAAAATACTGCAAAGTGTTCCAAAATGGACTACAATCTCAAATGTAAGCCCTGTTTCGTCTCCAGTTCCTAAAAAATATTCGCCTAAAGCTAGGTGCCCAGAGCTACTAATTGGTAAAAATTCGGTAAGACCTTGTAAAAGTCCTAATAAAAAAGATTGTAAAATATCCATGTGTTATATTTAGAGGCTTTTTGAAGGCAAGAAATTAATCATATCATAGAGAAAATTATAACGGAATATTAGAAATATGAGTGAAGTTGCTGTAGACATGACTGCGTTAGGCGAAAAGATTGAAAAAAGTAGCCTATTTATTGAAGATATTAGAAAAGAATTAGATAAAGTGATTATTGGCCAACATTATATGGTTGATCGATTAATGATTGGTTTACTAACCAATGGCCATGTTTTGCTAGAAGGTGTTCCTGGATTGGCTAAGACATTAACCGTGTCATCACTGGCTACTGTTATCAATACAGATTTTCAGCGCATTCAGTTTACGCCTGATCTTTTACCTGCCGATTTGATTGGTACGCTCATCTACAATCAAAAAGAAGCCGAATTTTTAGTTAAAAAAGGCCCCATTTTTGCGAACATTATTCTCGCAGATGAGATTAACCGGTCTCCTGCTAAGGTTCAAAGTGCGCTCCTCGAAGCCATGCAAGAGAAACAAGTGACTATTGGCGAAACCACTTTCAAATTAGATGAACCATTCTTAGTACTTGCTACTCAAAACCCTGTTGAGCAGGAAGGAACTTATCCACTACCTGAAGCTCAAGTTGATCGTTTTATGCTGAAGCTTAAAATCGGCTACCCAACGGAAGTTGAGGAAATGGAGATTATGCGCCGCATGGCAAGAACGGGGCCAAAGCCTACTCTGAATACGGTTGTTACGGTAGACAAGATTATGGAAGCTCGCTCCATAATCAACGAAATCTACATGGATGAGAAAGTTGAGAAATACATTGTCGATTTAGTATTTGCGACACGAAAACCAGCCAATTACGGATTGAAGGATTTGGAAGAGCTCATCGGCTTTGGAGGCTCGCCTCGTGCAACCATCAACTTAAACCTTGCAGCGCGTGCACAGGCATTTATGGAGCACAGAGCGTACGTTACACCTGAGGATGTGCGTACTATTGCAATGGATGTACTTCGCCACAGAATCATCCCAACCTTTGAAGCCGAAGCAGAAGACATTACGGCTGAAGATATCATCGAAAAGATTATGGGGTCGGTTCAAGTACCATAGTCTAATCTGGATGCTATTTTATAATCGAAATGAAAAAGGAAGCTCATATGGCTTCCTTTTTTTGTGTGTTGAATTTAAGTACAAGATTAATTGTAAATAACTCTCGGCATGTAGAAGTCCTCACTTAGCAAGCCAACTTCTCTTAGTTTCTTCATTACCAATTTAGATACTGATATTCCAATCTCCTTCTGTTGCCCCACTAATTTAGTTGTTGAGTTCAGCGTAGATGTCCAAATACTTTTCCCATCAGACAAAGAGATCAGTGTTATTTCCATCCCTGCTGATACTTTTGGAATTTTAACCCATAACGAAGTACCCAATGAAGAGGATTGAGGCATATTATTTCCAAAGCCCAAGGGAAAACCTGCCTCTGCATCTACTTCATTTTCAGTATTAATAACTAACAATAAGAAATTAAACCCTTGTTCTTTTGCATTTATAAGTGCCGATTCAATGGAAATAGATGTTGAAGTATCAACTAAGCTAATCTCATTTCCCACACAACTAAATTCCATGTCATTATAATCATAGTAATCCTTCGCGCTGTCACAGAAATAATTCATGCCTACCATAAATTCTTCATAAGCATATGTGGCATAGTAAATATTATCAATTTGAGCAGAATCTAATTCAAGTAATTTTGAATCTAATTTCGAAGAGCTAGCACAAGATAGATATAGAATCGGAAAGAGAATTAGAACGAGTTTTTTAGAAAGCATTTGGCGAAGTATTGATTTAAAATATAAGCTATAAAAAAAGCCCTCACAACTTAATGTGAGGGCTTTAGTATTAAGTACTAAACCAATTTAGTCTTTTTTCTTAGCTGCTTTTTCAGCGGCATCCGCTTTTTCTTCAGCTTCCATTTTGTCTTTTAGAGCTTGTAAGCCAGACATTTCACCAAGTGTTGGTGCACCAGTTTCAATGTTTGCATCTTCAACTTTTTTCTTAGCTGCTTTTGCTTTTTTCTGGTCTTTATCTAACTGACTAAGAGATATGTTTTTTCCAGCTTCGTCAAAGTCGAGAACAAATGCTTCAACTTTATCGCCTTCTTTAAACTCAGGCTCAACAGCTTTTCCTAAACTTAGGAATGCTACTGCACCTAATGGCAATTTAACGAAAGCACCTTTGTCGGTTGATTTAACAACTTCACCTTCAACAGTAGTACCAGGAAGATATTCTCTAGCATATTGTTCCCAAGGGTTTTCTTGAACTTGCTTATGACCAAGAGTAATACGACGATTTTCGAAATCAACACCAAGAATCACAACTTCGATTTCTTGATCTTTCTTAACGATTTCGTTCGGATGCTCAACTTTGTCAGTCCAGCTAAGGTCAGAAACGTGAATTAAACCATCAATACCTGGCTCTAGTTCAACAAATACACCAAAGTTGGTAAGGTTACGAATAACACCATTGTGTTTTGAACCAACAGGGTATCTTTCGAGGATGTCTGCCCAAGGATCTTCAGTTAATTGTTTTACACCAAGAGAAATTTTCTTCTCGTCTTCGTTGATGTTAAGAACAATACATTCTACAACATCATCTTTCTGTACTAATTGTGATGGATGCTTGATATGCTGAGTCCAAGACATTTCAGAAATGTGGATAAGACCTTCAACACCTTTTTCTAGCTCAATAAACGCACCGTAATCAGCAATAGAAACAACACGCCCCTGAACTTTCATGCCTTCAGGATATTTAGTGTTAATTTGCTCCCATGGATGCGGTTGTAATTGCTTAAGACCAAGAGACACTCTTTTGCTTCTTTCGTCAAAGTCGATAACAGCAACGTTCATACGTTGGTCTAATTGAACGATTTCGCTTGGATTGTCAACACGTCCCCAAGAAAGGTCGGTAATGTGAAGAAGACCATCTACGCCACCAAGATCGATGAATACACCGAAGTCTGTGATGTTTTTAACAGCACCTTCAAGAACTTGACCAGCTTCAATAGTGTCAAGAATTTGCTCACGTTGCTCTTCAAGATCAGACTCGATAAGCGCTCTGTGAGATACAACAACATTTTCTGCTGCCATGTTAAGCTTAACAACTTGGAATTCCATTGTACGGCCAACATAAGCATCGAAGTCGCGAACTGGGCGAACATCAATTTGAGAACCAGGAAGGAACGCATCGATACCGAATACATCCACAACCATACCGCCTTTAATACGGCGTTTGATAAGACCTTCAATAATCTCACCTGAAATATGAGCAGCTTCAATTTTTTCCCAAGCTTGTAGGATATCTGCTTTACGGCGAGAAAGAATTAATTGGCCATCTTTATCTTCAACGCGATCAAGGAAAACGTCTACTTGATCACCAGGAGCCATACTTTCTAGGAAAGCAGATGGAAACTCATTTACAGGTATAATACCTTCTGATTTGAAACCGATATCGATAACAACATATTTCTCATCGATAGAAACAACACGACCGCTAACAATTTCTTTTTCTTCAATTTCATTTAGGGTGTTTTCATATAACCCCATCATTTCATTGTACTCAGCTTCGGTGTATTCTTCAGACGGACCTTGGAGTTGGTCGTACGTATAAACTTCACCTTCAACTTCACCACTAAAAACGTGAGTCAATGTTTCTTCAGTTTTCTCAGCAGCTGTTTGTTCAACAACTTCCTCGGTAGTTTCTTCTACCGTTTCAGCTGCGGCAGTTTCTTCAGTCTCGGTTTCTTTTTTGTTTAAATCTTCAGTCATTATAAAATTAGTTAATGGATTACCTCACAATTGACTTTCAAAAGTGGGATAAGGTTATTATTTAGTTAAAGTTCCTTAGCAATCGCGCTTTGTGCGCGCTCGATTATCTGTGATACCTGCTCAGCAAATGTTAAACCAGATGTATTTACAAGAATTGCATCCTCTGCTTGTTTTAGAGGATCCGCTTCTCTCGATGAATCAATTTCATCTCTACTGGCAATATTCGCTTTTACTTCTTCGATAGTAGACTTTATACCGTTGGCTTCTAGCTCGACTAATCTTCTTTTGGCTCTTTCATTTAAGTCAGCAACCATAAAAAATTTAAGCTCTGCATTTGGGAAAACCGCAGTACCAAGATCTCTTCCGTCAGCAATATAGATACCGGTAGCAACTTGCTTGTGCATTAGAGCATTTATAAACGCTCTAACTTCAGGCATGGAAGCAACCTCACTTACTGCATTCGAAACTTCCATTTCACGAATCTTTTCAGAAACGAGCTCACCATTGAGCGAGACATGGAATTTTTTTTCTTTGAAATAAAAAGAGATATCACTTTCTTTCAGGAGTTCAAGGAACAATGCTCTGTTACGATTAGTACTCAAATAAACTAGTGTTGCCACTCGATACAGCGCTCCAGAATCCAAAAATTGGATTTGAAGTTGCTCGGCAACAGCCCTAGCAGTTGAACTTTTTCCTGACCCAGCGGGCCCATCTATTACTATTATCATATCAGAAAGGTTAAATTAAAATTATTACACTAAATATTCAATCAAAAGTTGAATAATGTTTTGGTAACCCGTAATTTTGGGAACTAAAGAAATTTCGACAATTAAGCGACTATAAGTCATGCCACAAACAAAACAAGCAATCAAACGCGTTCGCCAAGCGGAAAAGAAAAAACTTCAAAACCGAACTCGTAAGTCAAAAATGAGAACGCTCATCAAGAATGTGCGCGAGGCTTCTGATAAAACTCAAGCTGAAGCAGCTCTAAAAGAAGCAGTTTCTTACATTGATAAAATGAGCCTAAAAGGTATCGTACATGCTAATAATGCTGCTCGTAAAAAAGCTAGCCTTACCAAGTTTGTAAACACATTATAAGAGATTCTACATCATGGCCAACTCTCACTCTAGAGCACTTTTAGTAATCTTAGATGGATTTGGGTTGGCTGTAGATCCTTCCGTCAGCGCAATCGATAAAGCCAATAAACCCTTTATCGATTCACTTTTTGACACCTGTCCTAACACTCACCTTCTCGCTAGTGGCGATAATGTTGGCTTGCCTGATGGTCAGTTTGGAAACTCTGAAGTAGGTCATCTTAATATTGGTGCGGGACGAATTGTGCGCCAAGAACTCTCTCGAATTAACCTTTCTATTAAAGAAGGCGACTTCTTCACGAACAGTATTTTCCTAGATGCTCTAGAAAAAGCCAAAAAGAAAAACAAAATCCACATCTTTGGACTTTTTTCGGATGGAGGCGTTCATAGCTATAACGAACATCTATATGCATTACTTGAACTTTGCAAACAGCATGGTATTGAGAATGTATACGTGCATGCATTTAGTGATGGCCGTGATACTGCACCAATAGGTGGAAAAAGGTATGCTGAAGAATTTAATGCAAAAGCATCTGAGATTGGCGTTGGGAAAATTGCTTCTATCATTGGGCGTTATTACGCCATGGATAGAGACAATCGCTGGGAACGAGTTCAACTAGCTTACGACCTCCTCGTAAACGGTAAAGGCGAAGAATTCGTGAACAGTGATGAAGCTTTCGACGCATCCTACGCTGCGGGCTTAACAGATGAGTTCATCAAACCTATTATATTAGATTCATCTGAGGACTCTAGAATTTCCGAAGATGATGCCGTTATTTTTTATAACATTCGTGGAGATCGCGCTAGAGAAATTACACGCGCACTTACCGAACAGAATTTTTCAGAATTTGAAGTTCAGCCAAATCTGAACCTTCACTACGTTACTTTTACTTCTTACGATGCAACATTTACTCAAGTTCATGTTGCATACCCACCGCAGACCTTAGAAAATACCTTGGGCGAATGGGTAAGTAAAAAAGGAAAGAAACAGTTTCGTATTGCTGAAACAGAAAAATATCCGCACGTAACTTATTTCTTTAACGGTGGAGTAGAAATACCGAATAAAGGCGAAGACCGGCACGTAATTCCTAGCCCTAAAGTAGCTACGTACGATTTGCAACCTGAAATGAATGCTGACGAAGTTGCAACAGCTCTATGCGAACAACTCACTACAGAAAAGTACGATTTAGTTATTCTCAACTTCGCCAATCCAGACATGGTTGGGCACACCGGTATTATGGAAGCTGCAGTAAAAGCAGTAGAAGCCATCGATACTCAGCTCAAAAGAGTTATTGATACCGCAAATGCACACGGTTACACTTCTCTTATAATTGCAGATCATGGCAATGCTGACTGCATGATTAAACCTGATGGAAGTCCTCATACCGCGCACACAACAGCGCCAGTTCCTGCAATAATTGTCAATCATCCAGATAAAATTGTGATGCATCCTGGAATTTTAGCGGACGTTGCTCCTACCCTGCTTAAGTTCATGGGAATTGAACAACCTGCCGAAATGACCGGCAAAGCACTTTTTTAATCTTTTCTACAGTCATTTTGCTTGCAATTACTTAGTCTGCCTGCTACATTCGTTATCAAATGAACTAAAGTAGTGGTAGGCTCGTTTTTTGCACTAGAGATACCAAATTTTCACAGATAAGGACTTGCCATCATGGAGGGTAATTTTTCAAGTAAAGTTAGAGACGTTATTCAGTTTAGCCGAGAAGAAGCTTTACGACTAGGTCACGACTATATAGGCACTGAGCATCTTATTTTAGGCATTGTTCGCCTAGGTGATGGTGTGGCAGTACGCATACTTAAGAATTTAGATTGCGATTTATTTAAACTAAAAAAAACCATTGAAGAAACGGTCCGAGGAACTGGAGGGTCAGTAACAGTTGGCAATATTCCGCTCACCAAACAAGCCGAAAAGGTTTTACGCATCACGTATTTAGAAGCTAAACTTTATAAAAGTGATACTATTGGTACCGAGCATTTACTCCTCTCATTACTAAGAGATGATGAAAATATTGCTGCTCAAATCCTCCAACAATTTAGTGTGTCATACGATGCTGTTCGTGAAGAGCTTGATTTAATAATTTCAGGTAAAGCACGCGAAGGTCATGACGATTCCTCTTCTACGTCTGCTAGCACAGAATCTTCAAAAGGTTCAACAGGATCTGGAAGCACAAGGGAAAAGAAAATGGAAAAGTCTAAAACTCCTGTTCTCGATAATTTTGGAAGCGACCTTACTCAGATGGCTGAAGAAGGTAAACTTGACCCAATAATTGGTAGAGACAAAGAAATTGAACGTGTGGCTCAAGTTTTAAGTCGCCGGAAAAAGAACAATCCCGTTTTAATCGGAGAACCTGGTGTTGGTAAAACTGCAATTGCCGAAGGTTTAGCCGCGCGTATTATTCAGCGTAAAGTATCACGTGTATTGTACGACAAACGTGTAATCTCTTTGGATTTAGCATCTTTAGTTGCTGGTACAAAGTACCGTGGTCAGTTTGAAGAACGTATGAAAGCCGTAATGACCGAGCTCGAAAAAACAGACGATGTAATTCTGTTCATTGATGAGTTACATACTATTGTTGGAGCAGGTGGTGCAAGTGGTTCCTTAGATGCTTCGAATATGTTAAAGCCTGCACTTGCACGAGGCGACATACAAGCTATTGGAGCAACAACACTAAACGAATATCGCCAGTTTATTGAAAAAGATGGCGCGCTCGAACGTCGTTTCCAAAAAATTATGGTAGACCCAACATCTGCCGAAGAAACCGTTGAGATTTTAAAGCAAATCAAGTCTAAATACGAAAAGCATCATAGTGTTCGCTATACAGATGAAGCGATTAATGCTTGTGTAAAGTTAACAGATCGATATGTGACAGATCACTTTTTACCAGATAAAGCCATCGATGCTCTAGATGAAGCTGGCGCTCGTGTTCACCTTTCAAATATTACAGTTCCAAAGCATATAATTGAGCTAGAGAACGAAATTGAGACCACTAGTATTGAGAAAAACAATATGGTGAAAAAGCAACGCTTTGAAGAAGCTGCGCGACTCAGAGATACCGAAAAACGTCTAATCGAAGATTTAGAAGTTTCTCAGAAAGAATGGGAAAAAGAATCCGAAAGCATTCTCTTTGATGTTGTTGAAGACGACGTAGCCTCAGTTGTTGCAATGATGAGCGGTGTACCTGTAAATAAAATAAGCCAGAACGAAGGACAAAAACTTCTTAAGATGAAAGAAAGTCTTTCTGGTAAGGTTATTGGGCAGGAAGAGGCTATTATAAAACTCACCAAAGCTATACAACGTACTCGTGCGGGCTTAAAAGATCCATCACGCCCTATTGGTTCATTTATCTTTCTTGGGCCAACAGGTGTTGGTAAAACGGAGATGGGTAAAGTTCTCGCGAAGTATCTTTTTGATAAAGATGACGCGCTTATCCGAGTGGATATGAGTGAGTACATGGAAAAATTCTCTGTATCTCGCTTAGTTGGAGCACCTCCAGGATATGTTGGATATGAAGAAGGCGGAATCTTAACCGAGAAAGTTCGTCGCAAACCATACAGCGTAATATTGCTAGATGAGATTGAAAAAGCTCACCCTGATGTATTCAATATTCTACTTCAAGTACTTGATGATGGAATTTTGACAGACAGTTTAGGTCGAAGAGTGGATTTCAGAAACACCATCATTATTATGACGTCGAACATTGGCGCTAGAGATATAAAAAACATGGGTAAGGGCATTGGTTTTGCTGATGTTAATGAAACCACGTTCGATTATGCAAAAATGAAATCCACCATTCAGGATGCTTTGAAAAAAGTATTTAACCCTGAGTTTTTAAATCGAATTGATGATGTAATCACTTTCAGACCTCTCGAAAAAGCAGATATTTTCCAGATTATTGATATACTCTGTGAAGAATTATTCGGCCGTATTCGTGGAATTGGTTATGATATTGAGATTACTAAAGGCGCTAAGGAGTTCATCACCGATAAAGGTTTTGACCCTAAATATGGTGCTCGTCCACTTAAACGTGCTATTCAAAAGTATGTAGAAGACCCACTTGCTGAGGCACTTTTAGAAGAAAAAAGAGAACTAGGTTCTACCATCAAGATTAAGATGAACAAATCTAGAGATGACCTCGATTTTGATTGGGTAAAGCCTTCACCTAATAAAGTAAAGAAGGAAGAGACCACTGCTTCTAGTGATAAAACATCGCAAGAGCAAGACGCCTCCGAAGAAGCCAAGGAAGCTTGATTTGAAAGCCCCATTTTAATACATGGGGCTTTTTTTATATCTAAAAAGTCGCCCTAACCGACAAATCTTTACTATACCCTTTAAGTACGTAACTAAATCTCCCGACTCTTTCTAGAACTGGCTCTGTTAATTCAACTATTGAGCTAGAATAAGATCCTCTCACTACTTTACGAGCACCTATATTTACAGCATGTAGCTCTACTTTAGAAATAGAATCCCCTTTTATATCTCCCGTTAATGCAATTATAGTTTTATCTGAAGAACTATAATTTGCAAAGCGTACTGGACTTCTAAAACTGGAGCTTCCAATTCTTTTACCATTTAGAACATTGTATACGGCCGCCCTTGAGTTTGAATAGACGGTAAGTGTACTACCAGAACCATATAAGTTCATTCCCACAATCTCTTGATCAAAAGAAACACTGTTAACCCTATTACCGTAGCGATCTATTATAATTACTTCGTCGTCTGTGCCTTCTTTTGCAGTGGCAATTGCTATGAATTCTCCAGATTCAGATACCTTAACGGTTCGGATAACTCGGTTGTCGCTATAAAAAATATCCAGCTCTGTTTGATTTAGTCCAATAACCTTAGCTCTTGAACCTGATTTTCCATTCGATATAACTTTAGGGTTATAGAGTACAATAGTTTTGCCGTTTGCATCTGCTGCAACTTCCGAGATTGACTCCCCACCTTTACTTTGTGTGCTGTTCGAAATACTTCTCACTACTTTCCCAAAAGAATCATACACCAAGAAGTTGGCTATATTTTCTCGAACTATAACTCCCCCATTTTTAAGTGCGTAGGTTTTAAAAGATGGATCCGACTGATCTGGAGTATTATATGTACCCGATGTTATAATTTGCCCATCAACATCTTTTAAAGTAATGGCCTTATCTAAAACTTCAGCTTTCAGAATTTTACTTGATGATGGAGTGCTAGTAACTTTTAAAGATTGGCTTTTTACTGCGGTTGTAAATAGTACTAGGAGAATAAAAGAGCGGAAAAATTTCATACGAGATCTTAGATTTTAATAATGTGCTTAAAGAACGGGATTTTTAAAGATTATTTCCCAATTTAGTCTCTCTTTTTTGCAGATTCTGCTATCTTATAGGAAATACTAAAAATCAGGTTTATGAAATATCATCTAATTACTGGTGGGTGTGGCTTTGTTGGTCGTAACTTTGTTAAGCGCATTCACAGCACAACGAACGACACCATCTTATTTATCGACGATTTATCTGTTGGTACTCACCCTTCTACTTGGTTGCCTGAAGGCACTCCATCAAGGCTTGAAAATGGATTAGAGTACTTTGGTGAGGATGAACGCATGATTTTCCTCAAGCAAGATGCGCGTTACTTTATTCGTGAGATGCTCAACGACCAAGAGTACATTCATAAAACTTATGGCTTAGACGTGCATTCTTTTGCAGATGTATTTCATTTTGCTGCAATTGTTGGAGGACGCGCAAAAATTGATGGCGACCCAATGATGGTGGCACTTGATCTTTCTATTGATGCAGAATTCTTCCTATGGGTTTGTCGCCAAAAACCAGAACGTGTTTTATATCCAAGTTCTAGCGCTGCCTACCCTGTTGATTTACAGACTGAGAGCGACGCCATTGCTCTAAGCGAGAGTGATATCGACTTTACTAGAATGGGTCAACCAGACATGACCTACGGCTGGTCTAAGCTTACTGGTGAGTATTTGGCACACATTGCATCCAAATATTATGATCTATCTGTAACTTGTATCCGTCCGTTCTCAGGTTATGGCGAAGACCAAGACCTTTCATATCCAGTTCCTGCTATTGCACGCCGTGCTGCTCTTAAAGAAAATCCATTTGAGGTTTGGGGAACCGGAAAGCAAGGTCGCGACTTTGTTCACATAGACGACGTAATTGATTGTACTCTTTTAGCGATGGAACATATTACTGATGGTAGCGCCATTAATATCGGTAGTGGTAAGCTCACTTCATTCCTAGAGATTATTGAAGTATTTACTTCTTTTGCTGGATATAAACCAACTATCAAAACTCTGCTCGATAAACCAGTTGGTGTACATGCTCGCTATGGAAATATGGATTATGTAAGTGAGCGTTTAGGCTGGAAACCCAAAATTTCCATCGAAGAAGGCATGCGTAGAGTGTACGATGTTGCTGTAAAGAAATACACCTAAGCTATGGCTAAAATAGTTTGCTTCGGACCAGGACCTAAGTTTAAAGGAGGTATTTCTAACTACAATACCTCTTTAGCTAAAACTTTGGATAAAAATCCAGATAATGAGGTTCATATCGTTTCTTGGACTAATCAATACCCTGCAATTATACCGAGAGAGTTTGTAGACAAAACAAGTTCTTCGGATTTTCTTGAAGGCACTAGGATTCAGGTCTCATATCTTACAAACTATAATAATCCATTAAGTTGGAAAAAAACTGCGCGATACATACAATCTCTATCGCCAGATAAAGTAATTTTTCAATGGGCAATTTCCATCCAGGGATTGCCAATGGGGAATATTGCAAAATGGCTTAAAAAGCATAGCGACGCTGAGATTATTTTTGATTTACATTTTGTGATTCAAAAAGAAGGAAGCACTATTGACGAGCGCTTTACAAAAATGGGGATTAAGCACGCTGATACCTATATCGCACATGCTTATAAAACGGTTGAAGAACTACAGGTTCTGTTCCCAAATAAAAAGCTTGCTGTAAATGAAACGGGTGAACGTTCTAAAAACGACGCTACAACTGTAATTAAGTTATTCCATCCCGTCTATGATTTGTACCAACCTGATCCAAATTTTGATGTACAAGCTTTTAAGAAAGAGCTTGGTCTAAAAAAGCATGTGTTCTTTTATTTTGGGTTTATTAGGAAGTACAAAGGTTTACACAATGCCATTCATGCTTTTAAAAAAGTAGCTGAAGCTCGAGACGATGTCTCTTTCTTAATTTGTGGAGAAGAATTTTGGGCTACACTCGATACTTCTAAATTCTCGACCAAGCTAAAGCAAGGTTTATTCGCCATCGCTCAGAAGCTTTTTCTCAAGAATAAAGAAAGCGAACAAGATTATAGGCCACTTTCTTTAGTTGATGAGCTTGGTTTACAAGATAGCATTGTAGTTAAAAGTGAGTTTGTACCCAACGAAGACGTTCACAAATACTTCCAAACAGCCGATTGTAGTATCTTATATTATCTAACAGCAACACCATCTGGTGTTGAATCTCTTACTTATAACTTTAAACTTCCAATTCTTGCCACTAAGGTTGGCCATTTTCCTGAAACAGTGATTGATGGATTTAACGGATATTTAGCAGAATCCGAAGACATTGACTCAATGGCGAAAGTAATGCTCAACTATTTAGACAATCCTTTATCTGGGGAAAATGTTGCCTCAGCAGCCTCTAATATGAGTTGGAAGAACTACGTAAAAGCAATATTAGCAGGCTAGTAAAATTATTTTCACATCTTAGTAAAATAAAATGATTTTTTAGTGGTAACGGATTGTAGAAAACCCTATATTTGTGGCCTTTCCAATTTAGGAAATTCGGGGAGTGGCGCAGCCCGGTAGCGCATTCGCTTTGGGAGCGAAGGGTCGCAGGTTCAAATCCTGTCTCCCCGACATTTTTTACACATTTTGAGGGCTTTTAGAGTGTGTATTATTGACATATTGGAATTGAGCGCCCGTAGCTCAATCGGATAGAGCAACTGCCTTCTAAGCAGTAGGTTACAGGTTCGATTCCTGTCGGGCGTACTCCTACTTGCTTTGCAAGGCGACATGGCCGAGTGGCTAGGCAGAGGTCTGCAAAACCTCGTACGGCGGTTCGAATCCGCCTGTCGCCTCTTAGAAAGTTGTTTTGAATTATTGATTTTGTATGCCGCGTTCGTCTAGAGGCCTAGGACGCCGCCCTTTCACGGCGGTAGCACGGGTTCGAATCCCGTACGCGGTACAAAACTTTTACTTCGGTAAAAGAGATTTCAGGGCCTACCTCTATACAGAAATGTTATTTGGGTTGAATTTGAAATTTAAATGGAGCTTGTAGCTCAGTCGGTTAGAGCGCTAGTTTGTGGCACTAGAGGTCGTGGGTTCGATTCCCATCAGGCTCCCACATTTTATTGATTATATCATCATCTTAGTTGCCGCGTTCGTCTAGAGGCCTAGGACGCCGCCCTTTCACGGCGGTAGCACGGGTTCGAATCCCGTACGCGGTACGTTTCAAAAAGCTTTCATTTTTATGCGAGCTTTTTTTTTGCCTGTTAGTTTAGCTATTTAAACTTCCCTTCCATCTCTAATCTTGTTATAAAAGTTGCTGCAATTCTGCCGGCCATTGTTTTTACTAAATCTGCTTTCTCACCTGCGAAGTGTTCATCCACTGTTTCCACAAACAAACTGTACCAGATATCGAAGTCTGTTTTTTTAAGTGGCAACGCTTGGTGTTTCCAATAAGGACGTCCTTTATAGCGCCCAGTACGAAATACGATGTTAGACCAAAAATCGACCATTATTGGCAGGTGAGTATCCCAATCTATAAAGGCGTAGTCATTAAAAATATATCCTAATCTCTCATCCTTTTGCACTTTGTCATAGAATGAGTAAACCATCATTTTTAAATCGGAATCATCTCTTATATCAGTCATAACAGCTAGTATACTTTAATTAGGACAAAATACTCTTAATAGTAACAAAAGTATAGACAATTATTTTAGAAAAGCTTTTTAATTACGAATAAGGAATTTCGTAGCCGTCACCTTTCCAATAAATCTTTCTGCTAAAAAGAAATGAAATGGGAAGGATAAAACAGATGATGGGAACATAAATCTCTAATAAGATAACATATCTAACATATTTACTCGCCTTCATCCTGTTGCGTTGTAGGCATAGGAAGAGAATATCTATTACAAGCTTTGTGGCAGTAAAGATTAAATAGTACTTCAATGAAAGTAGCCAACCGAATAGAATATAGCTTGAGACTAAAAGTCCCCATCCAAATGCTAGCCCCAAAATTATTAGGTAAAGAATCCCATCATCAAGGCCACCCTTAAGCCATCTTCTTTGCTGGCTTATTAAATGGCGAAATGATGGAACAGGTTTAAGCCGCACAACGGTGCGCTCGTCCATATATGTTTTAACTTTATAACCAGCTTCAATAACCATTTTAAAAAGAGCGAGATCTTCGGCAATGGTAAACTTTCTCTTTTCGAGGCCACCAGCCTCATCATAAATTGATTTCCTAATCGCCATATTGGGTCCTACACAAACAAATGGTATTCCCCATCCAGACATGCCAAGGTTAAACATTTGTACGAATGCCCAACAAACTCGCTCTAGCTTAGCAAGCCAAGAAATCGGCTCTACCATGAGCGCCCCTCCAACCATACCAGTATGCTCATCTACTTCAGCGAGAGACGCCTTAAGCCATTCTGGATGCACTATGGCATCCGCATCTGTTATGAACACCCACTCACCTATAGCGTACCTAAAACCTAAGGCAATCCCGCGAGCTTTTGCTTCCAAATTATGATGTGGATAGTCAGTTGTATTTAACCCGATAAAATGATCATTCCTTTGTGAAGCTTCCTCAATAAACTGTTCAGTTTTATCCGTAGATCGGTCGTTTACTAGAACGACTTGTAATTTTTCTTTGGGGTAATTCAATTTTTCCAGAGAACTAATGCAATCAGGAAGATCTCGCTCCTCATTTCTGGAACTAACAAGTACAGTAACTGTTGGAAGATCTTCTCTACTAGAAATATTAGAAAATGGTAGCCGTGCTAATCCAACTGATAGAAAAAGCATTAGAACGAAATACGTAGAGAAAAAACAAACTGCGTAAAACCCTATTTCTGACAACTCTGGTAAAAAAGAAAAATCCATAATGCCCTACCTTTTATTATCCTTTCTTAAATGAGGTAAAGAAAACGTATGCATAGCCTATAGTTAAAACGACATGGAATGGTAGAAATCCGAAACTATTATTCGCAAAGTCTACATAGATACCATACATAAAAAATAAGCTCAGAAGACCTTCAAAGTAAGTAACTAGCGGTACATCTTTTGGTGAGTACACCTTATTTCGCCAACTATCATTCTTAGTAACAATGTTGTATTTAGAAGTTCTATGAAAGAACGATTTGTTACTCGTAAAACCATCTACCATGGAAACAAATTGAAAAAGAGGGATTCCAATTATCACACAAATGAAAGGAGGGAATGATTTAAGTACATCTTTAATCGTTGTTGATGTTGATGTGTTATAAGACCGGATTACTAGCCAAGCTAACCACGGAGCTAAAATTACATTTATCAAAGCGAATGAGAAATACAGCAGTGTACCTTGATATTCTGGCTGAGTAGCAATCAATTGTGTCAATGGAACACTAAAGATGGCTAAAATCAAAATACCAGGAATTACAACAATATTAAATAGGTCAAAAAGAACATGCGCCTTATCTAAGAAAGGCATTTTCTTTTTGAGGATTTGGCCCGTCAACTTTCTTATAACTTGAGCCTTCCCTTTGGTCCAACGATATTGCTGAGCTTTAAAGTCGATCATCGTAACAGGTATTTCTGCAGGAGCTACTACTTCGGCATCATAGATAATTTCCCACCCTTTAAGCTGTGCTCTAAAGCAGAGATCCAAATCCTCAGAGAGAGTGTCTGCCGACCAACCTCCTGCATCTTCTATACAAGATTTCCTCCAAACACCGCCAGAGCCGTTAAATCTTAAGAAGTAACCTGCCAATGCTCTTGCTTTCTGTTCTACAATAAAGAACATATCTAGAAAGATTGACTGGGCATTTGTGAGCATTGAATAGCGTTTGTTGATATGCCCCCAGCGGCCTTGAACAATCCCAATTTTTTCGTTTTTGAAATATGGAATGGTTTTGAGTAGAAAATCTGGATGTGGCCTAAAGTCAGCATCAAAAATGGCGATAAATTCACCTTTAGCAAATGGTGTTGCATCACGAAGTGCACCGGCTTTAAAGCCTTGTCGATTTGTTCTATGCACCATTGTTATATCGATGCCCTTATTCGCCCAATATTCTACTCTTTTCCGAACTACTTCAATGGTTTCATCCGTAGAATCATCAACCACCTGAATATCAAACTTATCTCTAGGATAAACTATTTGCGCACACGCATCAATTACAGCCTCAGCTACATAAAACTCATTGTACATGGGTAGTTGTACAGTAACTTTGGGGAGGTCTTCTTCTTTATAATCGGGAAGTTTTGGGTTCTTTCTTCCTTTTTTATTGGGCGTTAAATAAAAATAAAGAAGATGAAATTGACCAATGGTATAAAGCGTGATTAACAACGCACCTATACCATAGATTATGATTATTGCGTTCGCACCTAATGAGCTAGTCATATACTAATAATTATCCGTTTTTGCGGTTTTATATGATTTAGTGGTCATACTTTTCTCTTGATGAATTTAAAAAGAATAACCTGTTCCTAAGTAGATCCCGATTCCCTCTTTCGAGAAACCATTATCGTATTTCAAAATATAGTCTAGAGTAAAAATAGACATTACCCTTTCAAATCCCAATGCATGTTTAGCTTATTAAATATTTGATTTCAATAGTCATTTTAGAGCTCTCTTTCTCCATCATAGAAATCGCTTGGCTAGGCGTCTATTTTAAACGAGCCTCGAGTAACCATGCCGTCACCTCGATACTCTAAATCTCTTCTCTAATATTTGGTTTTTGTCGCTCCACATGGTTTCTATTTATAAGCTCTCCCAATAATCCAGTACTTAAAGCTTGTATTCCTAAAAGCATTAAAAGAATCCCCAAAAACAAAAGCGGGCGATTGCCTATCCCCTGTCCGTAGAAAATCTTAATAACGGCTAAATAACAATTTATGAAAGAACCAGCTGTTAGCATCAACAAACCTAATGTTCCAAAAAAATGCATCGGCTTCTGCAGATAACCCTGAACAAACATGATGGTAATCAAGTCTAGAAAGCCATTTAAAAACCTAGACAGCCCAAATTTTGTTTTACCATATTTTCTAGGATGATGTTTTACAACCTTTTCGCCAATTCTAAAAAAACCTTCTTTCTTCGCAAGCATCGGGATGTATCGATGAAGCTCTCCGTATAGATAAATGTTCTTAATAACTTCAGCACGGTATGCTTTTAGACCACAGTTGAAATCGTTTAAGTTTATGCCTGCGGCTTTACGAGTTACAAAGTTAAAAAACTTTGAGGGCACCGTTTTTGAGATTGGGTCGAATCGCTCTTTCTTCCATCCGCTAACTAAGTCTAGCCCGCTCTCAAGCATCGCAATCATTTCTGGCACCTCGTCAGGATCGTCTTGTAAATCGGCATCCATTGTAACCACATATTTACCAACAGTTACATCAAAAGCGGCTTGTAGCGCAACGCTTTTTCCATAATTTCTACGCAACGAGATGCCACGCACAGCTGAATGTTGTGTAGCAAGAGTTTTAACAACTTGCCAAGACGTATCTGTGGAGCCATCATCTACAAAAAGAATCTCATAGCTAAACTTCGTTGCCAAAGCATTATCAATAGCTTTGGTCAACTCGGGTAACGATTCTTCCTCGTTGAACAAAGGAACTACAATACTAATATCGATTTCTGGCTTTTCTATCGTATTTTCCAAAATGTATTCTTTTATAAAAGTTCAGAAATGGTTTTCTTATTAAAATTAAACGTCGACAAAATACACTTTCAACAGCTATGAAAAAATTGTATTACTCAATGGGAGAAGTTACCAAGTTAACGGGACTTGCCCCACATGTTCTCCGAAATTGGGAAAAAAACTTCCCAGAGCTACATCCTAAGAAAAATAGTGCTGGAAATAGGGCTTATAAAGAGCATGAAGTAGAACTTATTTTCCGAATCAAAGAACTGTTGATGGATAAAAAGTACACAACTGCAGGTGTAAAAAAAGTATTACGTGGAGAAAAAGCGCCGGGAGCTGCGCAAGTTCAGAAGGAAATTCCTGCTCAAGTTCGCAAGGATTTAACGGAAATAAAGATTTTTATGAACGAGCTGCTAGAGCGTCTCTAGCCGCGCTGAGCCGATGTTGTTTGAGAAGATTTTAACCCCAGCATGAGCAACATCAAAAACTCAAAACACATCAATACAGAAAAGCTAACCAAGTGAGCAACCTGTAAAACCCTTGGCATATCTAGGTAGTTTAATCCTATTCCAATTAGTAATTGTAATACAATTAGGCCAATAATATAATTACCAACTCTCTTTAGCTGCCCTACTATCTCTTCTTTTCTTAAAACGAAGAACAAATAGATGGTTGCAAAAACAAAGAGCCATGAGAACGTTCTGTGAATAGAGAATATATCACCAGTCTGTGCCACCCACTCTGAACGAGGTATCACATTTTCTGCATTTTTAATTACATCAATTCCTTCTCTAACCTGTGTGCCTAGGAAAATCTGTACCACACTCAAAGTCAAAATCACAATTAGAACAGACATGAGCTTTTTTCTTTGTGCGGCAGTAATCTGTAAACTTACATGATGCTCAGACGCTTTAAAGGTCGCATACAGTAACGTTAGCACCAGAATTAGCGCTAAGATCATATGTAGCGTAATCATAAATTCGCTAAGTCCTGTTTTTACTACTTGCCCACCTAACCAACCTTGAAATAGAACCAATGCTAAAGCTAGCCCTGAGCTATAAAAAACGGATGGAGTTGTTTTTCTATAGCTAAAAGAACGTATAAAGGTAGCTATGATAAATAAGCCAATTGTAACACCAACAAGCCTATTAATGTATTCAGTCCAAGTTTTTACCACATTAAATTGGCTTGGATCGTATTGCGAAGGCAAGTCACTTAAGTTTGTTGGAGGAACCCATGTTCCGAAACAACGCGGCCAGTCAGGGCAGCCTAAACCGGCACCTGAAGCCCTAACTAAGCCCCCAATAAAGATTAGAAATATAGTGGCAAATACGGTGCCTATGGCTGTCTTTTGGAATGCATTTAATTTCATACTCAAAGGTAACAAAACTCGAATAAAATGATTAACTTTAAAATTAGTTTTAAGAGTAAATTTCACTGTTTTTAATGAATTCTGTAGACAAGAACATCCCGTTAGAGCGTACATTATCTAACATTATCTCCGATTATCATCAACTTACTAAACCAGGAATTACTTTAGCCGTTTTGGCTAGTATGTTGGTAGGCTTTGTTTTAGGGAGCGGTGCATCGTTTAGTTATTCTATAATGATTCATGTTCTAATCGGAACATACCTAATTGCTTCTGGGACAGGCGCGCACAATCAGTTTATAGAGCGCAATTTTGATGGGTTAATGACTAGAACTAAAAACCGTCCACTTCCTGCGCACAGAATCTCTTCTGCAAAGGGAATGATCTTTTCTCTATCTCTCATTTTCGCGGGACTCGCATATCTCGTTGTGATGGTAAATCCAGTTGCCGGTGCTGTATCTTTTGCCACAACATTTCTTTACTTAGCTTTTTACACACCTATGAAGCGCGTTTCAGCTTTTAACATTATTATTGGTGCAGTTCCAGGTGCATTACCTCCAATTGGTGGGTGGGCTGCTGCCACTGGCACTATTACAGATCCTGGAATGTGGATTCTTTTTGGAATCTTATTCTTCTGGCAGATTCCTCATGTAATGGCCATCGCTTGGATGTGTAAAGACGAGTACTCTGGAGCCGGCTTTAAAATGGTTCCTAAAAATGACACTAAAGGTATAAAAACTGCTTTCTACGCTATTTTATGTACTCTGTGCCTATTCCCAATTTCTTACGCTTTATTCCACTTACAAGTTTCTGGAATTATCTTTTTAGTACTTGCTATACTTTTGGCGCTATTTTTCTTGTACTACAGTATTGTCTTTGCGAGAGAGCGTTCCAAAGAAAACGCTCGTAAACTTATGTTTGCCTCTATTGCGTATTTACCGCTTATCTGGGTGGCCGTTTTTATTGACCGATTATTTTTATGATTGATGAAGGTGATTGTAATCGGCAATCACTCGATTCAAAAATTCATCGGCTTTAAGTTCTGCTTTTTGAATACCTAATTTCATTTGAATGATATTGGCTGTTCGCTGAACCATTACAAACCAAGTATTGTATTCGTAATCTCTTTTTGAGCCTAACACTTCTTTTATTGTCCGAACTTCTTTATCACTCAACTCCGCCACTCTAGGAAACATTGGCTCATATTCAAACTCCGTTTGTGAATAGATGGTGTCGCTCAACTTCACTTTCTTTTTCGTTTTAATCACACAAGTTTTTGCAGCTATATCTCCCAACCGTTGGCCTTTACCATTTGCTAGAATGGTAACAAACGCTATTAATCCAAAGGACATAGATATTTCTATTAAACGGAACATCCATCTAATTAAATAATTACTTAAATCAGGGTTTGTCCCATCAACTTTAACTACTTGTATGCCAATTAACCACTTACCCACTGTTTTACCATGCCAAAGTACTTCAGATACTAAATGGTATAGAAATACAGGAATTGATAACACTAATATAAAAACCCAAATATAAGTATCTGGGGCATCTTGAGTCATAAAATTTGAGCCTACCAAAAACCCATATGCAAAAATTACCAATAAGTAATATGCAAAAATAACAATACCATCTATTAGCGCTGCTACAATTCTATCCCCAATCCCTGCTGAATTATAGTTTAATTGTACATGTTGTGTTGTTTCTATTCCAATCTGATTCATACCCAAAATGGTTTTCAATTTATTAGTAAAAAAGGTACCATCTTGTGAAGATACATGTTTTAAACCGAGTCTTAAAAAGACTAAAGAAATAAACTATGAGAGAGGTTACTTTTCTCCGTAAGAATGCTGAGAAATGGACTACTTACGAGGCTAAACTTAAGAAAAGAACTCGAGGCTCTGCCGACGATTTAGCGGAGCTGTATATTGAACTGAATAACGATCTTGCTTATGCTCAAAGCTGTTATCCAAATACGAATACAGTTCAATATCTAAATGATCTCTCTATCCTTGCACATAATATTATATACAAGAATAAAAAAGAAAGTACATCTCGGCTAATCTCTTTTTGGACCACAGAAATTCCTGAGCTTTTTTCCTATCGTCTTAAAGAATTGACAGCTGCGGTGGTTATCTTTTTAATATTCTGCGGTTTTGGTTTTATATCGCAGATTAATGACCCCTCTTTTGCCAGGCTGATATTATCTGATGAATATGTAAATCTCACCAAAACTAACATCGAAGCTGGCGACCCTCTTGGGATTTATAAGTCTGGCAGCCAGATGAATATGTTCTTCCAAATTACATTTAACAATATTAAAGTATCTTTCATGTGTTTCATATTCGGTATTTTTACTGCATTTGGAACCGGATATATTCTTATGAAGAATGGTGTTATGGTTGGCGTTTTTATTTCATTTTTTCAAGGCTATGGACTACTCAGCCAATCAGCCCTAGTCATTTTTATACACGGGGCTCTAGAGCTTAGTGCAATTGCTATTGCTTCAGCAGCTGGTTTTGTGTTAGGCAATAGTTTTGTGATGCCTGGCACTTATAAACGAAAAGATGCTTTCATAAGAGGCACTAAAGACGGTCTAAAAATGGTCTTAAGTCTTGTCCCAATATTCATTATTGCAGGCTTTTTAGAATCTTTTGTTACCCGTTACACAGATATGCCTTTAGCACTCAGTCTTTCCATTATTATCTTATCTTTTGCATTCATCATAGGCTACTATTTCATCTTACCAATACGTATAAATTTAAAACGGAGAACCATAAATGGTTAATTTCGAATATAGAAAACCAAGAGATATTGGTGAAGTTTTAACAGATACTTTCCAATACATACGCCTTCACTATTCAACCCTTGGCAAGGGACTCATATTCTTCGTAATGCCATTTTATATTATTCAAATAGTGTTGGTTGATGATATGAGCCAAAACATATTTCAAGCAATTGGTAATTCTGAAGCAGAAGCTCAAGCCCTATCATCCATTTTTTCTCGTAAATATTTTTTGAGCTTATTAATGTCGGTTTTGGGCACCTCAATGTTATCTGTTATTACATTTAAACATGTTCAATTAACTTCAAATAACCGCGAGGCTGACTCCTCTAATCTTATTGATAATGTGGTGCCTAATGTTTTAAGCTTTATAGCGCTTTATTCACTAATCAGCTTTGCCCTCGTTTTTTCTGTGTTCGCATTTATTTTACCTGCACTCTTTTTAGGTATTCAATGGTCTCTCGCCCCTGCTGCATTACTTATTGAAGAGCAAGGTGTTTTTAAAGCACTAAGTCGTTCATGGGAGTTAGTTAAAGATTATTGGTGGGTTACCTTTGGCCTTTTAATTTTGATGTTTATAATTACCACAGTAGCTACTTATGTATTTGTAATACCAACGGCCATCCTTTCCGTTATAATATCAAGCATTGGAACCGAAGGTGATTCTGGCATATTCTCGTTGTTATACACATTTATTCTAGGTGCCACCACTGTGATTAGCTCTTTACTCTACTCAATCATGCAGATTGCAATTTCTCTTCACTTCTTCAATCTAGTGGAACGCAAAGAAGGTGGCGCATTACGCTCAAAAATTGAAAGTCTATCTCTATAAGCAACTTTGTATTGAAACTTTTACGCTTTTATTTTCGGCTTTTGGTTTTTGGTTTTTTGATTGCTGTATCACAGCTTTCTCAAGTTTCGGCGCAAGACGAAACTATGGCCGATTCTATTTCTTCCAATATTGAAAAGCCATTTATTGCGCCAGTAATTGTTCCAGACTCTTCATCCGTAGATCTCCGTTTACCTGATAATGCAATCATTGAAAACTACTATACAGATCCAGTCTTTCAGTATGAGGGAACTCCTCCAAACCCTGATTCACTTATAGGAATTTTGTTATTCTGGATATTTAGAGGCTTAAGCTATGTTCTCGGAACACCAGCAGGTAATTTCATGCTAAAAGCAGTTGTATACCTAGCAATTGGTGGAGGTGTGCTTCTCTTTCTAAATCAATTTTTAGAAGGAAATTTGTCTAGCATCCTACGCCGTAATAATCCAGATAAATCACTTACTCCTAATGTTACCGAGGAGGATTTAGACAAACTCAATTTTAATAAACTACACCAAGAAGCTTTACTAAACTCTGACTATGCAACAGCCACCCGTTATGCCTTTTTAAAGACATTACAGCTGCTTTACAACAAAGATCTCATTCAATTCAGTATTGAAAAAACCAATCACGATTATGAGAGAGAGCTTCTCAACCACCCCTCTTTCTCTCATTTCAGCAAATTAGTTATGTATTACGAATTTGTTGAATATGGAGATTTTGAAATTGACTCCGAGAAATACCAATCTGTTGAGCAAGCTCTTCAGGATATTAAACGAGCGGTGAAATGAAGAAATCGGACAAGAAGTACATCGTAATTCTCGGGCTTTTAATTCTTTTAGCGGTTGTAATTAAAATAGCGGAGCCAAAAGAAATAGACTGGAGACAGAGTTATTCGTTTTCAGAAAAAAAACCTTTCGGAGCATTTATACTCTCTGAACTTTCAAGCAATTTATTTTCTGAGGGTACAGTAAGCGTTATCAACTCCCCTATTTTTGAACTTGAAGATGACTTTAGTGAAATCTCTAGAAACTGGATTTTTATTAACTCTACATTCTCGCTAGACCAATACGAAACAATCACGCTTAGAGATCATGCCAACTTGGGCGATTTCATCTTTGTATCTGCATGGAAAATTGAAGGCGCGTTTGCTGATACACTCGGAATTGAGTTAAACAAGTCATTCCCTATCATTGATCCCACAGCTCGCTCGCTCGACTCTCTAACACAAAGCACTCTTAACTTTACTAACCAAAGTTTAAGCAATGCAGAGGGCTGGAGCTTTCCACGCACCTTAACTAACACCTACTTTTCAAGATACGATACCACTCGCACCACAGTTTTAGGAGTTAATAACGAAGGAAAAGCCAATTTCATTAAGATTGATAAAGGCGATGGTGCGTTCTACATTCATTCAAATCCATTTCTTTTCACTAACTATTTTGTAAAAGACCCAGCAAAATATGATTACGCTTTTAGTGCCCTTTCTTATCTACCTAATCAAGATACTTATTGGGACGAGTACTATAAAGAAGGTCGCCTTTCGTACAACTCCCCAATGCGTTATGTCGTTTCAGACGACAATCTAAAATGGGCTTGGTTCATTGCATTGGTTGCGGCTTTACTATTTCTCATTTTCAGAGGTCGCCGTATCCAACGAATCATCCCAGAAATTCCTGCTGTTAAAAATACAAGCTTAGAGTTCGCGGAAACCATTGGGAACCTCTACCTAAACTCAGGTTCTCATAAAGATTTGTTAACCAAGAAAGTGCACTTCTTTCTAGACTATATCCGCACCCATTTACATATTGATACTAACGTTTTAGATGATAAGACATTAACTCAAATTGCATTACGCGCGAGCATTTCTAATAAAGAAATTACCGAGCTTTTTAAACATATTGAGACTTTACAAAACAAGGCTCAGATATCAGATTCAGAAATTAAACGCATCACAGAACAAATCGATAAGTTCTACAAACAATCACAACGATGAGCGAAGAAAACAACAAAGACATCCATTCTGAAACACCTATTCAGCAAACAGAAACGCAACCTAATGCTTCCACTGTAAAGCCTCAAGATGCGCCTTTTCAAAATCGTGTCGATTTATCTGGGCTACAAGATCTTGTTGCCAAGCTTCGTAATGAAATTAAAAAAGTGATTGTAGGCCAAGATAGAATGATCGACCTACTTATCTGTGCACTCTTAGCTGATGGCCATGTATTAATTGAAGGTGTTCCTGGTGTAGCAAAAACTTTAACGGCGCGTTTATTAGCCAAGTCATTAGATGTAGAGTTTTCGAGAATACAATTTACACCCGATTTAATGCCAGCCGACATTACAGGAACCAGTGTTTTTAATACAAAAACTACTGAGTTTGAATTTAAAAAAGGCCCGATTTTCTCCAATCTTGTACTCATCGATGAGATAAATAGAGCTCCTGCAAAAACACAATCTGCATTGTTCGAAGTGATGCAAGAAAAGCAGATTACAGTTGATGGAACTACTTATTTGATGCCTCCTCCGTTTATAGTAGTTGCTACACAAAACCCTATTGAACACGAAGGAACTTATCGTTTACCTGAAGCTCAACTAGATCGCTTTCTCTTTAAAATAGATGTTGGTTACCCAAATGTAGAAGAAGAAGTAAATATACTTGAAGGTAGCTACATACGTAAATCACATTCAGAGTTTGAAAACCTAGTTTCGGTAGTAAGCACAAAAGAGTTAATTGCACAACGTGAAAAGGTCAATGAAGTGCATGTCGAAAAAGCTTTAATGACTTATATCGCACAAATCGTGTACGAAACTCGAAACTCTGGCTCTATTTCCATTGGAGCCTCTCCTAGAGCTTCGGTTTTCTTGATGAAAGCCGCGCAAGCTTGGGCAGCCATGCATGGTCGTGATTTCATCACCCCAGAAGATGTGAAAGAAATAATTTCCCCCACTCTTCGCCACCGCATTATGCTTACCCCTGAAAAAGAAATGGAAGGAATCATCCCAGACCAAGTACTAAAGCAATTAGCTGATAAAGTTGAGGTGCCTAGATAGTGAGCTTTTTAAAAAGCCTTTTTTTAGAATTACGCTTTTTTATTGCCTTAGGAGTAGTCTGTTCATGCTTTATTGCTGGATATTTCTTTGTTCCATTCAGCGCTATTGCAAACATTCTATTTACTCTATTTCTTGTATTTCTGTTTGCAGATATTCTGATTCTTTTTTCTACCCCCAAAGGAATTTCTGCTAAGCGAAATCTTCCACAAAAGCTTTCTAATGGAGATGAAAATCAAATTGATATTTCTATCACTAATAACTACTCGTTCCCCGTAAACCTCTCACTTATTGACGAAATCCCTTTTCAGTTTCAACTACGTGATTTTGTGCTCTCAACTAAACTCAATAAAGGTGCCAACAAAAACTTACAGTATACACTCACACCAACTAAACGTGGTGAGTTCGAGTATGGGCAACTGAATGTTTACGCTTCGTCCAGCTTAGGGTTTATTCAGCGTAGGTTTGTTTTCGAGGAAAGTACAAAACTTCCCGTTTACCCATCATTTATCCAAATGCGGAAGTTTGAGTTGTATGCGCTGTCGAACCGACTCTCGGATATTGGTGTTAAAAAAGTACGTAGAATTGGGCATACCATGGAGTTTGACCAAATCAAAGAGTATGTCCGTGGCGACGATTTGCGTTCCATAAATTGGAAAGCAACAGCACGCTCTAGCCAATTAATGGTAAATCAATTCCAAGACGAACGATCCCAACAAATTGTGAATGTAATTGATATGGGTCGTGTGATGAAAATGCCTTTCGACGGCCTTCAATTACTAGAATATGCTATTAACACCAGTTTGGTGATTTCAAACATTGCACTTTTAAAAGAAGATAAAGCTGGGCTTATCACGTTTTCGAATAACAAATCTACTGTTGTTCGACCGGAAAAAAAGCGTACTCACATCCGAAAAATCCAAGAAACTCTTTATAACTTAGAAACCAACTTTCAAGAGTCTGATTTTGAACGGTTGATTATAAACCTTCGTCAACATCTCAACCAACGTAGTCTTGTTCTTTTATATACTAATTTCGAGACACTTTCTGCAATGGAGAGACAACTCCCTTACTTACAACGGATTGCCAAAGACCATTTACTAGTTACCATTTTCTTTGAAAACACAGAACTAAGTGAATTATTAGAGTCAGACTCTAACTCATTGAGCGAAATTTATACAAAAACAGTAGCAGAAAAGTTCGACTATGAAAAAAGACAAATCGTTAAAGCTTTGAATCAACGAGGTATTCATTCCATACTAACACCACCAAAAGATTTATCAGTTAATGCCATTAATAAGTACCTTGAGTTAAAAGCTAAAGGATTGATTTAACATATATTTTTACCTTCTAAAGGTTGTATGTTTTTCTTTTAATATTTACCTATAAATATGAAAATATTAACTTCCATTTTTAACGGATTTGCAGTCCTAATAATCTTCTCAAGCATTTGCTTCGCACAAGTAAATAGTGACTCTACCTCTTTGAAAATTAACCTCAGTATAGATAGTGGATACTTAGTTTTAAACGATGACTTTTCTAATTGTATTGAGATTCAGAATGGCGACGTAATCAATATACCTGAAGGCTATAACAAAATTCGTTTTGTAGGGAAGTATTTCTATGACTCGATAACTGGGTTAAATTTATCAAAAGGGGCAAAAAGGGAATTGAAATTAAACTCACGTCCTTTTAATTCCAAGTATAAAGATGCTAATAAGAGCTCTTATGCACGTTGTTTTTGGGATACTAATGTTTTTATCTTTTCTGATGAGGACTCAAAAATTTCAGTTAATGGAGAACCCGTAGGAGAACATCAAGTTCGGTTAAAATTAGACGGTGATATATATAGAACTACCGCTGAGTTTAACGACATTACGGTTGGAACTATTCTTCGAGTAGACGAAGGAATTAATATTGTAAGAAACTATGCCCGCCCTTCAAGAGGCGAAGTTTATAAAAAGGTACTCGTTCCTGGATATGCACAAATTGCTAAGAGGCAGTATTTAAAAAGCTCAATTATTATTAGTAGTATCGCTGTGTTTGGAGCTTCAGCGTTGATATTTGAGAATAAAATTGTGAGTGGGAATACAGACTATAACAATCTCTCAATAAAATACGAAGAAGCTACCGATCCTAACGAGATTATAAATATTATCGCACAGTCAGAAGCAAAGATGGATCAAATTCATAAGTATGAAAAAGCTCGAAAAATAAGTTTAATTGGGTTAGTTGCCGTATACGGAATAAATATTATTGATGGTTTTATCCCGCCCAAGACGGGCTTTAGATCTACTAAATTTGAGTTCAATCCATTTATAGATTTTGATAAAAATTTAGTACCAACAGCCACACTAAAAGTTAGTATAAAGTGATGATACAAATAGTAAAACTCTCTCTTTTACTAATTCTCATTTCAGCATGTGTATTTTCTAATTGTAGTAAAGCACCAACATCATTTGAAAGAGAAAATCCAAACGACCCGGAAAATTCTAATTTTAATATTCCAGCTTCTCTAGCACTTCAGACACAAATTGAGCCAAATAAAACTATTCGAATAAGCTGGGCTGATTCTGCAAACTATATTGATGCATATGTGTTGAGTAAGGCATTAGATGGTAATACATTTGAGGTTATAGATACGTTAGATGCAACCTCAAAAAATTATCGCGATGTATCAGGTCAGATCAATAGAAATACTAGATACTCATTGTATTCTTATAGAAAGCTAGAAAATGGTTTTAAAAACTCCGATACACTAACAGCGGATATTTCTTTTGGAGATATAATCATAGATTCATACTCTGCCTCTCCAGATACGAGCACATTTAATGTGTCTTGGCAGTTTGATAGTTCTTGGCCTTTTATTATTGTTTCTAGATTGACAATATATAATGACCCAAGTGTATACGATGTGCAGTCCTCTACACAGCTAGATACTTTGTATAATCAAGAGACTTCGTATGAGCATCAATTCGTAAAAACCTTCAATTACTACTACTTATCATTTGATATTTATTTAGATCACGAAGATTTTGGTAACGGTACAGCTTATGATAGCTTGGACATTAACCCGTATAGAGTTTTAAAAATAGATTATGATCCAAAAATCACTTCATCGCAAGTATTAGATGAGTCTAGTGTAAAACTAAATTGGGAAGATAATTCCAATTTTGAAGATGGCTTTGAGATTCTTCGAAGTCATTCCGAAAATATACAGCCTTCTGAAGTTATAGCAACCTTACCTCCTAATACTACTACCTTTGTAGATTCTCTATCTCCTTTTCTAAATGCCACTCCAGATCCATTCGGTGGTTATGACAGTTATGACACTTTTTATAGTATCCGAGCCATAAAAGGAGATTCTAAAACAGACTCTTATAAAGTAACTAAAGTAAACATCGAAGTTCCTAAACCAACCTTGAATTATGATAAGGGTAATGCCACTTCGATTAAGCTTAATTGGACGGTTCCCAGCATTGACTTTGTTAAAAACTTTATTTTAGAGAGAAGTATTAATAATGGAGAATTTCAGACTTTCAAAATTTTTGACAAAAACACCTTCGAATACACCATAACTGAACTTAACACCTCTAATAACTATAGTTTTAGAGTTCGTACCATAACTTCCCTCCCTTCAAATACAGTAAATAGTAAATATTTACTTCCCATAATTGAACATAGTTCTTTGGATTTCCCTGGTGCTACTTCAATTCGTAGTAGTAAAACAGATAAGTATCTTGTTGCTTCTGCAGGTTATCCCAACTACTTATTTGCTAGCAATGATGTTGTAGTTTTTGACCTTGAAAGTGGAACTGAAATTTACCGCGCCACTCCATTTGAAAACCCTGTTGATGGTGTTGATATAGATGAAGACAAGAATCTTATTGGAATGGTTTCAAGCAGAGACAGATCCATTAAAATTATAGATTTTATTGCCGATACCGTAGTATATGAAGTAATAAATGATAGTTATTACAGATTTTATGACATCGAGTTTTCTCCAGATGGGAATTACTTTTACATCATTGACACGTCTAGTGCTTTACGCAAATATAGCTTATTAACAAAAAAACCAATTCTCGACTTTACCTCTAAAAGCCCAACAGGTACGCTAAGAGGATTAAGCGTTAGCCCAACCGGAGATAGTATCGCTGTAAGCGTAAAGGGAATCCATCAACTTTTTTCTTCTTCGGGTACTCTATTAAATTTCCCATCACTCTCTACATATGGAGGTACTTCGCACGGAGTTACATTCTCTAGATCTGGAAAATTTTTGACTACTGTTCGAGATTTTGATCATGTAGGAATACAAAACACAAGTGACGGACAAGTGTTTTATACTTACATAGGCCGCTATGCAGACATGCATCACTCCGACAGGTACTTAGCTACTTTTTATTACGGAAGACTTACAGTAATTGACCTTTGGCAACAGAAACAATTAGTGGGGTATAAAATTCTATCTAACCCAGAACTATCTCACCTTCGCTATAGTAATACTAAAGATTATTTCTTTTTAGGAACTGATGAAAACATCAAACTTTATAAGCTATCGGACTCTAGATCTTGGGTTCAATCTGATTAGGAAGCCTTTCAGATTTCAGGAAATCGGTCTGGTTCGCATTCTCTCATCATGTTATAAGCAGCCTCGTAGATGTCTTCAGCATTTGGTTTAGAGAAATAATCGCCATCAGTTGCATAAGCTGGTCGATGATCTTTTGCCGTTAAACAAATTGGTTTCGAATCTAGATAATTATAACCGCCCTGTTCTTGTAACACTTTTTGTAAAATATAAGCAGACCCAGCGCCCGGTACGTCTTCATCTACAATCAACAAGCGATTGGTTTTCTTAAGAGACTCAACAATCATCGCATTCACATCAAATGGCATGAGTGTACGTACATCTATCAACTCAGCAGATATTCCCGTTGCTTCAAGTTGAGGCAGAATACTTTCTACAATATTACATGTAGAGCCATACGAAACGATAGTTAAATCGGTACCAGAATTTATAACCTCAGGTACACCAAGAGGCGTCATATATTCACCAAGATTAGCTGGTAATTTCTCTTTTAATCGATATCCATTTAATGGCTCAATAACAATCGCAGGATCATCGCCTTGAAGCAGTGTATTATAAAAGCCTGCCGCAGTAGTTAAGTTTCTAGGGACACAAACATGAATTCCTCTTAACGCACTCGTAATCATTCCCATTGGAGAGCCTGAGTGCCAAATTCCTTCTAATCTATGACCTCTTGTTCTAACAATGAGTGGCGCAGCTTGTCTCCCTTTTGTTCTGTAACGTAGGGTCGCTAAATCATCGCTTAGGCCCTGAAAACAATACAGAAGGTAGTCGAGGTACTGAATATCTGCGATTGGTCTAAGCCCACGTAAAGCCATCCCAATTCCTTGGCCCAGAATAGTAGCTTCTCTAATTCCAGTGTCGCTTACACGAATCTCTCCGTATTTCTCCTGTAGATTTTCTAAACCCTTATTCACATCGCCCAGTTTTCCAGCATCTTCACCAAAAATTAGAGTATTTGGATACTTTTTGAACAACTTCTCGAAATTATCTCTAATCACAAGCCTACCGTCAACCATTGGTGAATCGGTATTGTATTTAGGTTTAACTTCTTCAATTCGCATTGGAGAGAATGGAGTCTCGCTTAATAAATGTGAACTATAACGGTCGTAATTTTCTACATCACTTACTGATAACCACTGTTTTATTTCATTGCGCGATGCACTTTCTTTACCTGCGGTGTAGTGCAACGATTTACGTGCGGCTGTATAAATATCTTTTCGAATTGAATTAGGAAACATTTTTAGTCTTCTAATTGCATCTCCAACTCTTTTTTCTCCAGTTTCCTTTTGAAGAGTTTGAAGCAATCCAAGCACATGCGCCTTTTCAGCTTTTATGGGACTCATATACGCATCCCATGCTTCTTTCTTCGCCTCGTTAACAACAATAAGAGCTTCGCTTTCTAACTTATCTAAATCCTTTGAGGAAGCAATCTTATTCTTTAAAATCCATTTTTTTAATTGGTTCAGACAGCAGTAATCTACCTCAAATTTGAGACGTTCTTCGTCTTTATAGCGCTCGTGCGAGCCTGAAGTTGAGTGACCTTGAGGCTGGGTAACCTCAGTTACATGAACAAGCACAGGCACATGTTCTTCTCTAGCAATCTTCTCTGCTTTCTTGTAAGTTTGTATCAAGCCTTGGTAATCCCAAGCTTTAACAGTTAAAATTTCGAAACCTGTGGAGTTTTCTGTTCTTTGGAAACCACTTAAAGCCTCTGATATACTTTCTTTGGTAGTTTGGTATTTTTTAGCAACCGATATACCGTAGCCATCATCCCAAACCGACATAACCATAGGAACTTGAAGTACTCCTGCAGCATTTATAGTTTCCCAAAAAACACCCTCTGATGTACTCGCATCACCGATGGTTCCAAAAGCAATCTCATTTCCTTTGTCAGAAAATTTCTTCCAGTCTTTACCTTTTAGAGCCTTCTCATTTCTGTACACTTTTGAAGCTTGGGCTAAACCAAGCAAGCGCGCCATTTGTCCAGCTGTAGGTGAAATATCTGATGAGGTATTCTTTGATTTTGTCTGTTCAGTCCAATTTCCATCCTCGTCAATTAAGCGAGTGGAAAAGTGAGAGTTCATCTGACGGCCACCGGAAAACGGCTCAAAATTTATATCAGCGTGTGCGTATAATTGTGCGAAAAATTGCACTGGTTTTAGCTCACCAATTGCGAGCATCAAGGTTTGGTCGCGATAATAACCAGACCTAAAATCACCGTTTTTAAAAACTTTAGATAGCGCTATTTGTGGAATTTCTTTTCCATCACCAAAAATACCAAATTTTGCTTTACCCGATAACACTTCCTTACGTCCTATAAGGGATAGATGACGACTCATCCACCCAAGCTTATAATCTGCAAGAATTTCTCTTTTTTGTGCTTGATTGAATGCACTTTTAGGAGATTTTGCCATTGTTCGAGCCATATTTAGTATTTTAAAAATTATTCAAATAACGAAATTCACACCCTTTAAAAAGGGGAAGAATTATACGGAAAAGCGCTTTTTCATCAAAGTAATATGGCCAAAGTTTCGTTCTTTTAACAAGTCCAAAACTTTGGCTTAATTCTATTACTCTGTAAACCCACCTTTTGTCATTTTTATCGGATCGAGTGCACTATCAAGCTCTGCTTCCGATAAATCTGTCATTTCTTTAGCCACTTCTTTTAGCGGTCTATTTTCAGCAAATGCTTTTTTTGCAATTTTCGCTGCTAAGTCATATCCAATGATAGGATTAAGAGCTGTTACCAAAATTGGATTCCTTCCAACTTTATCTGCAATCACATCTTTACGTACTACTAATCTAGAAACTGAGCGATCGGCTAAATTTCGAGCAGCATTTGCTAAAATCTCAATAGATTGAAGCAAATTGTGTGCCACTACAGGAAGCATCACATTAAGTTCAAAGTTCCCCGCTTGGCCACCAATTGTAATGGTGGTGTCGTTGCCAATAACCTGAGCACAAACCATAGTTAGTGATTCTTCGATTACTGGATTTACTTTCCCAGGCATGATTGATGAACCCGGTTGCAATGCAGCAAGCTGAACTTCACCTAAGCCACCATTAGGGCCAGAGTTCATCCAACGTAAATCATTGCCTATCTTCATTAAGCTAACGGCTATTGTTTTAAGTTGGCCACTTAATTCTACTGGAGCATCTACTGTTGCTTGTGCTTCAAAATGATTCACAGCCTCTATAAAATTGTGACCTGTTAACTTTGAAATATGAGTAGCAAATTTAGCTCCAAAATCGTGATGGGTATTTATTCCTGTCCCCACCGCTGTTCCGCCTTGAGGCAACTCACTTACTCTTGTTAACGCAGATTTGATGCGCTCAATTCCAAGCTCAATTTGGCGTGCATACCCACCAAATTCTTGCTCAATAGTAACAGGCATAGCATCCATTAAATGAGTTCTTCCTGTTTTTACAACATCCGCATTCTCTTTTCCTTTTTCAAGAAAGGTTTTTCTTAGATGCTCTAAAGCTGGTATTAGTTTTTTAACTGTTGAAATTACAGCTGCAACTCTTATTGCGGTTGGAACTACATCATTCGAGCTTTGACCAAAGTTTACGTGGTCATTCGGATGAACTTTCGCATTGCAGTTAAGTTCATTGGCACGATGTGCTATAACCTCGTTCGCGTTCATATTTGTTGAGGTACCAGAACCAGTTTGAAAGATATCAATGACAAAGTGGTCATCAAGCTTTCCATCAATAATCTCTTGAGATGCTTTTTCAATAACCTCTGCTATTTCTGTGCTTATTAGACCTAGCTCATTATTGGCTAGAGCAGCAGAGGTTTTAACGTATCCTAAAGCTTGGATAAAATCACGACTGAATTTAATTCCCGAAATTGGAAAATTGTCGTGAGCTCGTTGAGTTTGTGCACCATAAAGCGCATTTGTGGGCACATTCACTTCGCCCATGGAATCTTTTTCTATTCTGTAGTCGCTCATATTGTCCTCTTAGATTTAAAATACCTAAGAAGATAACATTTTTAGAAAAGAGGAGCAGTTTTGTTCTTAAACTTTACAACTATTTGTCAAAGTTTTTTACGATACATACGATAGGTCTTGTCTAAACGTCCGCCAATTCTTTCTGCAACTCGTACCATTTCTGTGTTGCTACTAAGAATCCAACTTAACTCAGACTCTGTCATCCCTTTCTTCAACCCATTTTCAATAGCTTTCTGATGTAAGAGTGCGTCAATTCCTTTCCCTCGGTGCATAGGCATAACGCCCATTAGTGCAGTACGAATTCTATTAATCTTTTTCTTGCCTAAAAGAAGCTTGAAAATCCCAAAGGGGAAAAGATTCCCATTCATCGTTTTAAAAACCTGATTGTAATCAGGTAAGGCTATGGAAAATGCGACGGGTTCACCGTCAATTTCAGCAATATGAGCGAAATCGGTATCCAAAATCATTTTGAAGTCTTCAGCGAGTAGCTCAAGTTCTTCTTTAGTAAGTGGAATGAATCCCCAGTTGTCTTTCCACGATTCATTGTAGATAGCACGAACTATCTCCACTTCCTCTTTAATCTTTTTCATATTTATGGGGCGTATAACCAATGTAGGGTTACGCTTATTAACTATGGCAATAGCTCGGTTAATACGCTCCATTGATACATTCTCTTTATCAACTACAAAAGCTAACAAGTCCATTTCAGGTTCAAAACCTGCACCTAGAGCCAATTTCTCATAATAAGGCTTATTGTAGGGCATTAAGATATAGGGAAGTTTATCAAATGCATCTACTAAAAACCCAATTGAATCCATCATACCAGGGTTTGCTGGCCCAAGTACATCTTCCATTCCCTTTTCTTTTAACCAATCACAGGCTACCTTAAATAAAAGATTTGCTGTTTCCTGCTGGTCAATACATTCAAAAAAGCCAAAATGACCCGTTTTTGTGCCATGCTGCTCATTATAACGATGGTCAATAACAGCGGAAATTCGACCAGCCATTTTACCATTATGTTCGGCGATAAAAATGACAATTTCAGCGTTTTTGTAATAGGGATTCTTCTCTGTACTAATAAGCTTTTTCTGCTCAATTCGAAGTGGGGGAACCCAATAAGCGTCATTTGCATAATGACTGTATGGAAACTCAAGAAACTTCTTCCGTTCCTTGTCAGTAGTAACAATAGTAACCCCATTCGTATTCATAAAAATGCTCTTTAAATAGCTGAGTGCCCGTTTTGATCTATAAGTCCATTTCTGATTCCCACTTTACGGAAGGCATCAAGAATACGGTTTAAGTGGTCATCTGTATGACTTGCAGAATAGCTTGTTCTTAACAATGACTGCCCTTGCGGAACTGCTGGCGGAACTACTGCATTAGTATAAACACCTTCTTCAAAAAGATCTTTCCAGAATTGGAAACAAGTCATCATATCACCAATAACCACAGGAATTATAGGAGATTGGCTTGTCCAAACATTGAAACCCATATTCTCTAATTCAGTACGCATATAAAGAGATATCTCTTCTAGGCGAGCAATTCTCCAAGGTTCTTCTTGAAGTATTTCTAAAGCTTTTAATACTGTAGCAACGTTTGCTGGTGGCATTGAAGCACTAAAAATATGCGCCGGTGAGTGATGGCGAATAAACTCGATTACTGGATTACTACCAACAATAAATCCTCCTAACGAAGCAAACGATTTAGAGAACGTACCGCTTACTAAGTCCACATCATCGAGCAATCCAAAAACGGATGCAGATCCACGACCACCTTCTCCCACAACACCAACAGCATGGGCGTCATCTAGATAAAGTCTTGCATCAAATTCTTTTGCCAAAGCAACAAGTTCTGGAACTTTAGCCAGCGTACCAGACATTGAGAACACACCATCAGATATAATAATTTTACCCGCATTTGGATCAGCTTTTTCAAGATGCTTACGAAGTTGATCCATGTCGTTATGCGTATAACGAACAGTTTTAGCATTGGAACACATCGTTCCTACAACTATACATGCGTGGTTGTCACGGTCAGAAAAAATGATGTCATTTCTAGCTGCAATAGTCTGAATTGAGCCTTCATTAGTTTGATAACCGGTACTAAATAGAACGCAATTTTCCTTGCCCATAAACTTGGCAAGCTTTTCTTCAAGCTCTATATGAATATCTAAAGTACCATTTAAATAGCGCGAGCCAGTACAGCCAGTTCCATATTTTGTAAGCGCATCTTGTGCTGCTTTAATTGTTCTTGGGTCGTTAGTTAACCCAAGATAGTTGTTGGAACCCGCCATAATTACTTCATGGCCTTCAATTTCAACAATGGTTCCATCGGTAGCCTCAAGCGGCTTAAAGTAGGGATAGAGTCCTAATTTTTTAACTTCGTCAGCCTTTGTGAAATTAAATGCTTTTGCAAAAATATCATTCTTTGCAATTTCAGTTTTTTTATCGGCCATTCTTTTGATTCCTCAATATTCTTCTTTATCAGCGAAATATAGCTAGTATTAAATTTCTATCAAATTTTGAATAGGTTGTCCTTACTCAGTTCGCTGTACATTTTTCAACCTCAATAACATGCTCAAGATAAGAAATATATCGTTGAGCTACGTTATTCCAGGTAAAGTTTTCCAATACATACGTACGGCATGTTTGGCTCATCTTATCTAGCTCGGTTTCAATTAATGTATCAACTTGAGATGAAAATTCCTCACTGTTTAATACTTCAACTTTATAACCGTTCTGTCCATTCTTAATCACATCTTTAATTCCTTCTAAATCTGCAGCAACAACTGGTGTCCCAGCAAGATTTGCTTCCAGCAATACAATACCAAACCCTTCCATATCTCCAGAAACAGGAATATTGGGCATCACAAAAACATCGGCTGCTGCATAGGCTTTCTTCAAAACCTCATCAGGCTGCCTTCCTGCTAGTAAAATTCTATCTTTGTATGGGGAGTTATTAACCAGTTGCTTCAGCTTTTCATGCTCTGGCCCTTCTCCTATTGCTAAATAAAAAACATCTGATTTAATCTTTGGAAACACTTCCGATATGAACCACTCAACGCCTTTCCTTTTAACTTGTCGCCCAACTGTTAATAACAGTTTCTTACTGGAAAGATCTAAACCAAATTCACTTTCGATGTAGTTCCTTGATTCTTTTTTATTAGGAACTTCTTTGAAATCGGACATATCAAAACCATTGGGAAGCGCAACTCCTTTGGCTGGTTCCATCCCACGCTTAATACATTCTTGACGAGTGGCCTCAGAAACTGATATCACACCATTCAATGCTTCAAAAACACTTGGCACAAAGTTCTGGTAAATCCCAATTGGCATTTTCACATCCTGGCCATGGTTAATGGTAACCATAGGTACGTCAATTCTTTTGCGAGTGAATTTTGCCAGACTAGCGGTCACCATCGAAGAAAAGAGAATTACATCTGGTTTAAACTCTTTAACAATTTTGGGAAGTTTACGCGCCAAGTTCATTAGAAAAAAGGCCGCACGAATTTCAATTCCTTTCCATGGAGCGTGCAAAATAATTGTCTTTAGCTCAATATCATCACGTGTCTCAAGCTCATTCACTAATTGCATACTTACACGTTGCATACCTCCAATGCTTTTAAGTGGCGCATTTTTTGGAGGGTGAAGATGTGATATATATAGGATTCTCAAATTCTTCTTATCCTTTATTTTCAACTAATGACTTTTGTCCCATTGCAGCTTTATAATTTTCTACTAAACCCGAATTTATCTTATCCCATTCATATAATTTAGATAATTCTCTAGACTTGGCTCCCATTGCTTCCATCAATTCAATATCTGAAGTTATCTGAGTTAGTTTTTTTGTGAAATCGGCTACATTTTCTTGCTCTGCCCACATTCCATTTTCACCATTTATAACTAATGATTTACTCCCAATAGCATCTGCAACTAAGCATGGAAGTCCGCTCGCCATTGCTTCTAAAGTAACGTTACCAAAAGTTTCTGTATGTGATGGGAAATTGAAAACATCACTACTAGCATAAGCTCTTGCTAGGTCTTCGCCTTTCACAAACCCCGTAAAATGTGCCTCTGGCAAAAGTTCCTGAGCTTCCTCTAAAGCAGGCCCATCTCCTACCACCATTGCTCTAACTTTTGGATTAGTAGCTTGAACATTTTTGACGCTTTCAATAAAAGTTCGCAACTCTTTCTCCCAAACCAATCGCGAAACAAATGTGACTACAATCTCATCGTCTTTAAACCCTACTTTTCTTCTAAACTCTAAATCTCTTTTATTAGGATTGTACAGGTTAATATCCACCCCGCGCGCCCATACATGTAATCCTTTTTTAATCCCATACGTACCTAACTCATCTATCATTGACTGGCTTGGCACGTAAGTGTGCGCACATTTGCCATAAAACCAACGCAAATACTTCCAAGCAAGCCCTTCAATTGGGGTAAGTTTGTAATATTTAAAATAACTGGTAAAATGGGTGTGATAAGAAGAAACTACTGTTACATCGTTTTTCTTTGCCCATTTTAAAGCTTTGTAACCAAGTGCATCAGGAGTTGCGATATGAATAACTGTTGGGTTGAATTCTTCTAACCTCTTGCGAGCGGCTTTTGGAAAAGTGGTTGTTAAGCGATATTCATCACGCCCCGAGACTAACATCGGGATTGAAGGTGTTACAACAAGCTCTCCACAATGATCAATTAATGGTTCCTTGATTGACGGGCCAAATACTAAAACTGGTATATTTTGACTTTCTAGGTACTTAACTAAGCGATTCAATGTAAGAGAAACCCCATCTCGGATGTGATTGTAGTTTCCCGTAAATAACGCTACTCGCAGTTCTTTCATAAAAGTTTAAAAGCAAACGGCAGATGTGTATCTTGCCTTTTATCGGATTCAATTTATTACATCATAAAAATAACCTTAGAATATACGCAATTAATGAATGTCTTTGTAACTGGAGGGACTGGTTTTGTTGGCAGCCACTTAGTTGACGCCCTTATTGCCGACCCAAATTATAACGAAATACGCTGTTTAGTGCGCACTGACGATAAGTGGCTCACGAATAAAGAGTTTACTCGAGTGAAAGGAGATCTTACCGATCTTGGTGTTATTTCCACTGCTTTAGAAGGTATAGATGTGATTTTTCATGTGGCTGGCGTGGTTCGAGCGCGCACTCAAAAGGAATTTAACCGTGCGAATGTAGACGCTACAGAGAACTTAATCCGCATAGCTCAGAAAAAAGGAATCACAAATATGGTGATGCTTTCCTCGCTAGCTGGAGTTGGTCCAAGTTTAGGAGAGCCACTTACAGAAACTAGCGCATTCAATCCCGTAAGTATGTATGGGAAATCAAAACAACTTATGGAAGAGGTTATCCATGAGGCTGCTTCTAAAAAAGACAGTATTAAAATTATTCGCCCTCCTGCTGTATATGGGCCTAGAGAGTCTGACATCTATACATTTTTTAAAACCTTCTCTAAAGGAATTTGCCCAATTGTTGGAGATGGGAACCATCCACGCCTTTCGATGGTGTATGTAACAGATTTAGTTAACGGGATTATAAAATCATCCCAAAAAACAGATATTGGCGTGCATACTTATTTCATTTCAGGAACAGAAGATTATTCATGGAATCAAATACGTGGAGTTACGTCTATTGTAATGGGTAAGAAAGCCATTCCCATTAAAATTAAACCTGCTTTAGTAAAAAAAATATCTGGCTTTATTGAAAGTGCTGCATCATTAATTGGGCAGTATCCCGTTGTAAATCGAGAAAAGGCAAACGAAATGGTTTTGGAATGGACTTGTTCTTCTGCAAAAGCTGAGAAAGAGTTAAATTACAAGGCAGAAATGAGTTTGGAAGAAGGAATTTCAAGAACTATACATTGGTATAAAAAACATAATTGGCTATGACCCCAAACACTTACCTCAAGAAAGTATTCTCTTACCTCTTACTTTCCTTATTATTTACACCGTTCACCATAGCTCAACAATCTTTAGTACAAGATTATAGTAGCATCGTCTCTATACCCGAAACAATTAATATTCAAGCTTCAGAGACACATCTATATGTACTTTCTGAACGAGAAGGAATGGTTGTTTTTAGAATTTACCCAGATTCTCTACAATGGCTTTATACTTCTTCGGGAATGCAACGCCGTGGCGATAAAATTTCGGCTGATATCCGTTTTGCATATCTATTTGGAGGATCAAAACGCCTCACCGTGTTAGAACCTACTTCAGTACTTGGTGTTTATTCGGCAACGTTATTACCAGCTAACCCAATTGATGCTACTCGCCTAGAAAACAATCTATACGTAGCTCTTGGCAAAAAGGGGTTGGGAAGCCTCTCATTGGAGACACCTGAAACTGTAGATTCAGAGATTCAGAGTTTAGGAGAAAATGAAATTGATGGTGCTGAAGTTTTGGATGTTAAATCATCTATTGCTAGCAAGCAGCTTTTTGTACTCACTTCTCATAATAACCTTGTGTTATTCAATTCTAAAGACAACACATTAGGCTACTCAAAAACTTTGGCGCTTAACATTCCAGCATCAAAACTATTTATTGATGGAGAACGCATTTGGACCTCCACGAAAAATGGTGATGTATATGAAATTACGAGTAATGGTTTAGGCCGGAAAGTTGGCGCTGTTGAGGAAGAGGTTACAACTGTTTTATACTGGCTTGATTATACTTTTGTGAGAACTGTTAGCGGAAAAGTTTGGGTGTCGAAAAATAGAGAACCGCTTAGCATTTGGAAATCAGATTCTGACGCAGGAAATTTCATCACCAAAAGTATAGATCGTGTATGGATCTCTGAGAATAACTCACTCACTAAAGTTACAGTTGGCCTTGAAGGTCAAACTATGGATACTTCTACAAATTCACCTTTTGCAATACAGAAAATTCCGAACAAGATACTCACCTATCCAAACCCACTTGTAATGGCGTTAGAGCTAGAAGGGAATTACCCAACTAAGGATGTTGAGTTTACTTATCGCTCTACGGCAACAAATGCTGTTATCCAGAAACAAGGTTTTGTATGGCAACCAACTCCTAATCAGCTAGGACTTAATTGGTTTACAGTTATTGCATCAAACTCGAATGGAAAAACTGATAGTACGCGATTTACTGTTGATGTTCGCTCTTTCAATACGCCACCAGTCTTTAGTCCTGTTCGTGGCTCATCCATCGTTGTAAATGAGAAATTTGAGCTTCAATTTAAAGCCACCGATCCTGAAAAACCTACAAGCCAGTTAATTCGATATATTGGTGTTGATCTACCAGTTGGTTCTAACGTTGAAGAGAGAACAGGTTTGTTTACTTGGACTCCAAATGATCGACAAGTTGGGGAAAACACCTTTAAAATAATTGCTTCTGACGAGTTGGGCGCTGCATCTTCAGTAGAAGTAACACTCAATGTACTCGACATCTCTAGAGGTGATTAAACTAAATCTTATTCTTTGAACTCTTCAGACTTCACTTCAAACTTATTAAACTGGTATCAAGAACATAAAAGAGAAATGCCTTGGCGTGGTTCAAAAGATCCTTACAAAATATGGATCTCAGAAATCATGCTACAACAAACTCGCGTTGATCAAGCATGGCCTTTTTTTGAGCGATTTATGGCTCAATTCCCTACTGTGTTTGAACTTGCCGAAGCTAGCCAGCAACAAGTTCTAAAAGCATGGGAAGGCCTTGGATATTACAGCCGAGCGAGGAATCTACATTACGCAGCAAAAACCATCGTTTCCGATTATTCAGGAATTTTACCTGAAAGTTATGACGAAATTATAAAGCTAAAGGGCATTGGTCCATATACAGCTGCTGCAATAACAAGCATAGCTTTTAACCAACCTAATGCGGTGGTCGATGGTAATGTGATTCGTGTTATTACTCGATATTATGGAATTGAAGATGATGTAAGGAGTTCAAAAACAACTAAACAAGTTCAGCAGTTAGTAGACAAATTAATTTCATTTGATTTTCCCGCTGACTTCAATCAAGCCATGATGGAGCTAGGAGCTACAGTTTGTTCACCATCTAAACCTGATTGTTTTAATTGCCCAATTCAATCTGGTTGCGTTGCCACAAAAACAGCTAAAACGGATTCCATTCCATACAAATCTTCCGCAAAAAAGAAACCGCATAAACACATCGGTGTTGGCATTATCGAACGGGAAGATGAAAAAGTGCTGATTGCTTTACGTCCCGAAAATGTGATGCTTGGCGGTTTATGGGAATTTCCTGGCGGGAAGCAAGAAGATGGCGAAACCATCCAGCAAACTGTTGAAAGAGAGCTTCATGAAGAATTAGGAGTTCAAGTGCATGCTTATAAGGAATACATGAAGTTTAAGCACGTTTACTCGCATTTCTCGATTACTCTTCATGCTTATTTATGCACATTGATTTCTGGAACTCCTAAGGCTAAATCAAGCCAAGAAGTGAAATGGGTTTCTAAATCAGAATTAGTAGAATATCCCTTTCCGAAGGCAAATAAACAGCTTACCGAAAAACTGATAGAGAATAGTTAATGTGACTAGTTCTATTTCATGGCACTATAATTCCTAGCCTCTACAATGAAAAAAAAGAAAGCTCATAAAACACTATCCAAAACAAAACTCTTGCAGTTAAAGCCTTACTTAGATGAAGTGGTAGCAAAAGTTGAACAAGCTGATTTTATAGATAACGATCCCATTCAGTTTATGCATGCTTTTGAGCACAAACATGACATGGAATTGGCAGGATTCTTTGCAGCAATTATGGCTTGGGGACGACGAGATATTGTAGTCGCCAAAGTTGATGAATTACTAAAAGGAATGAATTATAAACCTGCTGAATTTATTCTGAATTTTAAGGAAAGTGACCAAGATGCGTTTGTAAATTTTAAGCATCGAACTTTCAAACCCATTGATGTTTATTGGCTCATAAAAATTCTTCAGTCAATACTTATAAAGTACGATAGCTTTGAAGGTTTTTGGAGCTACTGCCAAACCATAGCTACCCAACAGCAAAGAGAGTTAATTGCCGTTTTTAATGAGGAATTTTTTGCACTTCAACCAGAAACGCCATCCCGAACCCGTAAACATATTTCCAACCCTGACAAAAACAGTTCGTGCAAACGATTATACATGTATTTGAGATGGTGTTTACGATCTGGACCTGTAGATCTTGCCATTATGAACTTTATGCCTCTTTCTGAGCTAAGAATTCCATTAGATGTTCATGTTGCTCGCCAGGCTCGAAAGTTGGGACTATTATCTCGCCCACAAAACGATTGGAAGGCTGTACTAGAACTAAGCAACAGGTTAACAATACTAGACCCAAACGATCCCTCAAAATATGATTTTGCTCTTTTTGGGATAGGAGTCTTAAAAGATTCCATTCCTAACACTCTAATCGTAAATCAGATAGATTGAAGCTTCATAACTTCTATTCCATAATATTTTTTCGTATTTTTGGTGAATCCCAATTATGGGAAATAAAAAACGAAAGGAAGTGAGACTCAATGCTAGGTGTTGAAGTTAAAGACAACGAAAGTGTTGAACGTGCGATTAACAGGTTTAAAAAACTTATTACGCGTTCCCGTATTCTTAATGAATACAAAGATCGCCAACAGTTTACAAAACCATCTGTTGACCGCCGCGAGGCTATGAAAAAAGCCGTACGCGAGCAACGTCGCCGTCAACGAGAAAACTACTAGTTTTCTCTGTCGTCACACATATTAAGCCCTTGGTATTAACCGAGGGCTTTTTTTATGGCATTAATTCTGGTATTGCTTTAATAATTAGCACTAAAGAGTTTTTTAAACCTAAATCCCAAGTTTCTTTTCCAACGCTCAATATACGGAGCCATTCGAGTTTCATTAACTGAATTATCTTGGGTGGTGTTTTTAAATCTAGCTCTATTGCTGAAAACACTTCTTTCTGAAGATGTATATGTTGCAATCTAATTATATGGAATTGGTATACCTAAAAATGTAGATAAAATACATTTTAATCCTTGCTACGAATACCCCCTATTTATAAGTGAATAATAATCATAAAAATTAAACTACTAAAAATAACTGATTCTAATAATCAGCCAAAAAAAAGCATTAGATAGTATTAATGTTTTTTTTAATAGATTAATATATGTTTACTATTTTTTACTACTACGTAGTTTATAATAATTATTTTGTTAGTATTATTGAAAGTTAAAATATATAACTTATAAAATATTAAAATTATTATAATGAAAAAAAATATAATTTTAGCTTTATTATTAATGGCTTTCGGACTAAATATAAATGCGCAATCGACCTCTGAGGAAAATGTAGACCCAGAGCTAGGTTTAAAAGGTGGTGCAGACATGCATTTCGGGATTGCAGCAGGACTTGCGGCAACAGATCCAAACTTAGGAGGTTATGTGTATCTAGATGGCGGGGGAGCTAATTTTGGACCTTTTCAATGGTCATTATTCAAATTTTCTGGAAGTATGTTTGTTTCAAGTGGGGTAGAAGATTACGATGATGTAAATATTACCAACTTAGATATTAATACTGTTCTTTATCTTAGAAGCCCAATTGTAAGGCCTTACGTTGGGCTTGGTATTGGTTATGAAGCTATAGAATATACAGAATCTGGTGGAGGAGAATCAGGAAGTCAAAGTCATGTCCCAGTTTACTTTTCATTAGGGGCAAGAGCTACAATAATTCCGTTTATTAAACCATTTGCTGAAATTCGAGTACGAACTGCAAGCCTTTACGATGAAGCTGAAAACCCAATTTACGAAATTGATGGTAGAACTATGATTGTTGCTGGACTATCTTTTAAATTTTAGTCTAATCTATTGTTTACTCTTAGAAACCAATAAATGTTGACTACGTACAATATCAACAGCAACTATAGAATTATTAAATTCTAGTTGTGGTTACAACTTTAAGCCTTTGGATTTATCCAAGGGCTTTTTTTATGGCTTCTCGTACGTATCTGATTCCCGTAGCAGTTTTTGTAGCAGGTACTATCGAGTTACTAAAGCCTAGTTTTGCGGCTTCTTTCATTCGCTGTTCAATGTGAGGAACTGTTCGAACTTCCCCGCCAAGGCCAACTTCACCTATAAACACAGTGCTTTGGTTTATTGCCTTATCCGTTAAACTAGAAACGAGCGCACAACAAACACCCAAATCTCCTGCGGGATCATTTAACCGAAATCCTCCCGCTATGTTGAAATACACATCATGGTTAGAAAAACTAAACCCTGCTCTTTTTTCAAGAACAGCCAAGAGTAAAGCTAGGCGATTTCTATCAAAGCCGTTTGATGTCCGTTGGGGCGTTCCAAATGCAGATGGTGTAACTAGAGCTTGGACTTCAATCAACAAAGGCCTCGAGCCTTCCATTGTGCAAACAATTGCATTTCCACTTATCCCCTCCGTTCGATCTGAAATAAAAAGCTCTGAAGGATTTGAGACCTCTTTTAAACCTTTCTCATTCATTTCAAAAACACCCACTTCTTGAGCTGGACCGAATCGGTTTTTTAGGCTACGAAGTAATCGATAAGTATAATTTTTATCTCCCTCAAATTGTAGAACGGTATCTACCATATGCTCCAATACGCGAGGTCCAGCGATATCACCTTCTTTAGTAACGTGGCCAATTACCATTGTGGTGATATTCTTCTTCTTTGCTAATTGCTGAAACATCGCTGCACATTCTTTCACTTGCTGAATGCTTCCTGGCATGCTTTGAAGTTCCGTTCTATACACCGTTTGGATGGAATCAACTATAAGTAAGTCGGGCTTTATCTTTTGTGCTTCTTTAATAATTACATCAACTTGAGTTTCATTATAAACAAGCAATTTTTTTGATTTCACACCAAGTCGTTCGGCTCTTTGTTTAATCTGACCTGCCGACTCTTCACCCGCGCAATAAAGAATACTTAACTCTGGATTTGATTTAGCGATTTGGAGTGTTAAAGTACTTTTACCTACACCTGGTTCGCCACCAATTAAAATATAAGCACCAGGCAAAAACCCCCCGCCTAAAACTCTATCTAATTCACTTATATTGCTAAAAAAACGAGACTTCTCAGAGGTTTCAACTTCAGTAAGTTGTTGTGGTTTTTCATCCGTTTCTAATCCACTTACTTTAGCTTTGTGTTCAACTTCTTTGGTTGCTTTGTTCGTTTCAACAAACGTGTTCCACTCACCACAAGTTGGGCAACTTCCTAACCATTTAGGTGAGATATGACCACACGAAGCACACTCAAATTGTGTTTTTTGCTTTGCCAAATCAACCTTTGTTTTGTTTCTCTATTACAGAGCGGTTTATGTACCAAGTTGTAGCAAACATCCCTAGCGCAATACTTATGTAATAGCTAATTATTCGCCATAAAAATACTGCTAAACCAATAAATGATTTTCTTGAAATCAACGAGCCTTGAAATAATACAAACAGCCCCTCAACCCCTCCACTTCCGCCTGGAGTTGGAACTACCAAAAATGCTAGGTTCATGGCTAAGCTTCGTAAAACTGATAAAATTTCTGGAGCAGGAAGCAAGCTAAGAACTACAATTGTTGCCAACGCAACTCGACAAAGCCACGACATTGTAGATAAGAAAAATGCTTTGGCTAAAAAACTAAATGGCTTTTTTCTAAGCTGATGGGCATAGCCCTCAAGATGTTCGGCTTCTTCACTAACTTTCTCTTGATACTTCCTAAGGAGAGGAAGTTTGAATATAATTTTAATCACTTTTTTGATTGCAGCGGGGTTGATTAAGACCCCATACGCTAATAAAGCCGCATAGCTTAATAGCGAAATGTACAAAATAATCATTGATGCTTCGCCTATCATACCAATATCTGGCGGAACTACATCATATTTTAAACCTGCAATAAGTAGAATCGGAATCGCCAGAGCAAACCAAATTTGATCTAGTAGAACACCATAAAGTACAATTGCGGTTGATTCACCTAGCTTTAGACCTTCTTTAGTCATGGCGTAGGTTGCCATTGGAGCGCCTCCAATTGTTGATGGTGTTACAGCAGAGGTAAAATCCCAAGCTAAAACAACTCTAAAAGCACCCATCCAGCTGATCACTTTTTCGGAAAGAAATCTGATTTTTGCAGCACCAAACCAAACTCTTAAGAAAGAAACTACTAGCGCAATTCCCAAGCCGGGTAGTCTTTTGGGGACTAGATAAGTGAGTACACCTGGAGTATAAGTATACCAGATAACTCCAGCCATTGTTAAAAAACTAAGACCCATAGAAATAATTAAATACTTCTTTGAGAAAAAATTAACGGGTTCGCTGGTATTTGTAGCTTCCTTATTCAAACAACTAATTTATTTGGCTAAAGTATAAAAAAAAGCCTTAGAGGAATTCTAAGGCTTTTCTAATCTACGAAATAAATTAAGCAATCGTGATGTCATCATTCAAATAAACATCTTGAATCATGTTAAGTAATTCGACGCCTTCTTTAATTGGACGTTGGAAAGCTTTTCTACCACTAATCAAGCCCATTCCACCGGCTCTTTTGTTGATGATAGCAGTTTTTACTGCATCAGCGAAATCATTATCGCCAGAAGCTCCACCAGAGTTAATTAAGCCAGCACGACCCATGTAACAATTTGCAACTTGGTATCTTGTTAAGTCAATTGGATGTTCTGAAGTTAATTCAGAGTAAATACGCTCATCTAATTTACCATAGCTAGAGTTACCAGTATTCAACGCTTTGTAACCACCGTTGTTTGTTGGTAGCTTTTGCTTGATAATATCAGCACCTAAAGTAGTACCAATGTGGTTTGCTTGGCCTGTTAAGTCAGCTGAAGTATGATAATCAACGCCATCAACTTTAAAAGCATCGTTACGAGTGTAGCACCATAAGATAGTTGCTAACCCTAACTCATGAGCATATGCAAAAGCATCTGCTACTTCTTGAATCTGACGGTTAGATTGGTCTGAACCAAAATAAATGGTTGCACCAACAGCGGCAGCTCCCATGTTGTAAGCTTGGTCAATATTTCCAAACATGATTTGATCAAAAGTGTTTGGGTAAGTAAGAAGCTCATTATGATTAATTTTAACCACAAACGGAATCTTGTGTGCATACTTTCTAGACATTGTAGCCAATGCGCCAAATGTTGAAGCAACCGCATTACAACCAGCTTCAATTGCTAGGTTGATAATGTTTTCAGGGTCAAAATAGTCTGGATTTTTTGCGAAAGATGCTCCCGCAGAGTGCTCAATCCCTTGATCTACAGGTAGAATTGATAAATACCCTGTTCCACCGAGTCTGCCATTGCCATATAATCGCTGTAAGTTACCTAAAACTCTATTGTTGCGATCAGAAAGGCTCCACACATCATCTACAAAAGAAGGTGAGGGTAATGATAATCTGTCTTTGCTTATAGTTTTACTTACGTGATCAAGTAGGTATGAAGCTTCATCTCCTAGAAGATCTTCGATACTCTTTATTCCAAGTGACATATTTTTCCCTTTTTGAAATTAGTTTAATGAATCAAAAATATATGAGTTAATACTCGAAATGACTAGCTCATTTCAACGAAAGTGTGAGTTCCACCTTCTTTCGTCGTGTATAAATAAGTATCTTTCATGAAATTTTGATGAACTATGAAAATCGACACAATTCAACTTCCAAAAAAACCGCTTTTCCTCGCTCCGATGGAAGACGTAACCGACTCTCCCTTTCGCCAGATTTGCAGAGCTAAAGGAGCAGACATCGTCTTTACAGAGTTTATTAGCTCCGAAGCGCTAATAAGAGATTCTGATATTGCTCTACATAAAATGAGCTACTCTGAGAGTGAACGCCCTTTTGGTATCCAAATTTTTGGGGGGCGAGAAGAGGCTATGGAAGGCGCCGCAAAAGTTGCTGCTAACAACAATCCTGATTTGGTAGACATCAATTTTGGATGCCCTGTTTACAAAGTGGTAAACAAAGGTGCTGGAGCAGCTTGCCTTAAAGATATGGATTTAATGGAACGCATGGCTGGAACAGTTGTTGACGCCATTACTGATAAACCCGTAACTGTAAAAACACGATTGGGTTGGGATGACGACACCATACGAATTCAAGAAGTGGCATTGATGCTACAGCGTGTTGGTGTAAAAGCTTTAACCGTTCACGCTCGAACTAGGGAGCAAAAGTATAAAGGCGATGCACGCTGGGAATGGCTCAAAAAACTCCGAGATACTCCTGGCCTTGAAATTCCAATTATCGGAAATGGAGATGTTACTTCTCCTGAACTTGCAAAAAAAATGTTCGATGAAACGGGTGTTGATGGCGTAATGATTGGCCGTGGTGCGATTGGAAACCCATGGATTTTTGAACAAAGTCGCCATTATATAGAAACAGGTGAAATGTTACCTGAGCCCTCACTTCAAGAACGCCTACGGGTCTGTGCCGAGCAATTAGAATTATCAGTAGCTCATCAAGGTGAAAAATACGGCGTTATTATAATGAAAAAGCATTACGGACAGTATCTAAAAGGTATCCGGAACGGCAAAAAACTTCGATTGGAACTTATGAAGCACAACGAAATGGCTCCTATTCTTGAAATCATGCTTAATTTTAAAGAAGAAGAATTCTACGCCGTTGTATAGCTTAAATTAGTTGTACCTACGTTATTATTCTTAATAATCGAGTAGTGTATCTTTTTTTAGTGTATCTCGTAGAAGCTCACAGATTCTAAATTAAGGAGAATACATGTTACCAAGATTGGCAAGAGTTTTAAAATCGTTTGTGGGCGCAGCTGGAGTTGCTGCATCACCAGTTAAAGCTATAACTGGTATCGTAGTAAGTATTGTTGTTCCCTATCTACTATGGTCATTTTTGGGCGGCTTTGGAATTGCCCTCATCCTAATAGGAATCGGATGGCTTATCTGGTGGATGGCAAAAAAGAAATAGTCCAAAAAAGGGATCTTACTTTTAACTAGCAAAATCCCTTTTCTAAATACATTATAGATAATCCCTTCTTATAAATCCTTTCAAAACTTCAGGAACTCTCACTTTACCATTTTCTTCTTGGTAAGCTTCTAGTATTGCCGAAACAATTCGAGGAAGTGCTAAACCTGAGCCATTCAAAGTATGTACCATCTCGATATCTTTCTCATCTTTACGGTAGCGTAGTTGCATTCTACGAGCTTGGAAACTTTCAAAATTTGAGCAAGAACTCACTTCCAACCAGCGTTGCTGACCAGGACTCCAAACTTCTAAATCATATTTTTTTGTTTGAGTGAAGCCCATATCTCCTGTACACATCAATAAAGTGCGGTAAGGAAGTTCCAATGCTTGTAATAATTTTTCAGCGTGTCCTTTTAAGCTCTCCAATTCTTCATAAGAATCTTCAGGCTTCACAATCTTTACAAGTTCTACCTTATCAAATTGGTGAAGGCGGTTCAAACCACGCACATCTTTACCATAAGAACCTGCTTCTCTTCTCCAACAAGGAGTATAGCATACATATTTCACAGGAAGTTCTTTATCAGAAAGGATTTCATCTCGATGGAAATTTGTAACTGGAACTTCGGCTGTTGGAATCGCAAAAAACTCGTCGCGAGGAACCGTATACATCATGTCTTCTTTATCCGGAATCTGTCCAGTACCACGAGCTGAGTCTTCATTCACAAAATAAGGTGCTTGTAGCTCTGTGTAGCCCGCATCAACAGCTTCGTTAATAAAGTAATTGATAAGAGCACGTTGCAATAATGCGCCAGCGCCAACATAAAATGGAAATCCTGCTCCGGTAACTTTTACGCCACGCTCAAAATCTACCCAACCATAACGCTCAACTATTTCCCAATGAGGTTTTCTCCACTCTTCTTTGTTTGGCTCGCCCCAAGATGCAAAAACTTCATTATCGGCCTCAAGCTTTCCAACAGGTACGCTAGGATGTGGAACGTTTGGAATCCTAAGAAGTAAGTCTTCACGTTCCGTTTGCAATTTCTTCAGATCTTCTTCTAGCTCCTTAATCCGCTCTTTGTCTTTTGATGTTGAGGCAATTACCTCTTGAGCTTCTTCCTTCTTACCCTGCCCCATCAACATACCAATCTTTTTAGAATTGGCATTACTTTCGGTTCGGATGCTATCCACTTCTTGAACGAGAGTTCTCCACTCCTCATCCTTCTTCAGTACTTGATCAACCAGTGAAGCATCTTTCTCTCCCTTGTTGAGCATTCCTGTCTTAACTAATTCTACGTTCTTTTTGATGAAGTTTATGTCTAGCATTCTACTAATTCATTATTAATTTCAGAAGCCTAAAGATAAGAGCAATTAGGATTTAATTTTGTTTTTTTTAAAACTGAACAAATTTAAGTGATTAAAAAATGGAAGCGCTTTTTTTGATTGCTTACCTAATATATTAAGGCTACTTTTAAGTTCATCGATAATTATTAGGGTAAACAGCACACCTTTATGAGTAATCTACTAGACGAGATTGATATCTCAATTTTAAATCATCTTCAAGATAATGGGCGCGCTCAGCGTAATCGAATTGCCGAAATCGTTGGACTCTCCGTTCCTTCCGTTTCTGAGCGAATGAAGAAACTCGAAGAGCGAGGACTTATCTCTGGGTACAATGCTATTTTAAATAGCAAAGATTTCCATTTTGATATTACGGCTTTCATTTTTGTTCAAGTTGATGGCTCAGAATATTATTCTAATTTTGTGGACAAGACATTGAGCGAACCTGAAATTCAGGAGTGCCATTCCATTACGGGCGATGGTTCTCACTTTATTAAAGTTCGCACAAAAAATACAAGCTCATTTGAAAAATTACTGTCTAGAATTCAAGGTTGGCAAGGAGTTAATAAAACTCGCTCAAACCTTGTTCTTTCTACTTTTAAGGAAACAAGATCACTTCCTATTGAGCAAGCAGTTGAGCTTATTAAGCAATAAACTTAGTTCATAAATTATACGAGATTAAACTTACTTACTTTGGCTGTAATGCTTAACTTCACGTCAATCTGACAGACCAAAAAGTAAGATATGGATCGCGAAGTATTTCAGGAACAATTCGGTTTATTAGGCACCTCGCCAGAGATTCGTCATGTTGTAGATAAGATAATGCAGGTTTCTAAAACCGATATTTCCGTGTTACTACAAGGTGAAAGTGGTGTCGGTAAAGATGTTACAGCCCGCGCTATTCACGCGATGAGTGAACGTAAACGTGGCAACCTAGTAATTGTTAACTGTGGTGCAATACCAGAAGGTATTATAGAGAGTGAACTTTTTGGCCACGAAAAAGGTGCTTTTACAGGCGCTAACGATTCTAGAGAAGGATATTTCGAGAAAGCCAATGGAGGAACTATTTTTCTAGATGAGATTGGCGACACTCCAAAAAATGTACAAGTTAAGTTGCTCCGTGTATTAGAAAACGGCGAATACTTCCGTGTTGGTTCTAGTAAAATCCAAACTACGGACGTGCGCGTTATTGCTGCAACAAATAAGGACTTGTGGCAAATGGTGAAAGATGATGAGTTCCGAGAGGACTTATATTATAGATTAGACACTGTTCAGATTCATTTACCTGCCCTTCGTGAACGTCAGGAAGATATCATCCCTATTTTTAAAAAATTTGCACAAGAATTTTCAGTTAAGTACGATTCTGTTTTCAAAGGCTTCTCTGATGAGGCAACAGAACTTTTGATTTCATATAGATGGCCAGGTAACATCCGAGAACTAAAGAATGTAGCTGAGCAACTAGTAGTTTTAGAAAAGTCACAGTTTATTGACGCTAATCGACTTAAAAATTATCTCAAAGGTCGCCAAAAACAGGGCTCAGCTGATAACTTGCCTATGGTTTCGGAAAAGCAAGAATCCCAAAAAGAACAAAATTCAGATTTTAGCAGACGCGATAGAGAACTTGTTTATAGGGCACTTGTAGAACTGCGAACTGACATTAGTGATGTTAAAAAAATGCTCGCTAATTTCATATACTCTTCCTTTTCAAGTAAAGACATTAAAGCCTTACCTCCTGCACTTCGTGATGAAATAAATTCAGGTCAGGTAGGTGATTATAATGTTGAAATTCCTACTCAGACTCCTGAAAATCTTCCGTCATTACCAGCAAAGTATGATAACGAAGTTACTGAAAGTGAAGAGTCGGCGCTGATGAAATTTTTTGGCGGAGATGAGATTCCATCTATAGAAGCAACTGAACAGTTTTTAATTAAGCAAGCTCTAACTAAGTATGATGGAAATAGAAGAAAAGCTTCCGACACACTTGGTATTAGCGAGCGCACATTGTACCGCAAATTAGATCAATACGGCCTTGAATAAGCTAGCTCTTATACTAATTTTAGGAGCAGCCATGCTTACATCTAGCTGTATGAGATATAGTTTTACAGGTGCGTCCATTCCATCTGATGTAAACACCATCTACATTCCATTTTTCCCAGACCGTTCTAATAGCGGACTTGGCGATTTAAGTGACAGATTAAATGAAGCACTAGTAAATCGTTTTATCAATCAAAGTAAATTAAGGCTAGCAAGTTCTGAAGAAGAAGCCGATGCAGTCTTAGACGGAACAATCAGCAGCTACTCAAATCGTCCATTTAGCATTAGCGGAGATGAAGTTGCAAATCAGAATCAGGTTCAAATTACCGTTACCGTTTCTTTTTTATATACTAAAAATTCTAAACCGGAATGGAATAAACCTTTTAATGGTAGCTTTAATTTTGACCCAACTGATGACCCAATAAATGGCGAACAGACTGCTGCAGATGAAGCATTGAAGCAAATAACCAACAATATTTTTAACGACGCTGTAAGTAACTGGTAATTGCTTTTGAATGTAATGCTATCAGAGCGTATTATTGACGAAATTATAATAGATGACCAAATTACCATTTAACATACCGCAATCGTTAAACTCTTATGTAGAGAAATTCGATTCAGACCCGGAAAGCGCCATTTCCCGTCTAAAGTCGCATCTCAAAAAAAGAGGCCCAGATGCAGTAGGGCATTTTTTACTAGCTTGGTTTTATCACCTAACCGACGAAAACAAACTTGCCATTAAAGAAGCGTTAAAAGCAAAAACCTTTGCTCCAGGAAGCCCGTTAATGCAACATCTCCACTATTTCTTAGTTCACCCTGAACTATTTAGTGCAGCGGTTCCTAATCAAACATATACTTCTTCAAAAAAGCTTCTCCAAGCTAACAGAAACTCTCAGATACTCGACCTCGATGCGCTAATTGCAATGCTCGAAGCTGTGGAATCAAAACGAATTCGCATTCCTGAAGAAGGTGAGCCATTTAATGATGAAGATTTAGGCGCTGATGCAGATAATGTGGAAGATATCGTATCAGAAACCCTTGCAAAAATTCATGTGCTTCAAGGGAATAAGAAAGAAGCCATAAAGATGTATAAGCAGCTCATCGAACTTAATGCTGATAAAGCAGATTATTACACAGAGGCCATTGAAAAGCTCAGTTAGTTAGCTTTTACGAAAGGATTAAATTCTTTTTCATGGCCGATAGTTGTAGACTCTCCATGCCCTGGGTATACCTTTGTTTGGCTAGGCAATGTATAGAGTTTTTCTTGTATCGACTTCTCAAGCGTTTCGAAATTCCCTTTATATAAGTCTGTTCTGCCAATGCTTTCTCTAAACAATGTATCGCCAGCTATCAGAAATTCAAGGCTCTTAAAATATAAACAGGTGTGATCTGGGGCGTGACCTGGTGTATAAAGGCATTCAAATTCAAATGTACCAATCGTAAAACTACCTGACTGCGGTAATTCCTCTGGGATAAATGCGAAGCCAACTTGATTAAGCCCAAACATCTGTGCTTGATTGCCGAAATTATTCCAAAGAAATAAGTCGTTTGTATTTAGGAACACCTGCACTGGAAAGTCCTTTAGAACACGTTGTAAGCCCAGTACATGATCAACATGGGCATGGGTAAGAACAATGGCTTTCAGCTCAGTATCAAAGCTCAATAAGTCCGCTTTAAAGCGCTCGTACTCTGTCTCATTGGAAAAACCTGGATCTATGAGCAAAGCTTCATTATCATTTATAAGCAGATAAGTGTTCTCTAAAAAAGGACCAACTTCAAAATATCGTATTTTCATATCCCAAAAATAAAAAAAGGATGCATCCGGTTAAAGAGCATCCTTAAAAATCTAGAAGTAAAACTTACTTCTTTTCGTACATGCGCTTAAAGCGATCGATGCGACCTGCTTTAGAAGCAAAATTGTTATTTCTTGTATAAAACGGATGATTCTTAGAATCGATCTCACTTTTGTACACACCATCTTTTGTATTAATTGTACTGCGAGTCAACATTTCAGTACCATCGCTCAATACAACGGTGATTTCTTTATAATCTGGGTGGATACCTGTTTTCATAGTCTTTGGTCGTGTTCTGTTTTCTAAAGATTAATAAGATATGATTATATATGCCGTAATTCAATTATTAACTATCAAAATTTTCAAAGCCATCTTCGATGCCATCCAACGACGAAAACATAGATCCTAGCATATCTGAGTACAGATTTTGATCATCTAAATCTTGTTTACTGAGCATCGAATTTTGATGTAGAGCTTCTAAAGCCAAGTCCATAATTGCATATATATCAGCCTCAATTGCATCGTTACTGAATTTTCTACCCAGCTCTTTTAATTTTGGAATTGAATTGAGTAACTCTTCATACTCTTTGGATGGTAACGTATCAGGTAAGTTTATTTCATTGCCTGACGCGAACCAATCGGTAACCGTTTTATACACTGCCTTATCAGATTCAAGTTTACTCTGAGGGTCAGGGAAGTGATTTTTGAAGGTTTTGTTAATTGCTTTACCAATAATATGTTTGGCAACTTTTGCAGCACCTTCTTGCTCTCCTTCATAGACAAGCTCTAGCTTTCCTGTAAGAGCTGGAACCATGTGGAAAATATCTGCGACTCTTACGGAGCCTTTCTGTTCATTATTCAAAATTGCGCGACGTTCTGCTGAAGAAATAACTTGCTCTAAAGCTGTAATCGTCATTCTTGTAGAAACACCACTTTTTTGATCTACATATTCCGAATCTCTAGCTTCGAATGCCGTTCTTTCAATAATCTCTCTATAAATCGTTGGAACATGAATCGAAATCTCTTCGCTTCTATTTTGCCAAGCTTCTTGTTGCGTAATCTTAATCCCTGTTTCTATAACTTTGGGATAATGAGTAATAATTTGAGCGTCAATACGATCTTTAAGTGGCGTTATAATACTTCCACGGTTGGTGTAATCTTCAGGGTTAGCCGAAAACGCCATAAACACATCAATAGGAATTCGAATATTGAATCCTCTAATCTGAATATCACGTTCTTGCATAATATTTAGTAACGCAACCTGAATCCTAGGTTGGAGATCTGGAAGCTCATTAATGACGAAAATACCCCGATTTGTTCTTGGGATTAATCCGAAATTAATAACTCTGTCATCAGCCAAATTCAATCTATTTGTGGCTGCTTTGATAGGGTCAATATCACCGATTAAATCTGCAACTGTAGTATCTGGTGTAGCTAATTTCTCGCCGTAGCGCATAGAGCGATGCACCCAGCTAATTGGAGTGTCATCACCTTTGTCAGCTACTAATTCTTTCGCGTATCTCGAAAGTGGATTGTACGGATCATCGTTAATTTCCGAGCCCTCAACAATAGGCATATATTCGTCTAAGAATTGGACTAAATTTCTAAGTATGCGAGTTTTGGCTTGTCCACGTAATCCTAACAAAATCATATCATGATGAGACAGAATAGCATGCTGAACTTGAGGAAGAACAGTTTTTTCGTACCCTAATATTCCTTCAAAGAGCTTCTCATTCTTCTTGATCTTACAGATCAAATTCCGCCGTATCTCTTCTTTAACTGTAACAGATTGCCAGCCACTTTTTTTAAGCTCAGCTAGTGTAGATATTTTAGTATGCAAATCAGCCATTATAAATCCTTATTTAATCACTTAACCGTAGATGATTTCTCTTCATTCGTTATTATAAAATTTATTTTGAGCCTTCCGTATTGGTAAGTGCTTTGGACTTAACAAAAGTTTCTTCCCATTCGTTTTCGGGAATTGAGTCGCTTGTAATGGCTCCCCCTACAGGATAAACCAACTTGCCATTCTGAATTAGGGCAGACCTTATTACTACGTTTAAGTCAAAATCGCCGTTTGGTTTAAAATAGCCCATCGCGCCAGAGTAAATCCCCCTTTGATAATCTTCAAGTCGCTCTATAGCTTTCATTGTCGCAATTTTAGGAGCACCCGTCATTGATCCCATTGGGAAACATGCTTTTATAATTTCAACGGAGTTAGTAGAATCTTCTACTTCGCACTCTATGGTAGATACTAGTTGGTGTACCGTTTGGAACGTTTGAACCTCGAATAAATTTCTTACCGTAACGGTACCTTTCTTTGCAATTCGATTTAAATCGTTTCGAACCAAGTCTACAATCATCAAGTTCTCTGCGCGTTCTTTCTCAGAATTCAGTAACCTATCAATAGCATCTTGTTCATTCACTGAATCTCTTTGAATCGTACCTTTAATCGGTTGAGAACAGACTTGATTACCTTTTCGAGATAGAAATCGCTCCGGAGAAGATGAACAGACTGTAAGACTTCCTAATTTCATAAACCCTGCAAAAGGAACTGGACCTACTCGCTTCATCTCTTCATACAAAGACCATGTATCTCCCTCAAATTCAAACTCAAGCGGATGAGACAGATTAATCTCATAATAATCTCCCTGTTCTATTTCTTTCTGAGCTTGCCTTATTTTTTTTAAATAGTCTTGCTTACCTATAAACTTTCTAGGTTTGATGCTAAAAGACTTCGATACTGGCACTCTAAATACTGATGGAATTGAGCCAATTATTGGACTTATGTTTCCATCCATATCAATTTCTAAAAGAATACTGGGTTCAAAAAAATATAAATCTGGAGCATCTATTAGTGGTTCATTCCTAGAGCTTAGGTATTCTACGCTATTCTTTAAATCGTAGCTTAAATATCCGAATAACCAACTCTTAGTTGTTCGTTTGAAGGCCTCAAGTTCATGCCATATATTTCCTTTCTTAACGATAGATTGTGTTCCATACCAAACCTCAATCTCATCTCCTTTGGCTTTAATCCAAGAGTTTGGTTGCGTTGCAAAGTAAGTTAAATTACTTGCGGTATGCCCAAGCATTTGAGACTCTAAAAGCATTAACTTTCCTTCGTCTTTAAAGTGCTCAACCAGTTGCGATATGACGTAATCTTTTTTATTCATTTATCGAGTCGATAATAAGGCTTCTTCTTCATTTTTTTGAGGGTTTTCTTATACTTGGCTCAAACTAATTTTTCGATGCTCTATAAACATCTACTAAAGCCCTATTTATTTCAACAGGAAGCGGAAACAGCTCATGATTGGGCAATTAAGATTTCTTCAGCCACTCACCGTTCAAAAGCTTTGCAACTGTTAGCTAAAAGCATTTATGGAAGTTCTGACAAAGGACTTGGCCAAACTTTAATGGGAATTAAATTCCCAAACCCCATTGGGCTTGCTGCAGGATTTGACAAAAATGGACGTACACCAAATGCGATGACTGCACTCGGTTTTGGCTTTGTGGAAGTTGGAAGTATTACCGCAGTCCCATCTGTTGGAAACCCTAAGCCTAGAGCTTTTAGATTAGCAGAGGATGAGTCGTTGATAAACAGAATGGGGTTGAATAATGATGGAGCTCAAGTAATTACAAAGCGACTGAGTTCTACCTCTACTAACATTCCTCTTGGCGTAAACATTGCAAAAACCAATGATGCCTCTATCCATGGCGATGCGGCAATTCAAGATTATATTTATAGTTATGAATTAGCGAAAAATGTAGCCGATTATATTACCGTAAATATTTCGTGCCCAAATACTGGAGAAGGTAAAACATTTGAAGACCCTTCTGCTTTAAGAGATTTACTATCTGGCCTTAACCTTAAAAATAGTTCTGTCCCAACCTTGGTAAAATTCTCGGTTGATACAGATAGAGCAACACTTCAACAACTTATCGAATTATGCGAAAGTCTTTATGTTGATGGTTACGTAGCTACAAATACTTCATCTACTAGATTGGGCTTAGCAACTTCTGCTGCTCAGCTGCAAGAAATTGGAAATGGCGGACTAAGTGGTGCGGCTATTTCTACACGTAGCACCCACGTTGTTTCATGGATTTACGATGTTTTAAAAGGCTCTAAGCCAATAATTGGCGTTGGCGGTATAAATAGCCCTGAACAAGCTTTAGCAAAATTAAACGCGGGTGCAAACCTTATTCAAGTTTATACAGGCTTAATTTATGAAGGACCTAGCTTAGTTAAGCAAATCAAAAACGCTATTAGAACAACTGATATAAATGTTACTGGAATGGAAAAGTAACGTCACATTTCACTGTAATTGCTTGCCCTTCATGTATTACTGGCTCAAAGAATAGATTATCTAAAAAGGCTGGCTCAATGATGTTTTTCAACTCTTGGGGATAGCCGTCTGATTTTGGTTCAAAACTTTCGATAACACCTCGTTGGTTAATAAGAAATGTGTAAGTAACCTCCTGTATCTCAAAATCATTATCAAAAGAAATCGATCCTAGAAAAGCATCCATACCTCCACGAATAATAACATCTGCATTTATATCACTACAGGTTGGCACCTCCCCTTCGGCAGTAGATTCTACAGCTGGAGCTTCTACAACAGGTTCAGCTTTAACCGGTACCTGAAGCTCTGTTTTTAATGTCGACATCTCATTCTTAAGAGGCGAGTTTTTGAAGTAAAGTAGAAACAGATCGAGATTGGCACGAACTTTATCCCAAGATTCACCCTCATATGGAAAAATCGAAGTTAGGTCTAAAGGTGTTAGGGTTGAGTCAACAAGCTGATTGAGTTTCAAAATCTCGCTTTCAGTTAGGGTGGTATCTTTTAAGCTTTCTCTGGCTTCAATTTTATGCTTTTTTAAAGAGTCTGATTGTTCAGCCCAAATCGCTTTTTGGCTTATCCAGTCGTTAATATTGGCTTTATAAGCTACTTCAGATTTGCCTAGTGTTATATAATCTTGAGTGGCTTTATAGAGAATAACTGCTGAGTAATTTTCTTTTGGATTCAACTCAGCTAGTTCAGTGCTTCTACCAGCTTTATCTTTGAAAGACATAGTAGAATCATTACTAATTGCTTCAAATTGAGATTGTATGGATGTAACTAGCTCGGGCGCATCATTCTCAATTACAATATTATGCTTTTCAGAAAGGCGTTTCGCGTATCTAGATGCAGAATGTTTTTCGATTAAATCGAATGCATATTCTTTTGCCAATTCTACTCTTCCCTCAACAAAATTCAGCTCTGATAAAGAATAGTATGATACTGGTGCTACAGCACTATTTGGATAATTAGTTATTACTTCTTTAAAATATACTTCAGCGCTATCAGGCATTTCTAAATTTAGAAAAAATAGATTGCCTAGTTCATACCTATGCTGAGCTATAACTTCTTTCATTGAGTCCTGTTCGGCAACCGAAAAAGGCACATTGGAAATATCTATTGCTAAGTCAGATTGGCTAAAACCATATTCATTTTGTCTATTCGAGTTACTATTTCCCTCTTCTTCTTGATTCTCTGAGACTACAGATTTCAATAGCTCTGCAACCCGCCATTTGTCTGCCAAAGCTCTCTCACCCCAAACCGCTCTAAACTGATTCTTACTATCATTCAAAAGTGATGGGTTTTTTACGTTTAAGAAACCATTGTTTGAACCCTGAGCTGAAACTGGCCTTGTAGGTGTCAAATTAACTATTGTATTTTGCTGTTGCTCCTTTTTACGTTGTTCTGCAATAAGGCTTTGTAGCTTTTGCTCGCGTAAGGTTAGCAGTAATTCATTAAACTCTTCTTCGGGCAAGTTTGCAACCCATAGCAAACTATCTTTTAATTGAATTTCATTCTTAATGCTAGAATATTCCCCAAAAGATTGAGCTAACTCCCCTGCTTCAAATCTTTCAGGGAGTTTATCTAAACTTACATTTTGTCGAGATGCTGTATCATAATAGGCTGCGGCCATCTGAAAGTTATTATAGCCATAACGCTGAATTTCGGCTAACCCGTAATAAGTTTTGGCTGCAGTCTCAGCTTTGGGGCGTCTTAGCTGATCTGATAATATTTCTAGGTAAACTACCTCAGCCTCTTTAAAGCTATTTGTATTCTGTAAAGTACGTCCAATCTCGTACTGCAGTTCTGGTTTAAACTCTAGATTTTTATCATCCTTTACCATCTCGGTAAAAGTAGTTAAGGCAGTCTCATAATCCCCTAATGCACGAGCATTTTCTGCTTTCTTACGTTTAGCGAGGTATTGTAGGTTATAATCGCTATAATTTTTTTCTACTTTATTGAAAGCAACTAGTGCCTTATCAGGTTCATTCAAGTTGTCGTAAACTTGACCCAAAAGAAAGAAGCCTCGTTCTCGGTATTCTTTCTTTTTAAGTTTAGGGACTGATTCTTCAAGAAGTGGTGCTGCTAAATCCCAATTTTCTTGAGCTACATAAAATTGAGCTAGAATTGATTTGGCTTCAAAATCTTTATTCTTACTCCATATATCCTCTAAAAGTAGAATTTGTTCATTTAAGTATTGAATACCAAGGTCGAATAACTTCATCTCAAGGTAGACCCTACTTTTCCATATCACTGCTTCTTGAACAAAATCGTCACTTTCCGACGATTGATAGAGTTCTTGGAATTTCTGTTCCGAAGAGAAGTACTCTTTCCTAAAGTAGTATGATTTGCCAATTAGTAGGATAGCATCATCAACCCATTTCGAGTTTGGATGTTTCCTAAGCACTTCAGCACCTTTATCAATAGCTTTCTCAAAATCTTGAGCACCACTATTTAAAGGCGCCTCGTGAATTCGGATTGGAATCTCAGGAGAGTAATCTAATTTTACACTCAGAACCTTATCAAGCCCTGATTGATAGTTCTTTTTCGCATTATAGAATGTGTTATAATGTGCCGTAAAGTTATCCCAACGAGACTTTAAGCTCCCACAACTGCTTACAGAAGTAACTATAAATAATAAAATTAGAACTCTTAGAGCCATAAAATAATATTGCTAATTAGCAGCTTTCGAGATTAATTATTCAATCGTACTAATCTTTACCATGTTAGTTCTACCACGTTTTGCAATCGGCATTCCAGTTGCGATAATTACTCTATCACCAGTCTTAACTAGACCATTATCCCGCAAGTAGTCTTCCATCAACTTTACGCTACTATCGGTATCAAATATTTCTCTAATTCTAACTGAGTGAACTCCCCAAACTAAATTTAATTGGCGGCGTACTTTTTGGCTTTCAGTAAAAGCTACAATAGGAACTTTTGGACGGAATTTTGCAATTCTTCTTGCTGTACTACCAGAGTGAGTTATAGTACTAATAACTTTTGCCTCTACATTCTCAGCTATGGTAACACATGAATACGAAAGTGATTCAATAATCTGCTTCTCTTTCCACTCTGGCTTACGATATTTTAGGCTGTTATACAGTTGTGGGCGGTTTTCTTCAACAGATCTACAAATTCTATCCATTACGTTTACTGCTTCACACGGGTATTTACCTGCTGCTGTTTCTCCAGAAAGCATCACTGCATCGGTTCCATCTAGAACCGCGTTAGCCACATCAGAACTCTCAGCACGTGTTGGGCGAGGGTTGTTAATCATTGAGTCTAACATTTGAGTAGCTGTAATTACGGGTTTACCCGCCATTCTACACTTTTCAATAATCATTTTTTGAACGATAGGCACTTGCTCGGTTGGAATCTCAATTCCTAAATCGCCACGAGCTACCATGATACCATCTGATTCTTCAATAATTTCATCGATAACTTCCAAAGCTTCTGGCTTTTCGATTTTAGCAATGATAGCCGCCTGGCTGCCTGCTGCTCTAACTCTGGATATTAAATCTCTAACATCTTTTGCAGATCTCACAAATGATAGTGCTATATAATCAACATCTTGTGTTAACCCGAACTCTAAATCTATAATATCTTTTTCTGTAAGAGATGGAATAGTAATATTCACATTCGGAAGATTTACTCCTTTTCTGGATTTTAGCAATCCTCCAACAATTACCTTTACAATAAGATGATCGGCTTGTTTGTCTACTACTTTAAATTCTAGTAATCCATCATCTAATAAAATTGAGTTACCAATTTCAGCCTCATTAATAAGATTATCTAAATCGATTGGAATTATGGTAGATGTTCCTTCAATTTTTTCTGAAGTAATTTTTATCTCGCTACCAGTTTTAAGAACCTGCCCACCATTTTTCATTTGGCCAACACGAATTTTTGGGCCCTGTAAATCCATTAGTACAGGAATACTATAATTAAATTCTCGTGCAGCTTTCCTAATAAATCCTATAACTTCAGCGTGGTCTTCATGACTTCCATGAGAAAAATTAACTCGTGCAACGTTCATCCCATGTAATAATAAATTATTAATCCCTTCTTGGGTATTACAACTAGGGCCTATAGTACAAACAATTTTTGTACGTCTTCTTGCAGATATCATATATAAAGGTATTTGTAATGTAGTGAGTGAAATTTAAGTGTGTAAAGATAGATGAATTGCTTGTATCAATTTGCATTCTTTTGGAGATAATTATTTAGGGAACATAAGCATGCAAAAAGAACTTATAAGACACTATTATAGTTTACCTTAATAAGCGTTTATAATTTTTATTTTTGATTTTTAAATCTAACAGTTAACAACATTCATCAATGCAAATTGTTCTAAACTACCATTTGCTCGTTACAGATACTGAATTTAAGCAGTTTGATAATATTATGATAATAACGTTTAACACCGAATTGTATCAAGGTTTGCCTATTATTTATTACAACCTGATTTTATTATTTGTTCAACCTTTAACTCTACATTCATTTCGCAACTATTTTAGTTGATTTATTTTTTGACAATGTATTTACTATATATATTATACACTCATGCATGTTACCCTCTATTTAAGAGCTTGAATAAGGACATTTTTAATAAATACTGAATTTCAAACATATTCCATGTTAGATTTACACCGAAGAAAAATACTTACTGTCTTATGTCTAGCATTGGGAATCCCTCTACTATTATTCTACGGATGCTCTTCTACCAAAATTGATCAAGTTAAAAGAGGTGCTAGCTACCAATACAGACCGGGATACCCTGAACTAAGAATGTCTACCTCTGGGTTTTTAGATGCCAATGATGAAGCATTAATTACAGTGTCTTCTGAGATTGTGTACGGAAGTTTGATTTATAAAAAGGTTGACAATTTTTTTGAAGCTAACGCTAGTATAGAAATACAGATTAAAAACACAGATAATGATAGTGTAATGGTAATGAATAACCGTTACTCAGTTCAAATCAGAAAAGAGAACCCTAAAATTGTTCATAGCCAAGACACCTATATTTTCGAAAAAAAATTCAATGTATCTCCAGGAAATTATTTGGTAACTGTTTCTTTAATAGATTTAGAAACCAACAAACAGACATACAGAACGGAAAGCACATTCATCCCCAATCCAAAAAGCAGTATAACAAACATCACTAATGTTCAGATTTTAAGTAAGCAGCTTGCAAGCACCTCCAATGAGGCTCCTTCTTTTATTCCAGAAACTAGTTACGACATCCCTAGTTCTATTGATTCTTTAAAATTTGTGTTTCAAGTAACTAATAACCGCCCCGACTCACCTCTTACCATCTACGCTAAATTAATTCGCTTTAGATCCGACACTACCATTGCGCGACCTATGACTTATGGAAATTACTATCCATCGAGCCTACCATATAAGGGAATTGATTATGATAAAGAAGAAGTGATGAGTAGTTCTCGTCGAGTTCTAAATGAGCCAGGAAGCGTGTTAATTGAATTTGTATTTCCTGCATTAGAAAGAGGCAATTATAGGTTAGAAATCTCTTCCATTAGTGACGATGAAAAAGTAGATGAAAACACTTTATACAAAGCACGCGATTTTAGCATTAAAAGTCCCAACTACCCAGCTTTGATGTCAGCAAAAGAGCTAGCAAAACCTCTCTACTATTTAATGACTGAAAAAGAATATAAAGCATTAATGGAAATTGAAAACGAAGATTCTCTCAAAAGAGCAATAGACCGTTTTTGGCTTTCCAATATTAAGAACTCTAAAAAGGCACGCGAGGTTATTTCTTTATATTACGCCCGTGTAGAAGAAGCCAACAAACAATTCTCGAACTTTAAAGAGGGCTGGAAAACTGATACTGGGATGATCTACATACTTTTTGGTCCACCGTGGGTTGTTGATGTACGATTAGACGAGATGAAATGGAGCTATAGTTACAACCCAACAGACAATGAGAAAAGCTTCTACTTCAAAACTCCTAAGATTAAAAATAAGTACTATCCTTTTGATAATTATCTTATGACACGTAATAGTGCTTATTACAACATACAATACCAGCAAATTCAGCTTTGGCTTTCAGGACTAATTCTAAAGAGAAGTATCTAGTATTTAGAATACATAAACTACTCTTACTTAGGTCCATCCCTTAAAATAGCTTTATCTATATAACTACTCATTAACAATATGATGATGCTGACACCTAGATTAGAAGTACCATAACCAACATGCTATAAGCGTTACCCCTACTTCGAAAACGTCCTTATATATATAAGGACTAAACACACCCCTTTAAGTAATAGTAAATCACTAATGTCTGGTCAACTCTTGTTCCGAATAGCTACCCCTCTATTTAAAGTTGTGATTGTTATAAAGCTATTTATTGACGCTCAAGTAAGATTAGTACAAACAACGCCTCGCTTGTGATATATAAATAGCTAACTTAAATAAGTAGTGAAGTTATTGAGACCTGTGCGGCATTAAATAATGGAGAAGGGATTTAACCTATTTTAATCATATCGCTATTTACTATCTCTAGAAATTAGATTCCAACAAACATTGGATTTCCTATTATACGCAAGAACACTTGCACGCCAATTAATAGCCCTTCTAGCAACCGTTTTTATCAAAATAATCAACAAATTTACAAATATGTAAATTTTCGTAAATTTACACCTGAGAGAGTCTATTTAAGATAATTTCTGTTCAATACACCAGCTTTCCAAATAACCTAAGTTCATACTTTGAAACTACTAATGTAATATTGTCTAGAAATTGAAAATAAGTTTATATAGCAATTAAACATTCAATTAATATCTATAACGTTTGATTAGTGTTTGCCCCAGCTATAATACACTCAGAAAAGGCGTGTGAAATGTCGGGACTCCACTTTCAAAGAGAAAAGTAGCTTTGCTCTAGAAAGTAAATTAACTAGAACTTGTTGTAATTAATCAATAATCTAGGCATATTATCTAATCGTTAAGGTAACTAATTTTTACAATTGGTTATAACATTAAAAACAAAAACTAAAGGCTACTATGTTAAAAAAGCTACTCTTAACAGTGGTATGTATTGCTTTTTATGCTGTCCCTGCATTTGCACAATCAGGAAGCATTACCGGTACTATCACTGATGCCAGTACAGGCGAACCTCTCGTAGGTGCGACCGTATTTATTGAATCTCTTCAGCGTGGTGCTGGAACAGATGTAAATGGGAAGTATACTATTTCAAACGTTCCTACAGGCACATATTCATTAACTTCCAAATACATTGGTTTCAAAAATTTCTCAACCACTGTAGAAATTGGAAATAGCACTCTTACTCTTGACATCCAACTTTCTCCTGACTTTGTTGGTCTTGAAGAAGTGGTTATTACTGGTATTGCATCGAGTACATCTCGTTCTGTTTCTCCAGTTGCAATTTCTAGAGTAAATGCTGCCGAACTACAAGAAGCTAATACCTACACTGGTGTTAGTGAACTTTTAGGTGGTAAAATTTCTGGTTTAACTGTTCAACCTTCTTCTGGTAACCCAGGCGGTGGCATTCGTTTTGTTGTTCGCTCCGGTGGTGGATTAGGTGGCGATGGTCAACCAATCATCTATATTGACGGAACTCGTGTTGATAACTCACAAATTGGTGGTTTTGGCGTAGGTGGTCAAGGAATCGGAACTCTATCTGATTTAAACCCAAATGATATTGCTTCAGTAGATGTTCTTAAAGGACCTGCAGCAGCAGCATTATATGGTACTAGTGGATCTAACGGTGTTGTTTTAATTACAACTAAGAGCGGTAAAGGCGCTGGTAATCCTGATGGAACTGTGCAAGTTGATTACCGTTCAGTTTACGGTGTTAATACACGTCAAAAAGATTATAGCAGTGACGAATTACTAAGTGCTGATGAAGCAAACGATGTAATTTCTAGCAACCCATTCTACGAAAATCAAATTTCTGTTAATGGTGGAAACAACAAAGTACGATACTTTACTTCTTTAGGACAACGTTATGAAGAAGCTCTTGGGCCACAAAACTCATTAGATCGTCAAAGTTTCCGTGCTAACTTTGAAGCATATCCAACTGAGAAATTAACGGTTGTTGCTAACACTTCTTTCACTTTAAATGAAATTGTTCGTCCACAAAATGATAACAACATCTTTGGCTGGTTAGGCAATCTTATTTTAGCTCCTGGTGGAAACACTTATAACTTTACTGCAGCTGATGCCATTAATGGTATTTCTGATCAAACGAACGTAAACAGATTTATTGGTTCGTTATCAGCAACTTTCAGCCCAATTAAAAACCTTAGTTTAAAAGGCTCTATTGGTTATGATGGTTCTAACCTGCGTAGTACTCAAACATTTAGCCCAGACTTTAACTATGCTGGTGTTATAAATGGTAATCGTTCTGTATACAACCGTGAGAACACACAGTTTACTTATGATGCTAATGCAACTTATAAGTATAATGTTAATGAAGACATTGCTGTTACCTCTGTAGTTGGTACACAAATCTTTAACAGAAAAAGATTTACTCTTGACGCTACTACTAACGATTTCGCAACTAGCGCAATCAAAAACCTTGGTGCTGGTGGTGAGTTTATTTCTAATGATGAAACTGCACTTCATGTTCGTGAAGCAGGTGTTTACACTCAGCATGATTTCAACGTTAAGGATACATACTACCTATCTTTAGGTGGACGTCTTGATTATGCTTCTGCTGTTGGTAGCAACGCTTCTACAATTTTCTACCCTCAGGCACGTGCTTCTGTTCGTTTAGATCAGTTCGACTTTACACCAGACTTCTTCGACCTATTTAAGTTGAGAGCTGCTTACGGTGTAACTGGTCAACTTCCTGGTATCTTTGATGGTGTTAGCGTGCTATGGACTGCTGCTCCTTATGGTGCTGGTCGTGGTGCTGTTCCTAGTGAAATTGGAAACGCTGATATTGTACCTGAAGAAGTTAGCGAAATTGAATTTGGTATTGATGCTGATTTCTTACAAGCATACGGCGTAGAGCTTACTTACTACTACCAAAATGCTGCTGAGTCTATTATTGGATTTGAAGAATCACCTTCTACTGGTTTAACTTTTGATGATCCTCCGTTAAACGTTGGTGGTATTAAAGGTTATGGTTTAGAAGTTGGCTTTAACGGTACTCCAATCCGTAGCAAAAACTTCCAACTTGATTTCAATATTCTATATAGCTTCCAGAAAAACGAAGTTACCGATCTAGGTGGCGCTCAGCCAATCTTTGACGGTTTTGATATCAACGTTATTCAAGAAGGTCTTGCTAAGTCTGCATTCTACGTACTTGACGTTGATGGCGCAAAAAGAGATGGTAGCGGAAACGTATTACTTTCTGGTAGTGGAAGTCCAATTCCTAACGTGAGTACAGAGCGTGTGAACATTGGTAATCCTTACCCAACTCACAATGGTTCTGTAAGCTTAAACTTGCGCTTCTTTAAAGACATCAAGTTTAACACATTAATTGATTGGGCTGCTGATCTTTATGTTTACAATAACACACGTGCATTCATGGTAATTTTTGGTAATGATGCTAAGATGGCTGAATACCAATCAACATTCGCAAGTGCCGCTCCTGGCTCTGCTGAATACAATAATGCTGCTGATGCTATTGCAAACCTAAACACTTCTTACGATGGTAACTTCGTAGAGTCAGCTGATTACCTTAAGATTCGTGAAATGAGTTTAACTTACGACTTTGACAATCTCATTAAGAACACTCCTCTTTCTAGCTCAATAAGAAACTTATCGCTTTCTTTATCTGCAAGAAACGTGTTTACGTTCAGTAATTACTCTGGTAATGATCCAGAAGTTAACTTTGCTGGATCTAGAAGTTTAACTCGTGGAGCTGACTTCTTGACATTGCCTACACCTCGTGTGTATTACGCAACTATAAACCTAGGATTTTAATAAACTTATGGAACTTATTATGAAATTTAACAAAACACTTTTGGCACTATTTATCGCATCTTTTGCGGTAGTGTCATGTACAGATTTCGTTCAGGGAGTTGATGATCCTATCAACTTAGTTCCTGGAGAAAATTTACTTTCTGAAGACCAAATACCTTTCTTATTGACTGGTGTTGAAGGTCGTTTTGCCATCAATTATGATGCGCTTACAGTAATTGCAGCAGGTCTATCTGATGCGTGGGAATTTGAGTCTGCTGTTGTTAGTGACGCTACTTTCCCAACATTTGGAGAAATTGACCTCGGCGAGATACCATTTGATAACAACAGTGTTGATGGTCCTTACAATACCTTAGGCCAAGCACGTTACCTTGCTGACGATCTAATCGAAAAGATTGCTGGTATTACTTTTGAAGACGCTGCTCTAAAGGCTGAAGCTAGCTTTTATGCTAATGTTTATGCTGCGTTAACAAGAGCTAATTACGCTTCTTACTTCGGTAAGTCTGTAACTGAGCCAGGCGGAGTTATTAACAACAGTTCGTTAATTCCTTCTGCAACACTATATAGTGAAGCAGTTACTTTATTAACTACTGCGCGTGCTCTTGCTCCTTCTGCATACGAAACAAGATTAGCAAACAGCTTAATTGGTAGAATTCATTTGTATCAAAAGAAATATACTGATGCAGCTCCATTCTTGGCTGCTGGCTTAGTTAAAGGTGACGCACCATTCCAAGCTGTATATAGCTTAGAATCACAAAACAACTTCTTCTCTGAAGCTGGAGCTAGTAGAACACAGTTCTCTGTTGATAGAAGATTTGGTGCTTACATTGCTAATGATGCTAACGAAGCTAATCGTTTACAAATTGAAGAAGTAAATGACCCTGCTGAATTAACTGATGCAGCTGAAACAGCTGGTACTACTTTCTTCAGATCTACTGTAGGCCCAGGAGACCCGTTAAACATCGTATCTTGGCAAGAAAACAACTTAATGCGTGCTGAAGTTGCTCTTAATGGTGGAGCAGGTGCTGCTCAAGCATTAATTTTAGTTAACGAAGTTCGTGATAATTACAGCATTGCTCCACTGCTTGTAGTTGACATGTCTGTATTAGAAACTGAGCGTGAGAAGGAACTATTACATACTCCTAATCGTGTTCTTGATCAAAGAAGATTCGACAACTGGCATTTAGGTGCTAACACTTGGAAGTGGTTCCCAATCACTCAAAGTGAAAGAAATAACAATCCAAATTTCTAATTAATTAGAAATTTGATTTTATTGAAAAGGCTCTGAGTTCTCTCAGAGCCTTTTTTTTGCAAAATTTTTTTGAGCACACTAGCGTTTATACTAAACACAGCACTACTCGCCTATATTGGACTTCAGTATAATTACAGAATCTAAACGTATTATTTCAGTTAGATTGCTTACTTGTACAGCCTTTCTGTATCACTTTCTCTCCTTCCTTATTCCCCAACCTTTAGATACTCTTTAAAACTATCTCTCTGAAATTTTAGGCAAAAAAAAAGGCCTCTTGAAAAAGAGACCTTTTAATAGTGGCGGGGACAGGATTCGAACCTGCGACCTTCGGGTTATGAGCCCGACGAGCTACCAGCTGCTCCACCCCGCGATTAGATTCCAAAGATACGATTTATTCTCACTCACTATCAACCTTAATTTCATCTTTTTTCTAATCTCTTTGTTTATGCTTTCATTATCTTAAATTAAAAGAATTGAATTACTGCTATGTTATCATCAAAAGACGCAATCGCCTTAGAAAATCAATATGGAGCCCATAACTATCATCCTCTACCTGTTGTATTAGCAAAGGGAAAAGGCGTTTATGTATGGGACCCCGAAGGAAAACAATATTTCGATTTTCTATCGGCTTACTCTGCTGTAAATCAAGGACATTGCCATCCCAAAATAACACAGGCTTTAGTAGAGCAAGCGAGTACGTTGGCACTCACATCAAGAGCGTTTTACAATAATGTATTGGGAGAGTATGAACGCTATATCACCTCCTTTTTTGATTACGACAAAGTACTGCCAATGAACACAGGAGCCGAGGGTGTAGAAACTGCAATCAAAATTTGCCGAAAATGGGCTTATGAGAAAAAAGGCATCCCAGAGAATGAAGCTCAAATTATTGTTTGTGAAAATAACTTCCATGGTCGCACTACTACAGTTATTTCTTTTTCTAACGATCCAGAAGCTCGCAAAAATTTCGGGCCATATACCCCTGGATTTATCAAAATACCTTATAACGATATTAGTGCCCTTGAAGAAGCTTTAAAGCAACCAAATGTAGCGGGATTTTTAGTAGAACCTATTCAAGGTGAAGCTGGAGTTGTAGTTCCAGAAGAGGGATACTTATCTAAGGTCGCTCAATTGTGTAAGCAAAGTAATGTTCTTTTAATTGGTGACGAAGTTCAAACTGGGATTGCTAGGACTGGTAAAATTTTAGCTTCTGATTACGACAATGTTAAACCAGATATACTAATACTTGGCAAAGCCCTATCGGGAGGTTCCTACCCCGTCTCTGCAGTGTTAGCAGATAATCCCATAATGGATGTCATTAAACCAGGACAGCATGGTTCCACTTATGGAGGTAATCCAATTGCTTGCAAGGTTGCAATAGCTGCACTTGAAGTAATTAAAGAAGAGAAACTTGCTAGTAATGCTTTGGAAATGGGAACCCTTTTTCGTTCTGAAATGCAAAAATTGGTCGATAGCTCTTCGCTATTTCTAACTGTGCGTGGACGTGGCCTTTTGAACGCTGTTGTAATTAATGACACGGCTGAAAGCGATACTGCTTGGAGATTTTGTGTAGCACTAAAAGATAGGGGTTTGCTCGCAAAACCTACCCACGGCAACATCATCCGTTTTGCCCCACCACTTGTAATTACAGAGTCTCAGCTAATAGAATGTGTGTCTATAATCACTAAAACCCTTTCTGAGTTTAAAAAATAAGTTTCCTTTAATTGATTTTCTATGTTGAGCTACAAAGTCGGATTTGGTAGTTTTCTATGATAATAAACTGAGACTTAAACTTGCACTAAATTTTAGATATTCGGATGGCAAAAACTACTACAATTCAACCGAGCCAAGTAAAAGATATACTTGGCAAACATATCCTGGCCGATGGCTTAGATATGGTTCTCGATCTCGAAAAAAGCCAAGGGGCTTACCTTTACGACTCTAAAAGCGGAAAGAATTACCTCGATTTTTTCACTTTCTTCGCTTCTAACCCGCTTGGGATGAATCATCCTAAAATTGCTGGTGACGCTGATTTTGTACAAAAATTAGGTAAAACGGCTATAAATAAGCCTTCTAACTCTGATGTTTACACTACAGAACTTGCTGAGTTTATGGAATCATTCAGCCGTGTTGCAGTTCCAGAGCACCTTAACCACTCTTTCTTTATTGCAGGTGGAGCTTTAGCCGTAGAAAATGCAATGAAAGTAGCTTTTGACTGGAAAGTTCAAAAAAACTTTCAAAAAGGCTATCGTCACGAATTAGGTCACAAAGTGCTTCACTTTGAAAAAGCATTTCACGGACGTTCTGGTTACACTCTTTCTGTAACTAACACACTAGCAGATAAAGTTAAATTCTTCCCTAAGTTTGATTGGCCAAGAGTTGTTAGCCCTGCTACAACTTTCCCTGAAACGACTGAAAGCCTAAAGTTGGTAGTTCAGCAAGAAGAGTTAGCTTTGGCACAGGCAGAGCGATTTTTTGAGCAATACAAAGACGATATAGCTTGTATTCTTATCGAGCCTATTCAAGGTGAAGGTGGAGATCGCCATTTCCGTTTAGAATTCCATCAAGCACTTCGTGATATGGCTGATAGACATGAAGCTCTTTTGATTTATGATGAGGTTCAAACTGGTGTGGGCATGACTGGTAAGTTCTGGGCTCATGAGCATTACGTAAAACCTGATATTCTTTCTTTCGGAAAGAAAGCTCAAGTTTGTGGTATTCTTGCAGGGCCAAGAGTTGACGAAGTTGAAACAAACTGTTTTAAAGTTTCATCTCGTATTAACTCGACTTGGGGTGGCAACCTAGTTGACATGGTTCGCTTTGGTAGAATTCTTGATATTATTGAAGAAGACAAGCTAGTAGAAAATGCTGCAGTAGTAGGAAGTTACCTAGTTGAAAAACTTCAAGGTTTAGCGGATAAACACGAACAATTCTCAAATCCACGTGGTTTAGGATTATTCTCAGCAATTGATTTACCTAATGGCGAAATTCGCGATAAGGTTATTAACGAGTGTATCGCTAATGGCTTGATGATTCTATCTTGTGGCCCTGATACTGTTCGATTCCGTCCACCATTGACAATCACCAAAGAGCAAATTGACGAAGGATTAGACATCCTAGAAAAAGCGTACAAGTCGGTAGTTGGATAATTATCCAAACGATTAAGCACTAAAGCTTTTTCCAAAAATAAAACCCCTATCGAGTCGGCTTATGCTTTCTCGATAGGGGTTTTTCGTATTCGTAGAAAGCTTGAAAATTATCCCGCAACAGCGTTTGGTAATGCGCTATCATAGATATCTTTCATGCTACTAACTTCTAATGTAGCAACATCTTCTATCTCAAGAGTTTTTCCTGTTACAGTACCCAGTACAATGGCTGGTATTTCTTTACTCTGGAAATGAGCCAGTGCCGTTGGTAGATGTTCTGCTTCAACAGTAATAACAATACCAGATTGAGCTTCGCTATAAAGCACTTCAGCAATTTCACCAGAAAGGTTTTTTAAAGATACCTTCGCTCCTCTTCCACCAAAAATAGCCATTTCAGCAAGAGTTGTAGCAAGCCCACCATCTGAAATATCATGTGCAGCGGTAATGAAACCTTCTTTAATAGCTGCAAGTAAAGTCTCCTGAAGGTTAACTTCAAAAGGAATATCTAATTCAGGAGCATCTCCTGTTGTAAGACCATGAATAACTTTTAAATATTCTGTTCCTCCTAATCCAACTCGGTCTGCACCAATGTATAGAACGATATCTCCATCGGTCTTAAACTCTGGAGTTGTACGATGCTTTTCTACATCTTCTATTACACCAAGCATCCCAATAATTGGAGATGGGAAAATCGCACTTTTAGGATTTTCGTTATAAAAACTCACATTACCACCGGTTACTGGTGTATTTAGAGCTTTACAAGCGTCACCCATTCCACCTAAAGCTTCTTTAAAAGTCCAATACACTTCAGGTTTGTATGGATTTCCGAAGTTGAGGCAATTTGTAATAGCCAACGGCTTCCCTCCAGCACAAACAACATTTCTTGCAGATTCAACTACAGCTATTTGTCCACCTCGGCGAGGATTTAAATACACGTATCGGCTATTGCAATCAGTTTTGGCAACTAAACCTTTGTTTGTTCCTTTAACACGTATTACACCTGCATCTGAAGCTCCTGGATAAGTAACAGTATTTGTACGAACTGAAGTATCATATTGCTCAAATACCCATTTCTTAGATGCAATATTCGGAGAATTAAGAATCTTCTTAATTGTGTCTTCATTAGAATCAGGATGTTTCAATGTACTTGCATCGAAACTTTGAGTTTTTTCTAAATAAGCAGGCTTTTTAGTTTCACGAATATATTGAGGTGCACCACCACCAAGTACCAAATGCTCAGCTGGCATATCAGCTTTGATTTCGCCGTCTTTCATATATGTAACACGATCCGTATCTACTACTTCTCCAATAACGACGCCGTGTAAATCCCATTTTTCGTAAACATCGATCACTTCTTGTTCACGACCTTTATGAGCTACGATTAACATTCGCTCCTGACTTTCCGAAAGTAAAAGCTCGTATGCCGTCATACCTGACTCACGAGCCGGTACTTTGTCCAAATCAACAAGCATACCTTGTTCACCTTTAGCGGTCATCTCACTCGTTGAGCACGCAATTCCTGCAGCACCCATATCTTGCATTCCTACAACAGCGCCGGTTTTCAATACTTCTAAGCTAGCTTCGAGTAATAACTTTTCCGTGAATGGATCTCCCACCTGTACACTTGGGCGCTTAGCTTCACTTGCTTCGCTAATTTCTTCAGAAGCAAAAGTCGCACCATGAATTCCATCTCTCCCCGTACTTGCACCTACAATAAGTACAGGATTGCCTATTCCTTTTGAAATCGCTGATACGGTTTCTCCTGCCCGTACTAAACCAATACTCATAGCATTTACAAGTGGGTTTCCTTCGTAGCTTTCGTCAAAACAAACTTCACCACCAATTACAGGAACACCGAATGAGTTACCATAATCTCCAATTCCTCGAACTACGCCATCAAGTAAGAAACGTACACGCGGATTCTCTAGACTTCCAAAACGCAGAGAGTTTAAACTTGCTACTGGGCGGGCTCCCATCGTAAAAATATCTCGATGAATACCTCCTACTCCTGTTGCAGCACCTTGATAAGGCTCAATTGCAGATGGGTGATTATGACTTTCAATTTTAAACGCACATCCCCAGCCCTCACCAATATCTACGAGTCCAGCATTCTCTTCGCCGGCAGCCACTAGCATGTGCTCTCCTTCGCGAGGAAGTTTCTTTAATTCGATGATAGAGTTTTTATAAGAACAGTGTTCACTCCACATCACGGAGTACACACCAAGCTCGGTAAATGTTGGAACTCGACCAAGGCGAGTTTTTATCATTTCAAATTCTTCTTCGTTTAATCCGTGTTCTTGGGCAAGTGCTAGCGTTACTTCTGGTTCTTTAACGATTGAGTGAGCCATATAAAAGTTAGATTGAGAGTTGAGTTTTGGCAAGCTTAAAGGTACAAGGTTTTTCAAATAAATGGCGAAGAGGTTTTCCACCTTTAATCCACAGTTTTGAATTTTTATATCCCATATGTAAATCTTCAATTGCTTTTATTTCAGGATGTCCTTAAAATCTAATACTGATATTAGATTATTAGAATTAGAAACTAAACAACCACTATGAAACTAGCTTCACAAGGTGCTCAGTACGCCATTTCTGCGATATTTGCTATTTCTAAGCACCCAAATGAGGTTATTTCCGCAGCAGAATTAGCTAAATCTTTGAATTGCCCTGCAGCTTATCTCTCTCAAATCCTTGCAAAACTCAAATCTCCTGGTATATTGAAATCTCAAAGAGGTTTAAATGGAGGTGTTTATCTAGCAAAGCCAACCACTGATATTTCAATTTATGATGTGATTACAGCCATTGATGGCGAGATGACTTACACTTCGTGTTTTATGGGAATTGAAGGATGTGGGCATATTGAGCCTTGCCCCTTTCATGATTTTTGGTCTATTGAGAGAAATAAGATTAAACATTGGTTAAAATCTACCTCTTTTGCGGATGCTGATGCTAATATGACTCAAACATGGTTCGATTTAAGATTAAACTTCTCAAAAGGTGTGAATAAATAACATGGCTACACAGCCAGTCATAGAACAAACTTTTTGCACTCATTGTGGCGAGCAATGTGATGAAGGAGAAATTTTGTTCGACGACAACGCATTTTGCTGTGAAGGATGTAAAACCGTTTATCAACTTTTATCTGAGCACGACTTATGTACTTATTATGCATTAGATACTTTCCCGGGTAAAACCATTTCATCAACTATTGAGCGAAAGAGATTCGATTATTTAGCAAATTCTGATATTGAGCATAAACTCGTTGATTTTTTTACAGAGAGTAAAGCATCCATCACCTTCTTAATTCCTAACATTCACTGTACATCTTGTGTGTGGTTACTCGAAAACCTTCAGAGCTTAGATGGCGGGGTTAACCAATCAACGGTTAATTTCTTAAAAAGAAAAGTAACCATCCTATTCAATCCGGCTAAAACTTCCGTTAGAAATATTGTAGAGCTTTTAACCACTATAGGTTACGAACCCGACTTGAAGCTTGAGCATCTCGGGGAAAAGAAAACAACAAAAATTAGCCGAAAACTTTGGCTCAAACTTGGTGTAGCTGGCTTTAGCTTTGGTAACATTATGTTATTCAGCTTCCCTGAGTATCTTAATATGTCAGCCTCTGATTCAGTTGACACTTTCAAAGTTCTCTTTGGTACCCTCAACATTGTTTTGGCGTTGCCAGTATTACTATATAGTGCTAGCGATTATTTAAAATCAGCATGGGCATCTGTCAGTCAAAAAGGTATTAATCTAGATGTACCCATTTCTATTGGTATTCTTGCACTTTTTGGAAGAAGTTTATACGAAATTCTAAGTAGTACTGGCGCCGGATATTTCGATTCTTTCACAGGGTTTATCTTTTTCTTACTTATTGGCAAGGTTGTTCAGAAAAAAACATTCGACCGTCTTTCATTCGATCGCGATTATAAATCTTACTTACCGATTTCAGTAATGCGAATTACTGAAGAGATTGAAATATCTACACCTGTTACAAATTTAGAAATTGGCAACAGTATTCTAATCCGAAATCAAGAATTGATCCCCGTCGATTCAATTCTTTCAAGCAAAGAAGCATACATCGACTACAGTTTTATTACTGGCGAAATTGAGCCCGTTAAAGTTTCTAAAGGAGAAGTAGTTTTTGCTGGTGGTAAAGTCTCGGGCTCTAATGCCGAGATGATTGTCACTAAAAATGTTGAGCATAGCTATCTAACACAGCTATGGGAAAACGAAGCCTTTAATTCGGCTTCAGAAGAAAAAGTTATTACTAATTTTGCAGATCGTATTAGCCCTGTTTTTACTTTTACAGTTATAACAATCGCTATTATTTCTTGTATTGTTTGGCTTAATATAGATCCAACAAGAGCTTTTACTATTTTCACTGCAGTACTTATTGTTGCTTGCCCCTGTGCCCTTGCTTTGTCAACGCCTTTTACTCTTGGCTCTGCAGTAAATATTTTATCTCTAAACGGACTCTATTCGAAAAGCACACAAGTTGTTGAAGCTCTTTCTAAAACTGATATAATCGTTTTTGACAAAACAGGAACTATTACAGAGTCGAGTAAGTCAACCCTAGTTTTTAAAGGTAGTGAACTTTCTGACAGTGATAAGTCATTCATTAAATCAGCTTGTCGGGTTTCATTACACCCACTTAGTAAGAAAATTGCTACTAATTATCCGAACTTTTCATTGGTTGATATAGATGATTACTACGAAGTAACAGGAAAAGGTATTTTCGCAACGTTTAATGGGGATTCAATCTGCGTTGGTAGTAAAAAGTTTCTAACAGAGCAGTGTCAGAATATAGTTGGTAATATAGCGAGCTCCGAACAAGAATTAGGCTCCCAAGTTCACGTTTCCATTGCTAATCAATACAAAGGCTATTTTGAATTTAAAAGTGAATTTAGAGCAGGTGTTGATGGATTATTAATTCGCCTGAAGAAGCACTTCCAAATGTTTTTACTTTCTGGGGATAACGAAAAAGAGGGAAAAGAGCTCTCTTCTTTTTTTGGAGGTTCTGAAAACATGTCGTTTAACCAAACACCTCAAGACAAACTGGATTTCATAAAAGCCCTTAAAGATGAAGACAAATCTGTTACCATGATTGGCGACGGTTTAAATGATGCTGGCGCTTTAATGTATAGTGATTTCGGAATTGCTATTTCTGATGATATGAGTTCTTTTTCACCAGCGTGCGATGCTATTATTGAGGGAAATAAACTCAAAGATTTTGATCGTTTAATAGATTTTTCAAAAACTTCTATACGTATAATTTTAGCTAGCTTTGGTCTTTCATTAGTTTACAATATTTCAGGATTAGCTTTTGCAGTTACAGGGAATCTATCTCCATTGGTTGCTGCTATTCTAATGCCACTAAGTTCAATCAGCGTGATGGTTTTTACTACCCTAGCTACACGCATAATGGCAAAAAAACGAGGACTTAAGATATGGGCGTAATCTTTTTTCTAATCGCGTTCAGCCTTACGGTTGCACTCATTTTTTTAGGAGCATTCTTTTGGGCTGTTAAATCAGGCCAATTTGATGACTCCTATACACCTTCGGTTCGAGTCTTATTCGATAACGAAATTTCACACAAAAAAAACAAAACACTAACAAAAAAACGGGATGCGTAATGTCTGTAGACACCTTTCATTATGACAACAAAATTGTTCGCAATTTTGGTATAGCCACAATGACCTGGGGAATTATTGGATTTCTTGTAGGTCTTATTGTAGCACTTAAATTTATTTGGCCAGAATTTCTCGGGGGAATCGCTGAGCTTTCATTTGGTAGAGTTAGACCTCTTCACACAAATGCAGTAGTTTTTGCTTTCGCCGGAAACGCCATTTTTTACGGGGTATATTACTCCTTACCAAGGCTCTGTAAAGCTTCAATGTGGAGCGATTTACTTAGTAAAATTCACTTTTGGGGATGGCAAGCAATCATTGTTTCTGCTGTAGCTACTTTGCCATTTGGCTTTACTACTAGTAAAGAATATGCGGAGCTTGAATGGCCAATCGATATTGCAATAACCATTATCTGGGTCGTGTTTGGGTTAAACATGATTATGACCATTCTAAAACGACGTGAAAAGCACATTTATGTGGCTATCTGGTTTTACCTAGCAACTTTTGTTACCGTTGCTGTTCTGCACCTTGTAAACTCTTTTGAGGTTCCTGCAACTATTTTAAAAAGTTATCCTGTTTATGCTGGTGTACAAGATGCACTTGTTCAATGGTGGTACGGCCATAATGCAGTGGCATTTTTCTTAACTACTCCGTTTTTAGGAATCATGTATTACTTTATTCCTAAGGCTGCCAATCGTCCGATTTTCTCATACAGGTTATCTATTGTTCACTTTTGGTCTCTCATTTTTATTTATATCTGGGCTGGACCTCATCACTTGTTATACACTGCATTACCAACGTGGGCACAAGCACTAGGTACCGTATTTAGCTTAATGCTAATTGCACCATCTTGGGGTGGTATGTTAAACGGGCTTCTAACACTTCGTGGAGCTTGGGATCGAGTACGCGAAGACCCTGTATTGAAATTTCTTGTAGTTGGTATAACTGCTTACGGTATGGTAACGTTTGAAGGCCCTATGCTTTCCATTGCAAATGTGAATGCCATTGCTCACTACTCTGATTATATCATTGGTCACGTGCATAATGGTGCTTTATTATGGAATGGTGGACTAGCCTTTGCGATGCTTTATTACATCACGCCACGTATTTATCAAACCAAGCTGTATTCTGTAAAACTAGCTAATATCCATTTTTGGTTTGCTACACTAGGAGCTATTTTTTACGTAATTCCTATGTACTGGGGTGGTATCGTTCAAAGTTTAATGTGGAAAGATTTTACCGATCAAGGTTTACTTACTTATCCAAACTTCCTTGAAACGGTTTCACAAATCATTCCTATGTATGGTTTACGTGCATTTGGTGGCTCTTTATTTATAACAGGTGCTCTTTTTGGAATTTTCAACCTCATTAAAACAGCCAAAAGTGGCTCATTATTGATTTTTGAAAAAGCACAAGCAGCTCCTCTAGATCCATCAATAACCGATGAAAATGAAAAATGGCACCGTAAATTAGAAGGTCGTCCTTTGAAATTCACTGTTCTTACTGTTATTGCCATTCTCATTGGTGGAATTGTGGAGTATATGCCAACGGCACTTATAGATTCTAACATCCCTACCATCGAGAGTGTTCAGCCATATACAGCGCTAGAGGTTGAGGGAAGGGATATTTACATCGCGGAAGGTTGTAACAACTGCCATTCCCAGATGATTAGACCTTTCAGAGCTGAAACTGAACGTTACGGTGAATACTCTAAAGCTGGTGAGTTTGTATACGATCACCCATTCTTATGGGGTTCTAAACGTACTGGTCCCGATTTACACCGTATTGGTGGTAAGTATCCTGATAGCTGGCATTTACGTCACATGTTCCAACCTACTTCTACTTCACCAGGCTCAATCATGCCGTCTTACCCATGGATGTTAGAAAGAGAAATGGACATGGAATCAATGCCATCTAGAATCAAAGCACTAACCACTGTTGGTGTTCCATATTCACCTCGCTACCCAGAGTATGCCATTGCTGATATGAAAGCACAAGCTGATAGAATAACTCAAGGCCTAAGAGAAAATGGCTTTGGAACTATTGAAGGCGTTGAAGTTTCTTCAGACAAACAAATAATTGCTCTCATTGCTTACTTACAACGTTTAGGTACCGACATAAAAGGTGAGAACGATCCATTTGGTGACCTTCCTTCAAGTAAGAAGCTTTCACCTGTAATTGTAGGAGAATAAAATGTATAAAGATGTATTACGGTCTATGGAAGGAGTTGAGCTATTTCCAAGTATCTCGCTCATCCTCTTCTTTGCCTTCTTTTTGTTACTAGTTATTTATCTAGTTAGAAGTGGAAAAGATAAATGGGAAGATGTAGCACATCTTCCCTTAGAAACCGAAGAATCTCAAAAATTATAGTGCACTTATTATGGATATTTTAGACGACGAAAAAGATAAAGTACTGAACCATGAATACGATGGAATTATAGAGTTAGATAACCACATGCCTGTTTGGTGGTTATGGCTTTTTTATATTTCAATTGTTTTTGGGATTGGATACATGTTCTATTACCAAATATTTGGTTGGGGACAAGATCAGTTCGAGGAATATGAAACCGAAATGGCAATTGCAGCAGAAAAATACCAATCCAATGGTGATAATTCTGATGCAGCTGCTTTTACATGGGTTTATAGCGACTCTCCAGAAGCTATTGCTAAAGGAAAAGAAGTATTCCTTGGCTTTAATAACTTATGCTTTACCTGCCACGGTAATGCAGGCGAAGGTATGGTAGGTCCTAACTTAACAGATGAATTCTGGATTCACGGATGTTCCGCTGAAGAAGTGGCCATTAGTATTAAGAACGGTTTCCCTGATAAAGGTATGATGCCTTACGGGAGTGGTGCCGCTCTTTCTAACGAAGACTTAAATTCCTTAGTAAGCTATATCGGCTCTATCCAAGGTTCATCTCCTCCAAACCCAAAAGCTATTGACGAAAGCCGAGCTGTAAAATGTAGTACTAAATAGGATAAAACAATGGCCACAGAGAACAAACGCCAAATAGGAAAAGATCAATTTAGAGATCGCCTAGCAACTGTTAGCGAAACAGGGAAAAGGAACTGGATATTTCCTAAAAAGCCAAGTGGGCGTTTTTATAATGCTCGCAATATTGTAGCGATATTTCTATTGGCGTTTTTCTTCTCTGGTCCCTTCATTACAATAAATGGGCAGCCACTTTTGCTCATAAATGTGATTAAAGCCAAGTTTGTAATTTTTGGGGTCGCTTTTTGGCCCCAAGATTTACATTTACTTGTTTTTGGGATGCTTTCCTTCATCATCTTTGTTGTTCTATTTACAACTATTTTTGGGAGGTTGTTTTGTGGCTGGGCTTGCCCTCAAACCATTTTTATGGAAATGGTTTTTAGAAAAATTGAATATTGGATTGAAGGCGACTCTGCCGCACAAATGCGTTTAAATAGAGCACCATGGAACAAAGAGAAAATCCTGAAAAAAGGAACTAAGCACATTATTTTCTATTCCTTGGCTTTTATCATTTCCAATCTCTTTTTAGCATATATAATTGGAAAAGATGAACTCTTCGAAATCATAACAGCACCACCTGCCCAACATGCTGGTGGCCTCACAGCAATGATTGTTTTCAGTGGAGTATTCTATGGCGTATTTGCTTTTATGCGCGAACAAGTTTGCCATTTTGTTTGCCCTTATGGCCGTATGCAATCTGTTATGCTCGATAATAACTCCATCAACGTAATGTATGATTATGTACGTGGAGAAGAGCGAGCATCCATTGGCGATCGTTATAAAGTAGAAACACGAAAAGCCACGCTTGCCGATCTAGGTTTTTCTGAAGAGGCTTCTTTCGGAGATTGTGTTGATTGCAATCAATGTGTTAAAGTATGCCCGATGGGTATTGACATCCGAAACGGAACCCAACTAGAGTGTATCCACTGTACTGCGTGTATTGATGCTTGTGACGAAGTAATGGTGAAAATTGATAAACCAGTTGGGCTAATCCGCTATTCTTCTGAAAACATAATTCGTGGTGATGAAAAGAAAATTCTTACCCCACGCGTAGCAGGTTATAGTGCAATATTATTAATTCTAGTCAGTGTATTTATAACACTATTAACAATGCGTACTGAGGTAGAAACAACACTTTTCCGCCAACCAGGAACGCTTTATCAAGAGTTACCCGACGATATTTATAGCAATATTTATCAAATTAAAGTCATTAACAAAACCTTTGACCCCAAGAATTATGAAATTAAACTTGTTTCACCTAAAGGCGAGCTCATTCCTCTTGGTAATATATCTACAGTGCCACCGCAAGAGTTAGTTGAAGGCCGCTTTTTAGTTAAAATTAAAGAGACAGATTTAAAAGGATTACAAACCGAATTAGAGTTCGCCATTTTTGCAGATGGCGAGCAAATTGATACAAAAAAAACAGGCTTCTTAGGACCTGCTAACTAATTTAATACACCATAATGAAAAAATTTGATTGGGGAAAAGGAATTGCCCTTTCCATTACAATATTCGTAATAGCAATGCTAAGTCTTGTTAGCTACTTCATAAGCTTAGATTTCTTTCTTGTTTCTAATGATCACTACGAGGAAGGAGTTCAATATCAAGAAACTATTGACAGTAAATCTAGATCTTCACATTTAGTCGACCCCGTTTTAGTTGTATTTGATGAAGAAATCGAAGCACTTCGTATAGTCTTCCCTACTGACTTAATTGGAAAAGTTCAGGGTGATATAAAATTATATCGTCCAAATGATCCTACTTTAGATAAGAATATACCTTTATCTGTAAATGCTACAGGTACTCAAATAATTCCTGTTGAAGGCATGGCGAAAGGAAAATGGATTCTGAAAATATCTTGGGTTATGGATGATCAAACTTACCTAGAAGAAAAAACCATTATGATCTAGTATGGAACTTTGGACGGCATTAGTTTTAGGTTTTCTGGGTAGTTTCCATTGTGTAGGCATGTGCGGTCCAATCGCACTGTCTATTCCTAGAACGAGCTCCAGATTACTTTCTTTATCTTCTAACGCTCTTATATATAACTTTGGGAGAGTACTAACCTATTCCCTTTTTGGTCTTTTATTTGGCTTTTTAGGTCGTGGAATTACTCTCTCTGGTTTCCAAAGTTGGCTCTCTATAGCATTAGGTGCTTCCATACTTATTGCCGTTATCTTTCCAAGATTTTTTAGAAACCGAGCTAAACCTAAATTTTATCACAATTTTGTGCACTTGATAACTACTGCATATGGAAAGCTCCTACGTAGAAATTCTAAAACTTCGCTTTTTGGGATGGGTGTCCTCAATGGATTATTACCTTGTGCTTTTGTTTACACTGGGCTATCTGCCGCTGTATTAACAAACACACCTCTGCATAGTATGGCTTATATGGCTTTGTTTGGGCTAGGTACAATTCCTGCAATGTTTTCGATTTATTTGGCTCCCAGCTTTATCTCTCTTGATCTCAGATCTGCAATCCGGAAATACTTACCCTACTTAGCCTTTTCATTGGGTGTTTTTCTCATCATAAGAGGTATTGCACTGCAAGACCTTCACCTTACAGGATTGCTTCGAGAACGCATAGATGCTTTTTGCATATTCCCAGGAACTGGCAGCTAATAATGTATTTGGGAATAGATTTCTTTTCTATTCTATTCCCAATGCTGTCAATAGTTGATCAAAATCATCAAATACTAAATCTGAGAGTTTGGCTCCTTGCTCTGTAGGTTGTTTAGTAAACCAAGCAACTTTCCAGCCTGCATTATTCCCACCAATAACATCAGAGCTAAGTGAATCGCCCACGTATAAAATTTCTGACCGTTCTAGGTCAACAAGTTCGGTAGCATAATCAAATATTTTAGGATGCGGCTTCATCACTCCAATTTCTTCAGATATAACGATGTGCTTAGCCGTTTCTTTAAATCCGAATTGATCAATCTTCTTCCATTGAGTTTCTGCAAAACCGTTTGTGATAAGCCCCACATCGTAATGCTTCGCTATTTTATCATATGCTATTTTGGCACCCTTAACCCATTTCCAATGGTTTCGATAATAATCTAGATATACTTTGCCAGCCTCTTTATATAAACTTCCGTCCAAACCTAGTTCTATAAAGGTTTCCTCAAATCTTCTACGATGCAAAATATGCCGATCAATCTCTCCTCGCCCATATTCCTCCCAAAGTCCTTTGTTAATTTGATGATATGTTTCGGTGAGTCGACTTATTTCGATGTCATCAAAGATGTCAAAATGATTGTGTATATCAGTCAATCCAGCTTTTTCTGCCTTTTTGTGATCTAATAAAGTGTCGTCTAGGTCGAAAAAAATGAATTTTGGTTTTAAATCTGACAATGGAACGGTTTTTGATTAAGATTGTGAAAGAAATTTGAACCAAATCTGCTTTTGGCTCGTAAGCGAGACCCAAGGTAATTAACAAAAATCAAAAATATGAAAGCAAAATATCTTATTGGGCTAGGAGTAGTACTCCTATTAGTGTTTTATGGCATCAGTGTAAATAATGGGCTAGTTAGCCAAGAAGAAAACGTGGAGGGAGCTTGGGCGCAAGTTGAAAATCAATACCAACGCCGGGCTGATTTAATTCCAAACTTGGTAAATACCGTAAAAGGAGCCGCTAATTTTGAACAAGAAACGCTTACTTCTGTTATTGAAGCACGAAGTAAAGCAACCTCTATCAATATTAGTGCAACCGATTTAAACGACTCTGCAAAACTTGCTCAATTTCAGGAAGCTCAGAATCAATTAAGCGGGGCATTATCAAGATTATTGGTAACCGTTGAGAAATATCCAGAATTAAAGGCGAATGCAAACTTCCGTGACTTACAATCTCAATTGGAAGGAACCGAAAACAGAATTGCTACTGAGCGTAAACGTTTTAATGACGCTGCTCAAGGCTATAATACTGCAATTCGTAAGTTCCCTTCAAGCATTTTTGCTTCTATAGGTGGCTTTGAACGTAAAGCATATTTCGAAGCTGATAAAGGTGCCGAAAACGCTCCTACAGTGGATTTTAATAATTAATACCCTTTTTGTGATATGAGATTTGAGCTGACTTTGAAGTTGGCTCAAATCTGATGTCTTATTTAATTTAATATTTCAATAAATATTCATGTCAAAATTCTTATCAAAAGAACAAGAGAGAACAGTTATAGCTGCCATTAAGGAAGCAGAAACGGATACATCGGGAGAAATTAGAGTACATATTGAGGCAAAGTGTAAGGCAGAAGATCCCATTACTAGAGCTAAGGAAGTTTTTGCCGAACTTAAAATGCATGAAACCGAGCTCCATAACGGAACAATCATATATGTAGCCACCAAAGATCACAAAATTGCAATCTGGGGTGATGAAGGTATCAATTCTAAAGTGGGGCGAGACTTTTGGACCGCTGAACTTGAATTAATGACCAAGTATTTTCAAGCTGATGATTACGAGACAGGTTTACAAGAAGCCATTTTGCATATCGGTAAAAAATTGAAGGAATTCTTCCCTTACCAAAAAGATGACATAAACGAATTGTCTGATGATATTAGCTACGGGGGCAAAACCGATGCGTAATTTACTCTCCCTGTTAATTGCTTTAATAGTTACATCCACAGCTTTTTCGCAGGATTTTCTTCCCCAAAAACCAATGGGAATGGTTAATGATTATGCCAATATGCTTTCATCGAGTGAGGTAAATCAGTTAGAAAGAAAGCTTAGAAATTATCGCGATACAACAACCAACGTAATTGCTATCGCCACTATTGAAAGTTTGGAAGGCTACTCTCGTGATGAAGTTGCCAATGAATTATTCAGTAAATGGAAGATGTGGGAAGGAGATCGCTATAATGGCGTTCTAATCCTAATAGCAAAAAACGACCGAGAGCTTAAAATTGAAGTTGGTTACGGTCTTGAAGGTGCTATTCCTGATGCTATGGCAAATAGAATTGTTCAAGATGTGTTGGTTCCAAATCTACGGAGTGGAACGGTATATAACGGATTGGATAGAGCTTCAGATATTATGATTCAGCTTGCAGCTGGTGAGTTTGAGGGTGCTCCTGAAATGCAAAGTAATGGCCCTGATATTCCTATTGACCTGATTATTTTCTTCATCGTTCTGATATTTGTTGTTATTTCACGCTTTGGTAAAGGTGGAGGTAAAGGTGGTCGCCGGACTCTCGGTCCTGTTGATGTTCTCCTTTGGGGAAGCATGATGGGCGGCGGAAATCGTGGTGGTGGCTTTGGCGGCGGCGGTGGAAATAGCTTCGGTGGCGGAGGTTTTGGTGGTTTCGGCGGAGGCGGTGGCTTCGGTTCTGGTGGAGGCGGTGCTGGCGGTAGCTGGTAACTTTGAAATCAATTCTTTAGAGAAATAAACTAGAAAGAGGGCTCAATAAGTTTGAAGCCCTCTTTTTTTACAGCAATGGCCTAATTTAGTTTTGTAAGTAGGCGGGAAAATTCTTCTAGCTCTCTAGAGCTTGTCCAAGGTCGTTTATAATATCTTCAGCGCTTTCTATTCCGACAGCTAGTCGGACCAAGCCGTCTGTAATGTGTGCTTGTTTCTTGATCTCCTCGTCAACTATAGAGTGTGTCATAGATGCAGGGTGCTGAATCAGTGTATCAACAGTACCTAGGCTTACAGCAAGAGTACATAGTTTCACATTATTCATTAGAGACTTACCCGCCTCAAATCCACCTTTCAGTTCAAATGCTATTATCCCACTATAACCATTTCTCATAATTCTTTGAGCAAGTGAATATTGAGGATGAGATTCTAACCCCGGATACCAAATTTTCTCAACATTCCGATGAGCTTCCAAAAACTGCGCAATTTTCATTGCATTAGCTGCATGCTTTTCCATGCGAAGTGGCAAGGTTTTTACTCCGTTTAAAGTCAACCATGCATCCATCGGTCCTGCAATTCCACCTAAATTTTTGCGATATAGAAACAACTCGCTTTCTCCTAGCAACTCCTGCTTTGCTACAATCGCACCTCCAATAATGGTTCCGTGTCCACCCATATACTTTGTAGTTGAATGAACTACTATATCAGCACCTAATACTAAAGGCTGAATATGATATGGCGTGGCAAAAGTATTATCTACCATTACTAAAGCTCCATGCTCTTTTGCCAACATCGAAATAGCTTCGATATCGCTTATCATCATTGTAGGGTTTGCGATACTTTCTAAATAGATGACTGCTGTGTTAGGATGAATCTTTAATTCATTCTCAATTTGCTTTATATCACTTGTGTCTACAAAAGAAGTTGATATTCCTAAAACAGGAGCTTCTTCTTTCAGAAACTGGCTTGTGCATCCATATAGTGCATCCTGAGCTATTACATGCTTTCCTTTTGCAAAGCTAATGATACCAGTGCTAATTGCCGCCATACCGCTACCAAAAGCCATACCCATATAAGATGTTGCATTATCCAATCCAAACGTTTCAAGCTCACATATGGCACGTTCTAAATGCTCTACGGTTGGATTGCCGAGTCTCGAATATATATGAGATGCTCCCCCTTCTTCATGAGCAAAAGCTTTAGCACCCTCTTCAACATTATTAAATACAAATGTAGATGTTTGATAGATGGGAGGAATATGAGAACCATACTGATCTCTATTCAACTCACCAGCATGAACTGCTTTGGATTCAAACGATATGGCTTTACTCTTTTGCTTAATCATTATATAGGAATGTTTGATTGTTCTTTAATTGTATTTAAGACAATACTAGTATGTAGGCGTTGAACATCCGGAAGCATGGTCAACTTAGTTCGCATAAGTAGTTCATAATCTTTGACATCCTTAGCGACAACATGAAGAAGAAAATCACCTTCACCGGTAGTATTGTAACAAGCCAATATTTCGGGTATTGCTTTAACAGCATTACTAAACTCTTCCAATAAATTTAGTTGGTGCACCGCTAGGGTTACCGTAATAAATGCACTAAAACCTTTATCAACCTTCTCTTTGTTTAACTTAGCTTGATACCCTTCAATTACTCCTTCTCTTTCAAGACGCCTTACTCGTTCTAGTGTGGGAGTTGAGGTGAGCCCTATGCGATTTGCAAGTTCGTTATTCGCAATACGCCCTTCTGATTGAAGAATATCTAGTATTTTTTGATCAATGGAATCTATTCGGAGTTTTTGCATAGCAACAATCTCATATTTGGCTATTATTTATACAATACATATCACTGCATTGAAAGTAAATTATTTGCTAATAATCTAATATACTTTTCTAGACAGTTTATTATTCTATTATAATTTATTATACAGAATATATAACTTTTCAACTGTCACTTTAATATGCCTGATAGTATAAAGTAGTACAAACATAAAAAAAGCCCTGCAGAGGTCAGTCTGCAAGGCTACTATTATGTCACAATAACAAGGGGAATATGAGCGTGAGCTTACGAGGCTCCTAACACATCTTCTGTAGTAAGCCCTTTGCCAGAAGGTATAGTTGGTGTCTCAGCTAAATATTCTTCCAGAGTAAAATCATCAACTTGAACTGCATCTGTTCTTGCATCTTCAGCTCTTGTTGCAAACTCTGCTTCTTCTTTGGTAATTATTCCTTTTTCTAAAGCAGGTGTAATTAAGTCAGAAAGTGGTGCTTTTGGCAACTCTCTTTTCTTCATAGCTACAAACATCTTTTTATAGATAGGAGCTGCTTCAGTAATAAGCGTTAGTGTATGTTCGTAACGTCCAAGTGCATCTTGAGGATCTTTAGAAATGTAGATTCCGTCTGTGATATGATCTCGTAAATCGCCAGGCACCTGCATTGCTTGAGCAACTTTATGACCTAGTTTATCAGAAGGATAAGTTCCGATTGGGTTTAATCGCGACCATACTCCGATTAATCTGAATGCCCAACTTAGGCCAGGAACTTGAATTTCTCTAAGAATTCCTTCGAAACCAACCTGCATTCTATAGAACATATACTGCATTGACCAGTTGAAGAAATCGAGATCTTCTTTGCGCCTTCCTTCTGCTTCAAAACGTCGCAATGTTGCTGCTGATAAATACATAAAACTTAGAATATCAGCGTAACGGCCTGCAATTTTTTCCTTCATTTTCAAGCTACCTCCATAAGACCCCAAAGCGATATCTGTAAAAAATGCGAATGAAGCCGAAGCCCAAGCTAGTTTCCTAAAATACTTAGCTGCGGGCCCACCAACTGGAGAACTGGCTAAACGACCTCTCGTTATGCTAAGAAGGAAAGCGCGAACTTTGTTTCGGACAACATGACCAATGTGTTGCCAGAAATTATCGTCAAATGCTTTGGTGTCTTTATTCATCAATGCATTAATCTCATTAAAGGCATATGGATGGCAACGAATAGCGCCTTGTCCAAATATCATCAAGGTTCTTGTTAGAATATTTGCCCCTTCAACAGTTATGGCAATCGGTAACGATGTATAACCGTTGGCAAAAATATTTCGTGGGCCTCTAGAAATTCCAGATCCACCTACTATATCCATAGCATCGTTTATAATCTCACGGGTTAACTCAGTGAAATTGTACTTTGCGATGGCAGTCACAACTGCTGGCTTGGCACCTTTATCCAAACCGCCCGTTGTATATTTTCGTGCAGCTTCCATCAAATAAGTGTAGCCACCAATTCGAGCCATTGGTTCTTCAATACCTTCGAATTTCCCAATATTCAATCCGAATTGTTTACGGATAGCAGCATAAGCGCCAACTGCTCTGGTCGACATTTTAGCGCCACCCAATCCCTGAGCCGGAAGTGAAATCCCTCTTCCTACTGCTAATGATTCCATAAGCATTCTCCAGCCATTACCAGCACCTTCTTTATCCCCGATAATCGCATCTATAGGAACAATTACGTCGTGACCATGCGTTGGACAATTATAGAATGGAACTCCTAACGGATCGTGTCTCTTACCTAACTCAACACCTTTAGTACTTGATGGAATCAAAGCACAAGTAATACCAAGCTCCTCACCTTTACCTAAAAGGTTTTCTGGATCTCGAAGTTTAAATGCTAGACCAATTACTGTAGAGATTGCAGCTAAAGTGATGTATCTCTTATTCCAGTTTAACTTAAGATACAATTCTCCATCTTCTCCTTTAAATACTTCACCATGCGAGGTCATTCCACCTGCATCAGAACCAGCACTGGGTTCAGTAAGAGCAAAACATGGCATTTCTTCGCCGGTTGCAAGCTTAGGTAAATAATGATCTTTCTGCTTCTGAGTACCATAATGCATCAATAACTCTGCGGGCCCTAATGAATTAGGAACCATAACTGTAGTAGCAAGTGGGCCACATCGAGAAGCTAATTTTGCTACAATTGCACTATGCGCTGTTGCTGTAAACTCATGTCCTCCATATTTCTTTGGGATTATTAACCCAAAGAATCCTTCCTTACGCATGAATTCCCAGACATCATCCTCAAAATCTTTTTTAACAAATACTTCCCAATCAGTAACCATTCCGCAAAGCGCTTCCACAGGTCCATCTAAAAAAGCTTGCTCTTCGTCGCTTAACTCAGGGTATGATTCGCTTAAAATTCGCTTAAAGTCTGGTTTACCGGAAAATAATTCACCTTCAACCCAAACAGTTCCAGCTTCGATAGCGGTTTGTTCCGTTTCTGAAATTGTTGGCAGAAAGTTTAGCACATCCAGTAATTTCATAACTGGTGCACTTATCAAAGCCCGTCGTATTGGTTTAACATTAAATATTAAAGCCACAACTGTAAATGCAATAAATAGCCACTCCGGTGCGGCTAATCCAATTAGCATTGCATAGCCTGCAATAGTCCACAGAAATAGAGGTGCTCCTGTGTAACCTAATATTAGTAATACCAATACTACAGAACCAATAGACGCCCATAACGGCATCTCAGAAAAGAATCCAAGTAAATTCATTAATTCATCCATTTTTTCTCCATTATTTATGAAACTGTTGTTCTAACTAAGAAACCCTGAACAATATGTTCTAGAGACTCTTTTATAAACCTATCTTTATCTATTCGGCTATCTAAACGTTGATTAAGAACTACCGATACAACCCCATGCAATTGTGCCCATATTGAATATGCAGCAATTACAGGGCTTTCCAAGGCCATCAATCCTTCAGAAACTCCTTCTTCAATTACCTTAACTAGAGACTCATAACTTCGTCGTGCTTTCCTAAATTTTTCTTTCGGGTAGCGAGACATTGCCGTAGAATTCACATTATAGATAATGTCATACTTTTCGGGGTTACTCATAGCGAATTTAACGTAACCATTAATTGTAGCCTCAAATTTGTCGATGGTGCCTACTTTACCAATTACTTCTTGCTCGATTGTGGAGCTTAAATCCTCAACTGATTCTTCAATTAAGGTATGTAAGAGATGATCTTTATTATCGAAATATAGATATATACTCGTTGCTGACACTCCAACCTTTTTTGCTATACCCCGCATTGATAAAGATTTATGCCCTTCAACAAAAAGTTGTCGCCTACTAATTTCTAGTATTCTATCTCGTAAAGTAATTTCTTGAGTATCCATTATTTAAATCTGGTTAACAGTGTTAACTTATCGAAGTTAACTATTCCATCTCTAAAATCAAGTATTCTACAAAAATTTCTAGGTGAGCTTAAAGGAAAGAAATTTACTTGGCTTTCCGTTTTTAAGATGCATTCTTTCGTAATAGGTTTTTATAGACAGCTCAGGGTCATCAGGGCACTCATTATGTACATCTGAAATATCTCGAAGAAGTTCTAGATTCTCTTCTTCAATTATTTCTTTGGTGTATTCATAGAGAACATCGCTATCTGTTTTTAGATTGATGATGCCACCTGGTTTCAAAAACTTCCTGTATAACGCTAAAAACTTGGGTGCCGTTAAACGTTTTCTTTCTTTTCTGATGTATGGATCTGAAAAGAGAATCCATAGTTCATCGACCTCTTCTTCTGCAAAAAACTGGTCTAAATGGTCAATATAGGCTCTTAAATAACGTACATTATCCAATCCTTTTTCTTGAGCTTCAGTTGCACCAACCCACATTCTATTCCCTTTAATATCAACTCCAACTAGGTTCTTGTCAGGGTATAGTTGTGCGAGACCAACAGAATATTCTCCTTTTCCACAGGCCAATTCTAGAACTATAGGATTTGAATTCTGAAAAACACCTGGATTCCAACTGCCTTTTGGGAATGGATTTGCACTATTATAATCTGTCCATTCAAATACATTTTCTTTGGCTCGCATTTCTTCGAACCGTCTTTTCTTTATTTTTGGCATATCAAGGCGATAGTCTTTTTATAATCCAGTTATTTGCTCTTCGTTCGTATTTAATTCTATCATGCAAACGACTTCTTCTCCCTTGCCAAAACTCAATGGCGCATGGTTCAACAATGTATCCACCCCACGTTTCTGGCATTGGAACTTCACCTTCAACAAGCTCAGCTTCTAGTTTTTCAAACTTTTGTTCTAAAAACAATCTGCTTTCAACAACTTCGCTTTGGTTAGATGCTAAAGCTCCTATCTGACTTTTATGAGGACGTGATTTAAAATACATCTCACTATCAGCCCTTGATAATTTTTTTGCTACGCCATCTATTCTGATTTGTCGCTCTAATTCTAACCAGAGAAAGCACAAAGATACATTATTATTTTCTGCGATTTCTCTACCCTTATCGCTCGAATAGTTTGTAAAAAATACGAAGCCATTTTCTTCACAACCTTTTAGCAAAACAATTCTTGAATGAGGCTTTCCTTCACTATCTACAGTTGCTATGTTCATAGCATTTGGCTCAGGAACGTGCGCCTTTAAAGCTTCTTCCAGCCATAGCTTAAATTGCTCTATTGGGTTTTGAAGTACATCATTTTCGTCTAAACTGTTAAGAGAATATTCTTCTCTTAGCTTCTGAAGCTCAACCTTATTCATCACTTTTTTACCTTAAAATAATCAGGCTCGTTGCCCGGTTTCCATTTTATATTGCAACCAATACTAGGTATTTGAGCCTCATAGGTAGATTCCCCATCAATAAGAACTTGTGTTGCGCCTCTTAAATCAGAACCCGTTATAGGTTTATCATTACTTGGCCGGCTATCATCGAACTGACCTCTATAGAACAAGTTCTTATTACTGTCGAAAACATAAAAATCGGGAGTGCAAGCAGCTTGATAAGCCTTTGCGATCTCTTGAGTTTCATCAAGTAAATACGGGAACGGAAAGCTCATTTCTTTAGCTAGCTGTGCCATGAACTCAATTCCATCTTGGGGATAATTCACCACATCGTTTGAACTGATTGCTACACACTCAACACCCTTTTCTTTAAAGTCGTTAGCAAATTCTACTAGAGCCTTATTTAAGTGTTTAACATATGGGCAGTGATTACAGATAAACATAACCACAAATACTTTTGCTTCATCAAAATCAGACAAAGAAACCACTCCGCCAGTAGCGTTTTTAAGCGAAAAAGATGGAGCTTGTGTTCCCAATTTCAACATATTAGATGAGGTTGCAGCCATTATATATGCGAGATTTATAAATTTGTAATGAATTTATCTGTAAGATATTGAATGAACGGGACAATATTTGAGACTTCTTTCAAGAACTGCAAATAATAGGAAAGCTTGACAGGTGGGCAAAAAAAACCCGATACCCAAAGTTAAATATTTTATTATCTCTAATATGACTCTCTAAGATTGGGTACCGGGAGGCTACATCAGTTAAGACGAACAAGCTAGAAAAAAGTTTCCCTTGAGTTTGTAAACGATTGTCATTTTATGATACAAATCGCCTTTATCATGTAAACAATTGTAACTGATCGCCTGATGTTTTCAGGAAATTGTCGGAAGTAAGAAGTCGCCTCTCGACATTCATACCAAGTCTCTTTACTTGAACATCAAAAACATCTTTTACTTGTTTAGCAAATACACCCTCTCCTTTCATTCGATTGCTCCAATCGGCATTGTATAGTTTACCACCTCGCATATCCAGTAATCTGTTTTCTACTTTTTCTTTTCTATCAGGGTAATGCTGTTGCAACCAATCACAGAATAAGTCTTTTACTTTATACGGTAACCTTACAATAATATAGCTTGCCTCAGTTGCACCAGCATCATAAGCAGATTGAAGTATTTTTGGAAGTTCATGATCAGTTAAACCTGGTATAATCGGGGCAACATTAACTCTTACAGGAATACCAGCTTTTGCTAGCTTCTCAATTGCTTCGAGCCTTCTTTTTGCACGCGAAGTTCTCGGCTCCATAATTTCTGTTAGCTTATTATCTAAAGAGGTAACAGATATTGTAACGCTGACACAATTCTGATCACTGAGTTCTTTAAGATAATCGATGTCTCTAGTTACGAGATGGTTTTTTGTAATTATACCTACTGGATTTCTAAACTCAGCAAATACTTTTAGACAATTTCTAGTAATTTCAAGCTTTCTCTCTATCGGTTGATAGCAATCAGTTACACCACTCATAACAACCACTTGTGGTTTCCATTTTGGAGAAATGAATTGCTTTCTGAGTAACTCCGGGGCGTTATACTTAACTACGATTTTACTTTCAAAATCTACCCCAGCAGAAAATCCTAAATACTCATGATAAGGACGTGCGTAGCAGTAAATACATCCATGCTCACAACCTCTATATGGATTTAAACCAGCTTCGAATGGAATATCAGGGCTTTTATTCCATGATATTACTTGTTTTGTATCATCAGCGAATAACTGAGTTTTAGGAGATGGCTTTTCACCCGTTTCCTCATCAAGTTCATAGTCCACATAATTGCCTTCAAAACGATTGACAGGATTATCTGAGGCACCTCTGCCTCTAAGTGGATTTTGTAATTCATTCATAGATACACATATTTTATACATATAAATTATGGTATATTTTAATCAGCTCCAAAAAAAAAGCCTCTATAGGAAAGAGGCTTTAAATGAAGAACTTATTCTGAAGATGAACTCTACTTTTCGGCAGTGTATACTTTTTTACCAGCCACCCAAGTCTCAAGCACTTTGATATTCCAAATCTCGCTTTCTGGAATTTGGAAATAATCTTTATCGATCAGTATGAAATCTGCCCATTTTCCGACTTCCAAACTACCAAGCGCTTCCTCCTGATGCCCAGCGTAAGCCGCGTCAATAGTAAAAGCCTTTAACGCCTCTGCTCTAGTCAGTGCTTCATTTGAGTACCAGCCACCTTTAGGTGCCCCCTCATGATCCATACGTGTAACAGCCGAGTACAATCCAAAGAATGGATTCGAGTGCTCTACGGGAAAATCAGAACCAGCAGCTACAATAGTTCCTTGCTCTAGAAATGTCTTCCAGGCATAGCTTCCTTTTATTCGATCGGAACCAACTCTATCTTCTGCCATATTCTTATCGCTAGTTGCATGGGTTGGTTGCATAGAAGCGATGATATTCAACTCTTTAAATCTAGGAATATCTTCTAATGATACAATTTGTGCATGCTCTACTCGATTTCTGAGACCTTGTTCACCCAACTTATCTTTCGAATATTCGAATGCATTTAGTACTTCTCTATTTCCTCTATCACCAATGGCATGCACATTTGCTTGAAAACCTTTTTCAGTAACTTTAAGAACCATTTCGTTCATCTGTTCTTGGTCGTAAAAAAGTAAACCATTATTTCCTGGATCATCGGAATAGGATTCAATCATTGCAGCACCTCTACTTCCGAGTGCTCCATCTGAGTAAAGTTTCACACTTCGCAACGCAAGCATATCACCGGCATAAGATTCAACTGGTCCTTTTTTCGATAACTTATCAAACTCTTCACCAGCACCACCAATCATGGCATAAATTCTAGTAGTAAGATTGTCCTCGTCTGATACTTTTTTATACAATTCCCAATCATCTTCACTCACTCCAGCATCATGCACTGATGTTAAGCCCATGCTTTTCATTTGCTCAAGGGCTTTTTTAAATGCCATTTCTCTTTCCACTTCTGTTGGTTCAGGTACAATAGAACCAATATTCCATTGTGCAGCATCTATAAAAACACCCGATGCATTTCCTTTGGAGTCTCGGATAATTTTACCGCCTTGAGAGTCTGGTGTATCATTACTAATGCCTGCTTTTTGCATAGCTAAAGTATTTGCCCAACCAGCATGCCCATCTACTCTACTCAACCAAACAGGTCGGTCTGAGATTATTTTATCTAAATCTGCTGCTGTTGGAAATTCATTTTCTTCCCAAAGAGTTTGGTTCCAACCACGACCTTGAATCCATTCCAAGTCAGGGTTCTCCTCAGCATATTCTTTTATTTTCTCAAGTGTTTTATCTAGAGATTTAATCCCCGCGACATTCACTTGTAGTTCTTGAAACCCTAACCCCATAACATGCCCATGAGCATCTGTTAAACCCGGCAACATGGTTTTCGAGTCACCATCAATAATTGTTGCCCCTTCAAATTTCTGTTGAATTTCATTCCCTCCAATACCTACTACTTTCCCATTTTCTAAAGCAATAGTCGAAAACGTTAGAACGGAATCTCCAGAAATAGTATACCCATTAACATTTGTAATTATTTTGGTATCACTCTGTTTTGAACATGCGGTAATTACGATTAGTAATAATATTGATAGTGTTGAAAAGTACTTCATATGTGTAGTTAATTTAAAATCAATTCAATATAAACAATCATTTTAGGATTGATAAAAATTATACCATCCTTTTACATGGTAGTATAATTCTTGCTCCACAATATTGATGCATTAAAAAAAGGAATCCAGTAAAACACTGAATTCCTTTCAAAAATTATACACCAAAAACCGAGAATTTAAAAACTAAACTATAGCTTTATTGCTTTTAAGAGTTGTGTAAAGCTTTTCACTCTTTCCATGTTTTAAGCTAGCTTTTACAAAATCCACGAAAAGTGGCTGAGGATTGCTAACTGTACTCTTTAGTTCTGGGTGAAATTGTACTCCAACAAACCATGGATGATCTTCAATTTCAACTATTTCTACTAAATCTCGTTCAGGATTCATCCCTGCTAAAGTCATTCCATTTTCAACAAGTTTGTATCGCAAATTGTTGTTTACTTCATAACGGTGGCGGTGGCGCTCGTCTACTAAAGTACTACCATAAGCTTTGTGAGAGTTTGTACCCTCTTTCAATTCACAAGAATATTTACCCAAGCGCATTGTGCCGCCCATATTTTCAATATTCTTTTGATCCTTCATGATATCGATAATTGGATACTCAGTTTCTTCATCAAACTCTGCGCTGTTGGCTTCTGTCCAACCGCAAACATTTCGAGCATACTCAATTACTGCACATTGCATACCTAAGCAGATTCCAAAAAATGGAATTTTGCTCACTCTAGCATATTCAACAGCCGCCAACTTTCCTTCAATCCCACGACCTCCAAAACCTGGTGCTACTAGAATTCCAGACACTCCTTTAAGAGACTTTGCGACATTCTTTTTTGTTAAATCGTCTGATTGTACCCAACGGATATCAACCTTACAATCATTAACAGCTCCAGCATGGATAAAAGCTTCCACAATAGATTTGTAAGAGTCATGATGCTCAACATATTTACCAACTAGGGCAATCTCTATAGATCCTGAAGGCTCACAAACTGCTTCAACAAAACCGATCCAATTGTCTAGATTATATTCTTTTGTCTCTAGTTTAAGTTTCTCAATTACTCTTTTATCAAGACCCTCCTTTTGCATTAGCAAGGGTACTTCATAAATGCTTTTCGCATCTAAAGAAGCAATTACATCTTCTATATCCACATTACAAAAGCGAGCAACCTTTCCACGGATAGATGCATCTAGCGGTCGCTCAGAACGGCAAACCAATATATCAGGTTGTAAACCGCTCTCTGAAAGTGTTTTAACAGAATGTTGAGTTGGCTTTGTTTTCAATTCACCTGCGGCTGCTAAGTAAGGAACCAATGTAAGATGGATAGAAAGCGTATTTGCTCTACCAACATTATACTTTAGCTGACGAACTGCTTCTATATATGGAAGACTTTCAATATCGCCTACTGTTCCCCCTATCTCTACAATTACAATATCGTATTTTCCAGAATTTCCAAGCTTAAGAACGTGAGATTGGATTTCGTCTGTGATATGTGGAATTACTTGAACTGTTTTCCCTAAATAAGCACCTTGACGCTCTTTATTAATAACATCGTAGTAAATCCTACCTGTGGTAACATTATTATTTTGAGATGTACGGATATCTAAAAACCGTTCGTAGTGGCCCAGATCTAAATCTGTTTCAGCGCCGTCATCCGTTACGTAAACTTCCCCGTGTTCGTAAGGGTTCATAGTTCCAGGATCCACGTTGATATACGGATCCAATTTCTGGATAGTAACTTTGAGGCCTTGAGCCACTAATAATCGCCCTAAAGATGAGCAAATTATACCTTTTCCGAGGGAGGATGTTACCCCACCGGTAACAAAAATATACTTGGTAGACATGTAAGAAGAGAGTGTAGTTGATGGATGAAAAAGATAGGACTCTCACAGCCCCCATTCAATAAATGATTTAACAAAATGGATTTTATTCTGTTTTTGGTGGAAACATCTCATCAGAAACTTGCTTTAGCAAATCTGGTTTATCAGAAAAAATGCCTTTTGCGCCTGCTTCTATCACCTTTTTCATTTGCGATGCCTTGTTTATGGTGTACACAAAGAAAGGAATATTATTGCTCTTTAAAATTTCAAGCCATTTCTTATTAATCTCTCTACCACTGCAGTTGAATGCATTGGCTTGGTACAAGTCTATGAGCTCTTTAGGATTTAACCCTTTCGATTGTTTTTTTTCATATAAAAGTGCTGTATAAATTTCTGGATCTAGCTCTTTTACTCTTTTAACCGCTCTATAATCAAAACTTGACACCATTACACTACCTTTCATATCAAGTGCATTTACAAGCGTCACTACTTGCTTCTCTACGCTATTCTCAGCTTTATATAGAGTATCATCTTTTACCGCTTCGGTTTTTATCTCAATATTTACTGAAATTTTGCCTTTAGCATATTCTAGAACTTGCTCTAATGTTGGAATTTTTTCGCCTTTAAACTTCTTATCAAACCAAGATCCTGTGTCTAGTTCTTGCAACTGTGAGAGCGTATAGTCGCCGACTAACCCTTTTCCGTCTGACCTTTTATTCAGTTTTGTATCATGGAAGACGACTGGAACGTTGTCTTTACTTAGCTGAACATCTAATTCCAGCATATCAGATTTCAAATCAACTGCAGCCCTAAATGCAACCATTGTATTTTCAGGATAATAAGCCCTTGCTCCACGATGAGCAATTACAATAAAGCCATTGTTGTTAATATCCATAGTAATTTTAGTGGTTGACTTATCCCCATTATTCACTGCGCTGTTTTGAGCCTGAAGCGTCAGCGTATTTATGTATAACATTACTGCTAAAAAAATTAATGTTCTACACTTCATGATTTAAAGCCATAAAATATCTCAATACAAGATTCATTCTGTATCGATTTAGCTTCAAGCCTTTGGAATTAAAACTCTAACTATAGTTAATTCTGGAAAGTTATCACTCTTTTAATTGCTTTATTAAGCAGCGAGTCGAAGGTTCCAACACTTGAAAAAATAGTATACATGAAATACATACCAATTACGCTAGTTAGGCTACCAAGCACTGTCATCATAGTTGCTAGCCAAGTTGGTTGAATTAATTCAACCAGTGAAAGCGCTACCACACAAACTCCTAAAAAAAGTTGTGCGGTGGCAGATATAAAATGCAATCCATTTATGGATTGTAAACGACTCAAAAAAACAGATTCGTTGACCTTATCTGTCTTAGATTTATTCTTTAGCGATAAACTTTCCGTAGTTAACGGAAATTTCTCTTTAGATTGCTCAAACATGTCCTTATTATTTAGACTCACACACGACTTTTATTACTACATTATAGTAAAAGTGTCATAACAATAAAATAATTATGCAAAATATTAAAAATATTTTCATTTATGGTCGTAAGCCTATTTTAGAGGCATTACAACAACGTCCTGATGAAATTGAAAAGATTTTTATCAAAAATTCAATTCAACCATCTACTATAACTGAAATCACGGATCTCATTTCTGAGAACCTAATCCCAACGTCAAAGGTTCCTCAAGTTAAAATTGAAAACCTAGTTGGAAGAGTTAATGACCAAGGTTTTGTTGCATTGATGAGTATAGTCAAGTACGCGAACTTCTTTGATTGGATAGAAACTCTAGACCAAAGTAACAACCCAGCGGTTCTTCTACTTGATGGAATTGAAGACCCTCATAACTTTGGGGCTATTCTCAGAACAGCTGCTGCATCTGGAATTTCAGCCGTTCTAGTTTCAGGCCAAGGCCAAGCACCGATTAATGCAACCGTATTCAAAACATCTGCTGGAACTGCAGGAAGAATACCAATTATCAGGGTACACGACTCTAACCAGGGGCTTAAAGATTTAACTGCTGCTGGGTTTGAGGTAGTTGCACTCTCAGGCGAGGCTACAAAAACAGTTTGGGAGAAAGACTTTGACAAGCCTGTTGCATTCTTGATTGGTAACGAAGGCAGAGGGATAGAAAAAAATATCCTTAAAAAATGTTCTGACTCCGTAACCCTACCAATGACAAATGATGTGGAATCATTAAACGCATCGGTAAGTGCTGCTCTAGTTTGCTATGAGTGGAGAAGACGTCAATCGTAAATTAAGTAAGCTTTTCTTTTTGTTACGTAATTTTCGAAATTCGCACCCCACGAATCCAGTTCTTGCTTATCTAGAATCTTTTCTGTTCCAGATAGTTTCTTAATAAAGCTTTTGTACTCGGCTTTGGGGGTCGCATCCATTAGCAGATACATCAATTCTATTCCGAATTTCACGGGATCTTCAAGACTTTTTTCTCCTGTGGTTAAGGCTTTTATTTCTACACCATAACTCTTTGAGTCTTTGTGCTTAGGATTCAGAGATTTTCCAGGAATTGATTTTGGAGTAAACGAAACGGTATCAAGTTGAACACCATATTTTGCGCTAACCTCAGCTAAGTCTTTTAGTTGAATCTTCGTATTTGGCGCGCCTAAAATTAAAAATGGGTTATCTGTACCTCTCCCTTCCGACAGGCTTGTTCCTTCTATAAAACAAGTACCTAAGTATGCGTAGGCGTTGGCAAAAGTTGGCAAATTAGGTGATGGTGGAAACCAGTTTAATCCAGTATCAGACCATTTATATGATCGTTTCCAACCTTCCATTTCGATGATTTTAACATTTATGGGCTTATTAGTATCTAGCCAATTTTCTCCCACGGCCATTAAAGCGAGTTCCCCAAGAGTTAATCCGTGGGCAACAGGAATGGGATAATCTCCAACAAATGAACGATACTCATCTTCTAATATCCAACCAGAAACATACTCACCACCGGCAGGATTTGGTCTGTCAAGTATCCAAACTTCAGTTCCTGTTTCCGATACCGCTTCTAGTAGCAATTTCATAGAAACATTATAGGTATAGAATCTCGCCCCAACATCTTGCATATCAAAAAGAACAATATCTAGAGTATTCAAAACTTCGGGGGAAGGCTTTAGAATCTTACCGCCTGAATACAAAGAATGAACAGGTAATCCTGAAGCACTATCAATTCCTGACTTTATAGATTCTCCAGCACCAGCGTCTCCTCTAAAGCCATGTTCTGGAGCAAAAAGAGCCGTCACTTCTACTCCATGGCTCAAAAGAGTATCCAATACATGAACTTCACCTATTCGTGCAGTTGGATTCATAAAAAGTCCCACTTTCTTACCTTTAAGTTCTTGCAAGTGGGCTTGTATTAGAACTTCTGCACCTGTTTTCACAGCAATAGGTTGGCTAGTTTCTTTAGAAGTACAGTTTAATGCTACTGCTAAGAATAAAATCGGAAGAATGTATTGAGTTAGTTTCATAATGGAATTTATGAATCATTTTCTGAGGCGCAAAAAAAAAAGCAACCTTTAAAAAGGCTGCTTTTAAAAAACGGAATTAGAAGTAATCTACTAAGCTCGGTTAGCTACTACTTCAGATTCAGTAAAGAAATATGCTCCTTCAAGCAAACCATTTTCAACAGAATCAGAACCGTGAATGATGTTTTCGCCTAAACTATCAGCAAATGCAGCACGAATTGTACCTTCTTCTGCTTCAGCTGGGTTTGTAGCACCAATAAGTTTTCTAAAGTCTGCTACTGCATTTTCTTTTTCAAGAATCATAGGCACGCATGCTCCGCTACTCATGAATTCACATAGCTCGCCATAAAAAGGACGTTCTTTATGAACCGCATAAAAGCCGCCCGCAGTTTCCATTGTTAATCTTGTCAATTTCATTGCAAGAATAGTAAATCCAGCTTCTTGGATGCGCTGAGTTACTTCCCCAATTAGTTCTTTACGAACACAATCAGGTTTCAGAATAGTCAAAGTTCTTTCTATTGCCATTGTTATGTATTATTAAAATTTTGTAACAACCATTTTGAGATACCCTCTTCAAAATGGTAACTAAAGATACGAGTTAGGTAAACAATTATCGAGTTATACCTTTTTGGTAGGTTTTCTTTTATTATGAAGGACAGACATAAACATTTTTTTAGCTGGAAGTTCCAACTTAAGGGCACACCAGAGCAGTTATGGCCACTAATTTCTGATACAAACAGCATTTTTAGAAATATTGGTTTATACCCAATTCAGAAAACTCCCTTCTCTAGGAACTCCTCCAAAGGCTTTTTAGAGCTAGCTTCTATTCGGTTAAGTTCACACCTTGTGTGGCAAGAAGAACCATACATGTGGGAAAAGCCTTACCGTTTTGGGTGTACCCGACATTACAAAATCGGTCTTCTAAAAAATGTACGTGTTCTATTTACTTTAAGTCAGAATTCAGTAGGGACCTCCGTTCATGTGCGTATATGGATTCTATCAATCAGTACGCTATTCTCGTTTCCTCTTAGTTTATACTTTACACGAGTTCTTCGCCAAAGGTTCACAAAATTTCTTCATAAAATTGACGCCTGCGCTGTTGAAAATTTACTAACGTATGAACTAGCCCCTGAAAAAAATCTTGTACGAGGGGCCTCAAAAAGAATGAAACTGATTCGAAAAAAACTACTTGCTAACACTCGCCGAGAAAGAATTGTAAATCATCTTTTTGATTATCTAAAAAAGGCCGATGATGCTGATTTACGCTCCATCCATCCTTATAAATTGGCAGAATATTGGGGAGAAAAGAAATACTCTGTACTCAATGTTTTTCTTCACGCTGCCAAGTTGGATTTACTTGATTTCCAATGGGATATTTCCTGTCCCAATTGCAAATCACTTACTCACAGTTTCAGAAAAATGACTGATACTCACGATAATTTACATTGTGAAGAGTGCAACATTAGTTACAATATTGATTTCAATAAAAATATACACTTAGTATTTACTCCAAATCCATTAATAAGAAAGCTTTCAACTAAACAGCATTGTTTTGGTGGCCCACAAAACACACCTTATCGAGCAACGCAACATTTCTTAAAACTTGGGGAAAAACAGTACCTAAATGTTCGGCTAGATGAAGGCACTTATATTTTTAAAACCTACCAGCACGAAGGTGTTTTAAAGCTACACGTACGTGAAGACGGCCCCGAAACCATTACACTTTACATTACAGACGACGATTTTTCAGGGCAAGAAGCTGTTATTTCGACAAATCCAAACCTCACAATTATTAACCATTCCTCTCAAAAAGTTGTGTGCTATCTGGAAAAAGAAAACTGGAAGCAAGAAGCTATTTATGCTTCTGAAGTAACTTCTTCTCACGATTTTAGAACATTATTTGCGAAAGAAATTCTAAATGATGGCGAAAAAATATCCGCTACCAATGTAAGTGTCTTGTTTACCGATTTAATGAACTCTACCGATTTATATGTTCAGGAAGGCGACGAGTTTGCTATCGGTCAATTGATGAGTCATTTTAAAGTAATTCAACAAATTGTTGCAGAAGAACGGGGAGGAATCGTTAAAACCATTGGTGATTCTGTAATGGCTGTTTTCAGAGAACCGGTTTCGGCACTAAAAGCTGTTGAACGAATTCAGCAGATATTTTCTAGTTCAACTGGAATGGGCGATGCCTTTAGACTTAAAGCAGGGATTCATCTAGGCGATTGTACTACAGTAAATCTAAACGATAGAATCGATTACTTTGGAACTACTGTCAACATTGCTTCTCGATTGGTTGATGTAGCCAAAGAAAAAGAAATTGTTGTTTCCGAAGCTTTCTATAATAATGAAGACGTAAAATTATACTTAGAAAGAAATAGAAATACTCTGTTTATAAAAGATAGCCAAAAAGAGCTAAAAGGGTTTGAAAACGAATCATTTAGAGTGAAACAAATACGTATGGAGCGCTCTCAGCTACGTCTTGTAATTTAATAAATCATCTCATTTTCTTAGGCTATATCAAAGCGAGGATGCTTTGATTAATGTATATTGCCAATAAAAAAATGGCGAAAAAGATACATCACCCTTCCATTGCAAACTCCATCCTAGCAATGAAACCTAAGAAAAACATTGCTCTTATTGCTCATGACCATCGCAAAATGGATTTGCTAGATTGGGCATTTTATAATAGGGATTCCTTAGCTCAGCATAATTTATTCGGAACTGGCACTACAGGCTCTTTAGCCGCTGAAAAGCTCAAACTTCCAGTTTACACATTCAAAAGCGGTCCTCTTGGTGGCGATTTGCAAATTGGGTCTGCAATAATTGATAACGAAATCGATATAATGATTTTCTTTTGGGATCCATTGCAAGCTCAACCTCACGATGTTGACGTTAAGGCATTACTCAGAATCAGTGTAGTATATAATATTCCTTTAGCATGTAATCGTTCTTCCGCAGACTTTTTGATTTCTTCTAAATTAATGGATGAACCATACGAGCGATTTATTGTTGATTATAGTCAGAGATTCAAAAAAGATATCGATAGTTAATTTTCCTAGAAGTTAGCCCTCTACCTATTTTTTCATTTAAAAAACCATTCGTTTGAACCGTTTAGAACACGAAAAAAGCCCGTATTTACTTCAGCATAAAAATAACCCTGTAGATTGGTATCCATGGGGAGATGAAGCTTTTGAAAAAGCTAAATCTGAAAATAAACCAATTTTCTTGTCCATAGGATATGCCACCTGCCATTGGTGCCACGTGATGGCTCACGAGAGCTTTGAGGATGAAGAAATAGCTAATAAACTGAATGACGCCTTTATTAACGTAAAAGTTGATAGAGAAGAACGCCCAGAGATTGACAGCACATATATGATGGTTTGCCAAATGCTGAATGGTCATGGCGGTTGGCCATTAACCATTATCATGACACCCGATAAAAAACCTTTTTTTGCTGCCACTTATTTGCCGAAAGAAGCTCGATTTAATAGGATTGGTCTCAAGCAATTAATTCCTGGTGTAAAAGGAATGTGGGATCACGAACCCGAAAGAGTTCAAAAAGCTGTAGAAAGTATTCAAGGTGGGTTCGATAGATCTCAAGAGTTTGAATCTGGGTTATTCCCAGGCACCGAGGCTATCGACTTTGCGGCAGCCCAGCTAACCCAGCAGTTTGATGATAAAAATGGCGGCTTTGGGTCAGCTCCTAAGTTCCCAAGTCCTCATAATTTGATGTTTCTGCTACGACAATGGCATCATACTAAAGAGAATCGTTTTAAAGACGCTGTAGAAACAACCTTAACCTCTATGCGTTTAGGCGGCATTTGGGACCATGTAGGTTTTGGCTTTCATCGTTATTCGACGGATGCGCAATGGCTACTCCCCCATTTCGAAAAAATGTTATACGATCAAGCCTTGCTGATGATGGCTTATACCGAAGGCTATCAAGTCTGTAAAAGTCCTTTGTTCAAACAAACAATTGAAGAAATTTCAGAATATGTATTTAGAGAGTTGACAGATTCTTCGGGTAGTTTTTACTCTGCCGAAGATGCAGACACTGAGGGTGAAGAAGGGAAATTCTATATTTGGTCGGAACAGGAAATCGATACCACTTTATCTACTGAAGATGCTATTTGGTTTAAGAATGTGTACCAATTTAAGGCAGAAGGTAATTTTGAAGATGAGGCCACAAAAAAACTAACAGGAAATAACATTCCTCATTTAAAGAAAGCTCTCACCAACACTGAAGAATTACGATTCAAAGACATTCGCACATCTCTATTTAAAGCTCGTAACAATCGGGCAAAACCACTCTTAGATGATAAGATTCTCACAGATTGGAACGCCTTAATGATCGCCGCCTTAGCTAAAGCTGGATCTGAACTTCAAAATTCTACTTATTTAGATGCCGCTGAAAAATCATTCCGATTTCTAGAAAAATCATTGATTATAAATGGGAATTTAAAACATCGGTATAAACAAGGTGAGGCTGAAATTGACGCATTCGCTGACGATTACGCATTCTCAGTTTGGGCAGCTATTGAACTTTATGAAGCTACTTTTAACTCCGATTATTTGGAGTCGGCACTTTCATTAAACAACAAAATGATTGAAAATTGCTGGGATTCTGAGTGTGGTGGTTTCTTTCAAACCAAAGATACTACCGATCAACCTTTAGGTCTTCAAAAGCATATTTACGACGGTGCTATACCTTCTGCAAACTCCGTTGGAATGCTTAATTTACTTCGCTTAAGTAAGCTTACTGGAATTACCGATTTTGAACAAAAGGCTGATTCTATTGGCAAGTTCTTTTCGAGTGAATTAATAAGAGCGGGATCCAGTATTACACTAGGACTTTCTGCAATTCAATTTGTACACCATAGCCCGAGAGAAATTGTAATTTCAGAAGGTGATACAGACACAAAGCCTTTCATTTCAGTTTTAAAAATAGCTTTTAATCCACAAAAGGTTCTTGTTTTCAGACCTTTGGAAGAAGACAAAATACGCACCATATCACCATATGTAGTTGATATGATTCCAAAAGATGGCCGTACAAGTGTCTATATTTGTACCAATTATTCTTGTGCTGAGCCTATTACTGAAGTTGAAAAACTTAATAACCATTTCTGAGTGATTAAGCAGAAATAATCCTTCAACGCAATTTTGTGATTCTTTTTAACTCATAAAAAAAGCTACTAGGAAATTTCCAAGTAGCTTTTAAACACTATAGTTGATGTACTAAATCTTAGTTATCGCTCATCATCATTTTCCACATTAGTTCGCTAATGCCTACCAAGTTTACACCTGCAGGAATTTGGACCATTGCTTTAGCAACATTTGATTCTTTGATAGAAGTAACTTCCATTATCTTTATAGTCTTATCTTTTTCACTATCATAATATTCGATTAGTGTAGGAAAATTCTTCCCGTTAAAAATAGTTTCACGAGACATGCCATTTACAGTTGTTTCAACCTCTGCAGGCAAGTTATTCCATGACTCAGAAAGCATTCCCCAGTTAATGTCGATTTTTGGAGTTAGCCATATAGAAAGGTAACTGCCATTTTTCTTTTCACTTGTATCTTCTACAACCATTTCGGCACTTTTAAATCCATTGATAGTACGAGTCCTATCAGAATATCTATAGCCAGGCTTAACTTGTTTGCCTTCAACCTTGGCTGTTGCTTGGCCTCCAGTCATCATAGAGGCCATATCAAAAAGACCTTCAATTTCAGCTTTAGTAATCTGCAAGGCTTCTTTATCACTCATCAAAACGATAAAATCTCTACTGTCGTTACGAATCAATAGTCCACTAGACTCCATCCCATCCGAAAAACTAACTTTATCTTCTCCCTTCAAGAAAATGCGATCGGCGGTTATGTACATATTAACCTCGTTCACTTCTACATCGCCATCATCATTGCTATAAACATTCATTTTAATTTGCCCTTGAAACTGAGCGGAAGCTATTTGTGAAAACATCACAAATGCCAAAGTGAGTATAAAACTAAAAGAAATTCTGTTTTTCATAATTATATTTTTATTCAGTTGAATTGCAGTCTTGTAACGTGGTAATGACAAGCTTGTTACATCTAGGCGTCTATTAATTCATTAAACCCTACATTAACTTTTTTAATCCATCCCCCAGCTACTACATCATCACCTTCGTAACACACAATTGCTTGACCTGGTGTAATAGCATCTCTACCTGCGGGAAAGTGCACCTTAATTTCGTCATCTCCAGTTTGGGTGAGATGACCAATTGCTCCATCGTCATTATATCGAATAGCTCCTGTAATTTCCATTTCAGAAGTTGGCACTCGATCATATTTCAAAAGATTAATCTCTCGAGCTATTAAGGTAGAACTTATTAATTCCTCTTTTTCGCCAACAGTAATTGTATTTGTTTTAGCATCAATATGGGTAACATACACTGGTTTACCCATTGGCAAGTTCAAGCCTCTACGTTGGCCAATTGTGTAGAAAGGATAACCTTCATGTTCGCCAAGAATAATTCCGTTTTTATCTACGAATTTTCCACCTTTTACTCTTTCTTCAAGACCAGAAACTTTATCCTTTAGAAAGCGCCGGTAGTCATCATCTGGTACAAAACAGATTTCATAAGAGTCTGGTTTATTTGCAACATTCAGCAAACCGTGATCTTCAGCAATTTGTCGAATTTCAGTTTTCGGATAGTTTCCCAATGGAAATATTGTGCGAGCTAGATGCTTTTGAGCAACACCCCAAAGAGCATACGATTGATCTTTTTTGGGGTCTAATCCTCTTGAAATTACAAAACGATTATTTTCTTCTCTAACTCGAGCATAATGTCCCGTCGCAATAAAATCACAGCCGAGGTTATCTGCTCTTTTTAGAAGTGCAGCCCATTTAATATGGGTATTACAGAGCACACAAGGGTTAGGAGTTCTACCATCTAAATAGTCACCAACAAAACGATCGATCACCCAATCGCCAAATTCTTCGCGTATATCTACAATAAAATGTTTGAAGCCATGATTTACCGCAATATGACGTGCATCATTCATCGACTCAACCGTACAACAACCCGTTTCCTTCCCGTTATTACCACCACTTCTGTGATAATCCCAGGTCTTCATTGTAATACCAATTACTTCGTAACCTTGTTCGCGCAACATAACTGCTGCAACTGAGGAGTCAACTCCCCCACTCATGGCTACTAATACTCTTCCTTTTGTGCTCATTGTATAAACTTCTTTTTAGCTGCTGAATTTGGACTAGTTTTGAATTGGAAATCAAGGACTAGGATTCTACATTTTATTAATTCTTAATAAAATGAATCCAAATATCAGGCTTTTGCTTCACTTGTATAACGTGATAAGATAAGCTTTTTTGAAGACTGATTTATGCTTTTACAAACTCAACTTAATTGGTAAAAACTATATTACATATAGGGTATACGAAATACTGATTAATCTACCAGAAGCATTCTTAAGTCATATACAAATATGGTTTCCATGGCTCTTGGACACCTCCATTTATATCTCGAAAAAAAGTAAACGCAATGGGGCGATAAGGTTTTGTTTTTAAAACCATGTTAGCTTCTTTCGGGGTAAAACTCCCTTTTTTAACATTACACCTCTCACAAGCCGTGGTCAGGTTTTCCCACGTATCGGTTCCACCTCTGCTTTTAGGAATTACATGGTCTATGGTTAGCTTTGTTTTTTTGTTACAATACTGGCAAGTGAAATCGTCTCTGCGCATTATATTCCTACGAGACAACACTAACCGTGTGTAAGGAACTCGAATGTAGCTTCTCAATCTTATTACAGATGGATACGAATAATTCTTTCTTGTTGTTCGTAGTATTCTTTTAGGGTCATCGTGAAGTAGTTCTGCCTTCTCTAGAAAAAGCAGCTTCATAGAGCGTTGAATGGAACATACACTCAATGGTTGATAATCTTGATTTAGCACTAATACGTTTGCGGTCATAAAGCATTCATTTAAAGATTTAAAAGCTCTTGTCTCGACTCGGATTTGAAGAATGCCATCATCATAAGCGCATATAATGCACTTAGAATTCTATCTCATCGATATATAATGTCATATTTGACTATTAATATCAAATAACTAATAGATTAAATTATTATTTAAGTCCTAAATCTTCTACAACCTCAGCTTAATTCTGATAATTATTTCTAAAAATTTTGATGTTATAAATAGAATTATTTCATTTTTTCAATCACTAATTATTCTAAATATGGCTTTAAAGGTTTTTAACGAGCTTCCCTCAACTCCTCTCATATTTAAATTAGAATTTTCATCAATTTAGTATCATTTTTATTCTTAATTCTTATATTTGGAAGCGCTTTTCTAACCATACTGACAATCATTTATATCATCTAATGCCTCAACCCAAAGACGCGCTAGTTAACGGCTATTATAAAGAGCCTGCGCCCCACCTTGAAAATGAATCCCCTTTTGAGTCTATGATGGAGCGGTTCCGTTTCGCATCCGATATTTTAGATTTGAACCCAGGAGTTTTTAAATACCTTTCTAGTCCAGAGAAAGTTGTAATGGTTTCTATTCCAATTACGATGGACGATGGACGAATTGAAGTTTTTGAGGGATATCGTGTTATCCATAACAGTATTCTAGGCCCATCGAAAGGTGGTATTCGGTACGCAGACGATGTAACACTAGACGAAGTTAAAGCACTTGCTGCGTGGATGACATGGAAGTGTGCATGTGTTAATGTGCCTTTTGGGGGTGCAAAAGGTGGCGTTCGTGTTAATCCCAAGGAGTTATCCATCCATGAATTGGAGCGTTTAACTAGGCGATATACCGCAAGCATGTTCGATGTTTTTGGCCCAGATAGAGACATCCCTGCTCCAGATATGAATACCAACGAGCAAACGATGGCATGGATTATGGACACTTACAGTATGAAAAGTCATAAAAATGAAACAGCTGTTGTTACTGGAAAACCAATTATTTTGGGAGGATCGAAAGGTCGTAAGCAGGCAACAGGTCGCGGTGTAATTACAACAACCCTTGCTGGACTTAGTAAACTTCGTATTTCGCCAAGTAACGCCTCAATTGTTGTTCAAGGATTTGGCAATGTAGGTTCAGTAAGTGCTCAACTTATTTATGAGCAAGGTGCCCGTGTTATTGCTATTAGTGATGTTAGTGGCGGTTACTTCAATCCTGATGGTATAGACATTCCTAAGGCTTTAGAATTTTCAAAAGAGCATGGGTTCTCACTGGAAGGATTTCCTGGTGCAGAGCCAATTTCAAATACGGAACTTCTTGAATTAGAATGCGATGTACTCATCCCTGCTGCCAAGGAGGATCAAATCAATAAGGATAACGCCCCTAGAATAGGGGCTAAAATCATTGCTGAAGGTGCTAATGGACCTGTAACAGCTAATGCCGATAAAATTTTAGAAGAGAAAGGGATTATGGTTATTCCCGATATTCTCGCCAATGCGGGCGGTGTAACGGTGTCATATTTTGAGTGGGTTCAAGACAGACACGGCTATTTCTGGACAGAAGAACGTGTAAATCGAAGACTTAATAGAATGATGAGAGAATCTTTCGATAACTTGTTTATGGTAAGTGAAAAGTATAGTATTACCCTTCGCCAGGCGGCATACGTGTATGCAATAGATCGTGTGGCAACCACATTAAAACTACGCGGAATTTATGCATAATAGATGAACTTACAGAAGCAACTAGTTATACACTCAACTTACGATGAGCTTGAAAAAGTTGAAGGGCTCTTAAACGATCTCCAGACTGAGCTTAATTTTGACGACGAATTTTACGCTAAATTGATGCTTACCGTAAGTGAAGCTGCTACTAATGGGGTTATTCATGGAAATAAACTCGATGCTTCAAAAAAGGTTACTATTATAGCTACTTATGATGGGGACACCCTAAGTATTTCTACAGACGATGAAGGTGATGGCTTTATACCTGAAGCTATTCCCAATCCTCTTGCCGAAGAGAATCTATTGAAAACAAGCGGGCGTGGTGTATTTCTAATGGGAGAGTTTGCTGATGAAGTTCTCTATGAAAATGATGGAAAGAGATTGGTGCTAAAGTTCAAGCTAGCAAAATAACCATCCACTCTATTAAGAATTGGATATAAAAAAAGCCGCTTTATCGATATAAAGCGGCTTTTTTAATGTCTTTAGTAGATTATACTAACTGAGCATCAAGCTGTTTTGCCAATTGGCTTTTCGGAACTGCACCTACAATTTGGTCTACTACTTGTCCATCTTTGAAAATGAGCAATGCAGGAATACTACGAATGCCGTATTTCACTGAAATCTCTGGATTGTTATCAACGTTAACTTTCCCAATTTTAGCTTTGCCTTCGTATTCACCAGCCATTTCTTCCACAACTGGCCCAATCATACGACATGGACCACACCATTCTGCCCAGAAATCGACAAGTACAGGTTTATCTGAGTTAACTACTTCAGCTTCAAAGTTGCTATCTGTAAATTCTAATGATTTTCCCATCAAGGTTACCTAAGTTTTATTAATATCTTTTTCGTGACCAAATATCGTGAATTTTAGAACCAAGTTTCACATTGTTTGTAGTTATTAACTGTATTGCAAGAGTTTATGACGCAAACTCCAATTCTACACAATCTTCGCCCAAAACATCACGCAATCCTTTTAATAATTCGTTGTTTGGTTCTATTACATAATTCCGCACATTCATCTTTATTGGTGCGTTAGCTTCCTTACTATGCACTGCGAGTTTCACCATGGTATTACCCTTATTTAGCTGAAATAGAGTTTCCATCTTTGTAACATCATCTACGGTTAAACCTTCGGTTTTAATGTCAATTCTAAGTCGCAATCTATCTTGGAATCTCTCTCGTAAGTTTTCAATACGTTCAACAGATATGACGCTTACTCTATCACCTCTTTCTGATTTAGTGAATTTCCCAGTAATGTAAACCACGTTATCTACTTCTAGTAGTGGAGCATACTTATCATATTCTTTACTGAATACAGCAACATCAAGCGAGGAATACAAGTCTTCAACTGAAAGGATAGAAATAGGCCGTCCTCTCTTATCAGTAAATTGCCTCTTGGCAGTTATTATGGCAATAAAGTTAATAACGGATTCATGCTGGAGCCTATTAATGCATTCATCACCTAAGTTTTGTTTACCAAATAGTTTAAGATCTTCTGAGTATTTATTTAATGGATGTCCACTTAGGTAAAAGCCAATAAGCTCACGTTCATTATTAAGTCGCTCAATTTGGCTCCATTTTGGCACCGGTTTTAGTTTAGGTTCCTGAGCTAGTCCTCCACCAGAAGCACCTCCAAACAAATTAACCTGGTTCATCCGTTTCTCTTCTTGCTTTCTATTAGCGTAAGATAAAATATCCTCTACACCAGCAAGAAGTTGTGCACGATTGTCATCCAATTCATCAAAAGCGCCGGCAGAAATTAAGCTTTCAAGAGTTCGTCGGTTACAAACTCTCAAATCAACTCTAGTTGCAAAGTCAAAAATACTTTCGAATAACCCATTTTCTTCTCTTTCTTCAACAATATGTTGTAAAGCAGAAGATCCAACTCCTTTAATCGCAGACATTCCATATTGAACTCTACCCTCTTTGGCAACGAATTTACCACGTGCTGAATTTATATTTGGAGGGTCTACCGGAATGTTCATTTTTTGACATTCTTCTATAAAAGAGGCAATCTTTTTGATGTCACTCATATTATGGCTCATCACAGCAGCCATGTACTCGGCAGGGTAATTTGCTTTGAAATACATGGTGTGATACGCCACCACAGAATAAGCCGCAGAGTGAGACTTATTGAATCCATAGCTGGCAAACATGGCCATTTTATCGAAAATATCTTTAGCTACTTTTGGCTCAATACCGTTTTCTATGGCGCGCTCAACAAAGATTTTCTCTTGCTTAACCATTTCTTCGTGCTTTTTCTTACCCATTATTCGACGAAGTAAATCCGCATCTCCTAAAGAGTAATTAGCAAGCTTTTGGGCACAACTCATTATCTGCTCTTGATAAATCATAATACCATAAGTAGGCTCAAGAATACCTCTAATGTATTCATGATCGTATTCAACTTTCTCGTAGCCGTGTTTTCTCTTAATGTAATCGGGAATGAACTGCATTGGCCCAGGTCGGTACAATGCGTTCATAGCAATCAAATCATTTATATTTGAAGGCTTCAGTTCTTTGAGGTACTTCCTCATATTCTCACTTTCAAACTGGAACGTTCCTAGCGTTCCCCCTTTTTGATAGAGCTTATAAGTTTTCTCATCTGTTAGCGGGATGTCATCTAAATTATACTCTTTCCCAAAATTTTCTTTTACATATCCAATGGCTGTTTTTAAGATAGAAAGCGTTTTAAGGCCTAGAAAATCCATCTTCAACATACCAGCGCTTTCAATCACACTACCATCAAACTGGGTAACGTTAAGCTCGGCGTCTTTGGCGGTACTAACAGGAATATATTCTGTAAGATCCGATGGTGCGATTATAATACCTGCAGCGTGAATTCCTGTATTTCTAACAGAGCCTTCAAGCACATGTGCCATCTTCAAGGTTTCGGCTTCTAAACCTTCGCCCGCTTTCAACTCGCGTAGCTCTTTTACTTCCTTAAAGGCATCGTCTAACGAGGTACCTGGCTTCTCAGGTACAAGCTTTGCAATTCTATCGGCATCCGATAAAGGCAAATCAAGTACCCGCGCAACATCTCTAACCGAAGATCTCGCCGCCATAGAACCAAAAGTGATAATGTGAGCCACTTGGTTTTTGCCGTATTTATTAACTACGTACTCAATTACTTTTTGCCTTCCATCATCATCGAAATCGATATCGATATCAGGCATACTTATACGTTCAGGGTTTAGAAAACGCTCAAAAAGCAAATCGTAGGTTAAAGGATCAATGTTTGTAATTCCGGTACAGAAAGCAACTACAGAACCCGCTGCAGAACCTCGACCTGGGCCTACATAAACTCCCATTTCGCGAGCTGCAGCAATAAAATCTTGTACAATCAAGAAATACCCAGCGAAGCCCATATTCTTGATAATTCCCAACTCCATCTCAATTCGATCTTTAACCGTATCGTTAAAGTCGGAGTAACGAGGTTCTGCCCCAACCATCGTTAAATGACGCAAATAATCGTCTTCAGAAGTAAAACCTTCTGGTAATTCAAAGTTCGGTAAAATCACGTCTCTTGCAAGCGTGATTGTTTCTATTTTATCTACAATTTCTTGAGTATTTGTGACTGCATCCGGCATATCTGGAAACAGTTCCAGCATCTCCGCAGTAGTTTTGAAATAAAACTCTTTATTTGGGAAACCATATCTAAAATCTCGACCTCTACCAATTGGTGTACTTACCAATGTTCCGCTATCAATACAAATTAAAGCATCGTGAGCAGCTGAATCTTCTTTTTCTAGATAAAAAGCATTATTTGAAGCCACTAATTTCACACCATGCTTACGAGAGAACTCTCTAAAAACTTCATTAACTCGTAGCTCTTCATCCAGCCCGTGGTTCATCACTTCTAGATAAAAATCATCGCCAAAAACATCCTTCCACCAAAGCAATTCCTCTTCAGCAAAAGCTTCCCCTTTGTTAAGAACTAGATCTGCAATAATCCCTCTTTGGCCACCGCTTAAGCAGATAATATCGTCACTATACTCCTTAATAATCTCCTTATCTATACGCGGAAATTTGTAGTAATACCCTTCGGTAAAGGCGATGGAGCTTATTTTTGCGAGATTTTTATATCCATTCTGGTTTTTTGCCAGCATTGGAATCTGATACCGTTTATCTCTGTTTTCTCTAGTAAACTTTTTTTGATTTCGATCGTCCACTAAGTAAAATTCGCAACCTACAATGGGCTTTATCCCAGCGTTATGCGCTGCATCAACAAAAGAGAATGCACCATACATGTTGCCCAAGTCGGTTAGAGCAACCGCAGGCATTCCTTCTTCCTTCGCTTTATTTACTAGTTCTTTTACACCAGCTGTAGCTTGAAGTACGGAAAATTTAGAATGACAATGAAGGTGAGTAAATGCAAAATCTTGAGCTACTTCTATAACTTCCTCTTCAGGAATAGGCTCTATAGACTCCTCTTCTTCTAAATCCTCATCTTTTTTTTTTAGCCGAGAGGGTGAAACTAAATCGATATAATTCTCCCGAACTATATAGCTAGCAGATGGCTCGTAGAGTCGAGCATCTAGAGGGAAATTAACTTGAATTACGCCAAGAAGAACAAGCTCTAAAAATGCTCTTGTTGTTGCTTCCACATCGGCTGCAGCATCGTGAGCGTCCGCAAAATCATAGTTGAATAATTTTCTATGTAACTCAGACAGTGTTGGCCATTTAAAACCTCTACCACCTGGGATGGCACAAAACTGAGTACCTTCGTCTTTAGTGTCAATTTTAGGCTTAGAGATAATAGCAGAAGGAATCATTTTCCGTAGAAATTCGGCTCCCATCACCTTTTCATCAAAGCTTACATTATGCCCAACTAAAAAGTACGCTTTGTCAATTTCTTTTCGGAAGATGTGAAGAACGGTTTCGAGATCATGGCCTTCATCAATGGCTTTTTGGGTAGAGATACCATGTATTTTCTCTGAGTTATAAGGAATTGTAAAACCCTCTGGCTTAATAATATAATTCCCGCTCGAAATTAACTTACCCGTATGATCGTGATGTTGCCACGCTAATTGAACCAGTCGCGGCCAGTTATCAAAATCGGTAATTGGTGCTGAATAGTTTTGTGGTAAACCGGTAGTTTCGGTATCAAAAATTAAATACATAAGTGCCCATGAGAAAAAAGAAAAATAACGCTTTAATATACAGTTCAACTTTCTTAAAACTAAGTTGAATTTCAAATAATTTTGTTGGCCTAGAGCGCTTATTAAAATAAAAAGCTACCAAAAACACTTAAGAGTTGGCACCAAAGCACCAACTCTTTTCTTTAGCCAACTCTTATTTTCTGTAGGCTTCTTAACTTGGACTTCATTAGATTCAAGGGCTCAACATTTACATCATAGTTTTAGAATCTCATGACGTTAACTCAGTTATCATATATCGTTGCCGTTGATAAATATCGACACTTTGCGACTGCCGCTCAGAAAATTTATATCACGCAACCAACGCTTAGTATGCAGATTCAAAAGTTGGAAGATGAACTTGGTGTTCTAATTTTTGACCGTTCAAAAACGCCAGTTATACCAACTGAAATGGGCGTTAAAATTATTGAGCAAGCTAAAGTTATGCTCAGTGGATCGAAGCATATTGAGGATATGGTTTCTGTTCAAGATGGCGAACTCAGTGGTTCATTCAGAGTTGGAATTATTCCTACCATTGCTCCTTATCTTGTTCCATTGTTTTTAAGAACTTTCATTACTAAATACCCTAAGGTTAAACTTACTTTCGAGGAGGCTTTAACTGCTGATGTCTTAGATGGTTTACACGAAGACCACTTCGATGTGGGTATTATAGCAACATCAACAACACAGCACATATACGAAGAAGAGCTCTTTTTAGAGCCTTTTTTAGCGTATGTCTACGGCGAGCATGAGTTTGCAGGAAAAGACAAGCTTTGTATTGATGATTTGTACTCTCAAGACTTATGGTTACTTAATGAAGGGCATTGCTTTAGAGATCAAACTATAAAATTGTGCAAACAGAATAATGACAAGCGTCAAAAAGCCCCAGTCACTTTTGAAAGTGGTAATTTGGAAACACTAAAACGCTTAGTTGAGCAGAATTTTGGGATTACATTAATGCCATATTTAGCAATGCACGACTATGACACGCGTTGTGCAAATGGTGTAATCAAAGAGTTTATGGACCCCGTTCCTACACGCAAGATACGTTTGGTTTATAGCCGTGAGTTTCTCAAAAAGAATATTGTTACTGCTTTTTCAGATACCATTCGTCATTCCATTCCAGAAGAGTTACGTACTCAGAAAGAAGAGCTAATTGTAGAGTAGAGGTAGAAAAAAATTTAAAATCAGTTTTTTAAAATCACTCTACTTGCAGTTTATCTAGGGTATTATGATTTAATGACACAATAATACCGCTCTCCTCACATTTTACGTATAGTATTAATTATACTAATGATAATTCTCTTTCATCAATTTTTACTGTAACTAATTTTTACCTTTTTAATCAGTTTTAACATAAGAATAGAACGGGTTAAGGGTATTTTCTTGTTCGCAATCTAAATAACAATTTTACTCTCACACAATCTACTATATGGCACGGAATTATTTCTTAGGGCTATGCATTTTGCTACTTATCTCATGTTCTTCAGAAGAGCCTACCAACAAACCGCTCCAAAATCTGGTTATACCTGCAGTTGAAGCTGTGCAATCTCAATACGGTTCGTTACCACTAGTTGAAAGATTTAGTGGAAATGTTATTTCTGAAAATCAAATTGAGCTTTACCCTGAAACCAACGCACAAATTGCTGAAGTGTATGTTGAAAACGGTGATAAAGTAACTAAGGGTCAGCCACTTGTTAAGCTACAAGACGAGCCTTTGAAGAAGCAATTACAACAAGCACAAGCAGGTTTAAGAATCAATGAAGCTCGTTTAAAACAAGCTGAAGCACGACTAAGTGAATTAGAAGGTCAGTTTAAGAGAATCACTGCATTAGCTGAGAAAAACCTAACTAGTGAATTACAAATCGAGCAAATTAACGCACAAAAAACTTCTGCTGAAGCTGATGTTGAACTTGCAAAAGCTCAAATCGACCAATCTAGAGCTCTTGTTGACGAACGTAAAAATCAGCTTTCTAAAACAGTTATCAACTCTCCAGTAACTGGTACCATAGGGCAAAGAAATGCTCGAGTTGGAATGCAGGCTACTACAAACACAAAGATTTTTACTATTGGTGATTTATCTAAGTTGCGAATTGAAATTGTACTTACGGAAAATTTACTAAGCCGTATTAAAGTTGGCCAAACCGCTACAATTACCATCGCCGATGCAAATGGAGAACCTAGAACAATTAATGCTCAACTTTCGCGAATAAGCCCATTTCTAAATGAGATTACTCGAAGTACAGAAGCAGAAATTGATATTACTAATGCTGAGGATTTACTTAAGCCAGGAATGTATGTACCCGTTGATATTCATTTCGGCGAAAGTCAGCAAGCTACACTAATTCCAACTAGTGCTATTTTCATTGACCCACAAACAGGTCGCGAAGGTATTTATGTTGCAAGTTCTATTGGCTCTGAAATTGAACCTGTAAGTGATTCTGATAATCGTTCATCCCTTACGGAACCAACTGGCGTTACTTTCCAAGAAATTGATATTATTGCTAGAGGAAAAATGGCGGTAGGTGTTGCTGGGTTAGAAAGTGGTAAGTGGATTATTACTCTAGGCCAAAATTTACTTGCCGAGGGAAAAAATGAAGCCCGAGTTAAGACTATCACTTGGGATCATGTTTTGAATCTACAAAGCATGCAGAAAGAAGATCTCCTTAAAGAGATTATTGAAGGAAAAAAAAAGACTCAGAATAACAACGGATTAACTCTATAATTCTAAGCCATGCCAATTACAGAAACTTCGATTAAACGCCCTATTGCCACCACGATGTTCTTTTTGATCATCATTACGCTTGGTGTTATAGGTTTTAGATTTTTACCAGTTGATCTCCTCCCCCCCATCGAGTATCCTCAACTTACGGTAAGTACAGAATATCCCAATGTTGGACCTCAAGAAATTGAGACTATCATTACCGAGCGTGTTGAAAACGCTCTAGCGGGTGTTCCTGGTGTTGAACGCGTACGTTCTAACTCAACAGAAGGAAGAAGCCGAGTTACATTAGAGTTCGACCAATCCGTTGATATTGACGTTGCAGCAAACGATGTGCGTGCAGCTTTAGATCGTCTTCGTGGCGCACTTCCTCCCGAAGTTGAATCACCTCGAATTTTTAAATTTGATCCAAATAACTTCCCAATTGTTATAATTGGCGCAAGTTCAGATAAAAATCTTTCCGACTTAACTTTAGTTCTAGACCGTGAGATTACTAAGCGTTTTGAACAAATTAATGGCGTTGGCGCTATCGATATTTGGGGAGGAATTAATCGTGAAGTTAAGATTGATCTTAAAAGAGATCGTTTAATTGCGAGTGGCTTATCTGCTGCCCAAGTTCAACAAGCTATATCAAGCGAAAATGCGAACTTACCTGGAGGGAACGTAAATTCTGGAACACAACAGCTCTATGTGCGAACTAAAGGTGAATTTGAAAATATCGATCAAATTGCCAATACGGTAATTACTACGGTTGATAACAAGCCCATCCGAGTTCAAGATGTTGCAGAAGTAAGCTTTGGCTACCAAGACTTAAACCGATTAGTTACCATTGATGGCCAGCCAATGTTGCGCTTTGGTATAAGAAAACAAACCGGTGCCAACACTGTCGCAGTAACTGACGATATCCGCAGCGAAGTAGATAGAATAAATGCAGAACGAAACGATTTAAAACTTTTTGTCACAACCGATCAAAGTAAGTTTATTCAAAGCTCCATTGATAATGTACAAAGTTCAGCAATGTGGGGTGCTTTGTTAGCAGTATTTGTACTGTATGTGTTCTTTAGAAACGGATCCTCTACTTTTATTATAGCGGTATCTATTCCAATTTCTATAATTGCCACTTTTGCATTGCTATACTTCAATGATCTAACACTCAACCAAATGAGTTTTGGAGGATTGGCACTCGGGGTCGGGCTTATTGTTGATAATGCCATTGTGGTGTTAGAAAATATTATTAGGATTCGCGAAGAGGAAGGCGAAGATTTAAAAACGAGTGCACTTGTGGGCACAAAGCAAGTAACGGGTGCTATCATCGCATCTACACTAACCACTACTGTAATCTTTTTACCTGTAGTATTTATGCAAACCGTTTCAGGTCTATTATTTCAGCAGTTAGCATTAGTTGTTGTTTTCGCTCTTATTTGCTCTCTTCTGGTAGCTTTAACACTAGTACCGATGCTTTCTAGCCGCTTTTTAAGTGTTAAGAAAAATGATGGTTCTGTTAAGAAAGGTAGATTTCAGTTATTCTTTAATCGCTTAGAAACACGTTACTCTGGTTGGTTAACAACAGTGCTAAAGCATAGAAAAATGGTTTTCTCTGTAACTTCAGTACTCGTTATTGTTAGCTTTTTGTTAGTTCCTACCATTCCTGTAGAACTCGCGCCTCAAACCGATGCCGATGAAATTCAGATTGATCTAAAAATGGCTGATGGTACTAACATCACCGTTATTAACGAATATCTTAAAGAACTAGAGGATATTATCAGGAGTACTATCCCATTTGATGATATTGCCCATCTTACCACTGATATTAGAGATGGCCGTGCGGAAGTTGAAATTACAATGGTAGACGCATCCAAAAGAAAAGGAAATACTTCTGATCTAGCTCTTGAAGTGCAAAAAAGAGTTGAAGGAGTTATCCCTGGTGCTGATGTCCGTGTGACTGCTCAATCTGGGTTATGGATTCTTCGTAGAATCTTTGGATCTGGTGGAGCCGAAGATTTACAACTTGAAGTTAGAGGATTCGATTTAGATCGTTCTTATCAAATTGCACAAGATGTAAAGCTACAGCTCGAAAGCGTTCCTGGTATTACAGGTGTTAGAGTTGACCGTAGTGAAGGAACACCTGAAGAAAACATCGTTTTTGATAGAGAAAAAATATCGAACCTTGGGCTTTCTATTAACGAAGTGGCAAGGGCCGTTCAAACTAACATTGGCGGTAGTCGAGCTGGTGCTTTTAGACAAGATGGTGACGAGTATCCTATTACTGTCCGTCTTAGACCAGAAGACCGTTTAAGCTCACTCGATTTAGATAACATCTCTATTCGTACACCGAGCGGTGCTGTAATTCCTGTTTCATCAGTAATTGATAAAAATGCTGGTCGCGGACCTGAAGGAATTAACAGAATTAATGGCCAACGTGTTACTGGAATTAGTGCAAACCTCGATTCTAAATTAGCACTTGGTGACGCGGTTGAACTTGCTCAAGCTAAACTTGCAGATTACTCTTTACCAGCTGGCTACAGCATTGTGTTTAGTGGTGAGTACGAAGAACAGCAAGAAGCCGCCAAAGATTTCGGCCTTTCTATTATAATGGCTTTGGTGCTTATTTATATGGTAATGGCAGGACAATTCGAGCGTTTTATTGATCCATTAGTTGTTATGTGCTCTGTTCCTTTAGCTGTGATTGGTGTGGTTCCAACACTGCTTCTTACAGGTACTACCATTAACATTCAAAGCTTGATGGGTATCATAATGCTTATCGGTATAGTGGTAAACAACGCCATTGTTCTTGTGGATTACATTAACATGCTTCGTCGTGAACAAGGGATGAATGTTCTAGACGCAGTAATCCAATCTGGAAAACTACGATTACGTCCAATTCTAATGACTACTTTAACAACCGTTCTTGGTTTGCTACCACTTTCTTTTGGTATCGGACCTGGTGCAGAAATTCAAGCATCACTAGCGCGTGTTGTAATCGGTGGCCTAACGGCATCGACTCTTGTTACGCTCATCTTTATACCTGTAGTTTATATCTCTGTAGATAGCCTACTTGTTAAAGCTAGTGCATGGAATTTAAATCCATTCAAGAGTAAGGCTGAAAAAGTAGAATTAGCGAACTCATAATTTTGTAGCCAAAGGAAAAGAATTCTGAAATTAGATTCTATGGGAATTATTTTAGTAGCTAATTACTTATCTAGCTATCTAATATAATTCCCAATCCTTTTTTAGAATGTCTAATTGGTCACTCAAATCCATCCCTCCGCACGACTGGTTTCTTTGCCTAGATGTGGTCTCCTATTTCGATCACGAGCATAACCCAGAGCTTATTTTTGAAGAAGGTTTTACTCGTCCTATTCCCGTTGGCGACCGTGACGTTCTTATAACTGTTTTCTTTAATGGCGACCCCGACGCACCAGAATTTCACATTGAGTCGTATGAGTCGCTTAGTAAAGAGGAAATCTCTATCGCTAATAAAAGTCTTGCCAAAATTCTTGGAACCGAAATGGATATACGTCCGCTTTATGATAATGCGGCATCCGATCCATTAGTTGGCAATAAACTTACCGAGCTATACGGATTGAAGCGCATGACACGTGCGAATCTATTTGAAGACATTCAGAATAGAATTGTGGAAATGCAGATGAACCACAAGCCTACTGCCAAAAAGATGATGTTCAAAGTTCGGGAAGCTTATGGAAGCACACTCGTTCATAAAGGGAAAAACATCCCTGCTTGGCCTCGCCCCCACCAGCTTATGCAAGCCGACCCAGCTAACATCCGAAAATTAGGACCGACCGTCCGCAAAGGTGAATACTTGGTGAACCTAGCAACAGATATTGTAGGCGGAAACATTGATATGGGTTTTATATCCAATACCGATCCTCAAACAGCTTACGAGCAATTCATTTCGATAAAAGGAATTGGACCAACAGCGGCTCAAGATTTATTGATGATGCGTGGAAAGACCGATGCGATATTTCCGAGTAATTTCCAGAAGGGCGAAGAAAAAGGATTGCGTCGATGGATTATTTGGAGCTACGGTGAAGACCCAAATACCACTTCAGAAGAACGCTTCCAAGAGCTCATAAAAGCCTGGAAAGGTAATGAAGGCGCTGCGCTTGAATTCCTCTATGTAGATTGGATTCTAGCTGAAAAAGAGAAAAAGTCGAAAAAATAGAATTCAGAATTTTAGATTGTGGACTAAGTGATTGAGTAACAACAACGGTGACTTAAAAGAAAACTCAAATAAGAAGTCTCTGACTTCTTTCCTCTTTTGAAATGCCAACCTGTGGCTTTGTGCACATCAGCTTACAAGCTCATTTGCCCACGGTCCACACCCTGAGAAAAAATAGTTTTCGTCTCTGCCCATTCCCAAGAAGGAACACCTTCTTGACGGTCATTTCCAGATTTAGGATGACGATAAGCATTGTTTAGTTTATCAAAACTGTTAACGAATTACTTGATATGTGTACGCTAGTTTAGGGTATAAATCGCGAAAGTAGAATCGTCTAATCTAACTCCTAGGTAAGTTCCTGATACAAAAGAGAGGCCAGAGTCTTTCGGTAAATTTACAGCATGCTTAATGTTGCCATCCAAGTCTAACACCAACCAGTAATCGTATTCTTTTAAAAGATTCGATTTTAGCCAAATTTCATTATTTGAATACAACATGGCACTAGCCTTTGCTTTCAATTCGGGGATTCTAGCTTTTACCCCTTCCCAATCCTTACTCGTAAGTATTTCATTTTTCTCTTTTAGAGTTTCGAACTCGTCCTTGCTCATTTCTTCTTGGGGGAGATTCACCTTAATCACATTTAGTGTGTCAAATTTGGAGTCAATTTCTGCAATAATGTTTGTTCTAGTATCAAAAAGCAGAAAGGTTTTGTTTTCAGGTTTATACGCAACTAATTGGTCGTTAGAGAATGGGATGTCAATGGCCATTCCAAAACCTGTTTTTAATAAATCCCCAATTGGTTCATAAGGTTTTGAATACACTTTCAATTCCTCTTCAAACTCACCTGTTTCAAAATCATATAGGCTTAGTTTTTTTGATTGATCATCAATAAATGCGAGTCCAGATTTCTTCATCTCAAATAGCAATTTCCCGTTTTTAAACGACGCGTGAATTTGTGAAACTCTGTACCCTTCAGCGGGCCTAACAATTACTTCACCTAATGCTTCCAGACTCGAATTATAATGAATAACCTTACTTTGCATTTGATCATATACATAGAGATTTCCTTCATCATCCATAGCAGGAGTTCCAATGTCTATGGTTTCACCTGGCCCTTTTCCTTTAATAGTTTTAGCTATCACAGTACTGCCTTCAAGCTTTGTTTTTAGCAACATAGCAGGATCCCACACAGGTAGAATTATTGAGCCATCTTTTGCTATAAAAGCATTATCCCCCAAAAAGGAAAAGTAAAGTGAATCCACTTGGTCAATCTGAGATACCTGCTCTGGGTACAAATTCTTAAAATCATTCCCTTGTACTAATCCTTTATTCTGCTCCGTTTTTGAACAGCCGATTAAACAAAGCATACAAAGAAGCAGCGTGTTTATCGCGGAATACATCCTTTCAGGATTCACAAGCATCATATTTAAATACAATCATTTAGAGTTGGTATCGAATATATTTCTTGGATATTAAAATTCCTAATAACAAAGAACCACAGCTTACGGTTCATATCTTAAATCGTACATCTAAAAAGACACCGTTCCTAGTTCATCAAACACATTTATTGATAAGGAAGGATTAAGTATAATTATTAATTCTTTATTAAATCCATTGTTTTCACTGATTATCAATAACAGATTTTTGTAATAGTAAAAATCGAGTTTAGTGTGTATACCAGAAGTAATTCTTCTTTGTACTATTGACAAATCAGGATTCTTATATCTTTCTCCAATAATACCCCTGATTATACTATCCTCTTCATCACCGTTATAAATCTCGACTCTAAATTCATATAAACTATCAATTGATGTATCAAACGAGGCTTTAAAGCTTGCCATTTCATCCTTGGAAGTAACTTTATTCCCCAGTAGATTGTACATTGTTCTTGCATAATCCATATCATAGTATTCAAATATACTATTAGAATAAAATGGGGCCAACTCTCCTTTATTAATCTCAAAAAACTCTTTAGAGGTAGTAAAAAAATTCACTTTTCCTGAATGTGGTTTCAGATACTCCGTTTGTTGGTATGCCTGCTCTAAAGAGCCTACATAAGCTTTTCTTAAATCCATACCTATCCGGTTGTGGTAGATCAATGAAGTTCCCCAGTTTTCAATATTCCTAAATTCTACTTTCGCAACGTCGTTATTCCATTCACGGAAGTAATATCCAGCTTCGGCATGGATAGAGTCAGGAGAACCAAATTCTTTTGTTAAACCTTCCGTTATAGAACCATACTTAGTCGAATCAGAATCTTTGAATTTAATGAAAGTTGAATAGATATTATGATGTATACCAGATACAAGTATCTCATCATAAGGCATTCCAAAGATTTCTTTTGGTTCTTCTAGATTAATAAAAAAATATGGGGTGTGATGAAATCCATCAGTAAACTCTTCTGAAAATATTGGATAATTAACGCTGTCTGAGAAGGTGATATATTTATTGTACATAGAATCGCCAAATACAATACCTTCAAAAACTCCCTCTATTCCAAAGTCTGTATTAATATAATCGTCATGCGTCCATTGGTTTTCCTGCAACTGATACGGTTCATAATCAGATTCATTTTTCTCGTTAGAATTGGAACAACCAAAAAAGAGAAGGCTTATTACACTGATGAATAGTATTCTCATTGACATCGTATTTTCTTCTTTTAGTTTATCCGTTTTCATATAAGCTCCTATTAAACTCCACTTAGGAAGATACAGATTTTGAACCGATTAAGTTGCGTGTTGCTTTTTTTGAAAGGGCACTTGATTCTAAGTAACCCATTTTGAGATGGCAACCATTTGGATTTGAGGCTTTATGCTATTTCATATCAGCTTACAAAGCCACTGCTTTTTAATAGCTGTGAAGATCCTTCGGCAGTAGCCTCTAGATGACCCAGATCCATTTTCCTTGCAAATTATATAGAGTATTCTGTTAGCGAATTATCTGTCATCTCGCGGCGTATGCCCGAGATCTATGTAGATAATAAAGGTTGGGGTTGTAATTCAAACCTAGATTCCTGCCTTCGCAGGAATGAAGTTATTTGGGTTTGTCCGAAATAAGAATCTTATCATCTAGTTTCTAACATCTCAATACTAAATACTAATATCTAACTACTAACATTTCCCCCCCTTGCATTACATTTCAAAGCTCTGTTCCTTTAGTTTATAAATTAATCTAATAGCAGCATGAAGCTCTTATCTACTTTCCTATTCGCATTACTCCCTTTTTTAGGCTTTGCACAAAGCTATAATCACCAAATCTCCATCATTCCTAAGCCAGTTGAAGTAAGCATTGATACGAGTGGTGGTGTATTTGAGCTCAAAGAGACGACGAAAATTCAGATTTCTCAAGCCGAACTTCTTAACTCGACATTAGCTTCTCAACTTAAAAACTTATTAGAAACCGCAACATGGTTTGAGCTTCCTGTTGTAAGTAAAGCCACTGCTCAAGATACGGTTGTAAGTTTGGTTCTAGCGCCTCTACCTCGATCTCAAAACACAGAAGCTTACTCTCTAGTCGTTACGCCTTCTAAGGTCGAAATTACAGCAGCAACCGAGCAAGGATTGTTTTATGGTATTCAATCTCTTCGTCAGTTATTACCTGCTGAAATTGAATACAAAGACCCCTCTTTTCTGCCACGAACTATGAGTTGGAAAATTCCAGCGGTTCGTATTTTTGATGAACCACGTTTTGGGTACCGAGGTATGCATTTAGATGTTGGCCGCCACTTTCAGACGATAGAATTTGTGAAAAAGTACATCGATTTGATTGCTATGCATAAAATGAATCGTTTTCATTGGCACTTAACTGAAGATCAAGGCTGGCGTATAGAAATCAAAAAATATCCAAAGCTTACTCAGGTTGGGGCTTGGCGTGATTCTACCTCTGTTGGTCGTGCAGTTGGTGCAAAATACGACAGTAAAAAGCACGGCGGCTTCTACACTCAAGATGAAATCAGAGAAGTGGTAGCTTATGCGAAAACAAAATACGTTACTGTAATTCCGGAAATCGAACTTCCAGGTCACTCTAGTGCTGCCTTAGCTGCTTACCCTGAGCTTGGCTGCTTTGATAAAACATATAAGGTGCAATCTACCTGGGGAATTTTTGAGGATATCTTCTGCCCGAAGGAAGAGACATTCACTTTTTTAGAAAATGTATTTGATGAAGTGCTCGAATTATTCCCTAGTGAATACATTCATATTGGTGGCGATGAAGCTCCTAAAAAACAATGGGAAGAAAGCGAAATAGCCCAAGAGGTTATAAAAAGAGAAGGGTTAAAAGACGAATTGGAATTACAGAGTTATTTCGTTCAGCGTATAGAGAAATACTTGAATTCAAAAGGTCGCCAAATTATTGGCTGGGATGAGATTCTTGAAGGCGGATTAGCACCTAGAGCAACGGTGATGAGCTGGCGTGAAGAGAAAGGTGGTATTGAAGCTGCAAAGCTGAAACATGATGTTATTATGACACCTTGGAGCACTAATTATTTTGATCACTACCAAGCTGATATGGCAAATGAACCTCTAGCAATTGGTTTCTTCACTCCATTAACTCAAGTGTATAACTACGAGCCCATTCCTAAAGAATTAACTGAGGAAGAAGGTAGATATGTACTTGGGGCACAAGGTAACTTATGGACAGAGTTTATACACTCTCCGAAGAAGATTGAGTATATGGTTCTACCTCGAATGACCGCCTTATCTGAAGTACTTTGGACGCCCAAAGCTGAGAAAGATTGGTTTAGCTTTTGGGGCCGCTTACAAATACAATTCCAACGTTTCGATAACCTTGGAGTGAACTATGCCAAGCATTACCAAGGTAAAATGATGGATTGATGGAAGTAAGTTTGTTGGTGGTTTAAACCTCTTTCCCAAGCTCTTGCTTCAAGTGCTTTTAACTGTTCAACTAGGGACGGTATAATGAGCTATCGTCTACAAACGGAACCATTGCTTTTTAACAACTTTGAAGATACTTCGTCCCGAGGCTTCGGGATTAGAATAACCGAGGTTTTATTCTAAACTAAACCCATCATCAAATACTCGTATTAGCAAAAACCTCAACCTCGTGCAAGCATCTCGCTTGTACGCTCACTAGCTCACACCGTCCATCAGACACTGGAAGCTGGAGCTTCCAGACTGCATTCCGCAGCAGAGCTACGGAACGAGAGTAAGATTTTTAAGCCTTGATAATTCCTGTAGATGTTAGATAATTCGTTGACAGAAATAACTATTTGATTCCTCACAAAGCACCTAGTTATTTTTAAAACCCAGAGTGTCAATACGCCCACCAAGCCCCATCGACGTTTAGAATTATTGGCGGAGGAAGAACGCAATGGAATCGACGTCTCCGGCAGGAGCAATTATTCCACACTAGCTCGGTTTTGAATGTGGCAAAAGATGAACGAAGACCTTTGGAATAATTGAGTCGATGCAATGGAGTTCGCGCCAATAATTCTTGTCGAGAGCTTTTGGTACTTTTGGCGGACCAAAAGTACAACCCTTAACGAGATGATTGCGATAACTAGCTAGGAAATAATGTGACGGCAAGGTCAGTTATCACCCGCGAATAAAATAATTGCTTTTTAATAACTGGGAAGATCCTTCAGAAGTATCTTCAGGATGACTTTGAGCGTTGTTTAATTTATTAAAACTGTCAACGAATTTTCTAACCCCTACAGGGATGACCGAGATTTTTTACTAGCCTAAAGCCATCATCAAATTCTCGGTTTCCCAAACGCATTTCGAATAACTGAGTTAGGCTTTTGGCTTCAATCTGGTTTTAAGGAAGAAATATCCTAACAGTCCACTTAGTAACGAGCCTACAAAAATACCGACTTTAGAATATTCTATGATTGTAGGGTCGGTGAATGCCAAACCGCCAATAAATAGCGACATGGTAAATCCAATTCCCGTTAAGCAGGCAATGCCGTAAAACACGGTCCAAACTCGTTCAGAATTAGGTAATTTCACAATGCCGAGTTTGCTCGAAATCCATACTGCGGTCAATACACCAACTTGTTTCCCTAAGAACAATCCGAATATAATTCCCAATGTTAATGTAGATGAGAACGCGATAGATGCTTGTTCTGCCGATAAAGCTACCCCAGCATTTGCGAATGCAAAGACCGGCATAATGAAATACGCCACCATTGGATGTAATTTATGCTCCAATTTATGCAATGGACTTTCAAGTTCTTGTACGCCATCTTCAATGTAATGCATTGCTGTTTCTTCGTCCTCTTTATCCTTCGTTTTAAAAGATGAACGAAGCATCTGCACACCCTTTTCAATTTTTTCCAATAAACCTGTTCTATCTTTATGTGGCGTTGCTGGAATTAAAAACCCAAGTATTACTCCCGCAACTGTTGCGTGGATACCCGACTTTAGAACGGCAATCCATAACACTAATCCTACCAGTAAGTACAGTAGAATAGATCTGTTCCCTAAAAAATTCATCGCCAAGAGAACCAAAATTGTTACTCCAGCAACTATTAAAGCCGTTCCTGAAATACTGCTGGTGTAAAAAATAGCGATTACCAATACAGCAATTAAATCATCTACTACCGCCACTGCCGTTAAGAAAACTTTCGCCCACACTGGAACGCGACTGCCAAGCAATGCTAAAACACCAAGAGCAAAAGCAATGTCTGTAGCTATTGCGATTGCCCAGCCATCTAAGTATTCAGTTCCAGCATTAAAGCCAAAGAATATTAAGCCAGGAACAATAGCGCCACCAAAAGCGGCAATAACAGGAAGCAATGCCGATTGTAAGCTTGACAATTCTCCATATTTAATCTCTCGCTTTATTTCTAAACCAATTAGCAAAAAGAACACCGCCATCAAACCATCATTAACCCAAAGAATTAGCGGTTTAGATATGTTAGCGCCCTCAAAGCCTATAGTTAATTTAGCCTGAAACAGCTGTGTATACATTTCTGCCAATGGAGAGTTAGCCACTATAAGTGCCAATATTGCTGTAAACAGAAGTAGAATTCCCGAAAAAGATTCTGTTTTTATAAATTCGTACAGCGGTGCCAGAGGCTTTTTATTTGAAGTCTTGTCCATGATAAAATTTTGTTTAAAAGTGAACTCTTACGAGTCTATGGTGATAGTAGTAGATATTTAGATTAGCGAAATACTAAACTATCGTTCATCAAAATGATGATGTGGACATTCCATTGCAGGAAAGAACAGCGTTGTTGGGCAAAACATAAAGTTCTGAGATCTACCAACGGTGTTAGATCTAAAGATATGTATTAAATAAAAGGTCACTAATAATGTCATCCCTGTGTGTTAACTCTGAAATCGAAAAACCTGACTTTCTCAAAATTCATTCCTCTAGTTTTAAATATTCTTGAAACTTCTTCTGAATTTATAAATTCGCCACACCATATATACAAAAGTTAGAGGAATAAAGCCCCAAAGCATTGCGAACTCTAAGTTATCTTTGTACGGTGAGTGAACAGCGTCAAAACCTAGGTAGGTTAGATAAGCCACGTAATAAAACAAATATACGAAGCCATCCGATTTCGTTAAGTTGAAACCTGCAACAAAAATTGGGATACACGCCACACTAATGGCCATCATAAATGGAAGGTCGAAGTGAATAGCCGCGGACGAAACCTCAAGTAAATTGGGTGTTATCATCAATGTTAAACCCAGCGTAAGAAGAATATTATATAGGTTACTTCCCATCACATTAGCCACTGCCATATCAGCATTTCCATTTCGGATTGCGGCAACACTTGTAGCAACTTCAGGCAAGGATGTCCCAATAGAAACAATTGTTAGGCCAATAATCAGCTCCGAAAGACCTAAGATGCGAGCCATTTCAACTGCACTATCAACCATCCAAGCTGAGCCCTGAACAATCAACCCAAGTCCAATAATGAGAAATCCAATATTCTTAACATAGAAAAACCAACCTGAAGCAAGTTTTTCAATTTCTTCTTCAAGGTTCTCTTCTTCTACATTTTTGTTGTCTTTTCGCTCTTTGCGAATATGGAAGTAGGTATAGATTGAATATAAAATTAAGCCATAAAACAAGACCATACCATCTATGCTTGTTAGTTGCCCATCATAAGCTAGAAAAAAGAGTAATGCACTTGCGGCAATTACAATGGGTACATCTACACGAACCATGCGTAAAGTAATAGCAATGGGTTTTATAAGAGCGGAAATACCTAGGATTAAAAGAATATTGGCGATATTACTACCAATTATATTGCCTAGAACTAAATCGGCACTGCCGGAGGCTGCAGCTCGTAAACTTACCGCAAGTTCTGGAGCTCCTGTTGCAAAAGCCACCACGGTTAGGCCCATAATAACGGGAGAAATTCGCCATTTTAGGCCAAAATGATCTACTCCTTTAAGAAATAGTTCAGCGCCACCAATAAGAGCGATAAGTCCCAGAATAAAAAATAATGCAATCATAAATTTTGTTTGTGCAAATTTTGATGTGAAGATGCGGATTTTTTGGCATTAAAATATATAAAGAAAACAACGCTTTTACATTGAATATCATCTATTAAAATGTGCATGTTTTAAAAACCAATGCATCGGTTTGTTTATTTCCTTCCAAACATTTTGTTACTACCTTAAATAAAAATTTATTACTCATTCATACTTACAAATTTCTATGCGGAATTTTACCATTACTGCTCTTATTCTCATTCCTCTACTTATTGCTATTAGCTGTAAAACCTTACACATTCCCGCTTCTGATTCCGAAGCAAAAACCCCAGCCGTTGATCGTGAATTTAGAGCTGCTTGGGTAGCTACGGTTGCGAATATAAATTGGCCAAGTTCTCGTGATTTAACTTCAGATCAGCAAAAAGAAGAAGCTATTGCGTTATTAGATCTTCTTCAGAAAACCAATTACAATGCTGTTGTTTTTCAAGTACGACCTCAATCTGACGCACTATACGAGAGCGATTTAGAGCCGTGGTCATACTTTTTAACGGGTACGCAGGGAGAAGCTCCTTTTCCCTATTACGACCCTCTTCAATTTTGGATAGATGAAGCCCACAAAAGAGGACTCGAACTACATGTTTGGCTAAATCCCTATCGCGCTCACCACACAGCAGGTGGAGAAATTACGGAACATTCTGTAGCTAATACTATGAGTGATTTGGTGGTAGAACTTGAGTCTGGTTTTTACTGGTTCGATCCTTCTAAAAAAGGAACTCAAGATCACGCACATGCCGTTGTGATGGATATTGTTGAGCGTTATGATATTGATGGTGTTCATTTTGATGATTATTTCTATCCATACCCGGCTTACAACAACGACAAAGATTTTCCTGATGATGACAACTGGAATCAATATCTGGCATCTGGAGGCAAACTAAGCCGAGCTGATTGGCGAAGAAAAGCTGTCGATACTTTTGTGGAGCGAATGTATAACTCCATCAAAAAAGAAAAACCTTATGTTAAATTTGGGCTAAGTCCTTTTGGAGTTTGGCGTCCTAATCATCCTGCTTCGATTTCTGGTATGGATCAATACGATGTACTGTATGCCGACGCCAAGAAGTGGTTGAATGAAGGTTGGGTAGATTATTTTTCACCTCAGCTTTATTGGCCTGTCAACCAGATTCCACAAAGCTTTCCTGTGCTTTTGGGATGGTGGGAATCTCAGAATACGAAAGGTCGGGACCTATGGCCGGGAATCAACATCGGCAAGTATGAAGGTGCTCAGCAGGTGGATGAAGTGATTAACGAAATTATGATTACACGAGGAATGACTCCTAAAAGCCCTGGAACTATTCATTGGAGTATAGGCCCTCTTGTAAATAGTGACACTCTTCAGACTGGACTTTTAACCTATCCTTACGCAACCCAAGCACTGATACCCGCAATGAGTGAAGAGTTTAGACAAAAATCTAAGAAGCCTGATGTTAATGTGCAGTATGGTGATAATAGCATTTTGATTTCCATCGACGAAGAAAGTGAAGAACTCTCGAATTGGGTGGTGTATGCTAGATATGGCGAGAAATGGCAAACTAGTATCAAAAATAGAGTAGTACTTGAAGCAGTAGTTCCATTTTATATAGTAGAAGAGGAAGAAGTTGCCGAAAATTCAGAGTTAGATTTAGAAGTGGTCTCACTTCTGGAAGAGCTTATGATAACCAAAGTAAATCGATTTGGTGTAGAAAGTGCTCCTACTATAATAGAGATAGAATAAAACCCCAACTCATTTCTGAATTGGGGTTTTATCGAATAGTCTGGAACCAGCTTTTATTTTAACAAAAGCATTTGTTTGGTGAATGTTTGAGACGGAGTGGTCATTCTGTACAGATACATACCAGAGGACAATCCTTTTGCATCAAAGCTTAGGTTGTGTATGCCTGCATTTTTGAATCCATCAACTAGCACTTCTACTTCTTGGCCCAGTGAGTTGTAGACCGCTACTTTCACACTCGTTGCTTCTGGAAGTTTGAAGCTAATATTCGTAGTTGGGTTGAATGGATTTGGATAATTTTGTTGTAACTCAAACGTGGTTGGGAATGCCTGATCTTCCTCGGAAGAAGTTGCCCCATACTCTCCCCAATTTGGAAAGAAAGATGCTGATAGTGCGCTGTTTCTTGCAAAAAAACTAGGTTCGCTAGTTATGTTAGACACATACCATTCACTCAAATCTTGATTAAATGATATAGTCTCTTTAAGCATATAGTCCATGTTAAGAACTGAGCTCACATCCCAGCCTCCAATATCTTGATTAAAGTTAGAGGCATAAGCAAACATATAATCCATTTCAATAACCGAGCTAACATCCCAATTACCTATATCGTGGTTAAACTTATAGGCACTATGAAACATGCTAGACATGTTAGTAACTGAGCTCACGTCCCAATTACCAATATCCTGATTAAAGGATGGGATATTAGAAAACATCAACCCCATATCAGTTACCGAACTCACATCCCAGTTGCCAATATCTTGATTAAATGCTGTTGCTCTCGCAAACATATATTTCATATCAGTTACCGAACTCACATCCCAATTACCAATATCTTGATTAAATGCTGTTGCTCGAAAAAACATGCCATTCATAGTGATAACAGAACTCACATCCCAATTTCCTATATCCTGATTAAAATCAGGAGACTCCAAGAACATATTTTCCATATTAGTAACTGAGCCTACATCCCAACTTCCTATATCTTGATTAAATGAAACAGCATTAGTAAACATCCAACTCATATTGGTAACTGAGCCTACATCCCAACTCCCAATATCTTGATTAAATGAAACAGCTTTAGTAAACATCCGTTCCATATTGGTAACTGAGCTCACATCCCAGTTCCCAATGTCTTGATTAAATGAAACAGCTTTAGTAAACATCTGTTCCATATTGGTAACTGAGCTCACATCCCAGTTTCCAATTTCTTGATTAAATCCTCTTGCTGAAAGAAACATAGCACCCATATCAGTTACCGAACTCACATCCCAATTGCCTATATCACTATTAAAAGCGTACGCAGCAGAGAACATCCAACTCATATCAGTTACCGAACTAACATCCCAATTGTTCATATCACTATTAAAGGAGTGTGCATAGTAGAACATACTAGCCATACTTGTAACAGAGCTCACATCCCAATTGCTTATATCTCGACTAAAGGATTTTGCATCGGAGAACATATTAGCCATATTTGTAACTGAGCTCACATCCCAGCTACTTATATCTTGATTGAATGAAACCATCCCCTTAAAAATGTCTGCCATATCAGTAACCAGAGTTGTGCACACTTTAGATAAGTCCGCACCCGCATCCCGTTTAATAATCAATAAGTCTCGATTTACAGCAGTATAAGTAATATCATTTACTACCCCAGTACCTCCTGGGCTTGCTCCTTGGCAAGTAACTGTAACACCATTGGGTGCTAATGTGAAGATACCTTGGGCTATAATTTCTTTTGAAGCAATAAATGCAAGAATCAGTAACAAATATTTCATTTCAAGCTCCTTTACACTGTTATTCTAATTAAAATAAACAAGGCTATAAGCCTAATTTTATTATAACGTATATAACAAAATAATTCTTAGATATCCAAACTATACACCTTAAAAAAGACCTAAGACATTTCTGAATTAGGCTTTGATTGAAAAGTCTGGAGCCAGCTTTTATTTTAACAAAAGCATTTGTTTGGTGAATGTCTGGGATGATGTGGTCATTCTGTACAGATACATCCCAGAGGACAATCCCTTTGCATCAAAAGTTAAGTTGTGAACGCCTGCATTTCTAAATCCATCAATCAGCACTTCTACTTCTTGGCCGAGAGTGTTGTATACCGCTATTTTTACACTCGTTGCTTCTGGAAGATTGAAACTAATGTTGGTAGTTGGATTGAAAGGATTTGGATAATTTTGTTGTAGCTCAAACGTGGTTGGAATTAGTGGTTCTCCCTCCGAAGAAGTGTCCACACATGTTCCCCAATTTGGGTAAAAAGGAGCTGATAACTCACTTCCAAGTGCGAAATTTTCAGGTTCAACTGTAATATTAGATACACACCAATCGCTTAAGTCTTGGTTAAATGAAGTAGCACTCTGAAACATCCCCCACATATTGGAGACTGAACTAACATCCCATCCGCTTATATCCTGGTTAAACTCTGAAGCACCTGAGAACATGTATATCATAGTATTTACCGAGCTCACATCCCAACTCCCAATATCTTGATTAAACGATGTTCCACTAAATAGACCTCCCATATTTGTAACAGAGCTCACATCCCAACCACTTATGTCTTGATCAAAAAAAAGAGCATCATCAAACATCGATTCCATATTGGTAACAGAACTCACATCCCAACTGCTTATATCTTGATTAAATTTTGTATTTCCAAACATGCCCCCCATGTCGACAACCGAACTCACGTCCCACCCACTGATATCTTGATTGAAAAAAAATGAACCTCGAAACATGCCATGCATATTGGTAACCGAGCCCACGTCCCACCCTCCAATATCTTGATTAAAAGAGAATGCTTCAAAAAACAATCCCGACATATTGATAACCGAACTTACATTCCAACCGCTTATATCTTGATTAAAATCTCCTGCTACTGAAAACATCCCCCCCATGTCCCAAACAGAACTCACATCCCAATCTCCTATATCTTGGTCAAATACATATGCAGAAGAAAACATGCCATGCATATTGGTAACGGAACTCACATCCCAACCACTTATGTCTTGATTGAAAGATTTAGCATCATAAAACATGTATTTCATGCTAGTGACCAAGCTTACATTCCAATCTCCAATAGGTTGATTGAATGATTCCGCTTCTGCAAACATTCCAGCCATATTAGTAACCGCTCCTACATCCCAGTTATCAAGAGCTTGATTAAAAGCATAAGCTGAAAAAAACATACTGTCCATTTCTGTTACCGAACTTACGTCCCAACTTCCTATTTCTTCATCAAAAGATTTAGCTTCTGCAAACATATGCCTCATATTGATAACCGAACTTACATCCCAATTCCCTATATTTTGGTTGAACAGAGCGGCCCCAGCAAACATAGAACTCATACTTGTCACCGAACTCACATCCCAATTCCCTATATCTTGATTAAATGCATAGGCTCCTGAAAACATATACTCCATATTGGTAACGGAACTCACATCCCAATCACCTATATCTTGGTTAAATGCAGGATTTTCTGAAACCCTTGAAAACATACCACTCATATCGGTAACAGAGCTCACGTCCCAACTCCCAAGATCTTGATTAAATGCAGAAGCACCTGTAAACATGTTTTTCATGCTGGTTACCGAACTTACATCCCAATGACTTATGTCTTGATTAAAATCAGAAGCCCTATAAAACATACTATCCATGGCCACAACTGAACTTACATCCCAACTATCGAGATTTATTGTTAATAAGTTCCCTCGCACAAACATATTGCTTAAGTCGGTAACTGGGGTAGTGCATACTCTAGACAATCGCTCTCCACCATCACGTTTGGCAATCATTAAATCTCGATCTACCGCCGTATATGTAATTCCACCAACTTTTCCTGTGTCACCAACGCTAGCGGCGGTGCAAGTAATGGTTACATTATTGTCCGCTAATACAAAGTCGCTTGATGATGCAGGGCACGTTCCCCATATTGGTTTATTTGGAGCGGAAAGCCCACTATTTAATACAAAACCTTGTGGCTCTGTTGCAATATTAGTTACACACCATCCGCTAAGGTCCTGGTCAAAAATCGCTGCTCCATAAAACATAAAACTCATTTCTGTTACTGAACTTACGTCCCAACCACCGATATCTTGATTAAATGAACTATTATCCCTAAACATGTATACCATGTTGGTTACCGAACTCACATCCCAATTCCCAATTTCTTGATTAAAAGCTTCCGCCCCATAAAACATTGAAGCCATGTCCAATACTGATCCTACATTCCAGTTTCCAATTTCTTGGTTAAATAATTTTGCATTACGGAACATAGTTTCCATATCGGCCACCGAGCTTACATCCCAAGCTCCAATAGCTTGATTAAATGCAGTTGCATCTCTGAACATAAATTCCATATTAGTAACCGAGCTAACGTCCCAACTTCTTATATTCTGATTAAATGCAGCCGCTCCATAGAACATATTCCCCATAACGGTTACTTTACCCACATTCCAACTACCAATTTCTTGGTTAAAAGCCCCAGCACCTCTAAACATTTTATCCATATAGATAACTCCACTTACGTCCCAACTGCCAATTTCTTTATTAAACGCAGCTGCTCCATAGAACATCTCATTCATGTTTCTAACAAAACTCACATCCCAAGACCCTATTTCCTGATTAAACTCTTGTCTCCCTATAAACAATTTACTCATATCAGTAATTGAAGTAGTACATACTTTGGATAGATCATCACCCAAATCACGTTTTTTATCCAATAAATCACGATCTACTGCGGTGTAGGTAATTTCGTTTACAATGCCCGTATCTCCGGGGTTTGCTCCTTCGCACGTAATGGTAACTCCATTTTCTGCTAATGTGAATATTCCTTGTGCGTTAAGGTTTTGGATTGCAATAAATGGTATTGCTAGGATAAGTAGCAGTTGGAATGATTTTTTCATGCTTCTAATTGGTTGTTTTACATAAAAATAATAAACAAATTTCTACACCTATTTTCTGTTAAATAATCCAAAAGGATTGAAGAAATTTCTATCACTTTGTCCTGATAATTCCCAATGTTTTCTATATAAAAAAAGCCTCGCTTTTAAGGCGAGGCTTTCGGAATAAGAGTCTTTTAGAAAAGTATTACTTCACTAACCACCAATTTCTAAGCTGAACTTGCTCTTCAGTAGCTTCGGCATTTTCCATTAGCTTCCCTTGCATTAGAATAGGCGAACCTACTTTACCAGAAAGTTCTACTTCTTCACCCTCTCTTAGTACTACAAAAGAGACATCCGTTTCTGGAGTCCACTGGAAAGAAGTTTGAATGAGCGGACGAACATTGTCTAATGTGTATTCTGTTCCGTTCACCGACTTTATCACATCTCCTGATTGGATTCCCATTTCATTCAATGAAGAATTAAGCTCAACATCTCTAAAAAAGATTTCTTTTGTGTTTGGATTTACATCAATAAAAGGAACTTGACCTACAAATAGTAAGGAAGTTTCAATCGCTTCTTCACCCATTTCAAGACCTACTTTGTCGAAGAATACATTGTAATCGATGGGAGTGCCGCCAACAACATGAGTGGTTAAAAATTCACCAACTGATGGATAAGTCATTGCTGTGATTTCAGCAATCAAGCTATCATCCTCAAAAGCTTTGGTTTTACCGTATTTCTCAGATAATTGTTTAAGAAGAGAAAGTATACTACGCTCTCCATTACTTTCTTCTCGCATCAAAATATCAACACACATACCAATAAGTGCACCTTTCATGTACACGTTGTAATAGTTAGATGCATACGGTTCATCCAAAATATTCTCACTCATTACAGTGAAGCTCATGTCATCGGCTAAACTTAGCGAAGTAGAAATTTTGTCATTTATTTTTGAATAAAATTCTTCGCGAGATTGAAGACCTTCATACACTTGGAAATGACTTGCAAAATATTCAGTTACCCCCTCATACATCCATAAATGCTTAGAAAAAGTGGGCGCATTGTAATCGAAATTATGTACGTCTTCAGAATGAACTGAAAGTGGAGTTACAATATGGAAAAACTCGTGAGATACAACATCAATCATTGAAGCATTTAATGATGGTGCTGGATACGCTTCTGGCAAAACTACTACCGTAGAAGTGTGATGCTCTAAAGCACCAAAACCTGTTGGAGAAGTTTCATTTTGATCCGCTAGATATAAATAGATGTCGTAACGAGGAGTGCTGTTCATCTCTCCTAAATACGCTTTTTGAGCTTTCATCATCTCAAATACGGTTTTCTTGATTTCCGCAGCAGTATGCACACCATTAGGGGAATACACACTTAACACAATCTTGATATCACCCACTTGAAACTCTTCAATATCTAAATCGCCGTACATCATTGGGTTGTCGGTGATATCGAAATATCGATCGGCATGGTACAAATCAACAACAGTTACGCCTTCGTCAACACTAGTAGAACTCACAAGCTCTAAAGCTGATGATTTTTCAAAACTAGCTGGCGCTGTTACTTGAAGTGTGTACTGACTGTTCTTCAATTCATCGAAGTAGCCAATAAATCCATGCAAATTAAGCATGTAATTGTCATCGGCAATATTGGTACCTGATGGTGAAAACGGAGTAGGCTTATCTGTTCGTTCGATATCGAAAGTGTCATTTACGTAATACACAATTTTATCGAGTTTTTGAGCATTGTTAATGGTCCAAGTGTTTGCATCGACTTTAGTAAAAGGCATTACTTTGCCTGAGTAATCGAGTGCCTGCATACTATCCACAAAACTTCCAAAATCGCTTACGGCATAGGTTCCTTGAACTACTTTTGGTAAACGGTACGTGACATTGCTTTGCGTGAATAAACCGGGATCAATTTCCACTAACACTTTATCGTTGGTTACATTGGCTATATTTATAGCCGTAGCAATGGGAGTTTCTGTAGCTAGTTGATTTTTCAGTGTGTCCCCTATTTTTGGAGAACAACCATAGGCCATACTTACTAACATGATGCCTAGAACAAGTTTCTTCATATAATTCTGTTTGATGAATATAAATTTAATGCTCCTACATTGTGTAAAAGCAACATCATTAAAGTTATGATTTTATGAATCAAATCCCCAACTGAGGATTTAGTTAAGACGGAAGGGTTTGGGATTTTAGAGAATAGTCGAGATAGAAACAGAAATAGCACTATATATTTCTATTTTACAACAGCTTATAAAATATTACTTAAATCCTATAACTCTAAATCAATCTAATGGGTGTCCACCAAAGCGTTCTTTATAGGCTCTCTTAAAACCCTCTGTTGTTTTGTAGCCCACAGCTCTGGCTAACTCATCTAGCCTCAGGTTCTTATTATTAGCAACCATTGTTTGCGCTGTTGTAAGACGGACTTCTCGAATGAATTCTGCGGGAGTCATACCTACCTCTAGCTGCAAATTCCGATACAAAGATCGTCTACTTTGCGAAAAGTGCTTGGCAAGTCTATCAACTGACATACTTGAGTCTTCTATATTCTCAAAAATATATGCTGCTGCCTCTTCCTTAAATCCCTCTACTTTTAACAGCTCTTCATTAGAAACGGTGACTTTGAGTTTCGTTTTTTGGTGATAGAACTTGAGTAGGTTTCTTGCTTTTAGCATCAGCTGTTCAGGTAAAAATGGCTTAGTTATATAATCTACAACACCAATTCTAAGCAAGTTCAGCTTATCTTCTTCTAGCGCTTTTGCAGTAAGCACAACTACTGGAATATTTTTCCATTCTTTATGTTGTGAAAGATGCTCTACCAATTTTTGTCCACCCATCTTAGGCATCATTAAATCTGAAATAATAATATCAGGAGTAATTTTCTTTAAAATTTCTATTGCTTGAACCCCATTATTCGCGGTATGGATAGTGCCTAGCGGCTCTAGAATCCCTGAAACATAATGCATCATATCTTCATTGTCTTCAACTAACAACAAGTTGAATTCATTTTCTTTCTTTGGTACTACTTCCTGTTCATTTTCATTACTATGGATTTCAGTATTCGTTTCTAGCTCATCAATAACGGTTTGCTGAGTTGAATCCTGAACAGGCAATTTAAGAATGAACAAAGCGCCAACTTCTTGATTTGACTTCGCTATTATATTCCCACCATGTAGCTGAGCCATCGATCTGCTGAGTTCTAATCCAACTCCCATTCCTTCAACATAATCCTCTTCGGAGCGGTGAATTCGATGAAAGCGCTCAAAAATGGCTTCTTCTTCTTCGGCTGGTATTCCTGGTCCCGTATCTTTTACCGATAAAAAAAATTGGTCGTCTTCTGCCCAAGTTCTAATCTCAATATGTCCACCTTTTGGAGTGAATTTAATAGCATTTGAAATTAGATTATTAATCATGATTTCCACTTTTTCTCGGTCTGCATGAATAACTGCTTCTGGAGCATCTGATGTAACCTCAGAATTATCTTTGGATGGCGGAACTTCTATTGCTGTTAGCCAAAATGGAGAGTTGTATATAGGTGGAGCTTTCGTAAAATCGTTAACCCTTACTAATGCTACAGGAGATACTTTAGAGCAACTTAGCGATGGTAGAAATGATGAAAATTTAAATTTCGAAATGTTTGTTGCTAAATATGCTACCGATGGGGAGTTACTTTGGGCTATTGGTGGAGAAAGTGGTAGTACTGGTGCACCAAATAGCTTAGCTATCGATCGAAATATGGTAAATGATATCATTTTAGATGAAGACGATTACCCATATATAGCTGGAACTTTTTCTGGTACTAACTTTCTTGACCAAGATGTGCAAACAAAAGGAAAAAGTGATTTCTATTTTGCTTCTTTAGATGCTGAAGGAGAAGAGCATTATTGGTTTTCGTCTACTGGTACGCACGAGGATGATTACGCTCTTTCAATTTCAAGAGACACACTGGGTTATTTTAATGTATTAGGTGTAATTGGTGAAGGAATAATGAAATTACCAGATGATAGTGATCATGAAGATTACTTTTGGGATAATGATTCTGGTGCTAATGATACCTTTATTCTTAGTTACGATGTAAATGGAGATTGGTATTTTGCTAGCTTCATGGGAGGTGGAGAGCAAGTAATTGGTAACAGTGTTGCTACCTTAGAAAACGGAAATTACTTTGTGACGGGCGAATTCATAGGTAATGCTACTTTTTCAGGTTCAGATATAGAGCTCGATTCTGGTGTTGAAAAAAATGGACTGCTAGTTAGTTACGATATCGAAGGCGATGCCATTTGGGCCGTCGAATTTGGACAAGGTAATGACGATGTATACGCAGACAAGGTTACGGTAGATTTGGAAGGTAATGCTTATGTATTGGGTAGATTTAGCAATTTTTTTACGTTCAATGCTGATTCAGATTCTTCTGTAACACTTATATCAGAGACCATCAGTGATCTTTTCATTACAAAATACGATGTTAATGGTGCCTTTATTTGGGCTAAGAAAGTCGAAGGTACAGGTAGCCAAAGTTTGGATCTAGTAGCTCAAGGAGAGCAACAGCCCTATTATTCTCAGCCACTTGATTTAGCTTTCTCTCCTACGAATGGTGGAGAACTTATACTAAGTGGCGATTTTGATGGAATGCTTACATTAGATGATATTGCACTTACAGCACCTCAAAACTCTCGTTCAAGTTTTGTAGCTTCGTATAAAGTATCTGCCAACGCAGTAAGTAACGAGATAGAAACAGAAGAGATCGTTTCAGAATTCGAGCTTCAACAAAACTACCCGAACCCATTTAATCCAACTACAACAATCGGATTCTCAGTACCAAAAGCTGGAAATGTTACCATTAACGTATTCAACAGTATGGGGCAGCAAGTTAGAACAGTTGCTAATAGGTCTTTTTCATCCGGAAAACACACTATTAATTTTGATGCTTCTAGCCTAGCTTCGGGTACTTATTTCTACACCATCAAATCTGGTCAATTCACTGAAACTAGAAAGATGACATTAATTAAATAACCAACTAATACATTACAAAGCGAAGAAACCCTTCCTTATACTAAACCTCAGGCATTGAATTGTCTGAGGTTTTTTGTTTTAAAACTAGTAAAATAGAGTACATTAAGGGCATTCCGTACTCTACGGATTTCGATTATATCATCCGTGGTTTTTAATATGTATTCCCTTCGGAGATGGATAAGTCACAAACAAAAATGCTGTCATTCCTGTGAAGGCAGGAATCTAGATTTATATATCAACCTAAACCCCTCATTTACAGTTTAGACCTCGGGCATGCGCTGCGAGATGAATGTGGGTTTTTACTTAATCCTCAATCCAAGACAAAGTTCGTCATTCCTCACCTATTGTTCAAAAGCTCGATCTTACTACTTCTGCCCTTAATCCGTCCTAGTTCCACGTAGCTTTTTCCACGCATACGCGCCACCAGCAGCTGCGAGTAAGCCAAGTCCACCATCAATTGGGGCTTGATCTGGAGCACTTGGTAACATTGGCTGTGCTTGAACAAAAACTGTTAGTACTAATGTGATACTGAGTGTGATAAGGAGTAATAGTAAATATTTCATAATTAGTTGAATTGAGAATTAAGAATTACTTGATTAGTGTTAATTTCTTAGTTATAACCGAGTTTCCAACTTGTAGGCGGTAAATGTACATGCCTGAAGCCAAGTTCTTCGCATCAAAAGTAATTGTATAGCGTCCAGCTAAAATAGATTCGCCGTTAATCAAAGTCGCTACTTTTCTACCTAGCACATCAAATACCTCTAGACGAACTTTAGTCTTCTCTGGTAGGCCAAAACCAATACTAGTTGTCGGGTTAAATGGATTTGGGTAGTTTTGTGATAGCTCAACTTTTTCAGGCAATTGATTATACCATTCGTTGGAGACACTATTTTGAGGCTCAACTTTTAATAAAAATCTATTCTTATTATTTGATTTAGCCTTCACCACTTCGGGTCCATTTTGTAAAGCAAAAACAGGAGTCTCTTTTGTCATGTTTTTTGCTTTTTTCGCATGATTTACATCAAACTTAACAGACGAAACCTCTTTTAAATTATATTGTTTATCCTGTTCTTGATCATGTAAAGTTATGATCCAGTTGGTTGGCAATGATTTTAAATCCCAAGTCAAATTAATTTCTGTTTTGGTAGAACTTGTATCACTATGTGATAAATCTAAATTAATTGGAATATTAATTACATCTTCTAACTCATGCGGTAAAGCGTTTATATCCAATTGAGTTTCATCTTCACCTACGCTCAAAGGAAATCCACTAAATAGACTTATATATTCACTCGAAAGTGGTTTAAGTTTATAAGCGTCGTATGTGTCTTTATCTAATGCCGCACCATTATAAAATAAAACAATCGCTTTCGAACTCATCGTTTCACTTGTTGCCGCAAACTTGATGGTTGAAGGCTCACTAACTTTCAGCAGAGTACCACCCGAGCTTTTAGTTGAATCATTAATTGATAATTCTGGGGAAGCAGCATTCGCTTTCACCCAAAAACCTTGCCATGGAGCAATTTTACCATCTTCTAAAGTTCCTGTTACTCCATTCCAAGTTAAATAAGAGCCATTTCCATTGTTCGCAGTATCGCTATACACATAAAAAGTAGCATCTAGATTTTTCTTGTTCCAACCATGTGCTGCATTCCAGTTAATAGTTGTACCATAAGGATTCCCAACCAAATTCCATCCATCTTTTATTAAATCTCCTGTATTTGTGAACGAAATGGCAGGATTAGCCTGTCCCGTAAATTTTGTTCCAGAGTTATCAATCTTTTTGGGGAATCCTTCTGCATTTCCATCGTTATCATCATCTGCATAAACATAAGTTATAAAACCAGTTCCTACATCTGGGACAGAACTAGCGTTGCTAATAGACTGAAACGCTTGACTTGATTCGTTCCATGTGTACACATTTGAAGATCCTGTTGTAACATCTGCGCCGGTGAAACCTTGTGTCCAAAGTGTATCTAATAATGAACCAAAGGAAGCTCCTGATAAAGGTGAACTCAACATTCTCCAACCTTCATTACCATTAATTACAAGCTCTTCATGTTTTTGCTCCTGTAGCATTGGATACCCTGAGCCTTCCTCAATGTACCAAGTATTCGCAAAATCAAAACCTATGTAAAAACTGCTTTGTTTCATTTGCAATGTTGTTAGCCCTGTTCCATCCAAAGATGTTTCCTGACCAGTAGTTTGAGTGTCCCAATATGAATTAGTTACTGTTCCAGAAACTTTTTCTCCAATTAATCCTCCGCTTCCTGAAGGCGCCGAAACACTTCCTACCCCATAACTGTATTCTATATTTCCGCTAATTAGACGTCCAACTAAAGAACCCGCTCCATAACCAGAACTAGTAGCAGAAGCTGAGGAATATGAATTTGAAACTAACCCATTTGAGCCGTTATAGGTTTCATTTGCTCCTACTAAACCACCTGTGTGGTTAAGACCTGAAACAGTACCCGTTGAATAACTATTTCTAACCTCTGAATAATTAATTCCTACTAGTGCTCCTGTATATTCATCGCCTGTAATATTTACATTTTCAAGGATTACATTTTTCAGTTCAGCACTATGAGTTGCCCCAAATAGACCATTAAAATTAGTGCTATTCCTATTTATAAATAGATTTGAAATCTTAAAGCCGTTACCATCAAAGTGCCCCGCGAATTCATTACTAGAACTATTTGTTCCTATAGGAGTCCAACCTGAACCAGTATTAAATGGAGCTACATCCAAATCTATATCGGCAATTTGGACAAAATGTGCACTCATAAAATAACGCATACTATCGAGTTGTATAGCTGATTTAATTAAGTAGGGCTCTGATACAGTTCCTTTACCTCCTTCAAAAATCTGAGGCGAATTAGCAGGTACGGGATGTGGACTTTGCTCATTACTTCTTAAATATGGTAAAGACTCCCCTTCATCAATACTCCAAGTATTTGAAAAGTCCCAATTTGTAAATGATGACTGAGTTTTCATTTGATCAATGGACAATCCTATACCACCGTTTGAACTCGATTGTCCGCTATTCTCAGTACTCCAATAACTATTAGTAATTGTAGCACCACTATTTACGGATAGGAAGCCTTTAGCGCTAGCATGCTCCCCCGTCACCTTTCCTACGGAATAACTATTCGTAATGGTTCCCAGATATGCTCTTCCAGCAAATCCTGCAAAAGTATTTGAATTAGAAGTAATAGTCCCTGTAGCATAACTATTAGAAATAGATGTACTAACTGCATGCCCTATAAAACCGCCATTTAAATTACCCGAATTTATTGAAACGTTAGATACTGAATAAGATTGACTAATGTTTGTCCGGTATCCTAACCCCACTAAACCACCCGTTTCAATCCTTCCCGTAACTTCGCCTAAAGAATAACTATTGGTTAAAACACTAGTATCATCGTGACCTATTAACCCCCCTCCTTTAGAATCAGTTGCATTAATAGACACATCACTATATACACTATCAATGTCATTTCTTGTACTTACACCTATTAAACCACCTATTTGAGTGCGTCCTATAACCGTTCCTGAAGAAGAGCTTTTTGTTATACTACTACGATCACTAAGACCTATTAATCCACCACCTCGTAAATTATCCAAAGTAATGGAAACATCACTTTTAGCACTATCAATTTCGACTCTAGTTGAATAACCTATAAGTCCACCAACATCATTGCGACCTTCAATTGAGCCTGAAGTATTAATATTGGACAACTCGGAAAGGGAAACATACCCTGCGAAAATGCCCACCTTATCTCTACCTTTTACGATAGCACTATCAATTCTCATGTTACTGAGATTTGGTGCAGAATTTATCATCCTGAATAAACCTACAAAATCATTATTTGATCGATTAATGAACAAATTAAGAATTCTAAATCCACCCCCGTTATAATTACCTCTAAAATAACTATTCGATTCTGCCCCAATAGGATTCCAACCCTCTCCCGTATTAAATGGAGAAAGATCTAAATCTATATCTGCAGTTTGAATAAAATGCTTATCCTTGAAATAACGAACACTGTCAAGCTGTGTGGGTGTAGCTATCTGATAGGGAAGTGATTCAGTTCCGCATCCACCATTGAAGAATTTAACACCTGTTCTTTGTCCTGAAGTAGGATGACTAGTTTGCTCATTATTCCGTAGATATGGGAATGAGCTATTTTCATCGATATTCCAAACAGTAGTAAAATCCCAATCCGAAAATGACGCGTGTTGCTTTAACTGATTAACAGATAGCTCAGTGCCATCCGCAGAACTATTTTGACACTGAAATTCATTATTCCAATAACTGTTAGTAACCGTTCCGTTATTTTTTTCTCCTATTAACCCACCACTATTAAGCACTGAAAATACTTCACCCGCGGCATAAGAATGTTCAATAGTTCCACTTATTTGCCTACCTACTAATCCTCCTACATTAGAGTTTGAACTATTTGCAGATGCAGTAGAATAAGAATTTATAACTATAGCTATAGATCCGTCCCATGTTTCTATTCCCCCTAATAAACCACCGGTATGATTTTCACCTTTTACAAAACCTGTTGAATAACTATTTCTTATTTCTGAATAATTAATGCCCACAAGGGTTCCTACATAATTTTTCCCATTTACATCTGCATCCTCTACCCCAATATTTTTAACAACTGCGTTTTTAGTAGCTCCCAAAAAACCAACAAAATCGGTTGAAGGTCTGTTTATAAATAGATTTTGAATTTTATAACCATCTCCATCTAGTGTACCCGAAAATTCTTCTCCAGAACTATTGGTCCCAATCGGTTGCCAACCCTCTCCTGTATTGAATGGTGCTACATCTAAATTTACATTTGCATTTAGCTTGAAATGAGATGTTAGGTAATATCTTACACTATCTAATTGTTGAGGTGTACTAATAAGAAATGGATCTGCCTCTGAACCTTGCCCTCCAGCATACGTAATAATTTTAAACTGCTTTCCAGGAGCTGGATTTTGTTCCGTTTGTCGTAAATAGGGATAACTAGCAGAATCTCCGGTTACAATTTCCCAAACGTTGGTAAAATCCCAGCCAACACCTGTGAATGTACTTTTAGTTTTAAGTTGATTTAGTGTTTTACCTACACCTCCACCTGGATTTGCAAGTTGGCCAGTAGTTGTAGTACTCCACAACACATTATTTGCAACAGTTCCTGAATTATATTCACCTACGATACCACCTGCGTTAGAAGGAGTAGAAACCAAACCTACTGCATATGAATTGTTAATATTTCCAGATAGAAATCTACCTGTAAGTCCACCAGCACTTGCCGTATTTGCGGTAACATTAACTAACGCATATGAATTACTAATTTCGCCCGAGCTAGTCCATGATTCCACGAGTCCTGTAAGCCCTCCTGCATGGTCGGTAGCTGTTACTGAGCCAATGCTATATGATTGTGAAATGAGGGTATAATTAGCACCAACAATTGTACCTACGTAACTTTTACCTGTTATATCAACATTTTCGAAGCCTACATTTCGAATACTCCCATGTCTTGCTGCACCAAATAGTCCCATAAAGCTTTCTGTTGGTCGATTTATAAACAGGTTTTTAATCTTAAAACCACCTCCATTAAAATGCCCATGAAATTCTTGTCCAGATGAGTTTGTACCAATAGGCTTCCAACCTTTGTCCGAGTTATATGGGTATATATCTAAATCAATATCATGTACAAGTTGATAATAGACAGTGTTGTTATCATATATATTTCTTAGATGGAAGGTGTTTTTGATTAAATATGGATCTCCAGAAATACCTGAACCACCGCCATATTTATTCGTAATTTGATGCATAGGGTATCCAGAATTATATGTACCATCGATTTCCCATTTTGAGCTAAAATCCCATCCAGCACCTGTAAAGGTCGATTGAGTGTACATTTCAGCCGTTGTTTTTCCGGTAGCTTGCCCATCATCGCTAGTTGCTAAACCACTATGTTCCGTATCCCAAAAACTATTGGTTACAGTACCCGAATTTTGCTCTCCCACTAATCCACCAACGCCGCCATTTGGTGCCGATGCAGTTCCAGTGGAATAACTGTTTATAATAGTCCCTCCTTGCTGACGAGCAACTAAACCGGATGCTCCATAATTGCCTGAAGATGTTCTAGCGTGTGAATATGAATAACTTACGCTCGCAGAACCTCCCTCATCTCTCAATGTTCCAATTATCCCTCCAGTATGATTATACCCTGTAACTTCTCCGCTAGTGAAAGTATTTTCTATTGATCCATACAAGTAACCAGCTACAATTCCAGTGTATTCATATCCTCTAATTATTGCATCAACTACACCTAGATTTTTAATTACACCACCACTTACTAACCCAAACAGGCCTACATAATTTTGATTAGGCCTATAGCTATACAAACCATATATAACATGCCCATTCCCATCAAACGTAGCTTGGAACACAGCACTTAAACCAATTGGTTCCCAACCAGCTCCACTATTCCAATTTTTAGTGTCTCTTGCATCAATATCATTCATTAAAATAAAATGATTCCCATCTTCACTATAATTTCTAACCTCATTTAATTCTGTGAGATTGGTAATTTGATAAGGGTTTCCCTCTGAGCCATCACCTCCAGCAAATTGGGCTTGCGAGGTCAAAGGATTTAGCGAAATTAAAAGAAAAAAAGATAATAGAACTGTAGATGTCGATTTCATTAGTCTTTGATTAAAAATTCAAATAATGGTGTTGGTAAAACCCCTTGGTCTTCTTGTTCATTTATTAGAGAAAAATTACATTCTCAAATGCAAACAAATGTGTCAAAAACATTGACAGCTGTGTCAAATATGTCTTTTTAAGTGCCCAAAGCTACTTTTCTACTCCTTTCACAACCTCGCCATCAAATCATCACTTTGCTATTATTCGATATAATGGATAGTTGTATAAGTTTACTTGCGCATTGGTTTTATAGAAATAAGCAGGTATCTATGAAGAGGTGATTTATAAACTTTTACATATAAAAAGTGCTCAGTTTATTTTGCCTTTATGGTGTTGGTATATCTGATTGTTACTTTAAAAAAGCTTATAATTTGCAATCAAATTAAACGGACTTATAATTCAAGGACATTAGAAAAGGGCGAGCATTAACACATGGGGGACTTTTACCTAACACCTTTATCGATACCATTGTTAGCAAAGTTATTGCTCTCAACCATTATAACTGTATATATCCTACTTTTTATTTCTAAGAGTAAAGCAGTTAATTGGTTTTCTGGATATTTAGTTGGGTACACTTTTTTAGATTTATTCGCATTTATTGGGCAAACATTAAATGCAGAATCATCAGCATTAAATTTACCGTTCCAGTATTTGTCCTGTTTTATAATGGCGTTCTCTTTTACTCAATTTTCTTATTTTTTTAAAGAGAATTTATTTAAACAAGAGCAACGTAGGGTTCAATATTTTCTCGGATTTTCAGGCTTAGCATGTGCCGTAGTTATTCTTTACCTAATCTTCAAAATAGGTTTTGGTGATTATATACATATTCAAGCATTTGTTATTTACCCCGTGCTTTGTCTAGTCTGGGCAACTATAGTTTTTTTCAGAAAATATTTAGTTGCTAAAAAAACTAAAACTTCTTCTCAGAACGCTTACTTTTCTTTTTTTGGGTTATCAATTTTAGCAATTCTTATATCATTTAGCATCATTTTTGAGGCTATGAAAGTGATTAGCCCAACTCAAAACATGATTGTTTTTTTCGTTCTTAATTTGGTAATAATCTCACTCCTTACTATAAACTTCATCAATTATCTGGCTGAAAAAACAACGGTACTCGTTAAACTTGTTGGCTTGTCACTCGTTCTATTTATTACCGTAATTGGCTTACAAGGTATGCTTGTTATCCCTGAGTTCGATAAAGGAACAACCATGCAGGATAGCCTTATATCTAAAGCTGAACTACAAATTGTGCATGATCAGGTAGAGCCTTATGCATGGTTTCTAATGGCTTCTATTTTAGTAATCATCGCCATTTTTCCTTTTTTCTATAATACAAGTGTACTAAAGCCACTTAAAACTTTACTGGATGGTGTAGATGAAGTTAACAGAGGTAATTTAAAGGTCTCCATCCCTATTACAAACCAGGATGAGATTGGTGCTGTAACTAGGCACTTTAATACAATGACGAGTAACCTTGAGAAGGCAAATTCTTCACTAAAAGATTATGCTGAACAACTTGAAAAGAAAGTTGAAGATCGCACAAAGCAATTAAACGCTCAAAATATAACTCTTGAAAACATTAATAATAAGCTTGAGAAACAAACCCATGAGTTAGAACGCTTAGATCAATTTCGGACTAAGTTATTCATGAATATTTCTCATGAACTTAGAACTCCCCTTACATTAATTTCTGGGCCAATCGAGAGCCTACTTTCAAAAAATAGCCTTTCTACTGATGTAGAACGAAAGTTGAAAATATCTCAGCGTAATTCTAATCGACTGAAACAACTAGTTGAACAGATTTTGGATTTGAATCGATTAGAGTCCGATCAACTCATTCTTCGCATCTCTAAAATTGATGTTCCAAAAACTCTGATTTTTTTTTCAAATTCTTTTCAAAGCTTATTCGATTACAACCAAATTTCGTTTAAGCTAGATTTGCCTACCGAAGGCCTCAACTTATATGCCGATGTAGATAAACTTGAAAAAATAATAACAAATCTTATTACAAATGCGGTAAAATTCACTCCTAAAGGAGGCTCTATTCAGCTAAACTGTACTAGCACTCCTGAGGATATTCAGTTTATTTTTAAAGATACCGGCGTTGGCATTCCTCCAGATAAACTACCTACTATCTTTAACCGCTTTGAAACTAGTGCAAAAGACTCTACCGATTATAGAGAAGGTTTAGGACTAGGGCTCTCCATTACTAAGGAATATATAGAATTACATGGAGGAAGCATTAAGGTTGAAAGTGAAATAAATATTGGGACGGTATTCACCATTACTTTTAAGCAAGGCCACTCTCATTTCGATAAAAATATAGTTGGTAAAATTGATTCTGTAGAGGATGGTTCTAAACACTTCCAACTTTTATCAAATTCTAACCAACCTGAACTTTTAGAAAGCAGTGATCAAAGCAATGGGAGTTTAGGTAACATACTTTTAGTTGAAGATAACTTCGACATGGGAAATTATATTCGGACTATTCTACAGCAAGAAGGCTACAACGTTGATATAGCCGAAAATGGCCAAGTAGCACTTGAGCTTCTTCCAAATATTAAGCCTGAGCTCATTATTAGCGACATAATGATGCCGGTAATGGATGGCATGGTTTTTATGAAAGAGCTAAAAAGTATTGATGCTTATAAAAATTTACCCACTATCTTTCTTACGGCACGTTCCGATCAAGAAGGGTTATTAGATAGTTTGAGAATCGGTGTAAATGATTACCTAGTTAAGCCCTTTAACACAGCCGAGTTACTTTGCCGTGTTGAAAATCTGTTAGAGTTTAGCCAATCTAGGCAGCAATTTCTTGTAGAACTCTCCGAGGAAGAAAAGCCGTCCATTGACCAACAGTTTATCAAAAGACTTACTCTTCTTGTGGAAGAGCACATATCTAAAAGTACGTTCAATGTAGAAGAACTAGCCAACGAAGTGGCAATGAGTAGAAGTACTTTATATAGAGAGATAAAAAGAGCGACTGGCTTTTCTGCAGCGGCATTTGTGAAAGAAATTCGTTTACAAAAAGCACGCCAAATTTTAGAAGGCAAAATGGCTACTAGACTTAACGAGCTTTCAGACTCTATCGGCTTTTCGACTCCAAACTACTTCGCAAAAACCTACTTCAAGCGCTTTGGCAAAAACCCTAAAGATTATTTCAGCTCGTAGTAATTAACCAAATTAGTAGAACATGCCATCTATTCAACAGAAAGACCTAGAACCCGGTGATATTTTGCTCTGTAGTTTTAAGCACCCTGGGAGTACCGCTTACATCGATGCATTTTTGAGCGCTTTGAAATACAGGAACTACAACAATGATGAGGAACGTATAAAGTTCCTAACTGCTGCGTTAACTATTCTTAGAGGTTTGATTATCACATTTGACCGAGATATTTACACTCATGCAGCATTTTGGAATGGAGAAGCAATTGTTGAAGCTGGTTTAACGGGGATAAAAGCAAATCCTATTGAGCACTATAAAGATACTCCAACAGACATCTATCGTTTTCAAAAAGATGGTTTACAACTTGGCTCTATAGAATTACCTATAGAGCCCCTTCTAGAAACGGCATCAGAATTAGTAAACGAAGATTTGGAGTATTCTTACGAAACTGCTTATCTATATATATTTCTTTGCTTAACACGATGGAAAAGAAATGAATGGATAAATGAAATAGAAGCTTTTCTTAAAGCACAAATATCCGCCAAGCATGCAAAATATGTTGAACTAATTTTTACTCAGTTTCATGATCAGTTTGTAATGCTTTTTGAGTACATCGCCGACGAAATAATCAACCAAGTAATTGCATTCCGGAAAGATAAAGGACTAGTTTGCTCAGAAACGGTGGCATACATCTTCAACCGCACCTCACCTTCTCATAAGTATCACATTGAAAAACCGTTAACAGCTATTAGTATAAAGCCAAGTCAGTTCAATCAAGAGTGTTCTTTTGAAGAATCTATTGCTACTGAGCAGTTAGATGAGATAGTGAACTATCTAAACTCTTTTGAGAACATCATGAACTCCCCTACTTCTGATAGTAGTACTTGGGAAAGCGTAGCTGATATAACTTACACCCCCCACGACCTTGCTCGATCTATTAATACTCGATTAGTAGGGCAGCTTGATTTAGAGTAGTTCCTTCAAAAAAAGAAGCATTAAAGGCATGCTTCCATGCCTTTTGCTAAATCAGTTTAGATTTGCGCCTTCTTTGTTCATTCTAATACGCAGAAGATGACGATTATGGTCGGTGAACTCACCTCTACCATGTAGCATAGACTTATTGTTTATAAAAATTAAATCCTTCTCTTCAAGGAAAAAATTTTGTGTGCTTGGCGAGTTCAGAATAATATCTTTTAGCGCATTATAAGCTTCTACTTGAATATCGGTACAAAAATCAGGTCTCAATCTTAATGCTTTTTCAAAGGTATCAACTCTAAATCTAATTTCATTTTCACGAAGAATAGGACCGAAATTGAATTCATTATCTTCTGTATTTGACTTCTTAAACACATTAGGAACAATAAACGGATAATCCGTTTCTCTTAGAGTTTTTTCGAGTTCTACACCATTAGGCAAAGCTCTAAGCTCTGTTAAAATATCTTTCAGGCTTAATAAGAAAGACTCGCCACCGCCGCATTCAGCTGGTTTTAGGGTAAGTAATCCAAAATAATCTTCGGGATAAAAACTGTACTGACTATCTGTATGCAATTCTGCTTCGTGGCTGTGCTCAGAATAGGTTTTAATATTGCTTGTAGATGCTGGATTAGACTTGATATCCCAAATAATTGAGTTAACGGCGTCGTGAGATATTGGAGTACCAACTAAAGAAGATAAGTGAAGCATTGCTTTGCCAGATGCTTCAACATTATTTGTATCTGTATCAAAGTTTTTGATAACAATATATCCAGTAGTTTCTAATTCTGTCAAAACTACATTTACCAATTCTTCTTGATTATCTGTGTACGAAGTATAATCTAGGGTGTTTAATTGTTTTGTTTCCATGTGAAGTTGAGTGAAACTGAGTGAGTTATATTATTAAAAATTGTTTTTATCCTTTCCACATAGTTGGAAAGATATTTTCATCGGAGTAATTAGGGTTACCTAATTCGTCTTTACCACAAAGTTTGTCGTACCCGATTTCAATTAGGTCACCATTATCTTTGTATGCTTTTACATAATGATTGTTATCATCTTGCATATGAATTGCTAAAGCCATTCTGTTAATTTGGCTTACATTAGTAGAACTGCTGTGTATAGTGTTGCAGTTATGAAAGCTAACTTGCCCCTTTTTAAGTAACATCGTAGAACGTTTGTGCTTTGGCTTGTTCTTTTTAAGGAATTGCTCAAACTTGCTAAGATCTTGATTATTGAAAGAGTAAAATTGTTTCAATTCTTGCTCATTTCTCCACTCATGACTTTCATCAATATGCATTAGTGATCCCATATCAATAGTTACATCTTGAAGAGGAATCCAAGCAGTTAGCATATTATTAGATGAGCACGTTGGCCAATAGGCTTTATCAGAATGCCAGCCTACAATACCTTTACTAGTTGATTTGCTTGGCTTCTTATTGATTAATGAATCTGCGAAGAACCTAATAGCATCAGTTCGTGCTAATCTTGCTGCGATTGCACCAATAAGAGGATTAAATGCCAATGCCTTAAGCTCTTTCATTTGCAGGCTAACAAACTCGTTATTAAGTAAAGCGGAAGATTCGTCAACGGTATCGTTTGCAATTCCAGAATCATTCGAAAGTAGAAAATCTCTTTCGCCTCTATAAAATCTATCGGCACCTTTTCTAGCTTCGTCTATAAGCTCATCAGAAATAACCTTAGGTGATGCATACCAACCTTTTTTCTCAAACAGATTTATGTCTTCTTCTGATGGAAGCAGTGAAAGTTCTTGTTCTGTTAGTTGGCGCATATTAATTGAAGTAATGTTTAAAGTTATTCTTAATTGTTGAATTAGGTGTCGAAACAACTAATCCTGCTGCTTTTCTATGATCCGTTTTATTTGTTACAGGAAAAGAGGAAGTTCTAAATTCTCCCAACCCAAAATAATTATCATCAAAAAATAGGAGTGTTCCTGTTATATAATCGTTTACAGGTTCGCCTTGTACAGTGCCTGCAAAGGTTCTTTGAGGAACCCACTTTTGTACCACAAACTCACCGGACTCAATACCTGAAAGAATTTCTTCCCATTCTTCTTTCTCTGTTACAGGGCCGGCAAAAACACTTTGGCTTTTACCTAAAGCGCGGTGTTTCAAAATCCATTGGTCTTTATTCGCGTAGACCTCTTCCCACAGCTCATCCCCTTTAGAAACAGTGTACGTTGGGATATAGAATTTTTTAAAGAACTCTGTATCGGATTTATCGAGAGCATTTTCAAGGAAGGTTGAATCTCCAAGTACAGCAAAGAATCTCTTATCGTGAATTAAAAAAATGGTTCTGAAATCGTTTATAATATTGAAATCGATAAGCTTTGAAATAGTCTCTAAATCCATCTTACAGATTTCATCGAATGATAGCTCTGGAATTATTAGAGCATCGTCCATTTCAGAGAGGTACAACGGGACATCTTTATAGTTTACTTTGTAAGTCTCTAGTCCAATTCTCTTAAAGATATCTAGATAAATCTTCGATTCGTTTTTTTGATCATCTCCAGTAATTACAAAAACTCTACTTTTACCTTCTATAATTTTTTCAAGGTGTGCATATATAGCAGTGAAAGAATCTTCTATTTCTTGATCGGGAAATTTGTCTCGGTAGAATGAAGTCCCTTGGTTATGAAATATTGCCGTTTGAAATATTCCATTCAATGCAAACCTACATGTAATCTCTATTAGTCTGAATTGAGAATCATCATCAAAAACGAAATCAGTGCGATATGTTCCTGGCAAATAGGGTTTCTTTGCCGCAAGCTCTAGTATAGCTTCTACTTTTTCAGAAACAGGCATGAGATGTTTATATCTCTCGTAATTTTCTACAAAGTGAACTACCAGACGATACATAATACCCTGTAATCGTTTAAGATTATCGTGGGCGTCTTTACTAAAAACAAAGGGCTCATCAAATGACCATTGCTTAAAGTAGTCCGCTTTATCTTCTACAAATTTATCTACTGACTCTTGTAAGGATATCATACTAGTTGGTAGCTATCTAATAGGTTACGAGTTTCATCTATTCCATTATGCATAAGCACATCAATAATTGAAAGACCTGGGACGAAAGGTGATTTGAATTGCTCGTAAACTATCGGGTCCGTTTTGACAAACGATATTTCTAAATCAGATTTTTGAAAATCTTCTTTAGAATACAATTCCAAACCTCCAATAGGATTGATATAATGGTTGCCGCCATAATGTTTACAAAGCTCAATTACTCTTTGTGTCATTGCATTGTTACCAGACTCTTTTGCATTAGCTTCAAGTGTGTCTTCTATAACTGCACAATCTGTATTAACGGCAATAATTTTTGTTTCTATACCCAGAAGTTTACAAACGTATTCAATTGTTTTAGCGTTATACGAGTGAAGATTCTGTTCTTCACAAAACAGAGAATCCTTCAGACCGGGATATATCTCATCAAAGAAGGGGGCTTTTTTATAATTATAATAAACCAAATTGGCTATGGCTTTAACGCGTTCTTTCTTATGAGTCAAAATCACTGTTGAGGCTATATCGCCGATACTTTTTTTCGAGACAGAAAGATTGATATAAGTTGGCTCATTCTTACCCTTATCCAGAATTCTATTTCTAGTTACCCAAGATCCTTTTCTAAAACTTACATATTCATAAATAACAAATACTTCCGCTGAATTTATAAGTTGAAAATAACCTATGTACGGAAAGAAATAGGCTTGCATTATCGCAATCTTCATCTAATAGTAATTTTTAATGTTCTGTGTCCTGGACGTTAATAATTCATTAACCCATTTTTCGAAGTGGGGGAAGCTAGACTATTACAGAATTTTTAAAAAATATTTTATTCTAATGTAACACTTGAGAAAGGGAGGGTACTTGTTACTTAATCCTATAAAAGTTAAAAGAATTGGCGCATCTATAATTAGGCATTTATAGTTTAGACTATGCTATATCTAGGTATAAGCTCATTTAACCGCTAGATTTGAAACAGGATACGCTAAAGTATTTTGAATGATATTTAAAACGTAGCCGTTCAAAACTTGTGAATTAATACTTTATAATGTGCTATGTAGGTCTTAATCACTATGAAAATTTATTCGGAGCATCATTTTCACGATGATGATGGAAATGAAAGCTTATAACGCTCTACTTATTTAGTAAGCTATGAACCCCGATATAAACTCTACCATTAAAAGCGCCATAGCTATGTACACATAATCGTAATCTGAAATTATTATGAGACCACTTTTTGGCTCATAATCTCTATGCAAATCGTATTTAATTGTATCGAGTATTTTAGGGATTATTGTTTCAAAACTGTCGTCCAAAATGTCGTACACAAGTAGTTAATTAAGTCACGCCCGGTATCTCATAGTACACCACTCTTAAATTCATTCAATTTTCACAATCCCTAACTATAGTGAACCTATGCTATAATATAGGAATAGGTGGATGTCATGAAACGGATTATTCGAACTATGGATGGAAATGAGGCAGCTGCTCACGTCGCTTTCAAGACTAATGAAGTAATAGCCATTTATCCAATTACACCTGCTTCCCCGATGGGCGAATGGGCCGATTTGTGGAGTGTTAAAAAGCAAAAGAATATATGGGGTGATATTCCCAAAATCATTGAAATGCAAAGTGAAGGCGGCGCTGCAGGTACCGTTCATGGTTCACTTCAGAATGGAGCTTTAACAACTACATTCACTGCAAGCCAAGGGTTACTCCTCATGCTCCCAAATATGTATAAAATAGCTGGGGAACTCACCCCTACTGTATTTCATATTGCAGCTCGCTCTATTGCAACACAAGCTCTTTCAATTTTTGGCGATCATACCGACGTAATGGGTGTCCGCTCGGCTGGATGGGGCATGTTATTTGCAAATTCTGTTCAAGAAGTAATGGATTTCTCTCTGATATCACAAGCTTCAACTTTAGCTTCACGTATTCCTTTTCTTCACGTTTTTGATGGCTTCAGAACTTCTCATGAAATCTTAAAAATTGATGTACTACCTGATAGTGTAATTAAGAAAATGATTAATCAGGATCATGTGAAGCAACACAGAAATCGTGGAATGGATCCAAACAATCCTTTTATTCGTGGTACGGCTCAAAATCCTGATGTCTTTTTTCAAGGCCGCGAAACTGTTAATCCGTTTTATAACGCCACTCCCGAGATTGTAAATAACGTAATGCGAGAGTTTGAAGAACTTACTGGTAGAAGCTATCATCTATTTGATTATGTAGGTGCACCCGATGCAGAAAAAGTAGTTATTCTGATGGGTTCTGGAGCCGATACGGTAGACCAAACCGTACAACACTTGGTTTCTAAAGGCGAAAAGGTAGGTGTAGTTAAGGTTCGCTTGTTCCGACCGTTCTCTATTGAACATCTCATCAAGGCTCTTCCTCAAACTGTAACGTCTATTTCTATACTAGATCGAACCAAAGAACCTGGATCAACAGGAGAACCACTTTACCAAGATGTGATTTCAGCATTGATTGAAGATCAGTCTTCGAACACACCAAAGTTTGAACGCATCCCTAAAGTTATTGGTGGACGATATGGATTATCTTCCAAAGAATTTACTCCCACAATGGTGAAAGCCGTATTTGATGAACTTGGAAAAGACCATTCTAAAAATCATTTCACCATTGGTATTAATGATGATGTAACACACACCTCATTAGATTTTAATCCCGAATTTGACATAGAAACTGATGGCACAACCAAAGCTGTGTTCTGGGGACTAGGCTCGGATGGAACCGTTGGGGCAAATAAAAACTCCATCAAAATTATAGGCGAAGAAACCGACCTGAATGCTCAAGGTTATTTCGTGTATGATTCTAAGAAATCAGGTGCAAAAACCATTTCTCACCTTCGTTTTGGTAAAGATCCAGTAAACCGGCCATATCTAATCAAAAACGCAAATTTTGTGGGTATTCACCAATTTGGATTCCTACAACGATATGACACTTTAGCATTGGCAGCAAACAATGCCACGGTGTTACTTAACAGTCCTTTTGATTCGGATAAAGTATGGGATGAACTTCCTAAAAATGTTCAGCAACAGATTCTAGAAAAAGAACTTAAGCTATATGTGATTGATGCCTATAAAGTAGCTCACGAAGCAAAGCTAGGGATTCGCATCAATACCGTAATGCAGACGTGTTTCTTTGCGATTTCTGGAGTATTACCTAAAGACCAAGCTATCACTAAAATCAAAGAGTATATCCAAAAGACATACGGAAAACGGGGCGATACCATCGTTAAAATGAACTATAATGCCGTTGATATGTCTCTGGCAAACTTACATCATGTTACTATTCCTAACAAGGCTACTTCGCAGATTAAATCTAAAAGCAGTATGCCAGAAGAATCTCCTGAGTTTGTTAAAAGGGTAATCTCTGAGATTATTAATGGCTACGGAGACGATGTTCCTGTGAGCGCACTCCCTTGCGATGGAACCTATCCCTCTGGAACTACCAAATGGGAAAAAAGAGATCTCGCCATGGAAATTCCAGTTTGGGATCCCGATATCTGTATTCAATGTGGTAAATGTGTACTGGCTTGTCCTCACGCTGTAATTCGCTCTAAAGTGGCTGAACCAGAAGTGCTGAGTGATGCTCCAAATGGTTTTAAACATACAAAAGCACGGTTCAAAGAACTTCCTGGCTTGGAATACATGCTGCAGGTTTCTGTAGACGATTGTACTGGTTGTACTCTTTGTGTGGAAGTTTGCCCCGTTAAAGATAAAAGCAATGTGAGTCGCAAGGCCATCAATATGGAACCCAAACTCCCTATCCAAAATAAGGAAAAGGAGAACTGGGATTACTTTGTGAACCTTCCTTCCACAAAGGCTAAAGACCATCCAGAAATTGAGTTTAACAAAACCAAAGAAACCCAATTGCTAGATCCTTATTTCGAGTTCTCTGGGGCCTGTGCCGGTTGCGGAGAAACACCATATTTGAGCTTAATTACTCGTTTATTCGGAAACAGAATGATTGTAGCTAACGCAACTGGATGTTCTAGTATCTATGGTGGAAACTTACCTACCACGCCATGGAGCAAAGACGAAAATGGATGTGGTCCTGCATGGAATAACTCTCTTTTTGAAGATAACGCAGAGTTTGGATTGGGAATGAGATTAGCGCAGGATAAAAAGACTGAAACTGCACTCAATCTACTCAAACAAATGAAAGGGAAAGAACTTCCAGAGACGCTAGTAGAAGACCTTACTAATGCAGACCAATCAACTGAGGCTGGTATTCAGGCCCAACGAAAACGAATCCTTGAATTATTTAAACGCCTTAAAACCAAGTCTACTGATAAAGCTCGTAGACTCGAGGAGTTTTCTGATTCTCTTATCCGAAAATCCGTCTGGATAATTGGAGGTGATGGTTGGGCATACGACATTGGGTTCGGAGGTTTAGATCATGTTCTCGCTTCTGGTAATAACGTAAACGTTTTGGTACTAGATACCGAAGTTTACTCCAACACTGGAGGTCAGGCTTCTAAATCTACGGGGCTTGGCGCAATTGCTAAATTCGCAGCTGGTGGCAAACCAACTCCTAAAAAGGATCTCGGTAAAATTATGATGAACTACGGCTACGTTTATGTAGCACAAGTTGCTTTGGGTGCAAATGAGAACCAAATGATTAAAGCATTCAAAGAAGCAGAAGCCTACGACGGTCCTTCACTTATTATTGCTTACAGCCACTGTATAGCACACGGTATTGATATGTCAAAAGGATTCAGCCAACAGAAATTGGCTACTGAAAGTGGACATTGGCCAGTTTATCGTTTTGACCCAAGACTTAAAGAGCAAGGTAAAAATCCATTGCAACTGGATTCCAAAAAACCCAAAGTGCCTCTTAAAGAATACCTCTATAACGAACAACGCTATAGTTTACTAACGCGGACCAATCCTCAAAAAGCGAGCGAGTTCCTTGCTCAAGCTCAGAAAGCTGTAGATGACAATTGGGATGCTATTTCCGAGCTGGCAAAAGCACCCGTTACAAAAGAAGAATCAAATTAACAGGAGAATATCATGAACCTATCAACTAAGTATCTGGATCTTGATTTAAGCTCCCCAATCGTTCCTTCCGCTTCTCCTTTGTCTCAAAATTTGGACAATATCAAACAAATGGAAGATGCTGGTGCTGGAGCTGTGGTCATGCATTCGTTATTTGAGGAACAGATTGACATAAACAGCATTGAGGTGGATCATTTTCTTACCCACGGTGCTGATAGCTTTGGCGAGGCTCTAAGCTATTTCCCTGAAATGGATTCTTACGAAGTGGGACCAGAAACCTATCTTAAGAATATTCAGAAAGCTAAAGAGATGGTCGACATTCCCATTATTGCTAGTTTGAATGGGGTTTCTAATGGTGGCTGGGTTAAATATGCTCGATTAATGGAGGAAGCGGGAGCAGATGCATTAGAACTCAATATCTATTTCATATCAACAAATCCAGACATTTCAAGTTTCGAGATTGAAGACATCTACCTAAAAACACTAAACGAAGTTTGTAAAAGAGTCAATATTCCAGTGTCCGTAAAGTTCGCCCCCTTCTTTTCTTCTATTCCAAATATGGCGAAGAAAATGACCGATCTAGGAGCTAAAGGACTAGTGATGTTTAACCGATTTTACCAACCTGATCTAGATATTGAAAATTTTGAAGTGATTCCAAACTTAGTATTAAGTACTTCGGATGACCTGAGACTTCCTTTACGTTGGACAGCCATTCTGCATGGGCGAATAAACACTGATTTTGCAATTACTGGAGGCGTACATACAGGCGAAGATGTTGTTAAAGGAATTCTTGCAGGTGCTAACGTAACAATGATGGCTGCTGAACTTCTCAAAAAAGGCATACCTCGTTTACGTGAAGTTACCTCAGAATTACTTTTATGGATGGAAAAACATGAGTATGAATCTGTAAATCAGATGCGGGGTGCCATGAGTCAACGAAACATCAAAGAACCTGCTGCTTTTGAACGTGCTAATTATATGAAAGCACTTCAATCCATCAAGCAAGACCCAACAGGGAAATTGTGGTGGTGAGCTAAGAGTAGAATATTAAATTATTGCAGTTACTATCTAGTATTGAGACTCTATTTAATATCAGCTTCAGGGTTACCATGCAGGTCGAGATACAGGCTGCGGATTGTAACCGGCAGCTAACTCGTTGACTGGTTTAATTGATTAAACAACCAAATAGTCACTCTGAAGATATCTCTGATTTCCCTCACTAGAGAATGCATGACCTCTCACTCATGAATGCTCATTTCTAGAACCTCGAAGCTTGTTCCATGCATAAACGCCACCAGCGGCTGCAAGTAAACCAAGTCCACCATCAATTGGAGCTTGATCAGGAGTTGATGGAAGTCCTGGTGGCTGGGAGAAAGCAACCGTTACAGATATTAGAATTATTATTAAAACCAGTAGAGTACGTAATAGAGATTTCATAATTGGATGAATTAATAATTAATAATTCAAAATTAAGAATTGATGATATACCTAATTCTTAATTTTGAATTCTACATTTTGAATTGCTGAGACTATTTATTTTATGAGAGTTAGTTTCTTAGTAATAAGTGTATTTCCTGCCTGTAAACGGTAGATATACATACCTGAAGAAAGGTTTTTGGCGTCAAAGTTTACCGTATGTCGACCAGCAGCTTTGTTTTCGCTATTAATCAATGTGGCTACTTTTCGACCAAGCACATCAAATACTTCTAAGCGAACTTTTCCACTTTCTGGTATCCCAAAAGCAATACTCGTAGTTGGGTTAAACGGGTTCGGGTAGTTTTGCTGAAGCTCTACACTTTGAGGAAAGTCGAATGCAGACTCGTTACTTACAGATGTTTTAGAATTAATCTGTATCGTAAATCTAGAACCTGTAGATTTAGCCTTCATCACTTTTGGAGAGATTACTCGATGCTGTGGAGATGCAATATCTTGCGTCTGTATAGGATTCTGAGCCTTAGTAGCAGTCTCACTTTCTATTTCGAAGCTATATGACGATGCTTTGCTAAGATCGATTTCTGTTCCTGTTTCGTTATCTACCAACGTTAGAGTCATTCCATCAGGTAGATTTTCTGGATTCCAACTTAGTTCATAATCACCTGCCAAAGCACTTCCATCAAGGTCCAAATCAATGGAGGTATTCTCATCAAACGCAGAAGGAATAGCGTTGATATCTAAACCAGAACCGTCATTCAATCTAGTGAATACACTTAAATACTCCGCATTCAACGATTGTAGCTTATAAGCATCCAATCCGTCTTTTTCGATAGAAGCATTATCGCTAAACATCATAATTGTTTTCGATGACATTGCCTCATTGGCCAGAGAAAATCCGATTTGAGAAACAGGAGCTTGCTTGAGAAGAATTCCTCCTCCACTTCGAATCTCATCGGTTAGCGTAAGTGCTGGTGATGTTGCATTTGCTTTCACCCAAAAGCCCTGCCAAGGAGCAATTTTGCCACCGCCAAAAGTTCCAGTTGAACCGTTCCAAGAAAGATAATCTCCGGCGCCACTATTGGCAGAATCACTCCACACATAAAAAGAAGCGTCCAAGTTAGCTGATGTTAATCCAGAAGCTGCGTCCCAATCAATGGTAGCTCCGTATGGGTTACCAACTAAATTCCAACCATCGTTAGATAAAGTTCCCGTACTTGTGAAAGATAATGTTGGTGAAACCCATCCCGTTTTTTGGGTACTATCGGTTTTTATCATTTTAGGGAAGCCATCAGCAGTTCCGTCATAATTATTGTCATCATATACGTAGGTTATAAAACCTGACCCAACAGCAGGTACATCGGTTGCATTAGCAATAGAACTGAATGTTCGTGTGCTTTCGTCCCATACCATTACATTCGTATTACCATTAGTTTTGTCTGCTCCGGTAAATCCTTGAGTCCAAAGGGTATCTAATAATTCGCCATAGCTTACACCATTAACTGGAGAGGCCATTATACGCCAGCCTTCGTTGCCAGTTATGATGGTGCCGTAAGGATGTGTATCTGTCGTCCAGCTTACACCGCTATTCAGTGTAGCTGTGCTTTCTGTGGGGGATTTGTCACCAACGGAACTTCCGAATGCTTCGTCTAACGGCAGATATGTGATTAACCCATTTTCATCTCCCTTCAGTTTTTGGAACATATTTTCTGTGATTTGGTCGGCGGTTCGTACTGTATTCCAAATACGAATCTCATCCAAGTTTCCGTCCATATAGCCGGAACTTGTCCAGTTTAGTCTACCGGCAAGAACTGCATTATTGTTATTAAGAATGGTGCCACTTCCGGAGCCTGAAGTTGTACCAGATACATCCTCTCCGTTTACATACATTTTTACCGTGGTTCCGTTATAGGTAACCGCCAAGTGATACCAAGTATTAAGCTCGGGATTGAAGGTAGAGTTGGCTGCTCTGGAACCTCCTGTTGAAACAAAAAGAGCTGTTATATCTGTGTTTACATCAATCCACCATCCGCTTTGGGATTCTCCGGTTACGTGTTTTTCTATAATTCCATGTCTTTTGTCTGATTTGAGATAGATCCAAGTTTCTAAGGTTAGGGAATCTAGGTCATCAAAAGCGTCGTTATCATTTATAGTGAGGCTTCCGGTGTTGAAAGCCAATGCACGTCCAGCAATGCTTTCGTCCAATGCGCCAGGCCATTCGGAGTACTCAAATCCCCTAAGGAATGGATAAGAAAACCCTTCTGAAATATCCCAAATATCCTCGAAATCAAAATCTGAAAAAGATGCTTTATTGTGCATTTCATTAGATGAAAGTCCTGTTAAGCCCGTTTCACTTCCAGAACCCGCCGCTTTTTCCAGTCCGCTTTTTTCTAAATCCCAGTAGTTATTGCTAACTGAAGGAGAATTCTGAACTAGTCCTACAAATCCTCCTTCAGTAGTATTACCTGTAACCGTACCCGCTGAGTAATTTTTAGTGAATGTACCTGAAGTATATCTACCTAACAAACCTCCCACATAGTGATTCCCGTTTACACTAACCACCGAATAATTATTTGATATGGTAGTTGAGCCTGAACCAAGACCGATTAAACCACCAGTGTAATAGCCAGTACCTGTAACACTTCCAGAAACATAGTTCCTAGTGATAGTACCCACACTACTTCCTGAAAGAGCCGCTGTGTATGATTCCCCCGTAATATCTACATCAATTAAAGCCAAGTCTGAGACCGAACCTCCGTTTACACTAATAAAAAGGCCTACATACTCTGTAGTTGGTCTATTAATAAATAATCCCTTGATGGAATGCCCATTACCATCCAAATGACCTCTAAACGAAGAAGATGAACTCAGGGAGCCTATTGGTTCAAATCCACTTCCTCCATTCCAATAAAAGCCGCTAGAGGTAGCCTCTGTCATATCTATATCTGCTGTTAGTATAAAGTATGATGTGAGTTTGAATCTAATGGCATTCAATTCCCCTAGAGTAGAAATCTGATATGGATCTCCTGCGGTTCCAGACCCCGAAGGTAATACTAAACCGGGGGGGGTATTTATTGAATTATTTTTAAGAAAGGGAAACGTAATCCCATCATACATTTTCCATTTGGTTGAAAAATCAAATCCTGCAAAAGAAGATTGCAGTACCATTTCTGATGAGGTTAAAGCTGTTCCTAACGAATTATCGTTTCCTCCTGCTGTTTCGTTCCAATAACTTGTAGTGATGGTATCTTCCGCATCAAGTAGACCAGTCAATCCACCGGTATTGGAGCTACCCGTAACATTACCACTAGCATAACAATCGATTACTGAAGCAGAGCTACGTCCAATGAGTCCTCCTACATAGTTGGTGCCTGTTACAGCACCAGTAGCATAGCTATTTTGGGCACTATAAGCACCTCCATGTTCACCTATAAGCCCACCTACACTATATGTTCCATTTACATTACCTACCGCATAGTTTTCTTTTATAGAGGCGCCACTGTTTATACCCAAAAAACCACCCACGTATTCATCTCCTTCCACAGTAGCTGAAGAGGAACTAAGCGTTATGGTTCCTGAATACGAATTTCCAACAACACCGCCAACAAAGTCTCTTCCATTTACTTCGCCTGATGTTTTAACATTTGTTATGATTGGCGCATCATAAGTAACAGAGTTAAATTCAACTTTACCAACAAGAATCCCCACATTATCCCTACCTGTAATGTCAGCAGTTGTGAGAGTCACGTTCTCAATAGTACTCGCTTTTGCAAAGCCAAACATCCCAACATAATCTGTTGTTGGGCGATTTATATATAGATCACTAATCGAATAACCGCCACCATCGTATTGGCCTGTAAATCTGGAAGTTGAATTCCCTATGGGCGTGAATCCTGCACCACTATCCCATGAAGAGGAACTTGAAGTGTATAAGTTGGACGTTTGTTTAAAGTATTTATCCCAAGAAGATGGATTTTGCGTAATCCAATACAAGTTGTCAGTAGTCCTAATTTGATAAGGACTAGCCTCAGTTCCACTCCCCAATGGTTGTGTAGCTATCTGGGCATATAAGCCGGTTGAAAAAAATATAAACGACAAAAGTATTAAGAAGTACCGAGTCTTCATGGTAGATAAATTTAGAGGATGTGTTAATAAATAATCAAACAAAAATTAGCATATTACACCTTTGAATACGTCCGATAAATCTTTAAAATCATCCAAACTATTTTTGAAATATATCTCAACTATGTGCTAAAGCAGTTTTTTCTTTCTTTGGGTTTTTTAGTATTCGGTTTTACCCAGGTTTATTCATTTCAACCTGATCAGCAACCATTTCTATGGGAAGCGCTCTATCCTCAGTATGTATTCAGGCACTTCACCACCGAAGATGGACTGCCCGTAAATTCTATCTCAGATATTCTGTCCCACTCTGACGGATTTATCTATGTAGCCACATTTGATGGCTTAGCTCGCTTTGATGGAGATCGTTTTGTGGTATTTAATACTGCTAATTCTCCAGGGCTTAAAAGAAATCGCATCTCAAAAATGATGGAAGCCCCTAACGGTAATCTTTGGATTCTCGATACCTCCCACAATTTTTACGAATTCAGCAATAACCATTTTACTTCCCTGAATGAACAATTAAGTTCGGAAAGTCCTGGGGTTTTTGACATCCGTAAAAGCACTGATGGAACCTTATATCTTCTTACCGACAAAGGAGTTTTTAAAGTGTTAGAAGATGATAGGTTCCAACAAATGGATTCCATCTCTTACAATAACCCAGCTGCTATTCTAAATTTGGATATGTATGAGGTAAATAAATCTGGAGGTAATCAAATAAACGTACCAACAATAGATTTACCTTTTCCAAATTCTGATTCCCTAACCACAGGAATAGTCGACGCAGAAGGAAATGTTTGGTTTCGTACAATAGGCGATGGAATTTATGAGGCTTCAAAGAAAAAAATGCTAACCATCGGTGAAGCATCTCACCCAGAACTTACCAACATATATGGCTTGTATGAAGACAGTCTCAATGCAATATGGATAAATGCTTTCAATGGCGGGGTTTTCAGAATTCAGGATTCTACCCTAACCTTTTGGAACCCTCAAAACGAAACACTTCCCGGAGTTGCCACACGCTCTCTTGTTACTTTGAAAAACGGTACTACTTATGTTGGAGGAACCGGTGGTATGTGGATGTTAGAGAATAACATTTGGATTCAGCCTACCATCTTTAAAGATGCTTTTCAAGGAGTAGATGTTCTATATGAAGATTCAGAAACTCGGTTTTGGATTGGTACAAACAGAGGCTTGTTTATACTAAAGGGTGACAGTGTTGAACGATTTGAGGATCAAAGTGGAACCACGATTCATCAAACAAAATACATTACAGAATTTTATAACCAAGGCTTATTGTTTGCTACTTCTGGGCAAGGAATTGCTTTATTAGACACATCAAATAACTTCAGCTTTATATCAACAGATCAAGGTCTCAGTAGCAATCAAATTCGAGATGTGTATGCACAGTCAAAAGATACACTTTGGGTTGTAAGCGAAGATTTGGGCTTAAACCGCGTAATTCTAAACGATGATTTCACCGTTCGTTCCGTTGCTATTATTAATAGTAAAGACGGCCTCATTGATAATTCGTTGCATCGACTGCTAGAAGATGATTTTGGTTATTTCTGGATTAACTCGAATAAAGGAATAATGAGAATCAATAAAAAAAATCTAAATGCTTATGCCGATGGCACTCAGTCTATTCTTAGTATTCAACAATTTTCTTCAAAAAATGAACTTATAAAAAGTGAGGGAAATGGGGGAATTCAATATTCAGGATTAATCACAGAGGAAGGGAAACTGCTTTTCTCTAACCAAGCAGGAATCGTTTATACCCGCCCCGAGTGGCATCTAGAGTCAACCATTAACAATTTGACGGCTCCAATAGCTGAAAGTATTGCCTTCTCTGATTCTGTAGTATCTGTGCTTGGTAAATCATCTTTTAAACTACCTATTTCTTCGAGAGATTTTAATATAAAATTCACGCTTCCAACTTTTACCCAACCAGAGAACCTTATTCTTGAATATAAACTGGAAGGAGTAAATAAGTCTTGGCAAAAAACTGGAGCTGATCGTTTGGCGGTTTTTACTAATGTACCCGGAGGGAAGCATTCTTTTTTAATGAGAGGAAGATTGACAGGTTACACTGAGTATTTAGAAAGCAGCATACAGGTAACAGTACCGTATAAATTTCAGGAGACGATTTGGTTTTATCTGCTTATTTCATTTTTTGGAATCGGTTTAATTGTGGTGGGATTTAAATTCCGCGTTCGTGCATTACATGAACGGCAACGAAAACTCCAACAATTGGTCGATGAGAAAACACATGAGCTTAAAGAAGCCGCAGAAATAAAAACGCGCTTTTTTACTGGGATTACACACGAATTAAAGACCCCTCTTTCTCTCATAATCAGCCCCATTGATGATTTAGTAGAGGAATCAAAGTCTGGAACTTTAAATTCTACCTCAAGTAAACTGCCACTTATTCAACGCAATAGTTACCGGCTAAAAAACTTAGTTGATCAAATTCTGGATGTATCAAAATTAAATGCTGATGCTGTAAAGCTGAAAATTCATCCTGTAAACTTAGTTCAACTTACACGCCAGATAATTGGTCAATTTCAATCTAAGTTAGAGCAGGAAGAAATATCAGTAGAGATCTCAAACACTGAGTTGGACGAACTTATATATGTAGATAAGGAAGCTTGGGAGCGTATTATTATTAACATGATTAGCAATGCGATTAAATTTTCTCCAGCTAAAAGCATCATAAAGATTTCTTTTGTAGAACATGAAAATGAGTTCGAAGTGAAAATTCAAGATGAAGGGAAAGGAATAGCTCCAGAAAATCACCACAAAATTTTCAATTATCTGTACCAAGAGAAAGGAGATAAAGCCGCTGAAGGAACTGGAATTGGATTGTTTCTGGTAAAAGGATTAATGGAAGAAATGGGAGGATTCATCACTCTCAGTTCTAGCACAGGAAAAGGAGCTGAGTTTGTACTTACCTTGAAAAAGGGTCATCAACATGTTGAATCAAAACATACTCTACTTCATGAACCTCTCTTAAGTGATGATAAAGTGTTCTCAGAAAAAATTGAACTAAAATCAGAATCGCCCAATTTGCAGAAATCCACACGTGAGCAACGAATATTAGTAGTAGAAGATAATTATGATTTTAGAAGTTATTTGCAATCAATATTGGAAGGGCAGTATGAAGTGCTAACGGCAAAGAATGGTAAAGAGGCGTTGAAAGTCCTTAAAAAAGAAATGCCTGATTTGATTATTTCGGACATCATGATGCCTGAAATGAATGGTCTGGAATTTGTTAATTCTTTACGATCTAAAAAGCAGTATCAACATCTTCCTGTTATTTTCTTATCTGCTAAAAATGATGAACAAGATGTGAAAACGGGATTGTCTACAGGAGCAGATGTTTATCTTTCTAAGCCTATTCGTAGCTCCATGCTCCTTGCTCAAATAGTAGCCATTCTTAGACGCGAAAAGATACTTCATAGTGGATTTACAAATTCAGTAAATAAGGATAAAGAACCAGAACTTTTACAACAAGTTAGAGAACTCATATTCCGACAGTTGGCTAATCCATCTTTAAATGTGGGGCAAATTGCTGATGCCCTATTTATTAGCCGTTCTAAATTATATTCAGAATGGAAAAAGGTGAGTGAGGTTTCGATTAACGAATTCATAAAAAAGACTCGCCTTAACGAAGCAAAAGTATTGTTGAAAGAAAAGGGCTTTACTGTACATGAAGCAGCTCGTGCTGTTGGATATGCCGATGCCAATTACTTTTCAACGAGCTTCAAAAAAGAGTTTGGAGTGAATCCTTCCCAACTCAATAATTAAGATTGTTAGTTCTTTTTCGCTTTCAACTTCTTCCAAGCATAAGTTCCGCCAGCAGCAGCAAGTAAACCAAGTCCACCATCAATAGGGGCAGCATCGGGGAAGTCAGGTAGACCAGGCGCTCCAGAATAGAGTATAAATTCGTTCTCTACATAAGAATATACTTGGTAGGTTATTTAGAACTCTGAACTCTTCATCCTTAAAAAAACTAGGCGTCATAAGTAAGAAATTTCGATTTATTGCAAATTCGTGTGTTTCTGCAATTCCATCTTTAAATCTCACTAAGTAATCTTTTTCAGCTATTGTTTCTAGCTCAAACCAAAGTTCATCATTTAACCCTTTTTTTAATATTTCGAGCCGATTTGAAACAAGACTAGGGGTATTATTTTTGTTAAAAGTAACAAATCTATTGCCATCAAAAGTGCTAAGCCAAAGATACCCTTCCGATGTTTGTTCTATACTTAATACTTCATTTATTGGTAAGCTGTCATCAACCGTCCAATGGCGATGTGAAAAACCAGGTATCATTTCCTGTGAGAAAACAGGAAATGAACAAGCCCCTAGTAAAAGAATAAAACCAATGAAACCCCGTATCATGTAATAAGGTAATTTTTATGAGGGTAACAAAAAAGCCCCAAGCAACTTAATACTTGGGGCTATAATCTTAATAAGATTTATGAGAGAATGATATTACATCATTCCGCCCATGCCTCCCATTCCACCCATACCGCTCATGTCTGGCATAGCAGGGCCGCCTTTATCTTCTTCTGGTTTCTCAGAGATTACAGCTTCCGTAGTCAATAATAAACCAGCTACAGATGCAGCGTTTTGAAGTGCATTTCTAGTAACTTTAGTTGGGTCAATTACACCCGCCTTAATTAAGTCTTCGTACACTTCAGTACGTGCGTTGTAACCAAAAGCACCTTTTCCGTCAAGTACTCTTTGAATTACGATTGCACCTTCAACACCAGCGTTGTTTGCGATAGTACGTAATGGAGCTTCAACAGCTTTACGTATAATATCGAAACCAACTTTTTCGTCTGCGTTTGCAGCTTCTAAGCTATCAAGTACAGAAACAGTTCTAAGTAGAGCAACGCCACCACCAGGTACTATTCCTTCTTCAACAGCAGCACGAGTTGCATGTAATGCATCCTCAACACGAGCTTTTTTCTCTTTCATTTCAACTTCAGATGCTGCACCAATGTAAAGTACTGCAACGCCACCGCTTAATTTAGCTAAGCGCTCTTGTAACTTCTCACGGTCGTAGTCAGAAGTAGTACTTTCAATCTGAGATCTGATTTGGTTAACACGAGCTTTGATATCGTCGTCTTTACCAGCGCCATCAACAATAATAGTATTGTCTTTGTCGATAGAGATACGAACTGCGCGGCCTAAATGCTCTAATTCAGCTTTTTCTAGTGTGTAACCACGTTCTTCAGAAATAACAGTACCACCTGTTAAAATTGCTAGGTCTTCTAGCATTGCCTTACGACGATCACCAAAACCAGGAGCTTTTACAGCTGCGATTTTAAGCGAACCACGTAATTTGTTTACTACTAAAGTTGCAAGCGCTTCGCCTTCAACATCTTCAGCAATAATTAAAAGTGGTTTTCCTGTTTGAACAACTTTTTCCAATACTGGAAGTAGATCTTTCATACTAGAAACCTTCTTGTCGAAGATTAAGATGTATGGATCTTCTAATTCAGTTGTCATTTTTTCTGAATCAGTAACAAAGTATGGAGAAAGATAGCCACGGTCGAACTGCATGCCTTCTACCGTTTCTAGGAAAGTTTCAGTTCCTTTAGCTTCTTCAACAGTGATAACACCATCTTTACCAACTTTTTCCATAGCGTCAGCAATCAGGTTACCAATAAACTCATCGTTGTTAGCAGAAATAGTACCAACTTGAGCAATCTCATCTCGTCCGTCGATATCTTTGCTTAGCTTTCTAAGAGCTTCAACAATAGCTTCTACAGCTTTGTCGATGCCTCTTTTCAAGTCCATTGGGTTAGCGCCGGCAGTAACATTCTTTAGGCCTGCACTTACAATTGCTTGTGCAAGAACGGTTGCAGTAGTTGTACCGTCACCAGCGTTATCGCTAGTTCTTGAAGCAACTTCTTTTACCATTTGAGCGCCCATGTTCTCTACTTTGTCAGCGAGTTCAATTTCTTTGGCAACGGTAACACCGTCTTTGGTTACATTTGGTCCACCAAATGATTTTTCGATTACAACGTTACGGCCACGTGGCCCTAGGGTTACTTTTACTGCGTCGGCAAGCTTATCAACACCGCGTTTAAGGGCGTCACGAGCTTCCATATCGTAGTGTATTAACTTAGACATAGTTTATCTTCTGTTTTAAAATTATTTAATTGACTGTTCTTTTGTTCAATCTAACTTAGGCCAAGATGCCTACGATGTCAGATTCACGCATAATTAGGTATTCTTCACTATCTAAAGTTACTTCAGTACCTGCGTATTTGCCGTAAAGAACTTTATCGCCTTCTTTAACCGACATTTCAATTTTGGTTCCGTTTTCAACTTTTCCAGGACCTACCGCCACAACCGTACCTTGTTGCGGTTTTTCTTTAGCTGTATCAGGGATGTACAGACCAGAGCTGGTTACTTCCTCAGCTACGTCCGCTTTAACGAGCACGCGGTCGCCTAAAGGTTTAATGCTAGCCATGTGTATGACTCCTATTTTGTTTTATGTTTACGTTAATAATCGGGATGAACCCATTTTTTATTCTGCCTTAGGTAAAGCAACTACCGTACCAAATCACATTGCAGTGTTTTCGTAATATGAAGTCAGATAAATCTGAAGAATTGTAAGTCAGAATAGAAATCTTTTAAGCTAACTTGTCAGATGCTTCAAGTAACTCTGCCAAGTTTGCATACACTTCTGGTGCCCAGTTCTCAGCACGCTCATCCAAGTTATATCCTTCTGGTATAAAGTCGCCCATTACAGGTTTCAGGGAGTTGCTAAGTTTCTTGCGGCGCTGGTTAAAAGCAGTTCGTACAACCGCTTTTAATGCCTTGTCGGAACAGCCCATCTTGGGTTTATCAAAAGTGAGTCTAATAACAGAACTCATCACTTTTGGCGGTGGGTTAAAAGAATTTGGGGAAACATTGAACAGAAGCTCTGGCGTACTCATAAGCTGAGTTTGAACGCTCAAAATTCCATATTGCTTATTAGAAGGTACTGCGACCAACCTCTCGGCAACTTCCTTTTGCATCATCAAAATTGCATCTTCAAAAAGATGCCTAGATTCCAACAAGCTAAACAAAATGGGACTAGTAATATAATAGGGAAGATTTCCAATCACGCAGGTCTTGCCTTCCGGCGCAACAAGCTCTTTCCAATCTACCTTCAATACATCCTTTTGATGAATGGTTAAACCTTTTAGGCTATGCTCCAAAACCGACACCGCTCTCGGGTCAACTTCTATCGCATGTACGTCGTCATATTTTTCAACAAGCCATTTTGTGAGCGCACCGGTACCTGGACCAATTTCGATGATACGATCTGTTCTATCGGCACGTATTGCTTCTACAATATTGAAAAGCACATTGCTATCAGTTAAGAAGTGTTGACCTAAGCTTTTTTTGGTTTTAAACGACATGTATTGAGTGTGATTTATATTTTTGTAAGATAGGTTAATTGAAGTTCTATTACTGAGCACAAAACAATGAATTGTAGTACTTAATTGAATAATTGATTTGTAAATTGCGCAACGCTTGGTATACTTCTTAGCGAAATAAGAAATTAATTTATGAGTTTACTCGAAAAATTTGGACTCGCTCCAAAAAATAAAGAATTAGCCCCTTTAATTGGGGAGAAGATGAAAAAGGAACAAGAAGCTTATTCCTTAAAGCGAAATCCTTTTATTCGCGCTTTCATCTTTATGGTTTTTATAGCCATATCTGTGCTTTCTTTACCGCACGCTACCATAAACTCTGGCTTTAATTATACTGTTGGGCAACCTTGGCGAATTGATGACCTTACCGCGCCGTTCACGTTTGCAGTTAACAAAACGCCTGAAGAAATAGCCACTGAAAAAGAAGCGCTACAAAAGAATATCGCTCCCATCTATCGGGTTGACAATAACGCACCTATTGCCATACAAACGAAGATTGATTCTCTGTACCGTGAAATTCAACCTGTTATAGAAAGTTACGCCAACTGGCAAATCAGCAAAGACAATAGCTCACAAACTACTTTTTCAGATAGCATCCGATTTATACAAGAATTTAGTACTACCGAGGTCGGCCTAACTGAACCTTCATGGAATATTCTTTTTAATAGTTACTACCAAGTACAGTCCAGAAACTTTTCTTCTAATCGTTTTATAGGCTCTACTATTAAAAAAGAACTCGAAAATCTTATTGAGCAACTCTTGAATGAGGGCATCATCAATATGAGCAAAGCTGGGCTAACACAAAGCGAAATCACTATCCGAAACTCAGTAAATAGCACAGAACAGACTATTAATATAGCTCGAGTTCGTGATCGTAAGGAAGCTAATGAATATGCTCAATTCGTAATGACTCGCCAGTTTAATGAACGAGAAGCACAACTTGCAATTGAGCTCTACAACAAAGCGATTCTTCCTAATTATTTGTTTAACCAAACGGATACTGATACTCGGATAGCAGAGGCAATTGCAACCATTTCTGAAACCAAAGGCGCCATAGCTCAAGGCCAAGTTATTATTAGAAAAGGGGATTTGGTAACCCAAGATCGTGCTAACATCCTAACTAGCTTAGCTCAAACTCGCTCTGAGAACGCATCATTAGCAGAGCGCTGGCTACGTTTTTCTGGTGGTGTAATCGCCATTATCGCCATTTCTTTAGTCTTCTTTATTTACATCTACCTCTATCGTAGAAACATAAGCACACACAACGGGCTTTTCTTTTTGGTGTTTCTAACTCTTGGCTTAGTAAGTATTTGTAGCGCGCTAGTATTCAAACTTGATATTGCATCTCCGTATGTGATACCAATTGCCATAGCCCCGATTATACTTACCATAATTTTTGATTCTCGAGTGGGTATTATTGCAGCTGTTACTTTAGCCTCTCTTATTGGGCTGGTAAATGGGAACGACTTTGAGTTTACTATTGCCACTATCTGTGCGTGTAGTATGGGTGTATTTTCCGTGCGTGATATAAAAGATAGATCTCAATTTTTCTTCACTACGCCGGGTGTTGTATTCTTAACTTATATTATTGTAACTGGCGGTTTTGCACTCGCTAAATTAAGTGGTTGGGAAATGTATTTTAATCAAATTCTTTTCATCGCCATTAACGCTGTATTTATCCTTTTCACATATCCTATCATTCTATTATTTGAAAAGCTATTTGGTGTTACAACCGATTTTACATTACTAGAAATGAGCGATACAAATCGACCTTTACTTAAAGAGTTGATGAATAAAGCGCCGGGAACTTTCCACCATAGTTTACAAGTGGCCAATCTTGCTGAGGCAGCTGCGTCTTCAATACGAGCAAACCCACTTTTATGCCGTGTAGGAGCTCTTTATCATGATATCGGAAAGACTCTAAAACCCGCTTATTTTGTTGAAAACCAAGGCGGTGGCGCAAACGAACATGATAAACTAAAGCCTCAAATGAGTGCAATGGTTATTAAAGCTCATGTTAGTGAAGGTGTTAAAATGGCAGAAGAGTATGGCTTACCAGATTCCATTATTGATTTTATAAGAACACATCATGGAACTTCAGTTATTCGATACTTTTATGAAAAAGCGAAGGAAGATTCTGCGATGAAAGACATGCTTAGCGAAGATCAATTTCGGTACGACGGACCACTCCCATCCACTAAGGAAACGGGAATTCTGTTGCTTGCAGATGGAATCGAAGCTGCTTCTAGAGCTATGAAAAATCCAAATTACACTAAGCTAGAGAACCTTGTGAATCGAATGGTAGACGATCGTGTTTCTGAGGGACAGCTTAGTCATTGTCCACTTACGTTTAGAGATTTACACATTGTTAAAGAAGCTTTTCTGAATATTCTAATCGGAGTATATCATAATCGTATCGAGTATCCTGAAGGCAAAAAGGATACTCCTAAAAAGCTTGATGCTAAGGAAACACCTTCTGAGGTGAATATCGAGCATCCTGATGACAATAAAACTGATTAATGAATCCTTTTAAGCCACAAATAGACTTATATATACAGTTTATTAAGCTCGAAAAAGGACTTTCCAAAAACTCTATCGTTTCCTACAGAAATGATATTGAACGGTATTTGAACTACTTATTGCTTGAGCATAAAATCTCTGACTTATCAGGAGTTGCGCTAAATCACATCGAGCAGTTCTTAGATTACCTCATCGACCATGAATTACTTTCTTCTAGTTCTATCGCTCGGAATATATCGAGCATAAGAGGTTTTCATGAATTTGCTACCGCAGAAGGATTAGTTCAAGCCAATCCTGCCGAACTTATTGAGCTTCCCAAAAAAGCAAAAAAGTTGCCCGAAGTCCTCAACCCTGATGAAATTGAAGCGTTACTAAGTACCCCTAATCTTGAAACTCCTGCTGGAATTAGAAATAAAGCCATCCTAGAAACATTGTACGGAACAGGCATGAGAGTTAGCGAATTAACGGGTCTAGAAGTAGACCGAATGTTCTTCGAAATCGGCTTTATCCGTGTGATTGGGAAAGGAAATAAAGAACGATTAGTTCCTGTGGGTGAAATTGCTCAAGATGCGATTTCACATTATTTAGAATTTGTACGTCCCCTTTTCTTCAAACCAAGTAAAGCTGAAAAAGCAAAAAATCGAGTTTTCTTAAACCAGCGTGGTGGTGCTTTAACTAGAATGAGTATCTGGAATATCGTTCAAAAAGCAGCCTTAGAAGCTGACTTAACAAAGCCTGTTTATCCTCATATTTTTAGGCACTCTTTTGCAACACATCTTCTAGAAGGCGGTGCAGATTTACGTGCCGTACAAGAGATGCTCGGACATTCTTCTATACTTACAACGGAAATTTATACCCATGTAGATCGCTCCTTTCTACATCAAGTTCACAAAGAGTTTCATCCTCGGTCTTGAAGTTAAACCTCTCCCTTTTATAAGATCCCGCTTTTATCAATTTATCTAACATTTATAAGGCAAGGCTAGCTGAAATGGTTTCTTTTTTGCCTCTTCTTCATACTAAAGTAATACAGTTATAAATTTAAATACTGCTTTACTAAAATCACTTGTATAAAGATTCTCAAATCGTATTTTGAGCCGAACTAATTTTTATATTTATGAAATCATTTTTACTCAGTCTTTTTCTCCTGCTATTTATTGGAAATCAAGTACAAGCGCAAACAGGTTGGACTAAAACATATGACAATGGCCTTGTCGTTTCTGCAGAAGTATACGCTTCCTCAGCAGGTAAACAAATTTTAGAACAAGGTGGCAACGCTGTGGATGCGGCTGTAGCTGTTCAATTTGCTTTAGCAGTTACTTTACCGCGTGCAGGTAATATTGGCGGTGGCGGGTTTATGGTGATTAGACTAAATGATGGCACAACAAATGCTTTAGACTTTAGAGAAGTTGGCCCACTAGCTTCTACTCGTAATATGTTTATTCGCGATGGTAAGTTTGACCCAGAGCTCAGTCAACTTGGGATACTTGCTAGTGGTGTCCCTGGCGCTGTTGACGGTATGGTTACCGCTCATAAACGCTACGGCCGCCTTTCATGGGAAGCTGTCTTACAGCCTGCAATTGAACTTGCATATAAAGGATACTACCTATCTTATATGCAGGCTCGTGAATTAAATAACTCTGCTAAAACACTTAGTAAATTTGAAGGCTCCAGAAAATATTTCACCAAAGAAAACGGTGAACCCTTTAAAGAAGGTGAGCTTTTTGTGCAGAAAGATTTAGCCAATACTTTAGAACAAATCATGAAGTTTGGCAGAGATGGCTTTTACTCAGGCCCAGTTGCCGATGCCATTGTAGATGAGATGAAGAGTCAGGGTGGTATCATCACACATCAAGATTTAAAAAATTACCGCAGTAAATGGCGCACGCCTGTAAGTGTGAGCTTTAAAGGTTACGACCTCACAATTATGCCTCCACCAAGTAGTGGAAGTATTGCTGTAGCTCAAATTCTATCCATGATGGAAGATTATGATCTTGAAGGAATGGGACATAACTCTGCCGATTATGTTCATTTGTTAGCAGAGTCTATGCGTCGTGCTTTCGCTGACCGCTCATTCTATCTTGGCGATCCAGATTTCTGGGAAGTTCCACAAGACGAGCTAATAAGTAAGGCCTATAACAAAGCTAGAATGGAATCCTTTAATATGGATAAAGTTACTCCATCTACTTCTCTCGAACATGGTAAAACAAAAGGATACAAAGAACCAGATCAAACCACACACTTCTCTGTTATAGATAAAGATGGGAACGCTGTGGGTGTAACAACTACACTGAATGGCTCATTTGGAAGTCACGTGGCTGTAAATGGCGCGGGATTCTTACTTAACAACGAAATGGATGACTTTTCTGCTCAACCAAGTGAACCTAATATGTTTGGCTTAATTGGTGGTGAAGCAAATGCTATTGAAAAAGGAAAGCGTATGTTAAGTAGTATGACCCCCACTATTGTTTCTAAAGATGGCAAACCAAGAATGATTTTAGGTGCTGCAGGTGGACCAAGAATTATTACCGCAACCTTACAAACTTTCTTAAATGGCGCTGTTTTTGGAATGAACGCACAACGCGCTGTTACTGCACCTCGTATCCATCACCAGTGGTTCCCCGATGTTTTGAGATACGACCCCTACGGCTTGAGCCCAGATACTCAAAAGCTACTTATCGAAAAAGGTTATAAGCTTGTTCCAACAGTGTTGGCTCGTACGCATAACATTTTTATTGACGAGAATGGAAAAAAATCTAGTGGTGTTGATTCACGTGGTGATGGCTACGCAGCTGGCTATTAATTATTAGCTAGCTCAGCCTGCAAAAACCTGTTCTATATTTTGCGCATTAACGTTCTGATGTGAACCACTCCAAATGACTTCTCCGGCTTTTATAACAAAAAGCTGGGGAGATTCATGGCGGATATTTACGCGTTCAGCAAAACTAAGTGAAATAGGTCGCTGACGTATAACATCAATAATATGTAGGTCAGCATCTTTACCTTCCCATAAAGATGGTGAATCAATATTTCGTTTTGCGAAAAAGCTAACGCTACAGCTCCCACTATGCTTAAAAACAACTTGAGGTTTCTCGTTGGAAGCTAAGAAAATCGAATCCATTTCTTCTAAGCTGGTTACGGGGCTCCAAAGTTCTACTCTTTCAGAACCATCGCCACCAAATAAATTATTTACTTTGTCAAAAAATCCCATGTTCTTATTATATAGAGTATAGCAGTTTAAAATGTCTTAGATGGAACGCGTTATTATAACAAAACATTCATTAAGTTAAATATGAACTTAACCCCTATAAATTATGGAAACGAATATAAAAGGATATTGGCTAGGCCACTCTGCATTTAAATTTATTAGCCCAGATGGAAATATCATTTATGTAGATCCATTCCTAAAAGGAAACCCTAGTACACCGGCACATTTAAAAGAAGTCGAAAAAGCTGATTTCATTCTTTTAACCCATGGTCATGAAGATCACGTGGGAGATACACTCGAAATTGCCAAAAACACAGGGTGCAAAGTTGTTGGGGTTGTAGAATTACTTGCAGTATTAAGAAAATATGGTCTTGATGAAAGCCAATGCGTTGAGATGAACAAAGGAGGAACCGTAAATTTTAATGACTTTTCGGTAACTATGGTTTCGGCAAATCACAGTTCTTCATTTAAAGGCGAATATACTGGCGAGCCTGCAGGGCTTATCATTTCTTTTGAAGACGACTTGTGTATTTACCATATGGGAGATACCAATATCTTTTCTGATCTTAATCTGTACGGAGAGCTTTATGAACCGCATGTTGTTTTAGCGCCAATTGGCGATTTATACACAATGGGTGCTGAAGAAGCTGCTTATGCTGTTGAAATGTTAGATCCTGAACTTGCAATTCCTATGCATTATGGAACTATGCCAGCCATAATTGGAGACCCAGACGAGTTTAAAGAAGTGCTGGAAGAAATTTCAGAAATTGAAGTGCTTATTCCTGAAGTTGGAGATGATTTCTTTGCCTAATTAGATAAGCTTGCTCACCTTTTATATTTCTTTTAAAAGAAGCTACATACACTATTTTGTAGCTTCTTTTTTTACTTTAGTTGCGGGTTTCATCCTCCAATCGAAAGATGAACTCTTTTACTTCTTTTCCGCGACTTACTACAATCGATATTTTTCTATTATCTCTACTCTGGAAAAGATCATACAGTTCAACTAAACTATACTTGAATGTATGTTTATAGTCTACTTTCATAATAATATCATCTATCTTCAATCCAGCTTTTTCAGCGGGCGAGCCTTTTCTAACTTTTGAAACTGAGAATAAAGGAATTCCTGCAAATGGCGTATTTAGCTCAATACCTGCCATGTTATAGTTAAAATCTTTATTAAAATATTTATTCGGCTTTACAAGTAAACTGCCATCTTCATAATTGAATATTATGGTGAACCTTTTTAACAAGTCTGCACCAACGCTACCATTTCTATTGCTCAACTTTAAAACCGAGCGAGTGTGTTCCTCCTCTGGGTAAAACACTACAGGGTCATTCAAAGTCAACCCTCCAAAGTTCATGGATTTTACCCGTCCGATTTCGCCATATAATTCTCCACTTAAGCCTGATCCTAAATAGGAATATATATTTTTAGGAGGAATACTAACCTTAGGGTCTGAAATGGGGTAGATGGAAATAGCATGACTTGCTCCTGAGTCTATAAGAAGCTTTGTCTCTATCTTTGAGGAGTCATGCTGAATAACAGTAGAGTTTATATAAGGTTTTCTAGAATTTATCTCTATTGGTATCTCGGTCCAGAATTTACTTTTCTTTTTCTTTTGGTAATCTTCTCTAAACAAGTCTGGGTCATGGAAGTATAATCTTCGGTTCTGATAATCTATCTCTACAATAAAGTTCTTGAAAATATCATAGCCAATTAAACCATTTACTTCTCTACCCATAAATGATGATAAATTGAATCGGTCTTCCAGCATTAATACTACATCTAAACTATCTCCCTTAATGCCTTCTAGGTACACGTTATTCCCAGCCGAAAACAAAGCCTCCATTGGTGCCTCTTCACCTAACCCACTTAGCGCCACTCTTCCAGAGTACTTAATAGTAAACTCCTTATTGTTCAACAATTCGGTTATTAAAGTTCGTCCAACTCCAGTGTCTAACACAAAGTGGAGTGTATCAGAATTATTAATTCGTAAAGGAATAACCACCAGATTGTTTATAAGCTCGAAAGGCATATAAACTTTTTTGGATCTAGGATTCTCAATTTGGATATCACGTTCACCCCGATGAACCAACTTCGATTTTGAAGCGCAACTAATCAGACTTATAAGAAGTATTGTTACAAAACCGTAATAAGTTATAATTCTAGGTTTCAGCATATTCTGAATTACTATTTCAAAATTTAGCACCTCTAATCCAAGTGTCAGAACGTGCCCAACTTGTTTCAAAAGCGGAATCTATGTTACTATCCTCAACTCCCTGTGCTTCTAAAGCTTGTTTGATACCAAATAAAGACCACCCATTATTTGGATGATGTTTTAGTTCTGCTTCAAAAACTGCAATGGCCTCGCTAAATTCACCTTGGGTTATTAGGATAGCTCCCAACCAACTACGTGGAGAAAAGGGTAAAGGTTCAGGTTCATCATAAGTAAGTTTGTCATAGAACGCTGTCGCTTTCCTGAAAGCGGCTTCAGCTTTTGTTACCTCTCCTTCTGTAGAGAACGTCTCACCTTCGAGTATGTAACCTAAAATACTCAACAAATTCTCCCCAGAATGGAATCGAAATTTGTCAGTTGAAACTTGTGCCTCTTTCAATATCTGACTCGAAAATTTACGGGCTTTGTCAGCTTCACCAAGTTTTAAAGCGGCGTACCCTTGAGCAAAATCCCATATTCCACCTTGAATAGATTTATCAGAACGATTGTCAATACTTGCGACTTCATCAAATCTACCAAAACGTATCAGAGTTAAAAGATGGTACATATTATTACCTGTTAACTTTGCGTAATCTTTACCTGCTTGTATTGCAACAGCACCTTGACCATCCATACTTGCCGCAAAAGCTAGCATATGCAAATTATGAGACGGATAAATAGCAAAGCCTTCTCCAACAGAAGCTTTCAAATCAGAATGCCACGCCATAATATTGGCACGTACGGCATCTTCCCATCGTCCAATTTCATTCCAAGTATGAGACGGCATGTGGTTTATGTGACTTGCACCAGGAATGGATGTTCCTATAAATTCTGCACAACCTACAGCTAGCTCCGGTTTCTGGCTCGACTCAGTAGCATGAATATATAGATGACATGCCCCAGTATGTTTGATGTCTTTTTCTAAAATTTGTTCAAGCTCTTTGTGCAAAGCCATCACATCAGGATCGTTAACATCACGAGTTCCACGCCGGGGTTCTAGCAGAAAAAGAGATTCAGCATATAAAGTGGCTATATCCAAATCCTCTGGATATTTCCGTGCTACTTTTTTCATAGCCACAGAGTACAGTGTATCCTGAACTGCTTTTTCACTTTTATTGTAATTTTCTACATAACGTACAGCAAGTGCCTCTATTAAGTCTTGTTCTTTAGAGCTTGCATTACTTCTATAGCGTATCGCTTTTTGAATATTTTCATATGCTCTTGGTGCTTCTTCCTCTGTCATGGCACCATTTAAGTACGAGCCCCAAGCCCAAGCTTCGCCCCAATAACAAATTGCACAGCTTGGATCTGCTTTTTGAGCCTCTCTAAATGATCGAGCAGCATCTACTTTTGTAAAAGAGTACATCATCTGAAACCCTTGATTGAAATACGCTTGTGCACTCATATTATCTGAGGATATGGGATAGCTAAAATCGCCCAACGCTTTCTCAAAAATCGGAAAATCATCTTTAAATGATTCGGGATATTCTACACCTTGTGCAACAACACCACAAAATGGTAACATCATTAAACCCAAAAATACACCTAACTTAACTCTCATAAATACCCATAAAATTTGTTTAACCTAAGATCTTTTAACTTCTACTAAACAATAATAAAAGCCATTCATTCTACAAAAATATTCTCACTTTATTTTTAATGGCCATTTATCAAATTTTATAGTTATCTAAATAACATGTTGAATCTACCTATCACTTTGTTGAACTTGATTTAAAAATAAACTCTCTTCTTATGGCTGACATACTTGCGACTCTTGCACTTCTTATTGGTCTAGAATTAGTTCTAGGTGTAGATAATATTCTAGTAATTACCATTTTTGTAAGCAGACTTAAGAAAGAGCAGCAACAGAAAGCTAGGGTTATTGGTTTAGCATTGGCGATGGTAGCACGCATTGTTTTGCTGTTTATACTAATCAAGCTAACAGGCTTAACCAATACCATCATTTGGGATTTATCCATTCGCGACTTAATACTGATAGTTGGTGGATTATTTCTAATCTATAAAGCTGTAAGGGAAATTCATCATACCGTTGAACTGAAAGATGAATTAATTTCAAAAGAAGATGCTGCCAAAAGAAATACCTTTAGCTCAGTTATCACACAAATTGTTCTGTTAGATATCGTTTTTTCAATCGATTCTGTGATTACTGCTATTGGCTTAACCGACCATCTTTATGTTATCATAATAGCGGTTATAGTTTCGTTCGTCGGTATTCTTATTTTTGCGAAACCCATCGGTGAGTTCATTCTTGAAAACCCAGCACTAAAAATTCTCGCCCTTTCATTTTTGATAAGTATTGGTATTACCATTTTTATGGAAGGTTTTCACAAAGACGTTCCAAAAGCATACATCTATTTACCGATGGGCTTTGCATTGCTAGTTGAAGTGTTACAAATGCGCTATTCAAAAAATAAACGAAATCTCAGCAAGTCGAATGAATCTGATTCGGACGACTAAAACCTCATGCTTTGGAAACTAAACCATTTGACATCATCCTTATTGGGACTACCGGTTTTACAGGCCGACGCGCTGCCCGATACCTTAAAGATCACGGAAACGGACTAAGAGTTGGTTTAGCCGCAAGAGATTCTGAGCGACTTAATATTTTGGCAGCTGAACTGGGATATAATGAAGATTCCGTTTTTGTTGTGAACACGCTCCAGAAAGAGCAAGTTGATAAAGTCACCTCTCTCTCTAGGATTGTGATTTCTACAGCTGGTCCTTTTTCTTTATATGGCGAACAGGTTATTGCCAGCTGTGTTGAGCATGGCACTCATTATCTTGATATCACTGGAGAAGTTGATTTTATTCATGAGATGATTGAAAAGTATGAAGAAACAGCCCTTCAAAATAAGTGTAAGCTAATTCCCTTCTCTGGCTTTGATTCAGTTCCCGCAGATATTTCAGCATACCTACTCAGTAAGAAATTTGAATCGCCCAAAGAACTAAATATCAAATCATATTATAGAATTAGTGGCGGTTTTAATGGAGGCACCATTGCTTCGATGATGAATAAATTTGAATCTGGGGATTTCAAATCGATGAATAATCCACGCTTGATAATGCATGGTTCCGAACAACAAATTAGTTCTCAATCTGACTCGAATGCATTGGGCTTCAATACAGATATTAAAAGATGGACCGCTCCATTTATTATGGGAGCTATCAACTCGAAAGTAGTATATCGAAGTGCCAGCCTTTTTAGAACTTTCGGTCAACCCTATGCAAAGGCTATTTCTTATAGTGAACATTCTTCTTTTGGGAAAAGATTTAATCCATTTTCCTTCATCATAGTTACCATTCTTCTCATAACTCTAAAGGTATTGGGACCTCATAGCTGGTTTAGAACTTTGATAAAAAAAATTGCCCCAAATCCTGGGGAAGGTCCTTCAGAAAAAACAATTGAAGAAGGTTTTTTCAAACTTAAAGCTATTGCCAAAGACCAGAGTGGAACAGCAGAACATTTAACAATGTCGTATTCTGGAGACCCAGGAAATAAAAGTACTGTTTTCTTTTTATGTGAATCAGCATTAGCACTATTAGACGAAAAATATACCGTAGTAGATCGTTATGGGTTTTTAACCACTACTACTGCTTTGAATAATCACTTCATCGAAAGGTTAATAGATAAAGATTTAAAAATCTCTTATTGAACTTATTTACCAGCGGAATTTGTTAGTATGCATACTACAATCATTTTTAGTATTTTGAAGACTCATAATCAAAAGGGCAAATGGCAGAAAAAGTAACTTTCAATAACAAAATTGATCGCGAGTTTAGTAAAACGGTTAAAGCTCGAGTTAATAAATACTTTGAAGACAACAAGCTTTCAAAGAACGCTAACGCACAAATGGTTCTAAAGACAATCATCATTCTTGGTGTCTATATTGGTGCATACGCAATGATTATATCTGGCCAATTTTCTTTGGGTGTCATGTGGTTCTTAGCTGCCATGATGGGTGTTGGAATGGCTGGTATTGGCTTTTCAATCTCACATGACGCCTTACATGGTGCGTATTCTTCAAACAGTAAGATAAACCATATTATTGGTTTAACATTCGATATGGTAGGTGCAAACGGCTATATTTGGAAAATTACTCATAATATTATTCATCATACGTACACTAACATTCATGGGCATGATGAAGATTTAGAAGTAGCTGAGTTTATTCGCCTCTCTCCGCATTCTGAACATAAACCCATTCATCGATTACAACATTTTCTCGCATTCCCAGCCTATAGTTTCGCAACCGTTTTTTGGGTTTTTATTAAAGATTACTGGTACTTCTTTAAACCAGAGTTAGGCCCCTACGAAAATAAAAACCATCCTCTTAAAGAATGGGTTACCTTAATTGTTTCCAAAATCTTTTACTACGGATACATTTTAGTAATTCCCTTCCTAGTTTTAGACATCACTTGGTATCAATTGTTAATTGGCTTCTTTTCTTTACACTTAACAGCTGGTCTTATATTGGGAATCATTTTTCAGTTAGCTCACGTTGTGGAAGAAACGACTTTCCCTATTCCTGATGAGCAGAATATGATTGATAACCATTGGGTTATTCACGAGATGTTTACAACAAATAATTTTGCTCGCCGCAATAAAGTGCTTTCTTGGTACATTGGCGGACTTAATTACCAAATTGAACATCACTTATTTCCAAAGGTTTGTAGTATCCATTATCCTGAAATAAGTTTAATTGTAGAACAAACGGCTAAAGAGTTTGGTATACCGTATAATTGCCACGATACTTTTAGAGAAGCCGTAGCATCTCATTACCGTACGTTAAAGAAGTTTGGTAGAGCTGATTTCAAATTTTCATCTGCTGCCTAATATTTTTATTAAATGTTCTAGATTGAGAACTTTTCTTTGTATGATTTGATACATTCCCCACCTGAAATAATTAGAGATTAAATGGGTGAATGCAGTTTTTGGTATAGAATATCAGTACCAATAGTTTTTATTTTCTTTGGAATACTTCTCCTTGTGCCAGAAACCACACTAGCGCAACCAGAAGCAGTTAGAGGCACCATAGATTTAAGGACTACAAACTTCGAGGAAGACGACGCTATTCCTCTCACCGGTAGTTGGGAGTTCTATTGGAACCAACTCATTGAGCCGAATGACACCTTCTCTTCCAACGACAAGAAATTTATTCAATTTCCGGATATCTGGAATAAGGATGAAGAGTTAGACTCTTTCGGTTTTGCTACATACCGGTTAAAGATTCTACTACCAAACTCACCTCCACCCTTAGCTTTTAGCCTACCCGATTTTTACACTTCCTATAATTTCTATGTAGATGGAGTTCTTCTAGCAAGCAACGGAACTGTTGCAGATAATGCCGAAGATTATGTGCCTAAATGGTTACCAATTACCGCTTCTTTATATGATTATCAGAAAGACTCTTTAGAGATTGTACTCCAAATTGCCAACTTTAAGCATCATAAAGGCGGCGCTCGTTTACCCATTTATATTGGTTCAAACAAGCAACTTGTGAACAGCCGCGAGCTTAATTTAGGATATGCCTTTATCTTAACTGGGGCACTTATAATGGGCGGTTTATTCTTCTTAGGATTATATATGTTCGGTAGGAATGAAAAACCAATCCTATATTTTTCTCTCTTTTGCCTTTGTTACAGTTATAGAATTTTTGGAACTGCACTTTATCCACTTCATCTTCTTCTTAGCGATATTCCATGGATATATACTCTCCGTGCAGAATATATATCACTATACCTATCCCCCGTTCTTTTTGGGTTATTCTTGAAACACCTTTACCCAGCTGAATCTTCCAAAATTGCTATCTACGTCTTCCATACTTTTTTTCTAGTACTCGCTGCAATCGCTTTAATCTTCCCCCCCTATTACTTTACTCAGCTTATTACGCCTTTCTTCATTATGGGGCCGCTATATATTGGCTATGCAAGCTGGGTTTTTGCAAATGCTGTTATCCGAAAACGACAAGGTTCAAAATACGCTCTAGCTAGTGGTGTGGTTTTATTCGTTGTATTTATTCTAAACCTGTTAGAGTACTACGTAGTTATTAAGGAAAATTTGTTCATCAATGTTTTGGGTTATCTCTCGTTTTTCTTTCTCCAATCGCTGATTCTATCTGAACGTTTTGGAAAATCTTTAACTGATGCAAAAGAACGAGCTGAACACGCATCTCTAGCTAAAACACAGTTTCTTTCTACCATGGGACATGAGCTCAGAACTCCTTTAAACGCCGTAATTGGATTCTCTGAGCTTATCGTTGACTCTAAATCTCAAGAAGAACGTGTAGAATTTGCATCTATCATCAAGAAAAGTGGCGAAAGCCTATTGGGTATAATTAATAATATTCTTGATTACTCAAAAATTGAAACTAAGAACATTACTTTAGAGAATGAGCTCATTAATCTTCCCGATTTTTTAGAAGACACCATTAAAATGCTCTCTGCTCTTACCATTAATAAAAACGTAAAGCTTGAACATCATTTCCATTTAGATGTAGAACAAATAGAAAGTGATCCTACACGCCTTCGCCAGATTCTAATAAACCTTATCGGAAATGCCATAAAGTTTACCGAAAATGGAACCATTAGCATTCATGTTAAAAAATCACCCAAATTAGAAGATGGAAATATTCTATTTATAGTTCGAGATACGGGTATTGGGATACCTACTGACAAAATTAGTCTTCTATTTAAAGAATTCTCTCAGGTGGATGCTAGTATCAATCGTAAATATGGGGGAACTGGCTTAGGGTTAGCAATTAGTAAAAAACTTGTTGAGAACCTGGGAGGAACAATCTGGGTACAAAGTATAGAAAATGAAGGCACTGAGTTTCACTTTACAATTCAGGCTACAGAAATTATCCAGCTGGATACAAAAGCCACTCCAAACAGCTCAAATTCAGCATCACAAGCTCTTTCAGAATTAAAAATTCTTGTGGTTGAGGATAATGTTATCAACCAAAAAGTTGCTCAAAAGTTACTCGAACGTTTAGGTTACACAATAGATATTGCAGAAAATGGTTTAGTTGCTATTAATATGGTTCAGAAAACTCCATACGACTTAATTTTTATGGATATGGAAATGCCAGGTTTAGATGGCATTGAAACCACTGTTAAAATTCTAAAACTCACCCTCACTCATAAACCTATTATAATTGCGATGACTGCTCTAGCAACTCCTGAAGACCAAGCCCGTTGCCGAGAAGCCGGAATGAGCGATTTTGTACCGAAACCCATTACTCTCCAAGCGGTAAATAATGCGATTATTAAACAATTTGATTTATAAATAGATTTATTTAGTTATTCTATATCATGAGAATCGATAAAAAATATACTATTTATATCTTAGTGTGTTTCTTAGCCCTTATTTGTGCTAATAATGTACATGCACAAAAGGCTGTTATAAACGGGGTTCTAGACCTCAGCTCCACAGATTTTTCGGAAAGCAGATCAATCGCCCTTGATGGAGATTGGGAGTTCTATTGGGAGAATCTATACGAACCTAATACCTTCGATACTTTACAAAACAAACAATACCGCGAATTCCCCGGTATTTGGAACAATGATTTTGGAGCATACGGATTCGCAACCTATAGGCTCAAGATTCTTCTCAATCCGAACCACCCACCTTTAGCACTAAGTATTCCAGATTTTTATTCTTCCTATAAACTCTATGCCAATGGAATTGAGGTAGCAAATAATGGTAAAGTGGGTACCTCCAAAGAAAGCTACACGCCACATTGGGTTTCTAAAACTATTGCACTAACTAATCATCTTGAAGACAGCCTTGTGTTAGTTCTTCAAATCTCAAATTTTGATCATAGTAAAGGTGGACCAAAGCAATCTATCGTTATAGGTAAAACCGATCACCTTTTTAGTGCTAGAGAACTTGAGCTTGGATATTCTTATGGCTTAACTGGTGCACTTATAATGGGCGGACTCTTCTTTTTTGGATTGTACCTTTTTGGCCGACACGAAAAACCACTTTTCTACTTTTCTCTTTTTTGCCTAGCATATAGTTATAGAATTATTGGCTTTGGGATTTATCCGCTCCACTTTCTATTACCAGATATCCCTTGGATTATTACTCTGAAGCTCGAATATATTACGCTTTTCATTTCAGGGTATCTCTTTGGTACTTATATATTAAGTTTATACCCAAGAGAAGCGTCTAGAATGGTTATTAAAACATTGAGTGGTATTTCTCTGCTATTTGTTGCAATCACTCTTTTTCTCCCTGCAGCCTATTTCACCTTTCTCATCGCCCCCTATTTCATTGCGCTTATACTCTATATCAGCTATGCCACTTATGTTTTTATAATTGCAGCCGTTCATAAGCGAGATGGCTCTCTGTTTTCCCTTGCAAGTACAGGCGTAATATTTTTTGTATTCCTGTACGAAATTATGGTCTACTTCGATTTAGCTCAGCATTCTTTGCTACTGAATTTTTTCGGCTACATATCTTTCTTTTTCTTCCAATCTCTGGTTCTTTCTTTTCGATTTGCGAAGTACCTAAAATTAGCAGCTATTCAGGCCGAAGCCGCTTCTAAAGCAAAGTCTCAATTTCTTTCAACAATGAGCCATGAAATTAGAACTCCACTAAATGCAGTTATTGGGCTTTCTGGATTACTAAGTGACACATCTCTAGATGAAAAACAGTCGGAATTTGTAAGCACTATTAAAGTAAGTGGAGAAAATTTACTCAGCATTATCAATAACATTCTAGATTACTCTAAAATTGAATCTGGTAAGTTAGAACTGGAGTACTCTGAGTTTAATACGCGAGAGGTTGTCGAAAATGTACTCGATGTTATCGCTTCCTTAAACCATCGAGATAATCTGGAAATTGTTTATAAAATGGACTCTAATGTTCCGAACTATCTAATTGCAGATGTAAATAGATTCCAGCAAGTGCTCGTAAATTTAGTTGGTAACGCCTTAAAGTTCACTGAGAAAGGTGAGATTGTAACATCACTAAAGCTAATTGAAGAGAGCGAGCGAAATTTCTTAGAAGTTACTATCTCAGATACAGGTATTGGAATTCCTGAAAATAGAAAGAGTCGTCTTTTCCAAAGCTTTTCTCAAGTAGACGCAAGTACCACGCGTAAATATGGGGGAACTGGCCTTGGTTTGGTTATAAGCAAAAAACTTATTGAGGCGATGGGTGGAACAATTAATGTCGAAAGCGAAATTAACAAAGGCACTACTTTTACTTTTAACTTTCTAGTTGAGAAGAGTAAAAGAGATATAGAACCATTTAAAACAACCTATTTTAAAGGAAAAAAGGTATTTATTCTGGATGATAACCATACCAATCTCGCGATTCTTAGCAATCAATGTGAAAGCCAAGGGATGCTTGTACATGCCTCATCAAATCCCGCCGATATCCTTGCATTGATTCCAACCTTAGGAGACTTCGATTTTGGTATCATGGATATGCAAATGCCAGAAACTAACGGTGTGGAAGTGACTCAACAAATACGAAAAAAATGGAGCACCACCGAGTTACCCATCATTTTGTTGAGCTCTATTCATGAGTTATCCGACTCTGCCGCAAAAAATTTATTTAATCTCTACTTAACAAAGCCAGTAAAACAGTCTCAACTGATTATGAATTTGGACCGTCTCTTTTCAAATTCAGAACAACAAGGCAGAGAGATTTCCTCCGAAGAAGAAGCATATAACAAGGCCAAAAATATTAACGTACTACTAGCTGAAGACAACTTAATTAACCAAAAAGTTGCCGCAAAAATTTTAGAACGTTTAGGAATTATCCCAGACATTGCCATAAATGGATTCGAAGCTTTTGAGATGACCAAAACTAAAGCTTATGATTTAATCTTCATGGATATGGAAATGCCTGTTATGGACGGGCTCGATTCAACGATTCAAATCAGAGCTCATAAAGAAACATTACCAAAAAATCCCATTATTATCGCAATGACAGCTAATGCGATGAAAGAAGATCGCGATCGGTGTATACAAGCGGGTATGGATGATTTCCTAACTAAACCAATTACTCTAGAATCTGTAAGAGCAATTGTAAAACATTGGTTTCGTTAGCTCCATTAGCATTTTTTTACTTCATCCTATATAAAGGTTCGCTATCATTAAGAAAATAATTTATTGATGATAATGATGAAAAATAAAAAATTCTTCCGCCTTGCAGTATTACTGCTAATTCCTTTTTTATCTCAGTGCCAAAAGCCTTACGAGATTACTCAGGAAAATACTGCTCGGATTCTTAAAACACTTAGCGCCGATGATATGAAAGGTCGCCAGACCTTCTCGCCAGATATTGAGAAAGCTGCTGCTTTTATTGAGAGTGAATTTAGCTCCATTGGCATAGCACCTCTAGAAGGACTTCAAAGTTTCCGCCAGTCTTTTAATGTTTATAGTATTTCAGTTGAAGAATCTTCATTTAGGCTTAATGGCAAAACCGTAAAGCCTGAAAACTACATTATCGTATCCGATTCTAAAAGCTTTAGCTGGAATAAAGATGACGTAACTGTTGTTAGCGTTAATAAAGGCGACAACCTTCGTCAGAAATTTTCAGAGTACTCTAGCTCTAAAGAACCTTTACTTGTACTTATTGATGCAGAACACAAGACAATGTTTAGTCGCTACCAAGCTTTCTATTCCAGAGCTGCTCGTAAAATTGAGCTCGGTAACGCAGCAAACGTTGTATTTCTATTGTCTAACAGTTCAGTTAAATCACTCGAACTATCTGTTACCAATAAAATTGATACGCTAGAAATAGCCAATATTGCCGGGAAAATTGAAGGTAAGTTAAAAGACGAATATGTAGTTTTCTCTGGCCATTACGACCACATAGGAATTCGTCCTGCAGTAGAAGGTGATTCAATAGCCAATGGTGCTAATGATGATGCATCTGGAGTTACTGCGGTAATTGAATTAGCACGACATTTCAAAAGCTTAAAACAACCTGAGCGTACTCTCCTTTTTGTTGCTTTTACTGGCGAAGAAGTTGGAGGCTATGGTTCAAAATATTTCTCTAAGCAACTAAACCCAGACGAGATTATGGCGATGTTTAATATCGAAATGATTGGAAAGCCTGCTGTTGATGGACCAAATACAGCTTGGATTACAGGTTTTGAGCGTTCTTCATTTGGTGAACTTCTTCAGAAAAGTACAGAAGGGAGCATTTATACGTTCTACCCAGATCCATATCCGCAACAAAACCTTTTCTACCGTTCAGACAATGCCACATTAGCACGCTTAGGTGTTCCTGCTCACTCGATAAGCACAACGCCTATCGATGTCGACCCAGACTATCACAAGGTAAGTGACGAGTTTTCAACCATCGACATTCCTCATATGACCAATACTATTAAAGCTATTGCAAAAGCCGCTGAAGGTATTGTATCAGGTAAAGACACACCTACTCGTGTCGATCCTTCAGAAATGAGATAGTAATTATTTTCTACTTTTAGACAATGCTTGGTCGATATCTGAAATTATATCGGCCACATTTTCTAAACCTACTGAGATTCGAATAAGTCCTGGTAATATCCCAACCGTCTCTCTCTCCTCTTCTGATAATTTACTATGTGTTGTTGATGCCGGATGAGTAGCAATACTTCTACTATCCCCAAGGTTCGCAGTAAGTGAAAGCATTTCTAATGTGTTGAGGAACTTTCTTCCCTGCTCAATACCGCCTTTCACTTCAAAAGTAACAATTCCACCACCTTGGCTCATCTGTTGTTTAGCAAGTTCGTGCTGGGGATGAGATTCTAAATATGGATACTTAACAACTGCCACTTCATTGTGTTGCTCAAGAAATTTAGCCAGCTCTAACGCATTGCTACAATGTCTATCCATTCTTACCGCAAGGGTTTCCAAGCTTTTCGACAGAATCCATCCATTAAAAGGAGACAATGCAGGACCAGTGTGGCGTCCCATAAACATCACTTCCTTAATCAATTCTTCGCTTCCTAAAATTGCGCCGCCGATAGTACGACCTTGACCATCAATAAATTTTGTAGCCGAATGAGTTACGATATCAGCACCCAAAGCGATAGGATTTTGGAGATATGGAGTAGCAAAGCAGTTATCTACATTTACAATGATGTTGTGCGCTTTCGCAATGTCACTAATTTTTCGAATATTGATTAAGTCTAGCGCTGGATTCGAAGGCGTTTCCAAAAAGAACATTTTTGTTTTGGGTGTAATTGCCTTTTCCCAGCCTTCTTCGTCATCTATATCTACATAAGTATGGCTAATCCCCCACTTTGGTAATAATTTGGTCAATATTTGATGAGTGGAACCAAAAATAGATCTACAAGCCACGATGTGATCTCCTTGTTCAAGAAAAGAAGCAATACTAACAAACATAGCAGCCATCCCAGATGCTGTTGAAATTCCAGCCTCAGCCCCTTCTAACAAACATAATTTTTGAACAAACTCATCCGTATTCGGATTGGAATATCTTGAATAGATATTTCCCTTCACTTCATCTGAGAATAAAGCCCGTGCATGTTCTGCATCGTCAAAAGTAAAACTTGAGGTTGCATAAATAGGCACAGAATGCTCTTGTTGAGCCGTTCTTTCAGATTGGTGCCTTATAGCTTTTGTCTCAAATGCTTTGTTCTTCATTGTCATTTATTTTAAAAGAGGAAGTGATAGTTGCTGTTTTCTCTAACGTTTTAGACACCGAGCAATAAGTATTGATAGAAAGGTCGATGGCTCTGTGTACTTTTTTAATATCTAACTCACCTTTCAGTAGAAATGTAACATGAATGCTTTTAAACAGTGATGGAACCTTTTCATCGTCTCTAACTCCATCTACTAAAACTTCATATTCATCAACTACTTGGCGTTGTTTTTTCAAAATGCTTAGTACATCCATAGAGGCACAACTTCCCAACGCTACTAACAAAAGCTGCATAGGGCGAACTCCTAAATTCTGCCCCCCAATTTTCTCAGAACCATCAACTAGCACAACATGTCCTTGGTCGTTGGTTGCTTTAAGATGAACGGCTTCGTTTACACGTTGAATTTGAATCTGCATGGCGTGCTATATTTTTGGATTAAGCCATTAATATAAATGAATGAATGCTATTTATGACTTTTAAAGTGCGAAAAGAATCATTATTTAATGGAAGCGGTTTTTTAACACCTCATTAAACTCTTGCATTATGAAATACTTTCTACCATTATTGGCCTTCATTATACTCTTCTCAGTCACCATTACTGCCCAGGATTATGCCATTAAACAACTTGAGGAATCTCCTCGACATCACGAATGGGTTACCATAGAATCAAGTGGAAGAACAATGCATAACTTTGTAGCCTATCCAGAACGTGCAGATAAAGCACCTGTAGTAATTGTAATTCATGAAAACAGAGGGTTAAACGATTGGGTTAGAAGTTTCGCAGACCAACTCGCTGCACAAGGTTTTATCGCCATAGCACCAGATCTTATTTCCAACACAGTAGATGGTGTTGAGAAAACAACAAACTTTGAAAATACCGATGCTGCCAGAAGTGCCATTTATGCACTTAACCCTGATAATGTAACCGCTGATTTATTCGTGGTGTTAGAGTATTCCAAAACCATTAAAGCAGGAAATGGTAAGATTTCTGTTGTTGGCTTTTGTTGGGGAGGCTCGCAATCTTTTCGTTTTGCTACAAAAGCGGGTGATAAAATTGAAGCAGCACTCGTTTTTTATGGTACTGGACCAACTAGTGGAGACGACTATGCCAACATAAAAATTCCTATTTATGGATTTTATGGCGGTGCTGATAACAGAGTGAATGCCACCATCGAAGATTCTGAGAAAGCAATGATCAAGTTCGACAATAACTATGAATACGAAATTTATGAAGGCGCAGGTCATGCGTATATGAGACAAGGCGACAACCCAGAGCTTCCTAAAACTGAACCGAATGTAATGGCACGAAACTCATCTTGGGAAAGGATGATTTCTATTCTTAGTAAAATGTAATTATCTCGAACTTTGATTATAGTAATTTCACTATTTAAAGCTGGATCTTTTTGAGGTTATATATCAAAAAGATCCAGCTTTTCATTTACAGTTTTTTACATAAAACAAGCCCCGTTAACGAAATACTAAAATTAGTAAAATATTGTGAGTCATTTTTTAAAGGCTACTATTAATTTGGACTTCAACGATTAAAATAAAATATTGTGTAAGTGGGTTCGAAAAGTCTAAAGTTTACAATCTTCGGACGATTAAATAGTGCTTTTTAGCAAATAGAAGGCATTAAACACAGTTACCTATTAGGGGTAATCCACTGTTTATTAAATTTTTACATTAACCATTAATTGATAATTAGGGAGTTTTATGACTCAACATTTACGAAAATTAATAATGAGCTTTGCTGTAAGCGCTTTTTTATTTGGCGCTCTTTCAGTACAAACAAATGCTCAAGAACTGAGAAAAGTTTGGGAGCGTTCAGACCGAACTGGTGCAGCTGAAGGACTACCTAGCTGGTATACTGCTAGTACCGTTAGAGGTATTGCAGAGTATGACGGAAAACTCTACGTTCCGGATCGTACAAATAACGCAATTCAAGTTATGGATGCCGCTACTGGTGCAGACATTACTTTAGAAACACCATTTAATTTAGCTGACGTTTCTGGTGGATTATTTCCTATGAACGACTTAAATGTGTCGGATGATGGTTTAATCTTTACAGGCAACTTAGAGCTTAATGCAAGCACTGGCGCCTTTAAATTTTACTGGTTTAATAATGCTGGTGGTGATACACTTGGCTCTTACGCTTTCACTACAACAGAAGCGAGGCGCTTAGGTGATAGAATGACCGTAGTTGGTTCATTAGCTGACAACACTATCGAAGTTTGGGTATCAGCAACTACTGGTGCTGCTACTCCTGGAGTTGTTTATGTACTAACTACTGCTGATAATGGTGCAACTTGGGCTTCTGAAGAGATCGTCCTTAGTGGTGCAGCTTCAGCTATTGGTTCAGGTTCAGATGTAATGCCATTGGCTGCTGGACGTACTTCTGACTTCTACGTTGCTTCTAACTCTTCTAAACCAGCACGCTACAATTCAGCTGGCGAGTATGTTACAGGCAGTGAATTCTCTTCAACAAGTAGAAATGGTTTTAAACTTTATACTGTTGATGGTACTGATTTCATGGCTATCTATAATTATAGAGCTGACGGAACTGCATCTGGTAATGCTGTTGGACGTGTAATTATATATGATATATCTGACGCTACAGCTCCAACTATCGTAGCTGAAACAGACTTAATTGGTGATGATTCTCATAATAGTGGGTCAATCGTTGGTGATGTTTTTGTTAGAGTTAATGAAGATGATAGCATAAACCTATACGCGTTTGATGCTGTTCATGGCTATGTTGCTTACACCAATGCAGAAGTTCCTTATCTTGGTGCTGTTACTAATAATATTTTCTTCTCAGAGTATATTGAGGGTTCAGGAAATAACAAAGCTTTAGAAATATTCAACAACACTGATTCTACAGTAACTCTACAAAATTACCAAATTGCACAGTCAAGCAACGGTAGCGAATGGAAATACTTTAACAGCCTTGCAGCTGGCGCAACTATCGCTCCTGGTGGAGTATACACAGCGATTGATGCCAGTTTTGATACTGAACTTTTCGACTTTGATTTAGCTGACGAAGTATTAAGCTGGCCTCACTACTTGGGCTTTAACGGTGATGATGCTCGCGCTCTTATCCATATTGATCCAACAACAAATGATACAACATGGATTGATATCATTGGAGAAGAATTGCTTGATCCAGGTAGTGCTTGGGCAGTTGCTGGAATAGAAAACGCCACTGGAGAGCATACGTTAATACGTAAGCCTTCCGTAACTGAAGGTAACTCTACTCCATTAGGCTCATTCGGCACCAACTTTGGTGATAGCGAATGGTTAGTAAAACCTCAAAATTTTGTTGCTAATCTAAGTAAACCAAGTGCTGACTTGTTTGAAGCATTAGCTGGTGATTACTTTGTACCTCAGCGAGAAGATGATGCTCAAGGTTTCGGTTCTTTAGCTGAAGCTCTATACTTCTTAAATGAAAGTGGTTTAATGACTGCAACTACATTCTACATCACTGATGACTTAACAGAAACTTCTGGACTAGCAATAGACCGTGATGACTTTACTGAGTCAGTTACATTAACAATTAAGCCTGCTGCAGGCGTTACTCCTACACTAGATGTTGTATCTAATGGTGGAGACGGTTTTGCAATTATTCAAGCTGATTATGTTACTATCGATGGTTCTAACACAATGGATGGTGATACTCGTGACTTAACTATCACAAGTTCAGATGAGGGCATTTCAAACATGCTTTGGACTAAAGAAACAGTTAACACGACTATTAAAAACATCATCCTTACTTATACTGGTGCTAAAAACTCAGTAACTGGTATTGCAACTAACGAATCTGGTGCGAAAGCAACTGATGGCCTTTCTATTATCAATAGTACTATAGGTTCTGAAAATGGTGATTTTAGAACTGCAGTAGGTGTATTTGGTTATACTAATAACGAAGTAACAAATACTTCTGTGATTGGAAATAGAATCCATGCAAGCTACAGAGGTATTGCGCACTGGAGAGCTAATAATAATACGATGATTGGTAACACGCTTTCTATTGATAGCCCGAGAGAAAACGAATCTAGATTTGCGGCTATTTACCTTGCGTTAAACGATGGAAAAACCATTATTAGTGGTAACGAAATTGTTGGACTAAAAGTAAACCGTTCTGAAACTGCTGGTTATGCAGCTGGTATCTTATTTAACGCTTCGTTAGGTACTGTAGATATTACCAATAACGCCATTGCTATTGACAATTTTGAGAACATCGGTGCCGCTACTGACAACCAAGTGTTCGGAATTGCTTTTGACAATGCAGCTGGTAACTCTATTAATTCTATTTACCATAACACAGTACGTATTGGTAGCAGTGAAGAAACAGGAACTCATGCTGCTTTCGGACCTGTTAAGCATAATACAACTGGTATGTTCTGGGACCTCAAAAATAATATTTTTGAAGTTAACCAAGACGCAGCTAATGCAAGTGCAATACACTGGCCAATTGATAACAGTGATAATTTAATTGCTGACTTCAACAACTACTACGTAAGTGGTGCTACTGCTAATGTTGGTTTTTATAACGCAACTGGTGCAGATTTAGATGGTTGGAAAACAGCTTCAGGTGAAGATGAAAACACTACCAATGTTGAAGTAGAATTCGTTTCAGATACCGATTCTAGACTTGCTGGCCTATCTATTGGCGACGGCAACCTAGCTGGTACTGCGTTAGCTACAGTAACTGTAGATTTTGACGGTGCTACTAGAAACCCAATTGCTCCTTACAAAGGTGCTTTTGAAGGTAGTATTGCTCTCGCAGAAGAGATCGAAATTGGTGCATTTGCATTGTTAACTCCAGATAATTCATCTGTAATCGACCTAACAGGTGATTCAACTACAGTTGTTGAGTTCTCTTGGGAAGCAGCTGCGTCAGAAAGTGATGTAACTTATATGATTCACTTAGATTCGCTTAATGGTGATTTTTCTAAGCCATTATTTAGCACAGAGTCTGATAGCAATGGTTTTAAAACTAGCTCAGCTCCTACTTTCGCCGATTTAGACGAAATGTTGGAAGAACTAGAAGTTGCTCAAGGCGCATCTATTGAACTAAAATGGACTGTAGTTGCAACTGCTGGTGATAGCTCACGTTTTGCTAGTGCAGCGAACACTATCACATTATCAAGATTATTAGGTGTTGGTACAGAAAGCGAAATCGAGAAGCCACAAGCATTCTCTCTTTCTCAAAACTATCCAAATCCATTCAACCCTACATCAAACATCCGCTTTACATTGCCACAAGCAAATAACGTGAGACTTGATGTATACAACATTAATGGACAGCTAGTTCAAACTCTAGTTAACTCTAGAATGAATGCTGGCGAACATACTGTACAGTTTGATGCTGGTTCACTTGCAAGTGGTGTTTACATTTACCGTATCATCTCTGGCAACTTTGTTCAAAGCAAGAAAATGACACTTATCAAGTAAGTATCATAAGTACAAATTCTATTTATGTAAGAAGCCCCTTTGTGATGAAGGGGCTTTTTTTGTGGCTATGAATTAGGGATAATTTTAAAATTCACTTAAAATTTATTTCTTATATGAGCTATTTAAGCTATACTTAATCAAATAAATATTTGGGGATGAATACAGCAACAACAGTTTCTTCGTGGTATAACACTAATTGGATTATTGACAAAAAAACCGACTTAATCTGGTTTATTGGTGGCGCCCTTGGTGGTTATATACTCATGTTTATGTACGCCGGCTTAGGCTGGGATATGGTAACAATTTGGTTCTTCTGGGTCGCTTTTATCGACAGCCCTCACTTTTTTGGAACCTACAGCCGTACTTATCTAGACAAGCAAGAATTTAAACAACGGAAGAAACTACTTTTAGGAAGCTTACTCTGGTTTTTAGCTGGTCCCACAGCAATACTCATTTCTTATTTAATGTATGAAGGTGGCTCCACGGGCTATGAAATACCCTGGATACTCTTCACTTCCCTATTTGGCCTTTGGGCTTACTGGCACGTAGTTCGACAACACTATGGCTTTCTAGCGCTTTACAAGAAGAAAAACAAAGAGGTTATGAAATGGGATTACTACCTCGATTCTTCTTTATTGTATACTGGTCTAATGCTCCCTTTTCTTGTATTTATTGTCCGATTTCCTGAGACAAATCAATTAATAGCCCCTGCTTTAGTTGGCATAGAAAGCGCACTTGGCATTTCTATGATTCAGTTAGTTTCAGTAGGTACCATTTCAATTATTGGGTTATTGGCAATTGCATTTATAGCTCGTCAGTTTTACTTGGTTAGAAATGGGAAAGAAGTGAGTTTACCAAAAGCTCTCTTTCTACTTGCGGTAATTCCGCTTCACATTTTCATCTGCTACTCTGATGCAGTACTAACAGCTGGGTTATTGGGTTTCGGAGCTTTTGTTACCATTTTTCACGATTTACAATATCACGCCATTGTTTGGTTCCATCACAAAAACCGATATAAAAAAAGCGAGGACCCCAGCAAGTTTGGTTGGTCCGCAAAGCTCACTAAATCGATGCCTAGATATATTATAACCGCTGTGGCTATGGGCATTATCTTTAGAGTTATTGGCTGTACTTTTGAAGTGCATCCAGGCTGTATCCCTGTAATGATTACAAGCAAAGTTATGATGTTTGCCAATTTTGGGACAGATCGCTTACTCCAAGCAATGCTCCTAGGCTTTGCCCTACATCACTATTTTCTCGACCAATTTATCTGGCGAACAAGCAAAGACAAAGAGCTTGCTAAAGATCTAAAATTGAATGATTAGCGCCTTTTTAAGAGACCATTAAAGAATCTACTCCAGTTCATGCAAGAACTAGAGTAAATCCTTACAAGAATTTTTTATAACTCATACAACAGTTTGGTTCAATCCTAGCTAATGTGAGTATCAAACCTTCGATCTTTCAAGTGTGCAGCTTGGAAGTATTATCTATGGAAGTCCCAACCTAGCGTAAGCGTCTCGCTTGTGCGGTTTATCTCATTTACTTGCAAATTAAACAGAATCTATCACAACAAGCCAATCAACCCATTTTTATAAATGAATCGCCCTATTCATTATCATAAAACCAAGGATTGTTGTAAGCATCAATAGCATTTCGAGTGAGTTCTCTCTTTTTAAATTCAGGAAGCCAAATACCCCCAGTAAAAACAGCTATGCCTATAACCGGCCCAATAAAATTTGGTTCCTCCTTGTCTAATTGGGGTGCTAATGTAGCAGCAACAATTGCAACCCCAGCAACTGCTCCAAGAACCTGCAATGTCGTCATCCCACTACGATCATTTAAAAATTTCATACTTACTTCATTATCTGCTAATGCTTTTTTTAGATTTGAAGGACTAGCTTTCTGTAAATCTCCGCCATTCTTTGAAAAGTATTGTACCGATGAATTCGACATTCCCCCACCTACGAATGTTGATGTACCTCCGGGTCCAGGCATAAAAGTAGCAGCACTACTTCTCACAGGCCTGGAGTATAAATCAATATTTCCTTTCTCAATTCTTTCCGCAAAATCATCGCCAATTCCTTTATCAATTCTTAAAAAATATCCATCGGATATTTGATATGCTCTAACATCTGATAATTTAATTTCCGTAGTATCATTAACTATTAGTCGATTTCCCTTGAAGATATTATTGCTCAACTTTACTTTTCCTCGAATAATGGTACTGTCTCGTAATTCAACAAAATGTAGAAACTGGCTTTGTACAGCATTACTTGTTACCAATATTAATGCTATGAATAGTAAAATTTTTTTCATTTGATAATAATTTTGTGCTTTAACTCGATTTGAAGGGAAATTAAATTTCGAGTTAATGTACTATATATTATGATAGTTACAAATCAGACGTACCAAGATAATTTTCAACAAATTGCTCTTAACTATTACAGACTAAGCTTACTCGCCATTTTGCTTTGTTATCACTCTAAAGCCCAAGACTTAAGGTATCTTTAGGTATATTATAGTTATTACTTGATGTCTATGTACTGATGGCTGTAAAACCAAAATTGAAATGAACATTTTCCCACCAACCGATTCTCAAAAACCTTATTTAGACCTTTTAGATACACTATCTAATTTAGGTGTTTCCAAAAAATATGAAGCGGGCGAAACAATAGTAATGGAACATTCTAAGGTTCATTCTATCCCCTTTATAAAAAGTGGCAATGTTAAGGTGATTAAATCGGATGACGAGTATAAAGAAATAACTCTCTATTATTTAAGCGCTGGCGAAACCTGTGTAATGTCTTTTTTAGCTGGATTGAATAATGACACCAGCAAAGTAAAGGCCATTGCTGAAGAGCCTTGTGAAATTGTTTTTGTTTCTATTCAAGCCATTTCAAATCAAATAAAAGAACATCCTGAATGGCTTACTTACTTCTTCCAAATTTATCATAAACGTTTTGAAGAACTCCTGAACGTAGTAAATGATATTGCTTTCAAAAAAATGGACGAACGTTTACTAAACCTATTACAACATCGCGTTAAACTTGCCAAAACAAACACATTAAGTATTACCCACGAACAACTAGCTCAAGAGCTAGGAACCGCACGTGAGGTCGTTTCTCGTCTACTTAAACAAACGGAACGTAATCAACTGGTAAAACTCGCTAGAAATCAGATAACGCTTTTGAGTATTAAGTAATTAGGGGCAGCAATAACTAATCTATTGTTCATGAAGCATCTACATATTCTAAAAGCCCGATTTGATTTGGAGATTTTGTAGCATTCTCGGTTAGATAGTAGGAAAGGAGTCATCCTGAGGATACTTCCGAAGAACCTACAGGGCTATAAAGAAGTAGTGGTTTAATCTCGTTGCGTAGCTCTGCTCCAATACGAATAATCGATTACCATTACTTTCTATTCAGGTGAGTTCATTGGGAGCAAGAGCTCCGTGCAATTCTCCCAAGCAAGGGCTTGGGAAATAGGTTAAGATCCTTCTCCCGAAGCCTCGGAATCAGGATGACTCTGAGCGTTATTTATTTTATTAAAACTATCTCGGTCATGCTGAACTTGTTTCAGCATCTTTGTAAGGATACGGATGTTTGTAACCCCCTTTCCAATCAACAAAGATTCTCCGCATATTCTATGTACTATTTAGCTACTAAATCATTCAATGTGTGCCACAACGCCGGTAGATAGTACGTTGAATAGAATCACTATAAAGTACTAGCTAAAATTGAAAACGATGTTAATTGTCTAAAAAGAAGCAGAATTAACGACTGAATTTATAGCCATTTCGTAAGATCCCGAAATAAATTCGGGATGACCGAGAATTTAAGAACTATCAAATCTGTCAACCAATTATCTAACATCTACAAGGATGACCGAGACTTAAAGAACGAACAAGTCCGTTATTGAGTTATCTAATTACTACAAAGCTATGTGACAAAAGTTACGGACTTCCATTGATGTAGGTGTTAACTTTAGTATTCAAATCGGGACCTAAAACGGAACATTATTTTGATACAGAAATTATTTTCAAATTGGCATACTCGTCGTTGGATAGCCTTGATTGCAGGCCTCTTTTTCGCATATCAGGCATTCACTAATTCAGAGGCAATAACAGGAGTTTTGAGCTTCTTATTGCTTTTCCAAGCTGTTACAAATAGTGGATGTTTTGGTAGCCATGGTTGTGCAATCCCAACCACTGACATTGAAGGCGATACAGAAAACTCAGAAATAACCTATACCCAAATTAATTCGAAATAGGCATGAAACAGACCGATGAACTTACTCCTTTTCAAGAACTGGTAAATGGCGACACTCCCGTGTTGGTCGATTTTTTCACAGAATGGTGTGGACCTTGCAAAATGATGGGCCCTATTCTAAAAGAACTAAAAAGCAATATGGGCGATCGCATCCATGTAATCAAAATTGATGCAGAGAAAAATCCGGCGGCAGCAATTAAGTATCAAGTTCGAGGAGTGCCTTCCCTAATTCTATTTTATCAAGGTCACATTCTTTGGCAACAAGCAGGCGTAGTTCAGGCTAAACAACTTCAATCTATCATAGAACAAAAAGTACCAGCATAATGGACACTACAGAACACTTTTACGATGTACAATTAGAATGGAATGAAGGCAAAATCGGAACTCTCTCCTCGCCCGATCTTAATGAGGAAATTACGGTAGCAACTCCTCCTGAGTTTGATGGCGGTGTAGCAGGAATATGGTCACCTGAGCACCTTTTTGTGGCGGCAGTGAGTAGCTGTTTTATGACTACTTTTACTGCTATTGCTGGATTTTCGAAATTGGAATACAAAAGCCTGAATGTAGCTACCGTTGGTAAATTGGAAAAAGTAGAGGGCAAATTTGTTATCAGCTCAATCACATTAAAAGCCGAATTAACCATCCTAGATGAAGATAAGAAGGACAAAGCTATTCGTATCATGGAAAAGTCGGAATCAGCTTGCCTAATCTCTCGATCTATTAAAACAGAAGTCCACTTAGAACCGACTGTGATTGTTTAATACAAAGATAAAGAACTACCAATGAGTCTTGATCTCTAAGTTTTGAGATGCTAGATTTAGATAATTCTACCAATCTATCAAGTTTGGAATCTGAGACATTGTCACTTCACAAGCGAGACGATTGTGCGGTTGTATTACATTCAACAACTAAAAGCCCCTTTCTTCCAGAATAAGACTTACTAACTTCACAATCATCCACTATTGATGATTTAAGCTAAACTCTCTTTCATAAAAAGTTTCGTATTCATTTTTATTATTCTGTAAACTTGCTTCAATTCGTAAATCGTAATTTTTACCCTTTGGGAGTACAAAACTAGTACGATGAAACTCTCCATTTACTTCAGCTTGTTGAACAGTCGCAATAATTGACCATTCTGTTGCATTTTGGTCTTTATACTCAATAGTAACTCGATCATCAAACGCTGTCCTCCTAAACCATTGTACAAAAACTGTATCGCTTTGTGAAGTGTAAGCAAGATTTGTCAGTCCGCCATAGTCTATGCTTTCCGTTTCTGAAGATTGCCCCAATTCTATGTTATTATTTCTTAAAAAATACGACGACACCTGATACTCCATATCTAAGCTATAACTAGTTAAAAGCTCTGCATAGGAAGACGTTGTAATAGTATCTACGGGTTCAAATTTCCCTTTTGATGAAAATCTCCGTTTTATTATAAAGCCTTCGTTATAATCTGAACGATTAATCCAAAACATTGTAATTCTTTTATCAGTTTTGGAAGCTCGCACCTGTAAATCAGAAAATTTAGGGTTGAAAAGCTCGGAGTCAGGATCGTTTAAGTTAATTCTAGATGCATCAGGACCAGATAGACATCCAAAGAATAAAAATAAACTTAAAGCGAAAGTATATGCTGTAATGTGCTTCATAATCAAAACTTTAACTCCGCACCTATACTCAGATATTTTTGGAACTTCGGAGTTACAAAAAAGTCTAGTCCTTTATCACCTGGGGTTTTGCTTCGTTTGTTAATTCTAAACTTGTCAATAACGTCTATCGTTAAAACAGCGATAATTCCACCAAGTGCTAGATTTCTTTTTAAGTTTACCGACTCCATTTCATTTGCTTTCTCTTGCATTCTCAGACCTAGAGCCTTAGCCAAAGTTTCACTTTCCTGTTCGAGATACAAACTACGAAGGGAATTATATTCAGGTAATTGCGAAGAATATTCGTTCTCGTAATGAAAGAATAATCCTGTTGAAACAGCTAGACCACTAATAACCAATGCCATTTTACCGTATTTCTTTTCTTTGATATACGAAAATCCTGGTAAGGCTTCGTAGGCATTAAATCCTCGTTTATATTGGTAAAAAGAAGAGAACTCAATTTGAACTTTATCTCTCTTAGAGATTTTGGAGATTTTATCGTAATAACGATTATTCTTTACTTTAAGTTTTGCACTTTTGTTGTCGATTGAGAATACAGCGAACTCTTCCCCGAGATAATTCTCATCGACATAGATTTCTGAGTCCGAATCGGTTAGGACCACAATGTCTCCACCCAATAAATATTTCACTGAAATATTGTTAGAAGTAAGATCAATTTCCTTTTTTGTGAGATCAAAATTGTGTGAAAAAGAGTAGGTAGAATCTCGAAGAACATTCTGAGTAATATATACGTCTTTGTTTGTTGGGTAAGACAGGTATATATGATAAAATCCATTTTTCACCTTAAGTGTATCCCCATTGGCAACTTTTTGTACTATCGGCTTAGATTGCCCGAATTGAACAAAAGCGGTATCAACATTAAAATTAAATACCAATGTTGAGGGATATAGAACTGAATTTTGAGCCCGAACTTGGGTTCCAATAAATAGGATAAAAACCAAACTAATCGTAGAAAACGAAGCCTTTCTAAACAATGTAATACACTTATTTTAAGTTCGTTAAAATATTAGTCAAATCTTTACTTATATAGAAGTGTAAATACAATATTTAATGATATTTTTCTCTTGTAAAAGAAGCTTCTTTTGTATTTGGATATCCGCCACCCATCTTTCAAGCGTGTAACTTGGAAGTACTAGTTTAGGAAGTCTCCTGATTTTCATAATACCCAGAATTGAACTCTACCAATTTTCATCTAATTCAGGAGACTACCAAAGCTCAACCTATCTCAAGCTTCTCATTTTTACAAAGCTTGGATTGTACCCCATTTGTACCCCCATTTGTACCCCCAAAATTCAGATTCTGGAGGAAATCCATTCCTAACCGACTACAAATCATTCAGTGCTTGAAACAAAAAAAGCCACTTAGAATATCTAAGCGGCTTTTTAATATGTGGGCCCAGAGGGACTTGAACCCCCGACCAATCGATTATGAGTCGACTGCTCTAACCAACTGAGCTATGGGCCCTTTTTTGGAGCCCGCAAAGTTACAAGGTTTCGCATCGACTTGAAAGTATTAATTGTCAATTTCCTCTACAAATTTTAACAACGTTACTTTTTTACTTGTTTAGCTTTGCTAGGTCGAACTGTTAGTAACGGCACATGTATATGTTGTGCTACTTGTTCAGTTGTGGAACCCAAGAATAAGCGTGTAAGCCCTGTATGACCATGTGTGCTCATTATAATGAGGTCTGCATGTTCATTTGCATATTCAACAATGTCTCTATTTGCAGAAAAACCTTTTCTAATTTCTGGAACAACTTCAATAGAAAATGCTTTCCCGTCAAAGGTTCCATCTATAGAGAATTTATCCTTTTCATCATCTCTAGAAAATTTAAGACCTAGATCTTTTCGTTTTCCTAGAAAATCTTCAATCTTATTCAATAACGATTCGCGAATCGCTTCTTCGTTATCGAAAGGTGGATAAAGTGGAATCATCTCTACATCTGCAGCATATAACTCAACACTATGGAAAAGTGTTAATTTTGAATTATACATTCGCGCTAGCTGAACTGCTATAGGAAGTGATTGGAATGATACTTCTGACAAGTCTAGTGGTACCATAATATCCTTCAGCCCTTTTTCGTCAAAAGGTTCGTCCATGGATAGAACTGGTATTTCGCTATGTCTAATTACTTTCTCAGTTACACTTCCTCTTAAAAATTCAGTAGCATGTTCTCCTTTTGCGCTCATCAAGATAAGATCATACTTACCACTATTTGCTTGGTGAGTTATTGCACTTGAAGGAGAGCGCTCTATGATGGTAATCATTTTACCACGATGCTCTTTCTTGATGTACTTTTTTGCCAAGCTTTCTAGCTTTTTATGCGCAACATTTAGAGCTTTTGGATAGAGCTCTTTTTCTAAATCGTAAGGGTAACCGATGTGAGCGAAACTTTCTGCAAAGTATTTTGTCACGGGTACAACATGCATTAAATCTATGGTGCTACCCAAGTCCTCTACAAAAGAGTTTGCAAGCTTTAGAACAGATACTGATTGTTCAGAAAAATCGGTTGGGATTAATATATGATGTGCTTTCATGGTAACCTCCATTTATTGTTACACTATCTACTAGGATAGTACTTATACTTAATGAAGATTTGGTGAATTTGTTTCTATATATAATTTAAATTATTAACAAAGAAACAGTTACTTAACACCTCTATGTTTTAGATCGAAGCAAGTCGAGCCCACCTACCAAGATAACCCCAATTAGCATACCAATAACACCTTCCCATACTTTGGGCTTGTCATTAGGTTTTTCATCATAATAACCGGGAACATATGGTTTTGAAGACAACAGTTTCTTCTTAACCGTTTGAACATCTACCCTCTCTGGTTTTGGCGTGGTTGTTAGCGTTAGGCTTTCATCCGCGAGCTTCTGATATTCTGGCAAGTTCTCGTTGATACCATGTTCTAGCATTTCTACTACCAAAGGATCCGATATTGAATATTCTTCGACTTCCCTAACCGATTCAACAAATTCACGATGCTGATATGGCCAAATCACAAACAGCGATCCAATTAGAAAGCCAATTAACACTGAGATTGTTTGTGAATGATACCTAGCTAATAACCACGATAAAAACCTTGAAAAAACAGCGATTCCAACTATAGAACCTAGGGTAAATGGTGCAAGCCCTAACAAGCCATCTAAGGTATTTTCGCCGCCAATTTTTCCAATCTGAGTGAGTAGATAATCATACTTCCTCATGATAAGTAACAAATACGACCCCGAGATTCCTGGTAAAATCATTGCTGAGATGGCAATACATCCACTCAAAAATACAAATGCGGGATGATCTGGAGTATCGGTTGGCACAAGTGTTATAACCCATAAGCCAAATAGAATCCCAAGAACTAGCATTAATGATTCATGCCAGCGGAATTGCTCTAGTGTTTTAATGAGAATGTAAATAGAGCCAAGAATCAAGCCAAAGAAAAGCCCGTAAACAATTTCTGGATCTGTAAACATGTACACTTGTAAGGGAACTACTTTTGTGAAGAACGCAAGTGCGCAGGTAATCCCAAAAAACAAAGCTACTAGAAACTTAATATGTAATTCTTGAAATGCTTCTTTAAAATCTAATTTCAGTAGAGCTTTTAAAAATGGCCCGTTTACACTTTTAATAGCATTTAGCAGCCGTTCATAAATTCCTAAAATAAGAGCCAATGTTCCACCACTCACGCCAGGAACAATATCAGCAGAACCCATTAAAAAACCTTTTATCACCAAGAATGGAGTTTCTTTAAATGTGGTTTTGTCTTTATTTGATGAAGCCATTAATTACTATCCCACCCTTTTTCGCCGATTAGCGGTACAAATTTAAAATTATCGAATTCTTCTTGACTGTATTCCGTTTCTGAAACCCTAGTAATACGAAGCATCATCTGTTTTACTTCGTCCCCTACAGGGATTACCAACAGCCCTCCTATTTTTAACTGCTTGATGAGGTCGTTTGGCACAACAGGCGCGCCAGCGGTTACTATAATGCCATCGTAAGGCGCGTAAGTTGACCAACCTAGAGTTCCGTCGCCTGCCTTTAACAAAGCCTTGTAACCTTCTTCCCTCAACGCTTCCTTTGCACGGTGGTAAAGCTCATTATGTCGCTCCACACTATACACTTCAGCGCCAAGTTCACACAAAACCATACATTGATATGCTGAGCCTGTACCAATTTCTAATATCTTATGACCAGGCTGCACTTCCAACAGTTCTGATTGTGCGGCTACCGTATAAGGTTGCGAAATGGTTTGCCCCAGCCCTATTGGCAACGCGCTATCCGTATAAGCTCGATTGTGTAATGCGGTGTCCACTAATTTATGCCTAGGAATTTTACCAATGGCCATAAGCACACGCTCATCCTTAATTCCTTTTTCCCGAAGTTCCTCAATAAGCTTTTGTCGGGGACGCATAAATTTTCGATTCATAACCAAAATTACACCAGTGTTACAGTTTCAGATAGTTCGGGAGTATAGCCATTTCGTTAATTAGTTAGCGCTATTTTTTTAAATTCTATAATTTTTTTAGAAATAATAGTTGTTCCCATCTTTCTATTTAATCCTATTCTAAATTAATAGTTAAATTGGGTTAGAACTATTTCACTGCTATTTTACCTTCTACTTAAACTCACTACATGGACTGGTTACAACTTCCGATTACGCAGGTATTTATTTACGCGCTTATAACTGCACTTGCCACTGGGCTTGGTGCACTGCCATTCTTTTTTATTAAGAATATTTCACCCTCGTTTCTGGGTAAATCTAATGCTATTGCCGCCGGGTTAATGCTTTCTGCGAGCTATAATCTGATTTTTGAAGGCTATAAAATTAACGAGTGGATGACCTTGATGGGCATGCTAGCAGGTGTGGTTCTTGTTGTCTCAGCAAATGCATGGCTCGAGAAGAAATCAACCGTTGGAGTATCAGACATTATTGGCGGGAAAAAACGCGACATGTTACTTTTTCTGGGAATTATGACGGTTCATTCTTTTGCTGAGGGTGTAAGTGTTGGCGTTTCTTTTGCGAGTACAGCAGAGTTTGGGATTTTCATCGCCATAGCCATCGCAATACATAACATACCAGAAGGTTTGGCTATTAGCTTAGTAATGGTACCAAAAGGAACTTCACCAATAAAGGCGGTATGGTGGAGTATTTTCTCCAGCCTTCCTCAACCACTTATGGCAGTTCCAGCCTTTCTATTTGTTGAGTCGTTCAGAGAGTATCTGCCTTTTGGCTTAGGGTTAGCGGCCGGTGCAATGATTTGGATGGTTTTTGCTGAACTTATCCCCGAAGCCTTAGAAAAATGTGAGCCTCATAAAATTGGGTTATGGATTACAATAGCTATTATAGGAATGAGTTTATTCCAAGTAATTATTAATTAGCTCCTGTATTAGGAAGCAGTTTATATATTTTTGCAACCCAGCAGCTTTCAAATAATTACCTTCCTAAGCTTTTAAATTTCCATTTCACTTCCTTGTATTAATTAATGCACAAAATTCTCGGCGCAATTTTTCTCTCAGTGGCATTATTATCTTCTATAAATGCTCAGGTAAATTATCATACCATTTCCGTATATCTAGACTGTAGGGGTTGCAATGAGTCATTTATTCAGTCTGAAATTAGTTTTGTAAATTTTGTTCGCGATCAAACCTTAGCTAAAGTTCACCTTCTAATTACTCATCAAGGAACTGGCGGTGGTGGCAGGCAATACACGCTGGAGTTTATAGATCAAAATGAAATTTCTGGGAGTAATTCCACGCTTAGTCTTATTTCCCCAGAATCCGACACAGAAGAAGAACGTAGAAATAAGTTAACTCGGTACATTAAACTTGGACTTGTCACATATTTAACAACATCTGACATGCTATCCAATCTCGACCTAGTTTATGAAAAACCATCGGGAACTCCAGTTACAACACCAGAGCATGACCCCTGGAATAATTGGATTATTGAGTTTGGTGGCGATACCCGATTTAGCGGAGAAGAAACAAAATACTCCATCGATTTAAATGGTTACACAAAAGCACGAAGAATTACTGAAAATTGGAAAACTTCGTTCGAATACTATCAACAGTACAAAATCAGAAGTTATACTACCACAGAATACCAGGAAGTATCTCCTGGCGATTCAGCTGATGTACAGATTACCAGCCGTTATACAATCAAAAAAAGTAATTTCTTTGGGTTGATTGGCAAAAGCCTTTCTGATCATTGGTCGGTTGGAGTTTATAGTCGCTTGCATACATCCACACAAGATAATTTCGATTTATCGATTGGAGCAACGCCAACCATTGAGTTTAGCTTATTCCCATACGATGAATTTACCCGCCGCGAAGTTACTTTTAGATATGGATTATTAACCTCCTATAACGATTACGCTGAGGTAACCATTTTTGGCAAAACATCAGAAATTCTTTTTAAAAACGAATTTGAAATAAACGCAGAATTTACCCAACCTTGGGGTGGCATTGAAGGAGGTATAGATATCAACTCATACTTACACGATTTGTCCAAAAACAGACTTAGATTTAATGCCCGCCTTGATATGCGAGTTTTTAGAGGCTTCACAGTTTTTATATCGGGCCGCTACTCTTTAATCAACGACCAACTTTCACTTCCGCAAGGGGATGCATCAAGCGAAGAAGTTCTATTAAATCTAAAATCCCAATCTACGTCGTATAATTATGGTGGATCAGTAGGGTTTTCTATTACATTTGGTTCTATTTATAACAATGTGATAAATCCTCGTCTATAATATGAACTAAATGGTATCTGATGTGTGTTACCAATTCAAATTATTAACCTAAATTCGTTTTATGAAATTATTTTCAAGATTAATTCCAATAACTCTGTTTGTTCTCGGACTCACAGCTACTACTATTACAGCTCAGAACATCCCTACTTCTGCCGATAAAGTTACCCCACTCCTTATCGGTGCTACTATTCCTGATGTTTCTTTGAAAACTACTGCTGGCGAAACTGTTAAAATTCGTGACCTAGCAAGTAAACAACCTACCGTTCTTGTTTTTTACCGAGGTGGCTGGTGTCCCTATTGCTCACGCCATATGATGGATCTCCAGAAAATTGAAAAAGATTTAGTAGAAATTGGCTATCAAGTATTGGCCGTTAGCCCAGATCGCCCTGAAGAGTTGCGTAAAAGTGTTGATAAAGGAAGTCTCGAGTATCAATTGCTTTCTGATAGCCCGATGGATGTAACCAAAGCTTTTGGTATTGCTTACAAATTGGATGATAAGACAGTAGCTAGATATAAAGAGAATGGCATTGATCTTGAAGCAAGTTCAGGACACAAGCACCATTTACTACCCGCTCCTGCCGTTTTTATACTGAATAAGGAAGGAAAAATCCGATTTAGTTATGTTAACCCAGATTACAAAGAACGTATCGACGGCGACGTATTATTAACTGCCGCAAAAGCGTATAAATAATTTTTTAAAGCCATTTCTTCAACGAGGAAATGGCTTTTTTTTATCCCTTTCTATTAACGGACAGTTCTCATTAAAAAAGTCTGTTATACAATTAAATCACTATTCGGCTGTAGATAATATTCTCCTTATCTTTAGGGATGATGACGACGACTGAACCCACTTCCACAAAAACCGATTTAAAATCTTTAACCAAAGCCGAATTGTTTGAGTTCTGCAAAGAGCTTGGCTTACCGCGTTATAGAACAGATCAGATATTCCAATGGCTTTATGAAAAAGGAGCTTCTTCTTTTGAAGAAATGACCAACCTTTCGAAAGACCTTCGAGCTAAACTTTCCGAAATTGCTATAATTAATAGGATTGTACTTTCTCAACAACAGCGCTCTTCAGATGGAACTATCAAGTTTCTATTTACGCTGCACGACGAAGGAAAAGATTTTAAAATTGAAGCTGTTCTCATCCCAGACTTCTTTCCTGATGGTGTAACTAAACGCCTTACTGTTTGTGTTTCTTCTCAGGTAGGATGTGTTTTCGGGTGTGCGTTTTGCGCTACAGGTAAAATGGGATTTTTCAGAAATCTGAGTCATGGTGAAATTGTTGACCAAGCGCAGTATATCAACCAAGTAGCTCTTGCAGAGTACGACAAGAAAATCACCAACATTGTATATATGGGAATGGGTGAGCCGCTACATAACTACAAATCTGTAGTAGAGTCTGCATCCATAATTTGCGACCCGTTAGGAATTGATTTATCACCCAAACGGATTACTATTTCCACTGTTGGGTTGACCAAACAGATAAAAAAGTTAGCCGACGAGAGTCAGCCTTTTAACCTCGCAATTTCTCTACACGCGGCATCGGATGAGAAAAGAGATAAGATTATGCCGATTAACAACTCAATGAATCTTGAGGAGCTAGAAGAAGCGGTTAAATATTATCACGCGAAGACAGAACGCCGCTTAACCTATGAGTATCTATTATTCGATGAGTTTAACGATACTAACCAAGATGCTCGAAACCTTGCTAAAATTGTGAAATGGGCTCCAAGTAAAATCAACATCATTATGTACAATAATGTTGCTGGTGTAGAATTACATCGTGCTCGTGAAGAGCGTTTAAATAACTTCCTTAAAGAGCTTATCCGCAATGATGTAAGAGCTACAGTGCGCCGGAGCCGTGGTGATGACATTGATGCTGGTTGCGGCCAGCTTGCCATCCGTGAGGGCGACCCTCGTGGCAAAACTATTGCCAAAGTTTAGATAATAAAAAAAGGCGCTAGAAAAAGTGATTATGTCCTTTTTCTAGCGCCTTTTAAGTAAACTTATTTAGCTTATTAAACTTTATTTGATAAGCTTCATCACTCTATCAAAACGTGGAATGCCTTTATCATGTGAATACCAAACGATAACTGCATTACCGATTATATGATCTTCTGGGATAAAACCCCAAAAACGGCTGTCTTCACTATTATCTCGGTTATCTCCCATTCCAAAATAATAGTTCGACTTAATGGTATATTTATTCGTTTCAACACCGTTGATGAAAATCTTACCACTTCTTTGTTCAAGCGTATTGTGTTCATAGCGCTCAATAAGATCTTTATATACATACCAATTCTCATTGGTCAATTCAATCTCTTGTCCTTCAAATGGAATAACAACTTTCGGGAGATGGTCTTGGTTTGAAAAAGCTTTAGAGAATGAGCCTCCGCTTTGTATATAACCTGGTGAAGTTTGACCTTCTGGCATCATATAAAACCATAATGAATCAACTTCTTGCCATTTTTGTAACTCTTCTGCTGCAATTTCTGAAAGATTCACTCGATAAGTATCTTCACCTAGGTAATCCATGTAGGTATCACCATAAACTGGCCCTGCTCCAGCCGATTGCAACTTAGCTTCGCTTAGGCGCACTCGGTTTTTCATTCTCAACAAATAGTGACGTTGTAAGCCTTCGTGAGCTTCTTCTCGTTGGCCGTTTATGTACACCACTTTATTCCGTATCTCCAAAGTGTCGCCAGCAATAGCAACAGCGCGCTTGATGTAATTCGTTTTCTGAGAAACTGGTTTAACTTCAAATGGCACATTGAAAACAATAACGTCATTTCTTTCAATATCTCTAAAACCAGGGATTCTACCTGATGGAAGTTTTATTCCAGGGAGGCACCAATCTGTAAAAGGAACGCAGATTCCCATTGGGGTTCTAGGGCCGTAAGTAACATTTGAAACGATTAAGAAATCACCAACCATCAAACTCTTTTCCATGGATGGGGTTGGAATTTTATATGATCCAAATAATAACGCTCTTAAAATCGCTGCCGCAAAAAATGCGAATACCAGGGCATCTACCCATTCCCGAATCCAAGATTTTGCTTTTTTATCGTCTTCTGGATTGCTTTTTCTGCGTTTCCAGACTGACTTTACTTGTTCTTCTTCGGGTGACTTATTCTCTTCCACGTACGTTAATTAATTAAAATTTTATGTGTGATGGTTGCTTCACTTCCTCTTTCGAATATTTACCATTGGCATAACTTACTTTATACCATTGATTTCTTTCTGGTGAGAAAAAGTAATCTACATATTCTTCTGGATTGGTCTCGGTTACGAGTCTTGTAAGCGTTCGTTTCACTTGAGGCATTAAATCTATATATCTGCTTGCACCCACGTAAACTAGTCCATTTTCAAATGGTCCATCAAGGTCTAAAATCATCATTGGTACTTCATCATCAATTATAAACCAATACTCAAATTGAATGGCTTTACCCGCTCTGTACTTTCCACTTTCAACAATTTCTTCAATTGTTTGGGTGGGATTGCCAAAAGCCCCTTGTAGATGAGCTCTAATTTCGATGGCAGGCATACGGTCTAAGCTATTATAGTTGAAACCTTGTCCTGTCCATTTTATCTCGTCAAACGTACTCTGAAATTTTGCTCTCTCCGAGGCTTCTACCTTTACGATATTGGGCTCATCAAATTGTGCAAATGTTTTTGTTGAAAGCATCACTACAATTATTAGAAATAAAAAAATCTGCTTTTTCTGTACGTCTATCATAACTATCTATCGTCTTCATCCATGGATAGAACCGCGAGAAATGCCTCTTGTGGAATTTCTACTGAGCCTACCTGTTTCATTCGTTTTTTACCTTCTTTCTGCTTTTCAAGTAACTTACGTTTTCTGGAAATATCACCACCATAACACTTCGCTGTTACATCCTTTCGGAGCGCGCGAACGGAGTCTCTAGCAATAATTTTACTTCCGATGGCTGCTTGAACAGCCACTTCAAACTGTTGACGTGGAATAAGTTCTTTTAACTTAGCACATACTTTACGCCCTTGAAAATATGCTTTATCACGGTGAGTGATACACGACAAGGCATCAACTGGTTCCGCATTAAGCAGAATATCTAAACGAACCAAACTACCTTTTCGGTATTCAATAAATTCATAATCTAGCGAAGCATAGCCGCGAGTACCCGACTTCAGCTTATCGTAGAAATCAAAAACTACCTCCGCCATAGGTAATTCATACACAATTTCTACTCTATTATTCTGCATGAATGTTTGATTTAGATACACTCCACGTCGCTCTTGGCAAAGCTTCATAATCGGCCCGATATAATCAGCAGGAGTAATAATACTAGCCTTTATGTACGGTTCAAAAATTGTATCTATGTTACCAACATCAGGCATCTGGCTTGGGTTATCAACCTTTACCGTAGAACCATCATTAAGTTTTACCTCATACTTCACATTCGGTACGGTAGTAATAATATCGATGTTGAACTCACGATCTAATCGCTCCTGCACAATTTCCATGTGCAACAAACCTAGGAAACCTGCACGAAAACCGAAGCCCAAGGCTTTAGATGTTTCAGGCTCGTAATTAAGTGACGCATCATTTAGCTGGAGTTTTTCTAAGGCCGCACGTAAGTCTTCAAAGTCTTCTGATTGAATAGGAAAAATACCACTAAACACCATTGACTGAGCTTCTTTATAACCCGGAATTGGCTCTGTAGCACCATTCTTTACAGTAGTAATTGTATCCCCAACACGCACATCTTGCAAAGATTTCACACTACCAATTACATAGCCTACTTCTCCGGCTTTTAGCTCTTTTGTTGGCTCATTTTGCATTCGTAAATAGCCAACATCCTCGGCATTGTACTCCATACCATTAGACATGAACTTGAATGCCTCACCTTTCTTAAGCACGCCTTCAATCACTCGCACATAAGCAACCGAGCCTCTGTAAGTGTTAAATACAGAATCAAAAATAAGTGCACGAAGTGGTTTCTCAACATCACGTTTAGGGCCAGGAATGCGGTCTATAATTGCCTCTAACAGCTCAGGAACACCTACTCCTGTTTTACCTGAAACATGGAGTATCTCATCAAATTCACAGCCTAATAAGTCAACCACTTGTTGACCTATCCCTTCTGGGTCTGCGCCGGGCAAATCAATTTTATTAAGCACGGGAATAATTTCTAAACCTTGTTCAATGGCTTGGTACAAGTTAGAAATTGTCTGAGCTTCAATACCTTGAGCTGCATCAACTACTAATATCGCACCTTCACAAGCTTTGAGTGCGCGCGAAACTTCGTAAGCAAAATCAACGTGGCCTGGAGTATCAATTAAATTGAAACTAAAGATCTCCCCATTTGGACGTTTGTAATCTATTTTGATAGCATGACTTTTTATCGTGATGCCACGCTCACGCTCCAAGTCCATATCATCAAGCACTTGGGCCTGCATTTCACGTTCACTAATGGTGCCCGTCATCTGTAATAATCTATCCGCGAGGGTAGATTTTCCGTGATCAATGTGGGCGATTATGCAAAAATTGCGAATATTATTCATGTATTATGTATCTGTACGTCTCGTCTATAAGTCTGCAAAGATACAAATAAGGTGGGAGCTACTAAAAATATTGTTTTAGATTTGAAAATGAATTACGCTAATCTTTTACCCACAATTCTCTAATGCATTCCCAATAAGGGTTTGAAGTATCTAAAAGCTCCATTTTCTCGTAGAATGGTAATTTTTTTAATTCAATCTCTCTGTTCACAGCGTGCTCTACATTTTTTATTTCTTCCACATACACTAATTTTTCTAGCGCAAAATTCCCCTTAAAGCAGCTTAAACGCATTTCTTTGTGCTTTGCAAGCATTCTATCTAAATCGGTAGTTAGCCCTACATAGAGCATTCTAGATTTATTACTCAATATGTAGATGTAGTATTTGTCGTTGCCCATAATCCTTACTTTTTTAAGTACGACCCGTTCGCGAGCAACTCCTTACAGAAAAAGTGAAATTAATTTTAATAATCATTTTCACTTTTTAGACATGAAATTTCTTTACGCAAAACCTGAAATTGAGAGCGATTTCAGGCACTTAAAAGAAGGGACCAACTAGTTGTTCCCTTCTATTAGAATCTATCGTTATTTTTCTGGGCTTAATAGTTCCACATGAAATCTAAAGCTCTCAGACTCTATCGCCATGGTGGTATAAATCTCTTTTAGAAGTTCAAAAACTACTTCTGTATCGCCAATTACGGTTGTCGATAAATAACCCACTTCAATTTGAACATCATATTGCGCCAAATGTTCTAAGAGTTCCTGAACTTTTTCACGAGGTTCATGCGTAGCAAATGGTATATATGTTAATTGAGCAATGGTTTTCATAAATGCGAGTTAATTCGATGTGTTAATTTCACTAAAATATAAACAACCCTGAGATGTAGACCAATCACACAATTTGGAAGTTTTAATTCATTCTTGAAGGATAGCTTCCAAAAGATTTACTTTTTTTGAAATAATACTTTCCTCATGCATAACGAATTCCTATCTTTTCACTCGTGAAATGCACAACATTACATACTACCCATCTCCATCATGGTGTTCATCATCCCCATCACGGGCATCATCATTGTGCGCACTAGTCTTATATTTTTCTCTTTTACAAACTTACTCACAACCATTTTACTTATTGACTCATGAACCGTTCGAAAGATTCTTCGACCTCATTACGTATTGCTATTCAAAAAAGCGGCCGTTTAACTGAAAAAACTGTTGATTTACTGCATGGAATTGGCATCGAATTTGATAATTACAAGCGAAACCTTATGGTTAAAACTCGCAATTTCGATGTTGAGTTACTCCTACTTCGTGATGACGACATCCCCGAATACGTACAAGATGGTGTTTGTGACTTAGGATTTGTTGGCGCCAATGAAGTTTTCGAAAAAGATGCCGACGTTACCATATTACGTGGTCTTAATTATGGAAAGTGCCGACTTGCTCTCGCTGCTCCAAAAAACGGCCCTATTAAAACCGTCGAAGATTTTGAAGGTAAAACCATTGCTACTAGCTATCCAAATATTACAAAGTCGTTTTTCAATGAGAAAAATATTTCTGTTGATATCGTTGAAATTTCTGGCGCTGTAGAAATCACCCCTCAACTTGAAGTTGCTGATGCCATTTCTGATTTAGTTTCAACAGGTGGTACACTTCGAGCTAACGGTTTACAGGAATTATTTTCCATTCTCGAGTCTGAGACAAAGCTGATTCAAACCAACCAAGAACTTTCTCCTGGAAAGCAGGATTTGATCCAAAAATTTCTACTGAGAATTGATGGCTACCAACAAGCAAAACAAAGCCGTTATATTATGATGAATGCGCCCACTTCTGCGGTAGACAAAATTCGAGATATTATTCCTTCTATGAAAAGCCCAACGGTTATGCCTTTGGCAGAGACTGATATGGTAGCGATTCACACCGTTATCCCAATCACTAAATTCTGGCCCGTTATGGAAGAACTCAAATCTGCTGGCGCGTCAGACATCGTAATGCTCCCTATCGAAAGCATGATCCTTTAAGCCATGAAAACGTATCTTTTCTCTGAACTTTCTTACGCTGACATCCAAAATTTGGTTAAACGACCAAAAATGGATTTCACTTCTATTTTCGGAACGGTTGAACCTATTATCAAAGAGGTTGAGGAACATGGAGATGATGCCATTCGCACTTACACTAAGCAATTTGATGGTGTTGAGTTAACAGATGTTAGCCTCTCTCCTTCAAATATCGAAGTTAATCTGACTGCCAATGTAAAAGCAGCTATCGATACGGCGTTTAGTAACATCGTTCAATTTCATGAGGCGCAAAGAACAGAGAGATTAGATGTTGAAACCATGCCCGGCGTAAAGTGCTCTCGTGTGAGCCGGCCGATAGAGCGTGTTGGAATTTATGTGCCCGGAGGAACAGCGGTTCTTCCTTCTACGGCAATGATGCTCGCCATCCCTGCAATGTTAGCGGGTTGCACAACTATTGTATTAGCAACGCCTCCAAGAAAAGACGGAAGTATTGCTCCAGAAATTGTTTATATCGCTCAGAAAACCGGAGTTCAGAAAATACTACTAGCTGGTGGCGCACAAGCGGTGGCAGCGATGGCTTTTGGTACAGAATCGATTCCAAAAGTGGACAAAATTCTTGGGCCAGGAAACCAATTTGTTACGGCTGCAAAAATGATTCTGCAAAATTCAGAAGCTCAGATAAGTATAGATATGCCCGCGGGTCCATCGGAAGTGCTAGTTTTAGCAGATGGACAAGCAAACCCTGCTTTTGTTGCGGCTGATTTACTTTCTCAGGCGGAACACGGAAAAGATAGCCAAGTAGTTCTAGTTGCCACATCTGAATTTGATATTTCCGAGCTAAATAAAGAGCTCGATCAACAACTAAATAAGCTTTCTAGAAAAGAGATTACCGCACAAGCGTTAACAAAAAGCTTCGCTGTAATTGTAGATTCTCTTGAAGAAGCCGCTTCATTTTCAAACGATTATGCTCCGGAACACTTAATTATTAATATTGCCAATGCCGAGCAGTTTGTAGATCGGATTATTAATGCAGGCTCTATTTTCTTGGGAAATTGGACTCCCGAAAGCGTTGGTGATTATGCATCGGGTACCAATCATACCTTGCCAACTTATGGTTATGCGAAAATGTACAGTGGAGTGAATTTATCTTCCTACCAAAAATCTATAACCATACAAACACTCAGTGAAAATGGACTTCGAAATATAGGTCCAACTGTTGAGACTCTCGCTGAGATTGAAGGCTTAGATGCACATAAAAACGCTGTTAGCATTCGACTAAAAGAATTAACATAGATTATTTTCCGCCCCAATGAAAAAGAAACTCGACATTGAAAAACTAGTTCGCGATAACATTCGGGACTTAAAACCTTATCGCTCGGCAAGAGATGATTTCGATTCAGGCATTTTGCTGGACGCCAACGAAAACGGACTTGGTGCTCCGTTCCAAAACGATTTAGAATTACATCGCTATCCTATGCCTCACCAAGATGCTTTGCGGGATAAAATTGCAGCTTTCCGTTCAATTAACCGCGAACAAGTATTTGTGGGAGTTGGAAGTGATGAAGCAATAGATTTACTCTTTCGAATATTTTGTACACCAGGGAAAGATCGAGTAATCACTAATCCACCAACGTACGGCATGTATAAAGTCTCTGCCACAATTAATGATGTTGCGGTAGACGAAGTGTTGCTCACTGAAGATTTCCAATTAAGACCGAGTGCCATTTTAGAGGCCGTTACACCTTCTACAAAACTCATTTTTGTTTGTTCGCCAAATAATCCAACAGCAAATAGCATCAACAATCTTGATATCATATCTGTACTTGAGAATTTTAATGGAATTGTAGTTGTGGATGAAGCTTACATCGACTTTAGCGACCAACAGAGTTTCGCGAGTATCCTTGCCGATTATCCAAACCTTGTAGTGCTACAAACTTTGTCTAAATCGTTTGGTTTAGCAGGAATTAGATTGGGAGTAGCTCTAGCTTCACCTGATGTGATTGATTATATGATGAAGGTAAAAGCTCCATATAATGTGAATAAACTCACATCCAAAGCTGCGTTACAAGCATTCGACAATCTTGATAAAATGAATGAGAATGTCCAAACTCTCATTGGTGAACGAGACCTCATGACCAAGAAATTGGAGGCCATACCAGAAGTACTAAAAGTATTTCCTAGCGATGCTAATTTCTTACTCTTCAGAATAAATAACGCTTACGATGTTTACCAAAAGTTAGCAGAAGAAGGTGTTGTTATTCGTTATCGTGGTAACGAACCTTTTTGTGAAGAATGCCTCCGTTTAACTATTGGAACACCTGAAGAAAACAACGTATTTCTAACAGCTTTAAATAAAGTACTCACCGCTTAAATGCTGCTTTAAGAAACAACCCATTTTGCCCATTAATTTATATTTCCATGATTATTGAACTTGATATCAACGCCCTTAACGACAAAGATTCAAATTTCCTATTTAGGCAAGGAAGTATCGGTGCATTGCAAAAAATTCAGGATGCTGGACATGATTTCTTTATTTCGGGTGGCTCACTAAGGTCAGAGCAACTGAACATTCTTTCTCAAGAAGAGCTTTTGCCAATTTCATCAAGTACAGATTTAGATTATAAAATTGAAGCTGCACAAAACGAGCTCAATTTGGTGAAAGATGGAGACATTATTTTCTCTTCAGCATCCTTAAAAGAGATCGCTGTATTTCTATCTAAAAATGCCCGAAGAGCTTCTCTTAAAAGAACTACTAACGAAACAGACATTGCTATTGCAATAAATTTAGATGGCACTGGTAAATCGAATATTGATACAGGTCTCAAATTCTTCGATCACATGTTAGATCAAATTGCACGCCATGGCTTGGTAGATTTAGACCTTAGCTGCAAAGGCGATTTAGAAGTTGATGAGCACCATACCATCGAAGATGTAGCAATTGCTCTTGGCGAAACTATCACCACTGCATTGGGCGACAAAAAAGGCATAGACCGTTACGGCTTTGTTCTGGCAATGGATGAAGCGCAAGCAACTGTAGCTATCGATCTTTCTGGGCGTCCATATTTGGTATATGATGTCCCGTTAACCAGAGAGTACGTTGGTGACTTTCCTACCGAAATGTTAGAGCATTTTTTCTACAGCCTTGCCATAAATTTGAAAGCGACACTACATATTAGCTGTACTGGAAGTAACGATCATCATAAAATTGAAGCCTCTTTTAAAGGTTTTGCACGAACATTAAAAGCTGCTGTTGAACAGAACGACCGCATCAAAAATCAAATCCCGAGCTCTAAAGGCAAGCTATAACTATGATTGCAATTATAAAATATCGCGCCGGAAATACCGCGTCTGTAGCTAATGCTTTAAATCGTCTTGGGGTCGATTTCTACTTTGCTGAAACTCCTGCTGAACTCGATAAAGCAACGGGCATTATTTTCCCTGGTGTTGGCCATGCCAATTCGGCAATGGAATCTTTGAAAGAACAAGGTGTAGACGAATGGCTAAAGCAGACTAATAAACCTGTGTTAGGAATCTGTGTTGGGATGCAGCTTTTGTTTGAGTCATCTACCGAAGGTGATACAAAAGGACTTGGCGTTATTCCAGGAATTCTTCAAAAGTTTGATTCTTCAACCCAAAAAGTCCCGCACATGGGCTGGAATACTCTAACTGATATTGTTGGACATCCTCTCACCAAAGGCCTTAATACAAACACACACCTTTATTTTGTACACAGCTATTACGCTCCTGTAAATGAATATTCTGTTGCAAGCTGTTCATATGCTCAGGATTTCATCGCTGTAGTAGCCAAAGACAATTTCATGGGCGTTCAATTTCACCCAGAAAAATCTGGAGAAGTTGGGGCTCGTGTTTTGCAGAATTTTATTGACGCGGTTTACGAATCTAGTGAAACAAAAAGCTTATAGGCACATTGAACTAGGATTGATTTTTTAGGAACTCTCTAGAAAGCAGATTCTTCAATATTTTTATTCTTTTCGTACTACTAAGTCTTTTACTTCTGAAGCAACTCACACATTAAAAGGCATTGTTTTAAAGAACTTTGTTCCTGGACACAACAGCCTTTTTATTCAATAAAAATGGTCACATTCAAACTTGAAGCTCATTGATAAAGTCAGTAGCATTGAGGCACTTTTAAATCCCAAAAATAGTCATGCAAGTTATCCCCGCCGTTGACCTTTTGAATGGTCAAGCTGTTCGCCTCCTCAAAGGTTCTTATGAAGAAGTAACCGTATATCACCAAAACCCACTAGCGTTAGCAAGCGAATTCAAGCAAGCCGGTTTTAAGCATATTCACATTGTTGATTTAAACGGTGCGAAAGAAGGTAGATTCATAAACCTCTCGCATATTCAAGGCATTATAAAAGAGTTAAATATTTCAGTTCAATCTGGTGGTGGGATACGAACTTACAAAGACGTTCGAGCTTTAATTCAAGTTGGTATTTCTAAGATTATTTGTAGTTCAATGGCTGTGAAGAACGAAAAAGACTGGTTAAAAGCACTTTCAGAACATCCCGATGAAATGATTTTGGGCATGGATTTAAAAGATGGCAAAATAGCTTATGCTGGCTGGTTAGAAACTGCTGATGAAAGTATAGATTCCTTTCTTTCCAGAATGATAGAGCACGGACTTAAAGAAGTGCTTTGTACCGATATTTCTAAAGATGGCACCTTATCTGGCCCAAACCTTGAATTATATATTGGGCTAAAGAAACGCTTTCCTGATATCAGATTAATTGCCTCTGGTGGTGTTTCATGTAAACAAGATCTTGTAGAACTAGAAGCAGCTGGAATTGACGCTGTTGTGGTTGGTAAAGCTTTCTACGAAAATCGCATTACCCTAGAAGAAATGATGGAAGTTCACCAGGAAGTTTAACCTATATCACCTATAGGTTTCTTTTCCGAATTAATTCCATATCTGTGTTCTTTCAATAATGAAGATGTCGTACCTTTAGGAATGCTTACAAAACGAATTATCCCCTGCCTAGATATTAAAAATGGTCGTACTGTAAAAGGAGTTAACTTTGAAGGACTCCGAGATGCAGGCGACCCTGTAGAATTAGCTCAACGTTACTCATTAGAAGGCGCTGATGAACTTGTTTTCTTAGATATTACTGCAACTTTAGAGAAACGAAAAACCCTCATTGAGCTCGTTCAAAGAATTTCGAAAGAAATCAATATTCCATTTACCGTTGGTGGTGGTATAAAATCTGTTGATGAAATTGAAGCATTACTAAAAGCTGGCGCCGATAAAGTTTCCTTAAACAGTAGCATTGTTAAAAATCCAGATCTCATAAACCAAGCATCGTTAGCATTTGGTGCTCAAGCTATTGTTGCAGCTGTTGATGCCAAACAAGTTTCCGAAGGCAAATGGAATGTATTTGTAAAAGGTGGAACTGAAGACACTGGCCTTGACGCCATCACTTGGATGCAAGAAGTTGAACATCGTGGCGCTGGAGAAATTTTACTTACCAGCATGGATAAAGACGGCACTAAATCAGGATTTGATATCAATCTGCTTTCTAAAGTGAACGCACTTGTTAACATCCCTGTTATTGCAAGCGGTGGCGCTGGCACTATTCAGCATTGTATTGATGCCGTGAAATTAGCCAACGCAGATGCCGTTTTAGCAGCAAGTATTTTCCACTTCAAAGAAATTGAAATTGACCACCTAAAAGCAGAAATGAGAGACACTGGCATACCAGTTCGGTTAAATTCCCCCTCTTAACTTCCTTTTTCCATATTTTTACCATTTTATTTATTTAGTCATTTTACTAAAAATGACTAAATAAATAAACCACACGAAAACATTACGAAAGCGCTTTTCCAATTTCAGTTTTCGAGATTGTCGTCTAAGCTTTTTTTTAAAATCGCTTATACAATGTCATATTACCTAATTTAATTAACCAGCTCACTTATTAGCGTATTTCAATAAGTTGACAAAGGCACGAAAAGTTGCTTTTTTGTTGGTTCAAAAGACTCTGTAAACAGTTAGTGAGATAAGCAATGAACCGAAAAAAATTAAGATACACCCCTGAAGAAAGTTCGGCTTGTGGCGTAGGATTTATAACTAGCCGTAATCGTGAATATAGCCACCTCCATTTGCAAGAAGGAATCCATGCATTAAAATGTGTTGAACATAGAGGGGCGTGCGCTGCGGATGGTATTACTGGAGATGGTGCAGGTATTATGACCGACATCCCATTTGATATGCTCGGCTTCGAGAAAGATACAGTAGCAGTGGCTACTCTTTTCTTATCACAGAATACTGTTAAGAAAAATACTTCCCTAAAAGTTTTTGAAGAAACATTCGCATTCTTGGGATTAGAAGTAATCGATTATAGAGACGTTCCCATCAATATTGATGTTCTTGGGCCAGATGCTAAAGAAACCGTGCCTGTAATCAAACAAGCAATTATTCAGCGCCCTGATAGATGTAAAACCAATCTATCTTTCGACAAGCGACTTTATGCTGCAAAACAACTTACTAAGACAAAGCTTTCAGAGCGTTCTTTGGAAGACGGTTTATTCTTTACTTCTTTATCAGCTCAGACCATTGTATACAAAGCACTGTCTCAGGCAAATGCTTTAGATCAGTTTTATCTAGATTTACAAAATCCGGCATACACCACTCGTTTCTGTTTATTCCACCGCCGATTTAGTACAAACACGCGTACATCTTGGGATAAAGTTCAGCCCTTCCGTTTAATTGGCCACAATGGTGAAATCAATACTATTGCTGGAAACCGTTCTTGGGCAAAATCTCGCGAGAAAATGCTGGGCGTTGAACGCAACGAAATTCTAACTCGTGAAGGAATCAGTGATTCTGGAAGTTTGAACGAAATGGTAGAAGCTCTGCGCTACCGAAGCAGTATCCCAAATGTAGAAGATATCTTAGCTATCATGATGCCACCCGCATCAGAAAGCAACGACTTTTATAAATTTTGGAGCCGAGCGATGGAACCTTGGGATGGCCCAGCTTTTATTTCCTACGCTAACGGCTACACTATTGGTGCTCGTTTAGACAGAAACGGTTTCCGTCCGTGCCGTTGGGTTCGCACGAAAGATCATTTCTATCTCTCTTCAGAAGCTGGAACTTTCCATATTGACGAAAGTGAAGTTGAAGGCAAAGGAACACTTTACGCTGGCCGTGGAGTAACAGTAGACCTCCATAGTGGTGACGTTTTATTTAGAGACCCTAGCCATTCAAAAGAAAATCACGATGCTAGTTTTGATGCGCGTGTTCGCCCAATTCCTGAGCAAGTTGAAGATATCAGCGAGCGTTTTGGTGACAAAATGCCACTTTTCTCCTACACCGATGAAGAGCTCTCTAAGGTTATTTATCCAATGGCAGAAACTGGAAAAGAAGCAATTGGGTCCATGGGAGACACTGCTCGTTTAGCTGTTCTTTCTACTGAACCACGTTCTTTTTTCGATTTCTTCTTTCAAAATTTCTCTCAGGTAACAAATCCTCCTTTAGATTACATCCGTGAAAAGGTAGTTACTGATTTAACCGTATTTCTTGGGAAAAAGCCGAACATCCTTGAACCAAAGGAGCTTATTCCTGCGGCTCCCGCTTTTGAGTTGAAAAGCCCGTTTTTGAGTTTAACTCAGATGAAATACATTCGCTCTTTAATTGACCATAGAGCTCCAAGCGATCGTGTTGTACCTTACGAGATAGCAACTACTTTCAAACGAACTCATGGTGTTGTTGGCTTTAAAGCTCGTGTTAAAGCCATTGGCGAAGAAGCGATTCAGGCTGTAAAAAGAGGCCACACTATTATAATTCTTAGCGATAGAACTATTAGCTACGATTATCCTGCTATTCCATCACTATTAATTCTACGTAGAGTTGTAAATGCGCTTAACGACGAAGGCCTCAAATTAAACGCTTCAGTAATTATTGATTCTGGTGAAGTAAAAAGCACACATCACGCATCTGCGCTGATTGGTTTTGGTGCACAAGCCGTTTGCCCTTATTTGGCACTCGATATTGCTAGAAATAATGAAGCAAGACCTCTTAAAAATATTGACGCTGATACAAAAGAACGTAATCTGCTTCACGCTTTCGACACAGGTTTGCTTAAAATTATGGCAAAATCTGGTATCTCTGTTGTTCGCAGTTACCAAAGTGCAAAACTTTACTCTGCATTAGGGCTAGGACCAAAAGTTATTGAAGAATATTTCCCAGGCATTCAAAGCCCAATTGGCGGCCTCGAAATTGACCAGATAGCAGAGAAAGTACTAGAACGTACTCAACTACTAGTTGATTCAGACTTAAGCGCTCTAAAGCCAATTAAGAGCTACCAGTACAAAGAGCATACACGTGGCACCATGGGTGAAAAGCATTCCATGACGAATACTCGCTCTAAAATCATACATGATCTAGTAAGAGACAAAGATTTAGACCTCACCGACATGAGTTTGTTCGATGAGTTTCTTAAGCAAGGCATGGACGACGAGCCAGTAACACTTCGCCATCTTTTCAATCCTAAGAAAGCTGAAGAGACATTACCGCTCGAAAAAGTAAACCCAGTTTCGCATATACTCAAAACTTTCGGATCAGGAGCGATGTCATTTGGTGCAATTAGTGCCGAGTCGCAGCGTGATATCTTCCTAGCCATGAAAGAAATTGGTGGACGATGCAACAGTGGCGAAGGCGGAGAAAATCCATTTTATTTCACAGAAGGCGTTTCTGCTTCTGTGAAACAGATTGCTTCTGGACGTTTTGGCGTAACAGCGGAATATCTTGTTGCTGGTGAAGAAATCCAGATTAAAGTTTGCCAAGGCGCAAAGCCTGGAGAAGGCGGCCAGTTGATGGGGCTAAAAGTGAATGAAGATATTGCCAAAGCTCGTTATGCGACGCCTGGTTTTGACCTTATTTCACCACCACCATTACACGATATTTATAGCATCGAAGATTTAAAGCAATTAATCAACGATCTAAAGCAACTGCATCCAAATGGAAAAGTTAGTGTGAAGTTAGTAGCTGGCGCGAACATCGGCACCATTGCAGTTGGAGTAGCCAAAGCTGGGGCCGACACTATTCAAGTTTCAGGTGGCGAAGGTGGAACAGGCGCTGCATCATTAAGCTCAATGAAGCATGCTGGTTTACCTTGGGAAATTGGCTTGTTAGAAGTTCATCAATCACTTGTTGAAAACAGCTTACGTGATCATGTTATTCTAAGAACTGATGGCGGTCTTTCTTCTGGAAAAGATATTGTACTTGCTGCAATCTTGGGCGCTGAAGAGTTCGACTTTGGTAAACTTCTTCTTATTGCTGAAGGCTGTGTGATGGCTCGAATTTGTGAGAAAAATACTTGTCCTACAGGTATCGCTACTCACGATCCTAAATTCAAAGCAAAATACAAAGGTCACAAAGACCATGTGGTAGATACACTTAAGTATTTAGCTGAAGATGTACGCCGTGTTTTAGCAAGTATGGGAGAAACTAACTTGCAAGCTATTATTGGGAAGTCTGAATTGCTTTCCATTAACGGGCAGCATTTAGATTTAATCAACGAACTGAATCTAGATTTAAGTTTCTTTATGGATGCACCAGCTTATCATAAAGCAGAAAATCTTCCAGGGCTTTCAGAACCAATTAGCCCGCTAAATACTCAAATAGTTAACGACCTTGAAGAGGGCATCTCCAAAGACGTTGATATTGAAGCTGAGTACGATATTATCAATACAGATCGCTCAACACTTGCTACATTGTTCGGTAAATTAGCGGATAATGTGAGTAAAGTTCGTCTTGCTGAAATTAAAGGTGAGCAAACGGATGCCAAAGCATATTCTAAAACCATCAACCTTACTTTTAGAGGAAGTGCTGGACAAAGCTTTGGTGTTTTCCAAACAGAAGGCGTGAACTTACGATTGATTGGGGAAGCTAATGATTCGGTATGTAAGTCTATGTCGGGCGGGAAAACAGTAATTGTGCCATCGCCAAAAGCGACTTTTAAGCCTGAGGATAACGCCATTATTGGTAACTGTGCACTTTATGGTGCAACCAATGGTAAGTTTTATGTATATGGCCAAGCCGGCGATCGTTTTGCGGTGCGTAATAGTGGTGCAACAGCGGTTGTTGAGGGCACAGGCCTCCACGCTTGTGAATATATGACCAACGGAACGGTTATAGTTCTAGGCGACACATCAAATAATATTGGTGCAGGAATGACAGGCGGTGAACTTTTCTTATTTGAAGATCCAGGTACAAAAGTAAACAAAGATTACATTAGCAAAGTAGCGCTGTCGGAACACGATTTAACAAAACTACATGCTATCATTCTTGATTATGAGAAAGAAACTGGTTCTAATAAAGCCAAATACATTCTTTCAGATTGGGAACAAGCTAAAGCTCAATTCCACAAATATATGCCTATTTCCATGATTACAGTGGGCGAAAGCGATTCTAAAGAGACGCCTGTAGAGGATAAAAAAGACAAAGCATAATAGCTTATATAAAGGGAATGTTAATTTTAGGGTAACCGTTGTATGGGTGCCCTAAAATTAAGACCTTTAGACTCACTTACCTAAAACCTGAATTGTTGCATGCAGGATTATAAAAAATTGACCAAAACAGACTTCAAGTTTCTTAAAGAACTAGAAGAATTACTTTACGAACGTAAAGACACGATGCCTGCGGGCTCATACACCACTTCGATGTTCAAGAAGGGATTGGATAAAATCGCACAAAAAGTTGGAGAAGAAGCGGTAGAAACTGTGATTGCATCAAAAAATGATGACGACAAAGAAACCATCGCAGAATCAGCTGATTTGCTTTTCCACCTGATGCTGTTACTTACCGAAAAACAAATTCCGCTACACGATGTAGTTAAAATGCTTCGCAAACGCCACAACAAAGGCAACCATAAGCATATTGGAGAGTAATACTCTGTGATTTTACTGGGTAGATTTTAGCAAGAGCGTATGAATATTCTAGATTTATATGCTCTTCATCTTATCTAATACCTTGTAGTTATTCTAAAAAAAGATAGTTGTGAATACATAACTCCATTCTGTTGCGAGTTAGTTTTAAGACGTTTGTATTAAAACGCTAGTAACTCCAAACAAGGTTTATGAGCAGGTGATAGTTTATCTCACCTGCTCAACCTATTTCATATTAGTTAGTACTCGTGCTCGTTTTTTTAACCACTACTTTATAGAGCCAAACCATAAACACTACGGCCATTCCGGCACCTAGAATCTCTGCAATCCAGCCATATTCAGCAGGTAAAATTCGAAGAGCTTCAGTGCTTTCCAAAATAGCGAACGGAACGGCTAAGACAATTCCTATAAGTGCTTCTCCAGTTATCAACCCAGATGAAAACAGCAAGCCTCTTTGCCCTGCTTCTTCGACTTCTAAACCAGCGTCTCTACCTGTTCTATCAGCACGATTACGAATTGCACGAGCTGAAGCCCAAGCAATCATTCCACCTATGAAAATAGGAACGGCTAATTCAATTGGTAAGTAAATACCTACGGCCACAGCCAAAACAGGGGCTCTGAAATTGCTTTTCTTACTTTTAAGAACTTGATCAATTATGATATTAATTACGGCAACAATACCACCAATTATAATCATCGTCCATTCTAGATTTCTAGAGAACACACCTTCCGCAACTGCTTGCATTAATGTTGCTTGAGGAGCTGTAAGCATTTCCTCAGGGTTCATTCCTTCACGGGGCATGATTCCACCCAAACCGTATGCGTTAAACAATAAACTTAAAATAGGCGCAATCACTAAACCCGCTGCAACAACCCCTACAATTTGCATAATTTGTTGTTTATAAGGAGTAGATCCAACAATTTGCCCTGCTTTCAAATCCTGAAGATTATCGCCTGCAAGTGCCGCCGCACACGCTACCATTGCGCCAATTATAATTGCCGCCGCTGCCGCTGTTGTAGCTTTCCCTGTGTCAGTTACGAAATCAACTTGACTGCCTAAAATTGCCAATAGCAATAATGAAGAAGCAAGTACTGTCGCAATAGTTACCCCCGAAATAGGATTATTTGAAGAGCCCACAAGTCCTGCCATATACCCTGCGACTGAGGAAAACAGAAAGCCTGCAAAAAGTGAGAAAATAACACCAAATGTCATTGCTGTCCAGTAAGCACCGCTACTTACATTCAAATGTTCGATATCAATCACATAAGTAAATACCAAAAAGATTGGAACTGCCAAGCCTAGAATACTCCAAAGTACAATGTTAATTGGAGTGTCTCTTTCTGTTCTAGGCACATTAGCTGTCCCTGACTTCTTTAATTCTTTAACTGCAGCCATACTTGATTTTATTCCATCAACAAGAGGTTTTGCTAATGAAATTAACGCCCAAACACCACCAACTACCATTGCTCCAACACCTAAGTATCGAATCTTGGCGCTCCAAATAGCAAAAGCTGCATCATAACCAGATGCACCATCAACAATAGATGCAACCTCAGCTGGGCTCGCCAATGCCATAAATAATGGTATGCCAAACACCCATGAAATAACACCACCAGCAAAAATTAGTACTGCAATATTTAAACCTACTATGTAGCCTACTGCTAAAAGCGCGACTGATAAATCGGCTCCCATCCCAAAAATTGATTTCCCAGCTTTTACCGAGCCGCCAACAGAACCTGCAAAAATCTTTAATCCTGTTTGACCAAGTTTAAACAACGCCGCTGCTACACCAGCTTGGGCAATGGCTTTAATACCATCGCCACCTTTTGTACCTGCTTTTAAAACTTCACCTGTCGCAACACCTTCAGGAAACTGAAGATCACTTTCCACAATCAAAGCTCGGCGAAGTGGAATCGTAAATAATACACCCAAAATACCACCAAACACACAGATTGCTGCCGTTTGCATAAAAGGAAAGTCGAGCCAGTACTTGAGAAGAATCAGCGCTGGAAGGGTGAATATTGCTCCTGCTGCTAACGATTCCCCTGCCGAGGCTGCGGTTTGGACAATGTTATTCTCGAGGATATTAGAGTTTTTGAATAATCTTAGCACAGCCATCGAAATTACTGCTGCAGGGATCGATGCTGAAACGGTCATTCCTACTTTCAAACCTAGATAGGCATTCGCGCCAGCAAGAATAGCTGATAATACAAAACCTAAAATTACTGCTTTTACCGTTATTTGTGGTAAATCGTCATCGGCAGAGACGAAAGGAGTGAATTTTTTTGACATGACTTATATATAAATTATAGTAAAAGTTTAAGATGGGGTAGAATGCATCTTTTTCAAGCTTAGAATATAGTTCTAAAGCAACCATTTTGTAAAAATTAGTTTTTTTGCCGATTTATTGAGAGACATCTCTATCAAAAGATCACGTTCATGAAGATCATGTCAATTCTAGACATGGAAAAGACATCAAATTTCGATTACCTTAGAATTATAAAATTACGTTTAACAAACTTCGATTATAGACTATGAACATCACTGTAGATTGGCTTAAAAAAGACTTCCACATGGAAGCAGGAAATGAAGAAGGTGGAAAAATTCGCCTAGACGGTAATACAGTAATTGGTGGCCTTGAAGGCGGTATAAGCCCCATGCAGCTTTTACTCGCCGGTATTGGTGGCTGTAGTGCTATTGATGTGATTTCGATTCTAGAAAAGCAAAAACAAGAACTCACCGACTTAAAAGTAGTAGTAGATGGTGATAAGCAAAGTACCGATGTAGGATATTCTGAGTTTAAAACTATTCATATGCACTTTACACTTTCTGGAAATCTAGACCCAAAAAAAGTTGAACGTGCTCTAAATCTCTCAATTAACAAATACTGTTCTGTTTCTAAAGCTTTAGAAAAAGGCTCTGAAATTAGCTACGATTACGAGATTGTTTAATACTTAACATTCAGGCTTCAGGCGAAAAGAGATAAGCTACCTCTTATCTCTTCATCTGAAAACTATAATTCCATTTTTTGGCTTATGGCCTAGCATTCGTTATGTTGTTGATAAATAAATTTCAACAAATCAAATACTTAACTATGGCTAAATGCGAATTATACAAAGATGTTAAAAGCGAATGGCGTTGGCGACGTGTTTCAAAAGATGGCGCAATTGAAGCACATTCGTCCCAAGGTTTTGAAACTGAAGAAGACGCAAAAAAAGATGGGAAAGATTGTAGCGAATGCACTAGCTACCAAAAGAAATTCTACTAATTCTTTTGATAATAACTGTACCCCTACCTCCCCACTGATTGCTCTCGTTTGGAGTTAGGGCTTAGCCTTTCACTTTAGCTGTTCGTCAAGTAATAGCACTGCATTCAAAATAAGTTGAACCGATTTCTTGTAGAACTCTTGAGGTACGGTTTCAAACTCATCGGTAGCTTTATGATAATGCTCATGATCTTCTACTCCGAAATACACAAATGGTATTCCTTTTTGGTGAAACGGGCCATGATCTGATGATGAAGTCCAATCATCATAACCTAGATCGGGAGTATCGTGACCAAATAACAAATTAAGGCCCCCAGTTTCAACTTTTTCTAATACGGGTTTTAAGAATGGGTAATGATAAGTTCCTGCAGCATAAATTTCGTTCTTATCATTTTGCGAAATCATATCCATATTTACATTAAGTACCACTTTTTGAAGAAATACGGAATCTTCAACAAAAGCTCTAGCGCCTCTAAGCCCTCCTTCTTCTGCATCAAAGGTTGCAAATACTAAGGTATGGTTAGGAGTTCCTCCCTGGCTAAAATAATCAGCTAAAGCTAACACACCAGCCGTACCAGACGCATCATCGTCGGCTCCATTATAAATCACGCTATCTCTAATTCCTAGATGGTCATAATGCGCACTGATTACTATCACTGAGTCACTTTCTCCGGGGATGGTAGCTAACACATTATTACCTTCAACCTCTATCCCATTTCTTTTCTTAAACGTAAATGGATGCGCATAACCATCCCCAAAAGGAGCTACTCCTATTTCTTCAAATCTACTAATAATGTAAGCTCTAGCTTTCGCATTTCCTTCGGTTCCTACCAAACGACCTTCCATTTCATCAGAGGAAATCACTTGTAAATCTGTAATAAGTTGCTCCGTATTGAGCTTAGGTTGAGGTTTTGGGCTAGTACAAGCTAAAGCTACGATGGTAACAAAAAGTATAGGTAGGAATTTCTTCATTAGATTCGGTTTATGATATTTACATTCAAAGCCCAGAGTTGTCTCAATCCACTCAATAGCTAACTTCATTTTTATAGCAATTCAGTATAAAGAAAAAGCCTCGCACTAAACAAGTACGAGGCTTTAAAATAATAAATTGTTAAAACTAAATAGCTAGTTAAACAATTTTAGTAATTAAGTCTGCAGTTCTCATAGAGTAACCTGCTTCGTTATCGTACCAGCCAATAACTTTAACAAGCTTTCCGTCAACTTTGGTAAGTTGGCAGTCATAAATATTTGAATGTGGGTTTCCAACAATATCAGTAGAAACTAATTCAATATCAGCATACTCAAGAATGCCTTTTAGCGGGCCGTCAGCAGCAGCTTTAAAAGCAGCATTTACTTCTTCTAACGTTGTTTCTTTTTTCACTTCGCAAACAAAGTCGGTTAAAGAACCAGTTGGAACTGGAACACGTACTGCACCACCGTCTAATTTTCCGTTAAGGTGTGGTAATACCAAACCTACCGCTTTTGCTGCGCCTGTAGATGTTGGGATAATGTTGATCGCCGCAGAGCGAGCTCTACGTAAATCCTTATGAGGAGCATCTAAGATTTTTTGATCGCCAGTATAAGCATGGATAGTAGTCATAAATCCTTTTACTACACCAAATGCGTCATCTAATACTTTTACCATTGGCGCCAAGCAGTTTGTAGTACAACTAGCGTTTGAGTAAATAGAGATTGATGGGTCAATTTCACTGTCGTTAACACCAAGTACAACTGTTTTCACATCGCCCTTAGCTGGTGCAGAGATAATTACTTTTTTAGCACCCGCAGTTAGATGCTTGCCTGCGCTTTCTTTATCTACAAAAAAGCCTGTAGACTCTATAACAACATCAACTCCAAGCTCACCCCAATTAAGGTTCGCAGGATCACGCTCAGCGGTTACTTTAAAACTCATTCCATCGATACTAATAACATCGCCATCAACGCTTACATTACCAGCAAAGGTACCTTGCGAAGAGTCATACTTGAAAAGGTGAGCGAGTGTTTTTGTATCGGTTAAATCATTTACACCAACGATATCAATTTGGTCACTGTATTTTGAGAGTATAGCACGAGTAACCATACGGCCAATACGACCAAATCCGTTAATTCCGACTTTAATTTTTGACATATCAAATCCTATTTATGTAATTATTGATTGATTTCAGTTACATGGATTGAAATGAAACCAACAAAGATTAAGTTCTTATGAAGAACCTAAAATTACCATTAGTCGTGCCCATTTTCAAAGATTTTCGTAAGGTTTAATTTGTAATGATTTAGCTTTTAAATGGGAGCGCTTTTTTGACTACATTATCAACGTAATTTTTCTAGCGAGATTAAAAATAATTTTAGCACTATCGATTTGAACTCCAATTTTATATCCTAAAACCCAATTTCTTTATTGAAAAAGTGTTTTATTGATTAAAATAAAATTCGAAAATCATTTTCGGTTGACAGCATGAAAGCCTCTTTTCGCTAAGAATCGAGGCTTTTTTTATTTACTTTAATACAGTGTAACTAATTTAAAAAGATGTCTAAGGTATATTACTCAGAAGAGGATGTAAAAGAAATTATCCGCAAGGCTGCGGAACTTCAGCAACAGACTGATCAAAGCTCTGATACTGAAAAAGGTCTTTCTATGGATGACCTAATGGAAATCGGGGGCGACTTAGGGCTCAATCTTGACCATATTAAAACAGCCGCTAACGAATATAAAACGCAGAATATTGAGCGTTACAGTGACTTAAACGACACTCATATTTTTGAAGAGCGAGAATTTGCAGCTAATGTAAGTGAAGACTTAATATGGGATGAAGTAGTTGCTGAATTAACTCATCACTTTGGTGTAGACATGTATGGCAAAACCAAAGAGAATGCTCGAAAGAAAGAATGGACGCATACGAGCATGTCTGGCATTGCCACCGTTGTTACTTTATCAAAGCGTAATTCACGAGCTAAACTTCGTTTTTCGCAACGTGTTGGCTTAGGAAGTTCCCTCACAGAAGGTGTTGGATATGGTGCTATTGTAGCATTTGTACTATTTAGTACAATTGGCCTTTCTTTGAAACCATCGTTAGTAGAAAATATAGCAATCGGTTCATCTCTATGGGCACTTTCATCTATACTTGTTTACAGTTTAGATGTAGCTTGGCGAAAGAGAAAACTCAAAGGGCTCAAATCTCTAGCCGATAAAATAGTGAATCAAATCCCTACAGACTTTGAAGTAGTTAAATCAAAGTCTATTGCCAAAGAAGATGTAAAACCAATAGAAATTAAAATTCCGAGCGAAGACACTTCTGAAAGTAATACTGTTAGCTCCACTTTGAGAAACGATCTTAAAGACAGGTGATTAATCTAAATCTATTTCGTCAGGGGCTTCTTCGTCTGATACTAAGTCGTCAACATCTGCGGAATCATCAATTTCGTTTTCATCATCGTCGTCATCGTCTTCCGCAACAACTGGTGCTGGTTTTTCTTTTGGAGCTTTAACTTCAGGTATTGCGCCGGCACGTTGCAATATAATTGCGATGTCATCATTTTCGTTTTCAGTGGCAATCATCATAGCTGTATCGCCATTTTTGTCTCTTTTTTTAACATCAGCCCCACTAGCAATCAGATGTTTTACTACCAAATGATGCCCATTTTTTGCAGCTAGCATTATAGCTGTATGGCCCCAACGTTGCTCAGCATCCACATCCGCACCTTTCTCGATAAGTAATTTTACCGCCTCTAAGTTTCCAGTTCGAGCAGCAACAATAAGAGCGATATCGCCAATCTCAATACCGTGATCAAAAAAGTATTTCATCATCTCAATATTGCCATTTTCTGCGGCTTTATTAAGAGCAGTACCACCCATTTTGGTAGCCAAATTGAGATTTGCACCTGCTTCAACTAAAAGCTTTACAACGTTGAAATGATTCTTTTCTGAAGCTAAAATTAACGCAGAAGCTCCACTTGAGTTCACTTCATTAATATCTGCTTTTGCATTTAGCATTTTCTTAACGGTTTCTAAATCACCGTTCTTGGCAGCTAATAAAAATTCGGATTTTTCCATGCTTATACCTTGTTCTTCAACTTTGCGTGATGATAAAAAACACTACGTTTAACTCAAATTAAATCTTTGTTAGAAATTCAGTTTTTTCAATTCAAAAAACCTTCTACTTCATGGCCTCGAGTGTACTCAGCACCAGATACTCTTTTCTTACCTGGCAGTTGAATTTCTAACAGCTCTAGACTCCCCTCTTTACAACCCACATAAAGTCTGTTGTCTTTCGCTAAAAGCTGCCCACTTTTAAGGTGGATATCTGAGGCTTTCTGTGATTTATAGATATTTACTTTTCTAGTTCCCCACATTGCCCACGCAGTAGGAAATGGGCTTAATCCTCGAATTTTATTATGTACTTGCTCTGCACTCTTGCTAAAATCTAGGTGGGTATTTTCTTTAAATAATTTTGGAGCAGGGCTAGCCAAGCTGTCGTCTTGCTTTGTGAGCTGGAAATTATCGCTACCAATAAGTGCTACAGCTTTTTCTAACTGTATGCTCCCTTCAAGCATTAAACGCTCATATAAAGCGCCGGTAGTTTCATTTTCTCCAATTTCCATCCGTTTTTGAAGAAGAATGTTTCCGGTATCAACTTTTTCATCAAGAAAGAAAATTGTGCAACCTGTTTCTCGCTCGCCGTTTATAATAGCCCAATGAATGGGTGCAGCACCACGATATTTCGGAAGCAATGAGGCGTGCAAATTTATAGAGCCTATCTTTGGAATTTGCAATACGTTTTTTGGTAACACTCTAAAAGCCACCACCACAAAAAGGTCGGCTTTAAGCGCATGTAGTGTAGATTCAAATTCATCTGATTTTAAGTCTTCAACCTCAATTACGGGCAGCCCTAATTCAATTGCTTTTGCTTTAATGGGGGTTGGTGCAGTTTCTGAGCCACGACCGCGCCTTTTATCAACATTGCTTACCACTGCCACTACGGTATGTTCAGAATGGTGCAGTTTTTCAAGGCTTGGAATCGCAAACTCTGGCGAACCCATAAAAACGATATTCATCGCGTATCCTTTTTTAAAAAGGGTTTAAATTTTTGGAACGGTTTGGTACTCAACTTCAACAACACCATTCTCAATATCTTCCAAATCTTTTTTGTGCATACGTTTTCTAAAGGCGCTTAGATAGTCGATGAATAAAATTCCTTCTATATGGTCGTACTCATGCTGAATAATCCGAGATATCCAACCGCCTACTTCAACTTCGCATTCTTCAAAATCCTCATCCAAAAATTGAACTACTATCGTATCTGGACGGATTACTTTATCCCTTACATTTGGGATGCTCAGACATCCTTCATCAAGCGGAACTCTCTTCCCTTTTTTCTCAACAATTACAGGGTTTATAAAAGCAGTTGCTGGAAATTCTTCTTCATCATCTTCTTGCATCGCTTCGCCATCAATTACAAAAAGGCGAATTGATTTTCCAATTTGTGGAGCAGCTAAACCGACTCCATCAGAGTTATACATGGTCTCAAACATATCCTCAATGAGCTGCTTGAGTTCGTCATTAAACTCAGTTATTGGTAAAGCTTTTTCCCTTAAAACGGGGTCATTATAAGTTACAATAGGTAAAATCGACATTTACAAAGAATTAATACGTTGTGTCTAGATAGTTCTGTAAGATAATAGCTGCGGCAATTCTATCCACGCGTTCTTTTTGTCTTCTTTTATTTTTTGGGATTCCTATTTCCACCATCATACTTTTGGCCTTATTGGAAGTATAACGCTCGTCAACTTTTTCGATGGGAATCTCTGGAAAATGTTTGGTTAGCTTGGCAATAAATCGATTTACCATTTTTGTAGCCGAACCTTCTAGGCCATCGGTTGTAAGTGGCCATCCGATGATAATCTTCTCAACTGGGTACTCTTTCATGATTTGTTTTATTTTAGATAAAACATCATCAGGTGAAAAAGTACCCACAGGAGAAGCAATAGTTTGTAATAAGTCGGTTTGAGCAAGCCCTATTCTTTTAGTGCCTACATCAATACCGATCAAACGTGCATAATTTTGCACTACAACTTTATTTTTTTAAGTCTTCTAAAGGCTGACGAAGAAATTCTTTCAACAGCTTACTAGGCTTGAAATGAGTTTTACGGTGCGCAGGCACGTAAATAACTTCGTTAGTTTTAGGGTTTCTCGCTTTTGGCTTTGCTTTGGTTTCTTTAACCTCGAACACTCCAAAGTCACGAATTTCAATTCTACACTCAGTGTCAGCCGAAAGCATGATTTCTCTTAGAGCAACGATAACTGAATCTACCCAAGGTTCAGCTTTAATCATCGGCTCATCCATAGCTTCAGCTACACGACGCACTACATCACGTTTTGTATAAGTCATTATGATATTGATATTGTTTATCTTAAATGCTGAGTTTTTCTCAGCTGTCCTTCCTGATTATTTGACGACTCTATTATTATTTCCTTAAGCTATAAAGTAAAGCGAATATTAATCATTGGGCGGAATATAAATACATCGTGACACTCTCGGAAATAAAGATTGTTAAATTTGCATTTATTCGTATCGAATTACACTTTTAACACCTTCAACACGCTCTAAGCGTTTCATTATCTTAGCTAAATGACTTAAACCATCAACATATAAAGAGATAATACCTTCAAACATGCCGCTATCACTGTTCACATTTATGCTTTTCATGTTGGTTGAGAGCGACTTCGAAAGAACATCTGTAAGATCATTAATTAAACCTACTCTGTCTTCTCCAATTACTTTAACAGCCCCTAAGAATTTATTATCAATATTTTTAGCCCAGCTTACATCTACAATACGTTCACTTTCAGTCTCAATCAAATGCTTGGCATTATTACACATTGCTCGATGTATCTTGATATCACCATTTCTACTTATAAAGCCAAGAACATCATCTCCAGGAATTGGATTACAACAATTTGCATACGCATACTTCACATTGCTCAATTCGCCATTAATTATTAATGACTGCCCATCACCTACCGCGCGTGCCGCAGCAAAATAATGCTCTTGAATCTCGTTGTCTTTGGCTGAGCTCCCAACTGTCGGCTCTTCTTCTAGACGACCTGTACTTTTGTACTTTTTAACTTCTTTGAAGAGTTTATTTACATCGAATGATCCTAAACCTATTTCGAAAAACAAACCTTGGGTGGTTTCAAATTTGAATTTTTTAGCAAAAGGAGTTAGCTCTTGATCTGAGATTTCTACTTTTCCTTTCTCAGCACGTTTAATCCAAATATCTCTCCCTTCGTCTGATACTTTTCTTTGCTTCTGCTTAATAAACTGCCGAATACGTGATTTAGCTTTATGAGTAACTACATCGTCTATCCAGTCGACATTTAAGTTTATCTTGCTCCCTGTTACCACCTCTACTTGATCTCCATTCGACAATTTATGCCTAAGCGGAACCATTCTTCCATTCACTTTAGCAGAAAGCGCACGCTCACCAATTTCACTGTGAATATCGAAAGCAAAATCGATAGGTGTGGCACCACTTGGAAGTGTTTTTAACTCACCTTTGGGTGTAAACACATAAATCTCGTCGTGGTATAGATTCAGTTGAAAGTCTTTAACAAAATCGGTGGCAGCATCTGGCCTCGGGTTATCGAGTACGTCGCGCACCCAACTTACAAAGCGATCTAAGTTTTTGGCGCCCATATGTTCGCCTTCTTTATACTTCCAATGCGCCGCTAAGCCTTTTTCTGCAACGTCATCCATTCTCCTAGTTCGAATTTGAACTTCAACTTTCTTACCTCGATTTGTAATTACCGTGGTATGCAACGATTGATAGCCATTTGCTTTTGGAACCGATATAAAATCTCTAAATCGTTCAGGAATTGGCGTATACCAATCTGTTATAATCGAATACACTCTCCAGCAATCTTCTTTGGCGTGCGGGTCTTCTAAAATAATGCGAATAGCAAACAGGTCATATACTTCTTCAAAAGGCTTTTGCTGACGTTGCATTTTCTTATAGATAGAATAAATATGCTTTGGGCGGCCTTTAATCTCGAAATTGAATTTCAATCCCCGAAGTTGTTGCTCTATCGGCGTCATAAATTCACCGATAAACTGCTCTCTTGATTCTCGTTTCTCTTTTAATTTACGAACTACGAATTTGTATGAAGTAGGATCTATTGCTTTAAAGCATAAATCTTCGAGTTCGTTTTTAATAGCAAATAATCCAAAACGATGCGCTAATGGAGCATAAAGATCCATTGTTTCGTTAGCAATCTTAATCTGTTTTTCTCTTTTAAGATGGTGTATAGTCCGCATGTTGTGCAACCTATCAGCAAACTTAATGAGTACCACACGAATATCTTCTGCCATTGAAAGCAGCAGTTTCATAAAAGCTTCGGCCTGCTTACTATTTCGGCTCTTAAAAACACCAGCAATTTTTGTAACGCCATCAATAATTACAGCAACTTCGTTACCAAACCAGAAGCGAATATCCTCAATTGTTACACTTGTATCTTCAACAGTATCATGCAATAAAGCTGCTATTACCGATATATCATCAATATTGATTTCACGAGCTACGATGGTGGCTACTTCCACTGGATGATAATAATAAGGCTCTCCAGAAGCTCGGGTCATGCCCTCGTGAGAGTAGAAACACAGCTTAAAAGCTTTAGTAATGAGTTCCTCATTTACATCATCTATGTGCTCTTTACACACCCCTATAAGCTGCTTAAGATCTTCTCGTTGCGCTTTCTTCAGCTTTACGTTATCTAAATCTATATCTCTTAAAACTTTAGCTTCGTCCATCAACTATTTAATTTAAACTATACCGTTTATATAACACACTTTTAACGGTTAAAACAATGCATAAATATAAAAAAAGCGGTCATGTAAATACACAACCGCTTTACATCTAAATTTTCATCTTATAAACTCAAAACCACACCAAACATAATGCGTCCAGTTTTGTCTTCCATACTTGGAATCTCAATATCTCTACTAGTAAATCTATATTCCACGAACGGTTTTAGTAGAGGTATAATTGTGACTTTGGCGCCTATAAAAGTATTCCAATAGATATTCGATTCATCCTCATCATTTGGACCTCCCACACCTTGAAAATCTTTGTATTTTAAATCTACATTCTCAGACCCAAGCCCTAAGCCAACATAAGGCTCTATAAGCCCCACAGAAACCCCTCCTACAGCCGCAAGTCCGAAGTCATAGTTTTCTATTTTTTCCGAATACGTGAAGCCACCATTACTATCAATTGAATTCTCCTCACTGAAATAACTAAAGTGAGCTCTTATACCTAAGTTCACAAAAGGAATACTCTGTAGTATCCCCGACTGAATGCGCACACCGAAACCACTATTTGGCTCAGAATCTCTAAGCTCGTACGAGGCGCCAAGTTCAAATTGTGCATAAGATGATATGCTAATGCATGCAAATATGGCTACCAAAAATATCTTCTTAATCATATTATTTCTCGTTTTATATAGTTGAATTGAATTTACGAAACCTTAATTGTGAAACAAGTTTGAAAATTCTAAAAAAGTGATTGAAGTAGACCTTATTAAAGTTGTATATTTGGCGCTTCCTGTTAAAAGGAATTGGGAAACCAAGCCGCAGTGGTGGAATGGTAGACACGTTGGACTTAAAATCCAATGGGAGATAATCCCGTGCCGGTTCGAGTCCGGCCTGCGGTACAAAAAGCCTCGTAAAACATTATTTTGCGAGGCTTTTTTCGTTTTGGTACAACATAGGTAGAACATTTTTCCGTTTTCCTTACATTTCATAGTGCTAAATATTCTTTTTTATCACTCTCCTTTTGAAACTTTTAAATGAAAATTACTTCTGCAAGCATTAACTTTTTCTAAGATTTTTTTAATGCGATTATTTAATTTCGTTTAACGTCGATACATCTTATTATGCAATGTGTTAATAAGGATTGACTAATTATATAATTATGAAAGAAAAACAGAACAAAACGGTGATGATTGTCGAAGATGATTTGATCCTAAACCTTCTGTATGAGAGCTATCTAGAGAAGCTAGGCTACTACGCTGAAGGTGAACTAGTTTATGGTAAAACTGCTATTGAAGTAGCTAAGAGAATCAATCCTGATTTAATATTAATGGATATTTCTTTAGAGGGTGATATGGATGGCATTACCGCCATGAAAGAAATCCGTAAATTTTCCTCTGTCCCTGTGATTTATATAACGGGCAACTCAGACCCTTATCACGTTCAAAGAGCTAAAGAAACCGATTATTTAGATTACTTAGTTAAGCCTATCGAGTTTAACGACCTTAAAGAATCTATGGAAAGAAACTTCGAACAACTTTCTAAATAGCACACCTCAAACCAATTCTATGTAATTATGAGCAAAAGATGTCTTTTCGCTCTGCCCTTTTTTTTCGCAACGCTTTTAGCTTGTAACTCAACGCAAACTGCTGTCGAAATCGCGCCAAAGTCGCAAAGTTCACTTACTCTCGAAAGACCTATACCAAATCCTATCGAGCTACCCTCCTACTTTTTAGAAGCTATTAAAAGAGGTACGCGCACAAATACTGGCACCCCAGGAGAAAACTACTGGTCGCAATACGCAGACTATCAACTTAGTGCAGAACTCTCTCCAGAAGACACCACACTTAGTGGTTCGGCAATTATCACTTATTACAATAACTCGCCCGACAACCTTCCTCTTGTCTTATTCGAACTCGCTCAGAATTTACATACCGAGGGCGCCCCAAGGCTTGAGACCGCAGAAATTACTGGCGGAATGGGTATTCACTCGGTTTCTATAAACGAAGAGCCTGTGGAATTAAGCACTAAACCTAGGCTCGGAGTTGCATCCTATGGAATTCAAGGCACTAATATGCTTTTGGTTTTAGGAGAATCATTAGCTTCAGGTGGGAATGTTACCATCGAAATAGATTTCTCTTTTAAGATTCCTCAAGCAGGAGCTTCTGCCCGAATGGGATATAGCAATAATAATCTATTTTATCTTGGATACTGGTACCCACACATTGCTGTTTATGACGATCTTGAAGGTTGGTTTGGTGACACTTTTACTGGGAATGCAGAATTTTATCACGACTTTTCAGATTACGACGTTACCATTACCGCCCCTCAAAACTGGGTAGTAATGAGTACAGGAGAGTTCACAAACCCCGAAGAAACTTTGGCCCCTGAAATATTAACCCGATATCAAGAAGCTATTAACAGCGATACGGTAACTACTATTATTTCTGAGAGTGATTTTGGTAAGGCAACGCTGTCAAATGAGACTGGGAAATTAACTTGGAAATTCAGAGCTGAAAATGTTCGTGACGTTGCTTTCAGTGCAACTAGAGAATCTATCTGGGATGGCACAAGAACCAAAGTTGGGGATCTTGATGACGATGGTGTACTCGATTATGCTCGGATTAATGCTTTTTGGAGAACTTCTGCTCCCAATTGGGAACAAAACGCGTTATATGCTCAACATTCGATTTCTTACCTCTCAAAATTCACGAGCATTCCTTACCCTTGGCCACACATGACAACCATTGAAGGTGAAGGTATAATTGGCGGAGGCATGGAGTTTCCAATGATGACGATTATCGGCGCATATAACGACCGATCACCTCAAGCTCTTTACGACGTAACAGCACACGAACTTGCCCATATGTGGTTGCCAATGATTGTAAGCTCTAACGAACGCCGAAGAGCTTGGATGGATGAAGGTGCTACCACTTTTCATGAAGCGAATGCCCGATGGGATATTTTCGAAATGGAAGAAGATTTACCCACAGAGTATGCAGGTTTTCTAAGACTGTCGGGAAGTTATAAAGAAGGGGAAATAATGCGGTATTCTGATTATCACTACTCAAATGCTGCTTACGGAATTGCGTCGTACACAAAACCTGCTTCAATTTTATTTACTTTGCGTGGTTTACTCGGCGAAGACATTTTCATGGACGCTTGGACAACCTACATTAATAGATGGGCGTACAAACACCCCACTCCCTACGACCTCTTTAACACTTTTGAAGATGTGACTGGTAAAGATTTAGACTGGTTTTGGAGAAGTTGGTACTTCGAAACATGGGAATTAGACCAAGCTATTGACGAGGTAACTGTTCAAGCTAATTCTGTAACAGTGAGTATTAAAGATCTAGGCAACATACCAATGCCGGTAGATTTAACGCTCTTTTTTGAGGATGGAACTGAAATAGAAACTAGAATTAGTGTAGATGCGTGGTTACTCGGAAAAAGAACTCAATCAATCACTCTACCTACTAGTTCACCTCTACTTGAAGTAAGCATCGATAAGAATTCAATCTTTCCTGACGTAAACAGAAGAAACAATACTTGGAAAAAGTATTAGGCCTTGTACACTTTTAAGCATAGTTATTAAACGTTTGTTCACGTTTTTTTACTTTATATGTATATGCAAGGCATGCAAATTCGTTTAAATTGACGTACTAAATTAAATTACACTTATGTTAGCACGTAACCGGGCTTTACGCTGGATTTTATTAATGATGGGGCTTGTAGCCATCATCGCTCTTACAGGAATGAATCTCTACTCTTTGTACGAAATCCGGGATAGAGTTATGGAAGGCGAGAGTTCACGTCAAATTCGTAAAGCAGAAGAAATAACGCTTAAAGTTAGAAGCGAGCTCTACTCTCCTTTTTTTAGTCTTTCTCGCCTAGAACTAGAGCCTTTGGAAGAATCGCTCAACCAAAAAGGGCGTTTCCCTGATAATATTCTAAGCATCATGAAAGATGTTGCTGACAATCCCATTTATACTTCTATCTATTACACCCCTGCAAATGTAGATCCTTGTGTTGAAAACTCTACGGTGTACATGTTTAATAGCAGTGTGTCAAAGATGGCTCCAACCCAAACTTATAGTCCTATACTTTGCGATGGCGTTGGTTTGGTTAGAACCAAAACTAGAATCCAGTTAAACGACTTCGATTATCAATGGAATACGATTATTGTGTTCGACACACATCGAAGTATGAACATTGGTTTGATTAACCTTCCTGAAAACAGGGTTATTGGATATTTCACTTTTGTGATTGACAGAGACTATGTTATTAATGACTTAATAGCACCAATGATTAACGAATACTTCGACTCAGGCGAAGAAAATGGTACCATTGTTTGGCTACACGATTTTATAAAAGAGGAAGTACTTGCTACCAACGATTCGAGCATTCCATTTAATTTCGACTTAATTGACGCAAGAGTACGTTTTCCTAGATTTTTTGATAACTGGAATATTAAAATTGCATTTGTAGACTCTCAGATTGCATCCGCTTACAACGCTACCTTTATTAAAAGTTTAATAGTACTCGGCTTTGCGGTAATGTTCTTACTCGGCGCACTTCTTTTTATGTTTTATACCGCCCAACGAGAACGTAATCTATCACAGCGGCAAGCAGGTTTTCTTGCAAATGTTACCCATGAACTTAAAACTCCTCTTGCCGTAATGCAGGCTGCTGGAGAAAACATTTCGGATGGAAGAGTAACAAAGCCACACCGTTTAAAACAATATGGGGCACATATTTATCAAGAGTCGATTCGTCTACGAAAAATGATTGACAAACTCCTAGACGTTGCAAAGTATGACTCAGGCCATAGCCTCTCAAAAACCGCTCCCTATCAAATCCATGTTCTTTTAGCTGAATACGTTCACCAAACCAAAGAGTTTATTGAAGGAAAAGGCTTTGAATTAAGTTTCATTGTAGAGGGAGACGTTATTCCCTACAGTAATATTGATCCAGAAAGTATAGAAACCATTATAAGTAATCTCCTAGAGAATGCTGTTAAGTATAGCACCGACGAGAAAAAGATACTTGTTCGTGTTTTTGTAGAAAAAAATAATGTAGCTTTTGAAGTCACCGACCATGGAATGGGCATCAAGAAGAAAGAGTTAAAAAATATTTTTAGGAAATTTTATAGGGTTGAAGATTCCTTAGTTGCAAGAACGAAAGGGCATGGGCTCGGGCTTAGCATAGTTAAAAGCCTTGTAGTTTTAAACAACGGAACCATTTCTGTAAAGAGTGATTATGGTAAAGGAACAACTTTCAAAGTAAGTTTCCCAACTATTACCAAGCAAGAAGTTGCACAGCACTCAAAAAAAAGTGGTATAATCTCAACTGAACATTCTAAAGTAAATACCAGCCATGTCTGATAAGAAGAATAAGATTCTTGTTGTAGAAGATGAACCAAGCTTAATTTTTACACTGCGAGATACTCTCGAAAGTGAAGGGTTCACCGTTTTTATAAGTGAAGACGGCGATAGTGCCGTTAATATGGTAAAGGAACATAAACCAGATTTAATGATTCTTGATATCATGTTACCTGGAAAGAGTGGATATGATATCTGTCAAGAGATTCGTGAACTTAAGTACACGTTCCCTATCATTATGCTTACTGCAAAAGATCAGGAACCAGATAAGGTGAAAGGATTAAACCTTGGTGCTGATGATTACCTCACCAAGCCTTTTGGAGTTAAAGAATTACTTGCTCGCATCCAAGCTAGATTGCGCAGAGCAGGTACATATTCAAACTCTGGTCAAGTCGATATTCTTCAATTAGGAGAAGTTAAAGCCGATCTTACTGAAAGTGAAGTGGTTCACCCTGGCGATAAAGTTATTGAACTTACCGCACGTGAAGTAGAACTTATTAGATACTTACTTTCGCACGCAAACAACCCAGTATCAAGAGACGAGCTATTAGAAAAAGTATGGCGCTATGAGTATAGCACCAATACTAGAACTGTTGATGTTCACATCTCAAAGCTCAGAGCTAAAATTGAACTTCACCCAGACGACCCAAAGTACCTCATCACTTTGCACGGTGTCGGGTATATGCTAAAGCTTAACTAAGTTCTTTAGTAGCTTTAACAAATTTAGTGAAATTCTTTACTTGAGAAATGAGAAGCCCCTGAGCAAATTCATTTTTCAAGCCCTCTTCGGGATTGAACTCTTGATGTACACGTTGTATAAAAACGCGCTCAGGAAACTGTAGTGCGTTTCTATAATTCGCTATCTGCTGAAATTGCTCTACTGCTCTCAACGCGCCAAAAGCGCCGGATGCCTCCCCTATAAAAGCCATTGGCATCTTCTCAAATGCTTTAGGGAAAGGAAGATAATCCACAAACAATTTCAAGATTCCAGGGAAACCACCATTGTATTCTGGAATTACAAACACCAATCCATCTGACTCTAAAATTGGTGTGCGAAAGTTAGTAACTGACTCAATTTCCTTCCCGTACTTACCTCCAACAACATCAGCGGCTGGAAAATCTTCCAAACTTACCACTGATGCTTCTACTCCTTCTGCTTCATATAATTTCTTTACGTAATTCGAAACCGCTAAGGCATTTGAATTAGGACGATCCGTAGAGCTTATAATCTTAATATTCATGTATACTGTTTTATTCTTTTTCCTTGATGAATGTCTTTTAATACAAAAACCGTTCCATAGTTTAACATTAAACTATTTATTTATTCGATTTCCTTATTTCGGCTAATCTCCTAGCTAACAATCCCTCTCTTCCTTCAACTCCTGGGGTAAAAAATCTCTTATTCTTTAAGCGATCTGGCAAATATTGCTGGTCAACCCAATGGTTCGGATAATTATGAGGATATTTATACTCTTTTGATGCGTTCTCAACATCCAAATAACGTGACGATAGTTTATTCGCTGTTCTATCTTTTAGATATGGAGGTACTGGTTGCGCCCCTCGATCTTTAATTAACGCATTTACTTCGAAAATAGCGGCTGTGCTATTACTTTTCGGGCACATACTTAAGTACAAGCAGGCATGCGAAAGAAAATACATCCCTTCAGGCATTCCACATTTCATAAAAGCTTCTTGGCAGGAGTTTACAATTGTCAGCGCATTAGGTTCTGCCAAACCAACATCCTCACTAGCAAAAATTAATAAGCGCCGGAATATGAAATTAGGATCGTCACCACCTTCGAGCATAGCAATCATCCAATAAAGTGCGCCGTCTGCGTCAGACCCTCTCAGAGATTTTATAAAAGCAGAAGCATAATGGTAATGCTCATCCCCCGTTCGGTCGTAGCGTACATTTCGTCTCTGTATGCTTTCTTTGGCGATATCTAGCGTAATTCTGATAACTCCATCTTCATCTGGTTTGCTCGAAAGCACCGCAACTTCCATCGCGTTGAGTGCATTTCTAACATCGCCACCTGCATAATCTGCAAAATGATCCAACGCTTCTTCTTCTACCACGATATTCTTATTACCCAAGCCTCGCTCCTCATCCTCCAACGCACGGGTCATCATACTGCGAACGTCATCTACTTGTAGCGGATGAAGTTCAAATAGCTGGCAACGAGAAAGCAATGGATTTACAAGCGAGTAAAATGGATTCTCGGTTGTGGCGCCCACCAAAGTTATAATTCCAGATTCTAAATGAGGAAGTAGCGCATCTTGCTGTGCTTTATTCCAGCGGTGAATTTCATCTACAAATAAAATGGTTTTTCGACCATTCAGTTTGCGCAATTTTTCAGCTTTTTCAACAACTGCACGCAATTCCTTAATTCCATCGAGAACGGCATTTATTATCTGGAAACTCGCTTTAATCTCTCTAGAAAGAACATGAGCTAGTGTCGTCTTACCAGAACTTGGTGGACCGTAAAAAATCAATGATCCTATAATTCCACTTTCAATCATACGGCGAAGCATCTTTCCTTCACCAACCAAATGTTCTTGTCCTGCAAATTCTTCTAGCGATTGTGGGCGCATTCGTGTTGCTAGAGGCTCGTTATAATCTGTTTTAGAAGGCTCATTCACCAAGCTTGTAGGTTTTTTTTCCTGAAAGAGGTCCATTAATAATGGGTAAAATTAAAATATGTGCAATGTATGTTTCACATTCACTCGAAACAAGTGTATTAAGCAACTTTAGAGTAAGCTTTTTTGGCTTCCGAATTCTTGTAAATATTGTGTTAGTTTTATTTTCTTCCGTGCGCTGTCACTAGTCATATATCTGAGTTTCCCAAAAACATGTCGCTCTTGCCAGGCTCTATCAAACCTACCAAAGCACCAAAAAATACCTGAATAGCTATTTGGATCTCTTCCATCTATGGCGTATTTGTTATTCAGTTCAATCAGATATTCGAGTGCAGTTCTGTGATTTGGCGTCCACTCTATTACCTTTTTGCCCCATAGCATCCTCAAATAATTATGGATGATACCTTGCTCCCGTAACTGAGTTTGCGCTGCATTCCAAAGTTCATCATGTGTTCGGGAAAATTCAAGTTCTTCCAAGCTATAAACATATTCACGAACATCATCACTATGCTTTTCCATCGACTTAATGGCCCAGTCAGGTAAACTTTCGAACGCATCGTAGTTGGGTGTGTGGTGTGCAAAATGGAAGCCAACTTCTCGCCAAGTAATAACTTCATCCATAAAACTCTCAATACTGGCATTGCCATTAAAAAAACCTGCGTTCTTTCCTCCATTAGGAGTTAACGAGTTCAAATCCCAATCTTCGGGCTGTTCAGCTAAGGCTTCTTTAACAATTTCGTACTCGCTGATTTTACCAAAATGAAGCCACGGGCTTAATCCACTTGTCTTTTTTTCGTCGGGATGATTTCTCTTCTCGTCATAATCCAGCAAATCGTTTGTTATAAACTCACTCAATCTTTCTAAGGCTGCTTTTCTTGTTCCTTTCAGCGCTAAAGCTTTTACTTCGTGATTGATGTCGAGGCTCACAATAGTTTTCGGAATGTCATCAAGTTCCTTTTCAATTGGAGGATATTTCTCCAAGAACTCTTTTGGCAACTGGATAACGGTTTTATTCTCTAATGCCGATAATGGATCTTTCTTTGGTGGATTGGTAAAACCTTCCAGAAAATGTTGCTGCATAGTTCTACGGAAAAGGTAGGCTGAGTATGGAGCTTTTTCAGTGATGCCCAAAGGGATAATTCCATTTGAATCGACAGTGATGTAGGCAACCTTTACTTTTTTAGAAACACGTTCATTATTTGTGCGCATGATGTAAACAGGAAATTCATCCGAAATAATTGCACACGCTCTTTCGGCTAATTGGTAAATAAGTCCTTTACCTGCTCCAGTCTTTGGCTCCAAATAACTGTAGTAATTTAAATCCTGTTCTCTGGCAAACAGTGCATTTTCCTTCATCCCTTCCATTAAAAAGCTATGAAACCGATCACAAACCCAAGGGTAGTCTATACTTAGTCCTTCATAAACTAAGAGTGGTTTGTTCAATTTATTGGCCCATGCAACAGCGTATTCTAAAGCATAGTTATACTCAAAACGTCGATTAATTTGCATCCAATAAAGCACATAATCACCGTCTTCATTCACGGATTCAGTGTTTTTATCGAACTTTCTGTAGCTATTTATATTCTTCATATACTTTTTATCTGTAGTAGCTCATCAACCAAAATAGCTTTGCGCACATTCCTTAATTTGTTGATTACTTAGTGAAGAGCTATATCCTTCCTTCTCTGAATACTCTTTTTTTCAAAGAATAAAAAAGCCATAGATTTTAAAACGTCATCTTCGTTAATTCATCTATGGATACAAACGCACAAGTTATTACCGATTTTTATACTGCTTTTCAGAAAAGAGATTATGCCGCAATGAATGCGAGCTACCACAAAGACTTACATTTTAAGGATGAAGTGTTTGACCTACACGGAAAAGAAGCGCCTGCCATGTGGCATATGCTATGCGAAAGAGGCACTGATTTAGAAGTTACTTTTTCAGACATAAGCGCTAACGGTGAAACGGGAAAAGCTTACTGGGAGGCTATTTACACTTTCTCCCAATCGAAGCGAAAAGTTCATAATAAAGTACATGCCAGCTTCCGATTTAAAGATGGAAAGATTATTGAACATATCGATCAGTTCAATTTTTGGGCATGGACTAGAATGGCACTTGGAACAGCGGGTATGCTTTTAGGTTGGACTGGTTTTCTCAGAACAAAAGTTCAAACTACGGCAGGGAAGTCGCTCAAAGCTTTTATTGCTTCCCATCCAGAGTACCAAAGCGACCGTTCTTCTGATAAATAGATTTATTTTTAGCCCAAAAAATAGTCGCTAAAACTATATTGAGAAGCACTTAAATCTCCGTACCTTCTATTTCTCAAATATTTAACGAATTACTGAAGTCTTGAGCGATCAAAAAATTATTTTCTCCATGGTTGGAGTTAGCAAAGTTCATAAACCCAACAAAACTGTTTTAAAAGATATCTATCTGTCCTTTTTCTATGGCGCTAAAATTGGCGTACTTGGATTAAACGGAGCTGGTAAATCTACCTTATTACGCATTATTGCTGGTGAGGATAAAGATTACATTGGTGATATCAGTGTGCAAAAAGGCATCACTTTTGGCTATTTGGCACAGGAGCCACATCTTGACCCTGACAAAACAGTTAAAGAAATTGTTCAAGAAGGCGTACAAGAAACGGTAGATTTGATTAACGAATACGAAGCCGTAAATGTGGCTTTTGGTGATCCAGATGCTGACTTCGACGCTCTTATTGCCAAACAAGCTAAGCTTCAAGAAAAAATTGACCATCTCGATGCTTGGGATTTAGACAGTAAACTAGAGCAAGCAATGGATGCTCTACGTTGCCCTGATGGCGATACTCCTGTAACTGTACTTTCTGGTGGTGAAGCTCGTCGTGTGGCTCTTTGCCGTTTGTTACTTAAAAAGCCAGATGTGTTACTACTTGATGAGCCTACAAACCATTTAGATGCTGAATCTGTTGGTTGGTTAGAGCAACATCTTGCCCGCTACGAAGGAACTGTAATTGCAGTAACTCACGATAGATATTTCTTAGATAACGTTGCTGGTTGGATTCTAGAACTTGACCGTGGTGAAGGTCTTCCGTTTAAAGGAAACTACACTTCTTGGTTAGAGCAGAAGTCAGAACGACTACAACAAGAAGAGAAGCAAGAATCAAATCGCCAAAAAACACTTCAACAAGAGCTTGAGTGGATTCGCCAAAATCCTAAAGGCCGAAGAGCTAAAAGTAAGGCGCGTATTAACGCTTACGAAGAAATGTTGGCCAAAGACAACGAGAAGCGCAACGACGACATGCAGATTGTTATTCCTGCTGGTCCGCGTCTTGGAAACAAAGTGATAGTTGCTGAAGGACTTTCAAAAGGATTTGGAGATCGTCTATTAGTAGAAAACTTAGAATTTCAATTACCTCCAGGAGGAATTGTTGGAATCATCGGGCCGAACGGTGCTGGTAAATCTACTTTATTCAAAATGATTATTGGGGAAGAAACTCCTGATAGTGGAAATCTCGTTATTGGCGAAACAGTTAAACTTGGCTATGTAGATCAAAAACGTCCGCTAGATCCGAACAAAACCATTTGGGAAGAAATTTCTGGTGGACATGAAATCTTGAAATTAGGCAACCGAGAAATAAACTCGCGTGCTTATGTATCTCGTTTTAACTTCGCAGGAAGTGATCAACAGAAAAAAACTGGACAGATTTCTGGTGGTGAAAGAAACCGAGTTCATTTAGCCAAAATGTTGAAAGAAGGCGCTAACGTATTACTACTTGATGAGCCTACTAACGATTTAGATGTTAACACGCTCCGTGCACTTGAAGAAGCTCTCCTAGAGTTTGCTGGCTGTGCAGTGGTTATTTCTCACGATAGATGGTTCCTAGATCGCGTAGCAACGCACATCCTAGCATTTGAGGGTGATAGCCAAGCTTACTGGTTTGAAGGCAACTACGCCGAATACGAAGAGAATCGTAAACGTCGACTTGGTATCACTGAAGACCAACCGCATCGTATTCATTACAAAAAACTAACTCGTTAATTTCGACCTTGGGTGTAGCACCCATCAGTTTATAAAGATTGAAGAAGCCAGCCTTTCACAAAAGGGCTGGCTTTTTTTGTGGATTGAATATCGATGATTTATTCTCATCACGAACGTCTTCGTTCTCAATGTAGATGTCAGATAGTCCATTGACAGAAATATCTTATAAATTGCTCATTTAACAACGAGAGTGTCTATAAGCTCCAGATTTTCAAAATGCCCACCAAACCACATCGACGTTTAGAATTATTGGCGAAGAAAGAACGCAATGGAATCGACATCTCCGATAGGAGCAACCATTCCACACCGGCTCGGGTTTGAATGTGGCAATAGAAGGACGAAGACCATTGGAATGATTGAGTCGATGCAATGGAGTTCGCACCAATTATTCTTGTCGAGAGCTTTTGGTACTTTTGTCGGAACAAAAGTACCGCTATTAACGAGATGAATGCTTTAGCGAACACGTAAATAATGTGAAGGTAAGATCAGCTATCACCTGCGAACAAAACCATTGCTTTTTAATAGCTGGGAAGATCCTTCGGAGGTATCCTCTGGATGACTTTAAGCCTTGTTATATTTATAGATCTATCAGCGAATTATCTAACATCTACAGGGATGACCGAAACTTAAGTAACTATCAAGTCTTTTAACGAATTACTTAGCATCTATACGAAGGACTTTTTCAAACTGTTTTTTAAATTCTAAGTAGCAGAACGAGTGTCTAGCTTACTCATATCTAACTACTAAATACTAATTACTCCCATCTTAACATTAAATCTATTGACATCCCTTCAAAAAGCTTGTAATCTTTCGTCGTACTAGGTTTCTGCTGAAATCATCAATTCAGTAGAATGAAAAGGGAATCCGGTTAAAATCCGGAGCTATCCCCGTAGCTGTAAACTCTCAACAGCTGTTTAGCTAAGGCCACTGTTCGTGTAAAGCGGATGGGAAGGTGTTAAACAGTAGAGTAAGCCAGAAGACCTGCCTAATACACACTGAACATTCAGGCTTTCGGAGGAAAGGCCGGGAATAGACTCCATTATTGGCTTAATACGCCTGTTTTAGGATTTGCTCCCTCCCCTCTTTTTATATAATTATTTATAAAAAACCGAAAGCTCATTGGTAATCTAAAAATTAAGTTAACACCATGAGCAAAATCAAAATAGCTATCATATTTGGGGTCTTTTTGTGCACCTCGTCATTGCAAGCACAAAACACACAAACTGCCGATTCACTAGAATTAGGCACCATCGTAGTAACGGCTTCAAAAACGCCAACATCTAGCAGAGAAACTACACGTCCTGTTATTGTTATCAGCGAGAAGCAAATTCAACAAAGCGCAGGCAGAGACCTTGCAGAACTTCTAAATCAACAAAGTGGCATTGTTATAAATGGCGCACTTAGCAACCCAAGTAAAGACAAAGGCGTTTATTTGCAAGGCGCTTCTACCCAGTACACACTCATCCTTATTGATGGACAGCCTGTAAACGATCCTTCTGGAGCTGGAGGAGCTTTCGATTTAAGATTGTTCCCACTAAGTAGCGTAGAACGTATTGAAGTTGTGAAGGGAAGCATGTCTACCTTGTACGGTTCGGATGCCATCGCTGGAGTAATTAATATCATCACAAAAAAAGCGAGCGATAATTCCGTTCAAGTTAACGGATTGACTTCTTACGGTTCCAACGCAACCTTTTTAGGATCACTTGGAGTGAACGGAAAATTAGATCGCCTAGGCTATGCTTTAAATTACAGCCGCGAGCAATCTGATGGAATTAATGAAGCTACAGACCAATTGAATGCTGGAAACTTCGACAAAGATGGCTTTTCTCGAGATGCCGTTGGTGCTCGTTTGAATATCGATGTGCTAGAAGGATTGTCCGTAAGTCCGTTTCTAAATTACTCTAGCTACGATGGCGATTTTGATGCCGATGCTTTTACCGACGGTGCCAACAGTTATGAGGCTGAGTTAATTAACCCAGGTGTAAATGTTGACTACAAAAAAGATGATTTCACACTAAAAGGAGGTTACCATTTGAATAAGGTTGAGCGCATTTTTAACACCGCTTTTGGTTCTAGCACCTACAAAGGAAACATGCAAAATGCAGATGTTTATGGAACTTATTTGTTCTCCGAAAACATCAAAGTATTGGGTGGATTTAACTTCCAGAATGTTGTTCTTGATGATGGCGATGCTGCTACAGAAAATCCTGATGCAACGCTCTACAGCCCTTATGTAAATGTGTTATTAAACTCAGGAATTGGCTTAGGTGCTGAGTTAGGGTTCCGTCTTAACCAACATTCTGATGCAGGCTCAAACGCCACATACAGCTTCTCTCCTTTCTACAATCTCTCAGAGAACATCCGTGTGTTAGGAACCTTAAACACTGGTTTTAAAGCTCCTACTCTAAACGAACTATTCGGTCCATTTGGCGCAAACCCAGATTTGAAATCTCAGAAAAGTCGCTATGCTAGTTTAGGGTTAGAGCTTTTTGCACTAAACGGAAGAGTAAATGCCAAGGCATTGTATTTCAATCGCCATATTGATGATGTAATTATCTACGCGTTCCCAAATGGTTACACAAACCAAGACGAACAAGACGATCAAGGCTTTGAGTTTACCACTAGCTGGATTGCCAATGAAATGATTTCTGTAGATGGTTTCTATAACTACGTAACAGGCGAAGCAACCACAAAAGATGGTACAGGACAAGAAGTGAAATCAGATAATTTAATCCGTCGTCCAAAACATAATGTTGGATTAAATATCAACCTACAGCCAATTGAGCAACTATCCGTGAATATTGGTGGAAGTTACACTGGCGAAAGAAAGGATTTATTCTTTAACCCAGCCAATTTCTACGCTTCCGAAGAAGTTACGTTAGATGCTTATACACTTATTAATCTGTATGCTGAATATCGTTTCGTTTCTCCTGGCATCACTCTTTTCGGCGATGTAAAGAATCTTTTCGATGCTGACTATACCGAAGTTTATGGTTACAATACGCTAGGTACTTCTGTAAAAGTAGGCTTACGCTTTACACTTTAAGTATCCTAAAGAATCTGCCTTATGAAGAAGATACAACTTGATTCAAAAGATTGGTTTGCACTGCTGTTCATTTTCGGAACAGCAGTTTGGCGTGTTATGATGTCGTACAAGGCAACTCGGATTCCAGAGTTTAGCAACTTCACTCCTGTTGGGGCGATGGCTTTATTTGGTGGCGCATATTTCTCCAAATGGAAAAGTTTTGCCTTTCCAGTACTTACCCTTTGGTTAAGCGATGTGGTTCTAAACAGAATCATGTTTTATGGCGAATGGGTTCTTTTCTACGATGGGGCTTTCTGGACTTACGGTGCTTTTGCTTTAATGGCTTTAGTTGGCCGTTTTGTGATGAAAGAGAAAAACGCTCAAACATTCATCAGTTCCTCATTAGCCATTGTCCTCATTCATTGGATTATTACCGATATTGGAGTTTGGTTGTATAGCGGAACCTATCCTCAAACCTTAGCTGGCTTTTGGGCATGTTTAGTAGCTGCAATTCCTTTTGAAAGAAATTTCCTACTTGGAACACTTTTCTACGGAACTGTTCTCTTTAGCGTTTTTGAATATATGAAGGCTAAAGTACCCGCTCTTCAACCCATAAAAGTTAATATAGACTGATATGAAAGTAAGTTCTTTCCTTCCTGCCGTAACACATATGATTTACGATATGAACCTTCAGCATATGCTTGAAGGCATCACATTCGAATGTCCGCCTGCAGCTTTAGCCGAAAAACAGGTTGTTGTCCGTTGCGTGCTTGAAGGAAAGAACTATACTAGTCTAGAAATTGACAGAATCTTCTCGGCAAGTAAAGCCGAAGGGCGAAGCTTGTATTATGTAGAAGAGGAAATCCTTCAACAGATACAACCTGATATCATCTTTACCCAAGATGTTTGTGAAGTGTGCCAAATTGATACGGAATGTACATCGCGTGCCGTGGCAAACTTAGACAAACAGCCCGAGATTATTCCGATTACACCACAATCTCTGCAAGATGTTTTCAATTCTGTGATCACCATTTCTAAAGCGATGGGAAAAGAGGAAGTGGGTTATAGATTTCTTGCTAAAATTATGGAACGTTTGGATATCATCACCGATAAATTGCGCGAACACCGAGCTCCTTTAAAACGTGTTTCATTACTCGAGTGGATCGATCCGATTTACAATTGCGGACATTGGATTCCCCATCAAGTTGGGTACGCTGGAGGTATTGATATGCTTTCCAATCCATCAGGCGATAGCATTGTAATCCCGTGGGAGAAAATTGTGAAATACGATCCCGAAGTGCTCATCATTGCTCCTTGCGGTTTCGATATAAAGAGAACTGCGGAGGATTTAAGTATGCTTACTAGTCGTAAGGAATGGAACAATCTACAAGCTGTTCAAAACAACGCTGTTTATTTAGCCGATTTCGATCTCTTTACTCAACCTTCTGCTGGAACTATTATAGAAGGCGTTGAGCTTTTGGCAGGGCTAATTAATCCCGACATTTTTGAGGTTCCAAGCCATCTTTCCCATAAGTACGCACCTGTTCATCAACTTCTAAATCTTGAAAACAAATGAGTTCAGCTAAAACCGTTTTTAATTGGAGTGGTGGAAAAGACAGCGCCTTAGCTTTATTCAAAATGAAGCAAAATCCTCAGTTCAGCATTGAGAAATTATTAGCCAATGTAAGCGCAGGTCTAGACCGTGTGGCAATGCATGGTGTGCGTAGAGAACTCATGGCATTACAAGCAGAAAACATCGGCTTACCTTTGGCTACGCTTGAACTTCCTGAAAACCCGACTATTGATGAATATAACGATCTGACTCAACAAACCTTTAAGTCACTCCTTGATGAAGGTTTTACCGATACCGTTTTTGGTGATATTTTCTTGGAGGATCTCAAGCTTTATCGTGAAGAACAACTTCAACCCATTGGCTTTAACATCCACTTCCCGCTTTGGCAAGCTAATACCAAAGAGTTGGTGCTAGAATTTATCGAACTAGGGTTTAAAGCAGTGGTGGTTTGCGCTAAATCTGAATTGTTAGATAAAAGCTTTGTTGGCAGAACACTTGATAAAGATTTCATTTCCGACTTACCCGAAAATGTAGATCCTTGCGGTGAAAATGGAGAATTTCACACCTTTGTGTATGATGGCCCCATCTTTAATAAATCCGTTCCATTTTCTATTGGAGAAATGGTATTTCGGGAATATAAAGCCCCAAAAAGCATCGATACAGCTTGTCCCCTTTCTTCAGAAACTGATTCAAAAAGAATGGGTTTCTGGTTTTGTGATTTAGTGCCTGTTTGATATTACTAGCCAAATAATGATTTTCAAATATACCCCGTTTGGGTGATTTAATACCGCGCGCTACCTCCTCATTTTGTACAGCAAAATCAACAGGAGTACACAATGAAAAAAACAATCGTAGTATTAGCTAGTCTTTCAATTTTATTAACAGGTTGCGCTACCGTTCAATCCAAAATGGGTGGGCTAGTGTTAAAAATGATGACTAAAAAAGAAGCCAATTTTAGCGAAATGGCCGCAATAGGAAGTTATCAACTCAATGTAACTCCCGCAGATGCCGGAATTACCACATTAGGAACAGAGGACTGGTTGGGCGGTGAAAACCTCGTGGGTGTTCAATTTGTAAAACCAGCGGGCGCTATTGGCGTAATCAGCTTTGATGGAACGGTTACTATAGGCGGAAAGGAGGCCACAAGTTATGGCGGTGGTGCTTACTTCGCTCGCTTTGATGGCGAAGACAAGTCTACAAAAAAAGTAGTAATGGTGAGTTCAAATGGAGAGTCTACCGAGTTCTCTGTCTCGCCTTTACCAAGTATTCGTATTAAAAGTATTAATGGAAGTGCTGAAAACGCAACTATTGATGTAAATGCACCTTTAGAAATCGAATTAGAGTATGACGCTGCTGCTAAAGGTAAACGTGTTACGATTTCACTCATCACCAAAGCGGTTGGGTCAAAAGGTTTTGCTTACTTCCAATCAGCTATCGTAGGCGACAAAATTAGTATCTCAGCCGATGCTTTTAAGCACAAGCATATTGCCGGCGCTGGTCCAACAGGTAAAGATGTAACTAATTGGTCAACTGGAGAGAATTATCTTGTGGTGAACATTATAGAAAACGACCGAAGTGAGACTGGTCAACCATTCCCATATTTCCGTAAAACTCTAGGCTCTGGCGACTCAAAAGCTGTAACCGTTACAGGTAATTCGGAAGGCCGAGCTTACGTGAAAGTATCCGGTAAATCGAAAGAAGCAAATGGCGAGTTTGGATACGAAGCTAGCTCTTCTAACGCTTGGTACGCACGTCCTTTGGATACCGATATTAAGAGAATGGGGATTTCATCACTAAGCGTTTCAGGTACTTTGTACAAAAGAGATGTATCAACCTCAGAACGTGATAATTACGCAACAGGATTTACTGAAATTACCACCACTACTACCACTTTTCAGTTTCCCGAGTTAGATGATAGCTATTGGAATCAGTATTTAGAAAATATCTATACTGATATAACTTCAACGTTGAAAAACGACTACGGAGTTTCAATAGTAGATATCAGTGATATTACTTCAAACCCAATTTACGATGATTTCTATACTCCCAAAGATGAGAACAATAGTGAATACATAGCAAAGAACTTGAGAGGCTCAAAAAGACTCATTGCTACCTCTTTGGGCGAAATTCTTGGCGACAGAACAACAGCGCTTATTGCTGATGACGCCGTTGATGCTCGATTGATGCGAGATATGAATATGGACGCTTTTATGGATATTGTAATCAACTACCAAGTTGCTGGCGGGAAAGACAATACCATCGTTCTTCTTCCAAATGTAAGCTATAGAGTAACAGGGCAAGGCCAAGCTTATGATGGAACCTCTAATGTATGGCTCCAAGGTAATATCCGAGGCCCAGGAGTTTCTTTCAGTGAAGATGAGTTTTCTGATTTAAATGCGCTGAACCGCATTGGCCAGAAAGATCTGATTGTAAAGTTAATTCGTCAATCTCTGAAAGAACTATCTGAAGAACAAAACAAGTTTGGTTACCAAGCAGTTTGGAACACGGCGCTCAAACAGAACTAATCAGCTACGATAAGTTGATAATAGGAAGCCTTGTAGGAATGCAGGGCTTTTTTTATGGCTTTGGTTTTTGGATGAGGGGATGGTAGCTGTTTTATTAAAACTTAATTTCTGAAAAATCCTGCCGAAAATGACGAATTGTTAAGATTTCGATTACATTAGGACTAATCTCATAAATAATTCCATAATTTTTATGAACTACAATCTCCCGAATTTTTTCATTATCTATTTCTGGTAAAAACCTGCCTGAATCGGGATTCTGTTTTAATTCGTCAACACTCTTCTCAAACAAATCAATAAGAGCTAATGCCGCATCTGGGTTATCTTCAGAAATATAATCCAGAATTTCTTTGATTTTGTTTCTAGCAGTTGGCGACCAGATGATTTTCATGAATTAGAATATTGGGATCTCAATTCATTAAAAATTTCTTTGTGGCTAACACCATCTCCATTATCTAATTCCTTTCGTGCGGTTGAAAGCTCTTCAAGCAATTGAATCTTATTGAGCATTTTTTGATAGTCTTCAACATCGATTAAAACCGCTGAACTTTTGCCATTTTGAGTAAGAATAAGTGGCCGTCGGTTTGACTTAATCCGCTCTATAAAAGAAGCTGCATTAGCTCGGAAATCTGAGAGAGACCGAATGTCATCATCAAGTTGAATATTAGACATAGGATAGAATTTTAATAAGCGTTCTATTTAATGTACTAAATTCAGGACAAATTATTGCACGAAAACAACTACAGAGTTAGGAAATTTTGGATTATGAATTTTAAATGAGGAGTTGAAATCAAGCTCTGGGGTGCAACGCAAACGAGAACGCTGTCTCTCCTCAAGGATTTACCCATAATTAGAAATAACGACCTAACCATTGGAAGCAGGAGCTTCCAGACTGCATTACGCAGCAGAGCTACGTAACGAGAGGCAACGTTTGCTAGACTGCTATTTTTAGTAACTAATAAAACAGTTTGCGCCATTTAGGATCTGCTAATGATTTTTTGGATACTCCAAATTGATTTATATGATTAATAAAGGACTTAATTTCATGTTCCGTAGCTGTTGAGCTAACGATTATGACTTCTTTTGCGCCAGAGTGTTCTAATGCATCTCTCACTGCTCTCATCTCAATACTAGTGAAACCTTGTTCTGGCTCATAATCTAGTTGAAAGATGAAAGTCTTTCTAGATTGCCACCATTTTTTTGGGAAACACTTTAGTACAGATTGTAAATACTGTTCTAAGATAAAAAATTCATCTACTATCAAACGAGGGTGTTTGAAAGCATTTAATTCAATACAGTTCTCAGATGGCGTTTTTTGCGGTCTGTTTATATTTTTGATATTTCCTGAATTAATGTAGACAATTGGGTTTTCACCTTCCAGTAGATGGTAATTAGAATTAAACTGTGCCCAATGGTCTACATTCAATCTTTTTACGAATGTAGTTTCACGACCAGCTCTGATAAAAAAAGATTGATAAAGTGAATTCAGCTTCATTTGCAGTATAACATAACATTACCCGAACAAGGTTTTTAGTACAGAGGAGATTTATCTCCGGTCTGAACTTGGTAGCCACCATTCGGTTTTTATTGAAGTAACGAAATTTTGGAATTAGAACAAATTTGGGTGTGTAGAACTAAGAGTTGGGAAATTTTGGATTATAAATTTTAAATGAGGAATTGAAATCAAGCTCTGTGGTGCCACGCAAACGAGAACGCTGTCTCTCCTCAAGGATTTGCCCACATAGAAACAACGGCCTAACCAATGGAAGCAGGAGCTTCCAGACTGCATTACGCAGCAGAGCTACGTAACGAGAGGCACAGAGTTTACACACCATTCGGAATTCTTGCCTCACCATGCTTTATTATGTCTTTATTTTTCCTTCATATAAAATATATATTGTTGAACAAATGAGGTAATTAAAACGAAGGGAAGATGGCCATTTATACAACCGCTGAAGAAGCAGTAAAGATCATAAAATCGAACGATAGAGTGTACCTTCATGGGGTTTCAGCTTCACCATTTAGACTTATCGATGCGATGGTTGCACGCACGCATGAACTCAGAAATGTGGAGCTCATCCATTTGCATACTGAGGGCGAAGCCGTTTACGCTCGAGCTGAATTTAAAGACAGTTTTCGGATAAGCGCTCTTTTTGTGGGCGCTAATGTCAGACAGGCTATTAATGAAGGCCGAGGTGATTACATCCCCATCTTTTTGAGCGAAGTTCCCTCTCTTTTCAGAAAGAATATTCTTCCTTTAGATGTAGCCATGATTCACGTTTCCCCACCTGATAAACACGGCTATTGCTCGCTCGGAGTCTCGGTAGAAGTAACTAATAGTGCCGTGCAATGTGCAAAAAAAGTTATCGCACAGGTGAATCCGAATATGCCTCGAAGCCACGGCGATGGTCTCATCCACGTAAGTAAGATTGATGCAATGGTTGAGGTGGACGATCCATTACCAGAACAAATAGTACCCGAACCTGATGAGGAAGAACTCAAGATTGGACAGTATTGTGCCGGTTTAATTGACGATGGTTCTACTCTACAAATGGGAATCGGTGCCATTCCAAACGCCGTTCTTGCAAGTTTAGGAAATCATCAGGATTTAGGTGTGCATACCGAAATGTTTTCAGATGGCGTAATAGATTTAGTTGAAAAAGGAATTATAAATGGGAAGAAAAAGCGTGTTCATCCTGGCAAAATTGTATCTGGTTTTGTGATGGGTTCACGTAGGTTGTACGATTTTCTTGATGATAATCCCATGATTGCCATGCTAGATATCGCTTACATCAACGATACGGCTGTGATTAGAAGAAACCCCAAAGTAATGGCTATTAACAGCGCTATCGAAGTTGATATTACGGGACAAATTTGCGCGGATTCCATCGGTACTTATCATTATTCTGGAGTTGGCGGACAGATGGATTTCATTAGAGGAGCTTCACTTTCTGAAGGTGGAAAACCTATCATAGCACTTCCATCAACCACAAAAAAAGGAGTGAGTAGAATTGTACCATTCCTTAAACAGGGCGCCGGAGTTGTTACCACTCGTGCGCATGTGCATTACGTAGTTACTGAGTATGGTGTGTGTAACTTGTACGGTAAGAGTTTATACCAAAGGGCAAAAGCACTTACCGAGATAGCGCACCCAGATCATCGAGAAGAATTATCGAAAGAGATATTCAATCGGTTTAAAAGAGTGTAGAACATAAAAAAGAGATCCAACGGCTACGAATGAATCTCTTTTTCTAACTCTTGCACAAAACTATTATCTCATATCATACTTTATAAAGGCTACAAATGTTGCACCAAATAAGAGCATGATGAAAATAGCCAAGAGTCCAAAATCTAGGATGCTTTTTGAAAGTATGACACCGGCTGTACGTATAGGTGCGTTGTACTGAGGTATGCCACTCAAATCTAAACCTTGATCATTTCTACCAAAGTCGAGTTTAACACCTTTATCAGAATCTACTTCAATTCTAAAACCGCCATCGTTGCCGCTCTTCTCTTTATTGGCTTCGGTGTAGCTAGTAAAATCGTCTCGATATGTTCGCATGCTTTCTTCATACCGATTTTTCATTCCAATATCGGTTCCTGCAATATTCATAGCAGCCAACCTGAATGAGGAAGCTGGTGAAATCCTAGCTAAGCTAAATGCGATGCGTTCTTGCAACTGCTTTTTGTTACGTGTTTCCTCTAATAGCTTTCTATTATTTGTTGTGATATCTAATTGAACTTGCTTTCTGGCGGCATCATCCTCTTCAAGCCAAGTCCATTCTTTATCATCTCTGTAGGCTGTTCGTTCATCTTCACTCATACCTTCCATCTCTTGACTTCTTTTGCCCCACATTTCTGAGATAGTTGATGAATATTCATCCCATCGTGCCTTACGATAAGCTTCCTGTTTGGCTTCTATTTGTGCAATCGATTCTGTTTTTACAAGTTGTCCTGAAGCCATTACGCTCATACGAGGAAGGATGAGAACTCCTCCAACCCAAATTACAAGTAAAAGTAAAAATGACAATGAGGATTTTCTTGTTGTTGCTGAAACAAGCAATCCAAGACCTATAAAAAATGTAATGTACAGTAACGACAACCCCACAAAGCTTGCAAACTTCATCCACTCTCCTCCCGAAAATGGAACTCCCATTAGCACTACGAGAAGCAAAGAAATTAGAATGGGAATGAGCAATGGAAATACCAATCCTATCCAAATTCCGATGAATTTCGAGATTAGGTAGCCCGCTCTTGAAACTGAGCTTGCAAACGCCAGCTTTAGTGTCCCATTTTCGCGTTCCCCGTTAATGGCATCATACGTGAACAGAATGGCAAACAACGAAAGCACCACTTGCACGATAAACGTGAGGTCGATGAATCTAAAAATCGCAAACAAGGTTTCGTCGGAATACGGACTACGAGTTAGCTTTACATCTTGGAAATCAGAAATGGTAGAAACACGTCCTACATCAAAATGGAGCCCAGAAACAAACACTTGCATAGGCATTGGTTTACGGTGAAGTTGGTTCTTTATACTTCCCCAATTTGTTGCCTGTTGCATGTTTATTTGAGCAATCTGCTCGTTAGCTTCGTGCTGAGCCACTGCATTTTTATACTCTTGAATGCCAATAAATACACTCGTAAGAATCAAAACAGAACACACTAAAAATGTTGCTACAAACTTTGGGCTTAAGAGAATATTCTTGAGCTCCTTTTCTATCATTAACTTAATCATGGAAGTTTCCTATTTGGTTTTGAAATTCGAGATATCATCTTAAGTCGTATTTGAGGAAGGCAAAAAAGGCTCCTCCAAAAAACACAAGATTAAAGAGGATTAGCAGTCCCAAATCTAGGATACTGCCCTTTGCGGCTAAGGCGAATGTGGCGTTTTGAAACTGAAATTTTGGAAGCTCTGAGGCATCGATGGTTTCGGGTTCTTCGTCGGAGTCGTCGTTGGAGGTAATAATCATTCTGAAACCTGCACTACCAGTGCTTCCCGTTTTCTCTGTCATGAAATCGCTGAACACCTTCTGATATTCTTTGGCAGAATCCATATAGCGGTTTTGAAGCTCCAACGAAGTTCCTGCAAGCCTGGTGATAGCTAAGCTAAATACAGATGTTGGAGACATTCGTGATAATGCCAACGCCACCCTTTCTTGTTCTCGCTTTCTGTTGTTATAATTCTCATTAATTTTCTCTTCAAAAACCTGAATTTTGGAAGTTCTTTCTTCGGAAAGACTGCTCATGTGTTTAGAAAAAGCTTGCATTACTTTTTGAGGCTCAGTTCCTTCTGGTGCAGTGAAATTCGCCATTTTCGGACGATCCTCTTCAAAAAGTTGCATTCTATACCGACTTTTCTCTGCAGTAATCTCATCTATATTTGGAACTTCGACCAATCTCCCAGAAACCAATACGGAAGCTCTTGGAATTATAAGTACTGCAAAAATCCAGATTACGAGAGAGATTAAAAACGAAATGGATGGCTTATTTGTTAATGCAGAAATGCCGATAGTTAATGCTAAGAATAGCCCAAAATATGCTAGTCCTGCCAGTAAAATTAAGCCGAGTCGGAGCCACTCATCGTTGCTCAGTGTAATTCCAAAAAGAGGAAGAATGGCAGCACCAATTAAGAGAGGGATTAACAACGCTAAACCTAACCCCACAAAAGAACCTGCTAATTTCCCCGCAATAAATGAAGCCCGAGATACTGAGTTTGCAAAACAGAGTTTCAAGGTTCCGCTAACTTTCTCCCCGTTGATGGCATCGTAGGTAAAGATGATAGCAAAGAGCGAAAGAATGACACCGAAAATAAATTCCAAATCCATAAAGCGGAAGATGGCAAAGATGGGTTCGTCATTAAATCGAGTATTCTCCGCTCGTAACTCCCCTCTGCCTTTCATTTCAATGTCTCTACCTATGTCGTTAGAAATACCTGTTACAAGAGCCATCAGCGGTTCTGGTGGCAACATAATGCTGTGGTTTATTCCCACCCATTCGGTATTTGCGGAAATTTGATTATACCCTTCTTGAACAGCGGCTTCGTATTGAGCCTTGCTCGAAACATAATTTTGCGCTCCCATAAAAAAGGAAAGCACAATGAGTATTGAGCACACTGCAAAGCTGATTGTAAATCTACTGCTTTGCACAATTTCTTTGAGTTCTTTGACAAATATTAGCTTAAACATCATTATCCCTCTTAAACTAAATCGTTGCTAAGTATGCCAGAACTGGCGGGCTCATCCATATAACCAGCCATGTATTCTACGTAAAGCTGTTCTAGATTTACACCTTTTAGCTCTGCATGTGTTCTTTGCGCTACTAGAATTCCATTATTTAAAATTCCCACATGATTTGAGATATCTTTAGCTCGGAAAATATCGTGGGTGCTCATCAAAATGGCTTTGCCTTCATCACGAAGTTCGCCAATTAACTTTGTGAACTCTTTCCCCGCTTTTGGGTCTAATCCTGAGGTAGGCTCATCAAGTAAGATGGCAGGTGCATTTTTTAGGATGGCGATAGCAATACCACACTTCTGGCGCATACCTTTCGAGAAATCTTTGAGTTTTTTATCGAACGCATCTTTTTGTAAACCAACACGCGCCAAAGCTGCCTCGTAATCTTGACGTTTATAATGGTCTTTGCCTCCCAATTTCACAAAGAACTCCAGATTTTGCATCGCAGAGAAATTTGGATAGAGCTGTACATTCTCTGAAACAAAGGCCACATTCTTTTTGGCTTCAAGAGGTTCTTTGTTAGCATCAATTCCGTTTATAAAAGCATTTCCTTTGGTAGGCTGAATGAAATCCAGAAAGATATTTATAGTGGTAGTTTTACCTGCACCATTACCACCAAGCATTGCGTAGATTTCGCCTGGCATAACTTTTATGTTTAGATTCTCTAAAGCAGTAACACCGTCCTCATATACTTTATTCAAATTTCTGGCTTCTAGAAGCGGGGCTTGTTGTATCGGGTTAATTGTAGTTTCCATACTTGTGCTTTTTTGGATTAATATTCTGTATTTGTAGAAGTTATTTTCTGGATAGCTTTATGCCGAAGAACACTACTCCACCCACTAATGCAAGAATAAGTAGTAGAATAAACGCAGTTCCAAAAACACTGGCTTCTGCTTCAATTTGCACCGTAAAACTCTTGTCTTCGGCGTTAACAGGTTGGTTGTCAGATAAGGATGTCGATCTCATCCTAGTTTCATATTTACCAACGCTTACGTCGCTAGGTGGGGTGAGTGTAACCCTAACTGTTTTTTCTTCGCGTATACCAAGTTCTGATATGAGAACGGGATCTATACTTTTCTCCCATTGAAAAGGAGTATCGAGTTCAAATTCGATGTTATCTAACCGGCGAGAACCTTCGTTCACTACTCTAAAGCTGAACGACACTGGTTCGCCTGCCTTCCCTGTATTAAAAAGTTGTGGCGCTTTGATAACTAACTTACCCACTCCACGTGGTAGCATCTCTAACCGAACGTAGCCTACATCAAGGGCTTTAATTTGCTCTTCTGTCCATAGTTCATTTCTCTTTTCGGAGACTCCCTTTAGCTTATCAAGAGGAACAGCCATCACAAAAAAGCTAATGGGTTCATCCATAATCACATCATCGGTCGGTCTATCGGGTAGAGAAATTACCAAGTTGGTTTGACGAGTGTTGTTACTTTCAGTGAATTTGATTTGGCTTATGCGACCACTTGCTCCCACTTCGTTAAAATAGCGAGCCACGGATTGTGGAAGGTTTACAACTTCCAGCTTATAGGTGTCATCAACACCACTGAAAAGCTCTAAACCAAGCCCGAAATTTGCTTCTTTCCCCAGTTCTATTTCTTGTGAAAACCGTTCGGATTGAATGAGAACTTTGTTGGCACTCGCATCTTTCTGTAAAAACACCTTTGGATTTCGAGAAGCACCATTTCCATAAATGATATTTACAGTAGCCTCGTCCACATCTTGCAATAGTTCAAACTCAACTGTTTGGGGAACGCCAGAATGCAGCGAACTGAGTTTGATTTCGTACGGGCTACTTATGATTGCCCCGTCGTTATTACTCAACGACACGTACACATTGTGAATCACATCTGGTTGAAGAGAACGAAACAGTTCGTCCTCCATATCCACAATTTGCGAGAACTCAGCAGAAGCTCCTGAAGTGTTTGCCAAGGTCACACGCACCTTCTTCTTCCCACTTTCCTCTTGAGATTTTACTGCCTTTTTGATGCTTACAAATTGTTGCTCAAAAAGCAGAACCAATAGTGATTGCTGGTAATTAACCTCTGCATCTAAGTATGCGTTCTTGGCTTGTTCAAATTGCTCTTTCGAAATGAGCTTCTTTTCGAATAATACCTCACTTCTATTTAACTCGCTTTGAGCACGTTCGTATGTACTTTTTGCTCTTTTTAAGCCCAACAATGGGTAGCTATCATCTCTAGCGTTTGGGAATGGAGTTTGTGCACTAACAAGCTCAGGCAGAGATAAGTTTATGGCAAAAAATAACAGCAAATAAAATAAAATTGAGTTCTTCATCAGTTACCAGATTTAAATCTTATTCTATTGTTAGTTTTTGGCTTTTTTAGGATGATGGGCTCTTCTACTCCATCTTTCTCAAACGTAAGCTCAAGGTCTTCGCCAGCCTTTACTGCATCAATTAATGCTTTAGCTTCAGCTCCTGATACTGGTTTTTTTCCATTAACTTTAATTAAAGACCAGTCCTCCAAATTCTTCGCTTTCAATTCTTCAGGTGCAAGTCTGTTTATAAAACCATCAACCTTAACTGATTTTTCTACATCTGTTAGCATCAATCCTAGTTCTGCAATGATTGTTACTTTTTCATCTCCATCCGTCTGAAATGACATTGACATACTTTTAATCGCGCCCGATTTAGATTCAGCTTTGTCGCCTTTAATCCCACTTACTATAAATCGGCTTTCCCCACGGCGAACTCCCACCTTAATTTCTTCCCCTTTTTCTAGTGCGGCATAGATTTCTTTAAGTTTGTCTATCTCTTTTATTCGAATCCCATTTATCATTAAGATGAGGTCTCCTTTTTCCAGGCGATCACCTGCTCCTTTGGAAGTTTCTTTTCCCAATCTGATCATCACTTTAACCTCCCCGTCATTTTCTACTAAAAGGGCATCAAGTTCTGGCAACATTAAAGAAGTTTCTGCATCTAGAGTCATAGTCTGTCGTACTTGTGCTATGGCTTTGGTATTTGAAAAAGCCCCTATTACAAGGAGTAAAGCGGAAAAGAGTATTTTTTTCATCGAATATTTAGTATTTAGTTAGTAGACATCCGTAATATTCTAAAGCCAAGCCTTAGTGTTGTTAAGGGCTTGCAAAAACTTTGTTAAGGATGTTAAATCGATGCTAAATCTTTTTGAATAGATCCAAAAGGCGCTAATTTTGAGTATGCATAACAAATGGATTACCTACATTTTTCTTGGTGTAATGGCTTGCGCACTTATTACACTGGCTTTTTTACAGTACAACTGGCTTGGGAGTGTTAGCAGCGAGGAACAGAGCCGGCTTTCAAAAAACATGACAGCCTCTACAGAGAATTTTGTAACCGATTTAAATCAGAAGTTTAGTCAGCTAAATAACAATTTTGAAATACAGCTCTCTCAGAATGGAGAACAGCCTGAACAACTTTTACAGGATGCTTATACAAACTGGATTGCAAAATCTAAACAGCCTGAGCTTGTTAAATCGGTCTATTATATAAAAGGTGTTTCAGATGAAGAGCCTCTCGTTAAGCATTTCGATCCAAACACTGCTACACTTAGCCAGTTAAACAATCCTCCAGTCTCAATTATCAATTGGCTGCAAGAAAACTCAAACTACAAAACTGATTTTGATAACAGTCTTACTATCACACACGGACCTGATTTCGGTAAGCCAAGCTTTCTCATGGTTCCTGTTCAATATTTAGAAATGGTAACCATTAATGACAAGAATCTAAGTCAAAATATTAGTGTGAGCCTTAACGTAGAGCAGATAGATGACGGGATTTTGTTGGAGCTAAATGATGATGTAATTAAGGAAATAATCATTCCTGAACTTGCTAGAACCTACCTTACCGAGTCTTTTGAAGACCAGTACATACTTAGCATTGTTCAGCCTGGCGATGACGATAATCTAAGCGTTTACTTTACTACTAAAGGACTGGATGTAACCAAAAAACCAGATTTTAAACGCACCATTGATGAGTTGGATGCTCAAAGGTTTTTCATTTTCAATTCAGGTTTTGGTAATAATTTAAACTCTTTATCAAAGCTAGATAGCATTCCTAATAAGATTAAAAGTATAAATGTATTCAAGAGTTCAGAATCTAGATCTAGGATCTCAACTAGACATTCGACCTCCGAACTTAGCCCTAGCTCCACTTGGCCAGATTCTATTCTCAATTATTCTGAAAAAGTAGATACCTTGATAACAGCCTCTTTTATATCTAGCAAAGGTAATCCAGAATGGGAACTTTGGCTAAGTTTCAAAGATGGGTCTTTGGAAGCATATGTGGCTAAAACCAAAAATCGAAATCTATTCATAAGCTTTGGTATCCTAGCCATTCTCGGCATCAGCGTAATTATGATTGTGATAACAGCACAACGCTCTCATGACCTAGCCCAAAGACAAATGCTGTTTGTGGCTGGAGTTTCGCACGAGCTTAGAACTCCAATAACGGTTATTCGTTCTGCTGCTGAAAATCTAAGCGCAGGTGTTATTCATAAAGAAGAACGGCGAAAAGAATATGCTGATTTGATGGTGAAAGAAGGCCGCAGATTAAGCGATATGGTAGACCAGATTATGGAGTTTTCAGGAATACAATCTGGAAAGAAAGTGTACCAGTTTAGCGAGTTTTCTATTTCTGAATTTGTGGAGGAGGTAAACAATAGCTGCCGCCCTCATTTGGAGGAAAAGGGCATCATTCTAAAGTACTCGGTTCAAACAGATTTAGACATTTGTTATGCCGATAGAGACGCACTTTTTCTAGCTGTTACCAATTTAATCCATAACGCTATAAAATTTAGTGGTACAAATAGCACCGTCTGTCTTAACGCTAACGAAACTATTCAATCTGGAAAATCAAAGTTGATAATACAAGTCCAAGATATGGGAGATGGTATTCCTGAGGATGAATTAAAACAGATTTTCGAACCTTTTTTTAGAGGTAAAAAACCTATCGAAGAGCAAATTAAAGGCAACGGAATTGGCTTAAGTTTAGTAAAAAAAGTAATTGATGCACATAATGGAGAAATTGCCGTTAATAGTAGTAAAGGAAGTGGATCTACTTTTACACTAAAAATCACAACTGATCGAAATGCAAGCTAAAGCAAAAATTTTACTAATTGAAGACGAACAAGGTTTGGTGATGACCATCCAAGACCGCTTAATTGAAGAACACTACGAAGTTGAGGTTGCCACTAATGGTGCGGATGGTTTTGAAAAAGCACTTAACAATAGCTACGATGCTATAATTTTAGATTTGATGCTACCCAAAAAGGACGGTCTGGATGTGTGCAAAGATTTGCGCCAAAGTAGAATCGAAACGCCTATCATCATGTTGACCGCCAAAGGACAAGTAATAGACAAAGTGTTAGGACTGAAATTAGGTGCTAATGACTACATGCAGAAACCGTTTGAGATGATGGAACTACTTGCTCGTGTTGAAGTTCAGGTGCGCAAGAAGTCTGTTTCTGCTCCACAAGCCTACAGCCAAGAGTATCAATTCGGTCAAGTAACTGTAAATTTTAGAAAAGGTGAAATTAAGAAATCAGGTCAAAGTGTAAACCTTCCTGCTAAAGAATTTCAACTCCTTAAATTCTTGTTAGAACATGAAGGTCTAGTTTTAACACGCGACCAATTGCTGAACGAAGTTTGGGGTTACGACGCCCTCCCATCAACTAGAACTGTTGATGTCCACATTGCTTGGTTGAGACAAAAGCTAGAAGCAAATAGCCATCAGCCTGTACACATTCTCACTGTTCACGGCTTTGGATATAAGTTTGTTGGATAATTATAGATATTAGTAGTGAGTAGTGAGTAGTGAGTAGTGAGAAATATGGAGTTTCAGGATTGAGTTCCTACTCGACTATTCATTCCCGAACCAATTACTGTGCTTCTTTTTTATCTAATCGATGATTTTCGAATAACTCGATAGCACTTTTCAGAAGCCCAATCAGTCCAATTCCCAAGACTAAAACCCCTAGAGACAACTCTTTCAATACAGTGTCTTCTGCAGAGTACAATCCATAAAAACCAATCAGTATCATTAGTAATGCGGAGGCAGATATGATTCCCAAAAACAGTTTCCCAGATTTAGGGTTCTCCCAAACCTTTCTAGAAAGTTCGTTCTGCATTTTTGTTGTGTCTTGTAAAGTTGATAAGCTAATACCTACTCCCATAAAGATGAGTGTATTATTATAGTATTCCCAAACAGATTCAAATCCATTTAAAAAAGGCATAAATGAATACATTAAGCCTGCTACCATTAGTGGATACTGCAAATAACTTATGTAGTTAAAAAAATTTCTAGCGTTGAACATTTATCACCCGACTATGTTAATTCTACTTTGAGGTCTCTAGATTACCCTTTCCAAAACCTAATTATCGCGACAATATAGAAAACTTCATTTAAATAGCTAATTGCTCTCTTTTCTCGTAATTATTTTTATATCCCATAAAAAAACCCTGATAAAACACATCATTAAAGTGTCTTACCAGGGTTTAATAATCAAGACTGTTTTCGATTTAAGGCTTAGAACCTAACTCTCTAACAGTATCCGCTAACATTTTCACTTTAGTGGCATTATTAGAACTACCTGCATAACTTTCTACGGTGTCTGCTAATTTGGTAAGTACTTGTTTACGCACTTTTGGTGAAGCTTTTTCAGCATTTACTAATCCTTGACGAACTACATTTAAACTACCGTCAGCTAGTCCTTTTTCTCGAGCAAGTTGATCGGTATAAGCGCGAGCTAATGCGAATGTAGTTGGCCATTCAAACTTAGGCTGACCTTGAGCATTCAAATACGTTAGTTCAATCGACTTTGCAGCAGCAATTTCATTCTCAGTTAAATACGGGCTAGGTGTTAATTCGAAAATATCCAATCCACGAGCAATTTCTGAACTCACAATAGAACCATTGTACCAGTACACACTCCAGCTTCCACCCATCTGCATTTTATCGGCAGCCACTGGGCCACGATCATGAAATGCGATTTCTACAGGATTGTTAGCATCTGTCCAATCGAAGATTGAAATTCCACCTTGATACCAAGCTTGCACCATAATATCTCGCCCAGGAACAGGAATCATAGAGCCGTTATGCGCAACACAGTTTTCTTCTGAGGTTTGAACCGCTGGCATTTTGTAATACTCTTCGAATTTCATTTTTCCACCTTCAATAGTGAAAATAGCATTAGCACCCCATTCCATGGGATCACCTTCACGACATTTTGGTTGGCCTCCGCCACCCCACTCATCCGTGAAAATAACTTTATTCCCTTCGTTGTTGAATGTGGCTGAATGCCAGTAAGCGAAATTAGAATCTGCTACTGCATCAATTCGAACGGGATTTGCTGGATCTGAAATATCAAGTAGCAATCCATAACCTTCACAAGCACCGCCTGCCAATCCAATTTCTGGATACAAAGTTATATCATGACATTGAGTTGGGCCTTTACGTGCAGGTTCTTTCCCATCTTCTCCACCACCAAACATGGCAGCTACAATTCCAGGTAAGTCTTTACGTAACTGAACGCTATCAGCCGCTGTAGCCTCACCAGTTCCACCTCGTTTTGCAACCATTCCACTAAGCAATTGCTTTGCATAACTATCTGGAAGCACAGTTTCTTGTCCGTTAAAGTCTATAATAAAAGCTCCGTTCTTTTTAGCTTCGGCAAGAGCTGGGTAATCAGCTGGAGACATACCGTGACGTGGTGGTGCATCTAGGTTCTCAAAAATTCTTGGAGAACTTACAATTTTAGACATCTCAGGATTTGCCAAAGGCACTTTAATTACTTCAATTCTGAATAACGCAGAGTTTGGATCGTCTTCTGGTTGTGCATCAGAACAGCCTGGAAGCTCTTCTTCTGGACGGATACCAGCTGAACCAGAAACATATACATATACGTTTTCATTGTCATTTGGATCTTTTAATACAGAGTGAGTATGAGAACCTCTACACGTTTGCACATTGGCAATGTACTTTGGGTTTTCAATATCGGTGATATCAAAAATTCTAATCCCCCTTAAACGCTCTTTACTTACAGCCTGATCAACGCCTTCAGTTCCACAATCTAGGCGGCCAGTGTTTCCTTCTCCAGAAACAAACATAAGATTTTCGTACACGGAAACATCACTTTGCGAAGCTGGGCAGATATACTCTCGTACAACTTCAGGCTTAGCAGGATTAGAAATATCCCAGATAATTACGCCATTATAATTTCCTTGAATTGCATATTTGCCTTTAAAGGCTAAATCTGAATTTGTAACTCCTAAAAAATCAACCGGAGGTGGAGTAGCAGATCTTACTTCAAGATTCCACGTAGCTTCTTCGGCATCGAATAAACCGGCTTTGAGTCCAACTCTTGGATCAGGGCTTGGGGCCATCACATTGTCGAGTTGAGTAACTGCGGGTGAGTTGTAAGGCATATCTATCATCTTCGAAGAAGACGAGCAAGAATATGTCACAATAAGTGCTGCCGTAATTAGCAGAACCCAAAAGTGCCTAAATGCACCTTTAATAATAGTAGAAGTTGTTTTCATTTTTTCTGGGTGTGTTTATTGTTGATTAATACAAACTAAGCAGGCTTTTACTCAGCCTTATCTTTCGATGATAGCTCAGAAAGCATCAATTTCATGCGTTCAATTTCAGTGATTTGATCAACATTTATGTCGGCCGATAATTTAAAAGACTCTTCATCTTGTACAGCTCCATCAGTATTAATGAGCTTGGTTACCATAGTAATTGCGCCACTATGATGTTGAATCATATATTTAAGAAATAGCTTGTCGAAGTCTTCATTTTTTGCTTCGCTTAGTTCCACCAGTTGCTCTTGTGTGAGCATCCCCGCCATGCTCATGTGGTCAGAGTGATCTCCTCCTGCGCCATGAATCATCAAGTTTAGCCCATCGATATGCACTTCGGGCACTGGTTGTTTACGATCTCTAAGCCATTTTTGCATAGCTGCAATTTCATCTTTCTGAGCATTGATTATACGAGACGCTAGGGTCTTTATTTGGCGACTTGCTCCATTCTTAGGTGCTAGATCAGACATAATCAAAGCTTGGGCATGGTGACCAATCATTCCTGTCATAAAATCTACATCTGCTTGAACAAAGTTCATTCTAGAACTATCTATCCGTGCCCAATACAATTCTTCTAAATTTGCTTTTTCTGAAGAGTTTGTAGCTGTTTCGTTAGATGTTGTTGTTTCAGTACTCTTACAAGACCATCCCATAAGCACCAATAACATTACTATACTTATCCTAGAACCGAGATTTATTATTCTTTTTGAGGCTTTCATTTTAATTAAGTAATTAGAATAAACTTTGATTTATTTTAGTGACTAGAGTAATCAATAGATGAATAAAAGACAAAATTGTAAATAATTGACGATTACTTTCTAATAAGATGATGAATGATTCGTCCTTTTATTACATTATTAATGCAAACTGAAACAACTTCTCTGCTATGAAAAAACTTTTATCGAGCCTATTATTCCTATTTATACTCAGCTTTAATGCAGTTGCGCAATTATCAACTTCACCTGATGTTTTTGCTACATCTAAAGGAGATTTAACCGTTTATGCTGTAAATCATGGCAGTGTAACTTTCACTTTTGCCGACAAAACCATTCTGTTTGACCCTTTTGGCGGAGCTGAACTTTTTAGTGAGTTTAATGCGCCGGATATCATCTTCATTACAGATATTCATGGTGATCATTTAAATGCTGAAACCCTTGATGGCTTAGATACAGAGAATACAACTTTTGTGGTTCCACAAGCAGTGGCAGACAAAATGGATGGGAAGTACCAAGACCAGTTAGTTGTTATTGGGAATGGAGAAAACACCGAGCTACACGGAATTAAGGCATCGGCAATTCCCATGTATAATCTTCCTGAGGATGAATCCTCTCGACATACAAAAGGGCGTGGCAACGGCTACATTTTAACTTTTGGTGAAATGAGCGTCTACCTTTCTGGTGATACCGAAGACATTCCCGAAATGCGAGCCCTTACAAACATCGATATCGCTTTTGTGTGTATGAATCTTCCTTACACAATGGATATCAATCAGGCAGCAAGTGCTGTTTTAGAATTTAAGCCAGCAGTAATGTATCCTTATCACCATCGCGGACAAGATATTGAAGCTTTCAAAAAGCTTGTTACCGACAAGAGTATCGACGTTCGTTTGAAGGACTGGTATTCTAATTAAATGTTATATGGCTTTAAGTTCTGATATGAGAATTACTTCAATTTTCGTTCTTCTCTTTTTATTTTTTTCTTCCTGTAGTTCCCAAGAAGATGAATATAAGTTAGAGACGGAAGTAGATTCACTTGTTATTCAATTAAGCAACTCCGCAATGGATCGTTTTCATGGCTATATATTTGGAAGAAATGAAAGTAAAGACTCTTTAGATTTGTCACTGATCGAATTAGACAAAGCGATAGAGATAGAGCCTGCACAAATAAACCTTTACACTAACAAGGCAAATATTCTGCTTGAACTAAATCGACAAGAAGAAGCAATTCATGTTTTTAAAAAAGCTTTAACTTTTAAATCCGATTTCGCAGAAATTATGACAACAATTGGGTTTCTGTACGAAAAAAAAAGGAGAGAATGAAATTGCCCAAGAATGGTATCAAAAAGCCAAAGATGCTTATGATATACGTATTGAAGATGGTCAATTTGTTATAAACTCCAAAGTGAATCAAGCATTCTTGCTTTTTTTCACTGAAAATAAAGAATCTGCGATGATAGCTTTTGATAACTTGAAAAAAGAATATCCTGAAAACAAAGAAGTGGAATTTTCAGAGCGGATTTTTACAGACTTCGATAAGAAGGAATTTTTAAATGAATTTCACCACTAGAACCAGCCATATTGCATGCGTTTCAAGCTGGTTCGATAGGTTGGTAGTTTTTAAGTCTCGGTCATCCCGAATTTATTTCGGGATCTTCTGGAAAAGCTAGTTAGTTAAGCAAATTATTTATCTTATCCTCGTTACGAACGTCACCGTTCGTAATGCAGTCTAGAAGCTCTAGCTCCATTGGTATTGAGGTTTTGCTGTATTCTTCTTATTCCTCACAAAGATGCTAAAACAGGTTCAGCATTACCGAAATATTTTATCATTTTAAATACGCTTTTAATTCCCTAGCGAATTTAAACTTCCCACATAATAATTACTGTCTAGCACTAAGTTTTCACCAAAGCTGGATAATTCTTGCCATCTAGTTAAAGGCTTTAGAAGCACCTCCTCTCCATCAATAAATACTTTAACTGGTATATCAAATTTTCTAATAGCGTTAGTCCACTTGTAAAAAAGCTTTCCATTTTTAAAGGTGTATTCCAACATTGGAATTCTAACATCTCGTAAATATTGATCAAATACTGAAGCTAAATCAGTTCCCACAGCTTCGCTTATGTACTCTTCAATCTGTTTGGTAGTAACTGTTTGATGATAAAACTCTTTGTTCAACCCACGTAACATCATTCTCCATTTTTCATCATTATTCATTATTTGCCGAATGGTATGAAGCATATTCGCGCCTTTATAGTACATATCGGAGGAGCCTTCGTAGTTCACGTCATAAATTCCAATAATTGGACGGTCGTTCTGAATAGCTAAACGAGTTCCAATAACATATTCTTCGCCTGCTTTTTTACCATAATGATATTCTAAAAACAATGATTCTGAATAGTTGGTAAAGCTTTCGTGTATCCACATATCTGCAACATCTCTATAGGTGATATTGTTGGCAAACCATTCATGTCCCGACTCGTGGATAATGATAAAATCGAATTTAAGTCCCCAACCTGATTGACTTAAATCTCTCCCTAAATATCCATTCTTATATTTATTGCCGTAAGTAATAGAACTCTGATGTTCCATTCCCAAATACGGAGCTTCCACTAACTTATAACTGTCTTCGTAAAAAGGATACGGTCCAAACCAATGTTCAAATGCTTTCATCATTCGTGGAGCATCAGCAAATTGCTGAATAGCTTTTTCTTTATTCTCACGGAGTACGTAGTAATCCATATCTAATTCACCTTTCTCTCCGGCAAATTTTTCGCCAAAATGGACATAATCACCAATATTGATATTTACACCGTAGTTGTTAATCGGGTTTGAAACAAACCAATGCCAAGTCTTTGTGTTGTTTTTGTGTTCTTCAACCTTTTCTAACCGTCCATTAGAAACATCCATAAGATCTTTAGGCGTGGTTACGCTAATACGCATGCTATCAGGCTCATCATAACCATGATCCTTGTTCGGCCACCAAATGCTTGCACCAATTCCTTGGTTAGCTGTGGCGATAAAAGGTTTTCCATTTCCATCTTTAGCCCAGGTAAAACCGCCATCCCACGGTGCACGGATAGCAACTTTGGGTTTACCATAAAAATCTACCGTTATCTCATTGATAGACCCTTTTCGTTGGGTTTTCGGGAGTGTGATAAAATATGCACTTCCATCTTTTTCAAACTCCAATCGCTTACCAGCAAGCAACACTTTGTTGATATACATCGGCTCTTGAAGATCGATTTGCATTCTCCCAACACCTTCTTCTAGTACTTTATACTGAATAACATTAGTACCTGAGATAGAACTATCATCTAGGTTTACGGCCACAGAAAGGTGGTAATAGGTAACATCCCACCAAGCTCGTTCTGGTGTAATACTTCCTCGCAATGTATCCTGACGAGTAAAATCTGGTTGACGTCCAAATAACTGTGCTTGAGCAATATTGCCAAATGTGCAAAATAGAATGAGTGTAAGAAATGCTTTTATCATGGATACTAAACTGTAGTATGGTTGTTTAACCCAGAATATAACAATAGCCTTTAAAGTTAGTAGAGCAAACACACTATTTTCTTAGTTTGTGATTTTAGCTTAATTCCATAAAAAAAGGCAACCCCGGTTAAGAGATTGCCTTCGCTTTGAATAATATTATAGGCTTATCAGCTTTTTATTTCTTTTACAGTAAGCACTCCTTTCATTCCACCATAGAAGTGACCAGGGAAAGAACATACATATTCGTAGTCACCCAGCTTTGTAGGAACAGTAAAGATAACTTCAACTGTTTCGCCACCGCCAGCTAAATCCGTAGCTGCTAGTACTTGATCTTTCAACTCTGGAGCGATGTATTGACTATCTCTTGCTTTGGCTGATGCATTAACAAATGCTTTCATGTCGACACCGCTATCTAGAAATACAATATTATGTCCCATTGCTTGCTTAGGAATTCTACTCACTACCGTAAGTACAACTTTAATTGTTTCACCTGGCTCTGCCTCAATAGTTGTCACGTCAAACTTCATGTTGTCAGTGCCTTTTACTTCTATAACTCTTGGGCTTTCTACCGTGCCTTGTGCAACTGCTGCGCTTGCAAATAATACGGCTACTACTAGGGTTGTGAATATATTTTTAAATGATTTCATCGTTCTATTCTTTTTATAGTTAAAACTGTTTTCTATTTATTTAAAAGAGGTTATTTCGATTTAGGTTTAGCAATAAATAGTCCGGCTGCCCCTTTCTGCATATCGGCCATTTCGTGATCTACTAGCACATAATGTCCTTCCTCAGAAACTATAAACTCTAATACTGCGCCATTGCTTGATCCTAACAACACGGTTTGCATTCCATGCATCTCATTTTTCAAGTTTCCCTCGTACCAAACTCGATCAAATATTGCTCCAATTATATGAGTGCTTGAAACATCGTTTGGCCCAACATTAAGCATGTAGATACGAACTCTGTCACCTACTTCTACTTCCATAGGATTATCCATTAATGCGCTTTGGTGTCCGTTAAAAGCAACTATTGAAGGTTTTTTTTCATCAGCAGCATCAAAATCTAATACATATAAGTCGCTTCCGGCTTCTTTCTTTAGGTAGAATTCTGACTGAACTACTGCAAACTCTTTGTCAACGGATTTATCAGTTGGGTATCCTTCTTTTGGAGATACAATTACCATTCCATATTGACCCATAGACATGTGTTGCAATACTGGTGGTACTCCACAGTGGTAAATATGAACGCCTGGGTAGTTTGCAATCCACTCAAAACGAACTGACATTCCTGGAGGTACAGCTCTCCATTTATCATCGGCAGCAACTGTACCTGAGTGAAAATCTATCGAGTGCATCATTGGCATCTCATCACCAACTGGCTTTTGTAATTTAGACATCGCCAATTGTTGAAGAAATGGAGCATTACCTTTCATAGGAGCTGTAATATCTACTGCTTCGTCACTGCGATTTTTCATTGTAAAAACTACTTTATCACCTTCACGAACGTGTAAAACAGGGCCTGGAACGGTTCCTCCGAAAGTCCAAGCTACATAACGAACACCTTCAGCAACTTCAATTTCCTGTGCCAAAATATCCATACGGACATGATGGACTCTATTGCCCTTTGGAAGAGTTGCGATATTTGGAAGCATTGTAACATACTCGCCAACTACTGGAGGGCCGTCGTAGTCTTCTGTAAAAAGTTCAGCTTCTGGTAAACCAAACCACTTTCCTTCAACTTGGAATTTAGCTTGTAGTTCTTTGCCTTTCTCCTGGGCAGAAACAAAACTTGTACCGAGGGTTAAAACCATTAGCCCTACTAACACCATCATTAATTTTGAATTTCTCATTGTTATGTTCATTATTTGTTGATTTTAAGTATTAAGACAATTTTGTCTTAATTATTTATATGATAATCTTCATTTAAAATGAACTTATTCAAACATTGTGAATTTAAGATGAACTTGTCTGAAATTTATTTCAACTTACGCCAATGCTTAAAAGCATGACTTTTTTATTTATTCTGATTATCTACTAGCTAATGCATAACATAAATAGCCATGGAAAATTTAGATTCAAACCAAGCTGAAAAAATTAGAAACGCCTGCATTAATGCGGCTAAAGAAGGTTTTATAGACGCCTCAATAAGTGGACTCTGTACCGAAGGTGCAATGGAAGCAGCCATAAGTTCTATTGAAATGTTAGATCTCGAAAAAATCCTTTCTCAATCTAAATGAAGCAGCGAATTGTCGACTTTTTCCAAGATGAGCAAGGTGATTGGGTTTCTATACTAGAATGTGGTCACACGCAACATGTTAGGCATAATCCGCCTTGGCAATTACGCCCATGGGTTATTACAGAGGAAGGCAGAAAGAGCAGGCTTGACGCTCAACTTAACTGTTTAAAATGTAATCGGAACGAGCCTAAAGATGTTTGAAAGATTCTTAATACTTACTTCATCTAATGCTTTGCATAGCTAACAATTCTCCTCCAGTGGAGGCTCGCAAAAAGTAGTACAGCAAGAGTTTCAAGTACTCGTCCATAGAAAGCTAAATAGGTGAGATCTATAAATAGGTTTGAGGCGATTACAAGCCATATTCCAACATTTAGAACAACTACCATTAGAATTGCTAAAGAGCCATTTCCTCTTCCTTTCGAAATAAGAAATCTTGGTAACATCCAATACGCCGTTCCTAGAGTAAACTGTATAATCCAGCCAAAAACTAGAAGTTCAATATGTATGGGTAATAACGTCCACAACTTTGGAGAGATTGGAATAGCTTTATGCGCTAATAACAAAGCTCCAATGGAAATACCTATCATTAGATAAAGGAGTGATAAGCGAATCAACCAAACAGAAACACGGGGCATTTTAAGATTCCATTTTGGAGGTTGAAATACGTTTCTTTTTACCCTTCACTCTTGGCCAGATCTCCACAGCATATGATATAACAGCTATGAGCTGTGTCACCGACGAGATTATCAGTAATACCTGCCATAGCAAAGCAGGTGAAGTATTGACAAAGGGCTCTGCAATTACTCTCAACAATAAACCAATATTCAAGCAGATAAATGCAATCCAAACCCACCGTTGCTTTTTGAAACTCTCCTCACGCTCTCTACCAGGAAACATCCAATGAGAAACTCCCATAATAATTTGAGTAATCCATCCAAGCATAAGCATATGCCAAAACAAGGGGAATAACACAGGTACCGAGGTAGACAAAAATTGAAAAGCCACCCCTGTGATTAAAGCCGCAATAAAATATATAAGCCCTGATTTAAGGAAAAGTCTTGTTAGAAGAGGCATAGCTATAGTAATCTATCGTTAACCTTAAACCAAAGTACGCTCATTGCTATAACAGGTCCAATAGATGCTATAGCTAACACCGGATAAATCCAGGCTCCTTTTATAGCAGTTGGAAAAAACCAAGTTGGCAATAAGAGTGAAATTAGCACCACTGTTATAGCGTACATGATGGGCTTTATGAATTTCTCGCCATCAAATATATTCTTAGCAAAAACGATGGAAACTGCACTTGTATAGGCACCCAAAAAGAAGACATGGAGATATAAAATTCGACTTCCAAAATCTGTTATTATAGGGCTTGCCGGAAGAACAGTAACACTTAGCTGCATCATACATTTTAATGATAAGAAGGCAATGGGCCACATCCAGAGCGTGTTTTTAGCTTTCTTTGATTTCGCTACAGATATAACAAAAAACATGATCGAAAATGCGATAATTGCAGCTCCAACTCTCGCAAAAAGCGACTGCAAAGGATTCTCAAGTAATTGAGGCATCCCAAACGGAAATGATATTGCAGCTCCAACCGCTATAAGACTCACTAATATAGTTGGCGAAATAATGTAGTCTGAATTTTGAAGATTTAGCATCTTAGCCAAAAAACCGAATAACACTAGTAAAACCCATCCTTCCGAAAACGTTGTTAAAAAGAAATGCGGGAGTAGTTTTTCTAAAAACTCTGATCCAATACCTAAAATTTGTATCACTCCAACTCCCCATGCTCCCAAAGAACTCACAAATAACATCAAAAGAGCACTCTCAAACCATACGTTAGGTTCAAAATCATGCTTTTTACATCTCACTCTAATATAACTAGCCATAAAAACATACCACCCAACCATTACACCAGCCGAAAGTATCGCCGATAAGGGTAAGATTAATCGCCCTACAACTGCTAATTGATAGCCATATAGCATAAAAGAAGGATAAGAAAGTAAACTAAATACGAGCACAATCCATAGAGATGCTCTCATCAGCTTTACACTAGGTGCTGCATGATACCCTGGAATAGTAGTGGTATAAATAAAATACAGTGGGAATAAAGAACCCCATCCAAAAAACATAAGATGAGAATGAGCTTGCCTTACATTAGCAAGATTCAATTCAAAAGGAAGCTGAACTACGAACCCCAACCGATACAGAAATCCTGTTAAGCCAGCTAGCACAAAACTAAATAGAATCCACCGCCAAATTGTTGAATTTTTTAGCAGTAGTTTATGAGTTTCCATGACCTTCTAATTACTACAGAAAGTAGCTCATAGCACTTTTTTAACTATGAGCTACCTACAATCTTAATTCATTCTTTTCTCAAAAGCTAGTGCTTTAGGAAAAAGAATATTGTTTTCTAAATGCACATGCTTATGAAGATCTTTTTGAAAACCTTCTAAATTTTGAAATAGCACTTTATACGAAGCACAAGCATCCTCTGGTGGGGTAAATCCATCTGTTAAGAATTCAATGTTAGCCATTAACTCGCCTGCTTTTTCATGCTCATCTTCTAGCACCTCTAAAAGAGCATCTTTAACAGTACCAGCCTTTCTTTCCTGTACCAATTTTTTTATTTGAGGAAATAGGTCTTCTTCCTCCTTCTCAAGATGCTCAATAAGCTCGTAGCTGAGAACTTTAACGTTCTTGAATATTTCTAATAGCTCGGGATGATTCTCTCCATGTATACGAGCTACTTTTTCGGCATAAAACTCTAACTCAGGCAACATTTTGCGCACGTAGTTATGATGATTTTGCACAATGTAATCTGCTAGAAAATCTAAGCTCCAATCACTGTAATTATTCTGCTCAACCCCCGACTGCTTTAAGCCACTCAACTCCTCTAAAACAGTATCTAGATTAATGTTCTTACTGGCGCATACATCGCCCAGCGATTTTTTGCCACCACAGCAAAAGTCTACACCATGTGCTCTAAAAACTTGAGCGGCACGGTAATCATCGGCTACTATTTGGCCTACTGGTTGTTCTGATATATCATTCATGATTGCTTTATATTTAATTTATAGTGGTTTGTAAAACCTACCGGTTTGTATTAAAGATTATCTATATGCCTAACGCACAATTAATTCAATGTCAGATTAACCACAACAAAGTATTAAGAGTATTTTATCTTATTTATATAAATTATTTATGAATACGATGTTTTATTTAAATTAGCTCCAGCTAAAAGCGCCGTTTGCAGTTATTCTGAATTGATTTTCTCTACCCTCTACTCCTAGTTTATCTAAAGTAGTACGCTCAAGCATAGATTGGATTGAAGCACGGGTATCTATCCAGCTTTCATGTAACGGGCAAGGTTTCTCAGACCCACACCCTGGCAAACCAAGTGCACATTCGGTAAATAGATCAGGGCCGTCTATGGCAATAACAAAATCTAGTAAGGTAGCATCTCTCCCTTTCTGAGATAATCGCACACCACCATTTGGCCCTTTGTAGGACTCCATAAAAGCCTCAGCCGTTAATTGCTGGAGTATTTTTGTAAGGAAATGGAACGAGATTTCTAATTTATCGCTCATTTCTTTTATAGATACAAAAGCTCCTTCTTCACTTGAAGCAAGGTATAAAGAGGCTCGCAACCCATAAACACAAGATTTAGATAACAGCATACATTCTATTTAAGAGTACTTTGTCTTTAATTTAATGATAAAAGTACTCGATTTGAAATCTTTTTCTAATTATAAATTTCACTTACCCAAAAATCTTTAATAAAGCGAAGATGAGTACTCCTGTCACGGAAACATATAGCCAGATAGGCAAGGTGAATTTGGATATTTTTCTATGGGTTTTGAACTTGCCCGAGAATGCAAAGAAAAAGCTACTCAGCACTAACGGCACCACAAATGCGGATAAAACAATATGCGTTATCAAAATGAAGAAATAGATAGGGCGAATAATACCCTCTCCCATAAACTTGGTGTCACCAATAAAATGGTGGTACACAATATAGCTTACCAAAAAAAGTGCCGATGTAATGAAAGCACTTATCATGAACTTCATGTGCTTGGCGAAATTTCGTTGCTTAATTTCTCTCAAGCCTAATACTAAAAATATTGTACTGAGAGAATTAAAAGCCGCATTGAAAGCTGGTAGCTTTGCCACCCACGTATAATTGTGCTCTGAACCTTCATTAAAGTAGATAAGCCATACAAGGAAAGTTAAAGCCACTACACTCACTCCAATAATCACAGCTAGTGCTTTTTTTGCACTAACTTTATCAAACACTATTATACTTTGTGGTACTTTTTGATCTTCCATTTACGCTGGTTTTGAGAATTTTTTTAAGGGCTTAGCCAATTTAATATATCTCCAATCTTAAATCTTCTTTTTTAAACTCATTTACAAGAAATTTTATCAAATGTGTTTTATCTTTGCGGTACTTTCGGCACAAAATAACAGCCAAAGTGGGGTTAGTCTATTTAGAATCTGTTTAAATAAGGAAAGCGTACATCTCTTCCTTCAAATAGACAGAATTTTTGGGTAGATTTGCCAAGTCTTAAAACGGGCGTATCAAACTCGATTTTGTAAACTTAAAAAAGCAATCTTTATGGCGCAGATTTTCCCAAAGTGGACAAATCAAGTTCCTCGCAAAATACTTATCGGATTAATTGTTGTAATAAACGTTGTTATAATTTCGATATGGTACTTTTTTTCACCACAATATACAGATGTTGGATATGCTCCAACACAACCGGTTCCTTATAGCCACAAGTTACACGTAGGTAAACTAGGTCTCGATTGTCAGTATTGTCATACTAACGTGTTCGAGTCTAAGCAGGCAAATGTACCCGCTACTCAAACTTGTATGAACTGCCACAATCAGGTTCTAACCGACAGTGAAAAGCTTAAACCAATTCGCGAAAGTTGGGACAGTGGACAACCAGTTGAATGGGTTCGTGTAAACAACTTAGCTGATTACGCTTATTTTAATCATGCCGCACACGTAAATGTGGGTGTTGGTTGCGAAAGTTGCCACGGGCGTGTTGACAAAATGGAAATTGTATTCCAAGCTGAGCCACTTAACATGGGATGGTGTTTAGATTGCCATCGCGAGCCTGAGAAATTTTTACGCCCAGTAGAAGAAGTTACAACTATGGGCTACAATGCAGAAAACCAAATGGAATTAGGAGCGGAACTCGTTAAAAAGAATAACGTGAGCCCACCTCAATATTGCCAAGGCTGCCACTACTAATCACTACGGATTTTTGAACATATACTTTATCAAATGAGCGAAGTTAAACAAAATACTTACTGGAAAAGCCTGAACCAATTGGCTAATAACCAGGAATACCAAAAATTTGTTGAACGAGAATTTCCGGAGAATGCAACTGAATTAACCGATGGTTTCTCGCGAAGAAGTTTCCTAGCTATAATGGGTTCTGCCGTATTATTAGCTAGTTGTGATTTCGCTCGCCGTCCTATTCAGAAGATTCTTCCTTATTCTAAACAACCTGAAGATATAATCCCTGGTATTCCTTTGCATTACGCATCGGCAATGCCATTTCTTGGCAGTTTAACTGGTTTAGTGGTCGAGAATCACGAAGGTCGTCCAACTAAAGTAGAGGGTAACGAATTACATCCAGGAAGCCGTGGTGCTACAAATGCATACAATCAAGCTTCTGTTTTGGGAATGTATGACCCAGATCGTTCTAGAAAAGTTTTAAAAGATGGAAACAACTCTTCTGTTGAAGATTTTGTGAGTTTCGCTAAAAGCCATTTCGCTGATACTAACAAGCGTATTGCTTTTATTTCTGAAGCCAATTCATCTCCTACATTTAATGCACTTAAAAAGTCTGCTCTTAAGAAATTCTCTAAAGCAACTTGGACCAACTACGAAGTTTTTGGTGAAGAGAATGCACTTGAAGGAACAAACATTGCATTTGGGCAACGTTTAAGAGCTTACAATCAGTTTGACAAAGCAGATATTATCGTTTCTTTAAACGATGACTTTATGGCTGCTTCTCATCCTAATAGTGTTGAAAATGCTAAAATGGTTAGCTCTCGTCGTAAAGTTACGGATACGAACAGCACCATGTCTCGAGTTTACTCAGTTGAAGATTCTTATACTTTAACTGGCTCACTCGCCGATAACCGTTTAAGGTTAAAAGCTAGTGAAATTGCTCCATTTACTTTTGCTCTAGCTTCAGCTTTAAGTAACAAAGTAAATGGCTTAGATGCTTTTAATAATGTTAGCAATCAATTCAGTAATCATAAATGGATTACTACTTTAGTTGATGAACTTACTAGCAACAAAGGAAAAAGCGTTCTTTCAACTGGTTTACAAAATTCCGCAGAAGAACATGCCGCTGTTGCCGCTATAAACTTTGCTCTAGGCAATGCTAACAAAACTGTTTCTTACCTCCAAGCTCCTCACCTTTCAGAAAAAGGTGCTTCATTAACTTCTGTAGTGGAAGACATGAAAGCTGGCTCGGTTGACACTGTAGTTCTTGTTGGTACTAACCCAAGCTACACTGCACAAAATTTAGATTTCACAACAGCTCTTAAAAAAGTAGCTAACGTAATTCATCTTTCGGATTACATTGATGAGACCTCAAAAAATGCTTCTTGGCATATAAATAGAGCTCATTACTTAGAAAGTTGGGGCGACGGATACTCATTTAATGGTACGGGCTCAGTTATCCAGCCTCAAATCCAACCTCTTTATGATGGATTGAGTGAAATCGAATTATTAAACATCGTTATTAGTGGTTCATTAGAATCTGGATACGATTTAGTTCAAAATACTTTTAAATCTTTCCATGGCACATCATCTACTGCTAATTGGAAAAAAGTTTTACACGATGGTGTAGATACTAAAAATGGTTTCAAAACTGTTTCCCCTCGTTTAAACTCTGGTTTAAGCAAACAAGTTGCTTCAGCGCTTAGTAAAAAGAGTAGTTCTAATCTTGAAATTGTTATTCGCCCTGACGCTTCCCTTTTTGACGGCCGTTTTGCAAATATTGCTTGGTTGCAAGAGCTTCCAAATCCAATGACAAAAATTACTTGGGACAACGTAGCTCTTATGAGCCCCAAGACAGCTGAAGAAATTGGCGTAAAGAACGAAGATGTTGTAGAAATTACCTCCAATGGTAAAACCATCAAGATCGCTTCTTGGATTCAACCAGGTCACGTTGATGGTAGTATTACTCTTACAGTTGGTTATGGCCGTGATGGTATTGGCCGTGTGGCTAACAGCTATATGGATTACACTACTGGTGGCGTTGATACTTACCCAATTATGGGCGAAACACTTTATTCTGAAGGTAAAGTTTCCAAAACTGGAGATTCTTACGATATCGCTTGTGTTCAGGATCACCATAGCTTAGAAGGTCGCGACATGTTCCGCATGGCAACGCTCGACGAATATAAAAAGAATCCAGACTTTGCTTCATTCCTTTCAGTACATACTTATGGTGTACCGGGCATGAAAGAAGCTGCTGAGAAAGGCGAAGACGCTCCGATTTCATTATTTAACGAGCAAACCTTTCCTGATTTCGAACCACAGTGGGGAATGGCTATTGACCTGAACTCTTGCTTTGGTTGTGGAGTTTGTGTTATAGCTTGTCAATCTGAGAATAATATTCCAACGATTGGTAAGAAAGAAGTACTTAGAGGTCGCGAAATGCATTGGATTCGCAATGACCGTTATTACGTTGGCGATGATGCTAGTTCGCCTCAGGCAGTTCACCAGCCAGTACCTTGTATGCATTGTGAGTTAGCGCCTTGTGAGCAGGTTTGTCCTGTTGCGGCAACAACACACAGTGAGGATGGTATGAACCAAATGACTTACAACCGTTGTATTGGTACTCGCTATTGTGCGAACAACTGTCCTTACAAAGTACGTAGATTCAACTTCTTTAATTATTCTAAAGAGTTTTTAGCTACTGGTACTGAAACTGATATTATTTCCATGGCTATGAACCCAGAGGTTACTGTACGTTTCCGTGGAGTTATGGAAAAATGTACCTATTGTGTACAGCGTGTAAACCGCGCAAAAATTGATGCCAAAATCGAAACTGGTTCTCCAAAACCAGCCGATGGTACAGTTAAAACAGCATGTCAACAAGCTTGTCCTGCTGATGCAATTTACTTCGGTGATCTAACCGACGAAAATAGCACTGTTACTAAGATGAAACGTAACGAGCGTAACTATTTAATGCTTGAAGAATTAAATGCTCGTCCTCGTACTTCTTATATGGCGAAATTAAGAAACCCAAATCCAGCTTTGGCTTAAGATATTAATCAGGAATATATCAACACATGAGTAAATACGAATACATACCTGAACCCGCTCTCGTAAAAGGAGACCACGACTTCGCAAGTCTTACGAGACTGGTTACTGATATTAATTTAAGACCTACTCCGAAAGCCTGGTATATCGCCATGATGGCTGCCAATGCATTACTTATGGTTCTGCTTGGTTCAATCGGCTACTTAATTTGGGAAGGAATTGGAATTTGGGGCCTAAACAATCCTGTAGGTTGGGGTTGGGCAATCATCAACTTTGTTTGGTGGGTTGGTATTGGCCATGCTGGTACATTAATTTCCGCCGTTCTCTTCTTATTTAGGCAAGATTGGCGTACTGCAATTAACCGATTTGCTGAGGCAATGACGATATTTGCGGTAATGTGTGCTTTAATCTTCCCTGGGATTCACGTTGGTAGAATTTGGGTTATTTATTGGGTATTCCCAATACCTAACCAAATGAGTATGTGGCCAAACTTCAACTCTCCTCTTCTTTGGGATGTGTTTGCTGTTTCCACTTATTTCACTGTTTCTTTCCTATTCTGGTATGTTGGACTTGTTCCTGATTTGGCGACCATTAGAGATAGAGCTGTAGATAAAGTAAGAAAAGTGGCCTATGGCATCTTTTCTTTAGGCTGGACTGGTTCTAACCGCCACTGGTGGAACTACGAAAAATCTTACATGATTTTAGCAGGATTAGCTACTCCGTTGGTACTTTCTGTACACACAATTGTATCTTTTGACTTTGCTGTTTCTCTTATTCCTGGTTGGCATACAACTATCTTCCCTCCATACTTTGTGGCTGGTGCAATCTTCTCTGGTTTTGCGATGGTATTAACCTTAATGATTGTAACCCGTAAAATCTTTGGCATGAAAGACATCATGACCGACGATCATATGGAAAAAATGAACATCATTATTCTTGTAACCGGCTCTATGGTTGGTTTTGCATACATGATGGAGTTCTTCATTGCTTGGTATAGCGGTGTAGAATATGAAAAAGCAATTTTCGTATTACGAGCAACAGGACCTTATGCATGGGCATACTGGACAATGATGATTTGTAATGTATTCTCTCCCCAGTTTTTCTGGTCAAAAAAATTAAGAAGAAGCGTTGGCTTCACATTTTTCATCTCAATAGTAGTAAATATCGGCATGTGGTTTGAGCGCTTTGTAATCACCGTAACTTCGTTAGCAAACGATTACCTCCCATCTTCTTGGGATTATTATTCCCCAACACTTTGGGATATTTTAACTTATGTAGGAACTTTTGGACTTTTCTTTACCATGTTCCTCTTATTCCTTCGTTTCCTTCCTATGGTTGCTCTTGCTGAGATAAAAGCAATTCTTCCACAGGCAGATCCTCATAATTATGATGATGTGACAAAAGAATATCATGCTCCGAAAGTTGCTACCGCACCTAAACCTCAATTAGCTGAAAAGGTTTAAATATTATGAGTTCTAGCAAACAAAAAATTGAAGAAGCTCCTAAGCTAACTGGTATTCTCGCTGAGTTCCGTAACCCGCGTGAACTCACAGATGCAGCAAGTTTAGTAGTAAATGCAGGCTACACAGATTTCGATACTTTTAGCCCATTCCCAATACATGGTATAGACAAAGCTATGAAGCTTAAGAAGTCTAAACTTGGCTCTATTGTTATATCTTGTGGCTTAATTGGATTTACAGGCGCTTTAAGCATGATGTATTTCATGTCTGTTGTTGACTACCCTCTCAACATTAGTGGTAAGCCGTTTCTTAACGCTCCGGCTTGGGTTCCTGTTATTTTCGAACTTACTGTTTTACTTTCAGCTTTTGGTGCTGTATTTGGAATGTTCTTCCTAAACGGCTTACCAAAACTACATAACCCTCTTTTTAATGTAGAACGCTTTAAAAAAGCTACAGACGACGGCTTTTTTGCTTACATAGAATCTAAAGATTCTTTATTTGAATCTGATAAAGTTCGCCAACTTTTTGAAGAAGCTGGTGCTTCTCATATCGAGGAAGTATATGACTAATAATATTGACAAACGTCCTTTAATGACTACAAAAGGTATTCTAAAACTTGCCTGTGTATTTGGAGTTGGTATTATGCTAACTGCATGCCAAGGTCAAATCTCAGAAAAATCTCCTGTTCATCCGAATATGAACATGGATCAACAAAATCGTAAAGAAGCTCAGGAAGAGAATTCCTTTTTTGAAGATGGTCGCTCTATGCGCCAGCCAGTTGAGGGCACAGTAGCTCGTGGTCTTCTTAAAGAAGACACAGAATACTATGCTGGTGTTGATCAAAAAGGAGACTGGATCGCAGAAAACCCTGTAGCTGTTACTAAATCTTTCTTATACAGAGGTAAAGAAAGATATGAAGTGTTTTGTACTCCATGCCATGGTATTACTGGAGACGGAAAAGGGATTGTAATGACTGGTGGCTACGGATATGTTCCTGCTCCAAGTTATCATCAAGATCGTTTACGAGAAGTTACTGATGGTGAATTATATTCAGCTATCTACAATGGCGTACGTACTATGCCTGCTTATGCTAGCCAAATCACTGTTAAAGATCGTTGGGCAATTGTTGCATATATACGTGCCCTACAAGAAAGTCAGAATGTTAGTGAGGACGAGATTAAACAATATGATGTTGATTTAGCTTCTCTAAAAACTGATTTCGCTGCAAAACAAGAACTAGCAGCAAAATTGGCTGAAGCTCGTAAACCTAAAGGTGCTGCTGAGGTTTCTGCAGAACTAGGCGAAAAAATATTCCAACAAAATGGGTGCCAAGCTTGCCACTCTACAGACGGTTCCACTATTATCGGACCTAGTTTGAAAGGAGTATTTGGACACGAAGTTGAACTTGAAGGTGGAACTACGGTTACAGCTGACGAGGATTACATTGCAGAGTCTATAGCAAACCCAACTGCAAAAGTCGTAAAAGGATTTGCACCAGTAATGGCGCCATACGATTACTTGCCAGAAAACGAGATCAAGTCATTGATCGAATACCTCAAAACGCTGAGCGATAACTAAGAAATTGCTTAATACCATTTTATAATGAGCCATAAGCCTACAATTACCGATTCTCTTGAATTTCCTGCCGAAAGCAAGATACCACAAATTGCGTTTGGATTAGGAGCCGCTGGTCTTCTTACAAGTGTACTCGCCTATTTCATAGGTGATAACCATGATCAGTTTTTCTTTTCTTACTTAGTAAGTTTTACTTTCTTTACTGGAATAGCCCTTTCTTCATTGATTATAGTGATGTTCCATCATATCACAAAGTCTTCTTGGGGTACTGTTGTTCTTAGAATTCCAGAAGTATTTGCTTCAAACATATGGATTTGGTCTATTTTCTTCATACCCGTGTTGTTAGGTATTCACAATCTGTACCATTGGAGTCATCCAGAATTGGTAGACCCAACGAATGCAGCTTACGATAAAATTCTTGGTGGGAAATCTTCTTACCTGAATGTTAACTTTTATATCATCCGTCAGGTTCTTTATTTCTTAGTTTGGGGCTTTTTAGGTAACAAATTATATAAAGCATCCGTAGAGATGGACAAAACAGGCGATTGGGGACTTACTTCTCTAAAACGTAAAATTAGTGCTCCAGGCATCCTTATTTTCGCTTTATCCATTGCTTTTGCTGGTTTCGATTGGTTAATGTCTTTAGACCCACATTGGTTTTCTACCATGTTTGGTGTTTATTTCTTTGCCATCAACTTCCAAGCGTTTTGGCCAGTAATGATTCTTTTGGTTCTGTCTTTGCATAAAATGGGACTTCTTCAAAATACTATCCGAAAAGCCCATATTTATGATTTAGGTGCTTGGTTCTTCGCTTTCACTGTATTTTACGCATATATAGCTTTTAGCCAATTTATGTTAATTTACTACGCAAACCTTCCTGAAGAGACTCTTTGGTTCTACAACCGTATGGAAGGTGGCTACGAATACATTATGTTTGGTGTTCTCCTTCTTCGTTTCTTACTTCCGTTTTTAGTATTGCTTAATAGAGAAGGAAAGCATAATAAAACTATTTTAGTATTTGTATCTCTATTAGTATTAGTAATGCATTATTTAGAAATTTACTGGATTACAATGCCAGCACTTCATATTGAAGGTTCTCATGGTTTGCACTTTAGCTGGATTAACATTGCAACAACTGTTGGACTCGGCGGCATCTTTTTTGGTCTCTTTTTCAACAAGTTTAAGAAGCAAAGCATGGTTCCTAAAAACGATCCAACTATGGACGACTGTTTATCAAAAACTTACCACCATTAATTGTTAACCTATGTCTTCTAAGAATAGCGCAGAATTTAAAGCCAAAATTGCTCTCGAAGCCTTAGCCATTTCTGATGGAAATTTTGATGAGTTAGCTGGAAAACACGGAGTTTCTCAAGATGAGATTGTAGCGTGGGCAGATCAGTTAAAAAAGAATGCTTCTACAATTTTCACAGGTAGTACAACTAGCACCTCAGCAGTTCCTAGTGAAGGTTTTGTCGAAGAATTTTCTTACAACACGAGCGATCAAGATTTTTTAGCTGATTATGATATAGGAGTAACAACAGATACACTTAATCTCAAACGAATTTCTATTTGGGCTGGATCTGGTGTAGTATTCGTTACAATAGCTATAATTGCACTTGTTCACTTTGCTGACTTCGCTATAACTGGTGCACAACAAAGAGCGTCAGAGAATAGTGAATACTCTGAGATTGTAAAATTAAAAGCAGATCAAAACGAAGTACTTAATAGCTTTGGTGTTGTTGACGCTGAAAAAGGTATTTACCGAATTCCTATAGACAAGGCTATCGAAAAGATAGCTAAAGACTAAATTATGACACGCTTTGCGCTAGCAGCAATTTTAACGTTTGTAGCGCTTATTTTTCCTGGACAAAGTAGTATTGCTCAGCTAAATGGTGAAACTCCAGAAGTGCTGCAAGGCGTTGGTATTGATGAAAAGTTGGGTGATATCATCCCACTTTCTGCCAAATTTTCTACTGTAGATGGTGACAGCACAACATTAGGTGCGCTGCTAGAGAAAGGTAAACCCGTTATTCTAAATCCATTATATTATGATTGCCCAGTTTTATGTGGCTTGGTAGTAGATGGAATGATAAATGTAGTAGATGAACTCGCTTGGCAACCAGGCAAAGATTATATCATAATTTCATTTAGTATTGACCCTACGGAGGATCATAAACTAGCAAATGAATACCGTTCTAAATATTTAGGCAAGCTTAAGAGTACTGACGCTGAGAAGGGTTGGTACTTTTTAACTGGTAATAAAAGCCAAATTGATACAGTGATAAATGACATTGGCTTTAAATACACGAAAATAGCTGGAACTGAAGAATTTGCACATAGTGCAGCAATTTTAATGCTAAGCCCCGAAGGGAAAATAACTCGTTATCTTTACGGAATTAGCTACAAGGAATTTGACGTTCGTAACGCTCTTTATGAGTCTGCTGACGGCAAAATTGGAAATACACTAGAACAAGTACTGATGTACTGTTATCAATATGATCCAGACTCAAACACCTATGCTCCCGTTGCCATCAATATAATGAAGCTCGGAGGCTTGGCTACACTAATTTTTCTAGGTATATTCCTCACCCTATTATGGGTTCGCGAAAAAAGCAAAAAACAAACTTCTAACATCGATTTTAACTAATGGGCAGATTATTCGATTTTATGCTTCCTGAGGCTAAATCGCCTACAGCTGAAAGCACGGACGCCTTATTCCACTTCATTAATGAAGTGAGTCTAATTCTTTTACTTGGCATCACTATATCTATCATCTACTTTGCGATTAAATATCGTAGAAAATCAGAAGATGATGTACCACCTGTAATAACTCATAACCACGCATTAGAGATAACTTGGTCTGTTATACCACTTCTTGTTTGTCTTGTTGTTTTTGCCTGGGGTTATAGTGGCTGGCTTAACCTTAAGTCTGTTCCTGATGACGCTTATGAGGTGAAAGTTACTGCTATGAAGTGGAGTTGGAACTTCGAATACGCAAATGGAGCGGTTTCTCCCGCAGAATTGCATGTTCCGGCAGGTAAGCCAATCAAGCTAGTTATGAAATCTAGAGACGTTCTGCACTCTTTTTATGTTCCTGAATATAGAATTAAGCAAGATGTACTTCCGAACCGATATACCTATGTTTGGTTTAACGCAACGGAACCGGGTGAATCACATATTTTCTGTACTGAATATTGTGGAACCTCACACTCTGGTATGCTAGCGAAAGTAATTGTTCACGAACCTGAAGAATTTGAAACTTGGTTACAAACATCCGGTGGTGGCCCAAGCGACGATCCTGTAGAGCATGGTAAGTCTTTGATTAGCTTAAATGGCTGCCAAGCTTGCCACTCTGATGATGGAAGTAAAGGAATTGGACCAAGCTTTAAAGGTCTTTGGGATTCTGACGAAACTCTAGCTGACGGTTCTACCGTTAAAGTTGACGAGAATTATATCCGCGAATCTATCCTAGCTCCTCAGGAAAAAATTGTTAAAGACTACGAATTAGTTCCAATGACCTCTTTCCAAGGAATTCTTGACGACGAGCAAATCAGTGCAATTATTGAATATATTAAAACTTTGAAGTGATATGGCTACTGCTGAAGCAACTAATGTAAAAACGCTGAAAGTTCAGCGTTTTAAACCCTCTGATAATCCCTCTAAAAACTTTTTCACTGAAGAAAAAGGTGTTTGGGCATGGATGACCACTGTTGATCACAAGAAAATCGGTATCATGTACTTGGTAGCCGTAACTTTTTTCTTCGCTATTGGTGGTGCTCTTGCGCTAATATTGCGTACTAAACTTCTTACTGGCTCTAGTATTACGTTTATTGATGCTAATCAATATAACCAGTTATTTACAATACACGGAGCCATCATGGTGTTCTTTGTATTGGTACCAAGTATCCCTGCTGCTCTAGGCAACTTTATTCTGCCCCTACAACTCGGTGCAAAAGATGTAGCTTTCCCTAGACTAAACTTAGCTAGCTTTTATATCTACGTAATTGGTGCAATTTTTACTTTTGTTGCCCTCCTTACTAATGGTATTGATACAGGTTGGACTTTCTACACACCATATAGTGTTGAGTCTGGTACAAGTGTAATTTGGATTACTTTTGGTGTTTTTATTCTTGGTTTCTCATCCATTCTTACGGGTACCAACTTTATTACCACTATACATAAAATGAGAGCACCTGGTATGACTTGGGGTAAAATGCCTCTTAATGTTTGGGCTCTTTATGCAACCTCTATTATTCAGGTACTTGCTACTCCTGTTCTTGCAATTACACTTCTCCTTCTTATTATGGAAAGGTTATTAGGTATTGGTATTTTTGATTCCGCGTTAGGTGGTGATCCAGTATTATTCCAGCATTTCTTCTGGTTCTATTCTCACCCAGCTGTATACATTATGATTGTACCAGGTTTCGGTATTATCTCAGAAGTAATTGCAACCTTCTCTAAGAAAACCATCTTTGGATACTGGGCTATTGCACTTTCTTCTTTAGCAATTGCTTTTATTGGCTTTTTAGTATGGGGACATCATATGTTCACTTCTGGACAGTCAGCTGTAGCAACAACCGTATTTTCTTTTCTTACCTTCTTAGTTGGTATACCAACAGGTATTAAAGTTCTAAACTGGTTAGCAACACTTTACAAAGGCTCTATCAAGCTCGATACGCCTATGGTATATGCTTTGTCATTCCTCTTTATATTCTCAATTGGTGGCTTCACTGGAATTACACTTGGTGCACTTTCTGTAGATATTCACCTTCATGATACTTACTACGTTGTAGCGCATTTCCATTATGTAATGATGGGGGGGACGTTAATAGCTTTACTTGCAGGTTTACATTATTGGTGGCCTAAGATGACTGGTAAAATGTACAACGAAACATTAGGCCGAATTGGCGCTGGTTTTATCTTTGTAGGTTTCAACACTACGTTCCTACCACAGTTTGTAATGGGCTCACAAGGAATGCCTAGACGTTATTACACTTATATTGATCAGTATGCTGCTTTTCACATTACCTCAACTATTGGTTCATATATTTTAGGTGTTGGCTTCTTATTAATTCTGTATTACCTACTTCATTCACTTTGGAAAGGTAAAACTGCTCCTGCTAACCCATGGGGAAGTCGAGCATTAGAATGGCAAGCCACTTCACCTCCTGATTTACACAACTTCGACCATAGTCCTGTAATTATAAATGGTCCTTATGACTATCATAAGCCGATGGAAGAATTTCAGTTGGGTATAGCTGAGAAGAACGATCATCATTAGTATACAAATGTGTAAGTAACTAAAATACTTACACATTAAATTGAATAAGAAATTAACAACAAACAAAATCAGATAAGATAAATGGCGAATCATTCAACGGCGCAACCATCTCATGTTCAGCACCACTTTGTGGATTCTGATCATCAGTTCGATGCCGCAAAAATGGGGATGTGGGTTTTTATTGTAAATGAGATTCTCTTCTTTGGAGGCCTATTTTGTGCCTACATTGTATTCAGATCTTGGTACCCGGATCTTTTTCATCAAGCAGCTTACGAGCTCAATGCCGTACTAGGTGGAATTAACACCGTTGTACTTATTGGTAGTAGTCTTTCTGTTGCCATGGCAATTCGTGCCGCTCAGACAGACAACACAAAAGGATTAAGAATTAATCTTATAATTACTATTCTTTTGGCTTGTGTATTTATGGCTATTAAAGCTTATGAGTACAATCACAAGTTCCACCTTGGTATCTTTCCAGGGCAATATTACAATCCAGCACCTGAGGTTCTAGAACATCTATCCCATCCTAAAGCTAATGTCTTCTTTAGTATTTATTATATGCTAACTGGAGTTCATGCATTGCACGTACTTATTGGTATTGGATTGATGGTTTGGCTCTATATTCGCGCTGGTAAAGGCCATTTTGGCAGCGAATATTACACTCCAGTTGAAATCACCGGGCTATACTGGCATTTGGTCGATTTGATTTGGATTTTCCTCTTCCCACTACTCTACTTAATTGAATGATAGGACTTTAGCTATGAGCACACACAAACACGAACATCATATTTCATCGCCTAAGCAACTTTGGGCAATTGGTATTGCACTTACTATTCTTACGCTTTTAACTGTAGTTTTGGCTAAAGTAGTAATTTTACCAGCCCCTTACGGCATTATTGTAGCACTGTCTATTGCAAGTGTAAAAGCATTTTTAGTAGCTGCATTTTTCATGAACCTTTATTGGGACTCTAAATTTAATGTACTCCTACTTCTAGCGGCCGTTGTCTTCTTCGCGCTGATGGTTGGCGTTACTTTACTCGATACTCTTTATCGCGTAGATGTAATTCCTTCTTTCTAGTTTTTAGGATTCACTCTTTTAAAACCCTGCACATTATTGTGTAGGGTTTTTTTGTTTGGGGAAGGTATTCTCTTCTCTCTTTGTTATTTTAAATGGAAACTAATTTTTTGATAGAATTATGAGTCTGACTAAAACTACCATCGGAGATTTCGAACTTTTCACAATTCATACTGGCGATTTTAAGCTTGATGGTGGCGCCATGTTTGGTGTAGTCCCTAAAACACTCTGGAGCCGCGGTATTCCTGCTGACGAAAAGAATCGCATCCAAATGACCATGCGTTGTTTGCTTATTCGTTCAAAAAAAACAAATAAGCTCTACCTAATCGACAATGGCGTAGGAACTAAATTTGACGAGAAGATGATGGGAATTTATGACATTGACTTCAGCACCCATAATTTAGAAGCTTCGTTTAAAGAACACGGATTTTCATTTGATGATGTTACTGACATTATCTTCACACACTTGCATTTCGACCATTGTGGTGGAACTAGCTATTACGATAGCAATGGTAAATCAACCTTCACCTTTGCCAACGCAAAATATCATGTGAATAAGGCCCATTGGGAAACAGCAATCAACCCAAACGCCCGAGAACAAGCGAGCTTTCTTAAAGAAAACATTGAGCCACTTAAAGCCACATCCCGAGTTAATCTAGTTGAAGATGGGCACGAGTTTGAACCAGGTTTATCAACTATAGTTGTTAATGGTCATACTCTTGGTCAACAGCTTCCCAAACTTGAAGGCGATGGTAAAACCATTGTTTTTGTTGCTGATTTACTAGCCACACATGTTCATGTCCCTCTTGCTTGGGTAATGGGCTACGATATGTACCCCGCTGAAACCTTGCTTGAAAAAGAACGATTTCTAAAAGAAGCTTCAGAAAAGAACTGGAATATCTTCTTAGAGCACGATTATTATCAAGAAGTCATTAAAGTTGGTTTCGATGGAAAAAGATTCTCTGTCACAGAGACCAAGACATTAAATGATGTTTAGCTTACCGCTTTTAAGAACTAATTAGTTAGAATTTTGCTTTCTTAAGCTATGCCTCAGAATAATCCACATCTCAAAGTATCATCTTTACGCCAAGCATTAGAAGATGGTTATAAAGCGCTAAACAGAAAAGCTCGTTTAAGCACTATTCTGTTCTCCTTAGCGCTATTATTCGGCTTATTTGTGGCCTATATTTTTACGGAGGAATTTGCTTACCTCCCCTCTTCTTTCAAAGCAACAATCCTTTTAGGATCCACTGTATTTTCTATTTTCTTCTTTGTTAAATATAGAAAATCTACTGCTTATACCGACTTCAAAGAGTTCTACCGGTTGTTTTGTAATTACGCTAATCTTAGAGAACTCAATTACTCTATAGATTTACTCTCCGACAATCACTCTAACCCTGATTTAGTTCAAGCAGCGATAAACAACAACCTTGAGCAAGTAGATACCAATGCTTTTAAGATAAGGCTTGCAGAGTTTCTACAAAGCCAATCAAGTAGTATTTCGTATACTCAATCACTATATGCTTTAACTTGCTCGTTTGGTGTACTAATCTGTTTGGGTCTATTTTTTAATGCAAGTACTCAACGCGCTGCAAAATTCTGGATTAGCTTCGATAAGCCAAATCCTTATAGCTACTATATTGTACCTGGTGATTCCACTTTTGAGCAAGGATCTACATTTACTGTTCATACTTTTTTTACAGGGAACGAGATTCCATCCAAAGTAGAGTTAATGCTTAAAACAGATGTAGAAAATGATTTCCGATCTCGAAAAATGGACTTTAACGGAAGCTCGTTTGAATCAATCCCGCTTGATATCAATAACGACATCGAATATTATGTAGAAATGGATGGGTTTAAGTCGCCTATTTCGAAAGCAAGTGTACAACTTCGCCCACGATTTGTAGAACTTACGGCTACTATCATTCCTCCTAGCTACACAAAACTTGACACAACTTTCCTCCATTATCCATTTTCACTCCTAAGAGCTTACTCTGGCTCTACCATATCAATCACAGGCCTAACGAATAAAGAGCTTGTAACATCCAATATTACCGTCAACAGCGATACTACTGAATTCTCTAGCATAGATAGTTTGATTTACAATGCAAACTTACCTGTAGTAAAGGCCGATACCATAAACTTCATTCTTGAAGATGAGAAGGGTCTCTCCAATAAAAACCCTTTTAGGTTTATTATTTCACCCATAATAGATGAATACCCATTTGCGGAAATTATTGAACCAGGAAGTTCTTTTGAAATGGTTGAACCTAAAGCTATCACCGTTGTTTCAAAGACAACCGATGACTTTGGGATTACCAATACTACTCTAAATTATGAGTTACGAAAAGCTTATGTAGAAACACCGAAAAAAGGCTCCATCTCACTTCAAAAAAATAAAAATGGAGTGTTAAATAGCTACGATTGGGATTTATCAAGTCTCAAACTAACTCCTCTTGATGAACTCGACTTTTGGATAGAAACCACCGACAACGACGCCTTTAGCGGTTTTAAAACTTCACGTTCCCAAATAGTTACATTAACGGTTCCCTCTCTCATCGACTACTTTGAGTCGTTGGATGAAAAAGAGTCAGACATTGAGACAACTATGGACACCATCTCAGAAACCTTTGAAGAGATGGAAAGAAAGTATGAAGAGTTTAAAGAGAGCCTAAAAGAGAATCCTAAAACTAATTACGAGCAGCAGAAACAACTTGAAGAAGTCCAAAAACAACAAGAAGAAGTTGATAAGCAGATTGAGGAACTGAATAAGAAGTTCGATGAAATAAAGAATGAGTTGGGGGAAAACAAGCTACTCTCTGAGGAAACTCAAAAAGCCTACGAGGAGCTTCAGAAATTGATGGAAGAAATTAACGACCCTGCACTACAAGAAGCTCTCCAAAAGCTGCAAGAACAAATGACAAAGTTTAGCCCAGAAGAACTGCGAAAAGCTATGGAGAATGTGGAGTTTAACGAAGAAGCGTATAAAGAGCGGATAAAACGGACAATGGATTTGTTTAAGCAACTTAAGTTGATGTCCGATTTAGAGAAACTAGCAAAGTCTTTTGAAGATCAAGCAAGACAAGAGAAGGAAATTCAAGATAATCCGCCATCGCAACAAGAGTTAGAAAAAAAGCGAGCTCAAGATCAGGATCAACTAGATAAGCTAAAACAAGCTTTGGATAAGCTAGAAGAATACACTTCTGAGAAAAATAAAGAGCAAATTTCTGAGTATAAAGAAGAGACTAAAAAAGAATTAGAAGATATTCGAAAAGAGCTTCAAGAGCAGGGTGAAAAGGGAAGCGAAAGTGAATCTCAAGAACAAGATGCCAACAAACAATCACCCCAGAAAACTTTCGAGAAAGAATTTCAAGAAATGGCATCAAAAACTAGAAAAACGATGGATGCGGCGGCGGGCCAACAGATGCAAATCAACATCACAGGACTGCGCTATGTGCTTTACTCACTACTTACCGTTTCTAATGAACAAGAGCACTTAGTAGTCGCAACTCAAGAAACAGAAAGTAGAAGTCTCGCCTATATCGACTACGCGCGCGAACAAAAGAGCCTGCAGCAACTTTTCGATTCTATATCTGACTCACTTTCTAGATTAGCCTCTGAGATTCCTCAATTTTCTAATGAAATTGGCAAAAAGAAACTTGAAGTAAAAAACCAATTGGATCGATCACTTACACAAATGGCTGAGAGAGATAATAGGAATGCTTCGGTTGCATCTCGCCAAGCTTTTGGTGGCATAAATGATATTTCATTTATGATTGCGAACTTATTGGAGCAGCTTCAAGATCAAAGTAATAGCTCGGGTGGTTCTGGTGGCGGAATGTCTATGCAGCAGATGATGGAACAAATGGGTGAAATGGGTAAGAACCAGCAACAGCTCAATCAACAGCTCCAAGATATGATTAACGACATGCAGGGTGAGAAGCTCTCTCAAGACCAAATGGATCGTGTTAATCAGATGGCAAAACAGCAGAACCAAATTAGAAAACAACTTCAGGAGCTACAACGAAACGGTGGTTCTAATGGCGATAAAATTGGAAGCGAATTGCAACGCATGATTGAGCAGATGGAAGATACCATCAATGACTTACGAGGTGGCTCTGTAGACCCTCTTTTAATCGAGCGACAGCAGAACATCTTATCGAGGATGCTTGAGTCTGAGAAGGCTCTTCAAGAACGTGATGAAGAAGAGAAAAGAGAAGGTACAACAGGTGAGCAAAATATTAAAGCAAACCCGCCAGAAATGAGCTTAGAAGAGCTGGAAAAACAAATTCGTACACGACTGAATGACCCCAACTTCACTAAATACTCACCTGATTACCAACGTTTAATTGAACGATATTTCGAACTTCTCAAGAAAATCGACCAAAGTGAAGTTCAGTAATACTATGAATCTGTATTACTTTAAAAGCGATCTATTATAATCAATAACCCATTCGTAAGCCTCTAAAACGGCTTCCGTTGTTTCTCTCTCTAGTGGAAATTCACACACCTCACGAACGTATTCTTTGGCATTTTTAGGCGCAAAAGATTTACCAACAATCTCCAATGCAGGTATATCACCACTCGTATCACCGATATATGCAACCTCATCTAACTCCAAGTCCATCATTTCGCAAAGATGGCGTATGCCCGCTCCTTTATTAGTGCTCTTAGAAATCACGTTGATGGAAACATCTGTATAATGCACTTCAAAGTTGGGGAAATTATTCTCAACATACTCATTAATACCTTTATACATCCCTTGTATAGCAGAAGGGTCAGGATTGATTAGACCAATATCGGTTCGTTTTGCAAACTCAGGTATCGTCTTTGGTATCTTGCGAATATAATGCTCAGTCAAGTAAGACTTAATTGCATTCAATTCCGCTTCTCTTGTTTCATCAAAACTAGGATTCCATGTAAGCGAATTTTTCTGCATATCATAAATGCCACCACCGCTTTCAAAAATCATAGGCTGCTTCATCCCAATCCATTGAGAAACTGCTTCCACATAAGGAAGAGGTCGACCAGAACAAATAGTCATCGGTGGGATTGCTTCATCGCTTGAGCTGAGAGCGACTAGTTCTTTAAGTTTTGAAATAGCTTCCCAATTTGGACTTTCAAAAGGATGACTAATACACCCGTCCAAATCTGTAATAAATAATTTAATCATGAATTCTTTTACGGTATGTGGGTACTAGGAATGCAAACGCGAAACAAAATAGTGCAACTCCACCCATCCATTGATATTGGTTTTTATAATCAGCGTATTCTTGGCTAGAAAATTCACCTTTTTCAAGTTCATCAACACGAGCTAAGAATGCATCGATTCCATCATTACCTCTCTCTATTGAGTAATAAGCCCCATTTGCTTTACTTGACATCTCTCTTAGAATACCACTCTGTAACGCTGTAGTAACTACTTTACCACTGTTATCACGCTTATAACCAATCAAGTCGCCAGAGCCTCTATCATATATGGGAATTGTAGTTCCTTGTTCGGTTCCTATGCCCAAGGTGTACACAAAAATATTATTGTCCGTCAGTGCTTTCAATGCTTCATTGTATGATTGCCCATGATCTTCCCCATCAGAAATTATGAGCAATACTTTAGCCGCTTCCGCTGCACTTTCATTGTCATCTAGCGACTCAAAAGCCGTGAGTGCCGTTTGCATAGCCGACTTGAAATCAGTAGCAGAGCTTGGCATTTGATCGGTATCTGCAATGTCTAGGAATAACTTTAGCGCAGAATAATCAAGAGTCATTGGACTTTGTAAATACGCTTCGCCAGTAAATACAATTAAGCCAACTCTATCACCTTTTAATCGATCTATCAAGCGACTGATTTCAAATTTTGCTTTTATTAATCGGCTAGGCTTAACATCCTCTGCGTTCATACTTGCAGACAAATCGAGCGCGATGAGCATATCAACACCTTGGCGTTTCACCTCTCTCACCTCGGTTCCTATTTTTGGTCCCGCAAGTGCAATCACAATAAAAATCAGTCCTAACATCGAAAAAGTAAGCTTTACGACGTCGCCAATACCCCAAAAACCTTTACGAAGGGTCTTAAAAAGCTCGTTATTAAAAAGTGCTTCTCTTTGTCTCTTTAAAGATTTAGACTTCCAGCTGAGTAAAATAATCAGGACTGGAATAAGAAGAAGAAACCATAAATATGTAGGAGTTTGCCAGATCATGAATAGTGATTATTTTAGTCTTGATAATAGGAAAAGACTTGATTAGATGCTTCTTTTAGGATTGCTTTTTAAGTTGTGGATTCAAAATTTCAAACTTATTTCAATCAATTAGAACCACCTGTAAATCCATCAAGTTGATTCCCGTGGCTCCAATTTTAAGGTGTGTATTCATCTCTTCATGGAATACATAAGAATTATTCTGCTGTAGAAAATTTTCGGGACTAATACCCTTCTTCCGAGCTTGCAATGTGGTGAATGAGTTTACTATAGCGCCTGCAGAATCCGTTGGGCCATCTATACCGTCTGTACCGATACTAAGCATAGAAATAGAATGTTGTCCCTCAACAGACAGAGCTGCGATTAACGCTAATTCCTGATTTCGCCCACCTTTTCCCGAACCTTTAACCTTAACCGTAGACTCTCCATGGAAAATTAAAGCTGCGGGTTTTTTCAGACTGTCATTACCACTTAAGACCTTAATCGATTTACTACAAATTTGTTTAGAAACAGATTTAACATCCCCAGAATACGCTTGTTCAGCTGTCCAAGTCTCATAATTATGACTTCTTAGCTCGTTCGAAATAGCTTTCGCTAAACCCATACTCTTAGATACAACTTGTATACTATGGTTAGGATGTAGCGTTTCATTTGGCTTTGAGTTTTCAGGAATTACGCCTTCTTCACCAAATACAAGATGCCGTTTGATCGAGGTTGGAACAACATCCCAAATACTAAACTCTTTCAGGATCTTAATAGCACCGGTATAGCTAGAAGGATCAGGAACAGTTGGTCCACTCCCAATGGTAAAAACATCATCACCCGGCACATCTGACTCAATCAAAGTAATTAGCCGAACATGAGATAACTCTTCGCCTAACTTACCTCCTTTTAAGTCACAGACATGCTTTCGCACAATATTCATTTGTTGAATACTAGCACCAGAATTAAGCAGTAGCTTATATAGATTTCTTATTTCTGATATTTCCACCCCATACGGAGGTATACAAAGTAAGGCTGAGGCTCCACCCGATAGACAGAAAATGACGGTTGAATCTTTTGGAATCTTCCTCGCCAATTCGAGCAATTCATATGATGCCGAAACAGAGTTTTCATCAGGGTAAGGATGACTACCTTCAAAAACTTGGATTCCTTTATAAATGCCACTTTCTAAGCCTATAAGGATTCCATCTTTGCAATGTACTCCTTGCTTTAGAACCAACTCCGCGAGTTTTACCGAACCTTTTCCAGCACCTAGTATATAACAATCACCATCAATCTTTAGATCGGGAATTTCAGGCTTTTGAAATTTTCTAAGATTATTGCCAATAGCCTCTAGAATGTTGTGCTGTTTCTGGAGTTTATCCTTCATTCGTACTCACTCGTTTTGACTGCTTCATTAGTAACAGCATAGGTATAAGCCCCATTGTACACAGTGGAAGTGAATATCTTATAAAGAAGTCCATGATATCTAGGAAAAATGAATTTCCCGCAACACCAATTTTAAAAGAGATAAAGGCAATCACCCAAATAGACAAATGGATGCCTACTAGTAATAAAAAGTTTTTGGTTCTAAAATCCACAAACAAAAGCCCCACTATTGCAAAAAGAAAAAACATCCCAAATGGTGCTTTAAAGTACAATTCCTTTTGTTTGGCGTTGGTTAAACTCACCATTTTAATTGATGTTGCACTTTCGAAGCTATGTTCTATCCCTTGATAAGTTGTGTGGCTATCTATGAATGAAACTACATGTCCTCTAGCTGGTCTCAGGATCATGAAATAAATAAGGAATATCCCAACCGCCAATAATACTTTTTTAAGTAGTCGCTGCATTATTTGAATTTTGAGGAAGACTATTATAATTCACCCATATCATCCAAAGGAAAAATATACTTATATAGAATATGGTGGTAGTTGAGTAATCGTGAGTAAAGTCAAAAAAAGCAGGCCACTCAACTTTTGTAATTGTGAGAGTTACAATTCGGAGCATATTTATGATATAGATGATACCAATTCCCATAACAGAGAAGCTTAGTCTGTTTTTCCATGGTCCAGGAAAGGCTAGTATAAAGCCGAGAAATAAACCAATTGCTGAGATACCATTGCAGCCATTTACAACTTCGATACCAGAATATTCTCCAATACCGATAATGCGGTTTACGGTATAAACATCGTATCCCATCCATTTAATTATTCCAGCGCTATTACCAATAATGTTTAGTGAAAGCCATGCGTCTAAACGGCCATCTGGAAGTAGCCATTTTTCATAGACAATATACCACACAACAAAAATGCCAAGTGCTGTAAGTACAAATTTAAGAGTAGGAGACTTCATAAGAATATTGCATTTCAAGCTTTAAAAAGCTGTTTAATCTTCAGAATTTGAACCTTTATGGTACTCATTATCTATCAAAAAATTTAGCCATTGTTTCTACTATGTATTCTACCTCTTTGTTAGCTAATTCTGGATAGATTGGAAGAGAAAACGCCTGCTTGCTTGCTAATACTGAATTTGGGCAATCATCTTCTGTATATCCAAGATCTGCAAAACACTCCTGAACGTGAAGTGGCACAGGATAATACACTGCTGTACCAATTCCATTATCAGCTAAATATTGCTGAATCTCATCGCGTTGAGTACTTCTTAGAGTGTATTGGTGATAGATATGTCTTCCATTATTTTGCAGGGCTCCTGTCGTTTCTACTGGAAGAATTAGTTTTGTATTACCTGAAGTAGAACTCAACCCTCTTTCCTCAAAAAGCTTATTATAAGAGAGTGCTATTGCTCTACGTTTTGTCGACCACTCCTCTAAGTATTTAAGCTTCACAGATAGTACTGCCGCTTGTATAGAGTCAAGACGGCTATTGATACCTACATATTTGTGATGATACTTTGGTCTTGCACCGTGCAATCTAAGTATGTCAACTTTCTCGGCCAACTCTTCATTCTTTACCGTAATAAGACCTGCATCGCCATATGCCCCCAGATTTTTACTTGGGAAAAAACTAAAACACCCAAAGTCCCCAATGGTACCAGCTTGTTGGTTCTCATATTTTGAACCAATGCTTTGAGCAGCATCTTCAATCACAAACAAATTAAACTCTTTTGCGATTTCCATAATCGGGGTCATATCCGCCATTTGCCCATATAGATGGACTGGTATAATAGCTTTTACCTGCTCACTTTTTATTGATAATCGTTTCGAAAGTGCATCTTTCCCTTCAAGAAACTCTCGAACTTTTACTGGGTCTAAGTTATAACTATCCATTTCTATATCTATAAAAATGGGAATAGCTCCTAATCTAGAAATAGCGCCTGCTGTAGCAAAAAAAGTAAATGGACTAGTAATTACATAGTCGCCAGGCTTAACATCAATAGCCATTAACGCAAGTAACAAAGCGTCGGAACCAGATGCACAACCGTACGCGTGGTTTGAACCTATATAGTTGCGAACCTCCTTTTCAAACTCTTTTACAGCACCACCCATAATAAAGTGTTGAGTATCTAAAACGGAATGGATGGCCTGGGTAACTTCTTCTTTAATAGAAGAAAACTGTGCGTTAAGGTCGAGAAGAGAAACTTGCATTATGCACTAAATTTGATGTTCGCGGTATTAATTTCTGTAATTCTGGAGGATGTTCACTAATCACAAAGTGAAACATTACCCTCAATAAGCTGATAGCATTCATTTGTTTCGGGACAATAAGATTTGCCACTTTCATTGAAATCTAGACGATGTCCTGCTTTTGAGACCCAACCAATTTGCTTAGCAGGATTACCAACCACAAGGGCATATGCTTTAACGGGTTTCGTAATCACACTTCCAGCCCCAATAAATGAATATGCTCCGATCTCATTTCCGCAAACTACCGTAGCGTTAGCTCCAATACTGGCTCCTATTCTGACAATAGTTTTTAGATACTCATCCTTCCGCTCTACATGGCTTCTAGGGTTAATCACATTTGTAAATACCATTGATGGCCCACAAAACACATCGTCTTCAAGTATAACTTCATCATAAATAGAAACGTTATTCTGAACGCGTACATTATTACCAAGTACCGCCGTAGAACCAACATAAACGTTTTGTCCTAGAACACAATTTTCTCCCAAAATTGCACCAGCCATAACATGTACCCAATGCCAAATTTTAGTCCCATTGCCAATCAATTCAGGACTCTCCACAATCGCCGTTTTATCTATATAAATGATGTTTTCTTTCAATACAATTGCTTGTTTAATACGTTCAGTTCAAGTCGCTATAAGTAACGAAATAATGATAATAAAAAGAATCCGAAGCTTGGCAAATAATGGATGGTTTTTTGATTCTAATACCTCAATTCATCACAGTAATTAGAAATCTGCTGCTTTATAAATATTCTCGATAATACTCACTACAGTTGTACCATCAAAAGCGTTTGCAGTAGCTTTTGCCTTTCCGTTTAAGGTATCAATTACATTCTCAATTACGTAATGGTGATTTGCAGCACTCCCTTTATATGGACCGTAATCGTTTGGTGGATTTGTTTCCGCAAGCTCAGGCATTTCATAATCTTCAATATGGCAATATTCAATTTCGTTCATATACTGCCCTCCTACCTTAAGGCTACCTTTTGTACCCACAACGGTGATACTGCTTTCCATATTTTTATCCCAACACGAAGTAGAATAATTTATGGAGCCCATTCCCCCATTCACAAATTCAAATTGGGCAAACCCAGAATCATCAAAATCTTTGAGATTAGGATGAGTAAAGTTCTTCACAATAGCTTTAGGATTCTTGATATCGCCAAAAACCCAATACATTATATCTATAAAATGGCTGAATTGAGTAAAAAGTGCACCACCATCCAATTCTCTTGTACCACGCCAAGGACTTGTAGAATAATAACGTTCATCTCTGTTCCAATAACAGTTGGTTTGAACCATCAGCACATCACCGATTATTTTATTCTCCACAACCTCTTTTAGCCACATGGAAGGAGGGCTATACCTATTCTGTTTTACCACGAAAACTCTTTTTCCTGAACGTTCCATGGCTTTTATTACATCTTGGCAATCTGCTATAGATAACCCCATCGGCTTTTCAATTACCACATGATAACCAGCTTCCAACAGAGCAATTGCATAATCAGTATGATATCCATTTGGAGTAGCAATGTTCACCACATCCGACTGATTATTATCTTGCTTAATAAATGTTTCAATGGTAGAGTAAAAAACGGCATCCAATTCTAAATCAGTAGCAATTTTAAACTGATTTTCGTTGGTATCAACTATAGCTATAAGTTCAGCTTGAGTGTATTCTTGTATGATTTTTGCGTGTCTCTGCCCAATTCTACCGAATCCAACAACAGAGAAAGAGATTGTTTTTTCCATGCTCAAAGATAGGATTTTTTAGACTAAATATGAGACTTACATAGTAAACAATTGGCAGAAGTTGTACACTCAATAAAGCTTAATTCTAAGATATCAGAAGCCAAATCGAAACCGAAAGTCGATGTACCTAAAGTCACCCAGCCGGGTTCCCTTCGTTATTTTTCTATCTACCACTCTTAAATTAAGTATTACCCCACGCCATGGTTCTATTTGAGCACCTACCTCAAACTGGTTCCATGTATTAATATCAGCATTTTCAAACATTCTATAACCACGTTGAGCGGGGCCTTCAGAGCCTAGATTTATATCCCCACCAACATTCTCAATAACGTCACCGTTAGCATCAATTGGATTTAGACCCTTCTTCACTTTTTTGAACGATAAGCTAACTCTTGATCTATAGGGTAGCCATTTCTTTATAGAAAACTCCAAAGTTTCAGAGTTGGGGCCGGCTTCGTGTCCCAATCCAATTCCACGTTGTTCTATGGTATTCAACTGTTGCCAATGTGTATAAACAAAAGGCTGTATTCTTGTAAACCCTGAAGAAAACAACACCGCATAAGGAAGTGATATATTTGTACCCAAATTGTACGCCACATCGTTATCATAATCTCCACTATCATTAAAAAGATTACTTAAACTTACTAAGTCATCAATCAAAACAGATCCATATAACTCTACGCGATCAATTGGGTTTATAACAATATCGCTAGCAATAAGGAGATTATTTTTATCACCACCATCTAGTTCAGTAAATATAAGTGGAGACACTGGATTTAATTTCCCAATATCCATGTTTGTATTGCTATATAAAATATATTCGGTAAACGCTACTTTTACTCTTTTAGCAGGCCTGAGAGAAATACGATGCAAGCTTATAAAGCGATTCGGAGAAACACGACTTCTCGCACTTATATTTCCATATTGAACTGTTGTTTCATAAGGTCTTGCAAAAAGTGACCCATGAATAGCTGTGTAATCTATGAATTTAGAGTCTAGTTTTAGTCTAAGCCAATTGAAGTTTGGACTATCAATATTAAGTATTAATGAGGATGATACTCCCGGACCAATTCTAAGAGAACCTCGCCCAATGTCTGCACTTAAGTATTTGCTTTGCACCGTTACCATCGTTTCGTAGGAGTACGATGAAGTTGCCTTGTTATCTAATAATTTTTGAGCAGTACCCCATTTAGGATCAAAAAGTAATAGTCGGTCATCTCCTACTGTTGAAACATTATCCACTTCAATATGTGCTCCATAATTACCTTGTACGCTTGCATACAAGCGAACACCTTTGTAATAATACCGCGACCATCTCCATTCTCCTTCATCCCAAGCATTTACTTCGGCTCTACCGAATTGGAAATCAAATGCTCCATAGCTATTGCTAGAACTATCATAAATTGCGAAGAGATGAGGTTCATCCCGCGAGGTAGCAAAATACTTTAGTCTGTCTTTGAATTTATCTTTTGAGGTAAAGAGGCCTTTTTCAACACTTATCTTTAAATATCGAGAATCAAACTCTTGCAGATAAGCGTCAAGAGTAGCTTTATCAGACCATGATAGATTGACTCGATACTCGTCGATTTTCGAAAGATAACCAACAATCTTGCCACGATTTATAGGCAAATCTTCATGATTATAATCAAGAATTAAACCAGAAGCTCTTTGATATGCAAGCCAATCATATACAGAGTGAGTAGCTGGGACCAATGATACTTGCGATAGTACTGGATTAATAAACCCCAGTGTAATAAGTACTAATAAATAATATCTTATTCTTCTCATCCTTCTACTCTCAATATAGCTCTCAATAATTATAAGTTACATAATATCTAAATGTATACTCATTCTGAAATAGGCATCTCCAATTTATCGAAAATAAATAGGATGGACTAGAATTAATCCTTTCCGAAAAGATCTCTTGTGTAAACTTTCTCAGAAACATCAGAGATTTCATCTACCATTCTGTTAGCAACAATAACATCAGAAACTTTTTTGAAATCATTCAAATCTTTTATAACTCTAGAGTTATAAAAATCGTCTTCTTTTAAGTATGGTTCAAATACAACAACTTCTATTCCTTTTGCTTTAATGCGCTTCATTATACCTTGAATTGCACTCGCTCTAAAATTATCAGAACCCTGCTTCATAACTAGACGGTAAATTCCAACCACTTTTGGGTTTGATTTCAGAATTTGGTCTGCAATAAAATCTTTTCTAGTTGTATTCGCGGCAACAATTGCACGAATTAAGTTGTTCGGTACATCTCTAAAGTTTGCTAGTAGCTGTTTTGTATCTTTTGGTAAACAATATCCACCGTAACCAAATGAAGGATTGTTATAGTGATTGCCAATTCTTGGGTCTAATGCAATTCCCTCAATAACCTGAACCGTGCTCAGACCATGAGTTTCGCAATAAGTATCTAGCTCATTGAAATAAGCAACTCGCATAGCTAAATAAGTATTCGAGAAAAGCTTAATGGCTTCTGCTTCTGTTGAGTCTGTAAAAATTACAGTAATTTCTTTATCTTCTTTGTGTGCGCCTTCAACTAAAAGAGCTGCAAATCTTTGAGCTCGTTCAGATCTTTCTCCAACAACAATCCTCGATGGATACAAGTTATCGTAAAGCGCTTTTCCTTCTCTTAAGAACTCGGGGGAAAAAATTAAATTCTCAGTATTAAACTCTTCTTTAGCCCCCTTAACATAGCCTACAGGTACAGTAGATTTAATAATCATAACAGCATTTGGATTGACTGATATCACATCCTTTATTACAGCTTCAACAGAGCGGGTATCAAAATGGTTAGTTTCGCTATTATAGTTTGTTGGGGTTGCGATAATAACGAAATCGGCATTGCTATAAGCTTCATGCGCGTCCATTGTTGCATGTAAATTTAACTCTCTATTAGACAAAAATTCTTCAATTTCTGTATCACTAATAGGCGATTTTTTATTATTTATTAAATTTACTTTCTCTTTAACAATATCAACGGCTGTTACTTTATTGTACTGAGATAACAGCACTGCTAAAGATAAACCTACATAACCCGTTCCAACTACTGTAATATTCATTTATTTCTTATGATTTGATGATTAGTTTAGTGGGCACATTCTTAACTTCAGACATAGCATTTCGAGTATCAACTACAACCTCGGCCCACTCCGCTAATTCAGAATAATTTATATTTGAGTGATTACTGATTATAAGTATAGCATCATATAACTCAATATTCTCTTTTGCCCAATCGACACTTTCTTTACCCTGCCATTCAGAATGCTCTCTCGTATTCGGTATTACGGGAATCCATGGGTCATGAAAGTCCAAAGTTGCACCCATATCATTCAATTCATCCATTATTGGGAATGCTGGGGATTCCCTCATGTCATCAACATCAGGTTTATAAGCAATACCAATTATCAGAATACGAGATCCATTAACAGATTTTTTTGTGGTATTCAACGCCTCAATTGTTTTTGAAACAACATACTTAGGCATCATGGTATTAATTTCTCCGGCCAATTCAATAAACTTGGTATGTATGCCAAATTCTTTAGCTTTCCAAGTTAGATAGAAAGGATCAATAGGAATACAATGACCTCCAAGACCAGGGCCTGGAGTAAACTTCATAAAACCAAAGGGTTTGGTTGCTGCAGCTTCAATAACTTCGAAGACATCTATATCCATTTTATCGAATATAACCTTAAGTTCATTTACTAAAGCAATGTTTATTGACCGAAAAATATTCTCCAATAACTTGGCAGCTTCAGCTACCTTAGTAGATGAAACTGGTATCACAACATCAATTGCGGATTTGTAAAGCTCTACACCCAGCTTTCTTGAGATTTCAGAATCAGCTCCAATAATTTTCGGAATATTTCTAGTATTAAACTCAGTATTACCAGGATCTTCTCTTTCTGGGCTAAATACCACAAAGAAATCTTTCTCCGCTTTTAATCCAGAACCTTTTTCTAAAATAGGAATTAATAGCTCTGTTGTTGTTCCTGGCCATGTGGTCGATTCTAGGGAAACTAAATGGTTTTTCCTTAGATACTTAGAAATGGTTGTAGCTGTATCCGTTACATATTTCATTTCAGGTTCATTCTTTGAACCTAAGGGGGTGGGGACGCATATTATTATAGCATCAACACTTGCTAGTTTAGCAAAGTCCGATGTTGCTTCACAGTTCTTCGAGCTACTCAACTCGCGCATCTCAGGCTCTGATAAAGTTTTTATATAAACCTGACCTGAATTAATCTTATCTATTTTGGATTCGTCTACATCGAACCCAACTACTTTTACACCAGACTTAAAAAAAGAATATAATAGTGGCAGGCCGACATAACCTAATCCTACAACTCCTATGGAGCGAAACTTAGTATCTAAACCGATCATTAAAAATAATTTATCTCGCTCCTTTTTTAAGCAATACACTTTTAACTATTGCTAGAAATAGTTTCAAATCTAATCCAAATGATACATTTTCTACATACTGTAAATCCGTCTTCATCCAAAGCTTAAAATCAGTATGCCTTCTAAAATATGCCTGCCAAATACAACCCAACCCGGGTTTCATTTTAAAACGATTCAACTCTTCTTTTTCATAATCATAAATAGGCGTTGAAATAGGTCTTGGCCCTATTATTGTCATTTCACCTTTTAGAATATTGAACAACTGAGGAAGTTCATCAATACTTGTTTTTCGTAAGAATTTACCTAGTCGAGTTATTCTAGGATCATTGTCAGACTTAAATAATTTTCCACCTTCCATTTCATTCAGATGACTAATCTCGTCCTGCATTAAATGAGCCCCATCGACCATTGTTCTGAATTTGTACAACGTAAAGGGCAATCCAGAATGACCATACCTCTTTTGCTTGAAAATAGCACTACCTTTAGAATCTAATTTCACCAATAGAAAAGTTACTACATATACAGGACTGAGTGCCACTACAGTAATCAAAGTCAATATATACTCACCAAAATACTTAAAATTTATATATGCACTTTCTTTTGGTTCTATATAAACTACAGCTTTCCTCTCCTTCTTTATTACATCATTCTTGAACAGCAAATTTTCCATATGCTTTTAACGCTTTACCTGATTAATCTTATTTATAACTTTTAAGATGTCTAGATGTACCCACTTAATATTTAGAGTCCAAATTTAATTATCTCTTCTCAATAATCAAACTATTAAAAACTCTCCAGCCCCTTTCTAATTTTAACTTAGGTCACTTTCTAATTAGCGTCTAGCCAAGAGCTTTCCGTAAAGCCTCTCCATTTTATCTACAGAATCTTTCCACTCATACTCTCTTTTCACTTTTAACCTTCCATTCTTTGCTAGAGTCTTAGATAAATCACTGTCTTCAAAAAGAGCAATCATTGCTTTAGTAGCTTCTGACGTATCATTTTTTGATACTATAATTCCTGACACACCATTTTCAACAACCTCTTTTAACCCCCCGGCATTAGAAACTATCACTGGCAATTCACATGATAACGCCTCAACAACTGCTACTCCAAAACTTTCTGAGTCAAAACGACTTAACGCTACAAATACATTAAATTTTCTTAATAGATCAGGAACATCTTCATATGCTACATTCCCAAGAAAAACACAGTTTTTTTCTATTTTTAAACCCTTGGCTAGTTTTTTTAGCTTAGACGTCTCAACCCCATCTCCGGCTAGTATAAGTTTGAATTTTTTCTGTGGATACTTCTTACAAAAATCTGAAAACGCTTTGATTAAAATATCAATCCCATACTTCGGCTCCATTGCTTTGGCAGTCCCTAAAACATAGTCATAAGTATCTAGTTTTGGGATGTTATCATTAGGATGAAATAAATTTGTATCCACACCAAATGGAGTTATTTCTATCTCAACTGAGCTAGATACAAGCCTTTGAATTTGTGCTGCCATGATATTGCTTGTGGAACACACAACATCAGCACCCATAATGTTTTTCCTTACAATTCTTTTAAGAACTAAGCTATGTTCAATATCTTCATACACATCACTCCCCATCACAGACAATAGAATAGGTCTATGCCCACCATGCCTTGCAAGGAATCCATAACCTAATGCATAAAAACTATGTACTATATCTGGATTTAAGGCTTTCAATATTCTTTTTACTTTTGGGATATTCAATATATACCCTAAAGGTTTCTTAAAAGATAGTTCTATAACTTCAACATCAGGACGAAAAGCCTGTTTACTAGAATGCATGGTTATTACTGTAATACGATGGCCTTTTTCGACTAGAGCATTTGCCCATCGGACTACATGAATGGAGGCTTGGGATCCTACTATGGCAATGTGGAATTTATTTTTGTCAGGCTGCTGCATGACCTAGAGTTCTTTCATTCGATTAATCTGTTCGAATATATAATCACTAGTATTAATTGACTCATTTAATACCTTCTCACGAACTAACTTATAGTCAACATTTCCAGCCATTATTTCTTCTGCCTTTAATATTGCCGAATCTATCCCTTTTTTTGACTCTTTGATTCTATGAATTATATCGTACTTCTCTGCAAGGTAGTCAGTATACCCTCTACCTTCATTATCTATGTATATCACAGGTGTGCCAAGTAATGCACTTTCTGCAGCCATTGTAGCACTTTCACCTATTACTAGCTTTGCGAAGTAAATTATCTGGTGAATATCTTTTTTATTTATTTCAAGACTATACTTTTGAAGTTGCTTAGGTAGCTCAAGCTCTGAACTAATAAATACTTTGTGTTTTTTTGCCAATTCTTCAACTAGTTCAATCTTTTGCTTTGTTTTAACACCTGAATGGCCGAAATCATGTAACGATTTTCTAGATACGAATCTAAATAGTATATATGGTTCATCACTTTTAACTCCCAGAGTATTGAGAATTGTTTTTTTAGGTTCAAAGTGATTGAAATGAAGATAAGCGGTCTCCATAAATCCAGGAAATCTTCTGTGTTGCCTTCCTAGTTCTTTAGTAAAAGTAAAAGGTGTATGGACTTCAGTAGCAAATGGTATAGTAAGTTTATGGTGAAGAGAGGCAATCTCAGTATCACTAAACACTAATGATTTCGTGTTTGTTAACCAAGCCGCTTGGGCCGCGTAAGGGTGCATAAAACTGATAACTAAATCAACCTTATCCCTTCTAATAATTTTTAATAATTTGAAAACTGCAAAAAAATGGTATCCCACTTTTCCAATAAAAGAATCAGCCCCTCTTCCTCTGCTTATAAAAGAAATATGGTAGCTTTTAAGAAGCTCATGTTCTATATCTTTATTTCTTGATACTACAATTACAGTATGACCAGCTCTCTTTAATTCTAAAATACAATTTCTAAAATAATGAACATGAGCAGGATGATTTAAATCGAATAATAAGGTCATTAGTAGTTAGAGTTATCCATTTCTATTAAAAACAGATCTAACTGTTAGAACAATTAATAATGGGAGGTTATTTACAATGTACCTTTTCCAAAGCCTTTTAGGATCTAGAACTAACCTCCAAAGCCAAGCGAATCCAATTTTTTTAATAAATGGAGGCGGAATTTGAACCAAGCCTGCCTCAAAATCAAAGGAAGCACCTACACCAATAGCAACTTTAACCTTTAGTTTATTAAGGTTTTTATGTATCCAGAACTCTTGTTTTGGGGAACCAACTCCCACAAATAATATATCGACGTCTGATTTATTAATCTGATCTATCAAGTCTAAAGATTCAGATTCATTCTTTTCAAAACCAAAAGAGGGCGAAACTGCTCCAACAATATTTAACCCTTTGAATTTAGCCTCTAAACTTTCTTTTGCCCTTAGGGCAATTCCTTCTGCTGAACCTAATAAAAATATTCTAATATCCTTGCTAGAAGACTCTTTACAGATGTTCACAAAAAGATTGGCACCTGATACCTTTTCTTTTAGCGCATTTCCTTGTTGAAGTTTACTCAGGTAAATTAAAGGTTTGCCATCTGGAACATTTAAAGAGCTACTATTTAATAAACCTTTAAAATTTCCATCTCTTGAAGCATTATATAAGAAATCTAGGTTTGGAGTTGTCACTAAATGCTTACCTGAAGAAGAAACCAAGTTAATTATATAATCAACTGATTCTTCCATATTTACATTATCAATACGGACATCATTAATGTAAACTGATTCTTTAGTCAATATAGTCAAACTGGTCTATTATTTGATTCCTAATATGGCGTCTAATCATTTTCACTTCTTCTTTATTCAGTTTATGGCTAATAAATATATTTGCATAAAAAGAATATAATAGAAAATATGTAGCTCTCAATATAAATGGTTTTTTTGGCATTAGCTTTAAAGCTTTTACAATATAAAAGTAAAGAGGGTAGGCTCTGTTTCTATAACCTGAAACTTCTCTTTTAACACCCGCAAATATACCACCTTCGTCAGTTCTTGTTTGTGTTTCATATTTATGAAGCACATCTAATTCATAAAATTTTTGAGTGATATAACCTTTACTTCTAGCAAATGCATCGTCAATTCCGTCCCAACCCTTAAATGGTTTAAGACCTCCAATTGCCTCAAAACACTCCTTTCTATAAAACTTTGCCTGGCCTTGCGTTTTCCATCTATACTTTGATTCATAAATCTTCTGACCTTGGCTTGAATAATGAAAAACATTTCCACTGGCAATACCTAGATCATCATTATCTCTAAATTTCCCGCAAATAAAATCAAAATGATTGTCTTCAATAAGCTCCGTATCAGCATCTATTTTAAGTAGAATATCCCAATCATATTCTAAATCTTTGAACATGCTAATGCCTTCATTTATTACATCAACTACATTACCACCTGTTTTCCTAACTCCAACTTTCGATTCTCTATTTACAACTGTTATATTATCATATCCACTTAAAAGTGACTTCGCTAAAACTTCTCCATCATCATCTGATCCGTCATTTACTAAGAGCCATCTAAAATCTCTATAATTTTGTTTAAGAATAGATTTTATAAATGGCTCAAGAGTCTTTGACTCATTTTTAAAAGGAGTTATTATAGCTAATTTCATAATTTTAATGAGAATGCTTTTTAATCAAATTGTAATTTTTATTTAACCCAAATATATAACCCGCTAACAACCCAAAAGGATACATAAACTGAACTCGAAATAGTATATCTTCCCAAAGCACACCTACAGATAGAATTAGCACTAAACCAGCAGTTAACTTAGCCATTCGGATTTTAAATATTTCGTCCTTAGGCAACTTTACTATCATTTTCATTGCCGTTTTATACACTTTAAACATAAAGTATATCAGCATAATTACGCCGATAATCCCCATTTCAGTTATTAATATATCAACACTATGTCTAACGTTAAAAAAATCATTATAAGGAGGGTTTGGTCCAATTGGATTTGAGTTTGCACTCCCAATGCCCATACCAAATAATGGCGATTGTTCAGAAATTATTAAGTTAATTGCATATACAATTGAGGCTATCCTCGACAACCGCCCTCGACCACTATCAGTTGCTACATAGTCAAGCATAAAAGAAAGTTCAAAGCCTTTAGCTTGGCTAGTTCCAAAATCTAGACTTTGATACGCAATTACATAGCCAAATGTCAAAATAATTATGATTGCGGACATTCCAATAACTCTTGACAAATTCAGTTTAGATACTCTGATTAAATAAACACTAATTACCATAAGAACGATATACATGCCTTTTGATTCTGAAATAACAGAAGGTATCATGAGTAGCATTGCTATTAAAGCGAATGACACTCTTCTTTCATCAATATATCGTATAAGAAAGTAGATAATGCCAATACCAGTAACCATCGACATTAAATTTGGAGCGAACCCTCCCATAGTACCTGCAATAGCATCAAAAAATAATTGCCCTGTCCCTAATATTAATGCTTTAGCGACAAAAAATTGCCAAATACTTATTGGTATTTGAATGATTATGAGGATAAGAAGCCATTTAAACTCTCTATCCATATCTAGGCCTTTAGCTCCATAAATATACCCCACAATCATAACAGGAAGAAACGAAAAATAATATCGTACTCCTGATATTAGTATTGTGATATCATTTCCGACAGCTATAGTAACTACAAATTGAAACCCAATAAGTACCACAGTAAATAATACAGCAATCCTTGTGAATGTATATTTTTTGTACTTCAATAAAAGATAAAAAAGAAAAAGGCCCTGTAACATTTCGATAATGATTATCGACTTTTTAGGGAGAAGGCCTAAATTCAAATCCATTTTACCCAAAGTACCCGATCCATCTACCACCCAATTCAATACTAAAGCAAGAGTAAGTATTACATAGATATAATATCGTTCAAATCGCATTCTTCTTACATACCCCTCTTTGATGAAGTAATTGTATTATAAAATGCTCGCACTTTATTCAAAAAAACATCTCCCTTATACCGCTCTTCTATTATTTTTTTGTTATTAATAGCTTGGGCTTCATTTAATGGTGTTAAGAAATCGTTTTCATTGTCTATTTGTTCAATATCAAAAATGGTTAATCCTAATTCCTGTAAAAAGGCATAAACGGGATTAGATGTACGGATATAAACTTTCGCTCCTATACCAATCATTATCATAATGTTACCCAGAGCCTGTTGTCTAATATGATTCATAACTACGATAGAACAAGTTGACAACATTTCAAAATACTCGTCATAAGCAACAAAATCAGTTATTGGTTTAAAAGAGTTTTTGAATATCTCTTCACCCTCTTTAATTACCTCTGCTCTATAATCATTCTTCCCATAACTAAGAGGGCATAAAACCTTTCTACCTATCAACTCAAAATCTTTAAGCTGATCAAACATATCTATATGGTTATTTTCATAGGTAGCGCTATTACCAATTAGAATATTCTTACCAAGAGTGTTGAATTTTTTAGCTATCACTTCGAAATTAGAACCTCCTGATCCATAATTAAAGTCTACGAACTTGGGCTTGAACCATTTGTTCTTAGCAAGAACCAAATCATACTCAATATTTAGAACTGGTGCGAAATAAGCAACTTTATTAATCGCGTACTTTATCAAGAAAGACGAATAAAACAATTCCTTAAGATACTGTTTAATTTGACTTTTATTCTTCATGTTCGTCTTATACAACATTTTAGTTATTGGTTCAAATAACTCCTCTCTTGAGCCAAAAATATAATTATTGTAGTCAGTGCCTAGCCCTATCCAAATAAAATTAATTTTTCTAGACGCAAGTATTAATATCCATATTTTTATAAAATCCAAGTTATGTAATATTACTGCATCATAACTTTTCATTTGATTAAAGAAACTAACTCGAAATATCTTCTTATTTGATATAATCTTTACAGGAGTCTTTTTTATATATTTTAAATTAGTACTATCAGAAATTACTAAATACTCATTATCGATATTTTCAATCCCTTCCGAATACCTGTGTGTGCTATCAATGAACTTTTCATCATTCAATATGTGAAGTATCATCACTAATCAACCATCATAATTTATCCTTAAACATTGACAATTAATACCTAGTTTTTAATTCATTTACTCAACTATGGTTGAGTAAAAAGTTGAAATCTTTTTCTCAAACTTATCAATCGCATAAAGATCTCGCATTGTATTCTTATTGTGCTCTATTTCATCTGCTGTTAGCTTTCTAAGGAAATCTCTTTCACCTTTAATATCTTCTATTGCAAATATTATATAGCCAAGACCTTTTATATAGCCGAATAATTGGTTCTCCTTTCTTAAATATATTTTAGCCCCCATACTAATCATAATCATGATGTTACCAGCTGCTTGTTGGCGAATATGGTTCATAACCACTATAGAACAGCTAGATAATAGACTTTTATATTCGTCGAATTTCATGAAATCGGTAATACCTTTGAATTTTTTTGAAAAGTATTCTTCGCCTTTTTTTAGTACAATCTCTTTATACTCACTTCTTCCATAGCTCAGAGGACAAATTAACTCACTTTCATTAAATCTGAAGCCTCTAATTCTTTCAAAGAAATCTAAGTGATTATTTTCATATGTAGCACTATTCCCAATTAATATTGAATTCCCGAGTACATAATTTTTATTTAAAGATTGGTTGTTCTTTATTTTTCCTGTACCGTAATTAAAGTCTACAAATTTTGGTTTAAACCATTTTTGTTCCTTACACACCATTTCATGTTCATATTCAACTACTGGAGCAAAGTAGTTAATCTTATTGATAGCTTTTCTAACTAAAAAACTTTGGTAAAATACTTGTTTGATTCGATCTCTAATCAAACTGTTTTTTTTAGTAAAAAGACTCCTCGTTATTGGAAGTAGTAAATCTGTTCTTTTTTTAAATATGTATTTATAATAATCAGTACCTAACCCAATCCAAATAAAATTGATTTTTTTAGAACTAAAAAATACAAGAATGATTTTAATTAAGTCTAAATTATGAAGAATTACTGCGTCATATTTTTCTAAATTATTTATAAAGGGTCCAAAAAATAATTCTTTGTTACTAATAATTTTAACTGGAGTTTCTTTGATATATTTTAAGTCCTTACTTGCTGAAATAATGTAAAATTCGCTTAGGCCAGGAACAATTACTTCACTCCATCTATATGCAGAGTCAATAAATTTTTCGTCTTTTGATATATGTAGGACTTTTTTTTCTGTATTCACTTTATAAACCAGTCATCAATTTCTTCACCTTTGTGTTCTACTTTTATACCGTTGCAATAGGTGTTAATGGAGAACCAACAGATCCTGTCAATCTGAGTGGAGGGGCAGTCAATAGAAAACGGGATCTTTTATTTTCTCTTAGCCACTCTGCAAGGTCGGCCAAATACCATAGCTCGCCTAAATGAATTCCAAGTCTAAATAAGCAGAGATCATGAATGGGTAAATTAGAACCATTGCTATCTGCAGTCACCTTTTTCCCAACTGCTTCTACTGCAAGATTATCTGAAGCAATTGCTGCTATTCCAGAATCAGTTATCCAGTTTAATAATTTCTTATCAAATCCATTTAATACAGAACATGCAGTTTTTATGCTGGAATCAGGATTACCCTTCATACTCATAATCATTTGATCGAGGCCAGTCCATAAGCAGAGGATATCACCTTTTTCTACTTCAACTCCATCTTTCTCCATGATGCGCATCAAATCATCGTATCCTACTTCTTTTCGAGGAAAGTCTCCGTATTCGCTGAATAAATCTACGAGTACTCCACGCCCTTGAACACCATGCTCTGCCATATTTTCAATTCCTAAAGCTTGAGCTGATGTATTTTGATCTTCATCAATAGTAACATCTTTTCCAGCTTTAAAACCATTATAGTATACGGGAACTGCTACGCCATTATCATTAATGTCAAAGAGTTTCCCTCTGTGTGCTAAACCATCCCACTGTGTTGAATATTGAGTATGCAATAAAACAACATCATCAGATCCGATATCCGTATGTTCAGAATTTAAACTACTCCAATCATAATTAAAATATGCAGCATTATTTCTAATAACTGGCTTTAAAATGGGTGGTTTCCTAACACCGTTTAAAACTTGACCACCAGGATAATCTAAAGGCAAACTCAAACAAAATGTTTTTCCTACTTTAACTTCAGCAACACCTTGTCGAACTTTTTCTTCTGTAATTAAGTTTAATCTTCCACGTTGGTCATCTTCACCAAAATCTCCCCAATTAGAGCCTTCCGGTCTTTTTACCCATCTTTTAGCCATGCTGTTAACTGTATTTTCTAAAATTATTTATTATTTCTTTGCTATAACTTTGTCAATCATTTGTCCTGCTGAACCTGTATAATTAGCTGGGTCAATCAAAAAATCAATTTCGTTCACCGATAAATGCTCTAAAATGTCTGCGTCGATTATAAGTACTTCTCTCAGAGTTTTCCCACTATCCATTGCTCGGCCAGCTGCGCTATAAACTAAGTCGTGAGCTTTTTTCTTGCCAATTTTTGGAGCAAGCCCCATCATAACAGCTTCAGACATTAACAATCCACCGCCGATATCCAAATTATTGCGCATTTGTTCTTTTGCAACTACAATATTTTCAAGAATAAACCGAGAATGTGATAAAGATCCCGAGAAGAGAACAAACGCCTCTGGAATTACGACCCACTCCAAATGCATTGGGCCAACTGCTCGCTCATGTTCCTGAATCATTGCTACCAATTGAGAACTTACAGATTCCCTTAACCGATGCGCAATTGCAATTATTGGTTCGCAAGAAATTGGGTTTCTTTTCTGAGGAAGCGTTGTGCTTGCCCCACGACCAACTTCAAAAGGTTCGCTAACTTCACCGATTTCTGAGCGCATCAAAATTGCCACTTCGTTCGCAATTTTACCTAATGTAGAAGCTACTAAAGAAATCCAAAAAACTAGTTCTGCCCATCTATCTCTTGCCGTATGCCAAGTTATATCTGGGGTTTCTAGACCTAGTTCCTTCATCATTTCAGATTGAACAGCCAACCCTTTATCACCTAAAGTTGCGAAAGTGCCAACTGCACCAGCACACTGACCTACCAATACTCTTTTCTTAATTTCTTGAAAACGTTCTTTGTGCCTTAAGACCTCATCTAACCAAACAGCTACTTTATAACCAAATGTAATGGGTGCCGCTTGTTGTTGAAAAGTTCTTCCAGCCATCACCGTATTTCTGTGGTCTTTTGCAACTTTTTGAAGAGCTTTTATAATGCCATTCAAATCCTTTTCTATTAAATCTAAGGCATCTCTAATCTGGAGAACGGTACCAGTGTCTAAAATATCCTGAGTAGTTGCGCCATAATGAACCCATCGAGCTGTTTCCGCATCGCAAGACTTTGTTAACTGATGTACCAATGGAAGAATTGGAAAACCAACTCGGTCAAACTCTTCCTTCATAGCTTTATGGTCCAGTTTCTCTAACTGGGCAATTTCTTCAATTTTTTTTGCTGTTCCAGCAGGAATTACTCCAACCTTTTCTTCAGCTTTGGCTAACGCTACCTCAGTATCCAACCAAGCTTGTACTCGTTGGTCATCTGAAAAAATAGCACGCATTTCTGCGGTGCCAAACATATCGCGATAGTAATTGGAATCAATAATTGATGAGGGCATATTTTAATACTTTACTTTTACAAAAGGCAAACTACCTTCCATTAACTTATTTATTCTATTTTTGGAATTATCCCTTAATAGAAATCTTAATTTGAGTTTATCACTAATTCTCTAGTGAATTAATACTAAATCTCAAAAGGCTCTATTTGGGAAAATTGGAATCCTTAGATATCAGGATATCTTTAGCATAACACCACCCCAAGAATACCCAACACCAAATCCAGCTAACAGAATATTCCCTTTCAAAACACCCTCTTTTTTTGCTTCGTATAGCGCTATTGGAATAGTTGAGGAAACAGTATTTCCTACATTTTCGATAAATTCGAAAAATTTTATTTTTTCAATCCCAAGAAGTTTTCTTAGGTAATTAATCATGTATTTATTTGCTTGATGGAATACAAATAAATCTACTTGGTCTTGTCTTAAATGATTTTTACCTATTACATCCTCAACTAAAACAGGTACTGCATCAGCTGTAAAGTTAAAAATTTTAGCTCCATTCATATATAAAAAATCGCTTGACAAGGGGTTTTCAGATTCATTATATACTAGATCATTAAGTTTTTCTTTATTACGAAACCCTCCAGACTTAACTATCAGGTTTTCACTACCTCTTCCATCTGTACCTAAAGAAAAGTCTTTTATTTCAGCATATCCTTCAGTTGAAATTAAACTTGCGGCGGCACCATCACCAAAAATAGTTCTATTACCTTTATCGTTTGAATGGATATGTTTGGAGTAAGTTTCGGAGGTAATTACTAAAATATTTTTTGCTATACCTCCAAAAATCAATCCTTTAGCTAAAGAAAGTCCGTAAATAAAGCCTGAACAACCTAGATTAAAATCTAAAGCTCCACAAGAAGTATTAAGATTCAACTTACTTTGAATAAGACAGGCAGAAGTTGGTAAAAAATAATCAGGACTTTGAGTACATAATAATACAAAGTCAATTGAAGCTCTATCTACTTTATGCTCTTGAAACAGTTTTTCAGCCGCCTTTGCAGCCATATCTGTAGCTGTTTCATTCTTTGAAGCTATATGCCTCTCTTTTATTCCTATTTTTTTTGCGATTTTCTCCGCCGTCCATTCAGGAAATTCTTTCGCCAAATCTTGATTAGTTAATATATTCTTTGGTAAATAGTACGATATTGCTTTTATATATGCTTTCATAATAATATTATTGTATGGTAAATCCACCGTCAATTAATAAACTAGACCCTGTAACCCATTTAGAAGTATCTGAGAGTAAATAAATTGCTGCAAAAGCTATTTCTTCTGGTTTTCCGTACCTCTTAAGTGGATAACGCAAGGCATCTTTTGCTAGCTGCTCCTCCGAAACTGAAATAGAATCAAGTAATTCAGTACTCACCATTCCTGGGTTTATAGTATTTACACGTATCTTTCTAGGAGCTAACTCTAAAGCCAACGCTTTAGAGAATCCCTGTAGAGATGCCTTTGACGCTCCATATATACTTCCTCCAACTATTCCACAATATACCCCCGAAATAGAAGACATAAATATAATAGAAGCATCTCTATTTAATTTTTTATTTTGAAGTAAGAGTTGGATTAAGTGAATTGTAGCAAATGTGTTGATATTGAACATTTCCGAAATATCTTCCTTCTCGCTACTTTTGGTGACAATGGCTTTTACAATACCGGCATTACAAACAACCCCATCCAATTTTGGTAACTCTTTCACCATCTCGCAAAGCTGATCGTAATCTGATAAATCAGCGATAATTTTTTGATGTCCGTTCCCAAACAGGGAATCAAAAGATTCTTGTAAACGAATTTCATTTCTGGCAGTAACTATCAATGATGCGCCCATTTTTGAACACTCCAACGCAGTTGCTTTTCCGATACCCGAAGAAGCTCCTGTAACTAAAATGGTTTTACCTTCAAGACTAAAAGGGTTTAACATCATCAGTTACAACTTACTTTTAATCAAGTCGAATAATTCTTGAATCGTATTCGTAGTAAGTAAATCTTCAGACTTCAATATTACATTATATTTTCTATCAGCCAAGTTTAGAACTGCTAACGCATTTAGTGAATCCCACTCCTCTAAATCATGAAACTGTGTTTCGGCTTTGAATTCGCTTTCATCTGTATCATCAAATAGGTTAGCAAAATTATCGATAAATTCTTGAATTTCCATATTATTCTATTGTTTTTATTGATTTTAATTATTTATAGTACGCTCTCATTCCTTCATGTATTTTTGCCACAACCTTTGCAGGATTACCTGCAACAATCACATTATCAGGTACAGCTTTAGTGACAAGGGAATTAGCTGATATTATCGAATTATAACCTATTCTTGTAACTCCTGGCATAATTATTGATCTCGTTCCAATTATTACGTTATCACATATTGTTAACTTTGTCAAATATGCCCTGTTTGTATTAGGTTCGACTTCAGAATCGGCTTTCATTCCAAGGAAATCATGGCCATGAGTAAGAACTTTAACTCCTTCCGTGAAATCAACTCCATTTCCAATTTCTAAATCACCAGTATAATCTAAATCTACATTACGACGTAAAGAAACTTTATCTCCAATTTTTAATTTACCTCTAATATTATGAGAACATTTAATAAATACATTATACTGTACCCAGCAGTTTTCCCCCATACCAAATGTATTCTTATATTTTTTATTTCTTTTATGCCACCTTCGATCATGTTCGTAGCGAATAGAGGCATATTTAGAAACGATGTTTCTTTCTCTATCCATCCTATTCTTATATTCTTTGTTCTCTACTAAATCGTCTTTCAAAAGCCTTCTCTCTTTTAAACTTTTCTCGTAATATTTCAATCTCAGATAATCTAGTGTAGTGGCATTATACTTAAAACCGAAATATAGTAAATCCCAAAAATGATATACTCGATAAATCGAATTACTCTTATTTTTCAGGGAACTAACTTTTTTACTCGTCTGCCAACAATACTTAATAAATTTTCTTTTACCGTGCATTATAAAATTTTTCTATTTACTACTGTAAGTTTAAGAACTCTTTATCTTATAACCAATCAATATATGTGAACTATCTATACCAGATTCTTGAACTGATCTCCTATGACAGAATCTTTCAGTTCAGCATTTCTAAAAAGTTTAACCCTCTCTCCATACTCGGATGAGATTACCTTAGCACTATCAGATATAAATTTATCACTCATTTATAATCGCTATTTAAGATTAATTAATCTAGAATTAAATCATCATATAAAGATTCAAACTTCATTTCCGATCCACTCTCGTCATAGATTTTAATATAGTTGAACACTTTTCTAATTTTTAATTTTATTTCTTCTAAATCTTTCCCTTCAGCTATAAAGGACCCTATACGATCCTTACTTGCATGTCCTTTTTCAATAACTGAACCTTTAGATTTATTTATATAGAATTCTTTTATAGTTCCATTCTTAATCAGATCTTCGATACCTACTATTTTTCCAAAAATTCCTGGTTGAGTATATATATGATTCTCAGAGTATTTAAAATCGATATTTTTAAAGTCTACCTTTACAGGGATATTTAAAAAAGAATCAACTGAAGCAGAGAGTATATCAAAATGGGCAAACATTTTTATTTTTCTAAAATTCAATCCCCCTCCAATTCTCGGAGCAAACTCAACTACGTTTACCTCCTCTCCATTAATTATAAGCTGCATAAGAAGGGGCGTATTTTCTAAACCAAACTCTTTAGCAATTTTATTGGCAATCTCACCTATTTTTAATTTAACTTTATCACTAATTGGAGCTGGTGATATTGAACCAATAGAAAAAATCACAGAACCATCCTTTTTATTAGGTTTTCTCTTTCTGTGAGTAGTGATTACTGTTGCAATACCATTTGTAATAAAACAGTCTATTCCAAACTCGTCACCTTCAACAAACTCTTCAATTACAGCTTTACCATTTCTACTTAAACCTAAAGCATTAGCGAGATATTTTTTTAGCTCAGTTTGGTTATCTACTCTCATAACACCTTTCGACCCATTCGTATCAGATGGCTTTACAACCAATGGGAAGTTTAAGTTCTCTATATCTAACCCTTCTAACCTATCAGTAAGAATAAAAGAAGCTGTAGGTATTCCTGCATTAACCATTCTCTGCTTCATTCTTGTCTTATCAGCTATTTCTGAAGCTATTTCATAACTATATGGCTTGGTAAGATTAAGTTTACCTGCTACATAACAGGCGGTTACATTTGCTTGATCAATACATGTGCTAATGACAAGTTTTGCTTCGTACTCTTTGGCGAGTTCATATACTTTCTCTTTATCTAAAGTACTTTCCCTTATATGCTTATCTGCTACACTTTTAGCTGGAGGATTCTCATAATAATCAATTAGTATAGTATAATACCCCCTGCTTTTTAGGTTTTCGATTAACGCTTTGTGTGGATTAGTTCCTCCAAGCACTATTGCGACATTTTGATGTTCCAAAATCTTTTTCCCCGCTTAAACTTCTAAATTAGTTAATACCATATCTCTTATAATCTGCAATCTAGGTTTAGTCTTTCAGCTAAACTATTAATTTCATTTATTTGATTTGCATTTATTTCTACAGTCTCAGTATTTAGCAGACTATTTCTATATGATTTTTCACCTGGCAAAAAGATTCTATCTCTTTCTCCGCATTGTTTAACATTCTCATAAAGAGTTGAAATGTTTTTAGCATACTCTTCCATCTCCATAAAAAAGGAAATATTAATCGCAATTAACATATGTCCGTATCGAGAATATCCATCGTTATAGCCTAACGGTTTAACTTCACCGCCAAATGCAGAGCCTGTTAATAAACCTGCAAGTATATCTACAGCTAAAGAGAGCCCATATCCTTTATGACCTCCAATTGGAATCATTGAACCTTTAATTGCTTCAATTGGATCATCTGTTGGATTTCCGTCACTATCAAGAGCCCATCCAAAAGGGATTTTTTCTTCATTTTTAGCAGCAAGTCGAATTTTCCCTCTTGAAATTACAGAAGTGGCCATATCAAGAACAATTGGAAATTGATTACCTCCTTTTGGGAAAGCTACACCAATGGGATTAGTACCCAAAAGAGGTTTTTTCCCTCCTGACGGAGCAATTGCAGGGCCTGAGTTTGCCAAAACAATACCAATCATTTTTTGTTCAGCACACTTTTCTACGATATAACCTGCTGTTCCAAAATTATTACTGTTTCTGATACCAACTACACCCAGACCATGTTTTTCTGCTTTTTCAATGCAAATCTGAATTCCTTTCGCCCCAGCAACTTGTCCAAACCCATGATTTGCATCAAATACAGAAACAATGGGTGTATCTTTAACTACTGTTAGTTTAGTATCAGGCCTCATTGAGCCATTCTTTATCTTTTTCTCATAGATAGGTAGTCTAGTAATACCATGCGTACCTTTCCCTCTGGAATGTGCATATATAATAGAATCTGCTATAATTTGAGCATCTCTTTCCGGAACAGCGCATTTTGCCAATATTTGCTTTGATACGGCTTCAATTTTTAAGAGTTCAACTTTTTCCATTATATTTAATTCCAAATCTTTTAAATACTGAGTGTAATACCTTACCCAATTGAGCCTTTTGGTGAAATAGTAGCCTCAGGGTAATAACTGTCAATAACGCGTTTCACGAGACTAACCTGCTTCGCTCTTTTCTTCGCATCAGCATCCGTTGTATCCCAACTATGAGTTTTTGCTACTGAACCACCTGTTTTCAAATAGATTGGTGATGCCACTCTAATCATTTCAGGTACTTCGTAATGTCTTATAAATCCACCTGTAGATTCAGGGTTTTCCGTATGTATATCAATGGGAATATCGATAGCCTGTCGCATCGCACTTAACATTTGCAATTGTATATCTCTAACAGGATTGATAGAATTTGTGCCCACTGATTCTAGTAGCTTTGCAGAACATGGATTTCCATGCCCCGTATGTGCTGAAATTTTAAAATGACAATCTTCTGGAATTTCTCCATGTTTTCTCATTTCATTTAAAACCCATAAACAGCCTTCATCGTAAACCAAAAAGCCTCTACAACCTAACCTAGCTCCACGCCGAACCTCTTCCATAGCTCTTACAATCTGCTCCTGACCTCTTAAGCGGTATCCCATTCTTTGACCCTCTGGAGTATTCACCGAAGCACTTGTATCATTAGTTGCACGTGGCCCAATTGCTAAAACAAGCTCTACCTGCCATTGCTTAGCTAATGAAACCATTTCTTGAATCTCCTCATCTAACAGCATCATTATGCCCTTAGTCTGAGTAACACGATGAATGGTTAGTCCATACACATCTAATTGGCTTAATAAAGCCTTCATTGAACCAGGACCTTGAATCCCCGGAACTTCAAATCTATACTGGGCTCCATCAGAAAACCTCTTCTTAGAATCTGGCAAATCGTATGCATCACCAGATGGTAAACCAATCTTTTCTAAAAACAATCTGCTATCTTTCATATTCATCTAATTAAATTGATTTTATTGTTACAACACCATTAAATAATATCATACAATGTATTGATATTATGCTCTACATCAATATTCCAAATTGTTTGTACAATCTGTTCTGATTCTTCACTAGTTTTCCCACTAAATACTGCTAATGAGAAAAATTTATCCTCTAACTCCTCATCTGAAAGAGCTGTTTCGGGCTCCCCTTTTGGGAGATCTATTCTCGCGGTAAAAGTCTGATTATCCTTCGTTATTACATCAACAATTGCTGCACGTTTTTGAGGCACCAAATCAGTTAGTTCTTGCCTATCAATAACGCTAATCTTTTTAGTCAAAGACAAAACATCGGTGTCATCTATTTTTTCTAAACTGAATTCATCCATACCAGCCTTTCCAGAACACAAAGCTACAGATACGCTGTAAGGAATACTCATTTTAGCTGAATTCACTCCAAGAATCTCAGTATGCTCATGCCCTCCTACAGCCCAGTAATACGTTGTAACTTTCACATTACTAATGTCAGTACAACTCAAATTGTTATCTGATCTTATTTTTAAAGCTGCTTCAATAGCTGGGTGACAATGTCTACATGCTGCATAAGGCTTCATATAAATGTTGTGAATTCCTAACGGACTGCCAAATTTCCCAATCAACTCTGATAAATCATACTTATCAGAAACAATTGAGATAAGGCCCATTTCGCCAGATAACACATCATCATGTCCATTAAAACCTGCCCTAGCTAAAGTTACAGCAATCAATCCGTTAAGAGAAGCCTGTCCAGAGTTATATGGCTTCAACTCAGAACGACCTTTAATTACTCTAAGAATACCCGAAGCACTAGTTGCGGAAGCAGAAAGAGCATCTTTAATCTGCTTATGTGAGAATCCTAGCATTGTAGAAATCCCTATAGCAGCACCAATTGTTCCGCAAATACCCGTAGCATGGTAACCTTTGTCTTTTGCAGAAGGTTGAATTGTTCTTGCTAGCCTAATGGCTGCTTCATAGCCTAGGATTATTCCTTTTAAAAAATCTTTACCACTTACTTTTTCGGGCTCAATAAGCGGTATTAGTGCAGAAATAATTGGAGCACCTGGATGGAACATTCCGAACCTTTCGCCATCATCAAGCTCTGCAACATGGGCATTCATACCATTCAATAATACCGCATTTTGTAGAGATGATTTATGCTTATAGCCAACTATTTTTCCCGCTCCCTCAACTGAATCAGACTTTAGGAAATCTAAAATAGAGTCGCCTTTTTCCCGAAGCATTTTACTTCCTGCTAATGTGACTCCCACGTAGTCTATTAAGCATCTTTTAGCTTGATAGATATCTCTATCTGAAATCTGTACCTCAAGTAATTCAGAAATAAAATTATCTGTAATATTTTCTACAAAATCATCGCCCATAAGGTTCAATTTCCATTAGTTCTAGATTCATTCTTAAGCTATTACTAGTTTTAAATACGAAGTTTCATTTTCAACCACACCATAAGCTTCTGCTTTTCGCATAACTTTTTGAGCCCAATTCCTATGAGGATTAATCTCATTCATTTTATTGGCCTTGGCACTTTTTATTACCCCACCACTAGTCCCCAATATTTGAGACGCGTCTTCATATTCTTCTCTTGTAACCGCTTGCATTGCATTTACAAATTTTAAGTGAGATGGATGGATAATCGTTTTACCAACAAAGCCATTTGCTTTATCAATAATTACTTCTCTCAACAATCCATCAATAGCTTCATTCAGAATTATATTTCTTGTTGATAGAGTTCTATGGATATCTTCTTCTATCAAATTACTTATATCTTCTTTTTTATACGCTAAAAAGTACTCCCAAACCGGGGCTGAAACAGTATAATCTTCACCCACTCTGTTAAAGTAATTAAGGATGTCAGATAAACAATCTCTCACTGTAAGTATATCGTATATAGAAGATGTAATACCTCGTCTAACTCCAAATAGAGAAGAGAAGTCTGTGCCTCCAACTCTAATATTTAGAATCAATTTTTTAAATGGCTCAATAGCATCCTTTAACATGTTCAATTCATTTACTCTCGACTCTCTATAAGCTATAGCCTTGCCTTCAAGAATTGGCATAGCATAAAGAAGAACACCTAATTTGGTATTTATTGAGTCTAATTGTTCCAAATATTCCTTAGCATTATTGCTATAAAATTTAGGGAAAACGAAACCTGATAGTATATCTGCTTGGGAGGCATTAAGTTTCTTTGAGAAGTCTTTAAATTGTTTAAGGTTTCTTACCCTCAAGAAAATAAGAGGGATATCATTATGAGAAAGTTCACCTCTACTTATTGCATTCGAAATTTCGTCTAAATGATTTAGTACATTTATTTCAGCTTCATGAACGTCTTTTTCTTGAATGGCATCCTCAAAGCACATTACCATCGAGGTTAGAACAGGCATTTCCCTGTTTAATATTTTATCCACTATGTGCTTAGTTCCTGGCATATATAAAGTGCCACCTAAACAATACTGCAATAACCCCTTTTCTGTGTACTTATTAAACTCTACAGGTTCTTTAAAAAATTTAAAATTTGAGTTGTATTGATTGTGTTTCATTTTTTTCTCTTTAAAGAAATTAGAAATTTTCTACCATTATTTTTGCTATTAACTCTTGGTCTTTTAGCTCTAATGTCTGAAATAATGGCAAACATAAAATCTTGGAAGAGATATGATGAGATGCAGTCATCTTTTTTGACATTACGTAATTCAAAGAATCAAGACTTGGGAAAAAATACCTCCTAGGAAATATTTGATTTTTCTCGAGCAAAGATTTCATTCTTAGCATTGTATCTTCACTATCAAACACTACTGGGTAGTAGGCGTAGTTCCAATCGGCATTTTTGTCAATACTAATAAATTGAAGAGGGGCATTTTCAAGTAAACGATCGTAATTTTTGCATTGTTTTTTTCTCGAACTTAATATATCCTCAATATAAGATAGATTACAAAGCCCCATAGCTGCATGAAACTCTGAATTTTTTGCATTAATCCCAATACCATGAAATGCCTCTGGGCCATTATGTCCAAAGTTCCGCATATAACTAAGCTTTGCAAATACCTCAGGATCTTTAGCGAACACCGCACCACCTTCGATTGTATGAAACAACTTCGTAGCATGAAAACTTGTAGTACTTACATCGCCATACTCAAAAACAGATTTCCCTTTATAGGTAGTGCCAAAACAATGTGCAGCATCATAAATCACTTTTAAGTTATACTCTTCTGCTATTTGCTGTATGGCATCGATATCACATGGATTCCCAAATACATGAGTAGCAAGTATCGCACTAGTTTTGGGCGTAATTGCCTCTTTAATTTTAGAGGGATCGATATTAAAAGTATCTTTATCAATATCTACAAAAACAGGTTTACAACCTTCCCAGACTATAGAGGACGTTGTAGCGACGTATGAAAAAGGTGTAGTTATAATTTCACCATTCAAACTAAGAGCCTTAATTGCAATCTGTAAAGCGATAGTCCCATTTGATAAATAAAGAAGATTTTCAACATCTAGATATTCCTTAAGCTTCTGCTCTAACTCTCTAACTAAAGGTCCATTATTGGTTAAATGCTCCCTCTCCCAAATTCCTTCGAGGTATTTCTGATAATCTTCAATGGGAGGCATAAAAGGTTTTGTAACAGGCATCATAACTGAAACAGGGTTTTAATTTTTAATGGTATTTTATTACCAAATAAAGATACTAAAATACGTACTATCTCTGGCTTTATAATCAAATTTCCAACAGTATAAATTGCCCCAGCTAGCCCTAAATATAGAATTAAAAATACTACGCTTTTCGCTGGAAAAAAATATGATAGTGAGCCAATCGTCAATACCATTGGGAAAGACAATAATAAAACTTTTAGAACATCTTTTGCTTGTTCAGCTATTGTATAGTCCAAAAACTTAGCCGTATAATATGTGTTAATAATCAACGCGATATACGAAGATATTACCTGCCCAATCAGTAAACCATAAATCCCAAACTGTAAGCCAATTAAAATGGCTATAGTTGTATTTACTTTTTTTATAATTTCTAATTTTAAAAAAAGATCGGATCGCCCCAATACTTTTAGAATATTTAGGTTTATCGAATGTAAGTGGTATAAGATTCCAGACACACACACAATTTGAAGAAAAGGTATAGAGGGTGCCCATTGTGGCCCTAACACGAAAACTACAATTGGTTCTGCTAATATTATTAGTAACAATATTCCAGGGAAAATAAGAAAAGAACTTAACTGTATTACTTGTCTATAGCCTCTTTTTAACCTTTCCGGTTCTTTCCCAGCTTTCGCTAGCAACGGATACGTAATTTTTTGAATAATACCTACTAAATTCTTGCTCGCTAAATCCTGCATTTTTTTAGCTTGCGTATAGTAGCCTAGTGTAGATGCTAAGAAATATTTACCAATTACCAATTTATATACATGTTGATAAATAGTGCTTATAATACCAGATATCAATAATTTATAACCAAAACCAAATAATTCATTAAATGAATTTTTATTGAATTTAAATTCTATTACTGAAGGCTGCAACATCCACAATATCAAACTACTGCAAAAGGCGACTAATAAATACTGTGTGGCTAAGGCCCAAACACCATATCCGTTATAAGCCATGATAATTGAAAGAGTTCCAGCAATTACCATTGCAGGGATTTGAGCATAGGCCTGCTTCTTAAACTGTAGTTGTTGCGTCATTTCGGATCTTTGAATAATAGCGATACCAAAAAAGATAATGGATAATCCCATCACGCGAGTTAAGTCAATTAATTCAGGACGACTATAAAAATCAGCAATATATGGAGCTCCCATGTATATCAAACCATAAAAAATGAAGGAAACCAATAAGTTAAACCAGAATACTGTAGAACGATCTTGGTCTGTTATTTCCTCTTTTCTTATTAAAGATTGCCCCATACCACTATCAACGAAGGTTTGACCTACTTCAAAAAAGATCATAAGCATAGCTACTAGACCAAAATCCTCAGGGCTAAGTAATCTAGCAAGTATAACAAATATTACAGATTGCAATATTTGTTGCCCAAACCTTTCTATTGCTACCCATATAAAACCTTTTGAGGCTTGGGTTTTAAGAGACATTTCTGTTTACTAGATTTTTTAGATAAAGCCCATATCCATTTTTTTTTAATTCTTCAGCTTTCTCTAGCACTTTTTCCGTACTAATCCATTTTTTTCTCCATGCAATCTCTTCTAAACAAGCAATTTTATATCCTTGTCTACGCTCAATAATTTCTACGTACTGAGCAGCCTCCATCATTGCATCATGTGTCCCTGTATCTAACCATGCATATCCTCGGCCAAGTACTTGGACATTTAAAGCCCCAAGCTCTAAATAAGCTTGATTGACCGAGGTAATTTCTAGCTCTCCTCTATGTGATGGCTTTACATTCTTTGCAACTTCTACAACTCTATTGTCATAGAAGTAGAGTCCAGTCACAGCAATGTTACTCTTTGGCTTTTCTGGTTTTTCCTCAATCGAAATAGCTAGATTCTCTTTGTTCATTTCGACAACACCAAATCGTTCAGGATCGCTTACTCTGTATCCGAATACAGTAGCTCCATTGAGTTCTGTTACAGTATTCGTAAGTATTTTTCCAAAACCTTGTCCATAAAAAATATTATCCCCGAGGATTAGCGCAACATCATCGTCACCGATGAACTCTTCCCCAATAATGAAGGCTTGAGCTAAACCATCTGGACTAGGTTGAATAGCATAGCTTAATTTTATCCCCCACTCTGAACCGTCACCTAAAAGTCGCTTAAAACTCTCATTATCTTCAGGAGTAGTAATAATCAGGATTTCATTTATACCTGCAAGCATCAGCACAGACAAAGGGTAGTAAATCATTGGCTTATCATACACAGGCATTAACTGCTTTGATATTGCTTTTGTTACAGGGTATAGTCGAGTTCCACTTCCACCAGCTAAAATTATTCCTTTCATTTTTTCCCTGTTCCTAAACGTTCTAGATTATAATTTTTATCTGTCACAGCCTCAACCCAATCCATATTTCCCAAATACCATTCAATGGTATTCTTAATCCCTGTTTCAAAAGTTTCTTCGGGCTTCCATCCTAATTCACGCTCTATTTTAGACGCATCAATAGCATATCTAAAATCGTGACCAGGGCGATCCGTTACAAATGAAATTTGGTCTCTGTATTTAGTTTCTTTGGGCATTAATTCATCTAAAGTATCACATATGGTATGAACTACATCAAGGTTTTTCTTTTCGTTGTGTCCACCAATATTATATGTTTCCCCTAGTTTTCCTTGTTCAATAACCCGCCAAAGAGCTCTTGCATGATCATCTACATAGAGCCAATCTCTTACATTATCACCTTTTCCGTAAACAGGTATATTTTCACCCTGTAATGCTTTAAGGATAACTACTGGAATTAATTTTTCAGGGAACTGAAATGGCCCGTAATTGTTAGAGCAATTTGTTATCAAAACGGGTAAACCATAGGTATGGTACCAAGCTCTAGCAAGATGATCTGAGGAAGCTTTACTTGAAGAGTAAGGTGAACGGGGATCATATGCAGTTTCTTCTGTAAACAGGTCATTATCTCCCAAAGAGCCGTAAACTTCATCCGTTGAAACGTGTAAAAATCTAAACGATTCTGCAGACTCTTTATCCAAGCCCAACCAATATTTCTTTGCACACTCCAAAAGGACATGAGTACCAACAATATTTGTTTTAATGAATTCCGCTGAGCCATCGATGGAACGGTCTACGTGAGACTCTGCCGCCAAATGCATAATTGCATTTGGATTGTATTTTTCAAAAATCTTTTCAACTTCTTTACCATCACAAATATCAACTTGCTCAAAAGAATATCTAGTAGATTCTGTCACAGATTTCAAAGATTCTAAATGGCCAGCATAAGTCAATTTATCAATATTGATCACTTCATGCTTTGTGTTTGTGATAAGAAATCGAATCAAAGCTGATCCGATAAACCCTGCACCACCTGTTACTATTATTTTCACGTTATACCTTACCTTAATCTTACTTTTTAATCAAAATTCCTCGCCGTAGATAAGTAATCTCGTCTTTTCAATAGATACGAAATCATTTTTACTGTAAACGACGGTTCGAATTTTTCTATTTACTAATAACTCTGCCTTCACCACTAACCTTGCTAAATACTCCGTATTTATGCTGTCTCCAATAAGAGTTATATCAATTATTGGAGCGTCTAACCCTTTCGCTAAATCCCCTGTTAAAAAAACCGTATCAACCTCTCCAATCTTTCGCAACACTTGGTCAACAATCTTGTCAATTCCAAAATGTTTAAACGCAATATTCTGAAATTCATTAAAAAGCGGAAAATCTGTATTTACTTTATACATTTTTTTATTCCCAACTTTTTTAGCACTTATCAACCCCGCCTCTTCAAATCTATTTAGTTCAATCCTAACAGAGTTGGTGCTCTCATTAAAATCTTGGGAAAGCCCACGCAAATACGCACTACTTTCAGGGTTTAAAAAAAACCGAAGAAGCAATTTAAGTCTTGTTTTTGATGGAATTAACGTATCTAGCATATCAACATTGAGTAATAATATTACTCAATATACGTCATTTAAAAAGAAATCTCAATCACACCCAAAAATCATTGTCACAACAAAACTCAGATTTCCACAAACTATTATTAGTTACCACCTAATCTATCTAACAAGATAATAGTTGAGGCGACTGCTGATACAGTGGATGCGAAAACCCCTAAATAGTCTCTAAATGTTGCTTTTCGTTTTACCCTCACAGCAACAATTTGATTATTTTTAAGCACAAACTCTTTCATCCCCTCAGGATAAGGTTCCTCGAAGCGATATTTAAATTTAGTAATAGTTATCCCACCATCTTCATTATCATATTCTTGAATATTAATTTCCACCCTCATCTTAGACCAATCTATTTGAGTTTGACTATCACTAAGTGTTCTTGGCCCGAAACTATACGAAATTAACCTAGCCAAGTCAGTTCCTTTAGGAACTAAGTATCTACCAGAACTACCTACGTCACCCCACACATTTACGGAGTCTACTAATTCTCCAGCTTCCGCAATACGTATAACTCTTTCAGCCTGTCTAAACTGTGGAGAATTATAAAACTGGTTAGTCTGTGCTTGGGTTTCCGCATTTATCAGGAATAAAAATCCTAGTAAAGCCCCAATGTATAAATACTTAAATAGATGTTGCATTCTTTATAAATTCTTAAATTTGTTTAAAGATATTGATTTATTCTTTCTTTTCGACGTTTAATTCTAGCATCTTAAAAGTCTATGTGACTCACCTCTATTAAAACCTAGTTTACTCAGAGCGTAGAGGGCTTTTTCAGTATTATATTCAACTCGAAAATTTTCTACTTCCCATTTTTCTGTATCTATTAAACAGCATGAAGCTCTAAAATCATCATCTCTTGATTGCCCAACACTTCCTGGGTTAATTAAGTATTTATTCCCTTTAACAAAACTCATATTCCCAATTTGACTTGAAACCATAGCAGGTACATGGGTATGCCCAACAAAGCATAAAGGCACATCCATATCATTTAAAACCTTGCGAGCTTTTATAGCACTATCAATATAAGTCCATTTATTTGGCTCTAATGGCGATGCATGTGCGGCAATCCAAATGGAGTTGTCTGTTAATGAATACGGCCTGTTTGATAGCCACTCCATTTGCTCCTCATTTAACATAGACTGAGACATTTCTATTAACTTTCTATTAGGGTTTCGAAAATGCTTAAGATTCAATTTTCCAACCACCCCTGCATCATGATTACCCAACACAGTAATCATACCTCTTTCCTTAACAATACTTATACACTCTGAAGGAAACGGTCCATAACCAACCAAATCCCCCAAACATATCCATAAATCAGGGCTATGACGATCCAACAATTCTAATACCGACTCTAACGCAGGTAGATTTCCATGTACATCTGAAATTAGCGCAATTTTTGACATAAACTAAAAATGAGTAAGATACTTACACTAGCATACTAAAACTATAAACTAAGAGTATTCTAAACTAAATAATAGTAATAATGATAAATTGTTTTCATATCTTATTCAGGATATATAAGAAAACAATATTTCAATATTTAAGAGATGCATTATAGCGGGAAAAACGAAAATAGTTATAATACGAATGGATATAGTCCAGTCGTCCGTAAAGATTCCAGTGACGAAGATGAGTTTGACTTAATTAAGTTATTTAATATAATTTTATTAAATAAATGGACTTTAGCTTCATTTGTTTTTCTTTTTACTACCATCGCTATCATTTTTGCACTACTCCAAACCCCTATCTATGAGAGTAATGGGACCATTATGATAAGTGAGAGTAAAAACCGTTACTCTTATGCGGGCTCAGATATTGAGAACCTACTAACCACCACTTATGGTATTGGCGTTGGTAGTACAATCTCAAATGAACTTCAAATATTCCGTTCTAGAAAATTGAGCTATAAGTTGGCAAATCGTCTTAGTGAACTTGAATTTGACGAAAATGGAAATAAGTTTCCTATTTTATGGAGAGCCTACCCAGTTGACTCAACAACAACTTCATTAGATACAATAGCTATGCGATATCGTGGTAACATCCTGTTTGAAAAACCAGATCAAGCTGCAGATATAATATCAATTACATTTGAAAGCCCATTACCTACTGAAGCGTCTACGATAATAAACTTAACAATGGATACCTATTCTGCATTATCAACAGAGCAGAATCGTACCATGGCTGTTTCTGCTCTTGAGTTTTTACAAGAAGAAAGAGATAGAATTGAAATTACACTGCAAGCTGCAGAGGATTCTCTTCAAAACTTTATGAATACAACCCATTTAGTTGCCGTAAATCCACAAGCAGAAGAATTAATCACAACAATTTCAGAACTCTCTAAAGAGCAACAAAGGTTAGAAGTTAACCTTGTAGCAGTTAATTCAGGCATCCAGGCTTACGAGGGTCAACTTAACGAGATTAAACCTGGTTTAGCAGATCAATACTCGGAAGCTTTGAGTTCAGTAATAGAGTACTATCAACATGCTTTGGCTGAACTTGAGACTAACAAACTTCTATTTTTCGCTAAAAACAAAACTATTTCTAAAACCAGCCCAGAAATAGTAAAAATTAATGGAGAAATAGATTATATCAAACAACAAATTCGGAGCCGTTCTAATGAGTTAGTTTCAACAAACTCCGATTTGTACCTTAGTTTTATGGGGTCGAAAGATGGAGGGGTTACTCAGCGTATATCACTTATAAGCCAAAAGCTAATAGACTTGAAAGTTGAACAAGCACAATACTTAACTCAACAAGCTGTCCTCGAGAAAAGAAGTAATGATATCAATACAAGATTTGAGGAACTCCCTAACGAAATCATCGAACTCTCTCGCTTAAATCGAAATGTTCGTGTAAATGAGGAGATGTATTTGCAAGTAACAGGGCAGCTTGCTGAAATGAGTCTTTGGGAGAAAACACAGTTTGGCCTTGGCCGACCATTAGATTACGCAGAGCCTGCTTTAAAGCCTATCAAACCAAAAAAGAAAATAATAGTTCTTATCGGCATATTTTTAGGCACAGTTTTGGGAATGGTTTTTATTTTTGTTAGAGAAATGCTTAACGATAGCATCACATCAACAGATGTACTAAAAGAATTCGGAGCTCCTATACTCGGGTCTATACCTGATTTCAATATGATTGGGGAGTTAAGTCCAGTAGAACGCCAATATGTGGGTGATAAATCAGTTTCTAACCAGCTTATTACTTTCTTTGATCACATCTCACCCATTTCGGAATCTTATCGTCGCCTGCGTATCAATGTTGTGTATGCAAATCCAGACAAGCATTATAAAGTATTGATGATTACAAGCGCGACGAAAGGGGAGGGAAAAAGTACTGTAGCTGCAAATTTAGCAATTACTTTTACTGGGTCTGATAAAAAAGTATTAATTATAGATTTAGATTTACGCCGCCCTACTCAGCACAAAATTTTCGGTGAAAACAGAGAACCTGGTTTAACCGATATTCTTTTTGGTACTTCTAGTAAAGAACAAGTTGTTCGGTCCACAGTTGCTCCAAATGTCGATTTAATAACTGTTGGCCGCAAAACTCCTGAGCCTGCTTCTGTACTTGATAGCCGTCGTTTAAAGCAACTTATTGACGAACTTTCCGCCGACTACGATCATATCATTTTGGATACGGCTCCATATGGTATTATATCCGATTCAGCTTCGCTCCTTCGTTTGGTAGATGGACTTGTTGTTGTTTCACGATTCAACGTTACCACAAAACGCGAACTATCGTTTACATTAGATGGTCTTTCACATCTTAACGCAGATGTAGTTGGTGTGGTATTAAATGCTTTCAATCCAAAGAAAAGCACCGATTATTATACCAACTATAATTACTATCAGCGTACGTATTCTGAGTATTATAAAGAAGATGCGTAACTAGATTGTTCTACCAAAAAAAAGCCTCGTGTAACGAATATTACACGAGGCTTTTTTTTTGCTTTAGACTCTTACAAAGCTACTAGTCTTAGTTATTCTTTAGATGTTAGATAATTCGCTGACAGTTGTAATGATTTAAACAGCGTTCACAGTCATTAAAAGGAAAAGGCTTTGTTTTCAGGTGATAGCTGATCATAGCCTCACATTATTTCCCAGACCGCTATCACACTCAACTCATTGATGGTTGTATTTTTGTGCCGCCCTCGAATCTCGGGTTTGGCACGAACCTCATTGCATCCACTCTACCATTCCAAAGATCTACGGTCTTACTTATCACACTCAAGTCTGAGCCTGCGTGGAATGATTGCTCCTTTCGGAGACGTAGATTCCATTGTGTTCTTTCTTCGCCAATAATTCTAAACGGCGATGTGGTTTGGTGGACACATTGACAATCTGGGCTTAAACTTCTTTAGGCACTCATGAAAAATCTAAAAATTATTTCTGTCAGCGAATTACCTGACATCTACAAGGATGACCGAAAAATGTTCATGTTAACAACTCGAAAGTAGAGTGCAGCCACCGAAATCTTCACTCATATGTCTTATTCAGCCCAAATCACAAACTCAATCTAACTTGTATTCCGATGGTGTTCTTCTTTTGACCTTGAATTTCACTTAAACCGCTACTTACGGTATTTACATTTTCAAAGTAAGAGAGGCTGTATTTTAGCCAAATGTCTAGGCTTTCTAGAGCTTCGTATTTTATAACCACATAACTACGCTGACCTTGCCCTGAAAGCATCACATTTGAAAGTACGTAGAGCAAATCATTTTCAAATTGGTATACACGTGTATCAAAGCTTTCGGTGTCGAATAAAGTGAACCTTGCGTCAATCTGAAGTTTTCTAGTAGGTTGAAGACGAATATCTTGATAGATCAAAAATCCATTTTCCCATTCTTCTCCAGCACTTTTGTTTCTTGTAAATTCTACTCGTGATCGAAGCCGAGCTTGTTTATTCACCTGATATTCACCCTGAACTCTTACGCTAGCTCGTCTGTTTTCACCGAGTAAAACTTCTTCTAAACCTCTTTCATTTAAAATCGAATATTCGTCACCTTTTGTCTCGCTGCGCAACAGTATATATGCATTTAACTTTGAGCTGAAATCAGCTTCTACTAGTCCCAATACATCAAAACCTTCCGTAGCTTGATTCACTCCACTTCTAGGCTCAGGAAAGCGATACTGATCTACATACCCTGCTAGTGTATAGACTTCATTTAGTTCATGCTTTAATCCTACATAAAACCCTTCTTCATTTCTGGGTGCTGATGAACTCTCACCAAACCCATCTCCTAGAAAGGACTGGAAATCGCGAGTGTATTTCCGGTAATGCATGGTAAAATCGGTATTGAATCCTAGTGATGTTTCTACCCCAAGTACCCCACCACTTCCTCCATTTTCACTCCGAGCCCACTCTCCATATACTAATGCTGAGCCAAGAAGTCCTCTATAATCCACCCCCAAAACGGAGTTTGCTTTACCTTCAAAATCGTATACATTACTTAAAGCTGTTCCCTTTGCAATGTAGGAACTAAACTCATTGCGATATGCCGTTGCTCCAATAAAGCCAAATCGCGAATTTACTCTTAATCGCCCACCCACTGTCATTTGGTCTATATTGTTTTTTCGATCAAGTTCACTCTGTGTTCTATGAAATCCAGAGGACGAGGGAAATCGCGTGGTATCTCCATTTATCACAGACGCGGTTCTTTTTCTATTTGAATAGAATCCAGTTACTTCAATAGTTTCTCCATAGGTAGCTGCAACACCTCTAAAATAATCAGTTTCTTGGGCAGAGGAATACCCTCTAAGCCCTCGTTCATTTTTCCCTGTAGTTCCTACCACTTCACGACCTTTACCAAAAGCGCCTCCCGTCCACAACACTAAACCCTGTCCAAAACTTAGACTATAATCTCCAATCACTAAATCTTTTAGTTTTCCATTTTCAGTGAGAGCAATATGCCCAGAGTTGTAATCAAATCCTGTTGGTCCTTTTAATTCTTCTCCCGCATCTTTCTCTTGTGTCAGGTTTACTGATAAATGCCTACTCGTCAATTTTAAGCGTTGATAATACTTCCCTTGACTGCCTAAATAACCACCTGAGGTATCGGGACGAATATAGCCTTCTTGCTCTTGCAGTTCTTGTTGATACCGAGATATGTATTCTATTTTTCTTCCGGACAACCAATATTCAGGGCGCTTATACATGTCTTTAAAGCGAGAGCTAGATCCTCCTACAGTGACGTATGGAGATAGTCTATTATAGGTAGCTTTACCAATTCCTTTAACCTTCAGGAGTTCACTTTTTGTCTCAAAGGGTTTAGACTTTCGATAATTAATTACTTCTGTGGCTATTTTGAGATTAAAGCCCGGGATTTGGAGAAAATCATCTATACCACCAGAATTTAAATTGATGGGATTAGCCGCTAAATCTTCTAAAAATTGAGCTAATTGCTCTCCTGCTAAACCATCCTCATCTTCTAACTCTTCGAACGTTTGCTCTAACTGCTTTTGAACTTGAGTTCTCACAGAGTCTTTCTGTTGCGCTAGTATTGTATCGGCTTTAACAAGCCCTAACAGGATAACAGCTATGAGTAGTCCTCTTTTCATTCTCTAGAAGAAAAAATTCAAGTCTAATCCAGGGCTAATTCCCAACAATTCGTGCCGTTGGAAAGCAATGTTTATTTCCCATCGTTGCTGTCCATAACCCAGACCAAAAGAATAGGTATTGGGTTGAGAGCTTACCCCGACTCTCCCTTTGAGGTTCTCTATGATTTTCATTTCAACACCACCTCTAAACGATTTTTCGAACCGAACATCTTTAACCACATCAAATGAAAACAATGCAATTTCTTCTAGACGATACGATAAGCCTATTGCTAATTCTCGAGGTAAGTCTTCATCAATCCCATTGTAAGAAGGCCGGTTTAGGTTAGTTCCTCGAGCACCAAGCCATAAATCCTCCGATAGTTGAGCTGCAAGGCCAACATCAACTCCCAATGCACCGCCAGAACCGTATGGTCCTCCAAAAGAAATAGAATTATAATTCAGAGCTAGTCCAAACCTCAAATCTTGCCATTTATTAGCATACGCAAAACGAATCCGAGTTTCATTAAACAAATTATCACCATAGCGATGAAAGGCAAATGCAGTTATCCCGAGCTTAGTTGGATATGTTCCAACCGCCGCAATATCAGTAAGTTCAGAAACCCCATAGTTTCTAAGACTATAAAATCCTAAGCTAATTTTATCTTCACTTATAAGCGCCGGATTGGTAAAAACTGCCCATGTATTTTCGGTTAATGCGGTAGTCGCTTGCCCCATTCCAACGCCGTTAGCACCAATTATAACTTGCGCATTTGATGAATTACTGTAAAAAAGTAGCAGTAATACAAAAGTAATTTTATATAGATGGAATCGTATTCGTATCATTGGGATGAATTTATACTATAATATGAGATATCTAGAGATAAATACAAAAGTGTTAAAGCCCAGATTTTATTACTTCGTTATCATTTTCCTTTTTTCTGCATTTTCTGTAAAAGGTCAGGAATTTAACTGTGATGTTACGGTAAATAATGATCTTTTAGAAGGTGCTTCTTTTACCTACATCACTGAACTCGAGCAACAAATTGAAGACTATGTAAACGAGTTCAAATGGACGAATATAGAGTTTCAGGAACAGGAACGTATAATTTGCCAAATTCAAATTGTAATTGAAAGTGGAAATTCCAACTTCGACTTCGCATCTCGAATCGTATTTAGTTTGCGTCGACCTATTTTTAATACTAATGCTGAAACTACTTCTATTATACTTACCGACGACACTTGGAGGTTCAATTATCCTCAAGGGCGATCTCTTATCCATGACGAATTGCAATTCGATGATTTAACAGGACTGCTGGATTTCTTTATTAACTTGGGGCTTGGGTATGATTTCGACAGCTTCTCTCCATTGGGAGGTACACCTTACTTCCAAAGAGCTCAAAATATTGTTGATTTGGCACAAACAACTTCAGCCGTTGGCTGGTCGCGTAGCACCAATAACCGTAGAAATCGGTACACTTTAATTACTGATTTACTAAATAATAGCTACGAACCTCTGCGCGAAGCTTATTACACATATCATCGCAAAGGGTTAGATCTTTTTCTGATTGATGAACTCCAGGCACGCACCAACGTTCTAGATGCTTTAAAGAAAATTAGAGACGCTAAACGAAGAGCTACTAGTAATTATTTATTTGATGTCTTTTTTGATACGAAATCTAGAGAAATTGCTGGTATATTCGAGGGCGCTGATTCAAGGACGAAGCTTCAGGCTTATGGCGTTCTTTTAGAAACAGATCAAGGCCACCTTTCTGAATATTCTACTCTACAGAATTAAACATTTTATTTTTGGTTTTGTATATTGGGGTCTATAGAAAAGCGGTTACAAATGATAATTTTTAAGTTTACAATTTGAGCACATGAAATTTTACGTTTGCATAAAAATGGTGCCGGATGTCTACGCACCTATTCAAGTTAAAGAGGGCGAATTAATTATGGACGCCGACCGCGTAGTGCTGAATGCCTACGATGCATCAGCGGTGGAAGAAGCCCTAGTTTTATCTGGTAAACACGGAGGCGAAGTTGAGGTTGTTTGTATTGGCCCAGCTAAAGCATCAGAAACAATTCGAAAGGCACTAGCAATGGGCGCCGATAAAGGCACTCACATTCAAACTTCAGGAACAGAAGGTTTCGATTCTGGAAGTTATGCTCAAATTTTAGCTACTTTTTTTAAGGATAAAGAATTTGATGTTTTAGCACTCGGTAAACAATCTCAAGATTCCGACTCTGGACTTGCAGGAAGTATGGTTGCCGAACTTTTAGGATTACCATACGCAACAAATGCTGTGGGACTAGAGGCCGAAGACAATACGCTTATTGTTAAGCGACAAGGCGATGCTGGCCAAGAAATGATTGCTTTACCATTCCCTTGCGCTGTTACTTGTTCAAATGACATGAACGACCCCCGCATTCCAAACTTAAAAGGCATTATGGCTTCTAAACGCAAGCCAATTGATGCTCTTGAAGTTAGTGCTCTTGGTGTAGACGAAAATGCTCTTAATGCAAAAACAAAAACACTAAGCTACCAAGAGAAACCTGCACGACAAGCTGGTAAAAAATACGAGGGTGAAGCTGACGAAGTTGCTCGCCAAGTAGCTCAGTTATTAGATACTGAAGCAAACGTTATTTAGAAATTATACCCATTGAATACGGAATATAGAGGTTGATGCTTAAGGCTTTCAACCACCTTCTACATAAATACACGTATTCGAATATCAAATTTATGACTCAAAGGAATTAAAATGAGCACATTACTGACTTACGTTGCCATTACAGACGGCAAAATTAAACGTTCATCACTTGAGGTACTTTCACACTGTAAACAATTAGCCGATAAAGCTGGACATACCGTAGCAGCCGTAGTTATTGATGCTAACGCTTCAAACTACACCGCAGATATTAGTAAATACGGAGCTTCAAAAGTATACACTATTGAAAACCCTATTTTCAAAAACCATATGAATACTCCATTGCTTAAAGCATTGGCCAAAACTATGGAAACGGTTTCCCCTGCTGTGTTTGCGTTCGCATCCACAGAAAGCACAAAAGATATTTTAGGAGCTTTGGCTGCTAATCAAAGCGCTGCGGTATTAGCTGATGTTGCTTCTTTTGAACTCTCCCCTAACGGTGTAACTGCAAAGCGCCCCGTAATGGCAGCAAAAGTTCTTGCTAATGCTGAAGCGATTGGTGATTCCGTTTTAGTTTCTGTTAGATCTGGTTCTTATGATTTAATTGAAGCTCCCGTTGAGGCTGAGGCAATTTCTATCGATTTCGATATTGCTGAAGGTGACCTCAAAGCTACACTGAGAGAAATAATCTCGATTAGTGGCGATACTATTGACTTAAATGAAGCCGAAGCAATTGTTGCTGCTGGTCGCGGTGTAAAAGATGAAGAAGGAAAAGCTCTCATCTCTGAGCTCGCAACCATTTTGAATGCAGGAATTGGTGCTTCTAGAGCGTTAACAGAATCCGGCGTTTACGACCCAAGCCTTCAAATCGGGCAGACAGGAAAAGTAGTTTCTCCTCAACTCTATATAGCTGTTGGTATTTCTGGCGCTATTCAGCACGTTGCAGGCATGGCAAATAGTAAAGTAATTGTAGCCATCAACAAAGATGCTGACGCCCCTATTTTTGAAGTTGCAGACTACGGAATAGTTGGGGATTTATACAAAATCCTTCCGCCATTCATTGACGAATTAAAAAAGATTAAAGGTTAGAGAATTCTAAATTATAAATGATGAATTTTGAATTACCTCAATCACTAATTAGAATGAGGGTAATTCAAAACTTATAATCCATCATTCAAAATTTCAATTATGGAAGATAAATTTGACTGTATAGTAATTGGTGGTGGCGTTGCAGGCTTGTCTGCAGCTATGACACTCGCCAGAAATAACATGAAGTTTCTTCTTATTGAAAGAGGAGAATTTGCTGGTTCAAAAAATGTTTCTGGTGGAGTGCTCTGGGGGAGCGACCTAGCTAAACTTGTTCCCAACTACTGGGAAGAAACTAATGGTGGATGGGAACGTTTTATAAACCACCGTCGCATTACCTTTATGGATGAGCAGTCTTCGTTTTCTCTCGATTTCAAATCAAACCATTTCAACGAAACACCCTATAATGGTGTAGTAGTACTTCGTTCTAAGTTTGATAATTGGCTCGCTGGCAAAGTTCAGGAGGCTATTGACGCAAGCGACTTCGCAATGGATTCTTTCATCGCTACTGAAATTAAAGTAGACGAAGTGATGATGGAAAACGACAAAGCCATTGGAATAAAAACAGGAGAAGATGAGTTTTTTGCAGACTCAGTAATTATCGCTGAAGGTGTCAACAATCTTCTTACTCGTCAAGTTGGTCTCCAAGATAAATATGTCCCGGCTGATCACATGCTTACCGGCATCAAAGAAGTTATTCGCTTTGATCAAAAAATTCTCGAAGATCGTTTCCAATTAAACGGTCTGAGTGGTATGAGTAACGAGTTTGTTGGATGGGCTACCAACGGTATTGAAGGTGGTGGCTTCCTTTATACTAATCGTGATACCATTTCTGTAGGTTTGGTTTTAGGATTGAAAGATCTCCGCGAGAAAAAACAAAAGCCTTACGATATCCTCAATCATTTTAAATCTCATCCAACAATAGCCGATGCAATTCGTGGTGGTGAAGTTGTTGAATATTCAGCCCACGTAGTTTCTTCTGGCGATTCTCGAGTAATGCCAAAAGAACTTTATAAAGATGGGATTCTATTAGTTGGCGAAGCTGCAAACCTACTTATGAATGCAGGAAAAGCCATTCAAGGAATGGATTATGCAATGCGCTCTGGGATTTTAGCTGCCGAAACTATTGTTAAAGCTAAAGCCAAAGGCGATTACTCATCTGCTACTCTCAAAGAATATCGTAAAGTAATGGATGAAAGTTATGTAATGAAAGACATTAACAATTTCCAAGATGCTGTACATCTATTACATACCGACACCATGCAGCAGAAAGTGCCTAATTTAGTATGCGATTTTGGACGACAGTTCTTTAGCATTAAAAACGAACCTACTCCAAAATCTGAAAAAATGTTACTCGGTGCTATAAAACGACATTCCTCTCTTTGGGAACTCGCTAAACTTGGATTTAAAGCAAGAAAGTCATTATGAAATTACTCTCACTATCTGAACGACTTGGTTTAGTAAGCTACCGCAACCAAGCTAAATCTGAAATTAAGCCTCATATAATTGTAGATACTGATATTTGCAATTCTACCTGTCCACATAAATGCACCACGTGGGTTTGTCCTGCTAATTGCTACACAATGGATGACGTTGGAAAAGTACATTTTCAAGTAGAAGATTGCATTGAATGCGGAACTTGTATGTACGCATGCGACCAAGGTGCTGTAGATTGGAATTACCCCGACCCAGAAATTGGGCGTGGAGTAACTTGGAATTTTGGATAAAAAAAAGAGCCCAATATTGGGCTCTTTGTCATTTAATGATAACCTAAATGGTTATTCTTCTGGAGTAAGAACTACGTCTACTTCAAGTTTTGGAGTGTCTGCTGTAGCTTCAATAGTTTCTTCATACTCCTCGAAACCATCCTCGTCTACTTTAAGGGTATAAGTTTCACCTTCAGCAAGTTTTGTAAACGTGAAATTACCCTCCTCATCTGTTGTAGCTGTCATTGCGAGTTCTTCAATTTTAACATCCACACCAGCTAACACTGAATCTGTTTCACTATCAGTTACAGTACCTTCAAGAGTAAGTGCACTCTTCACAAATTGCTGCTGTGAACTTGCGACCTTATCACTTGGAGCTTTAATCATCGCTACTGAAGTGAATCCAAAAATGAAGATGAATAATCCTAGATATATATTTTTTCTATTTAACATAATAAGCCTCTCATGATTTATTTTTAAGAATGAATTCGAGTTTTGATATCGAATTCTTTTGTTATTCGTTGAACAACTATCCTTTAAGAAGGTTCAGCTTTCTAATCATTGTAAATCATTTTCTACACTTACTACATATCTTAAAAAATATTTTAAGAGAGCTATCTTTCTAATCTCCTGCTTAACAACCGTTTAATCAAATTCATCAGAATATCAGTTTGTAATCATTTATAAATTCGAGTTTGAACAAACGTTTTTATTCTACAAATCCGCTATCTTTGGAAGCGTTTCCACACAAAATTAACCATTACATAAGCAACTACAACAATATGACCAGTATGTTAGAAAACTATCTTTCTTTTGATTTAAGCAATGACCAGAAAATGATTCGCGACAGCGTAAAAGAATTTGTAGAAAGGAATGTTGCCCCCACTGTAATGGAGAGAGACAATAGCAAGAAATTCCCACACGATATTGTAAAGCAACTTGGCGAAATGGGAATGCTCGGCATCTATCACGAAGAACAGTATGGTGGCGCTGGTTTTGATGTAGTTAGTTTTTGCTTAGCACTCGAAGAAATTGCTCGCTGGGATGCTTCTCTCGCACTAACCGTTGCTTCACACACTTCGCTTGGAACAGGTCATATTGCAATTGCAGGTTCTCATGAACAAAAAATGAAATATATGCCTGCATTAACTTCTGGTGAAAAACTAGGTGCTTGGTGCTTAACAGAACCAGGTTCGGGTTCTGATGCTTCTGGTATGAAAACTACCGCTGTTAAAGATGGAGACCATTACATTATCAACGGCTCAAAGATTTTTATCACTCAAGGCTCTGTAGGAGATATTTATGTTGTTCTTGCCAAAACCGATCCAACTAAGGGCACCAAAGGAATTAGCACTTTTATAGTTGAAAGAGAATGGGAAGGTGTAAAACCTGGCCCAGGAATGCACAAACTTGGAATGAATTCATCCGATACTACTGAAGTTTATTTTGAAAATGTCCGTGTGCCTGCCGAGAATCTTCTTGGCGAGGAAGGAATGGGATTTATTGACACCATGAAAGTTCTTGATGGCGGACGAGTTGGGATTGCGGCACTTTCAGTTGGGATTGCTCGTGGTGCTTTAGAAGAGTCGCTCAAATACGCGATGGAACGAAAGCAGTTTGGTACTGCAATTGGCAACTTCCAATACATGGAAGGTAAACTTGTTGACATGGCTACCGAAATTGAAGCTGCACGATTATTAGTGCTTAGAGCCGCTGTTCTAAAAGATCAAGGCAAGCCATACACCGTCGAGGCATCTATGGCTAAGCTATTTGCTTCAGAACTTTCTGTGCGGGCTGCTTTGGAGGCAATTCAGATTCATGGTGGTTACGGTTACACTAAAGAATATCACGTAGAACGATTTTTGCGCGATGCTAAACTAATGACCATTGGCGAAGGAACTTCAGAAGTTCAACGCTTAGTTATTGCACGAGAAATGAAAAAGACGCTGGTATAGTTTATATATCGATGTTAAAATCCAAAGCTCTTAGCCCAACAGCTGAGAGCTTTTTTTTTATTGAATTTATTACACATATTTGAATTCTATCTCAAAACAAACCGAGCTGTCATTAAAAAACTATCTACACTATTCCTTGTGGTATTGATGTTTCTATCATGTACCGAAAAATCAGACCATAACTTCAATAACAGTGGCCTTGTTATCCAAAACTCCGAATACGGCTCCAAGCAGAACACTGTCCCCCCCCCCTTTTCAATTTGAGCTTGAAGATTCTATTTCTATTCAATTACCTGAAGATTTCATTCTATCGGAAATAAGCTTTCTCAGTACCGATAATACCGGCAATTTCTATTTTATGGATATTGCTCAATCCAAACTCATTTCCGTTTCCCCTAATGGTACTTGAGATGGCTAACAGGTGAAAAAGGTAAAGGGCCTGGTGACTTCGAAAATGTTTGGGGTATATCAATTCTAGGCAGTTCAATAATGGTTAACAATATCAACAGTTCTCGTCTCGATTATTTCGATTTCAATGGAAATTTCATTAAAAGCACGGCTTTGGGTAAAGATATTGGTTTCTCATCTATAGTAGGAATTACCAAAAGTGGGGATTTAGTTATGAGTGGTCCCAATTGGGATTCTTTCGGTCACAATATTCTATTAGTAAAACTAGCATTAGACTGCTTACTCGTCGAACACTCCTTTAAGATTGATGAATCGATTGGTGTTAAAGTAGCTAAAGGTTTTAATGCTAAAACAGAGATACATATTATTGATGATAACATCGTAACCGGTAGTATTCACGATTATTCCTTCAGTATTTACGACTTAGAGGGGACCCTTCTTAAAACAATCCAGCGTGATTTTGACCGAATTGTTCGTCCGGGAATGTATGTATCTGAAGAGTTTAGTGTTTTGAAGAGGTTTGGGAGTACTGCATCTCCTATTAGGATCAATAATAACCTTTATCTTGCTACAGCAACTTGGCCTTCCAATGTTTCTGATCCTGATCAATTTACAAAAAGAGCTGCTCTTGGAAGTGAGGAAAGAGTTCAATTCATGAACTCTGTAGATTTTTTTGATGCAGACTGGAACTTACTTTATTCCATCGATAGCGATGGATACGATCCAAAAATTGGCCGCATTCAGCTTATAAAAGATGAATCCATTTTCACCGTAAGTACTGAAACGACCCCTACTATTTATAGATATAGGATTTTGGAACAGAATTAATTTACCCGATTAATTTGTCGTAAATTTTGTTCCTCAATAACGATATTTTCCTTACTATCTCTTTCCAACACTTACAACCTGAAAATACGTTTATAGAATGTCCAAAAATCTATTCAACATCGACGACGCTCTACTCTTTGAATCTGAATTGAACGAAGAAGATCGTTTAATCATGGAAACTGCTCGCGATTACGCACAAAGTAAATTAGAACCTCGTGCTCTAAAAGGAAATACTGAAGAATTTTTTGATATGGACATTGCCCTAGAAATGGGCGAAATGGGGTTGCTAGGTGTAACTGTTCCTGAACAATATGGTGGGTCAGATGCCAGCCAAACCGCTTATGGCCTAGTAGCTCGTGAAGTAGAACGTGTTGACTCAGGATATCGCTCTTTTATGAGTGTTCAATCTTCTTTAGTTATGTACCCGATTACTACTTTCGGAACTGAAGAACAAAAGCAACGATTCCTTCCAAAACTTGCTACTGGTGAGATTATTGGTTGCTTTGGACTAACTGAGCCCGATCATGGTTCAGATCCAGGCTCTATGGTTACCACTGCTATTAAAACCGATGGCGGATGGATTATGAACGGTGCTAAAATGTGGATTACCAATTCACCTATCGCCGATGTTGCCGTAGTTTGGGCAAAGGCAAAGGAATCAAAAGATGACGAAGGTGTAATTCGTGGTTTTCTTGTTGAAAAAGGAACCAAAGGTTTTTCAGCTCCTCATACTAAATTCAAAATGTCGTTGCGCGCTTCTGAAACAGGTGAGTTAGTGTTTGATGATGTTTTCGTTCCTGATGAAAATGTATTCCCAGATATCCGTGGTCTAAAAGGTCCATTCATGTGCTTAAACAGCGCTCGTTATGGTATCGCTTGGGGAACTGTTGGTGCCGCTGAATTTTGTTACCAAAAAGCTCGTCAATATGTACTAGACCGTAAACAATTTGGTAAGCCATTGGCTGCAAATCAGCTTATCCAAACTAAACTAGCGAACATGCTTACCGACATTACAGCCATGCAAATGTTTGTTCTTAGATTGGGTAAATTAAAAGACGAAGGCAGAGATCATCCTTCAATGACTTCCCTAGCGAAACGTTTTAATTGTGGTAAAGCGTTAGAAATTTCTCGTGTTTCTAGAGATATGCACGGTGGAAATGGGATTGTTGGCGATTACAGAATCATTCACCATGTAATGAACCTTGAGTCTGTAAACACTTACGAAGGAACCTATGATATTCATGGTTTAATTTTAGGCCGTGAAATTACTGGAATTCAATCTTTTACTCCGAAGGGTTAACCCCCTTTGGAGAGTTTTTGATTAGTTAGCTTTATTAGCTTTTTATTTTCAATTATTCCAAATCATTCTAAATTACAATCTGTATTTCGCAGATAAGGGAATAGTTATATATTAAGCTAATTAACTAATTTTTTGGGAACGCTATGATTAAAAAGATACTTCTTGCCCTCGCTGTAATTCTAATCATAATGCAGTTTTTCACTATTGATAAGTCTGTGCCGGAAACCAATCCGGCTATAGATTTCATGAATATGACGAGTCCAACATCCGAAATTGCTTCGATTTTGAAAAATGGCTGTTATGACTGTCATTCTTATAACACCAAATATCCTTGGTATTCTAATGTAGCTCCCGTTTCTTGGTGGGTAAAAGACCACATTGATGAAGGTCGAGACGAACTCAATTTTTCTTTATGGGGAAGTTATTCTATCAAAAGAGCTGACCACAAACTAGAAGAATCTTCTGAGCTTGTATTAGAAGAAGAAATGCCACTTCCTTCTTATACCTGGATTCATGGAGACGCTAATTTAAGCTCTGAAGAGCGTACATTACTAGCCAATTGGTTTGATAAATTACGTGCAGAAATGGTAGCTACTGTTGATAGTACAGAGGACCATGGCGAATAATTATTTTGGACAAACTTTTAAATGACATTGCAGATTGCACAGTTTGTTCAGAACACTTACCACTTGGCCCACGACCTACTCTAGAGGCGTCACCCTCTAGTAAAATTGTAATTATTGGGCAAGCTCCTGGTCTAAAAGTTCATAAGTCAGGAATCCCATGGGATGACAAAAGTGGAGATCGTCTTCGAGACTGGATGGGTATCGACAAAGACATCTTTTACAACACCACTAAAATTGCGATAATCCCAATGGGTTTCTGTTATCCTGGTAAAGGAAAATCCGGTGACTTACCTCCAAGAAAAGAATGTGCTCCGCTATGGCATCATTTACTTTTTGAGATGATGGAAGATGTAAAGTTAATCTTACTTGTTGGGCAGTACGCTCAAAAGTATTATTTAAAAAACCGAGCCAAAGCTACCTTAACAGAAACAGTTAAAAGTTTTGAAGAATACCTCCCCAAATATCTACCCATACCTCACCCCTCTCCAAGAAATAATATTTGGCTAAAAAAGAACACTTGGTTTGAAAAAGAACTCGCTCCAAAGTTGAAAGACATAGTTAAACAGTATATATAAAGGCTATCTTTTTTTGAATTATACTCAGTTAGTTCTGCAACTAACACCTCCATGAATTACCTTTCACAAAATAAGGACGGCATATGGATATCGAACAAAATTTAAAAAACAATACAAACGCTTTCATCTCAGTAATTGAGAACTTTCCAGATCAGCTTTTCAATAGTAGCCCATCTCCTGGGGTTTGGTCTGCAGCTCAAATAACAGAGCATATGATTCGTTCTGAGTTCGGTCTGTCTAGGCTTTTTAACGGAGAAACCAAAGAACAAGAAGATTACGACGGAATTGTAATGGAACGTGCTATTAAGGAAAAGCTATTGAATATGGAGAATAAAGTTCAAGCTCCACCAATCATCCAACCTACTGCAGGAGAGAAAAACAAAAGCGAGTTGGTGACTAAATTCAGCGCTATAAGAGAAGAGCTACTCAATAATATTAAGACTATGGATAATGAAGCTATTTGCTTGAAATATCCTCACCCTCTATTTGGTTATTTAACAAGGGTTGATTGGGTTAATAGCAGTATTTATCACTGTCAACGCCATATAATCCAACTAAATGATATTTTAACTCAAATTAATAAGTAACTACTCTTTTATTTGATTTTACCGAAGTATATTAGATTAATACGAGCATTTATAAGAATACAAAACTAGATGAGAAAAACGGGTTTTTTAGGGATTTTACTTTCAATTATAGCTATTTCTTCTGCAACAGCACAAGACATTCAGCGTCTTAATATCACTTTTGAAAGCGCTGGTAATACGATGCATGGTGAGCTTATAATGCCACAGAAACAAGACAGTGTACCAATGATAGTGTTTCTTTTAGGTGCAGGTGCAAATTCATCGTATAAAACACTTTATAAGTCTTTTGTTGAAGAAAACCTTGAAGCTCTTTTTTTGAGTGAAGGGTATGGAATCCTCTATTTCGATAAACGAGGCGTTGGCGATTCTGAGGGGAAATGGCATAAAACAGACATTTATGGTCGCGCAGATGATGCTAAAGCTGCCGTTGATTTTCTTAAAACGATTAAAGCTGTAGACTCTTCTCGTATTGGGCTGGTTGGCCACAGTCAAGGTGGCTGGGTTGCTCAAGTTGCAGGTGCTTTGTATCCGAATGATATAAAAGTTACTGTTTCTCTTGCAGCACCTGTTTTTAGCACTCAAATGAGCTTAACCAATATCTACTATAGCGAGTACATTTGCGAAGGCGACGACAAAGAAAAAGCATATGAAAATGCCACAAAAAAAGCACGTTCTGATTTAAATTGGGTGGATTGGTTCCCCTTAAAAAAAGCATGGCGTCATCTAAAAGAAATTGCTGAGTTCGACCCAAGCAACGAGTTAAGAAATCTAACTATTCCATCCTTCTTTGTTTTTGCAGACAACGACAATATGGTTTACCCCGGTTGGGCTATAAATAGTTTGAATGATTTATTCCCAAACGGAATACCAGACAACTACACTCTTCAGATTATCCCAGGTGCAAATCACGACTTTAAAACTGCCCCAATGTGTACTGAAAGCGACGAAGTTAATACTGCACCATACTCAGAGTACTTTAAGCAAGTTTTCAAATCATGGGTAATTAACCACCTATAATTCATTCTGCTCAATATTCACACAAGTATGATAATGAGCAAAATGGATTATAAGTGGCCCTACTAATTTTCCCAGTATGCGTATTTTACTTTATCGCCTACTATGATTTTGTCTACTACTTTTAGACCTTCCATAACCTCTCCAATTATGGTATAGCGTCCATTTAAGTGCGGTGACCATTGATGCATTACAAAATATTGACTGCCCTCGGTATCTGTGCCCGCACTTGCAATACCAACTATACCTCTGTCATATTGCTGTGCACTAGCTTCAGTTGGAACAACATAATCGGGGCCGCCAAACCCATCACCCGTTTCAACATCACCGCCTTGAATAACAAAATTCTGAGCTACTCTATGAAAAGCTACATCGTTGTAATCCCCTGCAAAAGCTAAGCTATCCATACCTGAAATAGTGGCTGGTGCTGCTAACACATTCATCTTAATTTTTATGTTTCCTTTAGATGTTTGTAATACGAAAGTTGGATTTGCACCTAGTTCTGCCAGTCTTTTCCAATCAGGATTTCTAAATTTTGATGGTGCACCTTCAACCACTTCTACATCCCAACCTTGGCTAGCCAAAGTGTTATTTAAAGCCGTATTTCCTTTCGCAGCTAAAGAATCAATTAAAACGAGAGCTTCGTCTTCAAATCGTTTTTTAAGTATATCAGATACACTTTGGTACACTTCTACATCTTCTGGTAAGCTAAACCTTGTTAACATGTCCTCAAGTTTTACGTATTCAGCATCTGCAATTATATCTTTATCCATAAACAGGTTTGTAAGTCCATATATCATAGATCGATCTGCTGTTTCTAAACTCTTAAATACAAGTCCACGAGCTTCTGATATTACTTGTGAAGTTTTAAAACTCCTGTCTACTGATCCCCACCAATTCGCAAACTCGTTGATAGCAAAGAGTTTGTTAAATCGTTCTTCTGAGTTTACATCTTCTTTTAATAGATTAAAATAATTTTCATCAGACAGTGTCTTTTTCAGTATAGAATACTTCACTGTCTGTAGATATGGTTTGTCTCCAGCCAAGTTTTTTGCCATTGTTAATAAACTAGCAGGATTATTTATGGTGTTTAAACCTTCTAGCCTAACAGCGGGCTCTAACGAGCCATTTCCTGCAATTTTAGAGCGTATTACACTATTTAGTTTATCAACATAATGCTCATTTCCTTGAATGGTTTTTAGTGCGGCAATCATAACGTTGGAATTCTTATGATCTAGCAGTGCACTTAATACCAATATAGAATGTTCATTAGCATCTACGTTCATAATCCCCGTTGCAATTTCAATTGCAAGCTGTACATTCATTACTGAATACACGTCTAAATCATAATGATACAATACATTCTTGGAGTAATTCTTCATTAAAATCTTAACCACAAATTGATCTAATAAATCATTCTGTAAAGCTTCTTCCCAACGGTACAATAAGTCTTTTTCTACATCGGCACTCAGCTCAATATTATTGCGGTAGAAACCATACAAATACGCTCGGCCAATTCTAGGAGTCGAACTTTCAAATGCTTTTCTAACTATTGCGAACTGCTGAGCAACTGTTGTTGGAATTTTACCCGAAAGCTCACCAACGGCATAGGCTAAAGCGAATTCAAGTTCACTGTCACCCTTCTCAAGATTAGTGTTTAGTAAAGTTGAGAGTGCGCGTTCTGTACCACTTTTTCCAAGCACGGAAGCTAAACCAACTCTTAAATCAGGCTCAGTCTCCCAAAGATTCTCTAGTTTTAAAACCAAGTCTTCGTCTAAGTCTTTATACCATAATGAAGCCCAAGCTGCTTTAGAGTTTGCCTTAATAACTTTATCTACAAGCGCGTTTAAGTTATTAGTAGGTGTGCTAATCATAGCATTCCAAGCTTGTAAACGTACTAATGAATCGGGGTGCTCCGTAAATTTAAGAATCTCAACTTCGTCACGTTCAAAAATTGAGGTGTACAAAAGCGGATACTCTTCGGTTATAATTTGTTCAAAATACTGATCTGTGTTTCCACAGCTTACCGTTGAGATTACTAAAACAGCAATGAATAAATATTTATACATAGTTTGTACACATTTGTTATTGACCTTAACTCTGAAATTCCGTTATTTGCACATACTTCACACATAAAGCAATTACATTATGGATAATGCGCATTTAACAAGAAAACAGCAGGAATTTTTTAATTTTATCTTAGAGTATAAGAAAGAATATGATGTTTGGCCTACCTATAGAGAAATTGCCGATCATTTTGGCTTTAAATCTCCCAATAGTGTCACTCAAAATATTCAAGCTTTACTTAAAAAGGGATATTTGGTTAAACGTAATGATGAAGAATATGATTTAGCCCCTTCACAAAAAGACACTCTCTTTGAACAAGATAACGAACCTGGAATTCCCGTACGAGGTCTTATTGCGGCTGGTTTTCTTCAAGAAGCAGTTGAAGCCGATTTAGGGTCTATAACACTCGCAACATTATTCCCAAATTTAGACAAGATTTTCGCTTTGCGTGTTTCTGGATTCAGCATGAAAGATGTTGATATTTATGATGGTGATTTTGTTCTGCTGATGGATACCGACGTACAAAACGGAGATATTGGCGCGGTTCTTTATGACGGCGAAACTAGCTTAAAGAAAATATTTTGGGATGACAATGGCCTCCGCTTAGAAGCCGCGAATGAAGCTTACGATGACATTATTATTGAACCCGATGTATTTGAAGAAGTGCGCATAATTGGCAAATATATCGGACATGTAAATCGTCAGGGCTTTCATAGAGCATCTTCAAAAGTAGCTTAATTGTGACCGAATTTTTTTGGAGAATACCATACTAATGGATTTACAAATCTATTATAAAAAAGCGTAATTATAGAGTTATCTGACGTATACCAAAATTTATAGCAATTTATCTGGTATTTATTAAGGTTCTAATGCTTTTTTGCTTTGTTTTATCCTAACTATCAGTTATCTTTGCAAGCTCTTGAAAATCATAAAAGAAATTATTTAGGCCATGTACGCTATAGTTGAAATCGGCGGACACCAATATAAAGTAGCTGAGAAAGACGTTTTGTTTGTAGACAAGCAAAACTCTGAAAATGACAAGCTAACTTTTGAGAATGTTCTTCTTGTTAAAGACGGCAAAGGTGCTGTTAAAGTTGGTACACCTGTTGTTAAAGGTGCGACCGTTACTGCAACTCTTATTGATAATGTAAAAGCAGACAAGGTTCTGGTTTTCAAAAAGAAACGCCGTAAAGGATATCAAAAATTGAACGGACATCGTCAAGTGATGTCTCAAATACAGATTCAGAAAATTTCTGCTTCAGCTCCTGCAAAAAAGGCTGCTGCTAAGAAAGCTGAACCTAAAACCGAAGATAAGGATTAAGAAATGGCACATAAGAAAGGTCAAGGTTCTACCAGAAACGGTCGTGATTCGGAAAGTAAACGCTTAGGCGTTAAGAAATTCGGTGGAGAGTTCGTACGTGCGGGTGGTATTATCATTCGTCAGCGCGGAACTAAATTCCATCCTGGTGATAATGTTATGCGCGGTGGCGACGATACATTATTCTCAGTAGCTGATGGTCACGTTAATTTTTCTGTAAGCACTGGCGGAAGAAAATTCGTAAACGTAGATCCTGCTAGTTAATCTGATTAGCAAATCATTTTTAAAAGCCTTAACTCATTGAGTTAAGGCTTTTTTTATATCTTAGAGCTATGGAAAAAACACTACTTATTCCCCATTTAGATATACCGGTTAGAACTATTTTCTGCATTGGAAGGAACTATTCCGAACATGCAAAAGAACTTGGAAATGCCGTTCCAGAAGAACCTATAGTTTTTTTAAAACCTCTAAATACAATCTGCTTTGATGGCGATACTATTTCAATTCCAACTCAAAGCAAAGATGTTCACCATGAAGTAGAAATGGTAATTGCCATTGGTAAATCTGGCAAAGACATCAAACAGAAAGAGGCCTTAAGTTATATAGCAGGAATTGGTGTTGGAATCGACTTAACTGCTAGAGATATTCAACAAAAAGCTAAGAAAAAAGGACTCCCTTGGGCTATCGCAAAAGGTTTCGATACCTTTGCTCCAATAAGTGCTTTTACACCTTTAACTGACGCTCCACCTTTGAACAATATTGAGCTAGAATTAAAAGTTAATGGCCAGATTCGTCAAAATGGAAATACTTCAAATATGATTTTCTCTTGCGAATATTTAATTAGTTTTCTGTCAAGTATTTTCACACTCAACCCTGGAGATTTAATATTCACTGGTACACCAAAAGGTGTTTCTGCAATCCTCGCTGGCGATAAAATTGAAGCTTCTTTAAATCTCAACGTTGCTAACCTTACTTTGGACGTAAAATAGTTTTGAAGCAGTTTTACCTACTCTTTTTTATTGTTCTGTTCCCAACACTAAGTCAGTCTCAGTTTATTGATACCACACACATATGGCCTACCAATGCAGGACAATTTCTGTCCTCAACATTTGGTGAAACTCGCTCAGCCCATTTTCATGCCGGACTGGATATTAAAACTTGGGGCAGAGAAGGTTATAAAGTTTTTGCAACAAGAGGTGGAATTCTAAGCCGTCTATCAATAACTAACACCGGATACGGAAAAGTTATCTATCTAAAGCACAATGATGGAACTTTCACTGTTTACGCTCACCTTCAACGTTTCACCAAAAGATTCCAGCAAAAAGCAGATAGCATCCGATTAGAAACTTACTCTTATGAGATGGATGCTAATTTCGAGGACAATGAAATTCATGTAAGGCAAGGTGAAGTTATTGGTTACACAGGCTCTACTGGTATTGGGCCGCCACATTTGCATTACGAAATTCGGAACGCTAACAACGAACCTATAAACCCGTTAAGTTCTAACCTTTCCGTTACAGATTCTATTTCTCCTACTTTTAGATCCATTTTGATAGAGCCGTTAACCCCAACTACTACTATTAAAGGCCAATTACTTCCTCAAATATTTTCTACGAAAAGAGTAAGTCCCGGCAATTATGACGCAGGAGAAATATCAGTTAGTGGTACGGTAGGAATTAGTGTAAATGTATATGACGGTGCCGATCAAGTATACAACAAATATGCTATTTATGAACTTATGCTTCTATCTGGCTCTGACACGTTATTCGCGCAAAAGCTTCAAAATTTTAATTTCGACCAAGCAGATAACATGTTTCTTGATCGAACAAAATCCCCAACCTCAAGAAGTCGCGCATATCAACGTCTCTACCTTAAAGATGATATCGACAATCCATTTCTTTTAAAGCATCAAAATAAAGTTTCTGGTGCATATAATGAGCCATATACTATTATAGCTAAAGATTATTATGGAAATACATCTACAGCAACACTTAAATTCGCACCAGACTTCCCACAGTTTATTAAAGAATCTACAATCACAATTTCTAAACTTAAAGATGCTTATTGGAATGAAGATTGGATTGATTTTGCAGATACGACTTATCTGGATTTAAAGAATTTCGATTATGGAGTACTCTGGGATTCTACAATCAATCAAAGGATTATAGAACCTTCGGTAGATTTGAATGCTACTCTAACACGTATACATCCAAATTCTAAATCTGTAGTAACAACCCCTGATTATAGACTTTCTACCACCTTTCCTGAACGCACCTTTTTTGACACTTTAAGTGTTTTTCAATCCTATACACTCACTGGTGATTCACTGCAGATTGATTTACAACCAGAGAACTTACCCATAAGAGATGCTTTTACTCTTCAAGTTTATGTTGGTGATTTTCTAACCAATTTAGATCGCGTTAATCTCTACAGTTATACCCCTAGTAACGGCAAGCTATCATATATAAACTCTCGAGTATCAGGCAACACAATCTATGCCACTACCTCCTCTTTTGGAGCTTTTAGAATAGCTCAAGATACTCTTCCCCCAACTATTAACCAGCCAATTTACCATCGGTTAGACAATGGTGAGCGGGTATTTTCAATAAAAGCCGATGATTCGTTATCGGGCATAGATTTTACAACAGCAATTTTCATTATCAATAATGAAAGAGGTATAGCTGAGTTTGATTATGAAAACAACGAGTTTACTTTTTATTTACCAGGCTTTGTGCCAAAAAAGACAAATGACATCTATTTTCAAGTAAAAGACAGAGCTGGAAATATTTCTGAGGCTATATTCCAGCTCTAATTTGTGTTATAAATAGGCTATGCAACTCACTTCAACAAGCACATTTTTTGGTAAAGTTTGTACCGCTACAGTTTCTCGAGCAGGAGGTTCTGAAGTAAAATAACTTCCATAAACTTCATTTACTTCAGCAAAATCTCCCATATCATCTAGAAAAATAGAACACTTTACAACTTTAGAAAAGTCAGATCCCGCAGCTTCAAGAACAGCTGAAAGATTATTCATCACTTGCACAGCTTGTTCTTTGGCTGTTTTACCAACTATTTCCATTGAATTTGGATCGAGAGGTATTTGACCGGAACAATATACAACTCCATTAAGTACAACTGCTTGGCTATATGGCCCTATGGCTTTTGGAGCCTTCTCTGTTGAAATAATTTTCTTCATAATTCATCCTATTTATAAAACTTAATATTAAATCTCTAAAGCTGTTTCCTTTTTTTGCGGAAAGCGCTTTATATAGTTACTTTTAACAACATATCAAAACAACTTGAAATCAACCACTCTCAATTTTTACAAACATGAAAAAGCTTATCAATAGCCTGCTTACCCTTACTGTTTTTACGGCCATTCTGGTGGGTTGCGGAGGTGATGAATCATTCATCGGCCAAGCAAAAAAAGGTGTTACATCTAAAGACTATCAAGCAACTTTAGCTGCTGTAGACTCTATTTTGGCAAAAGACCCTGACAATACTGAAGCGTATTACTACCGCGGTGTAGCATACGGTGAGATTGCTTCAAACAATCCTGTTGTTGCAGACAGAAAGGATGCCTACCAAAATATGAGAGACGCTCTTGAATCAGCGATGGTAGCCTCACCTAACGATCCAGTAAATCTTAGTGGAATACAAGCTGACGATCTTATAAGAAACAAATGGAGCATGGAACACAACTTAGCAGTTCAATATGCAAGTGGTGATAGTACAGCACCTGTTGTAGATAATCCTTTGGATATCGCAGTAGATCACTTACAAAATGCCGTTATTATCAATCCGGATAGTACTCTTTCTTTTGAAGTTCTTGCTGAAGTTTTTAGAATGAAGCAAGATTACAAAGGCGCAATTGGCGCTTTAAATGCAGTTATCGAAAGAAAAGAAACTCCTTCTGCTTTTGATTTTAGCAATCTCGCTTCTTTTTATATGCTTACTGAAGATTACGAATCTGCAGTTAACGTTCTCGAAGGTGCTATAGAAGTTTACCCAGATTCAGTAGACTTAGTACAAAAAATTGCTGATTCTTACATGAAAACTGATAGAAAAGAAGAAGCTATCTCTGCTCTCGAAGCTCTTATTGCTACCGACCCAAGCAACGCTCAGTATCACCTAGTTTTAGGAACTCAAGTATATATTATGGCGAGCGATATTAATGAAGATATTTCTGCTAATTACGATCAGATTTTTGATTTAGACCGCAGTCTTAGAGGCCTCAAAGGCACTGAAAAAGCAAATGCTGAGAAAAGAATTGCAACACTTAAAAGTGATATCAATTCAAAACAAGCAGAATCAGAAAAGCTTACAACTCGTGCTATTGCCGAGCTGAATAAAGTAACAGAGCTTTTGCCTAATGAAGCACACTCTTATAACACTTTAGGTATTGTTTATCAAAACAAAGCGGCTTCTTTATTTGAGCAACGTAACGCTACTGCAGATAACAATTTAGCTGCTGAACTAGACAAAGAAGCAAAAGCAGAGCTAACTAAAGCAATGAAAAGCTATGAAAAAGCAACATCGCTAGCACCAGAAAACACTGACTATTGGACTTCATTATTTAGAGTATACACCTCTCTAGGCATGAACGACAAAGCAGAGGCAGCTATGAAAAAAGCTGGAATGTAATCTATATTAGTAATATGATTTTATCCAACCACCCGTTTAACACCCGATTTGCAAGCCTTGTGCTTGCAATCGGGTTTTTTTGTTCTTGTGCTACTTCTAAAGTAAATGTAGACGCCTTAATAGCCGATAAAAACTACGAGAGCGCACTAACTGCAATAGAAGCAGATCTTGAAAAAAATCCTAATCAGCCAGACTTATACTTCCTTAAAGCTACTATAAATGGTAAGCTTGCCGATCAGGTTACTGTTTCTGAAAGAAAGCCTTTTTACGAAAATATGATTGAGGCTTTAGATGAAACCAAAACCATGGCGATTGAAGACTCTTCTTTTCAGGACAAGGCGAATAACTTAGCTTTGGGTTATTGGACTAAAGAATATAATACAGGACTTAAGAGTTATGAGGCTGGTAGTAAAAATAATGTTTACGACGAGTCCATTTCTCATTTTCAAAACTCAATCTCGATTCATCCAACTGAAATTAAAGGCTACAAATCACTTTCGATAGCCCAATACAATTCTGGTGATGTTGACGCTGCGATTGCAACTTTAAATGAAGCTCGCTTTGTAGTTGAAAATGAAGCTGATCTATTTGAAGATTTAGGTTTTCTTTACCTTGAAGTTGGCGACGCAGAGCAATCGGCTTATTATTACAATTTAGCCAACACAGATATTGTTAAAAATAAGAATGTAGCCTTCGGTTTAGTAAATGCATACATCGCTGCCGAGAATCGAGCAGACGCGCTAGATTTATTAAACCAATTAGTAAACTATTATCCTAAAGATGCTAAGCTACATAATGTTTATGGAACGCAACTCTATAACGAAGCCTCTAGCCTTTTTGAGGAACTAACAGCTGCTTATGTTACTTACGATTCTAGCTCTGTTGAAAATATTAAAGTTGAAATTGAAGGCGTTTCTGAATTAGCTGAAAAAGAGTTTATTAAAGCATACTCAACAGACTCTTCAGACGTTGAGTTTATTGAGAGCCTCGCGGTGTTCTATAATAACATGGCAGGTAATTATTTTTCATTACTGAACACCTCTTTTGAGGAGGATAACGAAACCATAAAAAATAAAGCACTTACTTTGGTTGATTTTGCAATCTCATATTACACCAAATTAGCTTCGCTCGCTCCTCAGAACAATCAAATTGATAACAAAATTCGAACTTTAAATACTTTAAAAAGTAGTTGGGCTACGACCGAATGAAATTCAATACCAAAACTATTCACGCTGGGCAACACAACGAAGAAACTTCAGGCGCTGTAATGCCACCCATTTTCCAAACTTCCACTTTTGCACAGGAGGCGCCTAATGTTCACCAAGGCTATGACTATGCTCGTGTTGGTAACCCTACAAGAACAGCTCTAGAAAAATTAATTGCTGGCCTTGAGGGTGCCGATGAATGTGCCTGTTTTGCAAGTGGAGTAGCAGCGATGGATGCTTTGATGAAAATGTTCCGTCCAGGCGATCATATTATCGCAACAAACGACTTATATGGTGGCTCTTACCGTTTATTTACTACTGTTTTCGAACCATACGGCATAGACTTCTCTTTTATTGATATGACTGACATTAGTCTTGTAGAAAAGGAAATCCGACCGAATACAAAATTATTATGGATTGAAACACCTACCAATCCACTTTTACGAGTTGTGGATATTAAAGCTTTAACTAAAGTTGCTAAAGCTAACAACGTACTTACTGTAGTTGACAATACTTTTGCATCACCATATTTACAACGCCCATTAGAGTTTGGAGCAGATGCTGTATTACATTCAGCAACAAAATACCTTGCCGGTCATTCTGATGTAATACACGGAGCTGTTGCATCATCGAATAAAGCAATTATGGAAAACTTGCGCTACCAAGTAAAAACGTGTGGCGCCGTTCCTGGACCAATGGATTGCTATCTTACATTGAGAGGCATAAAAACCTTACATGTTAGAGTGCAACGCGCTGTTGATAATGCTAAGGTAATCGCCTCTTTCTTAGAGAATCACGAACAAGTAGCTTCTGTGTATTATCCTGGTTTAGAATCTCACCCTCAACACCAACTAGCAGCTCAACAGATGGATGACTTTGGTGGAATGGTTTCTTTTTCTCTGAAAGATGATTCTATTGAAGCAGCTGTAAAATTCATGAGTAATACTAAAGTATTCACTCTTGCTGAAAGTTTGGGCGGTGTCGAATCTCTTATAAGTCACCCTGCCTCAATGACTCACGGGTCAATCCCAAAAGAACACCGTGAAAAAGCAGGCCTCAAAGATTCTTTGATTCGACTATCCGTTGGAATTGAGGATGCTGAAGACTTAATCCAAGATTTAGACCAAGCTTTTTAACAAGATTTAGCCCAAGATTTTTTGTATCATCAAAGGGTGCAAAAAAGCGCTTTTTAATCTCAATTCAATAGCATAAATCATCATGAGAGATGTAGTAATTGTTGAAGCAAAACGTACTCCAATAGGATCTTTTGGAGGAAATCTTGCTTCATTCACAGCACCAGAACTCGGTAGTATGGCCATTCTTGAAGTGGTTAAGTCAAGTGGTATAAAACCAGATGACGTCCAAGAAGTAGTAATGGGTAATGTTTTATCGGCAGGTATAGGGCAAGCACCAGCACGACAAGCGGCGCTAAAAGCTGGGCTCTCCATTAAAACTCCAGCCACAACTGTAAATAAAGTTTGCGCTTCAGGTATGAAAGCAATTATGATTGCAGCCGACCAAATTCGATTAGGAGAAGCTGATATAATTGTTGCTGGCGGAATGGAAAGCATGAGCAATGTACCCTATTATTTACCTAAGCAACGTTTTGGCTCAAAATACGGGCATGTACAATCGGAAGATGGTATTTTGAAAGATGGCCTTTGGGATGTCTACAACGATTATGCAATGGGTAATGCCGCAGAACTTTGTGCTAAAGAGTGTGACATTTCTAGAGAACAACAAGATGAGTTTGCGATAACTTCCTACAAAAGAGGAATGAATGCGCAAAAAGAAGGCTATTTTGAGAACGAACTTATAAAAGTCAAAATCACCGATCGTCGAGGCAACGTAACTATAGTTACTGAAGATGAAGAAATCGGGCGAGTTAATTTTGACAAAATACCAAGTTTGCGTCCTGTTTTTGATAAAGCTGGCACCGTAACTGCCGCAAATGCTTCTAGCATTAATGATGGTGCTGCTGCTCTTTTAGTGATGAGTGCTGAAAAAGCTTCTGAACTTGGGCTTAAACCTCTAGCAAAAATTCTAAGTTCTTCTAGTGCTGCGAAAGAACCAGAGTGGTTTACAACAGCTCCTTCTGACGCTATACCACTCGCCTTAAAGAAGGCTGGTATTTCTATCGGAGAAGTAGATTTATTTGAAATTAACGAAGCATTTTCTGTTGTTTCAATTGCTAATAATCAGATTCTAGAACTAGACCCTGAGAAAGTGAATATCAATGGTGGTGCTGTAAGTATTGGCCACCCACTCGGGTGCTCAGGTGCGCGTATTGTTGTGACTCTGTTACATGCACTTAAACGTACTGGTGGAAAATATGGTTGCGCTGGTATTTGTAACGGCGGTGGCGGCGCATCTGCACTTGTGGTGGAAATGGTATAATTAAAAGGGGCCTGAAAAAAGGCTCTTTTTACATTTGACATTATTCATTCTCTAGCATATAATAGTGCTAGACTTTGAACAAACCATATTGAATCGGTAAAAACGCTACAAAACCAATAATTCAGCATAAATAACAGACTCCCAGTCTGTATGGGTAATTTAATTCCTGTTTAAGTCTTAACTACACAAAAGAAGAATATATACTACACAGCTACTATCTAAGCACTAATGTGCATTAAACATTTACTCTAGACCGTCATAAATTAATGCGATTTAGTCCTCTACTTTTTTGTGGGTGGCTCTTACTAGTATGCTCGAACAGTGTGGTAGCACAAAGTATACAGGTGGTAGCCGAAACTTCTTCTTTCATAGATTATGAACTAAAGAACGAAGAACTGCGTGTATTACCTCCAAATTCTATGCTAGTTCCCTTTGTTAATGGGTCAGCTCAGTATAAAATACTTGAGCAATCGATAACCACTGCGTCTAATAGTCTGAACCAAAGCAAGATAAAGTCTTTACTTTTGTCTTCTGATTCTTCATCTGTAATTGAAGTTTTTGAACCTGGCTTCTTTAAAGCAAGAGAGTTTTCCCCTATTAGAATCAATACAGCTCGGTATAATCAAACCGAACTTTTAATTACTCGATATCTAAAATTCAGAGTATATAAAGCTCCTAAATTATCTAAACCGAATACTGAAAAAAGAAAAATAGCAACGTCATTACCTCTCCTTGAGGGCACGTGGTACAAAATTCCTATTTCAAAGAATGGAGTTTACTCTATAGACCGTTCTTACCTTACAGATCTTGGAATGGATCCTAGTAGTGTTAACCCTAAAAATATTCAGCTATGGGGAAATGGTGGGAAACTATTACCCGAAGCAATTAGCGATTCGATACCAGAGTTTGTACAAATACCCATTATCGTTGAAGGTGAAGCTGATGCAAGTTTTGATCAGAATGACAAAGTAGTTTTTTATGCTAACAGCCCCAACTTGGTCTATCAAAATGGAGATAACTTCTTTCACCAAGTTCATCCATACTCATTCGAAAACTACGTTTTTCTTACTGTTGGCTCAACACCTGGATTAAGGCTTAGCCCCATTAATAATTCTTTAAACCCTACCTCTACTACTACAACTTTCAAAGATTTTATATGGAAAGATGAAGAGTTAACAAAATCAGAGTCCAAAATTCGTTCCGGTAGAGAATGGCTTGGCCAAACAGTTAACTCCTCCCAAAGTGGCAACTTCATTTCTATTCTTAAAGATACACTTTCAGGTATTGTCCCAAATCCTTCTATTAAAATAGATGGTAGAATTTACGGACGCTCACTAAGACGCCTTTATTCTGACATTAAATTAAATACTACAAATGTAGCTACAGTTTCTGCATCCTCAATTGATGATTTCGACGATAGCGAGGGGAGCTCGGCAAGTGGTTATAATTTCTCTAAAACAGTTACACCGAGCATTGAAAATGGAATTATTGATTTACAGATTAAAACTACTTTCAATAGCTCAAATGACCAATTATTTGTTGATTGGCTAAGAATTGTCGTACAACGGGAGCTCACACTAAACGATGATAATTTGTTGTTTTTTACTCCTTATAACTCTGACAATATTGAAGTAACCACCTATTTATTAAAAGGCTTTTCTACTCAGCCATACGTGATGGATATTTCAAATCCAGTTTCTCCAAAGCTATTGACTACTTCGGCGTCAGGAAGCAACTTCGAACTCAATTACTATAAAGGAAGCAACCTCCAGGTCATTGCCCAAAGTCAATTATTTACCCCACAAAAAGGAGAACGCATCCAAAACCAGGGCATTAAGGAGATAACAGCTCACCCAGATTATATTGTTATCACCTCAGAGGAGTTATTATCGGCAGCACTTGAGTTAGCAGAATATCGCTCTTCACAAGGCTTAGTACCATTAGTTGTTACGCAAAAACAAATATTTAACGAGTTCTCTGGTGGGTTAAAAGACCCCTCCGCTTTAAGAAATTTTGTGAAGTATATTTATGATGAAGCAATTTTGAATGGAGAATTACTTCCGAAGTATTTACTTCTTTTTGGTGACACCTCTTATGACCCTAAAGGAATAGTTACAAGTGGCCTAACAAATCACGTAATTACTTACGAGAGTAAAGAATCGGTTCATCGTACAGGTACCTTCGGAACGGATGATTATTTTGCATACTTAGATGATAATGAAGGCGACTTTGCCACTGGTAGCACGCCCAACTCTCACCTTATGGATGTTGGAGTAGGCAGAATACCTGTACAAACTTCATCTGAGGCTAGAGCTTATATTTCTAAGCTTAAATCTTATGAAGACCCGAAGAATAAAGGAACTTGGCAAAATTTAGTAACCTTTGCGGCAGATGACGACTTCCCCAAGCCTCTTGAGAACAAAGATCTTCATACATATAATGCCGACATCTCAGCAGAGTTGATGAATGTGAATGAGCCTGGCATTCGAATAAAAAAGATTTATGAATTTTCTTACCCCATTGAGATTAATGGCGCTGGTCGACAAATCCCAGAGGCTACCAAAGATTTAATGTCTACCGTTAATAATGGTACTCTAATTCTCAGTTATCTAGGCCACGGAAATGAACAAACTTTAACAGACGAAGAATTTTTTACTTCAGACTACATCACTGATTTCACAAATAAGGATAAGTTATGCGTTCTCATAACCGCCACCTGTCAGTTTGGTAGATATGATGATACAGGGGCTCAATCTGGAGCTGAGAAATTCGTATTGGCTACAAATGGCGGTGCCATAGCCTCATTTACAACCACTCGGGTTGTGTACACCGGTAGCTTAATTGGTTCTAACACAAACTTTGCACTCAGCGTAGCACTTTCTCAAAGAATGTCGGAACGTAATCCAGACGGTAATCCAAAGCGATTGGGTGATATTGCTATGCAAACCAAGAATACGGTTCTCCCTGGATACAACTGGCGCGTTGGAGCCTCTCTAAATAATAAGAAGTTTGTACTTTTAGGTGATCCAGCTACTATTTTTCAATTGCCTTCAAAAAAAGCGCAATTATCAAGTATTTCAAATATTGATGTGCTCAGCCAAGACACTCTCATTACCGTAAGAGCATTAGACACTGTTGAGCTATCGGGATCAATTTTGAATGCCAATGGCGCAACAGACACGCAATACAATGGCCAATCGTCCGTAACTATCTATGATGCTCGAAGAACCATTAGTCTACCTGAGCGTTCTTGGATAGATAATCGCCAAAGAGACTGTAATTTAGATAATTGCGAGTATTTTATTGAAAGTGATATCCTTTTTAAAGGTAAAGCGAACGTGGTTAATGGCGAGTTCACATTGCCCGTAATCATCCCAAAAGACATTAGTTCTTCAACAAGCACAGGTAGAATTCTTCTTTATGCCGAAGCTGACGGAAGTACCGCAAGTGGCGCGTACACAAACATTCGTTTTAATGGTCTAAATCCAGATGCAGTTAACGATGGCACAGGCCCTGCATTAAACATTTTTTTAAATGATGAGAGTTTCATTAACGGAACGCTCGTAAACAGTTCTCCATCTTTATATGTAGAACTAGAAGATGAATCAGGAATAAACACTTCAGGAACAGGAGTCGGACATGAAATAATTGCTACTATCGATACCAAACCTCAACAAACAATAATCCTCAATGACTTTTATGAGGGCAATTTAAACAACTTTACAGGGGGGCATATCGAGTATCCTCTGGATGAACTTCCAGAAGGTAGCTATACCCTTAAAGTTCGAGCGTGGGACGTGCATAACAACCCTACTGAAAAAGAAATTTTCTTTGAAGTAGCTGCACAAGAAGAATTGGTTGTTCGGAATACTTATAACTATCCGAACCCAATGAATAACAAAACTTCTTTTACGTTTGAACATAACCAGCCTGGCAACCCACTTGATGTATCCGTTAGGATATACACGTTAAGTGGCAAACCAGTGCAACAATTAAAAGAATCAATTATTACATCTAGTAATTATGCCAGTATTTCATGGAATGGCCGTGACCGGGATAATGATCGCTTGGGCAACGGTACTTATATTTATGTGCTTCGGGTTACAACAGATACCCCGAAAGGAAAACAATCAACAGAAAAAATCGAAAAGCTCGTAATCATAAGATAGAGCGCATTAATTTTCTATTAATGCGTTATATTCATCACAAAAAAACTATCAGCAGTATGAAAAGGATATTATTTTTTATCACATTAGGGGTTTTTGTTTTAAATCCCCTGCTCTCAAAGGCACAAGTTGGAATTACAGGTGTCCCATTTCTCCAAATTGAACCTGATTCTCGTGGAGCAGGCATGGGTAACACAGGTGTAGCCATAGCCGACAACGCTTCAGCTATGTTCTGGAACCCAGCTGGCTTGGGATTTCAACGTGGTAATCAAGCTAGTATCACTCACTCTAACTGGTTGGCTAACTTTAATGTAAATGATCTTTTCTATGATTACGTTGTTGTTAAGCAGTATGTAGAAGGTTTAGGAACCTTTGGTGGCCACCTTACTTACTTAAATCTTGGTGAGCAATCTCAAACAGCAGAAGATAGCCCTGATATTATTTCAAGGTTTAATAGTTATGAACTTGCTCTAGGACTTTCTTATGGTACCGAGATTAATAAAAATCTTGCCTTAGGTAGTAGTTTACGCATCATTTACTCTAGTTTGGCTAGTGGAGCTCAGGTTTCTGGGCAAAAAGTTAATCCGGGTACAAGCGTTGGTGTCGATTTAGCTATGCTTTACCGCTCTGATGCGTTTAACGTTGGTGATGAGTCAAAAGCCGAAGTTAGCTTTGGTCTTAACCTCTCAAATTTTGGCCCTGGTATTCAGTATTCTGATAATGCTCAGAAAGATCCGATCCCAACTATCCTTCGTTTTGGTCCTGCACTTAAACTTTCCTTAGATGAAGACAATATCAATGAACTTACTTTCGCTGTCGACATCTCGAAAGTAATGGCTCGAAAAGAAGGGCATGAGATTGCTAGTGGAGATTCTACTATTACCGAGTATAGATCTGTTGGCCCACTTAAGGCTTTAGTAGACTCTTGGGGAAACTATGAAAGATTAGATGGAAGAGGTCAGATCATTGACGTTGGTTTATTACAACAGTTTATGATTGGTGCCGGTATGGAATATTGGTATAACCAACGTTTTGCTCTTCGTGGCGGCTATTATTACGAAGATCCAAATAATGGCGACAGAAAGTATATTACTTTTGGTGCTGGGCTTAGATATAATCAATTTGGAGTTGATTTCAGTTATATAAAAACGCTGGAATCTGAGCATCCGCTAGCAAATACCCTCCGATTTAGCATTCTTTTGAACTACTAGTGTAAATGCTTTCAATAAACTCTTTCTTAAAGAGCATGTGGACTTTACCCATGCTCTTTTTAATTTTCCAATCAACGGCTTTTTCGCAACAAATTGCTATAAAGAAAAGCCATTCTATAACCCCTAGTCTTCAGCAAAGTGCAGTTCCTACAACTGGAACTCTGAATGTTGTAGCTATTATGGTTGAATTTCAGCCCGACTCAAATAGGCTCACTTCTGGTACTGGCATCTTTGGCCCTGGCGGTCTTCCTTATCTAGAAAATGCATTAGATCAACGTGTTGAGCCTCTTCCACATGACAAAAACTATTTTGAAGCTCATCTGGAGTTTGCAAAAAACTATTTTGAAAAATCTTCGGATGGTCAGCTAAACATAAGCTATCAAGTTCTTCCTCAAATTTATCGCCTCGATAAAAAAATGGAGGAATATTCACCCACAGGTGAGACTTTTACCAACGAAAAAATAGCTTACTTAATCCGTGATTCTTGGGCAAAAGTAAATGAAAACGGCGGTTTTGATGCAACAGGTTTAAATCCAGATGAAACTGCTTTTGTTATTTTCCATGCGGGCATTGGTAGAGATATTGAACTCACAGGTACTACGTTAGATATAACTCCTTTAGACATTCCTTCAATTTATCTAGGTACACAAGGCATTGGCGACTTATTAGACGAACCAAATTTTGATGGCTTTGAGATTAATAACGGAGCTTTCCGAATAACAAACTCCTTGATTATTCCCCGCACAGAGTCACGACGAGGGCTCGACATTCAAGCCAACGAATTTGTATTTCCTCTTTCTATAAATGGATTATTATGCGCATCTATTGGGAGCCATTTAGGCTTACCAGATCTTTTCAATACAGAAACAGGAGAGTCCGGAATTGGCCGCTTTGGGCTAATGGATGGTGCTAGCTTCTTTTCTTACAACGGTTTGTTTCCACCAGAGCCATCTGCATGGGAAAAAACATTTCTAGGTTGGGCAACTCCGTTTGAGGTCACTGCCCCAGATTCAATCTCTTTACCAGCAGCAACATTAGCTGCCCCAAATAGTATTGCCAAATACGAGATTTCATCCACCGAATATTTCTTAATAGAGAATCGCCACCGCGATATCAACGATAGCGGCGTAACATTAACTTTCCAGAAGTCTGATGGATCTACCGTTCAAAAAACTTTCTTAAATACCAATGAGCAATTTGTATATCAGGAAGCCGATTTTGACACACTCTTAGAAGCTGGTGTTCTTATTGATGTTGATAATTTTGATTGGAGTTTACCTGGCGGATTCGATATCGGTCCTGATGAAAAATCTAACACGGCTGATGACCGTTACCTAAATGGTGGGATTCTTATTTGGCACATTGATGAGGCTGTAATTCAAAACCAACTAGCCGACGGTTTTATTAATAACAATTTAGAACGTAGAGGCATTGTTCTTAAAGAGGCTGATGGAGCTCTAGATATTGGGAAACCAATTCCTAATAGAAGTGATAATTCTCCTGCATTAGGCACACCTTTTGACTTTTGGTGGAGTGGAAATAATTATCGAGTTATCACACAATCTAATACTATTACACTCTATAAGAACGAGTTTTCACCTACATCAACACCAAACAATAATAGTAATTCTGGAGCGACTTCCTATTTCCGTTTCTACGATTTCTCTCCAAACCTACCCACCGCTTATTTTAAGGTTGAAGCATTAACTCCTGAAAATGCCCCAACCACATCTCATTCTATTTTTATTAATGACAACGAATTTTATAGTTTGACCGATGCTTACTCTAGTGCATTTCCGTTAGCCCTATCAAAAGCATCATCTTCTGATTTAGAAACTATTGTTATTCCTTATTCAAATGGATACTATTTCTTCTATCCCGACTCTAACACGGTTACAAAAGTAGCTTCTGGCAACATTCAGCAACCGTTAGTGGGAGAGTCAATCTATATTCCTAGAAGAATTAGTCAGAGTAACCAGCTAACTATAACTCCATATTTAAATGAGAGTGATATATGGGTTGAAAAACCCGATTTTGTTACCCCTATCAATAACGGATTAATTAGTTCTCAACAAGGAGACACCGTAGCCGTTGATGGAACAACTTTTGGCTTTGTTGAGCAAACCGCAGAGTTACTTCCGAATTTTAGACAAAGTCCTGTACAGGAATCAAAACGACTAAGTTCTGGGATTGCTTCAAACTTAACCAACGTAATAGAGTTTAACACCACCGGTGCTACAACTTCAGACTTCTCAAAAACGCCCAACTCATACCGCTCTTATGTTGGTAATGTGGAGTTGAATAACGGTATCGCTGGATTTTTTATACTTGAAGACTCACGCCTGACACTTGTAAATCCAGGTTCAGAATCTCCTTTCAAAACAATTTTCGAAGGAAATGACATTGACTGGCCGGCTATAGTAGATTTTGATAACGATGGTGAACTTGATTTCATTTTTGTAGACTACTCTCAGAATAACATCACTGCTGTTAATAACAATGGCGCAATTTTAAGCGGGTTTCCAATTGTCCTAAATTCCTCCGATAAAATTATTGGAACTCCATTAATTGCAGATTTAGATAGCGACGGCCAATTAGATTTGGTACTCACTACACAAAGCAATTTTGATGTTAACCTAAGATTATACAATCACACTAGCTCAGAATTTGATTTTTCACCTCTCTACGTTGGAGGTGTATCCTCGCCCAATTCTAAAGCAATTAATCCTGTTATAGATGGCAAGCAAATAATTGCGATTAGCCAAACCGGTGAACTTAAAAGTTGGGAAATTTCTGCACTCACAAATACTGTTTGGGAAAGTAAGTACGGCAACAGTAATTATAATAAGGTAGTTGGGAGAATAACGAATACGGAGCCCGCTCCCGCAAAATTTACAATTCTGAATGCTGAAGAAACTTATAACTGGCCCAACCCTGCTGATAGTGAAACCCACTTACGGTTTCAGCTTGAATCTCCCGGAGGCTCTGTTGAAGTAAGCATTATGAGTTTAAGTGGAAAACTGGTTTATAAAAGCACGTTCCAATCATCTGGCGGAGCACCAGAGGAAATAACGCTTAATACTAACAATTGGGCAAGTGGTGGCTATTACGCACTCGTAAAAGCAACAGTTAACGGAAAATCTGAATCGAAGCTGGTTAAAATAGCGGTGGTGCATTAATGAGAACTATTTTTCTATACATCGCCTTTTTGGGAGTGCTTTTAAGCCCTGCTTTTTCTAGCGCACAAACTAATCCTGAATATTACGATTATTCCCAAAATCACCTTCCTTGGTTTACAATCGAAAGCGATCATTTCATGATTCAATTTCAGGAAGGCAATAGTCGCTCAGCTAAAGTGATAGCTAGAATTGCGGAAGAAATTTATGGCCCTATCACCGAATTGTATCAGCATGAGCCTGACGAGAAAGTAAATATTGTACTCAAGGATCGTGAAGATTACTCGAATGGTGCAGCATACTTCTTCGACAACAAAATTGATATTTGGCTACCCGCACTAGACACTCCACTTCGAGGCACCCATAATTGGTTCCGAAACGTAATTGCGCACGAATTCACTCATATCATCCAGATTCAAGTTGGTATGAAAAGAAAGCGCAAATTTCCAGTTGCCTACGTTCAATGGCTCTCTTATGAGAATGTTCGTCGCCCAGATGTACTTTATGGTTTCCCTAATGGTATTGCTACACTTCCTTTCGTCTCGGTTAACATTCCGGCTTGGATGGCAGAAGGAACTGCACAATATCAACGCGAAGGTTTATTGTATGAAAGCTGGGATTCGCACCGCGACATGATTTTAAGAACCCGTATTCTGAGTGATACCTATTTCACATTAGACGAAATGGGAACCTTTTCCTCCAAAACTAGCCTTGAACGTGAAACCGTTTATAACCAAGGTTATGCCTTTGTGATTTATTTGGCCAATCGTTTTGGGGAAGATATTCTTCGCAAAGTTACACAAGCGTTATCTACTAAAGGCACTTATAATGTAGCCGAGGGAATTGAGATTGCTACCGGAATTTCTGGTTATACTGTTTTTGACGATTGGATTGCGGAACGAAAAGAATTTTATTCCAACGCTACTACCAACCTACAAGAAACAGCTAGTAGTTACATTGAGAAAGATGGATTTTTCAACTTCCATCCAAAAGTATCTCCCGATGGGAAGTATGTTGCCTACCTTTCTAACAAAGGTAGAGACTTTAGCCTTGCTTCGCTTTACCTGAAGAATACAGATGGAAATGACGAAGAAGTTGCTGTTATTTCCGACCGACTTTTTTCTAAAGAAGCAAACCATGCCGATGCAATAAAACCAACCATAACTTTCATCAGCACTTCGTTTTCTTTCTCTCCAGATAGTAAAAGCATTGCTTATTCTGTTAACAAACGAAATAAGCTTGGTGAAGACTATCGTGATATTTTCATCTACAACTTGGAAACTAAGAAACATCGTAGGTTAACTCAATCAGCTCGTATTGAATCTCCTATTTGGAGCCCTGTTGACAATATGATTGTTGCAGTACAATACAATAAAGGCACACAAAATTTAATCCAAATCAATCCAGAAACGGGTGAGGTTACTCCGTTAACTTCATTTTCAAATGGCCAAACTGTATATACTCCAAATTGGAGCCCAGATGGCAAGTCGATCTACTTTGCTTTTGCTGAGTTAAATCATAGAAATATTTTCCGTTACAACATCGAGAAAGGAAACATTACCCCTATTGATACTTTTTATGACGCTGATTCCCGTGATCCATTTATTTCGCCCGATGGAAAGAATCTATATTTTGCTAGTAATCCCGATGGTATTTTTAATATCTATATACAATCTTTAGAAAGTGGTGACATACAAAAGCTTACAAGTGTTCTTGGTGGAGCATTCATGCCTTTTGCGTCGCAAAGTGGCGACATCTACTTTTCAGAATATGAAGCAGATGGTTATAAACTTAAAACAGCTACACTATCAAATTCCCCTGCTATTACAATAAGTTCATATAAACCAGCTTTCAAAATAGATCAAATTAATAGCTTTGAGAATGATCCACTTTATAGCAAGCTGAATGATTTTGATGATACGGACATCAAGGCTTTTACTGAGAACGAACATGCCGTATTAGACACAGGGAATTATGCTTTTGCGCTTTCTACAATTGATGGCGAAGAGCAACTATCGTACAGAAAGTATACCGACGCATATACGAAGTTTAGCTTTTTTCCTGTTTTAAGGTTTGATAATTATACCAAGCTAAATGGAAACAACGGGACTTTACTTAAGAACGGTAAGTTTGGAAAATTAGGCCAAAACCTGATACGTGATATTAAACCTGGCATTTACTTTTCTTCTCGCGATGTAATCGATAGGCTCTCTCTTTTTGGAGGGGTAATGCTTGGCGTAGGTTCTCAACCTGTTGATGGTTTAACAGATTATATAAAACCAGATCACATTTTAGATTTAGATCGTGATATTTTTCTTATAGCTGAGCACCGAGGTATCCCGTTTATCAAAAAAGGATGGTCACCAACAATCTCTATCGAGTTTTATAACATGCGCCGAAATGTTAAAGACGGATTAGCCATCGAAGAGTTTAAGTGTACATCCTGTGCAACACCAGATACCGTTAATGTTGATATTGCTTACGACATTTGGGAAGTAGATATATTTCTAAGAACTAAGATAAACAGATTTAGTCTGCTTGAGTTTGGCTATGGTTACACTCCATACAAAGTAAATACAGATAATTTTTACTCCAACGAATTGAAAGGGTTTGTAACTGGTTCTTCAGATCAATATTTCAAAGGCTCTACTTTTTCTGCAGCGTATACTGTTAACTACTACGAGTATACTAAAGATGCTGACATTGCCCCTATCGGTCTAAAAGGCTACCTCCGATATCAGTACCAGCCAAGTAAGCTTTTAGAAGAATACGACGTTAAAGACGGCTCGTTGGTCCCAGTGTTTAAATCCACAAAAAATCACTCTTCGGAGCTTCATCTCCGATATGGATTCAAACTTCCTAATAACCAAGCTCTACAAGCTAGGGTGAGAGGTTTTGCCTATTTCAATAAGCCGAACGATTCTTTTTATTCGGATTATATCGGTGGCTTTATGGGCATGCGAAGTTATCCATACTTTGCTCTTGGTGGCGAGCAAACCGCCTTTACAAGCTTGTCCTATTTTGCCCCAATTTTTAGGAATCTAGCCAAGCAAACTGGTCCATTTACTATCGACAAACTTTATGCTCGGGTTTTCTTTGAAGCAGGGAATACATGGAGTTCTCCTTTCGATTCTGGTAGTAACTTAAAAACTGGAATTGGCACCGAGTTGAGGTTGGCCACCAACGGATATTATTTATTCCCACTTAAGTTTTTTGTAAGCGCAGCCTATGGCTTCAATGAGTTCGACATTACTTTACCAGACGACTTTGTAACAGGTTCAAAAAATAACACTGTAACTTATGGAAGAGAGTTCCTTTTTCATTTTGGGTTAACCTTCGATTTTGAATTATTATGATAAAACTTGGTTTCACTTTCTTTTTTCTAGTGGGCATTTTACCCTCATTAATTGCTCAACCTTTTAACAATTTCGCAGGTAGTATTTTAAAAGAGACGGAAACTATCAACTACAACGAAGTAAGCCTCTTAGATTTTAAGCCAGATGTAAATCAAAGCTTTGGATCTAGTTTTCTTAACGCTGAAAGAACTCGACCCAGCGTAGCTTTTCTTTCATCAGCAATTCTACCTGGTTCGGCTCAAGCAGCCAACGGAAAATGGGTTCGAGCTAGCATTTACGCTTTAACCGAAGCAGTAACGGTTATCTATTATTTCAATCGAAATAATGCAGCAAAACGTCAAGAAAAAGCGTACGAAAGCTATGCTAATTCAAACTGGAGTGTAGTTGCGTATGCTCAATGGCTGGTAGATTATTCTCAAGAAAATAGCCTCACTAATGGCTACGAAAACTTAGCAGCGAATATTGCTGGGAAATCACCCGACTATTCAAATACTACCAATGATTGGTCAAAAGTAAATATTGGAATATTGCATAGCGTAGAGCGAGAAACACCTTATGTGTTTGAAAGTAGAAGAGCCAGTAATTTTTCCCATAACTTACCCAGTTATGGCTCTCAACAATATTACGAGTTGATTAGTAAATACTATCAATTCCAATCTGGTTGGTCTGATATTTATCAAAACCCATCTCTAAATCCCAATGCTCCATATTATAAATGGGATGGGTCTGACTCTTCGCCACAATTTTATTTAGGCCGAGATAGAGCCGCAGAATTTAACGACAATTACAGATTAGCAGGGAACATTTTAAATCTAATCGTGATTAACCATATTATCTCCGCATTCGATGGTTTGTTAACTGTGAAACTAAAAAATAGCCGCTTACAAGCACATGCTAATTTAATGCGTCCCGATTCATTTTCATTAGTTTTAGACTTTTAAGATCCTCTTACTTCTCGTACTTTAAAATATGTTTAAACACATTCTGACAAGTAAATCTTTTTATCTATCCATTCTCGGAATCATAGTATTTGGAGCGGGCTCACTGTTTCTACTCGACAAAGTGATAATGCCTCAGTATACCAACTATAACGAAGGCATAACGGTGCCTGATGTAACTAGAGTCACTTTAGAAGAAGCAGAAGAACTACTAACAAGTATCGGCCTTAGGTTTGAAGTTGCCGAACGAAGAGCTAACGCCGCTTTCCCAGCCAATTATGTAATAGATCAGCAACCCACAGCGGCAAATATTGTAAAACCTAACCGGAAAGTTTACCTCACCGTAAATACCGAGGTAAAGCCTAAAGTTGAAGTTCCTAATGTTACCAACCTTTCCTTAAGGAATGCTCAAATTCAACTGCAGAATTATGGGCTTGAAGTTGGAACTACAACTTATGAGTCATCTAGATTTAAAAACGCCGTTCTTCGTCAATCTATTCCTAAAGGAACCATTGTTGACAAAGGTGCCACCATCGATTTAGTAGTAAGTGACGGTTTAGGGGATAAAATTGTAACTATTCCCGAAATCATTGGCCTACGGTTGCCACAAGCTCAGCTTAAGCTAAGAGAAGCTGGTTTAAGAATTGGAGAGATTTTCTTCAAACCTACCAAAGATGTAGATCCAAACACCGTGCTAGATTTTTCACCAAAAGTGACTGAAATAATCGAAGGTCAATCTCTTAACCTTATTATATCTGAACGTTTTGACGCTACGGAAGAAGAAGAAGGTGGCGCTGTATTTAGCGACTCCACTCAAATCCGCAGAGACTCAAACAATATTCCATCCCCTAATCCCAACAAATAAACAATGGACTTTCAACTTCCAATACTCGCGCCCTCTATCTTAGCCGCAGATTTTTCTAAACTAGGCAAAGACATCGAAGATTGTATAAAAGGCGGGGTAACCTGGATTCATTGTGATATTATGGATGGACATTTTGTGCCAAACATCAGCTACGGTCCTGCCATAGTAAAGGCCGCGAGTAAATCTTCACCCGATGCTTTCATGGATGTGCACTTAATGATTGAAAATCCAGATAACTTTGTAGATGATTACGTTCAAGCTGGTGCTGACCTTATATCGGTACACTACGAAGCGTGTCCACATCTACATCGTTCTATACAGAACATAAAGAAATATGGTATTATGGCGGGCGTGGTAGTAAATCCTGCAACCTCGCTTCACAATATTGAGCCCATTTTGGAATATGTTGATTTAGTACTCATTATGAGTGTAAATCCTGGTTTCGGTGGACAGAGTTTTATAGAAAGTAGTTACGAAAAACTACGTGAACTCGTTGATCTAAGAGAAGCTGGTGGACACGCATTTCTCATTGAAGTGGATGGTGGTGTTGGCCTAAAAAACATTCAAGAAGTTGCCGAAGCTGGTGCCGATGTATTAGTTGCTGGGAGTAGCGTTTTTAGTGCTGAAAATATCCCTGCTCGTGTTCAGGAACTTCAGGAATTATTAGAAGCCTAACTTCCAATTATCTCACCTTAGTTAAGTTCTATTCTAACTAAGGTGAATAATAATTTTACGCTACTTAGCGGAACATAGTCGCCTCAATTCCCTCAAATTGTACTACATCATTTTTCTGCACAAATGATTAAATTCATAGCTTAAATATATGGAGATACAATTATCGAAGACCAACGCACACTTTTAGAACAATCATTTACCATTGAGAAAACCGATCCGGTTTCTTTATTTGGTTTACATGATGGCAATATTCGCATTCTAGATCTCGCCTTTCCCGAAACTAAAATTAATTCTCGTGGCGATCGCGTAAAACTTACTGGCCCAAGTGAAGAAGTAGCTTTGATGGGTGATATTATTGCGGGCATGATTGAAGTTGCCGAACGTAAAGGCTCCGTTTCCGAGAACGAGGTGAAAACGCTTATTGCACTTAAATCTGGTGAACGTAAAGCTAGAAAACCTCACACTCCTTCTTCTGGAAGCAGCGATGTTATTTTGTACTCGCACGAGGGCGAGCCAATTATTGCAAAAACTCCTGGTCAGAAACGGATTGTCATATCATCCGAAGCTCATGATATCGTTTTTTCTATTGGGCCAGCTGGCACGGGTAAAACCTACACGTCCGTAGCTCTTGCTGTAAAAGCTCTTAAAGAGCGTCGAGTTAAAAAGATAATACTCGCACGCCCTGCCGTAGAAGCTGGTGAAAATTTGGGCTTTCTTCCTGGAGATTTGAAAGAGAAAATAGATCCTTATCTACGTCCACTTTACGATGCTCTTGAAGACATGATAGAGCCTGATAAATTGGAGTTTTATCTCAATAAAAATGTAATTGAGATTGCACCATTAGCTTATATGCGTGGAAGAACTTTAAACAATGCTTTTGTAATTCTGGATGAAGCCCAAAACGCAACGAATACGCAAATGAAAATGTTTCTTACTCGTATAGGGTTTAATAGTAGAGCCATTATTACAGGCGATGTCACTCAAACCGATTTGCCAAGAAAACAGGAATCTGGTTTAATTTCAATTCAGAATATTTTGAAGGATGTACAAGGGATAGACTTTGTTTACCTCAACGAAGAAGATGTGGTTCGCCATAAATTGGTTCGTGATATCATTAACGCTTACGAGAAATACGAAGACACAAAGAGCACAGTAGCCCGTAAATAGAACTACTAGTTACGCTTCTTTATTTAGCGGTAATTATATCATCAGGATAAAAGAAAAATGAAAAAAACATATTGTGCGGCACTTTACGAAGGAACGTTCTCGGTTGGGTTAGACAAAGTATTTAATCGAATATCTAGAGACGACAGCCCTGCCAAGGGTGCATTGAAAATTTCATTAAACCCTTTTTTGATTGTCACTCCAGAAAGAAAATTTCTCTTTGATTGTGGCATCGGCGAGTTCGGCGAAGATACTGGTCCACACGTAATTCGTGAACATTTAGAAGCACATGATTTATCCGAATTTGATATCACAGACATCATTTGCAGCCACCTTCATTATGATCATATTGGCGGTTTAGCTAACAAAGAAAATGGCTACTGGGAACTTACCTTTCCCGATGCTAAAGTATGGGTTTCGCGAAAAGGCTGGGAAAAAGTGATCGGCAAGGAACTTTTTTACGATGAAGAGAAAACCGAATTCGTTCATTTCCTAGATGCGAAAGCAGATCTTCATTTTATGGATGAGGAGGCACAACCCTACCCAGAGCTTCGGGTTAAAAATATTGGTGGCCACACCGAATTTCACCAAGTATTACTTTTTGATAACGGCGAAGAGAAATTTATGCAGGCCGGAGATGTTATTGCAACAAAAGCCCAAGTAAACCGAAAGTTTGCTGCCAAATACGACTTTGACCCCAAAGCCAGCCAACGCCAACGAGAAATTCTTGGAAAACTAGCTTTTGACGAAGGATATACTATTTTGGGCTATCATGACGATTCAACTCCTATCTTTAAGATAACTGGAGTTGACGAAAAAACTGGATACATTATTGAAAACAAAGATTCTTATGTCCCTGCCTAATTCCATTCTTGAAATAAAAGAGTTTCTAGTAACTAAAGGTTTCTCTGATACTATTGAAGCAGCAGTAATCTTAGGCTCTGGACTTGGTGATTTCGGAAATGAAATCTCAAACTCGATTACCATCCCATATTCCGAAATTCCTGGATTTCCACAATCTACTGTAACAGGACATTCAGGGGCTCTTATTTTCGGAACCGTTGAGAGTAAAACAACGGTAGCGTTTTCAGGTCGATTCCATTTTTATGAAGGCCATCCTTTTGAACGAACTATTCTACCCGTTCAACTAGCAAAAGCTTTTAATGTAGAGAAACTCATTATTTCGAATGCAGCAGGCGGAATAAATCTAGATTTTAGAGTAGGTGATTTGATGATTATCGAAGACATCATCCGCCAAAATATGATGCTTTCCAACCCATCGGATTATACTTGGGGCTTAGACTTACACCCCGTTGCCAACAAAGTTGAGAGCATTGCGAAATCCATAGATGTAAAAACAAAGCGGGGAACCTATTTATACGTGAAAGGCCCTAATTACGAAACAAAAGCTGAAATTCACGTTTTTAGAAAACTTGGTGGCGATGCTGTTGGAATGAGCACCGCGCCGGAGCTGATTGAAGCAGCTCGTTTAGATGTGAAAGTAACTGCCATTTCCCTCATTACCAATGCAGCTGCTGGTGTTACAGATCAAAAATTAGATCACGCTGAAGTAAAGGAAGCTGCAGAAATGAAAAAAGAAGAGTTCGCTAAACTCGTTAAAGGCTTGATAAAAGATTTCTGATTCACACTCTCCATACCCACAAAAAAAAACCCACTTATCAAAATGGGCTTTTTGTGTCAATACCGCTAGCTCATACAATCTAGCAGAATTAAGGATCAGCGTACTTATGAGATTCTTTGTGAGTCACGCCTTTCGTTTTAACTCACACTATTAATTTCTTTATAGCTATAAATTTCCATCACTTCTATAAATAGAAGTGTAAATAGTTAATTATTTAGAACGACTCTAAATAACGAAAGAAATGTGAAGACTTTATGAAGACAAGGAGCTTATCTCTCAATAATTTCGAAATTATGCTCTAATCGATTGCCGTGTTCATCTACCAAAGTGAGGGTATGATCTCTAGGTTTTGGTGCAAGTGACATTTGATGAAAGGTTTGGGTCTCCCCGAGATAGTTATCATCCAAATGCCAAAATATCTTGGTTCCTGTTTCTCGATGGGCCACTTCAAATACCGTTTTCCCAACAGTTCCATCAAGTTCTACTGGCACATAAATTTTAGAAGCAAAGAAAGGGTAAATAAGCCGCATTGGCGTTATCTGTTCTTCGGTACAAGAAGCATCTAATTTAGGCAGTGGCTTATATTCCGCATGTTTCTTTTTATAATACCATTCTTCAACAGGTGGTAGTACAAACCAATTATTTTCGGTTAATTGTGCTATTTCGGCACAGCTACTATTAACTCGACGCTGCTCATTATTTAGAAAAACTCGTTGGTGGTAAGGGCATGTTGAGGTTATCAGTCCTGTTTTTGGCACCGAAACTGTGTCCACAAGCTCGCAGTATTCTCCCGCTCGGTGCCCACTGAGTCGACATACTTCAATGGTTTCCATTTCGTACAATGGTTCATTAAACCAAGTAGTTGCTGGTAGCACGTCAAACACATCAAATAAAAGTGGGCCTGCTGTTCTGATTCCCGTTAAGTTCGGCCTTCCTTCTCCGTCGGCGTTGCCCACCCAAACACCTACAACAAACTCTGGAGTTACGCCAATGGCCCAGCCATCACGATATCCATAACTCGTCCCCGTTTTCCAAGCCACTTTTCTACTACTTTCGAAACGTTTCCAGAATACTTCATCTTCTGGTCGATTTACTTCTAGCATTGCTTGAAACATTGACCATACAGCTCCCTCGCTTAACGAAAATATATTCCCAGACTTTTCGTTTTCTTTAAGAACTTGCTTGAAATGTACTTCTTTATACAAGCCCTTATCTTTTGCTCGAGGGTCATAAGTGTTCATCATTGCGGCCAAGCTTGCATAAGCTGAAGTTATGCTCCACAGCGTTCCCTCAGCGCCTCCTAGAATTAACGACAATCCGTAATGCTCTGGGGGATTTGTAACGGTTTTCAACCCCAGCTCATTGAGATAGTGATGAAACTTTGGTACTCCAAACTCTTGTAACATATACACCGCTGGTATATTCAAAGAACGAGAAAGGGCTTCCGATGCTGGGACAGCACCATCATAGGTTCTAGTATAGTTTTTAGGAGAGTAATTAGAAAAACGTGACGGAACATCAGGAACTAAAGAATTCGGAAGAATTTCACCTTCATTCAATTTCAACATATAAAGAAAGGGTTTTAAGATACTGCCAGTACTCCTCGGAGCTTGTATAATATCTACACTATGACCATTTCTACTCCCTGAGCCTTCAGTATTACCAACATAAGCCGCTACTTCTTTTGTCTTAGCATTTAACACAAGCACGGCAGCATTTTGAATTCCATTTGCACTTAACTCTCTATAATGCCGATCAACAATTCTGTTAATTTGGAGCTGTAGGTTCGCATTTATAGTCGTACTGATTTTTTTTCCTTTATTATCTCCTAGAAAATGATTTGCAACAAGATGTGAAGCCTCAGAAGGCAAGGCATGTGGCTTTTCGGGTAAAGATTCCAGTAAAGCAAGTTCGTAGCTTAGAGAGTCGATTTTCGCTTGTTCAAAAAGCCGAGTGAGTAATCGGTCTCTTTTAGCTTTTAGTGCATCTCTATTTCTACCAGGGTGGATAAGCGCCGGACTATTTGGGAGAACTGCGAGTGTTGCCGACTCTGCCCAAGAAAGCTGATCAGGTTTTCTACCATAATAACGCCAAGACGCCGACTCTAAGCCCACAACATTTCCTCCGAAAGGCGCATGAGCAGCATACAATGCTAGAATTTCTTTTTTAGAATAGGAAAGTTCGAGACGAGTAGCCTGAACCATCTCTTTCAGCTTTTCCCAAACTGTACGTTTTGGATTTTGTTTAGAAAGACGTACAACTTGCATACTTAATGTACTAGCTCCACTAACCACTTCTCCCGCTTTGTAATTTTGGATAAGTGCTCTACCTATGGCGACGGGGTCTACACCAAAATGGCTATAGAAATTACGATCTTCGAACTCAATGATAGATTGTTCAAACTTATATGGAGTTTCTTCTGAAATAGGAAATCGCCACTGACCATCATTCGCGATTTTGGCACCTAGTAGTTTTCCCGAATTATCCTCCAACACCGTTGAATAAGATGCTGTAAATAAAGGATTGGGCAGCACATTCCAATAACCAATTCCCATCACAAACAACCCAAAGAAAAGAAAAGCTATTCTTGTTCCCTTCTTTAAAAACGGTAACCGTTTGGGCTTATTCTTTTCTTTCATCCTAACTCCAAAGCATCAATTTGTAGGCACAACATTTACCCACATTCCGGATGTGCGGGCACTTATTGTTTCATCATACATAGCGGAAGTATTTACGGCTGGTAAATAATATTTACCCACAAAACTGGCATTTAGCTGCACTCTAAATGTTTTGGTTTTACTCGCACCCAAATCAAAATAGGTATACACTCTATCGTCTCGTATATCTTGATATTCAAAACTAGCCGTTGGCTCACTAAAGGATTCATCGTCCATTCTGGAGTTTCTAATTTCCCAACCAGATGGAAAGACTTGAGTCAACGCTACTTCTTCGTAATCACCGCGTAAACCAGGGTTTGTAATACTTACTTCTGCGATAAAGTCGCTACCCTGATTAATCTTTGCGGGATCGATTGTCTTTCCTTCCAAATCCATAAATCGAACTTTTTGCTTTAGACTGTTGGAGTTGGAAATAGAATCTCCCAAAAGAGGAGTTCCTTTTATAATTAATCGAGCAAATAAAGTACCCTCACCTTGATTGGAAAATTTAAGCTTGTTGGTAGCTTTTTCATTCATAGTTAATTGGGATTGCGTGATGTACGCTCTAGAATCAATCTCTTTGTTACTATTTCCATTCAAAGAGTACAAAGCTTGAATTTCTCCTGAGGTATTGAATTGCTCTAGAAATTTCGAAATAGCAATGAGGCCATAAGCTGTTGTTTGCGTGCTAAACCATCGCTGCGAACTTAGTTCTTCAGAAAGGTTGCGAGCGATAAGTGTAGCTTCATCATCTCGATTTATCAAACTTAGTGTTTCCAAAATCATAGCGCGATCGCGTGTTGAAGAACCATAACTTCTGGAAAGCTCAGTATAGCTTGGAACTTCTACTGACAGTCCATCAACCAATAAATTGGCTGCTTCCTTTTGGCCGATAATTGCATAACTAGCAGCCAATCTCCATTTTGCTTGCAATGATAAATTTTCCTGTTCTCTCAAGCGATTCATTGCCCCGAGGTCTGGAGTGCTTGCTAATGCCAATGTATACAAACGATATGCTTGAATTAAATCTGAGCGATAATAATCGGATTGTTTCTTCCAGTCACGAGCTCTTTCTCTCTGGAAAGAATTAATTCTATCAAGCACATTCGTTGAAACGTAATAACCTTTCTTTTGAGCTTCGAGCAGAAAGTGGTAAGCATAGTTTGTACCCCAAGAGTTTGGATCTTCTTGACCTGGCCAGTACGCAAGCCCACCGCTGGATGTCATGAACGTTTCTATTCTCTTAATCCCAGCATCTATATTTTTTTGTATTTCCGATTTACGCTGAGAGCTAAGTTCCATAACATCCGCCACAAACAACTGAGGAAACAGGCCTGAAGTTGTTTGTTCAACGCAACCATGTGGATATCGAATAAGGAAATCGAGTCTTTTCCCGAAATCGATGGGTGGAATTCTGGAAACTTCTAGTGTAGCTAAATTTGTACCTATCATCCCCTGCGGCTCAAATTCGATATTCCATTCTTTACCCTCAGCAACAACAGCGTTTTTCACATCCACAAAAGGGGTGTTTGGGTTACGAATGGCAATTTCGATATCATGATGGGCCGTTTCATTTCCACTCCTCACTTCAACTCTGATTTTACCCATACCAATATTGGGCTTCGTTTTGAGCTTAAAAGAAACTATTTCATCACCAGGTTCTAAGAAGTTTACTCTCGCTGTCTTACTTCCTACTATCTCGAATAGATCATTCGCCTCAACTTGAACATCAACTTCTTTAATCGATTCTTTCATCGCAAAAACATTAACAGGTAAATCAACACTTTCACCAGGCCCTAACACACGAGGTAAAGTAGCCAGCACCATTACCGGCTTACGGACTGGCGTGGTTGTTTCCGCATTCCCATAGGCACCATCCTGCCCTGCTACTACCATTGTGCGAACAGAACCAACATAATTTGGGATTGAAATCACATGTTTTCTAGTTTCCCCTGCTTTAAGTTCGAAAGGACCTATAAACCGAACCATTGGTATAAAACGATTTGCTTCGTTTAGTGGATCCGCAGCTTTTAATTCGCCATCTCCTCCAACAGCCAATATTCTTGAGAGATTCCCTGCGTAGGCATCGCTCACATATTCAAATAAATCCCAAGTTTTAACGCCCAGTGCTTCGCGAGCATAGAATAAATCGTGTGGGGATGGTGTTTTGAAATTTGTAAGGTCGAGCAATCCGTCATCCACAATAGCTACGGTGTAGGTCATTGCTTTTCCGTTTTGTTCGCTTATTTCAATTTCTGCCCGAGTTTCGGGCTTTAGCTCCACAGGTATATTAATCTGTGGTTTTAGAATGGTGGCTGGATTTTCTATCTCGATTGGGATAACACCATACATTCTGATTGGCAAATCGTTTCTTTCCTGTCCATGAGGTTGAATGTGGATTACATGCGCGTACACATTCGGGCTCATATCCGCCGAAGTTTGGAACTCATACTTTGTAGTTCCTTCTTGCCCATTTAGCCACTTTGTATGCAATACTTTTGACCCCGTTTCTAAGCTAACTAGTATTCTGCTATCTGCACTACTTGGGATGTTAAGCGTTACTTTTTCGCCTACCGCATATTTTTCTTTATCAGAGTTGAATGAAAGCCTGGCAGGACTAACCCCAGAACCTCGTCCACCATACCAACTAAAGTAGGCTACTGTACTTGATGAATGTCCACCTTTCGGGTCTTTAACTCTTACTAAATAGCGACCACCATCTTCGCTTTCTGGTAATTTTAGATCGAAATAACCTTTTCCATTCGCGTCAGTTTTCACCGTTCCTTTTGTAACTTGACGAACATTCCTCCTTTCGAAATAGCTACTCAAATCTTCATTATTACGCTCCCACCACCAACGATAACGGATGTTATACACTTCATACTCCAGTTCTTTAGAAGCAATTCCTTCCCCTGAGTTTTTTACAGATGCAACTTCAAAACGGTGACTTTCTCCTCTTGAAAGCCAATTTCGGTAACTCCAATCCTCTTGATTTGGGCTTTTAATTCCCACCAAATGTTCGAATGGAAAATAATAGGTTGATGAACTACCTACACTAAAATTTCCAGAGCTTTCAAACACTCGCATTTTGAAGTTCACACGAACTCTTCCCGGCCCTTCCTTCAGCTCATTAAATGTGTAATTTACTTTAACATTTCCGCTGTTATCTAACTTCCCATTAAAAATTTGTTCTGGATTGGAGGAATACGATACTGCGTCATCAGAAAATGTAAAGCCTGGAAGTTTCTCGAAAACTGGAGTGGAAGGTGAGGTCGTCATTTCAACATCTGCTTTTAATCCCCGAGCGGTTGCACCATGTAACCAACGTGATGTTAGGTCGGCTTCTAGCTTTCTTTCTTTGCCAGAAATAAAAGTGTCGGCATAACTCATTTCTACTTTAAGGCGGTTTGGTTTCACCGTTTCAATTTTTAACACTTTAGTAAAATTTAAACCGCCAACTCGTGCTTTTATTCGCCAATTTCCTGTCGGCGATTGCTTCTCTGTGTGACCTTCATACACGAACATCCCATTTAATGAAGCGTTGAAAGTTTGTCGATGCACAATCTGTCCCGATGGATTAGATAGCTCAAAACTAACTGGATGCTCTTTGGGTAAAACCTCGTTTTTATCTTCCAGAATTAAGGTAACATGTAAAGTGTCGCCAGGGCGCCATACACCACGTTCAGCATATAAAAAGCCTTTTACCCCTTTCTGAACCTCTGCACCCGATACGTCAAAATCACTTACCGAAAGTGAGTTTCCATCATTTAGTTTTAAATAACCTTTTTGTTGTCCAGAAGTGGCAACAAGGTAAAACGGATCTCGAGCAACGCTTACATTCACCTTCCCATCCTTATCAGAAATCGCTTTAGTAATGGATTGTTGCTGAAAGTCAAAAAACTCAACCTCTACACCGCTTTTAGGCTGAGCGGAATTAATATCGGTTACAAAAGCGATTACATTTTCGCCTTCCGATTTCTTAACAATTAATCCCAAATCTGAAGCTAAAATCTTGCGCTGAACATTACGCGAATCGGTGTAGTACGAGATATTACAAGGGTTGTCTCTTTCATTCCAGTTATAGCCATTTGGGTACCTATTAGAATCATAATTCTTCCAATAATCAGCCTCAGCATCGGAGTTTAAAGTCCAAGATCGATTTGTTAGCGAGGTACTTGTCTCTGTATCATTTTCGCCACATTCATAAACTACTTGATGCTTTCTAAACCCAAGTTCCACGAAGTAAATAGCGCCGGGTTCAGGTTCAATAATCTTAGACAAATCTAAAGCGTAATTATTCCAACTACCCACTTCTACCGCTCCCAGTGAAGAAAGTGGAATCACATCTCCGAATACAGGTCTTCCAACTTGATTAAGCCTCCATCCATACACATCACCCATATTTTGGTCTTGAAAATGCTGACCAATATTATTTTCAAAAATTCGAGTAATTCTAACGTCTATGGCGCCCAAACTCACCGATTTAAAAGGCAGTAATAAGTTTTTCGATTTTGGGATAATTACACCTTTACCTAATAATTCTATCTGAGGCTTAGGCTGATTGAATTGGATTTGGCGGGTTACATCAGTTCCTAGCTTTTTCCCTTTTTCATTCTGTACGGAAGAATATACTGTAAGAGTTTTAGCACCTGTTTTTATAGCTCGTGGTGTTATAACAACCTTGTTTTCTTTGATGAAAAGATTCAGTTTATCCATTTCTTGAATAGTGATTAACCCGTCTAGGTTCTGGCTATTATCAAGTGGATCCGAAAAACTCAGCTCAATTCTTGGATTGCTATCTGTAAACACACGCGTACTGATGAGCTCAAAATCTGTTGATGGCGTAACATCTATCGATTGTGTTCCTTTTGATGAAGCCCCTATTGGAGTACCATCCCATTTTATTTCTACTTGTGACGGACTTCTATCTCGTTTAATTCCTGAAATCTGAAATCGATATTCCAATCGCCCTTGATTTGGCAACCAATTTAGAACAAGTTCGTTATTTCCCTTTTGGCCAACGCTAAGTACTCGTTTAATATCGGTGAGATTTGCTTCGTCTGCTGTATAAATAGTACCTGAAACCTGAACTGTGCTAGAGTTTCCCGGAACTGATTCAACTTCACCCATTTGTAATTCTAAACCTTGTTGAATAGTTTTGAAAGCGAAACGAAATTCTTGCTTATCCTCCGGAACATCTGCCACTTTGCCCAAATTAAAGGTTGCAGAAAACTCCTTATTAGAACTTAGAGGTTCATTAGGCTTAAACACAAAAGTTTGTTCATTTACCCATTTTGAAGTTCCCTCCACTTTGGGTTCCAACTGCAAAAGAACCTGAGATTCATTTCCCTTTTCAATGGGCTGAGTAAGAGTTATAGCAACCTCTCCTCTCGCACTTAACTCTCCAGAGGTAAATGCTTGAATGTATTCAACAAAGTCTGTGGGATTAGAAAGCTCCTTCGTTTTATCTTGTTTAGAACAAGATGTAAATATACTTAGTGATACAAATACGAGCAGAAAATAAGCGCGGTTCAACATTGGACTAAATCTAAACTGTTTAATTGGTGAGTATATCCATAACTACAGATTCTTAAAAAAGTTCTGCACTTTTATTGTGTTCTGATAAAACGCACACAATTATAAAAACTAATATCAAAAGTACTTATTGGGAGGCTCTTTTGACACTTTATTTATTGAAAAACCCAAGTTTTAGATACTTGGTCTACAATATTGTACTTAACAGAAGTAGATACTGGTGTTAAAGGTACTTATTAAAAAGTTCCGCTAGCTTATCTATGCTTAAGGGCTTACTTAAAAATTCGAGAATGCCCACTTTTTCATAGTTTTTTAAATCCGCATTCATAATATCTGCTGAAACTGCGATTATTCGAGGAAGCTTTTTACCGGCATAGAACTCTGAGATAATTGCAGATGCTTCAGTTCCGTTCATAACGGGCATTTGAATGTCCATAAAAATAAAATCATATACCGTTTCTAGAGCTTTATCTACAGCTTCTTTTCCGTTGCTAACAACTTCAATATCATTTACGCCAATGTGATTTAGCATTTTTTCGAGTACCATTTGGTTTACTAATACATCATCAACCACAAGGATTTTAAGCGCGTCAATGGCAACTGAAGTCTCTTCTTCATCCATTACGGGGACAAAAGGACTTTCACATATCTCAAAAGGTAATTCAAAACTAAATGTAGAACCTTTCCCTGGCGTAGAACAAGCCTGAATAGTTCCACCCATTAACTCTACCAATTTTTTACTTATCGCTAGTCCTAGCCCTGTTCCTTCAATCATTAAGCCACTATTGGCTCTAAAAAATTTATTAAACAAACTTTTCTGATCTTCTTCTGAGATTCCAATACCAGTATCAATAACAGAAAACTTTATTCGAGCGCTATTGGGGGTTGAATCAATCAGCTCTACGTTAACGGTAACGCTACCTTCTCTAGTAAACTTTATAGCATTATTAATAAGGTTTATAAGAACTTGTCTCACCCTTGTGGAGTCTCCAAAAACCTTCTCGGGGATGTTATCATCGTACTTAAAGTACAGTTGCACTTTTTTACTTTTAGCTTCAGCTCTATGCTCAAATAGTTCTATCAGCTCACTAACTACTTCATGGATATGGCTTTCGTTCTTTTCTAGAATTACTTTCTCATTTTCAATCATAGTTAGATCTAAAACGTCTACAATCAAACTGTGCAACATCTTAGTGCTATAAGTAAGGCTTTTAACTAATTCCTGCTGTTCTCGATTGAGTTCGGTATCTGTCAGAAGCTCTGTTAAACCTACAACTCCATTCAGTGGGGTTCGCATTTCATGGCTAATGGTTGCTAAAAACTGTGACTTTGCTTTATCGGCGAGTTGAGCTCTCTCCTTTTCAATTTCTAACTCATCAATAACTTTGCTCAGTTTTACTCTATTTCTTAGGTATGCTTTCTTAAATGAATAAAAGCTAAACCCTAAAGTAATAACCATTATAACCCCAGTGATAGAAATATCTCTAATTCGCTCCATATCGGTGGCATACTGAACCGCAACTTGTGGGTTCATTAATTCAAATATGCCATAGCTTAACACTAGCGCGGCTGAAGCTGAGATTAAACCGAGATATGCTTTTGGCGGCAACACTAACAAGCCGGAGATAAATATTAGCACGAAGAAGTGCATTATCGAACCGCCAATACCACCTGAGGGAAGCCAAGCAATGGCAAGTATCAAATATGCTGCAGTGTAGTACAAGCTAGCAACAACAGTAAAAGAAACGCCCTTTTTGAATAGAGCGAAGATCCCTAAGTAAATAGCAAAGCTTATAGCATATATAACTCTAACAGAAAGATTATAGCCAATAATATTCGAAACTATAACCCAAAAGAAAAGAATTAGCACCGTTAGGGCTATTGTGAGCTCAAAAAGCTTGTATTCTATATCTAAGCTTTTTCCAGTAAAAGAAGTCTGTTCTTTGCTTTTCAATGCATCTATTTTTTGCAACAAGTCCATTAGCTTTTTTATCAAGCTGTTGCATTAACCCATATTTTCTATATCGCAGATATTATTTAAAACGCAGAGCCTATCTACTTAGCTCTTAAACTAACCCTTTTATTATAATTGTAAATACAATATTTATTTATTTTTAAAAAAAAAGCACGAGTTGAAATACTCGTGCTTAAAAATCTAAGTTGGATTTGTTTAGAATCCATTCAAATATTTATAAAACTCGCTATCTGTAGAAATTATAAGCGATGTTTGTGAATCGATGGTTTTGCCATAAGCCTCCATGCTTTTCACAAAAGAGTATAGCTCACGCGATTGACGACTCCTGTTATAAGCTGCATTATAAATTGAGGCAGCTTCGGCATCGGCTTTACCTCTAATAGTTTCTGCCTCACGAAATGCTTCCGATTGAATTCTTTTTAGTTCACGGTCTTTCTCTCCATTAATACGAGAAGCTTCACCTTGTCCCTCTGAACGGAATTTATCGGCAATTCTATTTCTTTCAGAAATCATACGATCATACACTGTACGACGAACTTCTTCTGCATAATTGATTCTTTTAAATCTAAAATCGAGAACTACAATCCCCAAATCAGATGTTCTTTCGTTAGCAAGTCTTTGTATTGTTTCTTGAATTTCTTCACGACCAACACTAATAGTTTTTAGCGAATCATTTGTGATATCAGAAATAACGTCTTGTAAAGGCTCCCTATTTGAACTTCTTATCAGTTCAACCAAATCATGAGCGGCAACTGCATTTCTAGTTTCGCCATCTAAGATATCTGCTAATCGAGACTGTGCTCCACGCTCATTTCCTAAACGTTCGTAATATTTTAGAGGATCCGTTATTTGCCATCTGGCGTAGGTATCAACAAAAATGAACACTTTGTCTTTTGTAGGAACTTGATTTGGTTCTCCATCCCATTCCAAATAGCGTTTTTCGAAATAATTGGCTTCTTGAATAAACGGTGTTTTAAACTTCAAGCCTGGTTCCGTAATAGCGTCCCCTTGTGGGTCGCCAAACTGTGTAATAATTACTTGTTCTTGTTCATTAACAATAAACAATGAGTTCATGCCTACAAGACCTACAACTCCCAGTATAATCAGTAATCCAAATCCTTTTATATTCTTCATTATAATACCTTTAATTTTTAGGGGTGGTTACTTTAGCGCCATTCATTTGCAGTTGTAATAGAGGAATTACGCTATTTCCCTTCTCATCGGTAATAATTTTCTGCCCCATTTTTGGAATGATTTCTTCCATGGTTTCTAGAAATATTCTAGTCTTCGTTACTTCTGGAGCTTTAATATACTCGGCATATAAATCATTAAATTTTGACACTTCACCTTGTGCTCTATTCACTCTATCAAGTGCATAACCTTCTGATTTTTGAACAGTCTCTAGAGACTCACCTTTTGCTCTCGGAATGATGCGGTTGTAATCAGCTCGGGCTTGATTTATCAAGGTTTCACGTTGCTGTTGAGCCTCGTTTACACCGTTAAATGATGGTTTTACTGGATCTGGTGGATTTGCATCTTGAAGCACTACTTGCTCAATTTTTAAGCCCATTTCGTATTCATTACAAATCTCTTGCAGAATAATTTCGACCTGCGAAGCAACCTCAGCACGCCCAACAGTAAGCACTTCGTTCACGGTTCTATCACCCACAACCTGGCGCATTGCTGCTTCTGAAACATCTCTTAGAGTCTCGTCTGCATTCCTTACTTTAAATAAATAATTATAAGGGTTATCAATTCTATATTGAACAACCCACTCTATATCACCTAGGTTTAAGTCGCCAGTTAGCATTAAAGATTCTCCAGAATATGAAGTTCTCCTTGAGCTGTTTCCTGATCTATAACCGAATTCATGTTTAAGCTGTCTCTGCACAGGTACATATTCTACCTGATCTATAAAAGGCGCTTTAAAATTCAGACCTGGTTTTGCTTCGCTAACATATTTACCAAAGCGCATTATTACTCCTACTTCTTCTGTTTCTACAGTAAAGAAGGATTGGAACGCTACCACAACTACAAATAAACCTGTAACTATAGAGCGAATATTCTTTGTGATTTTCTCAAACTCGGGTGGCACCGTGAATGAGAAATTTGGATCTTGAGCCATGTTTTCTTTATTAAATTTTTAAAAAGGACGATGCCCTTTAATTAGACTTTTAAGCAAATTATTGTAGTATCGTCTACAAGTTGATGGTTACTAAACTTAGTAATCGTGCGTTTAATTTCTTGGGCAATTTCATTAGCAGAAAGATTATCGGTATCAATCCGTTCCACTAAGGCGGGGACTTCATCGAATCCGAAACGTTGCCCTTTTTCGTTCACAGCTTCCGGAAGTCCATCGGAATATAAGAGAATGAAATCACCTTTCTTCAATTTAAATTCTTGAGATTTATAATCAACCTCAGCTTTTAAGCCTAACGGCCATCTTGGCTCGGGTGTTTGGATGAAATCCGCTTTTCCATTTCTCTTTAAAATTGGTTTACAATGGCCCGCATTTGCCACAGATAGCCTTTCCGAAGCCAAATCGTAGCGTGCAATTACACACGTAATAAAAGTTCTCTTATCTGTTCGGGCATGGATTGGTTCTGCAACTTCTGACAAAATTTGAGCTGGTTCCCCATCTTTCATTTTTGCCAATAACAGCCCACTTGTAAAAATAGCTGGCATTGCAGCGCGCATAGCCTTTCCAGACACATCAACCACAACCATCGTGAGTGCTTTAGGGTTCCCATCTGCATCTTTACTTAATACATAATCAAAATAGTCACCCCCAACTTCAAACGAGGGTAGAAAAAACCCATAGACATCAAATCCATCAGCTTTTGGTGCCTGAAGTGGCATTAATTTGTATTGGCTTTCCCGAGCAATTTCGATCTCTTTTTCAACTCTTAGATGTTGAGATATTCGTTCTTCATACTCAGGGATATATTCACCGACATCAGAAATTGGAGTACCATACATGTAAGCAATAACTCCAAAGTTTAAATATCCTAGAACCATAACAACTTGAGCCCATGAAACATACGCCATTTCCATACTTTGAGAGCCCCAATACGTGGAGACCATATAAGTAACTACAAATAGCCACCAGCCTGTAGCAACCGTTAGTATGCCATATTTTCGATACGCAAAAATAGTAACTACTGAAATGGGCAAGAAAATAAGATAGTCGTTTGTAAAACCTCCACTAGTGCCTTGTAAACGTCCCAATAATGCAACAAATGCAGTACTGAACAGAATTGACAATACAAGAACGATACCTTTTTTCTTAATCCATTGGCTGAAAGCCGAATAGACCAATGCTATTTGAACAATTACAACAAGCCAGGTACTTGTCCATGCATTTAAATTCAAAGTAAGAAGCTTATAGCTATTGCTAGCCTCCGAAAAACCAAACTGGCTATCATATTGAAAGTAGTAGCTATCCGTTACATAGACGGCCAGTGCGAAAACACCAATTATTAAACCACCTAACCCAAAACCGTGCATTATTCCTGCACCAGTTTCCCTTACAAAAAACCTACGTTGCCAAACCGCGTCAATAATTGCTACCTGTGGGTGATTCTGCGACCTAGCTAGCGACTCCCAGCTTACATAAGCCATTGCTAAATACATCCCGATTGCCACACTCGAAAAAAGGGAGTTTACGGAAACTATAAAAATACTTGTTTTGCCAAGAAACGGAACAAATGATTCTGTGTAGAATATGGCTGACCATAAAAATAGACCAATAGTAACAATCACAAACACCACTAATAATCGGAGCCACTCTACCTTGCCTCTAAAAATATTCTGTATCCCAATGGCGAAACTCATTCCTCCAAGAAAAAGCATCGCAATTATCATCATAATTGATGATATAATATCATTAAAGCCAGACGTATCCTTATTACTAGACAAGTCATCGGTTGATTCATACTCACTCTGTGCGGAAAAATAATTCAGTTTATAGCCAAACTCCGTTCTAAAATTCCCTGCCGCTCCCGACTCTTTAACAAAAGGCTCTAGCTTTAAAGAAAGCAATAGTGGCATTTTATCACTACTTATTTTTGATCTCCATTTAAGCTCAAAGCTTTTACTATTTGCCCCTTTTTCGCTTTCTAAAACGCCAATAGTTGCTTGCCCTTCGTTCGTCAATTGATCTTCATTATCGTCTGCAGAGTCAACCTGCTCGAAATCTTCTAAGTTATAACCAAGTACTGTTCCTACAATATTCTGAGCAATCTCTTGAAGCGACCCTCCCGTTAAAAATGTTGGATTAGCTCTTTCAGGATTCTCAGAAACCTCGACAATTTGTCCATTATTAGAAGTGCGAAACTTGAGAAGACCATTGCTATCGAACAATTTACTAGATCCTTGAATAATCTCATCAGCTTCAATTTTTACACCAACTATGGTGTTCCAAGTTTTAAGATGCCCGCCTCTTTCGCTAACTTCTTTGGGAGAAATGTTACCCCCAAGGGTATCTCTCAACTTGTCGAAATACTTGGTGTTCTGTTTCAATTCCGACATTATTGCAAGGCTATCTAATGAAAAGCCTAGTGCAGATGCTAACTTTTCAACCCTAAGTTCAACTTGCGATCTGCTTTCTGAAATTGGTGATGCGGCATTAAAATCAACTAATGGTTTAAGGAACAAAAATCCAACAAACCCAATAATCCCAATCGCAAAAAGTATATATGAATGTCTGTTAATCAAAATTCTATAGCTAGCCCTTTTACTCCATCTTATGCAGAGCAATTATTTTTAATAAACCAACCTACGGTTTTTTCCTCCGTTTGTTACCCTATTTCCTCAATATTTATAACTTTCTTATTCTTGCTCTATAAACACGCAAAATCTTAAAAATATTACTAATTACGAGTGTAACATCAAACCTCCTTTTAGCCAATAACACTAATTAGGTTTACATTGTGCCTCTACTCAAACTTTATGTAACTTTAGGCAAATTTAAAGATTTAGCTTATTTCAAGGATTTATGCGCACTCGATTTTTTCTAAAGCTCTGTATTACACTCATCTTTTTTTCCATTCCTGTATCAGCTTTCAGTTTTCAGAATGCTCAAACCCAACGGGCAGGCACTTTATCAAGCCCACGTAAAACAGTGCATACCTTTTTGTACTGGCAACAAAAAGGGCATCTTAATTTGGAGCTTTCTGCTTCCACAATGAAGATTGCTAATCAGCCTCTTGAAGAGCGAATTCAGCTGGCTAAAAGTCTTCGCCGAGTGTTAGATGCAAGAGGTTTACTAATAGACTACTCTACCATTCCAGACTCTAAAGATCATGTAGATACGTTATCTGGAATGCAGCATTACACACTTTTTAATGGACTTTCGGATGTTTATTTGGTTAAGAAAGGCGATGAATGGGTATTTTCGGAAACCACAATTGAAGAGATTCCTGAGCTCTATGCGGCAACGTTTTCTACCTTTGTTGAGTCACTTGTTGACCGCCTACCAGATTGGACCAAAGAAGAATGGCTCGGCATTGAGGTTTGGCAATATTTAGCCGTTTTTTGCTGGATTCTAATAGGTTTAATCTTCCGCAAAATTTTTGAGTTTATTCTTGATAATTATATTCGAAAAATTACAACCCGAACAAATTTCAGCTGGGATGACGATTTATTAGATGGAGTAGAGCGCCCTATTGGGTTCATCTTCCTGATGGTTTTTTATATGGCCACTTACACCAATCTCCAGCTTACAGTTACACTAAATTATTATCTATCTACTATTCTTGAGATTGCGACTTCTGTAGGATTTATTTGGCTTTTCTATAATCTGTCGGATGTATTCACTAAGTATCTTGCGGTATTAACTGCTAAAACGGATACCAAATTAGATGACCAGCTTGTCCCTCTAATCAGGAAAACCTTACGCTTTTTTGTCATTTTTATGGGCATCATTATCATCTTACAGAATAATGGGTATAACGTAGCTTCCCTCATTGCTGGTTTAGGAATTGGTGGACTTGCTGTTGCATTAGCTGCTCGTGATACTCTAGCAAATTTTTTTGGTTCGGTAACCATCTTTGTAGATAAACCTTTCAGGATTGGAGACTGGATTAAAGTTGGCGAAGTGGAAGGCACCGTTGAGGAAGTTGGATTTCGTTCAACGAGAATTCGAACTTTTTATAACTCTCTAGTTAGTGTACCAAACTCTAATGTGGCAAATACCGACATCGATAATTTAGGGCTACGTGAATACCGAAGACTTAAAACTGTTCTTAACCTTACTTATTCAACTTCCCCGGAACAAATGGAAGCTTTTGTGGAAGGAATAAAAGCAGTTATAAAATCAAATAAACACTTTCGGCAAGACTTTTATGAAGTTCACTTCAACTCTTTTGGTGCGCATTCACTAGATGTGTTAGTGTATGTATTTTTCAAAGTCCCAGATTGGAGTACAGAGCTTCAGCAACGCCACAACTTTCTGTTAGAAGTTCTTAGGCTTGCAAAAGAAGTAGGTGTCGAGTTTGCATTCCCAACTCAAACACTTCATGTCGACTCTCACTTCCAACAAGAGCCTCGTAAAGTTGGCGAAGAGCGTACTGAGGAAGAACTTGCTACTGGAGTATTCGAATTTGGCCCAAATGGGTCTAAAGGCAAACCTGAGGGTTTAAAGATTTATAAAGATGGGAAAGAGGTAAACTTTGGGAGTAGCCAATAAAGTAAAGGCATAAAAAAACCTGATACATTACTGTATCAGGTTAGAAATATGATGAGTGTTTCAACCAAAAGTAGAGATTATTTTTCTTCTTCCTTATTAGCAAAAGCTTCAAAAACCATTTTTAAGTCGTTAGCTACATCTTGGCTAGATCGCCCTTCAATACGATGGCGAGGAATAAGCGCTTTGATTTCACCATCAACAAAGTATGCAAATGCTGGTGAGGATGGTGGATATTCGCTAAAGTAAGCTCTAGCGTGTGCTGTAGCATCTTTATCTTGCCCAGCAAAAACCGTTACCATATGGTCTGGTTTTGCTTCAGATTGCTCAAGAGCGATTCCTAAACCTGGGCGTGCGTTTCCAGCTGCACAGCCACACACTGAATTGATTGCCAAAAGCATAGTGCCTTTGTATTCTTTCATTGCGCGATCAACATCGTCGGTTGTTTTTAATTCTTCTACACCAAATTGGGTGAGTTCTTTTCGCATCCAACTAGTGTCAGGTCCTACTCCAAAACCAAATTGCATGGCGTTCTCCTTTTTTTAATTACTCTGAATTTAAAAACTATTCAGTTTAAAAATTCTGTGGCTAACAACAATTGGCAAACTCTGACATTTTGCTCGTCAAAGTTTACCAAAAACGTTGCCAAATTTTAGTGTTTACTTAGCTGCTTTGTAATACTCGCTAGCCTGATCCCAATTTACAACATTCCAAAATGCAGAAATATAATCCGGACGGCGGTTTTGGTAATTCAAGTAATAAGCATGTTCCCAAACATCTAGGCCAAGCACTGGAGTTAAACCCTCCATTAATGGACTATCTTGGTTTGGTGTAGAATGAACTTTAAGGTTTCCACCGCCATCTACAGAAAGCCATGCCCAACCTGAGCCGAAACGTGTTGCTGCTGCTTTTACAAAAGCTTCTTTAAAAGCATCAAAACTACCAAAAGTAGCTGTAATTGCATCTGCTAAATCGCCAGTTGGCTGGCCGCCTCCGTTTGGAGAAAGAATAGTCCAAAATAATTTATGGTTTGCGTAACCGCCACCATTATTAATAACAGCTTGCTTCTTATCTTCTGGCACTTCATTAATACGCCCAAGTACTTCTTCAATTTCTAGGTCTGCGAAAGCATGACCTTCAAGCGCTGCGTTAACATTATTTGTATAACCTTGGTGGTGCTTTGTATGGTGAATTTCCATCGTACGGGCATCAAAATTTGGTTCTAAAGCATCGTAAGCATATGGAAGTTCTGGTAATGAATAAGCCATTATTATCCTCTTTTAATTTATAATTGCATTATCTAGACATCAACAAAAATGATGCCATTCTTAATTCGTCTCTAATCTAAGCATTGCTCGCATTAAAATCGTTCATATACCTATCTAAAGAATCTATATTTGATATTTGTTAACACTATGACAGATAGAAGCCTGAATTAGGGTAAAAAATACAGTATCTTTAGGGCTCACTCACTCACAATCTGGATTTATGAAGTACGATTACGACGTTATTATTTTAGGCAGTGGTCCTGCTGGTTTTTCTTGCGCAATGCAAGCTTCAAAGTTTGACAAAAAAGCACTTATTATTGAAGCAAACGAAGAATTTCTAGGAGGATCTTGGATTAACTCAGGAACTGTTCCTAGCAAAGCGCTTCGCGAGACAGCCCGTATCATTCAGCGGTATCAGAATCAATTTCCTGATGAGGCAAAAGTAAAGCCTTACGTTAATTATGAAATGGATGATCTGCTGTCCTATAAAAATAATATCCTTGTTGAAAAGAATAAGAAACTAGCACAGGATCTTAAAAAGAATGAGGTTGATACCTTTCATGGTTTTGGCACGCTTCTAGACAATAATACTATTGAAGTTTCAACCAAGGATGATAAAAAGAAGAAATTTACGGCTGAGTTTATCCTACTTGCCACTGGTAGCCATGCACAGCCTCCTGTTGGTTTTGAAGTAGACCACAACAAAGTTTTAGATTATTCATCTATTCTTACTTTAACTCATATTCCACGTAGGTTAGTAATTATTGGAAGTGGTGTTAACGCACTAGAATACGCTACTACTTTTTCAAGTTTGGGAACACGTGTTACCATCTTAAATGAAAATGATACTTTTTTACCATGGCTTGACCATGAGATTACAGAACAGCTTAATCAAGTTTTGAGCAACAACAAGATTGAAGTTCTGAAGCTAGTAAAAGACATCACAATTCTAGAGAACAACCTTAGGAATACCACTGAGGTTAAATACTCTTTTCAGGATGATCCTGAGAACGGTCGCGAGTACGTATTAGAAACGGAACACGCTCTTTATCTCGGCAAAAAACTGCCAAACACTCAAAAACTTGGCTTAAAAAATGTTGCCATTGATGTTGACCAGGAGTCTTTCATCCCCGTTAATAAAGATATGCAAACATCTACTTCTAATATTTATGCCGCTGGCGATATTATTGGCTTTCCACGTTTAGCTTCTGCTTCATTTTCGCAGGGTAGAATTGCTGCTTGCCGAATGTTTGGTATTAAAGCTCAAGATGTACCTGAAGTAATCCCTTATGGAATCTACTCCATCCCAGAAATTGCTAACGTTGGGCTTACAGAAAATGAAGCCATTGCCCAAGGCCTTAATGTTACTGTTGGTCGCGCTTACTACAAGAATATTACCCAAGGCGATATTAGTAACCAGCGAACTGGATTACTAAAAATCGTTTTTGATACCGATTCCCTACAGCTAATAGGGATTCATATAATTGGTGAGCGAGCTAGTGACCTCATCCATTTGGGGCAAGCAGTAATGACGCTTGGTGGAGATATTAGATATTTCATTAACCATATATTGAATTACCCAACCTATAGCGAGGCTTACCGAATTGCAGCTTTTAACGGTTTGAATCGTGTTCATAAAGCGGGCATTAAATACAAAAAATTACTTAAGTAGAAATTTTAAGAGCTGTGGCAAATCCCACAGCTCTTTTTTTTACCTAGTTTTTATGACTTGCTAAAACCGCTTAACTCTTCTAGAGTTATTTCTTATCAATAACAGAATTTTTCGGCTTTATAATTTGTAGTCTACAGTACCTATTGTATGATATAGGATAATAATTTATGTTTAAGCTGATAGTTTTCTATTGGCCTTACATATTAATCGTAGAATTATGAAAAAATTAACTCTGTTATTTTTGCCAGTATTTATTCTGCTTTCTTGCAGCACTAGTTCTAATGATGAACTTCCTGAACCTATACCTGCAGATACTGAAATGATTAAAAATGTTGTTATTCAGCAAGATTCTATCCACTTCACCCTGGTTAATGGCACACCAACACCTTGTTACGGATTCAATTCTGTAAAGATTGAAAATTCTAACGACGAAGTTAACGTTAAAGTTTATGTACAGAATCTAACTAACGATCCTTGTATAACAGTGCTATCTAGTATAGAAACAGAAATTACTGTACCTGTAAAATCAGGAAATACATACTTATTTAAATTCTGGAAGTTTGAGAACGCTACTTTAGATACAGTTATCACAATCCCTTAAATCTTTCTAAGTTTGAATTTCTGACTTCCATTTGTAAGAAACTGATGGAACGACATAATAAATTCTTTGACAACTTCTGTTAGGGAATTTCGGTTATAAGCGTGACCTTTACTTATTACTTATTTCTTTAATGCCTTTTAAAAATAGGGCGTTTGAAGTGAGAGAAATTCAAACACCAATAATTTTATGAAACTACTAGTTCTGAATCTTACCCGAAGCATTAAAGAAAATGAGATCAAGGCTCTCTTTGAGAAATTTGGCACAGTAGAAAGCTGTGATTTGGTTTTAGATAAAAGCACACGTAAGTCCAAAGGTTTTGCCTTTGTAGAAATGCCTGTCGAAGATGAAGCCAAAGCAGCTATAAAAGAATTACATGGCAAGAAAATTGTAAATCATGCCATAAAAGTTAAACCAGCCTAAAACCTGTTTGGGGATAATCCCACTGTTTAATACTACACTTTTGTGTAACACATGTAGAGTACAAGCTTAATTCCTTCCGAGTTATCAACTCTCCTTTAGAATAAATTTCTCTCACCTACTTCTGATAGAGCTGGAAATTCTAAAGTGCTAACTCTACCACTTTATAGGTATATAAAAACTCTTTTTGGTGCATGCTTTTATACACTTTTGAGTGATGCAATATGGGAGAATAAAGCATTAGTTAACCATTGTAGACTAAACGAAATATTCGTGACATGAGGGAATATTTTCATTAAGTATTAAGTGGGAGACGCTATGAATGTTATAACTAAGTCAGTGCAGTTAGCGAGTAGTCGTGAGGCAAAAGCTTCTGGAAAACCGGGGCCTAATGATGTGTTTTACAGTTCAACAGATTATAATTTCCCAGTACCTGTCAATCTAACCAAAGTGATTTTGTGCAGTAACCCTGATGGTACAGGCGATACCTTTGTGGATGATCAATTAAGAATTTCAGTAAATGGAATTCAGATTTATAAGCACGATTACAGCCATCGTAATCAAGGCCATATTACACCGCTTGCGCCACAGAGTCTGTTATTCTCATTTCACAATTATCAGGGACAAAGTGTAACAATTGAAACCACATTTACTGATTTATATACGAACAGTAATGGGGCTTCAAATTTCTATTTATACATGGAAAGCGAAGTATAGAATATTTGTTTCCTGCTTCCGGTGTTAGGTATTTGCTTAAATATCATGCGTGTCCAACGTTGCTTACCATCGGGAGCAGTCTTTTTTTGATAGATTTTTCGCTTCAGTTATTGTAATTCTATTACTTTATCAGCCCTAGAATAAAAGCCTTTTTTATCATTCCAGCAGTGTTTTTTACATCCAATTTCGCCATAATGTTCTTGCGATGGGTTTTAACAGTATGTTCGCTTAGGAAGATTTTATCAGCAATCTCTTTCATGGTTAATTCCTCGCTAATCAACTTAATCAACTCAATCTCTCTATCAGTAAGTTGGTTCGAAGCTGAATCTCGCTTCTGAGAATCCTTAGACTCTGAAGACACTTTGTAGCCTCCAACAATTATCTCCATTACTTCCGGACTGAAAGCAAAACTCCCCTCAGCCACTTTTCTGATGGAATTTTTCAATTCGGTAAAACCTGTGCTTTTTAATAGATAGCCCGAAATTCCACTTTCCATTAACTGGCTTACAAAATCTTCACTAAAATACGTGCTGAGCATAATCACTTTAATCGAAGGATACTGATGAAGCACATTTTCGGCTACCTCAACCCCATTTGGGTTGCCCATTTCGATATCCAAAAACAGAACATCTGGTAAATCGCCTTCCGCTAGAAAGCGCATCAAGTCTAAGCCGTTATTAAAGGTGCTCAATACTTCAAAATCATCCGACCGTGAAAGCAATGCTTCCACACCTTGAACAAACACCTGATGATCGTCTACGAGTATAATTTTTATCATATTAGTTTAATGCTTCGGAACTCCATTCTTTCTCATTTAGTGGAATTTTAATATTAATATCCACTCCTTGTCCTTTTGCCGTTTGTAATTGGAACTCACCTCCAAGTAATTTCACACGGTTTTCCATATTACCAACACCATAGCTCTCCCGCTCACTTATTTGTGTATTATTTTCGGCAGGATCAAAACCAATTCCATTGTCTTTAATTCTTAAAGTTAAATACTTCCCATCGGTTAATAGTAACTCTATAACATCTGCTTTCGAGTATTTAAGTGCATTGCTAAGCGCTTCTTGTATAACCCTAAAAACATTAATTTCGATATGTGTATCAAGACTCATACTTAAATTAATATTGCTTTGTACATCCACACCAATTTTACCAATCTTGGTTAGCAGTTCACTTACATCGTTCTTTAGCCCATCCCCAGATATTTTTCCCTCATGCATTTCTTTAATAATGGCCCGAACTTCCGAAAAAGCGTCATCCAAAAACCTATTTCCTTCTTCAAAGTGGTTATAAAGATCTGGTTGTTTTTCTTTGATGTCGTCATTTAATGAACTGAAATAAAGCTTAACCAAAGAAAGGATACTTCCTAAACGGTCATGAAGTTCAGCAGCTAAGCGCTTTCGTTCTTTATCCTGCCCATCAAGCATTGCTCCAATCGTTTTCAATTGTTGGTTATCTAATAAAGAATCGATTTCTTTTTGGTAGATTTTTTCCTTCTGTGAAGCAATAATCCGTTTTTTTCTAGCGCTATAAACAAACCAGAAAATAATACCTATAATGGCACTAAATAGAGCTAATACTCCGATAATCAATAGTTTTCTTTCGGCATTTCTTTTTTGGATAAGGGCTTCATTTTCGGCTTGTTCGGCGGTTAAAACCTTAATTTCGGTGTCTTTCTTTTCAGTTTCGTATTTGGTGATGAGTTCTTCAATTACTTCAGTTTTTTCGGAATTCAACAAGCTATCTTTCATTGTGTTAGACCTGAGTAAGTACTCATATGCTTTCCGATAGTCTTCTTTAGCTTCATACACATCCGCAATACCAGATAGTGTTTGGGTCTCAATAGCTAGATAATCTGTACGAAGAGCATTCTCCAGGCTTTTTTGGAAAAATGATAGAGCTTGGTCGTAATTAGATCGGTAGAATTTATTGGAGCCAATATTATGATAAAGTTCAGCTAACTTTCTTTGATTGCCTGATTCTTCATACACAGCTAGAGATTTTTCGAGATACTGAAGAGCAATGTCATACTCGCCCTTTGCATTGTATATCACCCCAATATTATTATTTACAAATGCTACTAATTCCTTGTTATTCAACACTTCCAATTCAGATACAGCAAGGTCATAATAATGTAGAGATGAGTCCGGTAAATTTAAGGTTTCAAAAATAATCCCAATGTTCTGAAGTATACTTCCAATTCTTTCCGGATCCTTAAATTTCTTATAAACCTTCAGTGCTTTAGTATAATATTCGATTGCTTGGTCAGAATAGCCCTGTTTTTCATACACTAGTCCTATTTTTTCAAGTCTTGAAGCGATCAGTTTGTCTTCGTCAATTCCTGCTTTATTTATTAATGACAGACTTTCCAAGTAATTTGCTAATGCATCTTGATAAGCGCCTTGGTTATAAAACACATTTCCCATATTCATCAGAACCAAAGATAAACCTGCTGTATCTCCAAGCGATACTTGTACCTCTCGAAATTTCTGATAATAATGCATCGCATTTTCATACTCTGCTTCTTCAGACAACCAATTGCCTAAGTTTAGATACGAAGTCGAAACGCTACGTTCATCTCCAAGCTTTTCTTTTATTTCAATACTTTTTAGATAACTCTCATAGGCTTTCTTTTTTTCGCCCATAATACGGTATAGGCTTCCCATGTTATTTAAAGTTCCAGCAGCACCTAGAATATTTCCCACTTCCTCTTTATAGGCTATACTTTTTTGGTAACTCTCTAACGCTTCCTCATATCGCCCCGTACCTCGATATAACAATCCTATCCGATTATAAGAGTCTCCCAGTTGCTTTTTATTGTCCCGTTGTTGGCTTAAGGCAATACTTTGTTTAAAAAAACCTTCCGACTTCACAGGCTCGCCTAGTCTCCGGTATATTCTACCCTGCAGATCTAACATCTGTTCTTCAAAAGGAGTACTCAAGCCTTCGGAGTTAATTAAGGTAAGTAGATATTCCGCATAATAAATACTGGAATCCATGTTTGCGGGATAGAAGTCTTCCGCCTTGGTAGCCCAATATTCAATTTTGTCCTGATTCTCAGCTGCACACACTGGTTTCACAAAGGCTCCTACAAAAAGTAGCCCCAGTAAAACCAAAAATATGCTTTTGTTTACCCCCAATGCTAAACGATGTTGGGAGTCATACTCTTTCATTATTCGTCTTCAGCATCTTCATAGGTGACTTTAGAAGAGCCCTGTGAAATAGGATCACCAACACCACCTGTTATAGAAGTTGCTTCTTTTACATTTACGGTTACTATGGAGTTAGTAGTTATACCTCCACCAATAGCTGGTATTGTACATGTTCGAAGAACTGCTTTCCAATGTTCTGAAGTACCTGAACTTGTTACAGGTATATCCACCGTTACTGCATCCCCGCTTGGAGTTACTGTACATGCGCCTACCTCATACGTGGACGGAACCGTTACGAGTGCGCTTAAGGTATAGGTGTCTTCTGCAGCCGTTAATCTTAAGTATGGTACCATTTTAAAAGCGGTAGATCCACCTTCTGTTAAGTCGAGATTTTTATTTTCGCTCATAGTTATATATAGGTTTAAGAGTTTGATTTAAACTATAAATAAAAAGCATTCACTAAAAAATTATAGTTCTAAAACTCACGTAAGTGGTGCCCCGAATTATACTTTACAGTGATTTAATTGAGAATTGCCTTTGCATGTTATTTATGTCCTTGCTTATCAACTTAATATCAATGGAGCATGAATACAAGCTACTATTAGAGAAAATTAATATTTATTTATTTGAAATAATCCTTCCATTAATTGGAGGAATAATAGTTCAATAAGAGCTTAATTTTATTTTGAATGAGGACCTGAGTATCGAATTAAAAATTCTTCACTCCTCAAATTGAGGTTAATATTTTGAGCCGATAGTTACCCCCTCACTGTTAGCCAACATACCTAAAAAGTGGTACTACTTAATAACCTTTTGAGTGATGTTATTAGAGTCCCCATCCACCATCTTCTTTAGGAGTTCCAATGAGAACCCAATCATATAATGTTGAAGCAACAACATATTTTAATAATGAAACGGGCCAAACATTTTAACATAGACCACATGACTAATCTAGGGGTACAATAGAAGCGACAAAGAGAGAGATGAGGGAAGTTGACCTCCTTCATACTCCTTGCGGACCGTATGGGGTAGAGACCATACGGTTCCTTTAAATAATACACATCACGATGTGTCGCATAGTTTAGTCGCTATGCGATTCTTTAAATAAAAGAACACCAGATAACCTCTTGCCAATTGACAAGAGGTTATCACGTTAAATTAGAACGAACCAAAAGAGGAATTTAAAATGAAATCTTCAGAAAATAATGGGCATACTATTGGTGATTATACAGTAGATAACATTTTTCTCCGAATGGACGGTTCTGAAGTAACTAAATTCATGCCTTCAGGTGGAGGAACAGTAAACTGTCAAGTTAAGGCTGGGCCTTGGGAAAAGTTTAATATTGAGAAACAAGCAAATGGTACATATACCATAGAGTCTATCGCTTTCCCTGGTGTTTACTTGCGCATGGACGGAAGAGGCGTAAATGAATCCAATCCTATTGGCGGTGTAGTTAACTGCCAGCTTGGTGCAGGGCCATGGGAAAAATTCAAGATTAGTATTCATCTATATGGCTACTCCATAGAGTCAGTTTCTTTTCCTGGAGTATTCCTTCGAATGGATAGTGATAATTGTTCCGTCAATTCAGCACCTGGATGCGGTTCTATCAGCTGTAGCTTCGGACCTGAGATAACAGCTCCTGTTAGAGGTCTTTTCTATATAAAACCGCTGCTTGGTTAAATAGCTTATTAACATCTTCAAATTGAAATAGAGAACAACCATTTCTTGCCGCATAGTCCTCAGTAATTGAGGGCTATATTTGTTCTAATTTCTAAATTCCGTTAATTCAGTGAATACTAGTACAAGAATTTTCATCGTTGCTTGGATTCAGCGTTGGAACACTTCGAAACTGGGAACAAGGTCGGCGTAAACCACAAGGCCCAGCTAAGGTCCTTTTAAAAATTGCAGAGAAAAGACCCCAAGCTATTTTAGAGTCTCTGCTTTAATTCCCTTAAAAAACATACCGCAACTGCAAACCAACTAGCCAATTTCTTGAGGGCGCCGGTTGGTAATATCGTCCACCGAAAGCATTAATATCGTAGCCCAAACTATATTTCTCGTCGAGTAGGTTGTCTAGTGAAACTGATACTTTCGCTTGCAATGCTTCCATCAATTGTATTTTAAATCCCGAGTTCAATTTCACTAAATGGGTTGGGCTAGCATACACACTATTGGCATCGTTAAGTGGAATTTTACCTGTATAATAATGTCCCACATTCAAAAATAGCCCGAGTTGAGTTTCTAAAGTTAGCGTAGTGTTGCTTGTAGCTGGGGCAACGCCCGTCAATTCATTCCCCGAAAAATCGCCGCCACTAGTAGTGTAATTGTTGAAGTAAAACTGGTTGAGCGTTAATGCGTTCTTCAGTTCAATCTGAGTTATCACCCAATCTGGGTTTCGCATTAAAATAGCTGCTGTTGAAAGTTCAAATCCTGTTTGATTGGTACTACCTGCATTCCGGAAAACATCCGTCCCTCTAGACGTTTCCTGCTGAACAATAGCTTCATTCAGTTTGAAATAGAAAAACACCGCATCGTAGACAAATCGATTTCCCAAAAAAACACCTCTTACACCAACTTCAAAATTGGTTCCTTTTTCGGGAGCAAGGGCAAGGTTTATACTTCCCTCGTTTGTTCTAACTTCTTCAACCGTGGGCGGAGAAAATCCAAAACTCACACTAGCGTGAATTGATAAATCTGGATTGAATTTCTTAACCAAGCCAATTCTCGGTACAATTTGTGGAGAAAAATCAGTTCTATAAAACCCAGTAGTGTCGTCCGTAACATTGGTAACCAATCGTTCAATATCGTAGCGGAGATTATTATAACTCGCCCCAAGAGTCAGATAAAAATCGTGCTTCAAATCCAATTCTACGGAAGCAAAATACAGGGTGCTTTTAATTCTGATATCGTCATCAAAATTCAAGCTAGAAATCTTACCCGCATCATTGCCATAGTTTTGGGCCGCCGTTTCACCCAGCTGAAATTCCGAACCTGCCGTGATTTTAGTACTCACACCAGCTAGCGAAGTGGTGTAGTAAATTCTTGATCTCAACCCACCGCTCTTCCGGCTTTCTCGTTTGTAGTCGAACAAAAATGGGTTATCAAAAGTACTTAAACTGGTAAATACAGAACTTATCACGTCTAACTTAGGCAGCAACTGATAGCTCATCGTAATTCCTAAATTCAGCGATTCATGCGAAATACTCGAATTTTTATCTACGCTACCTGCTCTAGCTTGCTTAGGATTCTCGTTAAACTGCTGTTCGTTAATTCCTCCTGGTATTCCATAATCCAGATTCGAATACAGCATATTAATTTGTAGCATTGAAAGTGGCGAAATGGTGAATCTGCCATTAGCAGCTACAGTTTCTCTATCAAAAAATGATTGTGCTCTATAACCATCTGATGTTTGCTTGGCATAGCTATACTGAAGAAGTCCCCCATCAACTTTTCTCGCATACTTTGCATCGTATCGCAATGCACCAAAACTACCCACAGAACCTGAAGTTTCAATCTGTGTATTATTGGCAGCTGGCAAACTGTTGAGCAATAAAACGCCGCCATTTCCGGCACCATACACGCTTCCTGCTGGGCCTTTTATAATTTCTACTGAGTTGATATTCTCTGGTCCTAACAAGTTAAGTGCTGTACTTCCCGTAGGTTCTGTGAATGGCAATCCGTTCCAATAAACCTTCACATTTCGAACTCCAAAAGGTGACCGAAGTGAACTTCCTCTTATCGAAACACGATAACTTCCTGGCGCTCGCTCTTCCATTCTAATTCCCGGCAACGAATTCATTCCCGTTAAAAAAGTATGGGTATCAAATAAAAATAGTTGGTCGGTTTTGATGGAGGAAATTGAGGCCGGAGTTTCCATGATACTTCGGTTGCCTTCATACCCCACTACCACAACTTCGTCAAGTTCTACTTTTAAGCTATCGTTTTGTTGAAAAGCCCAGCCTAATTGGGGAATTAATCCCAATAAAAAAACAATTGTCAATTTATACATAGGAACAAACTACGAAGCCTTGAATTAAGATTTAAGAATTGAATACATTCCGTTGTAATTATTTTTCATTTTAGCCAACCACATTGAATAGCACAAAGCAGGCAGCCATCGGAGTTTTTGACTCTGGAATTGGAGGATTAACCGTAACAAAAGCCGTTATTGAGGCTTTACCTAACGAAGATATCATTTATTTCGGTGATACCGCACGTGTGCCTTACGGCGGAAAGTCTAAGGAAACCGTTCGGGAATATGCACTTGAGATTACAGATTTCCTTCTCTCTAAAGGTGTGAAAATGATTTTGATTGCCTGCAATACCGTTTCGGCATCTGCGAAAGAAGAAATTATTGCAAAGGCAGGAAATATCCCCGTGCTTGATGTAATTAGCGCTGGAACCCAAGCTGCATTTGATCATCCCAACCACAACCATGTGGGCGTGATTGGAACCTTAGCTACCATTAATTCTGAAGCGTATGTAAAGGCGATTCATCAACAAGATGATACTGTACATGTGTCCCAGCAAGCTTGCCCATTGTTAGTCCCATTGGCCGAAGAAGGTTGGATTGATAACGACGTTGCACTTCAAACGCTTAAGATCTATCTAGATACTTTCGCGTCAACCCCAATCGATTCACTCATCCTTGGGTGTACACATTATCCTTTGTTTAAGAATCAAATTCCGAAGGTTTTAGGTTCTCAGAATATCCACATTATTGACTCTGCCGATTCTATCGCACAGATGGCTAAAGAAACGTTAACCAAACTCGAACTTCTGAATGAAACTGGCGGAGATTTTCAATGTTACGTAAGTGATCGTCCCCAACGTTTTCAAGAAGTTGCAGAACGGTTTCTAGGTCGTTCCATCTCAAATGTCCACATTGTGCCGCTTTAAGGCTGAGGTTTTCTACTCCTCTCATTTTTTTCTCTTTTTTAGTCCTTTGCCCTATATTAAAAGGCTTATCAAATTTTGTCCCAAATTGTAATTAAAATTACCGTATGAAACGCGCTACTTATTTATTATCGACATTAGTACTTACGCTTTGCTTTTTAAGCAGTGTACATGCCCAAAAGACTGGACTAGACCTTTACAAAGACATGGGAGAAAGAGGATTTCTTTCTACGGAAGGTTCTCCACGTTTAAACTGGCTTCCTGGCAATCTTGGATATATGGAAGTTGAAAAGGCCGACGATGGACACATCACTTTTTATAAAGTGAATCCTAAAAACCAAAAACGTAGCCCTTTATTTGATAACAGCACTACGAAAGCAATTATTGACCAGTATAATTCGGCAACCAACGAAAATAGCAGTGTCCTTCCATTTAATAGTTTTGAATATGTTCAAAACGACAAAGCCATCTTCTTTACGGTTAACAACATCGATTTCCTTTTCAATTTAAAAGAGAAAAAATTAACCAAGCTTTATAAGCCCGTTGTAGAACGCGCTCCTTATACCGACGAGCTTATGCGTGGAATGGAACGCAGCCAACTTTGGAATGGAACTTACTCTCACGATTATTCAAAATTTGCTTACGTAAAAGGCTACGATATTTACGTAGTAGATACACAAACAAAAGAAGAAAAACGACTTACACAAGGCAGCGAAGAGAAAATGAACGGCCGCCCAAGTTGGGTGTATCCTGAAGAATTTGGTGAAAGAGATGCTTATTGGTTTTCTCCAGACAACTCTAAAATTGCCTATCTACAATACAACGAGAAAGATGTTCATCAATATCCTATCATCCACGAATTAGACTTTGAAGCAGGATTAGAACTAGAGCGTTATCCAAAAGCAGGTGAAACAAATCCTACTGTAAATCTCTTCATTGTGGACATTGAAACCGCTAAAAGTGAGCAAGTACAGACAAATAGTGATCCGGATACTTATATCGTTCGTCCAATTTGGAGAAATGATGGAACTGAACTCACTTTTAGAAGACTTAACCGTCAGCAAAATCATCTGGAGCTATTGGCTTATGACCTCAAATCTAAAACTGTTCGTACTATTTTAGAAGAACGAGAAGATGCATACATCAGCCTACATGACAACTTCACTCAGCTAAACGACAACGAAACGTTTATCTGGACTTCTGAAGTAAGTGGCTACAACCAGATTTATCATTACGGCTTTGATGGCAAACTCATCAAACAATTAACAAATGATGACAAACCCGTTGCCAACATTGTTAATGTAGATCAAAAAAATAAGAAGGTTTATTACACTGCATACCAGAACCTTGGTTTAGAAAGTCAGTTTTTTGTTGTGAACTTTAATGGGAAAGGTCATAAGCAACTTACTAAAGAAGCAGGCTCGCACAACATCAGCATGAACAGCGCTTCTACTTACTACACCGATTATTACTCTTCGTTTGATGAAGCCCCTAGTGCAAGCTTATATGCTGCAAATGGCAAAAAAATACGCACTCTTATGACTACTGATACGGAGAACGTAACTGCCAATAAACTCCAAAAACCAGAGTTTATCACCTTTAAAGCCGGTGATGGTGTAACTGATTTACCCGCACTGATTTACAAGCCTGTAGATTTTGATCCGAACAAAAAATATCCTGTTGTTTTACCACTTTATGGTGGCCCAGAATACCAAGATGTAAGTAATTCATACAAATCAGCAGATGGATATCAGCGACTTGCTCAACTTGGATTTATTGTTATCCGAACAAACTACCGTGGCTCTGGCAAAAGAGGTAAAGAATTTGCAACACTTCATTATGGGAAATTAGGCTCCATAGAAATAGATGACTATGCAAAAGCTGTTCAAGTTGTAACGGAACGCTCTTACGCTGATGGAAACAGAGTTGGTGTTTATGGCCATTCTTACGGTGGCTATGCTACCTCGTTGCTCATGCTTCGCTACCCAGAAATTTTCCATGTTGGAATTGCAGGCGCACCTGTTACCGATTGGAGAAGTTATGATACAATTTACACTGAACGCTACATGAACACGCCGCAGGAAAACAAGGCTGGTTATGATAATGGCTCTGCAATGCGTTACGCTGATAATTTAAAAGGAAAATTGCTCATTGTGCATGGAACCATTGATAACAACGTACATCCAGGCAACAGTGTTCAGCTAATTGATGCTTTAATTAAAGCCGATAAACGTTTCGATGTAATGTTTTACCCAAATAACCGCCATGGAATTAGAGGCGCACATGGTCAGCATTACAACAAGCTTAGACTGAATTATTTAATCGAAAACCTTAAGCCTGAAATTAAAGGCTCTGATAATATTGGTGCCGATTTAAGTTGGTCTAACTAAGAAATCTATTTTTCTAGACTAAGCCGATTGGAAATCCCAATCGGCTTTTTTTATGTCTTAGAATTTATGTTTCAGAAACGGGGTTTATAAAAGCTTACTTGCCAAATTTGCAAGCTCGGAACGTTCTCCCTTTTCAAGATTGATGTGCGCATACAATTCTGTACGGCTCATCCTATCAACCAAATAGGAAAGTCCATTACTTTGGGCATCTAAATAAGGAGTGTCTATCTGAAAAATATCCCCTGTAAAAACAATTTTCGTATTCTCCCCTGCTCGTGTGATAATGGTTTTAATCTCGTGTGGAGTTAAATTTTGAGCTTCATCAACAATAAAAATAACATTAGAAAGACTCCTCCCACGAATATAAGCTAAAGGAACAATCCGCAGTTTATCGGTCTCAATCAGCTCTTCTACTTTTTTATACTGTTTGCTAGATTCATTAAACTGATTTTTGATAAAGCTCAAATTATCCCAAAGCGGTTGCATATAGGGATTTATTTTTGCCTCAGCATCCCCCGGAAGGAAGCCAATATCTTTATTACTTAGCGGTACTATAGGCCGAGCAAGATAGATTTGCTTAAACTCGCTTCTTTGCTCTAAAGCACTTGCCAAAGCTAGTAATGTTTTTCCAGTTCCCGCCGAGCCGGTAATAGTGGTAAGTAAAATATTTGGGTTCAATAACGCATGCATCGCAAAAGTTTGCTCCGCATTTCTGGGATGAATACCGTACGCATTCACGGTTTCTACTTTTTCAATATATTTTGATTTGGGATTATACCAGCCCAAAGCAGAAGAGCCATGACTCTTCATAATGTAATAATGATTGTTCGGAGGAGTCTCATCCATCAACTCTTCAGGGAGAATGTTCCCCTGCTCGTAAAACTTGCTAATTATGGAAGGGTCTTCAATTTCCAACTCCGTCTTTCCACGATACAAATGGTCAATATCTTTAACCTGAACCGTTTCATAGTCTTCTGCATCCAAACTTAGCGCTCTAGCTTTAAGCCTTAAGTTGATATCCTTAGAAACCAACACAACTTTGGTATTGGGATTGTCTTCTTTAAGCATTAGTGCTGCGTTTATGATGTCATGGTCGTTCTTTTTGGAACCGAACACTTTATTTGCATCGGGATGATTACCCCCGTTGCTTATCACTCGCAAATTTCCGTGGGTACTTCCATTTAATGGAATCCAAGTTTCGAGCAGATTTGCATCCGAAATTCCATCTAAATACCTAATGAACTCCCGAGCGTGCAGGTTAATAATGTCATTCCCTTTTTTGAAGGTATCCAGCTCTTCGAGCACTGTGATGGGAATAGCTACATCGTTTTTTTCAAAATTTCTGACAGCTTCATAATCGTATAATAGCACAGAAGTGTCGAGAACAAAGATTTTCTTCGCTTTTTTGCGTGGCATGGGCAAATAGTTTTATTAGTAGTACCAGAACCAGCCTTGGTAGATGATTTTAAAGAACGGCTTCTCGAATTAAACTAAAGCACGAATCATTTGCAACGGATTTTGGCAACTTCTTTCATTGTTAACCAAAGCATAATCTTGGTTCCAATAAAACCACTGTCTCTATTGAATATTTATACCATAAAGCGCGATACCGAGAGCCATCGCTGCATTAAGGCTTTCAACGCCCATTCCGTCTCCTATGCGAGGAATCATCACTCGTTCTCGGTTTTCTGAAATCAAACCTGGATGTATTCCATTGGCCTCATTTCCAACAACAAGAATAGTTTTCTCAAGCTTGTTGATATCTTCTAAGTTCGTTGCTCCAGAGTTCCCATCTAGCAGAAGCACCTTCCACCCTTGTTGCTCAAATTCTGCAAAAACCGGATTCAATTCTCCCGTTAGAGTTGGTAACACACCCGTTGCACCCATCGTACTTCTAACAACTTTTGGATTGTAGATATCTACCGAGCCTTTGCCCACAATCATCCCTTTTGCGCCAAACCAGCTAGCAGTTCGAATCATAGTGCCCATATTACCTGGATCCTGAATCCTATCAAAAGCGATGATAATTCCTTCATTTTGCACGAGCAATGAACCTTCCACTTCTTGTGGCATCTTACACAAACCGAGCACTCCTTGTGGATTTTCGGTATCTGCTATTTCATTAAAAAGGTCAGTTTCGAGCACAAAAACGTTCAGCGTTTTCTCTAAAAAACTCTCCGATTCAGCTTCGGTTACAAAAATTTCTAGCACCTCTATCAAGTTATTTGATATAACCTGTTCTAATGCGCGTTTTCCTTCCACCAAAAAGAGATGTTCTTTCTCGCGATTTTTGCGCAACCCAAGCTTCCTAAGTTGCTTTATCTGGTTATTACTAGCTTTTTTCAAAAAATTAACCGAATTGTGTTATACCAACTGTCTTTACTCTGTAATCCTAAGCAAATATTTCAACATTTAAAATCTAGGATTTAACATTCTTAATTTATTTGGTGTATGATTTTCTATCTTTAGCCAAAACAAATTACACAATTAGAACTACGATGGACTTTTTAAGAAAACTAGGTATTGAAGGAGTTAACTCAGGAACAAGTACTGGGCAGCAACACTTTGAAAGTAAAGAAATGATTAGCAGCTTTACGCCTGTTGACGGCAAAAAGATTGCGCAGGTAAGTGTGACCTCTCGCGAGCAGTACGAAGAAGTTGTTACAAAAGCAGAAGAAGCTTTTAAAGTTTGGAGAGAAATGCCTGCTCCACAACGTGGTGAGATAGTTCGCCAAATTGGGCAAAAACTCCGTGAATTTAAAGAACCTCTTGGTAAGTTAGTTACTTACGAAATGGGTAAAATCAATCAAGAAGGGCTTGGTGAAGTTCAAGAAATGATTGATATCTGTGATTTTGCAGTTGGTTTAAGCCGTCAGTTATACGGGCTTACCATGCACAGTGAGCGCCCAAACCATAGAATGTATGAGCAATGGCATCCACTTGGAATAGTTGGCGTAATTTCTGCGTTTAACTTTCCTGTTGCAGTATGGAGCTGGAACGCAATGCTAGCTGCTGTTTGTGGCGATGTTATTATCTGGAAAGGCTCAGAAAAAACTCCTCTTTGTGGAGTAGCTATTCAAAAAATTGTAGCTAAAGTTCTTAAAGAAAATAATCTGCCAGAAGGTATTTTCAACCTTGTAACTGGTGCACGTGAAGTTGGCGAATGGATGACTGAAGACGAGCGCATTCCGTTGATTTCAGCTACAGGTTCAATCCCGATGGGTAAAGAAGTTGCTAAAACTGTTGGTAGCCGTTTAGGAAAAACCATCCTTGAGCTTGGTGGTAACAATGCTATCATCATCTCAGAAAATGCCGATATCGAAATGGCACTTAGAGCTACTGTATTTGGCGCGGTTGGAACTGCTGGCCAACGTTGTACAAGTACTCGTCGCCTTATTATTCACGAATCAGTTTACGATCACGTTAAAGAGCGTTTGATGGCAATCTACGAGAATATCAATATTGGTAACCCTCTTGAGCCTGAAACTTTAGTTGGCCCATTAATCGACGAACAGTCGGTAGAAGCCATGCAAAATGCACTTAAAGAAGTTGTTAAAGAAGGCGGCAAGGTAATTTATGGCGGCGACGTATTAGATCGCGATGGCCATTATGTTCGCCCTGCAATTGCTGAAGTTAAAAATGAATATGAGATTGTTCAGAATGAAACCTTTGCTCCTATTCTTTATCTAATCAAATTCTCAACGTTGGATGAAGCTTTTGCAATGCACAATGGTGTACGACAAGGCTTAAGTTCTTCGATGTTTACTTTGAACATGCGCGAAGCTGAAAACTTCCTAAGTACACACGGTTCTGACTGTGGTATTGCGAACATCAACATTGGTACTAGTGGTGCTGAAATTGGTGGAGCATTTGGTGGCGAGAAAGAAACTGGTGGTGGACGTGAGTCTGGCTCGGATGCTTGGAAAGCGTATATGCGTCGCCAAACAAATACTATAAACTGGAGTGAAGAACTACCATTAGCACAAGGTATTTCTTTTGATGTTTAATCATTATTAGACAACTCTTTTCTAAAATTAAAAGCCATTCAGCATTAACGTTGAATGGCTTTTTTTATAGGGATAATTGAAGTAAAGGCAAGCACGTAACCGAAATGGACACAACTTGTTTTTAAGATTTGAATGGCTATATTGAGCTAACGGACGATGAAGTTTGTACAATTTCTTTGGATTTAATACGAACTCTTGTTCGCATAATATTCCAAATAAACCGTCCTTCGGATAATATTATGTTAAGCAGCTTTAAATCAAAATCGGGACAATCATGAAAAACATTTTTTTTCTTTTTCTAACCTTACTTGTTTTGAGTTCATGTTCAGAACGAAAAATTGATGGCTCGACTGATGAGAACTTAAAATCTTCAATTGATCAAATTAAAGAGAGTTTGGAGAATTCAGAAGCAGAGAAATTTGATGAAGCTTTAATGTATATAGCAATGCAGAATCTTGACTTACCAAATATGCTTCAATCAAATTTAGATTCTGATGAATATGCAGAAAACTTCCTTAATCAAGTTAAAGATGAAATAGACGGAAAAACCGCTTCTGAAATAATTTCTAAGGCTGAGGCTTTACGGCTTGAATTAGAAGAAAAACAAAGACAACAGGCATTAATTGAAATTCAAGAATTAGTGGAAAAACAGCGTAAAGCAGATTTGGCAAAAGCTGATTTAGAAAAATTTGAGGTTAGACGTTCTCGCTTTTATAAACGAGAAGATACGTTTTCAGATCAACCAGTAATTGATTTGACAGTTCAAAACAATACTGATTTTGCTATTTCAAGAGTTTATTTCAGAGGAACTTATGCTACTCCTAACAGGCAAGTACCTTGGTTAGTTGATGAATTTAATTACAGTATATCAGGAGGTCTCGAACCTAGAGAAACGCAGTCTTGGAGTCTCGCCCCAAATATGTTTGGTGAATGGGGACAATTAGAAGAAAAAAGTGATGCTGTTCTAACTGTAGAAGTAATTAGAGTTGATGGCCCAGATGGTTCTGAATTATTCAGCTCTCAAGGGCTATCAGATTTTGAAAAAGAGAGATTGGAAGATCTAAAGCAAAAATATAATTAATTAAACAGCTGCCTAACAAGCGTTTAAAGTCGGACTCGGGTAGTGGCTCCGCATTTTTAATTTTCAGGTAACTGATTATTTCTGTTACTTTCAAAAAAACCGAAAACCCTTCGCCGCTTAAACGCGGGGTCGCTAGGCCAATTGACACAATACCGAAATTTGGAGTGATAATGGAAGAGAAACACTGGTTTGAGATAGTGACTGCAATAGGCAGTATTGCCACCCCTATTATTGTTCTGATTATATCTTTAGTTGGCTGGAAAGTTAAGCAAAACATTGAGCGTAAAATCGAGATAGAGAACAAACTCCGAGATGACCGAATTGAGATATATAACCAAATCTTAGAGCCTTTTATTATCCTTCTCATGACTGATGCTGCATGGGAAATGGATAAACGAAACAAAGGCAAAAGCAAGTATGATGTCGGTACTGCAAAGATGTTAACTTTGGAATACAGGCGTTTTGGCTTTAAGCTTACATTAATGGCAAATGACGAAGTTGTAAAAGCATACAACGATATGATGCAATATTTGTACAACATGAGCGAAAATGGTCAGCCTGAGTATTACCTAAAAGATATGATGAAATTGCTCGGGACATTCTTGGTAGAAATACGTAAAAGTATGGGTAATGAAGCTACTAAGCTTGATTATTGGGACATGTGTGAATGGTGGATGTCTGACACCCGTAAAGTAAAAAATGGAACGTACAAACCTTAACCTCTTTCCCAAGCTTCTGCTTGGGAGAACCACACGGAGCTCCTGCTCCGAATAACCAATACGCCAAGAATTAGTTGGCTTATTCTTGGATCTGAAAAAAAGGTCTACTCCATCAACAACAGTACCGGTTAGAAAGTACGGGTACTCGCTTTCATGAAATTTAGAATTACTTCATCCCACACGTAACTAGACAAATTCGGTAGCCATTCCTTACAGTTTTGGTTTGGTAGTTTATTGGGAGCAGGAGCTTGGGATACAGGTTAAGGCGGAGGAAAATGAGGTGTTGCCAAGTTTGTTCTATCTCCAAAATTTCGTTACTTCAAAGAAAACTAAATCTTGGCGTTGCTTAAATGTGGGGTCGTTAATAACCTAAATCCAATTCATGAAAAATTTTACGATAATCGGGGTTCGTTTATTCTCATTATTTGTACTTCTACAAATATTAGGTGTTTTACAGCTAATTCCTTCGATTATTTTCGACCAGTATTTTAGTTTATCAGATATATTCGAAGTAGGAATTATATTAGTCGTTTATCTAGCCATTTTTATCGTTCTGTATTTTAGAGCTCCCAAAATAGCCTCAGTTATTACGCCTAAAACCAACGATGTTGAAATCAAAATTGACGACTACGAAAAACTTTCCGCCATTTTATTCTCTTCTGTTGGCTTGCTAATTATTTATTGGGGTTTTGAAAGTTTATTGCAAAACATTGGTACCACCATAAACATGAATGCTATGTATCCTGATCATTCCCAGTTAACTAATCAGAAAATTTGGGTTTTTATTTTGGGTAGCATAGCAAAACTCGTTGCAGGTTCGTTCTTATTTGTAGGTGGTAAAAATATTTCAAAATGGTGGAATGATTTCAGAAATTGGACCTAGTAAACGCTTACCTAACAAGCGTTTCAATCGAACTCGGTTAGGGTTCGGAACTTTATTATTTTACCCTCTTTCCCAAGCTCCTGCTTGGGAAACAGATTGAGACGGAGGCAAATGAGGTGCTGCCAAGTTTGTTCTATCTCCAAAATTTCGTTACTTCAAAGAAAACAAAAACTCTGCGTTGCTCAAACGCGGGGGCGTTATATGTACTAATCAATTTTTATGTCAGAAGCAGGTTACAGAACTACCATTTTTAACTATTTGAATATATAATTATTCAAAAATTTAAACTTATTCTAGGAGTGATGAACCAAACGAATTTGATAATTTTTCTAATCATTGTACTAATTAACACAGCAGTTTTTATTTTTTATACCATCTATATAGAATTTTATACTCTAAAATTTTTTAAAAAAGAAGGATTTAATCTTTTAAAAACTAGACTTGGATCGTTTAAAAAATCACCATTTGAATTTCGTAACAAAGAAACTTTACTTCTTAATGATGGAGATATTCTAATGAAACATGATGTGTTTAAAAAAGCTAAAATTGAATGCAATGGAAAAATCTTTGAGGTTTGGATAAGAATACAAATTAGAACATATATAGTAAAAAATATTGATGTGATACCATCTTTAGATAGTATTAAAACTAAATGCAATCTCTTTGAATAAGCGATTCTCACTTTCATGAAATTTAGAACTACTTCGTGCCTTACGTAACTACACAAGTTCGGTAACTATTCCTTACTGTTTTGGTTTGATAAATTATTGGGAGCAGGAGCTCCTTGTTACTATCCCAAGCAAGAGCTTGGGATACAGAGTTACTAAAATTTACTGGTTATAAACAATCAGCATTCAAACACAGTGATGAATTTTAACTAAATTGCTTCATTATTATCCATTTTTATATACATGAAACAAACAATACTATTCCTATTAGTCCTCATAACCTTATTCTTTGCATGTAAGAAAGTCCCTACATTTTCTGCATTAAATGAATTTGATCCTGAGTCAAAAGCATATGTTCCAGAAAAACCGGAAAATGTCACCTTAAGCGTTGTTGATCCAGATCATATTCGCATTAGTTGGTCCCCCGATCCAAATGATATAAAGCCAGAGTACATTATAGAGCGGAAGACAGACAACTCAAGCTATCAGGAAATAGTAGCAACTAAAGATTCATTGTATTATTTAGATGAAATAAAGTTAATTCCCGGCACCACCTACTCATACCGAGTAAAAGCTGTTACAGACTATAAAGAAAGTGAGTATGGTGAATCCCCAAACCTTCAATTTAGTTTAAATTCTGTTGCTAACTTTAATATTGAGGGCATAAGCACTGATTCCATTTTATTAAGTTGGGAAAACAATAATAGTTTTGAAACAGAGTATCAGATTGGCTTTAAAAAACTCAATTCTAGCCAATTCGAATATACAACGGTTCCTAAAACAACTCGATCCTTTCACTTTGCAGAGTTAGATACATTATTTAGTTACACTGTAACTATCACACCTATTATACATTCTGAATACACAACACATCCCAACAATCATAACATATCTTATAAAAGGGGCTTAACTAAAATCAGAGATGTTTTTTCAACACAAACTGATAATTGTTGCTCCATAAGTAGAGCTTCATATTTAGATAATGGCAAAAAGGTAGTAGTTGGTACTAAAGATGGTTCCATCATAATTCTTGATTCTGCAACAGGGGCACAACTTCGTAACATAAGAACCTCTTCCCAGTTTCAATACTCTCTCAAAAGTTTTGATAATGGGCAAAAATTTATATCTATAACAAACAATGATATAACTATAAGAGATATTAATGGGGATGTATTGTATGAAATCGAAAAAGAAAGTGAGAGTATATCTGGTACTTTATTTGAAAAAAATGGCAACCAGTATTTTGTCTATTTGGTAATAGGAAAAGGTAAACTCAATATTTATGATCTAAAAAAACAAACATTGGTATATGAACATCCTGTAGCCGAGGAAAATTATAGGCTAGATATCGATGATTCCGGTCAGTATATGTTAATGAGTTATAATTATACCATAGAAATAAGGTCATTTCCAGACTTTGAATTACTGGATGATATTCAGATTGATTCTGAGACAAGCAGATCTATTAGTACTTTATCTTTTTTAAGTAATTCAACTGATTTCTATTACTCAAGATATGGTTTTTCAAATCCAGCTATAGTAAGAGAAATGTTTTATGACACCGAAAGTGGAATTACAAGTGGCGACTCTTACACTATTACTCATTACGCATACTCCTTATACCCGGAACCAACAGGCAATTATTTGATAATTACTGGAAATAATGGTGACGCCAGTTTTCGTTTTTTTGATTTGGCTGAAAAAGAAATCAAATTTCGTGATTCCAAATTATTAGGCTCAACTTATGAAATCAGATTTCACCCTCTTGATCCTGAAATAGTTTTAAGAGTTCTTAATCAATACGTGCAAGAATGGACCTTTAAAAAGAATTGGTACTAATATTGAGCCTTGATAAAGTTTATCCCCTTCCCCAAGCACCTGTTTGGGAAACAGCTTGAGAGATTGAAAGGACTCACTACTCACATAAGAAAAATGATTCGCTAAAAAGTGGATATCAAAATCTAAGTCTGAATATGGTTTTTCCTTTTTCGGATTCTAACAAAAACAAGCTACCGTTATGGAGCCTCATAATTTGCCGAGAAAGGCTCAACCCAATACCTGACCCACCTTCTCCTGAGTTCTTACTTGTAGTATAGAACGGAACGAATATCTTATCAGCTGCTGATTTTTTCACCCCAGGTCCATTATCCTCAACATCAATGTATGCATGTCCTGCTTCATCAATTCCGCATTTGAGTATAACTCTGGCATCTTCTATGTCTTTCAGCACTTTAAATGCATTTTTTACCACATTAATCAAAGACTGCTCTACGAGTTGGGCATCAGCTAAAACTTCTATCGCGTTGGATTCAAATTGAGTGTCTACCTGAACGGATCTTGATAAAGCTTCTCCTTTCATTAAATTCTTTACGCGTTCTACAATCTCTTTGAGGTATAACACTTCAAAAACAGGTCTTGGTATCTGTGTAATATTTCGATACGAATCCACGAATCTCATCAAACCTAAGCTTCTTTTGTTGATGGTACCAAGCGCTTCTCTCACATCCTGTAAGGTCTCTTCAGATATTTCTTCCTCAGAACCAATAGTCAAGAAGTTTGCAGAAAGCATGGAGTTTACCGTATCCGAAAGAGAAGCAATGGGCGTGATGGAGTTCATAATTTCATGTGCTAGAACTTGAGTAAGATTTTGCCAAGCCTCCATCTCTTTTTCTTCCAGTTCCGAAGAAATGTTGTTTAAAGAAATGATTTTATAGACATCTCCTTTTACTCGAAACTCTGTGGCGTAAACCGCAATCTGAGAATCTCTGTTATCTATGGTTAAGCGGACCAATGTCCTTGCTCCACTTTTCAGTTCTTGCACGGTATCGTATAAAGATTCACTTATGTTTTTAAGTTGTTCTACATTTCTAAGTACTGCAGTGCCCAATATCTTTTTCGCCGCGGTATTTAGAAGTTCTATTTCACCTTTATTATTAAAGGAAAACAGGCCAATTCCAATGTGTTGCACCACCGTTTGCAAGTATAAATAGCTCTCTTCACTTTTAGCTCTTTCTTTATTGAATTTTATGATGATGTCGTTGAATACGGCATTCAATGATTCAAGCGATTTCCCATATCCTTTTGTGGGGAAAGATTGTGAGAAATCATTATAACTAATCGCTTCAAAAAAGCGTTTCAAATTCTTATTCGTTGTGTCTACATATCTAATCAAGTTTACCACTTGAAATATGATTACAAACCCGATAAGAACAAGACTTACATAATATTTTGTATTGAAAGCGACATATACAAATACCCCCATTACCACAAATAGTAATAGAACTCGAACTATAATCCCTACTTTTAAATCCTTAAGCATACGCAGTTAGTTTACAGTCCATATTTATCCATTCTTCGGTATAAAGAGGCTCTTGTTAGTCCCAGCTCTTCTGCTGCTTTCGAGATATTTCCTTCGTGCTTTTTTAATGCTTTCCTGAGTACCATTTTCTCTACTTCCTCCAGATTATAATCATCAAAAAGTACCTGTTCTGCATCGCTAGCTTCTTGAGTTAAAAGAAAATCGCTTGGTTCCAAAACATTCGAATCGCTCATAATCACCGCTCTTTCAACAGCGTGCTGAAGCTCGCGAACATTTCCGGGCCAAGTATGTTTTTCAAGTTTTGAAATCGTTTCTTTAGAACATCCAGAAACTTCTTTTTTGTATTTACTGGCGTATAATTTTAGAAAATGGTTTGTTAATGCCTCTACATCTTCAGTGCGCTCTCTAAGTGGTGGTAAATGTATTTCTATGGTATTAATTCTGAACAATAGATCTTGCCTGAATGTAGAATCGGCGACCATTTCGTTTAATGATTGATTGGTCGCACAAACCAATCTTATATCTATTTCTTTTGATGTAGCTGAACCAACTCGGGTAACTCTTCGGTTCTGTAAAACTGTTAGTAATTTTGTTTGAAGTGCTAAGGGCAAATTTCCAATTTCATCAAGAAAGAGAGTTCCTCTATTCGCAAGTTCAAAACGGCCAGCTTTATCTTCCTTTGCGTCCGTGAACGCTCCTTTTGTATATCCGAAGAGCTCGCTTTCAAATAAGGATTCGGAAATTGCTCCCATATCAACACTCATAAATACATTCTCATGGCGCGCCGAACGGCGATGTAATGCCCTAGCTATCATTTCTTTGCCGGTTCCGTTTTCGCCCAAAATCAACACGTTTGCGTCAGTTGCTGCCACCTTTTCGATGGTCTTAAAAACGTTGAGCATCGCAGGACTTCTACCAATTATATCTCGATAATGGTAATCTATATCGCTGTTAATTTGTTTCTGGGTTTCTTTTAAATCGGCAAGTTCTCGCTTAGAGTCGGTTAACTGCATTGCAGAAAGCACCGTTGTAAGTAGCTTTTCGTTTTTCCAGGGCTTTAATACAAAATCGGTGGCGCCGGCTTTTACCGCCTTTACAGCTTTATCTATATCGCCATAAGCTGTGATTAAAATAACAGCTATCGATGGGTCGATCTCTAAGATTTTTTGTAGCCAGAAAAGCCCTTCTTTGCCACTACTCACATCTTCTGTAAAATTCATATCCAGAAGAATCAAATCATAGCGATTGTTCTTTAATAAATTCGGTATAGACTTCGGGTCTTTTTCTGTTTCTATAGACTTTACGTGCTGCTTCAGAAATAGACGTGCCGCTTGTAGTACATCGGCATCGTCGTCAACAACTAAGATATTTCCTTTTTTTGAACTCATTCCTTTCTGTTAGTTCATTTTATCCTATCAAATATTATACCCGAATTTCTTCTGTTTCTAAAAACCACTTTTAACGTACAGAAGAGGGTAATAAAATATTTAGAAGTGTTCGATATCGGACAGTAAGTGTATCAAAATGAACATTAAAATCCTACTAAAGCGCTTATAACTCTCATTTAGAGCGATTTAAAAGCTTTGGCACAGTAGTTGGTATTATATTGAAACGAAAATCACTCATTATTTAAAGAGATTAAAACATTTCATGGGAATGGATAAAAAAATAGAAAAGAAGACATGGACACCAAAGAAGATACTTATCAGTATTCTCGTCCTTGTATTTATTGGTTTCACTATTTATAGTTTTGCGTTCATGGATTTCAAGTCTACACTAAATGTAGAACGTGAGAAAATAACTATTTCGACTGTAGCTGAAGATTCATTTCAAGAATTCATACAGGTATCAGGAGTTGTGCAACCCATTCGCACTATTTTTCTTGATGCGCTAGAAGGCGGCGTCATTAAATCTGTCAATTTGGAATCTGGTACTAATGTTCAAAAAGGTGACACTATCGCCGTTTTAACCAATTCTTCCCTTCAATTAAGTGTGTTGCAACAAGAAGCGAGTCTTTATGATCAAATCAACAATGTTCGCAACTCAAGGTTGAATTTAGAACAGAATAATCTTCGCTTAAAAGAGCAGTTAATCAGCGTTGAAAACCAATTGAATTTAGCCGGACCTGAATACCAACGCCAAAAATCTCTTTATGAGAAAAATCTTACTTCTGAACAAGAGTTTCAGCAAGCTAAAGAAAACTACGAATACCAGAAGAAAAGATTCGAGATTAGCTCTCAATCCTTTAAAAGGGATTCTGTTCAGACAAAATCTCAATTGCGCCAATTAGATGATTCTGAAAAGAGAATGTTTAGAAGTCTAGATGGTGTTCAAGCAATTCTCGAGAACCTAATTGTAACAGCTCCTATAGATGGACAATTAACCACAGTAGAATTACAACAAGGTCAATCTATAAACCGAGGTGAGCGTATTGGTCAGGTTGATATCTTAGACAACTATAAAATCAGAGTTGGTATTGATGAGTTTCATTTATCCAGAATATCTACAGGGTTGCAAGGGTCTTTCAATTTCGCTGGCCAAACACACGATTTAATTATCACAAAAGTATATCCAGTAATCAACAATGGGCAGTTTCAGGTTGATATGGAATTTGTGAATGAAGCACCTTCTGGTTTGAGAAGAGGCCAAACTGCAAGAATACGATTGGAACTTGGAGATGCCTCAGACTCAATACTATTGGCTAAAGGTGGCTTCTATCAAGCAACGGGTGGTAATTGGGTTTTTAAATTGAATGAGGATGGAACCAAGGCTGTGAAGCAAGAGCTAAGAATTGGACGGCAAAACCCTGAATTTTATGAGGTGCTTTCAGGATTAAAACCCGGAGACAAAGTGATTACTTCCAGCTATGATAATTTTGGAGATAATGAGGTGTTGGAGTTGAAATGAGAGCTTTAGATTTAAAATATTGTCTCGAAATAGTATCGAAACCTCAACAAGAAAAGCTGTTAGCTGTTAGCATTCAGCTATTAGCTTTTTTCATTCAATTTCTGACAACTGTGCTATATAGTTTTGCAAGCATCTTTTTCACTTCAATTAAATCAGTCAATATTTTCTTTGAACTTTCTACTGATAAATATCCCAAGTCTGTTGATAAAATAATTTGGTATTCAAGTTCAGAAGCAGAGCCTAGAGCGATATTTAAAAAGTATCCAAATTGTAAATCACTACCCCTACCACAACCTTCTGCGATGTTTGTAGGAACTGATGAGGCTGAACGTCGCATTTGGCTTACTAAACCATACATCTCTTCTTTGGGAAAATGTTTCGTAAGTCTATATACGTTTAAAGCAACAGTGTGTGATTTTTCCCAGACTTTTAGATCTCTAAAATCTTTCATAACTAAAATTAATTTTCCAGTTAAAGCTGTTAGCTGACAGCTGAATGCAAATCGCTAACAGCTATTTCCTTTACCAAGTAAGACAATCTCAAATAATTTCCTTACCACACTTTTTTAAACAAACACAGAAAACGATGATACAGGCAAAAAACTTAAAGAAGACCTATTCAACCGAAGAAGTTGAAACCACCGCTTTGAATAATGTTAATATTGAGATAAAGGAAGGAGAGTTCGTAGCAATTATGGGCCCTTCAGGATGTGGAAAATCTACCTTGCTTAATATTATGGGCTTACTCGATAACCCTAGTGAGGGAGAGTATCATTTTTTAGGACATAATGTATCAAATAAGTCGGAACGTGAACGAGCTCAGTTCAGAAAAGGGAACATTGGGTTTATTTTTCAGAGCTTTAACCTTATTGACGAACTAACCGTTTTCGAGAATGTTGAGTTGCCCCTGCTCTATTTAGGAATGCCCGCTAATGAACGAAAAGAAAAAGCCGAAGCTGCTCTTGAGCGAATGAGCATGATGCATCGTCGCAATCACTTTCCTCAACAACTATCGGGTGGACAACAACAACGTGTTGCTATTGCCAGAGCGGTGGTTGCTAACGCGAAATTGATATTAGCTGATGAGCCAACTGGTAATCTTGATTCAGATCATGGTAACGAAGTGATGAAAGTTCTTGCCGAGCTTAACGAACAAGGAACAACCATCGTAATGGTAACTCATTCTCCACATGATGCAGATTATGCAATGAGAGTTATTCATCTATTTGATGGACAGGTAGTTACTGAAAATATGCAGGAAGGATTTCATGTGTAATCAAACGATTCAATTAGTTAATCACTAATTCAAACAAGCATGTTTAAAAATTATTTAAAAATTGCACTCCGAAATCTCAGAAGAAATCCTGGATATTCGTTCATTAATATACTTGGTTTGTCTATAGGGCTAAGCTGTTTCATTATAATTACGGCCTATATCCACTATGAAACCAGTTTTGATACATTTCACGAAAAGGCGGATAGAACATATAGAGTTGCTGTTCAACAGCCGAGCAATTTTTATCTCGGCACCAATCACTTTGCCGTAACGCCAGTACCACTCGAAAACGCGATTACTAACGATTTTCCGGAAGTAGAAACAGCCACGACGATTGGAAAACGTAGTCTTTATCTCACTGTTGATGACCACCCTTTCAAAGAAAGAGGCATCATTGCCACCTCTTCTTTCTTTGATGTTTTCACGTTCTCTTTTTCTGAGGGAGATCCTCAAACGGCACTCACTTCTCAGAACTCTATTGTACTCACCAAAGCATTGGCAAATAAAATGTTTGGGGAAAAGCCATCTGTAGGAAAAACCATCACCAGAAATGACGGTGTGGAATTTACCGTTACTGGCATCATTGAGAATGTACCAGAAAATTCCCACTTCACCTTCGATTTTATCACTCCTGCAAGTTCTGACGACCATTATTCCCAAAATATGGAAGAATGGGGTAACAGCGGATGGTTCACTTATATTGTACTGAAAGAAGGCACTGATGCTGATCAGCTACAGGCCAAACTTCCTGAATTTATCGCAAAGTATTCTCCTACTGACCATCAATATTATTTACAGGCATTAACTGACATTCACTTACAATCTAATCTCAATTTTGAACTCTCTGCAAACAACAACATCACATACATTTATATTTTTGCTGGAATCGCAATAATAGTTCTTTTACTTGCAGCTGCTAACTACATGAATCTTGCTGTGGCTCAATCCATTAAGCGAGCTAAAGAAGTTGGTCTTCGAAAAGTAATTGGAGCTAATCGTGGGCAACTGATTACTCAGTTTTTGAGCGAATCCTTGCTTTCAGCTTTGCTAGCATTAATATTTGCACTGATTTTATCTGACCTAGCCTTTCCTTTATTCGAAGGACTAGTTGAACGTCCTTTAAGCCTCTCCTTCCTTAAGTACCCAACCTACTTTGCAATGATTGTGGGCAGTGCATTGATTTCTGGGTTGATCTCAGGAAGCTATCCAGCTTTTTTCATTACTCGTTTGCAACCTAATAACGCGCTAAAAGGCCTCCATAAAAAAGGAACTCGCAACTTTAATCTTAGAAACTTATTGATTGTAGGACAATTTGCCACTTCCATTATACTTGTTGTTGGAAGTATCGTGATCTATCAACAAATGCGATACGTACAAACAACTGAAATGGGATACAACAGGGACCACATCCTTACTCTAAACATTCAAGATCGCCAGGTAAATCAACACTTTGACATCATCAAACAAGAATTGTTGAAGAATCCTGATATTGATAAGGTTTCGGCATCCCTTCAACTTCCAAATAGCCTTGATTCGCAAACATTAATACGAGGTTGGGAAGGAAGTGAAGATTCTGAACAGGGACAGCCTATCTATATTACAGGGGTAGATTACAATTTTATAGATATCTATGATATGGAGATACTTGCTGGACGAAATTTCTCTAAAGATATTTCTTCAGATACAACATCAGGAGCGTACCTAATCAATGAAACTGCTGTAAAAGCTTTAGGCTGGGATATAGATTCGGCCGTTGGTAAATCTATGTCTGCATGGGCAGGAAAAGGCACCGTAGTTGGTGTTCTAAAAGACTTCCATATGCATTCCCTTCACATGCAAATAGAGCCTTTAACGATATACTTGGCCCCTAATAAATACAATTATATTTCGCTGAAATTGAAAGGGAATAATTTACCCGAAACTGTGGATTATGCTACCAAAACCCTCACAAATTTTAGTGGCTTTCCAGTTTCATACTCTTTTTTGGATGATGTTTTCGACGAGCAGTATAAATCTGAGATAAAGTTAAATAGCGTTATTACCTATTTCACGTTATTAGCATTATTTATTGCTTGTTTGGGTCTTTTTGGATTAGCTGCCTACTCAGCAGAGCAACGTACTAAAGAAATCGGCGTCCGGAAAGTGTTAGGAGCTTCTGTATCCAATATTGTAGCCCTGCTCTCCAAAGACTTCATCAAGCTGGTAATCTTCGGGTTTATAATCGCCATCCCTATTGCATGGTATGCAATGAATCAATGGCTCTCCGATTTTGCCTATAAAATTGAGCTCGGATATGGAATATTCATATTTGCAGGAGGCTGCGCCGTATTCATCGCCTTAATAACAGTAAGCTACCAATCCATAAAAGCAGCTCTTGCAAATCCCGTAGAAAGTTTAAAAACCGAATAAACCGCTGGAATTATGCTTAAAAATTACATTAAAATCGCCTTTCGTAATCTAATCAAAAACAAAAGCCATACGCTAATAAACATTGGTGGTTTAACTTTAGGTATAGTTTGTGCCATAGTAATTTTCTTAATTATACAGTTCGATCTCAGTTTTGATAAAAACCACAAAGACAGAGATCAAATATTTAGGATAGTTAGACACGATACTGAATTCGGAAAAAACGAATATAACAGGGGAGGCCCTTATCCACTGGCTGAAGCTGTTCGTAATGATGTTTCTGGACTTGAGTACACCGTTTTGGTAAATGATAATTTTGGCAACGATCCTATCATTTCTTATTTCGAAGATGGTCAGCTTAAAAATAGGGTGAAAGAGGAGGAGCTGACTTTTGCAGATCCAGATTATTTCAACATTCTAACTTATGAATGGTTAGCTGGAAACCCTGATGATGCTTTACAGAGACCCAATACAGCAGTAATAACCGAGAGTTTTGCAAAGAAATTATTCCGTTCCACCGATGTAATCGGAAAATTTGTAGTAATGAGTTCTGGTACTGTTTCCGATATAGAAATAACCGGTTTAGTTAAAGATCATCCTAAAAACTCCAGCTTCCCCTTTGTTTTTATCGGCTCAAATAAAACAAAGGATAGGAATGGTCAAATAAACGAAAATTCTAACTGGGGAAGTAATTCCAGTGGATATCAAGTATTTGTGAAGCTTAAAGAAGGTGTAAAGCCTGATGAAGTGAATGCCCAATTCGATAATATTATCACGAAGTACAGAAGTGAAACTCGAGCTGAAGTTATGGACTTTTTTCTTCAACCTATTAGTGAAATGCACTTTGATAGCCGTTTTGAAGCTTATAGTGGTCGAGTAATTGAAAAGAAAATACTATTCGCTTTCGGTATTATCGGGTTATTCTTATTGATTACAGCTTGTATCAATTTCATAAATTTAAATACTGCCATTGCAGTAAGTCGTTCTAAAGAAGTTGGACTCCGCAAAACTCTCGGAGGAACAAGAACGCAACTTATCTTTCACTTTTTGGGTGAGACCGCTTTCATTGTCGCTATCTCCATTATTATAAGCCTTGGGTTAACCGAAATCCTGTTGAAAGTTATAGAGCCAGTTATTGGCATTGCCCCAGAGCTCCACCTTCTTACAAACACTTCTGCACAGCTTTTCTTAATTATACTATTCTTTGGTATCACATTACTTGCTGGGTGGTATCCAGCTCAACAGTTGTCTGGATTTAGTCCTATTGAAGCGATACGGAATAAGATTGACTCGAATTATGGCAAAGGAGTTACATTACGCCGAAGCTTAATTGTAGTACAGTTTAGCATTACACAAATCCTGATTATTTGTACCATCGTAATTTCTACTCAAATTCAGTTTTTTCAAGAAAAAGATCTTGGATTTACAAAAGAAGCGTTGGTTGAAGTATCTATCCCGAATAGAAATAAACAGGTTTTGAGTACTTTTAAGAACATGCTAGAAAGCCAACCTTCAATTCAAGGGGTCTCTTTTTCTAATACAGGCACAACCAGTAATAGTGTTTGGGGCGGAAATTATATAATGGAAGTTGATACCACTCGATATGAAAATGACGGACAGATAAAACTTGTTGATGAGGACTTTCTGGAGACTTATGGGTTAATACTTCTCGCTGGAACCAACCTCTCTCCGTCTGACACTGTTAACGCCTATTTAGTAAACGAGACTTTTGCAAAACAAGTAGGCTATGCAGACAAGTTTGAAGATTTGATTGGCCAAAGAATATTTTTCTGGGGAGATGAAGCTCCCATAATTGGAGTGGTTCAAGACTTTAATACGGTTTCGTTACATGCAGGCTTAGAGCCTGTGGTACTTGCCACCAGTCCAAACTTCTTTATTGGTGGGATTAAGATCAATACATCCCAAACCCAGGAGGCTCTAGCTCAAATTGAACGAGCATATAACCAAGCATTCCCTGAGTCCATTTTCGAATACTCATTTTTGGATGACAACATTGCGGAAATGTACGAAGATGAGAAGAACACCGCTAAAATCATGAACTCGTTCACCATAATTGCAGTTCTAATTGGTTCTTTGGGGCTATTCGGTCTGGTTTCTTACATGGCAACAACCAGAATGAAAGAGATTGGAGTCCGTAAAGTGCTCGGTGCAAGTGTTTTTGATATTCTAAAAATATTTGGGTTCGAGCTTATGGTATTAACAGGAATCTCTTTTCTCATCGCAGCTCCTATATCATGGTATTTAATGCGTAAATGGCTCGCCGATTTCGCCTACAAAATAGATATCGGAATTGAAATATTTGCTCTGAGTTTCCTCGGAATACTAATAATCTCACTACTAACTGTTGGTTATAAATCTCTCAGGGCAGCCTTATCCAACCCGATTGAGTCATTAAAAAGCGAGTGAGTTATGTATAAGAATTATTTAAAAATTGCATTACGTAATCTCAGGAAACACAAAACTGATTCCTTTATTAGCTTATCAGGACTTTCCATTGGGCTGTGTTGCTGTATCATCCTTATCATGTATGTACGGTTTGAATGGTCTTATGACAATTTTCATCAGAATAAAGATTCCATCTATCGAATTACTGTACAAACGGTAGATTCTCAAAACGGTAAAATTAGAAGAAATACCACCCATTCCTATCCTCAATCCATTGCTCTTAAAGAAGAGTTTCCAGAAATCGAATCCATAATTAATATTTCTGGTAGCAGTGCCGAGTTTCTAAAAGATGGAAAATATATTTTAGAACCTATCAAATTCATAACCTCAGAGTTCCTTACTCACTTCAGTTTCCCTTTAATTTATGGAGATAATGAAAACGCACTAAATCAGATTGACAATATTGTAATTACAGAATCTGCGGCGAATAAATACTTTGGAAAGACAAACGTAATAGGAGAATCGTTAACCATTCGCCTAGGGGACAAACCTCAGAACTTTGTAGTTTCCGCTATTGCAAAAGACGTTCCTGCCAACTCCAGTATTCAATTTGAGTTTCTGTTACCTTTTGAAAATAGTTTTAGAGGTGCCTCAATCAATCGCAGGAAAGCCCTCAAAGAAAGCTGGTATCTAGGGTTTCTAGAAACTTGGATTACCCTAAAAGATGGGACCTCGAAAGAAGATTTGGTCGCTAAATTTCCTGCATTCCTCGAAATTCACTTTGGGAAAAACTGGATTGAACGTAATAGCACCACCTATGGACTACAGCCCTTATCGGAGGTTCATTTCAATGAAGATTACCGTTCAAGTATTACGCAAAGCACCAACAAAACATACACGCTCATCATAGCGAGTATTGCCTTTGTGATACTTTTAATTGCTGGGATTAATTTCATGTCACTCACTTTAAGTCGTTCGACTTTCCGTTTTCAAGAGATAGGAATTCGTAAAACAGTGGGCGCCATTAAACATCAGATTAAATTTCAGATTATTGGAGAGGTCTTCATTACCTGCTTAATTGCAATAATTCTTGGAATGGTTTTAGCCGAGTTATTATCGCCACTTGCGGGTGTGCTCTTCCAAAAAGAGTTGGATTTAACTCTCTTAAACGACCCTTTACTTTGGGTTTCTATATTGGGGCTTTTAATCATTCTAACTTTTGTTACTAGTATTTATCCAGCCATACAGATTTCTAGAAAAAGTGCTACATCTCTCTTCTCAAGTGGTACTACATCCCAAAAAATCCCATCCTTAGTTAAAGTACTTACTGTTGTTCAATTTGGACTTGCAATTACACTTATGATTGGTACTTATGTAATGCAAAGCCAAATAAGCTATATGCTTAATAAAAATTTAGGCTTTAATCCTGAGAATGTAATTGCTATAGAGATTAACCCTGAACTCGAAAATAGCCTAAAGATTGCGAAACTATATTCTGATGAAGCTTTAAAAATACCTGGTGCAAACTCATCCTCCATAACTGCAGGAGCGTATAGAGATTATTCTCAATATGGTGTGGTTAATATTGGAATGGCACAGATGATGTCGGCTTCAACACTTACTCAGCTTGGAGATGGGATTCCTTCCGAAGCAGTAGATGCTCAATATCTCAAGACCATGGACATAAAGTTGCTTAATGGCTCTAATTTTTCGAAATCAGCTAACTCCTATCCTTCCGATGAGATTATTGTGAATCAAGCTTTTGTTGATGCTATGGGCTGGGAAAACCCTATTGGGCAGATTTTAGAAGACCGACCTGAAAATCAAGGATGGGTAGGACCATTTGATGGCAAAAAAGTAATTGGTGTAACTGAAAACTACCATTTCAAAAGTTTATACGATCCGCTTCAGCCAATGGCTCTTCAGCATATTGAAACGGTTAAATATGATTCTAACCCTAGTACTATACTAGTTCGATTATCTTCTCAGACTATGCCCGAGACCATTTCTAGACTTGAAGAGCTTTGGAATACTATTGCTAAGGAAGAAGTCTTCAATATCGCATTTATGGATGAGTTGATAAAGCTTCAGTACAATGAAGAGATTAGATGGAATCGAATAATTCAAATAGCCTCACTAATTTCCATTTTATTAGCATGTTTTGGACTTTTTGGCCTGTCATCATTAACCGCTCAACGCCGTATTAAAGAAATAGGCATTCGGAAGGTATTTGGAGCTTCAATCAGAAGTATTCTATTACTTATATCAAAAGACTTTATTCTTTTAGTTATAATCGGATTTAGTATTTCCGCTCCTGTAGCGTGGTACTTAAGCAATCAATGGCTGGCTAATTTCAGCTATAAAATTGACCTTGGAGGGATTCCCTTTTTATATGGAGGATTATCCGTCCTTTTAATCGCATTAATAACGATAAGTTGGCAATCAATTCGAGCTGCTTTACAAAACCCAGTAGAAAATCTTAGAAATGAATGATATGATTAAACTCAGAAACATCGACAAGTATATCGACAAACGATTCCAGCGTAATTTCATTCTTAAAGGGATTGATCTTGATATTGCTGAAGGAGATTTCGTGAGTATTATGGGGCCAAGTGGAGCAGGTAAATCTTCTTTACTGAACATCATAGGATTTCTGGATGATGCGAATGAAGGAGAATATTATATCTTTGGAGAAGCAGTTCATGGCCTTAATGAAAAACGAAAATCAGAATATCATAAATCTCATATTGGCTTTGTATTTCAAGCGTATCATTTGATTGATGAACTAACCGTATACGAAAATATTGAAATGCCTTTACTCTACAGGAAAGTGCCTGGAAGTCAGCGTAAAAGTATGGTCGCTGATATGCTCGATCGTTTTAATATTGTTGCCAAAAAAGATTTATTCCCGAGTCAACTTTCTGGTGGGCAGCAACAATTAGTTGGCGTTGCAAGAGCTTTGATTGGAAGTCCTAAACTTATCTTAGCTGATGAACCAACCGGAAACCTGCACTCTAATCAAAGCAGAGAAATTATGGAGATATTCCAAAAACTAAACAAGGAAGATGGAGTCACTATTATTCAAGTTACTCATTCTGATGAAATGGCTTCTTATGGAGATCGAATCATCAACCTTCAGGATGGCGCTATTGTGGAGTCTAACCCTTACGAGGAGTAATTAAACAATATCTATCCCAAGTAGAGCCTCAGGATAGATATTGTAATACAGTATCAAATACAGCTTTCAATTCTTGGAATGATTTCATCCACAAAATCGGCGTGTTCTGGCTTCATGAAAACACTACGCAGAATAGTTACATACTCGGTATCCGCTTCGTAGGTAGGGTGTAAAGCAACAAACGTTGAACTTGGAACCCGATACAGAGATAAGAAAAAGCTTTTCTCTCTCATCCCAATATTAAATACCTCTTGAGAAATTTCAGAAATTTGAGAAGTTTTTTTGATCTCAGATGTGGTAGGGAAGTAAGCTAGAATATCTAGTTCTGGCATTTTATAGGCAGCTAACTTTGGGCTGTTTTCAACCAACTCAAAAGCTTTCAATGTAGCTTTTCTACATTTCTGCATAATGAGGCCAAAACCCTCATTTTCTTTAAGAGGGAAGCATTGTAGTGTTGCCCAAAAAGCTACTGCAGCGGCTCCTGCTCTAGAGCATTCCAGACTAATTTCGCCTAAGTGTAAATCTTCTGAAGTAAAATAGGTATAAGGCGAATCGTGTTTATAGAAGCGACCAACCGATGGGTCTTTAAAAAGCACTGCACCACAGCCATAAGGTTGTAATCCGTGTTTGTGCGGATCCACAACTATGCTGTCGGCTTCTTGCATCAATTTCCATTGAGTTCCATCCAAAATAGAAGAATCCTTCAGCGTTCTAAAAAAACCACCGTATGCGGAATCAATATGAATGCGAATGTTATGTTCTCTGGCCCAAGGCAAAATCTGATTTAAAGGCTCCACTTCACCTAAACCTGTAGTTCCTAGCGTTACTACAATAGTGCCTATCTCGTCGGGATTCACAGATTCTAAATCAAAGCTTCCATCATTTAGAATAGGAATCTTGACACTTTCTACGCCTAAGACTCCGCACATTCGCTCGTGGGTATAATGCGAGTTTGAGGAAAACGCTATTTTTTTAGGAGGATGTGATTGGCGTGCAACCCAAAGAGCTTCTAAATTAGCGATGGTTCCACTTGCTGTTAAATGTCCCAGGAATTGTTCCCCATAACCAAAGAATTTGGCTAGTTCAATCATCACTTCTTTTTCCATTTCGGAAGAAGGAGGTCCGCCATCTAACGCGTGGTTATTCGGATTGATGCTCATTGCCATAGAGTAAGCCGCCCAAGCTACTGGATGCGGTGGCTTTAACATTTGGCCTGCGTACACGGGATGATGGAAAGGATAGTTACCAGAAAGACGTTTAGAAAGATCCTCAAAAACGCTGGTAATTTTATCTTGAGAAACAAAAAGCGTGGAATCCATATTCCACGCTCCATAAGATTGTTTCCAAGTTTGCAGACTACTTAGAGCCTCATCTAAAATAGCTTTAGCCTGCTCATTCATACTTGTAATTAATATAGATTAACGGTCAAGCCTGCTGCAAGAACCTGCTTTAACTGAATTTCTTTAGAGAAATCATCGTCGTACCTAAGTTCAAACTGGAAGGAAGCGCTTATAAGTTTGTTAATTTGACCTGTTAGCTCGTTCGACCAGAACACATCTGTTTTACTTATTGGCATAAGCAAGTTGGTGAATGTTTCAACACTACTAGAGTATTTTATGTTCTCCATAATTTCGTTTTGGTAGGTTATACCTGTTGTGATACCACCCTCAGATCTAAACGTTTCGCCAAGAGCCATTCCGTAATTTGGAGCAAGGTCGCCATCACGAATAAAGGTTTGTTTAATACCCAAACCACCTTCTATTTTGAGGTTTGAACTAGCGTTCACTTCAAGACCAAGACCTTCGGTTAAATACGCTGGAGAAAGAAAAGCTGAGATTAAAGAATCGCCACCGTTTACTTTCTTGCCATAATCGTAACCATCACCAAACTGAGTTTTGAATTGGATAGCGCCATAAGCTGCATATATACTTCCTTCAGCCAAGTCATAGGTTGCTCTATTTCTGATAGAAATCAAATCATCAGACTTTCGAATCTCATTGCCATTCAATTTAGACTGGCCATAACGTAGGTTTGTTCTAAAACCGTAAGAGAATTGGCCTTCTCTATAGTATCTAGTGAAAACAGTTGAAGCAGCACCACTAACAGTGTTTACCCCCCCTTCCGACCAGTTATTGAAAGTAGCTTGAGAACCATTGATGTTAGCTACCCAAGTTTGAGCCCATCCATTAAGTGTATCTGGTACTACAATAGTCTGTGCTAAAATGTTATTTGAATATGTTATTAAGCACAAAGTAAATAGTGCTGATAAAGTCCACTTTTTCATAAAATCTAATTGATATAAATATTAATTTTTAAATAAAATTACCTGCTCAAGCTTTCCAGCATTAAGCATTACTTCTATGTGTTCGCCAAATTTTGTTGGCACTTCTATTCCAAAGATAGAAGCTGCAACGGGGTAGCGACGGTGCCCCCGATCAACCAAAGTCAACAATTCTACTTTTGAAGGATCTCCAGTTCCTGAAACGGCAGTAATAGCGTCAAACATAGTTTTCCCAGAAAAAATCACATCGTCTACAATGATTACATTTTTCTCGGTGCAATTTGGAAGAGGTGTCCCACTAGAAGTAGAATTAAAATCCAATTTACTGAGTTCTATGCTATTTGGGTCTACACTTTCATACAGATAATTTACCAACTGTTTTGCAGTGGCATATCCCCGTTCGTTCAGGCCAACTATTACAAGCTGGCTATCAGCGTCAAGACCTTCAAGTACTTGGATGGACATCCTTTTAAGAGCACGCTCTATTCTAGGTTTGTCCATCAAAACAAATTGTCGTTTCATTTTGGTAAAATAAGTTGGTAAAAGGTAAGAAATAATTAAGCTTGCTTCATGCTAAAGTAATTAGAAAATTCTTATTCAAATTAGTACTTTACAGTGTTAACCAGATTTTAAAATTAAATTGACGCTATGAATAAGGGAACTGGATTTTTTTTAACAGGTGTAGTAGCCTTTGCTAGTGGCTTAATCACCGGGATGTTACTAGCTCCAAGGTCTGGAAAAGACAATCGTAAATGGATTCAGGATCAATCTAGAGAAGCCAAAGATTGGATTGAAATTAAAGGCCAACAACTTCTAGAGGAAAGCGAACGCCGAATTGACGAAGTTTCGCAAGAAATTAAGAAGACGGTAAAAGAAGCCGTACCTGATTTATACGAAGCGACTTCGTCATTAGATTTTGATGATGACGATTTAGAGAGTGCGTAGGAATTCGTTTCCATATCAAGAAACAATCTTACAATGGCTTTGGGAAGAAATGCTTTTCTCAACCAATGGTCTTAAAACAACCTGTGGGAAAAGCATTCAAATTCTTCGCCAAGGCATTCTCAATCTTTCAGATGGGCCAGATTTTAAACAAGCTAAACTCCTAATAGATGGACTTGTTTGGCATGGCTCTGTAGAAATGCATTTGAAATCTGCGAATTGGAAGCAACATGGCCATCAATCAGATAGCAATTATAATAATGTGATTTTGCATGTAGTGGTAGAACATTCTCCTACTGCTGTTACGTGTTTAGATGGAAACCAGCCATTTACACTAAACTTACTTCCATATTTAAGCAAAGATATTGAGTCTTTCTTAAAAGCATTCTTTCAAGAACATATTTTACCCTGTGCTCATGTAAATTTTATTTCTGAAGCTGCATTTCGAGCACAATTAGAAAAGGCACACCTAGAGTACTTAGAAAAGAAAGTGAGTGATTTTTTCTCCTTCTTTAACCCAGAAAGCCTTCAAAGCATCGCATGGAAAAACGCATTGATGCTCTCTATTTTTGATGGGTTTGGCATTTCTCAGAACAGAGCTCCCATGCAACAATTAGCACATAACCTTCAAAAGAAGAGTTATAATAGTCTAGATGAGTTCTTAAAATACGCTACCACCCTGGCATTTGATAGCAATGCAAACTATGGTTGGAACTATAAGTCGGCGAGGCCTGCAAACCACCCTACTCATAGAGTTAAACAAGCCGTCGAGTTTAGCTATCTACTTTTAGAAACGCCCTTTTCATATTTTTTGAAAAAAGATGCTCTCAACTTGTGGAAAAATTGGAGTAAAACTCTGGGATATTCGTATACAGGCCGAATCAAAATTCTATATGGCACCGTGTTTATTCCGGCACTTTACGCACTGGCTTCCATGTTCGCGCACCAAGATTTGAAAAGTTCTGCGCTGAAAGAGTGGTGCGACATGCAAAATCCTATCCCAAAAAGCCTTCTCACCCCCTTCCAATCTCTACCCATACCCGCGCAAATATATAGCAAAAAGCTTGGTTCTGTGCACCAATTGCATAACTATTGCAGGCCCAAGCAATGCTCAAAATGTTTTGTACTAAAAAAAGCATTTCAGTCTTGATTGAGTTTTTATCTATCTCTATCTTTGGAGTCTGTCGAGTCGGCAGAAATTGCCCGGTCGTCTAATGGCAGGACGTCTGGTTTTGGTCCAGTTTGTGGGGGTTCGAATCCTCCCCGGGCAACTAACCACTCAGAAGAATGACTAAGGAGCTGTTCTTCTGTTTTATGTAATCCTGAATCTTTCAGTGCTAGCAAACCATCTTGGATACTCCTCTCGCAATTTTCTCGGGGCGAAGCAACCCTGCTCTATCAAGAGCTATTGCTGAAGCCTATGGCACCACACTAGGTGAAGTTACTATCAAAGAATTCTCTGATGGCGAACTTTACGTAAAATACGAACAAAGTATTCGTGGTGAAGATATTTATATCATTCAGCCAACGCCACCACCTGGCGACAACATCATTGAATTACTATTGATGTTAGATGCTGCAAAGCGAGCTTCTGTTAAGCGCGTAACCGCCGTAATACCATATTTCGGTTATGCTCGCCAAGACAGAAAAGATCAACCCAGAGTATCCATTGGCTCCAAACTCATGGCAAACCTTTTGGTTAAAGCCGGAGCTGATCGTGTTCTCACGATGGATTTACACGCTGCACAGATTCAAGGCTTTTTTGATATCCCACTTGATCATTTATATGCAAGTAGGGCTTTCATAGATCATTTTACGGCAAATCCTATTGAAAACTTGGTGGTAGTAGCACCAGACGTAGGAAGTTTGAAAACATCGCGTTCTTATTCTAAGAAATTAGGCGCGAGTTTAGCATTTATCGATAAAAGACGCCCGAAACCTAATGTTTCAGAAGTCATGAATATTATCGGTGATGTAGCCGGAAAGAATGTGTTAATAGTTGACGACTTAATTGACACTGCTGGAACTCTGACAAATGCGGCAAGTGCCTTGAAAGAACAAGGTGCCTTAAATATCACTGCCATTTGCACTCACCCTATTTTATCAGGCCCAGCATTTCAGCGAATTGAAGATTCGCCCATTGATGAAGTTTTAGTAACCGATACCGTAGCATTACGCCAACCCTCCGACAAAATCAAGGTGTTGAGTGTTGCAAATATTTTTGCTGATGCTATCCAGCGTATCCATACTAACGACACCATCAGTGCACTTTTTGATAATTAATTTGACAAGGTAAATCCATCATGGCAACCCAAGAAATAAAAACAATTACTGGTACGCTTCGCGAAACAAGCAAGCAAGCCAACCGAGCTTTACGTGCAGAGAAGCTTGTTCCTGCCGTTCTTTACGGGCCAGAAATTTCTGAAAACATCAACTTTTCTGTTGATGAGTTACAATTAGAAAAACTGCTACGCAGAAACCAGACTAAACTGCAGATTCTTATTGTTGACGGTAAAGAGTATAAAACTCTTCTAAAGCGTACAGATTACGACCCAGTTACTGATCGCCCAATTCACGTTGATTTCTACGTACTTTCAGACAACCATAAAGTTACTCTACGTATTCCAGTTAAATTAACTGGTAACTCAAAAGGTGTAGTAGAAAACGGTGGACGTATGTTCCAACCAATGAAGTTTGTACGTATCCGTGTACTTCCTGAGTTTATCCCATCTGAGTTTGTAGTAGATATTACTCCACTCAAAGTTGGTGTTTCGTTCCACGTAGGTGATTTAAACCTAGAAGGAATTGACCCTATTGATTCTTTAAGCCGTACTATCGTTACTATTCGTCCTCCAAAAGGCGCTTTAGTGATTGAAGGTGACGAAGATGAAGAAGCAATTGCTGATGGCGCAGAAGCGGCTGATGGCGAAGAAACGACTGAAGAATAAATAACCACAGACTAGTTCTGTTTGCTATGCCTTTAATTATAGGATTAGGAAATATTGGCACAGAATACGACGGAACTCGTCATAATATTGGTTTTGATATTCTTGATGACTTAGCACAAAAACTTTCTGTCACATTCGGCCCTGGAAACGGGCCGTTTGTGGTTGCAGAAGGGCGGCATAAAGGACAGAAAATTGTTCTTATTAAGCCCACCACTTATATGAATTTAAGTGGAACAGCAGTTAAGAAAGCACTCGCTAAGTTTCAAACAGACAAAAATGACTGCCTCATAATATATGACGACCTTAACCTTCCAATTGGTAAAAACCGATTGAAGGCTGTAGGAAGCGCAGGCGGACATAACGGTATTACCGATATCATAGTGAAATTGGGGAGTAATGAATTTCCTAGGCTTCGCGTTGGCATTGGCAATAACTTTAAGAAGGGAAAACAAGTAGATTTTGTACTTTCTCCTTTCGACGACGACGAGCTTGATGAACTAAATCGGGCTAAAGAACACGCTGTTGAGACTGCTTTATCTTTTGTTAAAGAAGGCATCGAAAGAGCAATGAATTACCATAATTGAATTTATAATTATAAACTAACGAAAAGAGAATTATGAATAACATAATCTATTTCATACCAGTGGCAGGGGTTATCGCTCTTATTTTTACCGCTTGGAAATCTTCTTGGGTTACAAAACAAGAAGTGGGTACCGACCGAATGGCTGGTATTGCACAAAGTATTGCAAAAGGAGCTATGGCTTTCCTTAAAGCTGAGTACAAAGTACTCTCTATCTTTGTTGTAGTTGTTGCAGCAATTTTGGCATTTAGCGCAAATCCTGAAACTTCAAGTTGGATGGTTGCCATCTCATTTATTGTCGGTGCACTTTGCTCCGGACTTGCAGGTTTCATCGGAATGAAAGTTGCAACTAAAGCTAACGTACGTACTACTCAAGCTGCTAGAACAAGTCTTGGAAAAGGTCTTGAAGTTGCTTTTGCTGGTGGCTCTGTAATGGGTCTTGGTGTGGTAGGCCTAGGAGTTCTTGGACTTTCACTTTTATTCATCATTTTCTCAAACATTTTTGGAATTGAAGGCGCTGGCGCTGTTAACAAAGTATTAGCCGTTGTTACAGGCTTTTCTTTTGGTGCTTCTTCAATCGCTCTTTTTGCTCGTGTAGGCGGCGGTATTTATACCAAAGCTGCTGATGTTGGTGCTGACCTTGTAGGTAAAGTTGAAGCTGGTATTCCAGAAGATCACCCATTAAACCCTGCAACTATTGCAGATAACGTTGGTGACAACGTAGGTGATGTAGCTGGTATGGGTGCGGATCTTTTCGAATCTTATGTAGGTTCTATTATTGGTACTATGGTTCTTGGTGCAGCTTTTATCGCTGATGCTACCATGAACGGTGGTGCTTGGACTGACAACTTCGGTGGTCTTTCTGCAGTTATGCTTCCATTAGTTCTTGCAGCTACTGGTATCTTTACTTCTATATTAGGAACGTTCTTTGTTAAAGTTAAAGACGGTGGCGATCCACAAAAAGCTCTTAACTTAGGTGAGTTTTTATCGGCGGCAGTTATGCTTGCAGCTTCTTTCTTTATCATAAAGTGGATGCTTCCAGCAACTTGGACTTTCTCTGGTATTGAATACACAAGCATGGGCGTTTTCTGGGCTACTATTTTCGGATTAGCTGCTGGGTTATTAATCGGTCTTGTAACCGAACATTACACTGGTACTGGTACAAAACCAGTTCTTTCTATTGTTAAGCAGTCTGTAACTGGTGCTGCAACAAACATCATTGCTGGTCTTGGAGTAGGTATGATTTCTACTGCAATTCCTATCATCATTATTGCTATCGCTATTATTGGTGCTTTCAGCTTTGCTGGTTTATACGGTATTGCTATTGCTGCTGTAGGTATGCTTGCAAACACTGGTATTCAGTTAGCAGTTGATGCTTACGGTCCAGTTTCTGATAACGCAGGTGGTATTGCTGAAATGGCTGACCTTCCACCAGAAGTTCGTGAGCGTACTGATAAGCTTGATGCTGTTGGTAACACAACTGCTGCTATTGGTAAAGGTTTTGCAATTGGTTCTGCAGCTCTTACTGCATTAGCTCTTTTTGCTGCTTTCATCACTGCATACAATGCTACTCATGAAGTTAACCTTCCTGGTATCGATGTTACAGATCCTAACGTAATGGCTGCTCTTTTTGTTGGAGCTATGCTTCCTTTCCTATTCTCTGCATTATCTATGAATGCAGTAGGTCGCGCAGCAATGGCTATGATTGAAGAAGTTCGTCGTCAGTTTAGAGACATTCCTGAATTGAGAGCTGCTCTTGATGTAATGAACAAGAATGGTGAAACTGAATATGCTGACTGGAATGATGCTGACAAAGCTACTTTTGATGCAGCTGACGGAAAAGCTGAATATGAAAAATGTGTTGAGATTTCAACTACAGCTTCTATCCGCGAGATGGTTCTTCCTGGCCTTCTAGCAGTAATCGTTCCTGTATTGTTCGGTTTCGTTCCAAAATGGTTCGGAATTGGCGAGCCTACTTTAGGCGCTCAAATGCTTGGTGGACTTCTTGCTGGTGTAACTTCAGCAGGTGTTCTAATGGCATTGTTCCAAAGTAATGCTGGTGGCGCTTGGGATAACGCTAAGAAAATGATTGAAGAAGGCGTTGAAATTGACGGCGTACACTATGGCAAAGGCTCTGAGCCGCACAAAGCTGGTGTTGTTGGTGATACAGTAGGTGATCCTTTCAAGGATACTTCTGGACCATCTCTTAACATTCTTCTTAAGTTAATGTCTGTTGTAGCTCTTGTTATTGCAACAATGATCTAAGCTTTTAAAGCTGAATCTAATCCCGCTCATAATTTCTTATGAGCGGGATTTTTTTTATCCATACTTTTCACAAACCATGAATTAACCGCTTCATTCTTAACAACTTTTAAGTATTAGGTGTACAATATTGAATTGGTTTTAATCTATCTTCGGAAATTAATAGTTTCTCGCAAAAAAATGCTTCTGCTGAATGAATAACACTCAAATATTAAAACTCATTTTTAAGCATGATCTTCGCTTAAATGAACTTTCGGAAGAGAACTCCTCCAACTCCGCAAAACAGCCTGAAGCCTCTATTCTGGACTTCATGAAACCTGACCCCACTTTTTCGAGATTACAATTTTCGGGGTCTGATTTAGAAACTGAACATTTTAGTTTAGATTCATTATCAAATTATTCGTTATTGATTGAAGCGATTCAAAAAGGGCTAAATTCAGATATATTTATCACACAGAAGAACACTTGTAACAACCTTGAGGTAGCCATTCAAGAAACCGGAATTGGAGAACGAATTCTAATCCCTTCAGGCAGTGATCCACAAAAGAACCGAGAGCTTTTAGAAACAGCATCAAACATGGAGCTAAAAACTTTGCTAGACCAAGAACATATTGTGCTTTATAAGGCACAAGCTCGCAACGGTTTCGACCTCTTTCTGTTTTCTAAAAAGAATATTTATCGCAACTTATTTCCACATTTACAGATGTTAGTCCCCTCTTCATTTCGCTTTTTTAGCATTAATGGTAAGAAGTTTAATACAGATCGACATTTTTACTTCGAAACATGGACATTATCGCAACCTCCCCATGGTTTTGAAGAAGTATTTCCAGAGACAATACTTTAATATTTTAGATAAAAACTATTCTAGTTAGCCAAAAAAATGATTATCTTTATTTAGATTGTCTTTAAATAAGAAAACGCTTGCCAACTATGTTACATCCGCTTAGCAATACAAGAGAAGGTGAAGAAGTTACCATACGCTGTATGGAATGTACCTGCGAAGACACATGCCGATTAAATGAACTAGGCTGCGTGGAAGGTATAAATGGACGAATTATATCAAATCAATCCAACATTATTCTTCAAGTTGGCGAAGCTCGATTAGCTATTCATGAATCTTTAGCTCGCACTATTTTAGTAAGTCCTGTAGAGTAGTTTATCATGAGTTTAAAGTTAGCAGATATTAAAAAACCCACATCAGTTCGGGTAACCAATATTATTGGAAATGATGCTATCCGAATTCTCGAAATGGGCATTACACCAGGAGTGGAGCTAGAAATACTTAGAATGGCTCCACTAGGCTTTCCAATAGAAATTAAAGTACGCGGTTATCTTCTTTCCCTTCGTGAAGCTGAAGCAACATGCATAGAAGTTGAGTAAATATTTTGAATACCTCTCCCATCACCATAGCGCTAGTTGGAAATCCTAATACTGGTAAATCTACTCTTTTTAATGCGCTAACAGGGTTACGCCAACAAATTGGAAACTACCCTGGTATTACTGTTGAGCGTAAAATTGGTGCACTAACTATCGATGGCGTAAAACATTCTATTATTGATTTACCTGGTGCATACAGTCTCAATTTCAAAAAAATTGACGAGCGTATTGCCTACGAAACACTCATTGGCACGTTTGAATATGAGGACACTCCAGATTTAGTTTTGATTGTAGCCGATGCTAGTAACTTAGATCGTAATTTGTATTTGGCTACTCAGGTTATGGATTTAAACCTTCCTACCATTTTAGTTCTAAACATGGTAGATGTTGCTAAAGAACGTGGAATCACGGTAGATCCCGATCAACTTAGTGCCGAACTTGGTATTCCCGTTGTTTCCATTTCAGCAAAAAGTACTAAATGCATTGAGGTCATAAAGCAGACCATTCGAGATTTTGAATCTCCATCTCCCGAACCTCTTTCATGGAAGCCTTCGCTTCCCCTTCGAAAAGCTATTAGCCATGTAATAAATGGATGGATTAAACCTCATACCAAAATTCCTGAAAGAGCTTACCACGTCGAAGCTCTGCGATTAATTAGTGAAAATGAAATCAAGTCAGATTTTTATGAGTTTGATAATTTCGAGCTTGGGAAGCAAGTAATTGAAGAAGCTCGCTCCATTATCGAAAAGTCGGGCGGCAACCCAATGGCGGCTGAAGTTCTTCAGCGATATAATTTTATAGGCGATGCTACCAATCCCTCTACAGTTAAAACGAAAACTGGCGAACGGACGCTCACCGATAAAATAGACGCCTATGTAACGCACAAAGTCTTTGGACCTATCATCTTCACTATGATTTTGTTGCTCATGTTCCAAGCTATTTTCTCTTGGGCAACTCCTTTTATGGATTTGATTGACTTACTTTTCGTGGAGTCTGGTGCGTGGCTTTCATCTACACTTCCTCCTGGAATGCTTACCGACTTACTCGTTGAAGGTGTTATTGCGGGATTGGGTGGTGTGGTTATCTTTTTGCCTCAGATTGTATTCCTATTCTTCTTTATTTACATTTTGGAAGGCACCGGTTATATGGCACGTGCCGCTTTTGTGATGGATGGTTTCATGACCAAAGTTGGTTTACATGGCCGTTCTGTAGCCCCTCTTATTTCTGGCTTTGCTTGTGCCATTCCTGGTATCATGGCTACACGTACCATCGAGAATTGGCGTGATCGTATCATCACTATCATGGTGCTTCCGTTTATGGCTTGTTCAGCACGCCTGCCCGTTTACGCACTTATGATTGCCGCTTTCATCCCTGCTACCAAAGTATTAGGTATTTTCACCCTGCAAGGAATTACCTTTTTTGCACTATATATTTTCGGAATTGTGATGGCACTTTTAGCTGCACTTGTGATGAAACGCTTTTTCCCCGCAGGCGAACGTACGCCTTTTATCATGGAACTGCCTGGTTACAAAATGCCAAAATGGTCATTAGTTTTTAGAAATGTATTCGACCGTGGAAGAATTTTTGTTACCGAAGCTGGTAAAATAATTATCGCCATTTCAATCGTACTTTGGTTTTTAGCTTCCTTCCCAAAAGTGGATATGCCAGTATTCGATAGCCGAGAATCAATACCAAATATAGAGACTTCATTTGACGCAACAGAAAATGCAGAGTCTTATCAATTAAAGCATAGTTACGCAGGTCAATTTGGACAGATTATTGAACCTGCTATTAGTCCACTTGGGTTTGATTGGAAGATTGGGATCAGTCTTCTTACTTCATTTGCTGCTCGTGAAGTTATGGTTGGTACACTAAACACGATTTACAGCATTGAAGCTTCTGATGAAGATGATATTTCTACTTTAAAGCAGAAATTGATCAACGACATCAATCCGAAAACGGGAAAACCAGTCTACACTATTGCTACAGCTATCTCACTTATGATTTTCTTTGCACTAGCGATGCAGTGTATGAGTACTATCGCTATTGTTCGTCGAGAAACAAATTCATGGAAATGGCCACTCGCAATGTTTACCTATATGACTGCGTTGGCTTATATATGTTCTTTCATCGCTTTCCAATTAGGAAGCAGACTTTGATCTAAATACTATGGATTTTCAATCAGTAGCTTCACTTTCTCTCTTAATTTTTTGTACTTCCTATCTCATTTGGAAGTACATAATCATTCCTATCAAACGCTCTAAAAGTCCCAAAAAAGACTGTGGTCCAGATTGTAGCTGTTCGTAGTTCTGTAGTTATCAGCTATTGTTGACAGTTTGGATTTAAAAACTACCTCGATCATCCTATGCTTGGGAAAGAAGGTGAGATGGTAGCCCCAACTTCCAATATTAGTATTACTCCGTTGTTATAATTCTAGATTCCTGCCTACGCAGGAATGACGGCTTAATATTAGTTGGTAGGAAAAAAACTCATAGTCATCTCACAGCGATTGTACTATTCTATTCCCTTACTTCTAAACTCACCAATGGTGTACTAAAAACATACCATTGGTGAATCAGATTTTTCCTTTATAGAGAAATTGATTGCGTTCCGAACCAACTCACAAACTATCAGTCTTTAACACCTGGCACGTCTTTAGGAGCCCAATTTTGCCACCAGAACGTTCCAAGTTCTTTTTTGCGAGGATATACTTCATTCAGCGTTTCGCCTTCGTATAAACGCCCATTCATCATCACATAGCTGATGGCTTCAACGTTGCGAATGTTATCTAAAGGATTTTTATCCATAATCACTAGATCCGCTAATTTTCCTGCTTCAATAGAGCCCAAGTCTTGATCTAAACCAATAGCTTGAGCTCCCATTATCGTAGCAACTCGTAATGAATTGTGCTCAGACATCCCACCCGATTGAATCGCCCATAATTCCCAATGGTAACCCAATCCTTGAAGTTGTCCATGACTCCCAACACCAGCTCTACCACCAGCTTCTACTAAGTCTTTCACGAAACCAGCTTGCTCTTTAAACACGTGCTCTTCTTCCATAAACCAACCTGCATTTCTACGACGAGTAGCTGCATCCAATTCTGAATGAGGGAAAAATCTACTCAACTTAGCATTATCGTGAGGTTGCTCGGTTGCATAGAAATAGTTCTCAGCCCAAGGACCACCATACGCTACTAAAAGAGTTGGCGTGTAAGTTGTTCTCGAAAAACTAACCATGTCTATCACATCTTTGTAGAGAGGAAATACAGGAAACGAATGCTCATGCCCTGGATATCCATCAATAATTTGAGTTAGATTTTCTTTGAAATCGAGAGAACCTTCTGTTGTAGGTAAGATTTTTTGTTCTCTGGCTGCTTGTATAATCCACTGGCGTTGCTCTCTGTTTCCAGCTCCATACATTTTTATTGTTTTGGTATGATAATATTCGCTGTAGCGCTTCATCACATTGCTAGCATGCTCCAAACTTTTGATTCCTTCTCCACCAAAAACCCCAGGACCTGTTGAATAAACACGAGGTCCAATCAATCTTCCAGCTTCAACCAAATCGCCGTAAGTAAGCACATCCGTGGTTGCCGTTTGTGGATCTCTGGTAGTTGTAACACCATACGCTAAATTCGCCATATATGCCCAAAAGTCTCCACGATGTAAGTTTACAGGAACTCGGAAATGGGCATGAGTATCAACAAAACCTGGGGTGATGGTCTTGCCATTCATTTCCATTATTTCTGCACCTTTTGGAATGTCGACGCTACCTTTTTCGCCCACCGCAACAATTCGGTTATCCTTTATTACTAGGTCGGCATTCTCAATAATCTCGTCGCCCTTCATAGTAATAAGTCGAGCACCACGTAGCACCAATACACCTTTCGGAATATCTCTCTTGGCATTTACTTTGATGCGTAATTCCGTAGGCTTATACCCTTCATCCTTCTTATCTGCGTCTTTATCTTCTTTTACTTCTTCCTTTTTGTCAGCATCTTTTTTAGCCGCTTTAACACTGTCTGAGTAAGCTTTTTCAGCTTCTAAATCGTAAATAACATGAGCATTTCCTATCGACCAATGAATCTTCTTAGCATCCCAACTCCAAGCGGGGAACTGCCCTCCGATTTCAGTAAGCTGTTTTGCAGGAACTATGCTGGATGAACCTCCCACCGAAACTGTAGGAGCATCGCCACCAACAACAGGCACAGTAAGTACAAAAATATCGTTACCTACTTGAGCCAGTGCTTGGTCACCTTCTGGAGCCATCATAATCCATGAAGCTCTTGGTTTATTTGTCGAGCCTGGCGCTGCTTTTCCTCGAACTTCAACATGAGCTTTTTCGTCTGTTCCATCCCAACGAATAGAAGTAAGCCCCTTAGAACCCGACAAATATATTCGATCGGAACCTTTCACAAAATGAGGATTTCCTCGCCCATTGGTAAAGCTTATAAAGTTGTCACTACTTCCATCTGCACTAATCCAAACTAGGTTGCTAGTTCCTCTAAACGCTGAGCGTCTTGTTGCATTTCTGAAATCTTCAGCATCACCATTAGTTAGAACTATTCTTTTTCCATCTGGAGACCAAACTGGTTCTTGATAAACGCCTTCGTCTTTATTCAACTTGGTAAGATTTTTACCATTGCTACGCACTTTGTACACATTTCCTGATTCTGGAGTCCAAGTTACAAAGGCAATCCATTTCCCGTCGGGTGACCAAACAGGTTGGGCTTGAGTTTCATCCAAATCAAGAAGTTTTTTGGGAGTTCCATTGGGAAGATCCATAGTGTAAATCTCATTCAAAGCCGTAAATAGAATCTTTTTTCCATCAGGCGAAGGAACGGCATCACGAATCTGGGTGATTGTAAACTCGGCATCGTCACTAATTGGATAATCGAAATCTAACTCGGGTCCAAGTTCAATACTTGATTTCACATTGAATGGAATTTCAGTTGCATCTCCACCATCAATAGACACTTTCCAAATTTTACCACCGTAAGAAACTACTACCGATTTACTATCCGGAGTGAATGACATTCCTGGTAAAACATCTCTTGAAGCGCGTGATTCTTGATCATCATGTTGAATTGGATAAGCCAACCAACGTTCATCTCCATTATCCAAATTTCTAAGAACCAATCCTGTATGTTCGTCGTGTCTAGTTCCATAAACAAGCCATTTTCCATCAGGAGAAAGTGTTGGTTTAAATCCTGAACCATAACGAGAAGTTTGAGTAGTCATGTCTCCCGTTTCTCGATCGTAGGTTGCAATCTGATATTGCGGAAGTGCTGCGTTATAATTCCAACTACCTGTTCTTCTCGAAAACCAAATATAACGGCTGTCTTTACCAAAAGCGCCTTCTACCATTCTAAGACTGTTTGGTTCCTTTACAAGCGCAATTCCAGACCCACCACCCACATGATACATCCATAGCTTATGGCTTCCACTTGCTGATTTTGAAGCTAAGATATATTTCCCATCTGGAAACCATTCTGGAGATTGAAACTCGCTCGTATTTCCTTTCGAAATTTGAGTTTTCTCTTTTGAGGATACATTAATCGTCCACACATTTTCTCCACCAGATTCATCAGAGATAAAAACAACCTCTTCCCCATTTGGGCTGAATCGTGGTTGACTATCAAACTGCATTCCTTTAGTTAGCTGAGTAGCATCACCACCTGAAACTGGTATGGTGTACAAATCTCCTAAAAAATCAAACACAATGGTTTTCCCATCAGGGCTCACATCCAGAGAAATCCAAGAGCCTTCATTCAAATCGAAAGCAAACTCCCTACCTGCTTCTAAAGGCAATCCTTCTTTCTTTTTCTTTTCAACTTTTGCGGAATCCGTTTGCGCAGGCTCGTCTTGTGCAAACGCATTTAAGCCCATTAAACTAGATGTTATTAATACGAGGAGGAAACGAATCCCCAGTTTTGACATTCTTTTTAGAAGTATTGTACTTGTCATTATATAATTAGTTAGTAACAGTTTAGAAGTTTAATCTAAAAAAATTAACCTCACACCCCAATCATTTTACAACTATATACACATCTCATCTTCTAAGAAAAACTTCGATCATTTCTTCTTCCTCTCTTTTGTTTAGAAATGTTATCTTTTAAAAAAAATAAGACTTAAATGACATTTTTAGAGAAGTTGCACCGAGCTGTGCAAACAACTAATTCTACACTCTGTGTTGGGTTAGATCCAAACCCAGATTTACTTCCGCTAGCGGTTAAAAAGCAATTCCAGACAGTTGAAGAGCAGGTTATCTTTTTTTGTAAGATGGTAATCGATTATACCAACGAGTACACACCTGCTTATAAACCCAATTTAGCCTTTTTCGAGTCTCTAGGAGCTAACAGCTTTGCTGTGTTGGAAGAGGTTATAAGTCACATTCCTAAAGACAAAATTGTTATTGCTGATGCCAAACGTGGCGACATTAGTTCTACGGCTGAGCATTATAAGAAAGCTTTTTTCGACGTTTTAGATGTGGATGCCATTACACTAAATCCTTTAATGGGCTTCGAAACGATAGATGCTTTTGCGAGTGATGCTTCCAAAGCCATTTACGCGCTTACACTCACTTCAAATCCTGGCGCAAACGATTTTCTAAAACAACCTTTCCTCGATTTTGACATGATGGCGCAGTACATCGCCCATACACTTTTTGAGCGTTCGGTTAAAGACGAAACTCATATGGGAATGGTAATTGGCGCAACTCAAGCAGACGAACTTTCTTCTGTACTAGAACACCATTCCAAAGCAAGTTTACTCATTCCTGGCATTGGGGCACAAGGAGGCTCGGTAAATGAACTAGCCAAAGCTTTAAAAAACCATGAAGGAATCCCATTAATCAATTCTAGTCGAGGAATTATCTTTGCTGGAACAACCGAAGAAAACTGGCCTGAATTAGTTGCTGCCAAAGCTCTTGAAACCAAATTATCTCTAGAAACCATTACAGAACGATATGTCTGATTTACCCGAAGTAATTGTATACACCGATGGTGCTTGTAGTGGAAATCCAGGTCCTGGTGGGTGGGGTGCTGTGCTAATTTGGAATGGGAAAGAGAAAGATATTTCTGGTGGAGCCCCTCATACCACCAATAACAAAATGGAGATGAAAGCGGTCATTGAAGCTTTAAAAGCCATGAAGAAACCTTGCCATATCAAAATTCATAGCGATAGTGCACTTATTATTAATGCTATGACTAAAGGCTGGATTGAAAATTGGCAAAAACGTGGCTGGCGTAAAGCTGATAAAAAGCCTGTTGAGAACAAAGACCTTTGGCAGGAAATGTTAGAGGCTATGAAACCTCATAAGGTAGATTGGATTAAGGTAAAAGGACATTCTGGGCTCCCACTAAACGAAAAAGTAGACCAACTAGCCGTAGCTGAATCAAAGAAATTTCATAGCTGATTGATTGGGCTGATTTCTTTACTTCAGTCTAAATAAAATGGTAGGCTTTCTTCAAGCCAACTGAATCGACTGATACTTCTTCAGGCATAGTTTTTAGCCCTTTTTCAACAGACCATTTCGCGTACAGTGCAAGAGCCATTGCATCAATAATATTAGCTTCTTCTATTTCAACCCGACGATATTCTTCTTTTATATCTCTGAAAAAATCGTCGGCAATGGCTTCCTTGTCTCTTATTAACTCAAGGCGATGCTTCACCCCTTTCTTCAAATTCTTCTTTTGAAAAATGAGGCCGCCATTCAATTTCTGAAATAAAAATTCTGGATGGCTTTCGAGAATTTTATCTCTTAAAGCTGAGTTAGCTTGTAGCAGGCTGTCCACATCTTTAATCTTTGGAACGATATTCCATGCCTGCAACGAGAGTTTTTCCTCGGTGTAGTCATAGCTAGTTATGTTAGCTTCTACATAACTAGGAGCATCTAAAGCGGGACGAATGGGAGGCGAAAAGATATCAGGAGCATAATCGGCCCCAATAGCCTTTCGCATCAACACATCACATTCGCGATGATATTCTTCATCTTCTAAGCCAATCGGCAAATCGATAAAAACCCGATCGTAGTCATTGAATGCAGCATCAAGTTCTTCCTTTGTTCGAAGAACCGTGTAAAGCTCAGCCCGCTCGTCAAAACTGACGAGTAGCCAACCTAGTTTACACCCTTCGATGCCTGCAGTTCTCATGCGCCTGGTTTTTTCTTAAGTGCAATATGAAGCTCATCAAGTTGTTTTTTGTCAACAACATCTGGGCTATTATCCATGGTACTTTGCGCTTTCTGATTTTTAGGAAATGCGATAACATCTCTCAAGCTTTGTGCACCCGTTAGTAACATCACAATACGATCTAAACCGAGAGCAATACCACCGTGTGGAGGCGCACCGTATTTAAACGCTGTAAGTAAGAAACCAAACTTCTCTTCTGCTTCTTCCTCATTAATTCCCAAGAGCTCAAACATTCTCTGCTGAACTTTGCGATTATGAATACGAATAGAACCACCGCCGATTTCACTACCGTTAAGTACTAAATCGTAAGCACGTGCTTTAACTGCCGCTGGGTCAGTATCAATTAGTTCCATGTCTTCTTCTTTTGGAGAAGTGAACGGATGATGCATTGCATGGTAACGGCGAGTTTCCTCATCCCATTCTAACAATGGAAATTCAGTAACCCAAAGTAAGTTATAAGCTGTTTCATCAATTAAGTTGAAATCTTTACCAATCATCAATCTTAGTTGACCTAATTGAGTAAGAACGCTTGGTTTTGGTCCAGCTAGAATAAGAACTAAATCTCCTGTTTTTGCACCAGAAGTCTCTACCATTTGGTTTACAATTTCTTCAGTCAAAAACTTACCAACGCTACAAAGAGGTCCGTCTTCTTGCATTTTGATATAAATCAAACCACCAGCGCCAGTTTCTTTCTTAACACGCTCAGTAAGACGATCAATAGCCCCACGTCCCATATCGCCTTGGCCAGGAACGGTGAAACCAACAACGCCGCCACCATTTTGAACGGTACTAGAAAACACTTTGAACTCTGCATTTCGAACAGTCTCAGAAAAGTCTACAAACTCAAGTCCAAAACGAGTATCTGGCTTATCTGAGCCGTACGTACTCATGGCATCATCGTAGCTCATTCTTGGAAATGGAGTTTGAATATCTACACCGATAGTACTTTTGAAAATCATTTTCATCAGGCCTTCGTGGTATTCGTAAATGTCGTCTTCGTTCACGAACGACATCTCAACGTCAACTTGAGTAAACTCAGGCTGACGATCTGCACGGAGATCTTCATCTCTAAAACACTTTACAATCTGGAAATAGCGATCGAAACCAGAAACCATCAGCAACTGCTTATAAGTCTGTGGACTTTGAGGCAATGCAAAGAATTTCCCTTCATTCACTCTACTTGGCACTAAATAATCGCGAGCTCCCTCTGGGGTGCTTTTCATAAGTACCGGAGTTTCAACTTCTGCAAAGCCACGCTCATGATAATACGATCGGATTGCGTGATACGCTTTTGAACGAAGTAATAACTTGTTTTGAATTTCTGGACGGCGAAGATCTAAATAACGGTAACGTAACCGAACTTCTTCATTTGTTGTGATGCCATCTTTAACTTCGAATGGAGGCGTTTCAGCTTCCGAATAGATAATTAAATCGGTTGCTTCAATTTCTATTTCTCCAGTTACTAGATTGGAGTTTACATTTTCTTCGCCACGGGCTATAACTTTACCTTTTACGCAAACTACATATTCTGCGCGCAAATGCTCCGCTTTTTGGTGTACGTTTTCGTCCGTTTCAGTAAATACAACTTGGGTAATACCATAACGATCACGTAAATCGATAAATATTAGCCCTCCTAAATCGCGACGGGGGCCAACCCAACCATTAAGAATTACTTCTTCGCCAATATTTGCTGTTGTTAATTCGCCACAAGTGTGTGTTCTTTTTAAAGCCATGTGCTTATTCGATGAATCCTAGAGTGAGTACTTTGGTTACTAAGCCAGCTAAAATACACATAATGAAAACGAAACGCTTGATTCTATGGATTACGAACTCATTTTTTTAGTAAATACTTTTTCTACTCTTTTTTTAACCGGCCTTATTTGGTTTGTTCAAATTGTTCAATACCCCTCATTTTATTTAGTTGATGAGGATTCTTTCATTCATTTCCATGCTCACCATACCAAAAGAATCAGCTTTATTGTAGTGCCTGTAATGGTCTTAGAACTTATTAGCTCTGCTTTTCTTTGGCATTATTCCGAGTGGATTTCACCTCCCAGCATCGGTTTTTATATAGCACTTCTTATCTGGATGAGTACTTTTTTCATTTCTGTACCCAAACACAATCTCCTTCAACAGAAAAAAGATTCTCAAATTATCCGTTCACTTGTAAACACAAATTGGATTCGGACTTGCCTTTGGACCATTAAAACTGTGCTAGCTTTTTTTATGTTCTAAAATAATTTCTTGGAAATTTCACCTTTTTAATTACATTAAAGTCCTGTTTTTTAATACCACATCGAGCCTTAGGAGGTCGCATGGGTCGCATAAAAACCATAGTAGCCGAAGGCAACGAGATCTTTCGAATAGGAATTAGTGCTATTCTACGAGAAGCCGATTTCGAAATATGCAGCGAAATCGATAATGGAGCCCTCATCCTAACCGCATTTGAGAGCGTAAACCCTGATTTATGCGTCCTTTCTTTCGCCATGCCCGAGATTAACGGAATTGAGCTTGCCAATAAAATTGTGGACCGATTCCCTGATGCTAAGATTTTGGTACTTGCTCAAGATGTCTCTCCTCAGGTACTTAGCGAGTTTCTAGACTCTGGGGCAAATGGCTTACTGTTAAAATCTACCGACACCATAGAGCTTATTGATGCTGCCCAAAAAATTACAGCGGGTGAGACCTATTTAGGCAAACAGTTTTCCAAAATGATGACTAGAGAATATGTTCGACTTACAAAACTCAAGCCTCATAAAAATACGCAACAGAGCTTATCAAAAAGGGAGAGAGAAATTCTTTCACTTTTAGTAGATGGGTTGACGAGTGTTGAAATTGCAGCCAAATTATTTATCAGCCATCGAACAGTTGATAAGCACCGCGCCAATATTCTGAAAAAACTAGGACTTAAGAATATCGCATCTCTTGTGCGCTACGCTTTGGAGCAAAAGCCTTAAAACAGCTCTAATTACGTAGAAACACGTACCATAATTACGCTATTCTAGTTATTGAGCAATCCCTCACTTTAAGCTATGTTAATTAGTGCAAATGGAATAATAGCCGTCTGTAGATGATATTAGCCGTTGATCATTGATTTGAGCAGCGGCTTTTTTGTGAACCGTAAAAAAACTGTGTTAGAATCCATCTATTCTTGAATGCGTCTAGCTTCGGAAATTTGTTGCAGTTTGACTTCGCGAAGTTGGTTAAAATAGTTTTGGTCGTCTACCATAGATGATAAAGCGAACAAATCGTAAGCTGCGCCAAGAAAAAACAAGCCTCCTGTTAAAAACCAACCTATCCCTGTTCCAACTCTGCCCAAATAGAAACGATGGAACCCTAGCGTTCCGAAACCTCCCATGAGCCACAGTAAATATGCAATTCCCTTAGATTTTTGATCTGTGCTTCTCTGATTAGCAATTTTACGTTGGATGCTTTTCTTTTTGCCACCCACAATAGAAATAAAATCTTCTATACTTTGGAGTAACCGTTTTATAAATCTCTTTAGCTGAACATGTCCTGAGGCTTGAATTTCTAATTCACCAGAGAGCATCTCTTTTTCGAAAATAAACTCATCAATAAGCTTATTTAAATCTATTGCACCCATTTCAAAGGCATTGATTTTTCGATTTAGATTTTTGAGAGAGTCTGAAATTGTAATAGCCAATCCAGTTTCTCTTACCGATTCCGATTCATCCAATTCAGTTAAAAGCTCTTCAAATTTTTGAGACGCATTGCTAAACACCTGTTGAGCTTGATGTATCAATTCGTACTGATCTGCTTTTTTCAATGGCCCTAATATTTATTGATGTCTAACTTTATCATCCTAATTCGATTTTTTGAGGAATTAGTTTCTAAATAAATATAAGTTGACTCAAATTCCATACGAACAATTGCAAACAGAAAGAATATTATTTTAATTTAGTTTATACATCTTATAATAAAGCACCTTTGAATTTTTGGCTATTTTGAAGACCTAATATATTCGCCAATATTTATTCCTCTTAACACACTATCAAAAGACTAATGAAAAAATCTCTTTTAATATTACTTAGCTTCGCATTCATTGCGTCGTGTACAAATACACCTCAAGTACAGCAAACAGAAGTTGAAACTGTAGCTCAAAATAGTGAGACTAAAATATTCTGGGACAATCTATCAGCGCTTTGTGGAAAAGCTTTTGAAGGGCAACTCGTAACTGACCCTGTTGAAGGTTTTGCTGACAAGAAATTAGTAATGCATGTTCTTTCGTGCGATGAAGAGCAAATTTTAGTTCCATTTAATGTGGGCGATAATCTTTCTAGAACGTGGATTTTTACCAATAGAAATGGAAAAATTGAACTGAAACACGATCATCGAATGGAAGACGGTAGCGACGACGAGGTAACTATGTATGGTGGAACGGCCTCGAATGCAGGAACAGCAAATATGCAAATGTTTCCTGCAGATCAAGAAACTCAGGATTTAATTCCTTATGCTTTTTCAAATGTTTGGTGGGTAACCCTTAACGACAGCGTGTACTCCTACAATCTTCGTAGAATTGGCCGCCCCAGTGTGTTTACTGTTGAATTTGATTTAACCAAAGAAGTTGAGACGCCAGCTCCATCTTGGGGATGGGAAGATTTCGGGAAGTAAATAAGAATTATGAATTATGGAATTCTCAATTAACTCATTTCTAAAACTTTAGCTGCGAGCAAAATAGTTCTGAGGATACTTCCGAAGGATCTTCAATTACTTTAAGAAGGGAACTATATTATTCAGCTCATAAGCTTTTCCGTAAGATCCCGAAATAAATTCGGGATGACCGAGAAAGTTTTCAGGTCTATATCCGTCATCGAATTACCTGACATCTACAGGGATGACTGAGATTTTTTTGATAGAAGAAAACGTAAAAGGATTACCTATTATCGACAAGGTTGGCATGGGTTTTTATACTAACCAAAATGGTCATTCCTGCTAAGGCAGGAATCTACTTCCTAAACATCTTTGGATTTTTATCTATGAAAGACTTAATCCAGTTTTTGACAAAGAAGCTTTTGCCACTTTTCAGATAGCCGAAACCAATAAAGCTAATGGTGAAAGCTCCGATTGCATTTACGATGATATCCCACATCGTATCGGTTAATCCTGAGGGATCGCCTAGCATAGGTTTTTGCATATTTGCGCCCATCAATTGGTCCATACTAAATTCAAAAATTTCCCAAATAGAGCCTATAGTTATTCCAAAAGTAAATGCGAAAAATGCAATGAAATTGGGCGTCATGTTAAGGTGAGCTCTTTTACTCTCATTTAGAACGTATACCAGAATAAAGCCAAGAATCCCCATCAGTAAACCGGCAGAAGTATGTAGAACCATATCCCACCACCAAAGCTTATTATAAAAGTCTTGAATTTCTCCCAAATAGAAAGCACAGAAAACGAAAATTACCGCAATAATATGGAGCTCTGCAGGAATCTCCATTTGCATACGTTTTCTAAAAATAACAGGCGCAAACAGAGTTCCTAAAATGCAGGTAACAAGAAATAGAGACAGCCACGATTGCCTAAATAGTAATAATCCCCATTCAGCTACTAATAGAATAAACAATGCCCCGATAATTCTTCTATGTAGGGAGTGAACTTTCTGATCATGACTTGCAATTTGCTTCATATCCATGTCCGACTTCTTAATATACTTTGTGATAACACGAAAGCTTACTCAAATACTGACAGCTAAACAAAAAAAAGCCCAACTCATTTCTGAATTGGGCTTTGATTGAATAGTCTGGAACCAGCTTCTATTTTAGTAAAAGCATTTGTTTGGTGAAGGTTTGGGATGGAGTAATCATTCTGTATAGATACATCCCAGAGGACAATCCCTTTGCATCAAAAGTTAAGTTGTGAACGCCCGCGTTTCTGAATCCATCAACCAGTACTTCTACTTCTTGTCCGAGTGTATTGAAAACGGAAATTTTTACGCTCGTTGCTTCTGGAAGATTGAAGCTAATGTTGGTAGTTGGATTGAAGGGATTTGGATAATTCTGTTGTAATTCAAACGAGGTTGGGAATACCTGATCCTCCTCATTTGCTACATCGTCGCCACACGTTCCCCAATTTGGGTATAAAGGAGCTGAAAATACGCTATTTGTTGCAAAATTATACGGCTCGCTATTTATGTTGATAACACACCAACTGCTTAAATCTTGATTAAAGGAAGATGAACTAAGGAACATATATTCCATTTCCGTAACAGATTTCACATCCCAACCTCCAATATCTTGATTAAATGCGGCTGTACCGGCAAACATAGAATGCATATTGACAACTGAACTCACATCCCATTTTCCTATCTCTTGATTGAAGTTTTTGGCATAGTAAAACATTGCTCTCATATTGATAACTGAACTTACATCCCAATCCTCTATGTCCTGATTAAATGAAGTTGCATCAGAAAACATATAACTCATATTTGTTACTGAACTCACATCCCAATTACTTATATCTTGATTGAATGAAGTTGCAATGAAAAACAAACCACTCATATTAGTAACAGAGCTCACATCCCAATTGCCTATTTCTTGATTAAAATCACTAGCCCTATAAAACATATAGCTCATATTGATTACTGAACTCACATCCCAACTACTTATATCTTGATTAAATGTACTCTCTCTAAACATCCGATTCATATCAATTACAGGTGTGGTACATACTTTAGATAGGTCGTCTCCTGCATCTCGTTTAGCTATCAGTAAATCCCGATCTACCGCGGTATAGCTTATTTCGTTTACCACTCCTATTTCTCCTGGGGTAACATTTTCACAGGTTATGGTAATCCCATTGGATGCTAATCCGAAAGTGCCACGATCTTCACAAAGTCCCCATTTAGGCAAAAAAGTCGCAGAAAGTCCGCTATTTGTTGCAAAATCAGTTGGCTCAATTTCAGTAAAGTATACACACCAGCCTCTTAAATCTTGATTAAAAGAAGTTGCTCCAGCAAACATTGATTCCATTTTTGTGACTTTACGCACATCCCAATCGCCTATGGCTTGGTTAAATGATGTGGCTTCTGCAAACATTCCTGTCATATTAGTAGCAGAACTCACATCCCAACTCCCTATGTCTTGATTAAACGAAGTTGCTCCATAAAACATACTGTCCATTTCCACAACGGAGCTCACATTCCAATCCCCAATTTCTTCATCAAACGATGCTGCTTCTGCAAACATATTGCCCATATAGGTAACAGAACTCACATCCCAACTGCTTATAGCTTGATTAAACGAGGTGGCCCCTTTAAACATATTACTCATTCTATTAACAGAGCTCACGTCCCAATTACTGATATCTTGGTTAAATGAGGTAGCTCCATTAAACATAGAGCCCATATTGGTAACAGAACTCACATCCCAGCTTCCTATATCTTGATTAAATGAGGTGGCTCCATTAAACATAGAACCCATGGTGGTAACAGAGCTCACATCCCAACTACTTATATCCTGATTAAATGTTGGAATTCCATGAAACATCCCCGCCATATTGTTAACGGAGCTTACATCCCAATTACTTATATCCTGATTAAATGTAGTCTCTCTAAACATCCAATTCATATCGGTTACAGAACTCACGTCCCAACCACTTATATCTTGGTTGAAAGAGGATGCCCAAACAAACATGTACTTCATATCAGTAACAGAGCTTACATCCCAACTTCCTATAGCTTGGTTAAAAACAGTTGCACCTATAAACATAAATCCCATATCAGTCACCGAACTTACAACCCAATTACCAATAGCTTGGTTAAATGAAGTAGCTTCATAAAACATAGAACTCATATCGGTAACTGAACTTATATCCCAGTTCCCTATGTCTTGATTAAATGTATTCATATTATAAAACATGGAACTCATATTGGTAACAGGAGTGGTACATACCTTAGATAAATCCTCTCCTGCGTCGCGCTTAGTAATCAATAGACTTCTATCTACAGCGGTGTAGGTTACTTCGTTTACTACACCGGTATCTCCTGGGTTTGCTCCTTCACATGTAATCGTAACTCCATTTTCTGCTAAAGCGAACGTGCCTTGGGCGTTAAGGTCTTGGAGCGCTACAAACGATATAAAAAGTATTAGTAGTTTTATAGATGTTTTCTTCATAGTTCTAACTAGTTGTTTTACAGATAACAATAAACACAACTTAGTACTTACATTTTGTAAAAAGAGTTCATAGCAAAAGAATTCTAATCTACATAAACAAAAAAAAAGCCCAACTCATTTCTGAATTGGGCTTTGATTGAATAGTCTGGAACCAGCTTCTATTTTAGCAGGAGCATTTGTTTTGTGAATGTTTGGGATGAGGTCGTCATTCTATACAAATACATGCCTGAGGAAAGTTCTTTTGCATCAAAGGTTAGAAAGTGAACACCTGCATTTTTAAATCCATCAATCAGCACCTCTACTTCTTGGCCAAGTGTGTTATATACGGCTATTTTTACGCTCGTTGCTTCAGGAAGATTGAAACTGATGTTGGTAGTTGGATTGAAAGGATTTGGATAGTTTTGTTGTAACTCAAACGAGGTTTGGAGCAACACATCCTCCTCATTTGCTACCTCATCGTCACAGGTGCCCCAATTCGGGTAAAAAGGAGCTGAAAGAGCACTTTCACTAGCAAACTTCTCTGGTTCACTTGCTATATTAGACACACACCAAGCACTCAAGTCTTGGTTAAAAGATGTCCGTCTAAACATCCCCGACATATCAGTAACAGAACTCACATTCCAGTCCCCTATACCCTGATTAAATGAAGTTGCTCCACTAAACATATAAGCCATATCGGCAACCGAACTTACATCCCAATTTCCAATTTCTTGATTGAAAGATGAAGCCCCTGAAAACATAAACTTCATATTAGTAACAGAACTTACATCCCAGTTTCCTATATCCTGATTAAAAGAAGTTGCAGCCGAAAACATACCATACATATTGGTTACCGAGCTAATATCCCAATTTCCTATATCTTGATTAAAGGGAATCGTATAACTAAACATTTCACTCATAGTAGTAACAGAACTCACATCCCAATTCCCTACATCTTGGTTAAAGGAAATCGCAGCAATAAACATTTTACTCATATCAGTAACAGAACTCACGTCCCAATTCCCAATAGCTTGATTAAAAGTTTCAGCACCATAAAACATATAGGTCATATTAGTAACAGAGCTTACATCCCAACTACTTATATCTTGGTTAAATAAGGTAGCTCCAAAAAACATATAACTCATATTGGTAACCGAGCTCACGTCCCAATTTCCGACTTCTTGGTCAAACGAGGTAGCACCAGTAAACATCCAACCCATATCGGTAACCGAACTTACATCCCAATTTCCAATTTCCTGATTGAAAGATGAAGCCCCTGAAAACATATACTTCATATTAGTAACAGAGCTTACATCCCAACTACTTATATCTTGGTTAAACGTGGCTGCTTCTTGAAACATACCATATATTATATTAACTGAACTCACATTCCAACTACTTATATCCTGACTAAACGATTGAGCCCCACTAAACATCATGCCCATATCGGTAACCGAGCTTACTTCCCAGCTACTAATATCCTGATTAAATGAAATCGCTTTTTTAAACATATAATTCATATTGATAACTGAACTTACATCCCAACTTCCTATATCTTGGTCAAACTCTGATGCTTGATTAAACATAGAACTCATGTTGATAACTGAGCTTGCATCCCAGCTTCCTATATCTTGATTAAATGAGGACGCTCCATCAAACATAGAACTCATATTGATAACTGAACTTACATCCCAACTTCCTATATCTTGGTTAAACTCTAATGCTTGATTAAACATAGAACTCATGTTGATAACTGAGCTTACATCCCAACTTCCTATATCTTGATTAAATGAGAACGCTCCATCAAACATAGAACTCATATTAATAACTGAGCTCACGTCCCAACTACTTATATCCTGATTGTATGAATCCATTTTCTTAAACACATCGTGCATATCAGTTACAGGAGTGGTGCACACTTTAGATAGGTCGTCACCTGCATCTCGTTTAGCTATCAATAAATCACGATCTACTGCGGTGTAAGTTATACTGTTAACCTCTCCAGTTTCCCCAGACATTCTGTCTTCACAAGTAATAGTAACCCCATTGGATGCTAATGCGAAAGTGCCTCGGTCTTTACATGAACCCCAATTAGGAAAAAAGGTTACTAAAAGTCCACTATCTGTTGAAAAACCTGGAGGTTCACTTGTAATAAGATACACGCACCAACCGCTTAAATCTTGATTAAATGAAGTGGCTCCTTGAAACATAGATTCCATGTTTGTGATTTTACGCACATTCCAATCGCCAATGGCTTGGTTAAATGAGGTAGCTCCATAAAACATACTATCCATTTCTGTTACCGAACTCACATTCCAATCCCCAATTTCTTCATCAAATGATGTTGCTTCCTCAAACATATTGCCCATAGAGGTAACAGAACCCACGTCCCAACTTCCAATAGCTTGATTAAATGAGGTAGCTCCTCTAAACATATGATTCATTAGGTTAACGGAACTCACGTCCCAGTTACTTATATCCTGATTAAACGAGATTGCTCCATAAAACATAGCGCTCATTCGGTTAACAGAACTCACGTCCCAATTACTTATATCTTGATTAAACGAGGTTGCTCCATAAAACATAGCCGCCATATTGGTAGCCGAGCTTACATCCCAATTACTTATATCCTGATTAAATGTAGTAATTCCATAAAACATTCCTGCCATATTGGTAACCGAGCTCACATCCCAACTACTTATATCCTGATTAAATGTACTCTCTCTAAACATCCAATTCATATTGGTTACAGAACTCACGTCCCAATTTCCGATGTCTTGGTTGAAAGTTGATGCCCAAACAAACATGTATTGCATATCAGTAACCGAGCTTACATCCCAACTTCCTATATCTTGATCGAAAGCAGTTGCATATGTAAACATAAAGCCCATTTCAATCACGGAGCTTACATCCCAACCTCCTATATCTTGATTAAAAGCATTAGTTTCATTAAACATACTTCGCATAGTCGTAACCGAGCTTACATCCCAACTCCCTATATCTTGATTAAACGAGGTTGCTCGAGAAAACATACTTCGCATAGTCGTAACAGAGCTCACACTCCAACTTCCAATATCTTGATTAAATGAGGTTGCTCGAGAAAACATATAACTCATATCGATAACTGAACTTACATCCCAACTCCCTATGTCTTGATTAAATGAGGTGGCATTATTAAACATATCTCTCATATCTGTAACCGAAGTAGTGCAAACCTTAGATAAATCCTCTCCTGCGTCGCGCTTAGTAAATAATAGACTTCTATCTACCGCGGTGTAGGTGACTTCGTTTACTACCCCCGTATCTCCTGGGTTTGCTCCTTCACATGTAATCGTAACTCCATTTTCTGCTAATGCGAACGTGCCTTGGGCTTTAAGGTCTTGGAGTGCTATAAACGATATAAAAAGTATTAGTAGTTTTGTAGATGTTTTTTTCATAGTCATAACTAGTTGTTTTACAAATAACAATAAACACAACTTAGTACTTACATTTTGTAAAAAGAGTTCATAGCAAAAGAATTCTAATCTACATAAACAAAAAAAAGCCCAACTCATTTCTGAATTGGGCTTTGCTGTAAGTAGCGTGGGACGGAATTGAACCGTCGACCTCACGATTATGAGTCGTGCGCTCTAACCATCTGAGCTACCACGCCGTTTTCTTAAACAGACTTCAAATATACGGGTTTTAGAATAAAGGATAAAACAAAATTTTAGCCTAAATGCTTTTATCTATAATCCTGTTTCAAAACAACTCAGATAACTCAAAGCCCCTCCTCAAAAAACTATCCCCAACATTTTCCATCATCTCTCATTATTCTGTTTGTTAAGTTTCTTAACTTGTGGTCTTTAATAAAAGTTAATATTTGTTTTTATGGCGCAGAAAATCACAAAACGAGAAAAAGATTATTCACAATGGTATTTAGATGTTGTAAAGGAAGCCCAGCTTGCTGAACACTCTCCTGTGCGTGGGTGCATGGTAATTCGTCCCACAGGCATGGCTCTTTGGGAAAATATGCGTACAGCTCTTGACCAAATGTTTAAAGATACTGGCCATGAAAATGCTTATTTCCCTCTTTTCATTCCAAAATCTTTTCTCTCTAAGGAAGCGCAACACGTAGATGGTTTCGCAAAAGAGTGCGCAGTTGTCACTCATAGCCGCCTAAAAAGTGTAGATGGTGGAGTAGAAGTTGATCCTGATTCAAAGCTAGACGAAGAACTTATTGTTCGTCCAACTTCAGAGACTATTATTTGGGATACCTACAGAAATTGGATTCAATCTTACCGCGATTTACCCATTTTGATTAACCAATGGGCTAATGTTGTTCGCTGGGAAATGAGAACCCGTCTGTTTCTACGAACGATGGAATTTCTCTGGCAAGAAGGTCATACAGCGCATGCAACCGAGCAAGAAGCTGTTGACGAAACTCTACAGATGCTAGAAGTGTACCGTACTTTTGCCGAAGAATTTATGGCAATGCCCGTTATTACAGGTGTTAAAACAGAAAGTGAGCGATTTGCTGGTGCGGTAGAAACCTACTGTATTGAAGCTCTTATGCAAGATGGTAAAGCGTTACAAGCTGGAACTTCACATTTCTTAGGGCAAAATTTTGCCAAAGCTTTTGATGTGAAATTTCAAGATAAAGATGGCGAGCATAAACTCGTTTGGGCAAGCAGTTGGGGTGTTTCAACACGCTTAATTGGAGGCCTTATCATGACCCATTCTGATGATCATGGCATGGTTATTCCGCCAAAACTAGCTCCAACTCAAGTTGTTATCGTTCCTATTTATCGCAGCGATAAAGAAAGAGCGCTCGTTTTAGAATATGGCGATAGTATTTTTGCTGAACTAAAAGCTCTTGGCATTCGCGTTAAACTAGACAACCGTGATAATTACAAACCAGGTTTTAAATTTGCAGAGCACGAAGCTCGTGGAATTCCTCTAAGAGTTGCCATTGGGCCTCGCGATGTTGAAAAAGGAAATGTGGAACTCGCTCGTCGAGATACCCTCACAAAGTCATTCGAATCTCGAGAAAATATTGGAGGCTTAATTCAAGAACTTCTCGAAACCATCCAAGTAGATTTATTTGAATCTGCCAAGAAGCTTAGATCCGACATGACTTCCGAAGTTGAGACCTATGATGAGTTCAAGAAAGTATTAAAAGAAAAAGGCGGGTTTATTTACGCCCATTGGGATGGCACTCCAGAAACAGAAGAACTTGTTAAGAACGAAACCAAAGCAACTATTCGTTGTATTCCTTTGAATGGAGATACTACAGAAGGGAAATGTATGGTTACAGGCAAGCCTTCTAAACAGAAAGTTCTTTTCGCAATATCTTATTGACAGTTCATTGCACTCTGATTTTACTATAATACCCTAAATTAGGTATTCATTTTTTGAGTTATAAGTGTAATCTTTATAAAAAAGACTACGCTTATAACTCGACTTATGTCAAAATCTATTCTTTTCCTCGTCATACTTACCTTTATTACCGCAAATAGTACACAAGCACAATATATATTGTTAAACTACGAATTAGGTTATAATGCCAATTTTGTAAAACCTAAAGGACCAAACCTTGTAGTTAATGAATACAACTCTACCCGATCCTTTCTTATCACAGAAATGGATGAGTTTAGTTTTTTTGACGGTTTTACAGCCGAAATTGGGCTTGGGTTAGTTTCTGAATATTCATACTCCGGCTTGTATATAGGAATTGGATATAATGGAAGTTCTCAAAAAAGCTACGCTGAGGGCTCTACTAATGGAATAGATACTCGTAGAGATGTTAAGATAACAGACCGTTCTATTTATGGAAGCCTTGGAATCATTAGCACGAGTAGTAATGAAAATGCCGGTCTTATTTTTGGTGCTAAAGGCGAACTCGCATTTGTGAAAATTAAAACTAAAGTTGGTAATAACGATTGGGAAAAAACGGATAATAACGCTATCCCATATTTTTCACCTTTTATAAAAATAATGGTTAACCGGTTTATCATTGAGCCTTATTATCGATTTGAGCTTTTCAAAAGTGATACAGATTTTGGCGTTGAAGGATTAAACAAAGAAATTAATCCAAATACGGCAAATCCAGACCCTTCTTTTGGTATCCCTTATGGAGGCAATAGCTTTGGTGTAAGGCTGACAGTTGACCTCTTTTATGGAGTTTAATATACTTTCAATAGAAATGGTAAATACTCACTTCAAAGGTCTAAGTTAACTTAATCTACCAGGCATTTGCTCCGAAGTTAGTAGTAAAATTGGAACTATATCTCTAGTTTGGTGAGGCTTATTCAAGTTAAGCTCATTATGTATAATTTGAAATAAACGGTAAGTTATAGGCTACAAATATAAACCATACATTTGAGCTTTAAAACTTTCGCATGTACAGAATTCCGCATCCATATCATATCTGTTCAACTGAACAATGCAGGACTTTGGATGAACGCACCATCAATGAATTTGGCATTGATGGTTTTACGCTGATGGAAGTGGCAGGAACTAAAGCTGCCGACTTCATCACATCCAAAACCGATTCTACAAATTCTGCTTTATTCTTTTGTGGGAAAGGAAATAATGCTGGCGATGCGGTAGTAATCGCTCGCATACTTTCAGAAATAGGCTACGCCATCACTCTTTGCTTTGTGGATGGAGTTTCCAATTTAAGTCCAGATGCTGCCCGTAATTTCGAGCTCTTACAAAAACTTCAGGGTGATATTTCAATAATTGATTGGACACCTGACCTTTCGCCCTCCTCTTTTGATTTTATTGTAGACGGCATGTTTGGAACCGGGTTGAAATCCAATGTTCGAGCCCCCTATTCCGATATCATAAACTGGATTAATCATTCTGGCCTAACCACTTTCTCGTTAGACCTCCCGTCAGGCTTAAATCCTGACACCGGCGAGATAATGGGAAGTTCTGTTTCTGCACAGTATACACTCACTTTTGGAGCGCTAAAAACTGGATTTTATCTTAATGATGGTCCCGATTATGCTGGCGAAATTATTCTTTGCGAACTTCCTTTTCCAAATCAATACAAAAAAGCCTCCGCCTACTTAATTGATGATGATTGGGTTGAGGAAAATATTCCCATCACAAAAAAAAGAACACACAAATACGCAGATGGTGTGCTCTATATTATTGCTGGTTCTGAAGGATTAACGGGCGCAGCTATATTAGCTGCTCAAAGTGCTTGGGCAACTGGAATTGGTGCCGTGGTATTAATTACACCGAAAGGCTTGCTAGATGTTTATGAAAAGAATCTTATCCAGATTATAAAAAAACCCGTTGGGGTGGCAGGAGATACTTTTTTCAAGCCCGCTCACTTAAACCAAGTTTTAGAAATTCTATCCGACAAGCCTAGCAAGTTACTAATCGGACCTGGTCTGAATAGAAACGAGCTTACTATCGATTTTACCCAACAGCTTTTGGCTCAATTCAATGGCGATGTAGTCATTGATGCCGATGCGTTGTTTGCTCTATCCCTAGTTGAGGATTGGGAAAAACCAAACGGGAGTAACTGGGTATTAACTCCTCATCCCGGAGAATTTAAAAACCTATTTGGCATCACAACATCTAACAGTTTTGATCGTCTTTTACAGTGCAAAGCTAGTTCTCAAAAAAAAGGAATCACTATATTAGCTAAAGGTTTACCGAGTATAGTTGGAACATCAGGCGGTGATTTATATTTAACCGGCTACGATACTCGTATATTTAGCAGAACAGGTTTCGGGGATGTATTGGCTGGCAAAGTTGGGGCTTACTATTTGGAATATGGAAATCCAGTATTAGCTTGTTTCTTGGCATTATTAGATGGCAAGAACAAAGCTTTGGCTTTTAACTCTGAGACAAATAAAAATTTAAGTTTAGAACCCATTAACCTCTTATAGAGCAGAGAGTCATTATCAGCAACTTCATTTTAAACCACAGAAAGCTTCCATACATATTACTGATTGGAGCTACCGTCGCAATATTAATTGGCACATTAGCCCCTTCAAAAAGCTTGGGTACTATCAATATTTGGGATTATGACAAGCTAGGTCATTTTTTTATGTTTGGGGTTTGGACTTTCCTTTACGGTTTAACTCAAGCCGTTCGGAAAAAGCAACGACCTAATTTATGGATGGTTTTTATTTTAGGAAGTGGTTACGGCCTCTTAATTGAACTACTCCAATTCGTTCTACCTACTAATCGCTCCCCAGAAACGCTCGACTTTATTGCTGACATGCTCGGTTCCGCTTTGGCTATTCTACCACTGAATTTCTTCTTAAAAAGGATTTTTGAAGAAAAGTAGTTAACAGCATGTTTATGTGATGTTTTTAGATTGCTATATAGAGTTTCTTACTTAGGCACCATTAACAACACTACTTGCCTTATGAGAACAAATAATCCGAAGTCTGATCTTAGAAAGTACTACGTCTTATTTATGGAAATTGGTTTTATCTGCTCACTGCTAATATTTATAGCAGCCACAAAAGTGACCATCGTTTCTGACACTAGTGATTCCAATACTGATATTTTCATTCCAGATAATACAGAAATTGTAAATTCTCCAATTACTCCACCAGAAAAAAAGCCAGCCCCTCAAAAACCTATGGTTTATCAAGAACAGCCTAATGATGTTGTAATTGACGATCCAATACACGACTTCCCAGATTTTAGCACTACTGAGCTGCCTTTAAGCCCTCCTGAACAAGAACCTGAAGAAGAAACAGAGCCTCCAACATTTGTTCAAACAATGCCCGTAATGAAAGGCGGACTGCCTGCACTCTATAAGGAAATTAAATACCCAGAAATGTGTAAAAAAGCAGGTATAGAAGGGAGAGTAGCTTTTGAGTTTGTAATTAATGAGCAAGGAAAGGTAACCAATCCAACCATATTACGAGGAATTGGAGGCGGATGCGATGAAGAAGCTTTAAGAGTCATTAAACTGATGCATTTTACTCCTGGAATTCAGAACGGGCGCTTTGTAAAAGTACGAATGGCACAGAGTATTATGTTCCGACTTGAGCGTTAATACGCAGAGCCCTATTAAGAATAAATACTTATTACATACGTTAAAACTTATATTAAATTACAAAATAGATTTGGAGCCATAGTAAATAATAGTTTACTTTTGAGCTTCAAGTTTTCACCCAAATTTTTGGACCTGTTATGATCAACAAAAGAAAAGATCCGAAAGCAGATTTAAAAAATACATACATAGTATTTTTACAATCTGGTTTAATTGTAACACTACTTATAATGATTGTTGCATTTAAACTCAATCTACGTAGCGAACCACCTGTAGCTATTGCTGTAGCACAACAAGAAGAAGTTGTGATGGAAGAAGTGATTCAAACTAAACAGATTGAGACACCACCACCACCACCACGTCCACCAGTTCCTGTTGAAGTACCGAACGACGAAGTGATTGAAGATGAAATTATAAACTTAGATGCAGAACTTGATCTAGACGGACCAATTGATCTTCCACCACCACCACCACCTGCTGAAGATGAAGAAGAAGAATTCTTTGTTGTAGTAGAAAACATGCCTGAATTAGTTGGTGGCCTTGCAGGACTTCAAAAGAAAGTGAAATATCCAGAGATGGCAACTCGTGCTGGTATTGAAGGTCGTGTTACCATTCAGTTTATTGTAAACGAACAAGGTAAAGTTGAAAATCCTCGTGTTATTCGCGGTATTGGCGGCGGTTGTGATGAAGAAGCTTTAAAAGCTGTTCAACAAGCCAAGTTCAAACCAGGAATGCAACGTGGTCGTCCAGTTCGTGTTCAGTATAGTTTACCAATTGTATTCAAATTACAGAACTAAGTAAACTACAGTACTTGTTTTAGACTTTAAGGTGTGAAGATTTCTTCACACCTTTTTTTATGTCTATTGGTTAATAAACCAAGCTTTAAAAGAATTAAGAACATCTTTTAGATTATCGAAGCCTACCTTCTCCAAAGCCTCATCTAATGGCACCCAAGCAACCTCTTCAATACCTTCATTCTCTTGAGGTAACAGATTGGTTTGTTTATTTGGGAAACGCATTACATACCAATGCGTCGTTTTACCATACTTCTTTCCCTTCTCTTTATACTCATGATAAGTATTGGGTAATTTTTGCAGAATTATAGGTAACTCCGAGTTGGTTTCTTCGGCTACTTCACGGCAAGCACACTCATCAATTAACTCACCTTTTTCTAGCTTACCTTTAGGTAAATCCCAAAACCCATTCCTAAAAATGAGCAATACTAAAGGATTATCTGAGCTGCTTTCCTGATTTTCAAAAACAACTCCCCCTCCTGCTTCTATGAGTTTAATCTTCACTCTCAGCCTTATCAGACTTCTCTTTCTTCGCTTCGTCTGCATAATTCAAGCGTAGATTGGTAAGAGTTTGATCTAAATATCCTTTTAACTCAGCAGGCAGATTACCTTTCGTGTATGTATCCAAAGCATTTAGTGTATCAATCGCGTACTTAGTAGCAGTTATATCTCTTTCTATAGTATCCGTAGCTGGATTCTTTAGCTTGCCCATACCTACCATCGCAATCTGTTGATGTTGTTGAATCAGCATCATCATTAATAATTGGTTTTGTTGATCTGGATTTAAGCTTTCTCGATTCATAATTACTCTGTTTTATTAAACTTTTAAACTCTTCTAAATTTAAGGTCTTTTCAGCTAAAAAAAGCTCAATTTTCTTTACCTTATGGATGAATTTTTAACTTCGCAAGAGTTTGTATAGTAATGGCACTTATAAAGCCCTTTAAAGCATGGCGGCCAGCCGCTTCTAAAGTACAAGATATTGTTTGTGTTCCTTATGATGTAATATCCACAAAAGACGCTTCAGAGCTATCAAAGGGTAAGCCACATAGTTTTTTACACGTTATTCGTCCTGAAATTGACCTTCCTACTGACACGAACATCTACCATAATAGTGTATACTTTAAAGGTAGAGACAATCTCCACGAACTTCTAAACACCGACCATTTCGTTCAAGAAGAGCAAGATAGTCTCTATATTTATCGATTAATTTGGAAAGGACGCGCACAAAGTGGAGTTTTTGGATGCGTAAGCGTGAAAGAATATGAAGATGATATTATTCTGAAGCACGAACTAACCCGGCCAGACAAAGAAGACGATCGTGCAAAGCACATCATCACTCAAGAAGCGCACGCTGAACCTGTTATGTTGACTTTCGATGATACAGAAGGCTTAGAAGATTTGATGCTCCATGCTCAGAAAAACGATCCTATATACGACATAACCACCGAAGATGGTGTACAACATAGTATCTGGAAAGTAGACAACGCCTCTCTATTCCAACAAGCTTTTGATTCCATTTCCTCACTTTATATTGCCGACGGCCATCACCGTTGTGCTAGTGCCGCTAGAGCAGCTCGAGAAATGGCTAGTCAAAATCCTACTCATACTGGAGAAGAGAATTATAATTTTTTCCCGGCTGTTCTCTTTCCTATGCAGCAAATGGAGATTCTCTCCTACAACAGAGTTATATTTAATCTACCCAACAATTTTTTCGAACGACTTTCGAATAACTTTATGGTAAAACCTTGTACAAAACCTGTTCCAGACAAAAAGGGTAGTATTTGTATCTACTTTGATGGGCAGTGGTATACCTTAGATTTACCAACTAGTCAGAAAAATGATTCCGCTTCTGCATTGGATGTCTCTCGACTTCAGGAATTTATTTTGGACCCCTTACTAGGAATAACGAACCAACGAACCGATGAAAATATCGACTTTGTAGGCGGAATTAAGGGAACTCAAGAACTTGAAAAATTGGTCGACACTAAAAGCGCTCAATTGGCTTTTAGCTTGTATCCAACCAATATAAAAGAACTAATAACCGTTTCTGACGATGGGCTACTTATGCCACCGAAATCTACTTGGTTTGAACCCAAGTTAAGATCTGGATTTCTCGTACACACTTTTAAATAAAATCACAATCACTCACACTTAGTACTCACCATGAAAAGAGTTCATAATTTTAGCGCCGGCCCGGCTGCTTTACCCCTCGAAGTTTTAGAACAAGCACAATCCGAACTTTTAAACTACAAAAACGCGGGGGCTTCCATCATGGAGATGAGTCACCGTGGCAAAGAATATGTTGCTGTAGACGCTCAAGCTCGCGAGCGATTATCCAATATCCTCGGCTTAGGAGATAAATTTGAAGTACTTTTTCTTCAAGGTGGAGCAAGTACACAGTTCATGCAAATTCCTTACAATTTTTTAAGTGACGGCGAAACTGCTGATTACTTGAATACTGGTGCTTGGTCTTCAAAAGCTATTAAAGAAGCCAAGCTTTTTGGAAACGTAAATGAAGTTTTCTCAAGCAAGGAAAGTAACTTTAATAGAGTACCAAAGCTAGGTGAAGGCTCATTTACTAAAGATGCAAAGTATGTTCACTATACTTCAAACAACACCATTTTTGGAACACAGTTTGCTCAAGAACCAGAAACCAATGGCGTTCCATTAATTTGTGATGCTTCTTCTGATTTCCTTTCAAGACCTATCGATATCGACAAATATGATATTATTTATGCAGGTGCTCAAAAGAATGTAGGCCCAGCTGGTGTTACCATTGTTATTATCCGCAAGGAGCTTCTAGAAAAAGCGAACAAAGAAAACATACCAACTATTCTTAACTACAAAACTCATGTTGGCACGATGTTTAACACGCCGCCAGCTTATGCGGTATATATGGTTAATCTTGTGCTAGAGTGGATTGAAAAGAAAGGCGGCCTTAGCTACTTCGAAAAATTTAATACTGAGAAAGCAGCTTTAGTTTATAACGAAATAGACAAAGATGATTTCTATACAGGAACTGCGGAAGTTGCATCTCGTTCAAACATGAACATTGTATTCCGTTTAGCGACTGAAGAATTAGAATCAGAATTTCTAGCAAAAGCTGCTACCTTCAATCTCTCTGGCTTAAAAGGCCACCGTAGTGTTGGCGGAATACGCGCTAGTATTTATAATGCATGTCCACAAGAAAGCGTAGAAGCTCTAGTGAAATTTATGCAAGAGTTTAAAGCAGAAAAAGCTTAATTCTTACACAGATTAACTCTATCAATTTTCAGCCACATTCTCATCGAGTGTGGCTGTTTTTTTATCCCAGTCCTACCGTTGTTAGGAAGTGCTTTATCACTCCGGGCACAAATACAATCATAAAAATAATACCCCATACTGCGCCTGCAATATGTGCTTCGTGATTTACCTTCCCTTCTTGTTTACTCGCATAAATACTGTATGCGATAAACATTATCCCAAAAATAAAAGCAGGGATTCCAATAGGAATGAGCATTAGATAAATTTTCTCGAATGGGAATAAAAGAATAAACGCAAAAAGCACACTTTCAATAGCACCTGATGCACCCAATGTTGCATACTCTGGGTTATCCTTATGTTTTAAAAGTGAGGGCAACGAAGAGACTACGAGACCAGAAAAGTATAATATCAAAAATAGTATCGGCCCTAAGACTTGCTCCAAAACTGGCCCAAAAAAGAACAGCGTAAACATGTTAAAGAACAGGTGACCTAAACTAGCATGTACAAAGCCTGAGGTTATTATCTCATACCAAGTTTTTTGCCGAACTGTTCGGTAAGGAATCATCATTCCTATTTCGATAATTCTTGGGTGAGCATAGAGACCTAGTAGAGAAACAATTGCATTGATTGCAATGAGTATGAGAGTAATTGACATCTAATGACTTGATGGGTTATAAACTATTGGCTTAATTTTAAGATAGTAAAACTATAAACGCTGATATTAATTATCTGAACAATTGTAGAATATTATTAAGCTACACACTTTATGTTTCGAATTATATAGAACAAAAAAAAGCTCCCGTTGTTTCTACGGGAGCCTTAATTCTAAATAAGAGAATTAGATTTATTCTTCGGTATTTGCCATTTCTACAGACTTAACAATCGACTCAACACTGAGTAGCTTCTCAATTTTTGAAAGTCTTTGCTCATGATCACTTTGTGTATCAAGTTTAGCTTGAAGAGATAGGTTATCTGTTTTTAACTCTTGAATTTCAATATTCAATGCTTTCACTGCTTCAATAAGTACTGCAGTCATCTGAGCGTAGTTAACCGATTTCATACCACTCTCATCTGTGTGAACAAATTCTGGGTAGATTTTTTCTACTTCTTGAGCGATTACTCCAATTTGTGGGTTTTCATTACTCTCGTCAGTTTTCCAATTGTAAGAAACACCACGCATTTTCAAGATATTTCCTAAAGCATTATCTAAAGTTTGGATGTCTTTTTTCAGGCGTACATCAGATGTCTGATTAACAGAGCTTGCTGTAACAGTACCTCCCACAGTAAGATCACCATTTACAATAGAATGACCGTTAAAAACTGCGGCTGTATCAGCATTTACTTCCATACCGATATTCGAAGTTCCGTTAAAAACATTTAGTCTGAGTCCAAGATTTTGTGTCCCACTACCACTTGCATCGCCTTCAAACGCAACATTTTGCATTGGTGAATTAAACGCTTCTCCACGGACACCAATATTTGGACTGTTTCCGGTTCCTACAGCTCTTGATATAACTCCGAAATCAACTCTAGAACCATTGCTACCAGATGTCTGAGCTTCTATCCCAACATTGCCATTTAAGTTACCACTGGAGTAGAACCCGCCTGCGATATTATAAGAACCGTAATCATTACCTACTTCTTCACCAAGCGGAACAACGCTTCCGTTACCATCACCCTGTACAATTCCTTGCATACCATAATTGTATTTTGCTTTTGATGCTGCTTGGCCATAAACACCTACTCTTTTTTCACCGGTGGCTTCATAGTTAACGGCACCTCCAAAAATCCCAATATGGTTTCCAAGTCCGCTTCCATTTGCAAAACCAAGAACCCCTCGCTGGTTAGCCTCATTAGATACCTCACTTACTGCTTCACCCCAAACAGCACCATTGTATGCAGTTGAACTGCTGAATACTTGGAATGGTTTTGCCGTTTTATCGCCTTCAATATTGATAATGAAAGAAGAATCTGTATTGGCTGTGTTTAAATTATATTCTGTGATAGCCGCACCAGGCCCTCCATCTCCATTTACCACATTCTTTGCAACGAGTGCATACGGAACAGATAGCAAGCGTGTAGTTCCCAAATCAGCATATTCAGTTCCACCAGCAGGGTCAATGGCTAGTTTTACAAAGTAATTATCATTTCCAAAGTTAATGGCGTTAAAAGATTGTTCTTCGGCAGCTGTTCCATCTCCAATTACTAACTGGATGATACCCGCTGAATTTGTAGTAATACTATGTGTCTCGGAGTAAACCGCCTCCCCACTTTCTGTACCTTTTAGAATACTTATTTTAACGCCCAAAGCTTGGTTGGTAAGAAGTTCACCGTTTATTCCCCGGGCAGCCGCTTGAAAATTAAAGCCTTCAGGAACCTGTGCGTATACGCTAAATGAGATTAACGATACAAATAATATGAGTATGAGTTTTTGTAGAATTGATTTCATAGTATGTCCTTTATTTTATCAAAAGCATTTTTTTTGTAGCAATTGTGGCTCCATCGGCCGTTAGGCGATAGAAATACACACCACTAGATAGATTATTAGCACTAAATTGAATAGTGTGGCTTCCAGCGGATTTTGAATCTGATACCAAAGTGGCAACTTTTACCCCAATTGAATTAAAAACATCTAGTTTTATATTCGCAGTTTGGGGTACATCGTAATTAATTACTGTTGTTGGATTGAATGGATTTGGATAGTTCTGGCTTAAGCCAAACTTTCTAGGGAGATCGATTTCTGGAGCATTAGATACAATTACGTTCGACCCTATACCAATAAAGCCGCTCATAATTTGCATATTAGAATTGCTAAAGTCTCCAACAATGATATCTCCAATAGTCAATTCTAATGATATCGCAGAGTTTTCTAGGAATCCTCCGCCTGAACTTATCAGCATTTGGGCATTTAGAGGAATTGACATCCCTAAGTAGCCAAATAACATGATAATGAGTTTGTACTTTTGCATAATTTTATCCTCATTTTTAGAATAATTTATATTCTTTCTACCAATTTTCCACTATCTAAATAGGTAGTTTTATATTTTTTTTGATTTTATCAGTCGATTAATAACCAAATATGGCTTTTTAACCACCAAGGGTATATATTTTCAAAAAAAACTAGTTCTACCTCTTACATGCCTGCACCAACCCTTCGATTAATAACTGCCATAATATTCTCGGTGGTTTTCATTTCATCATGTGGTACAACTTCCAGAAGTAAACGCATAGTCTCCTCTGAATCATCATCACCACATACAGCTATTTCCACCATAAAAAGTTCAGTTTCTGTAAAGAAAAATCGAGTTTTAGAGTCTGGTATGGCAAGCTGGTATGGACCCAATTTTCACGGAAAGCTTACCGCCAATGGCGAGACTTATGACATGAACGGTTTCACCGCAGCTCACAGAACTTTACCCTTTAATACAGAGGTTCTCGTTGAAAATTTAGATAATGGGAAAACCGTTAAAGTTCGAATTAACGACCGCGGACCCTTCGCAAAAGAGAGAGTTATAGATTTGTCTAAATCTGCAGCTAGCAAAGTGGATATGATTGGCCCAGGCACTGCTCGCGTTCGTATTTACCTCACCAAAGGCGATATTGAAAATTCACGTGTTACAGATCTTAAAGTAGCTAACTACACCGTACAACTTGGTTCTTTTGCGGATGAAGCTGCAGCTAGAAGGGAATCATCCAAAATTCCAAAAAGTCGAGTAGAAAAAGCTACGATTAATAAGACTGTTACTTACCGAGTGTATTATGGTATATATCAAGACCCTAGTAAAGCTCAAGATGCTCTTGATGACTTAAATGAAAAAGGTTTTGAAGGATTTGTTAAACAGATTGAAAACCACTAGTACAATAACCTATCACCTCATTTAATGTCTCAACGAAAACTCATTCTTTATATCGCATGCTCTTTAGATGGGTATATCGCAAAGCCAAACGACGATCTCAGCTTCTTAGATTCCATGCAAATAGAAGGTGCAGATTATGGTTATAACGATTTCATTGAGAACGTTGACACCGTGATTCTAGGACGGAGAACTTACGATTGGGTGATGGAACGAGTTCCTGAATTTCCCCATGCAGATAAAAAGGCTTATGTAATAACTAGAGCCAGCCGCCCCGATATCGGCGATACCACATTCTACTCCGGAGATTTATCTTCGTTGGTTAAAAAAATAAAAAGTGAATCTGGTAAGAATATCTTTTGTGATGGCGGTGCAGAAGTAGTAAATGAACTACTGAAAGCTAGTTTAATAGACGAATTTATAATTTCTGTTGTTCCTATTTTAGTTGGCAATGGTACAAGACTTTTTAAAGACGGCCGGCCAGAACAACTTCTAGAACTTATCTCATCTAAAACATTTGAGACTGGGCTTACTCAATTGTATTATAAAGTTGCTCACAAATAGAACTTTCTCAATTGGGTTTACACCCATTACCTCTACTATTCAATGACCGATAAAAAAAGAAATCAACCAGAAGTTAAAACGGAGTTACATCCCCGTAATAAGCATCGATCACGTTATGATTTCGAGCAGCTTTCGAAAGCTAACCCAGCGCTTTCTGCTTTTGTAAGTATCAACAAGTATGGTAATGAATCCATCGATTTCTTTAATCCTGAAGCAGTAAAAGCCCTCAACAAGGCTCTTTTAAGTTTTTATTATGATGTAAGTGAATGGGATATCCCAGCGGGATACTTATGTCCACCTATTCCAGGAAGAGCCGATTATATCCATCACATTGCAGATTTATTAGGTGGGGTTTATTCACAGCCTTCAACAAAAAAAATCCCTCATGGTGCTTCTATAAAATGCTTAGATGTTGGCGTTGGGTCAAATTGTGTTTATCCCATTATTGGCGCTAAAGAATATGGATGGAGCTTTATCGGTTCTGATACCGATCCTAAAGCCTTTAAGAATGCTAACAAAATCTTGAAGGCCAATCCCTTTTTAGCGGAACACATCTCGCTAAGATTCCAAGAAAATTCTTCCCACTTCTTTAGAGGAATCGTGAAGGAAAACGAATTATTTGACCTTACCCTTTGTAACCCTCCATTTCATGCTTCAAAAAAAGACGCTGATGAGGCATCTCTGAGAAAGCTGAGCAATTTAAAGGGAGAGAAAGTTTCAAAAGCTGTTAGAAACTTTGGTGGAAAGAGTACTGAATTGTGGTGTAAAGGAGGAGAAGTACAATTTGTAAGAGATATGATTTTTGAAAGCAAAGAGTTTGCCCAATCTTGTTTATGGTTTACTACTCTAATTTCAAAGCATGAAAACCTTGACGCTGCTTATACTGCTCTAGATGAAGTAGGTGCAATTTCAGATAAAACAATTCCTATGGGGCAGGGAAACAAAGTGAGTAGAATTTTAGCATGGACATTTCAAAATCCAGAACAACAAAAGCTTTGGGAAGAGAAAAGAGTTTCTTCATAGAATTTTGTTAGGCGAACGATTTTTAAAAAGCATCTTTTATATTTAGAAACAAGTACCTTTAAGTTGCATTTTAAAACTCACTTTTTTGCTTTTTAATAGTATTTATGGCATCCGATAACAACAAAAACGAAGAAAGCGTTAAGCTAAGTCCAGAGCAAATTGCGGAATGTATTTCTGTTCTAGAAACTTTGAACTCTGACTCCGCTCAAATCTTCGAAATTCCAAAAGACCAACGCCTTGCTCTAATTATGGCGGCAGGTTTGTTTTCACGTCCGAGTCGAGAGGAGTTTCTACGTCGTAAAAAGGATGCCAAGAAAGCTGAGAAACGAAAACTTGCAGAAAAAGATAAACACGCTAGAAATGCCACTGGGATAAGAAGTGCGCGTGAAGCAACTATCTTCATTGCTCCATCAATAATTGACCTAACGGGAAAAGAAAAACAGAAAGAGCAAAAGTTAGAATCTCCTCGAAACTGTTATGTGTGTAAAGCGGAGTTTGATACACTTCATCACTTTTATGACACAATGTGTAAAGATTGCGGCGATTTCAACTACGCCAAACGTTTCCAGTCAGCTGATTTAACAGGTCAGGTTGCGCTTGTAACAGGCTCACGCCTTAAGATCGGCTATCATATCACCTTGATGATGTTGCGCGCCGGAGCAAGAGTAATTGCAACTACTCGATTCCCCGTAGATTCTGCACTTCGCTTTGCTAAAGAATCCGATTTTGATGAATGGGGAGATCGGCTACATATACATGGTTTAGATTTGCGCCATATTCCTAGCGTTGAGATTTTTTGCAGTTTTATTGAACAGAAATATGACCGTTTGGATGTGCTTATCAATAACGCTGCGCAGACAGTTCGTCGCCCTGCTGGCTTTTACCAGCATTTAATGGCGAATGAAGAACGAGCTGTTTCTGAAATTCCTTCACTAGCACGTGGTTTATTATCCGACCACCATGCTTGTTTACAAGAACTACGGACTTTGAGTGCGGGTTTTGCTGAAGAAGGCCAGAATAAAAACCTACCTGTTACTTGGCATGGTAAACAATTAGGCATTGGCCTGAGTGCATCTGCCAAACTCTCCCAAATTCCTTACAGTATTGATAACTCGCTGACTGCCGAAGAAGTTTTTCCTGAAGGTCAATTAGATGCCGATTTACAGCAAGTTGATTTACGGAAAACCAATAGCTGGCGATTAAAACTCGGCGAAATTCACACTAACGAGATGCTCGAAGTTCAACTAGTAAACTCTGTTGCTCCTTTTGTGCTTTGTAATCGTTTGGCTGGCTTAATGAAAAAAGAGAATACTGGAATGAAGCATGTTATAAATGTTTCGGCAATGGAAGGAAAATTCCACCGATGGCATAAAGAAGATCGCCACCCCCATACTAATATGGCGAAGGCAGCACTTAACATGATGACCCATACCGCTGCATCTGATTTTGCAAAGTTTGGAATTTATATGAACGCCGTTGATACAGGTTGGGTAACCGACGAAGACCCGGCAGAATTAGCCCGTAAAAAAGAAGAAATTCACGATTTCCAACCTCCGCTAGATATTGTAGATGGTGCGGCAAGAGTGCTAGATCCTTTATTTGATGGCATAAATACGGGCAAACATTGGAGTGGAAAATTCCTCAAAGATTACCGTCCTATCGATTGGTAATACTATAATCTCAAAAAATAACTACAGGATTTTTTCCATGGGATACGATGAACTGATGTATTTACATCTTGCAACAGTTATACCCTGCTTTATTATTGGCACCATCTTATTATTGATAAAGAAAGGAACTCCATTTCATAAAAAATCTGGGCGCGTGTATATGATTTTGATGCTTATCACAGCAACCATTACGCTTTTTATGCCTGCCAAAGTTGGAAGCAGCCTCTTTAACCACTTTGGCTGGATTCACCTTTTTAGCTTTCTCGCAATTTATACGGTACCCTCTGCTTATTTTGCAATCAAAAAAGGAAATGTGAAATCGCATAAGCGAAAAATGATTCTACTTTACTTTGGGGCAATCATTATTGCGGGTGGCTTTACGTTTAGCCCAGGAAGATATTTACACGAACTATTTTTTGGATAAAACCTAGAGGCTACTCTTTTTAGTGCTTCCTGCGAAAGAAGTAATCAGAATTCCTTACTCTTGATGATGAAATATTTTCTAGTATACCCCTTACTTGCCATTCTTTTCTCCAGCTGCATAACTACTCAAAAAGAGCTCCCGAGTTTTATGTTTGGTACTTTTCAAGATGATTATAGCATAGAATTTGAAGTCTCTCACGAACTCTTTTTCCAAAAACCATCATCACGATATCACATTGTGAAATGGAATATTGATGAGCAGTATTTTATAGCACAGAATGATACTGCCAATGCCTACGACATCAACTTGTTTACACGAGTTGATTGGATTCCGTTCGAAGGAATGGAACCTTTCACTTGGGGCTTTTGCATCAGCGCCTACAAAGAGCCAACAATAGAATCTGCTGAGGCTGTGAAGGTAGTAGACCGAGCCACCCCAAAAACAGGTTGTAATGGGTTTCCATTTTCTAGAATGAAACCCATTTCTGATTAGTTTTAGAAATAGAATAAGCAATCAGGTATGAGACAAACATTTTCCTGATTACTTATTCTTGAACGTGACTTACTTTATCAATGTCATTTTTCTTACTTGACTGAACTTTCCTGCAGAAATTTTATACAAGTATATCCCCGACGAAAGATTTGAAGCATCATAGTTTAAGGAATGAGTTCCTCCGGCAAGCTTTTGATTGGCAAGTAACGTAGCCACTTCTCTTCCGGTAACATCATACACTTTTACCGTTACTTCCGTAGCGCTTGGTAACTGAAACGAGATATTTGTAGTTGGATTAAACGGATTTGGATAATTTTGAAATAGAGTGAAAGTTTGAGCCTCATCCATTTCTTCTTCATTTGAAATCGAAACGTTGTTTGGATCTGGATTCACTAGCAACGAGTCTGAACTTGGAATGTATCTCCAAACCCCATTATTTGTAGCTAATAGAACCATGTCATTATCGGATACATACGTATTACGAACAATCATTTTGTTGTTATTACGAAGGTCTACTTCATCTGGATCGCCAAAGTAGTTTACGGCTCTTGAACTCACGAACTCCAGAGCATCTTCATGTTTTGTACTAATAGAAACAGTGCCATTTTCATATGGTGACGAAACTGGTAAATTAGCCACACTAATTAACCCATGCTCTTCACTAAAGGCGTGTCTATTACCTACAACGGCGCTTGTAATAATATTGCCTCCACTATCTTTTGCAAAATTGAATGTTGTTCCTCCATCACCAGAATAGTACGTCCCCATCGTTGTATTCACAAAAAGAGTATCTCTTCCCACCTGCAACATTTCCTGAGCTTCATTAGAATTATTTCCCTCAGATGTAAGAACTGATTGCCAAGTATCTCCAAAGTCAGTGGACTTTATAATCATATTCTTATTTGCGGAAGGAGCATCACTTGTTACATAAAGTGTTCCTGAAGAGTCCACGTGAATATCTCGAATGAAACCACCATTAGGTACTAGCGAGGAAAGTAAAGTCGTCCAATTATTTCCAGAATCAGTGCTTTTGATCAGATAAACCGCATTATTCATCAAAGCTTCATGCTCACCAATAAGTGCATACAAGATTGAGTTGGTGCCATCATAGGTTATGTCTGAAATTCTACCATTTCCATCAGAAAGCCCAGGAATGGTTAGATTTTCTGTAGTTTCCCAAGTCATTCCTTCTGTAAAACTGTACATAAATTCTCTTGTAGAGGTACCAGCAATAAGGCGGTTTCCTCCAGCTCGAATTATGCTATAAATTCCTTTTCCTTCTTCTAATTCCCTCCAAGTTTTCCCGTTATCAATTGAACGAATAGTTCCACTCGCTCCCCACGCTATAATTGAACCTCTTTTAGTTACTAGGACATCTTTAAAATCTCCACCGAGGTTGGTTGGATCAAGGCGAATCCATAGCCTTTTAGATTTAGTGCTTACAAAAAATTCATTCCCAATTACTTTAGAAGTGTCGTTGAAAGTCAAAACTGCACGGTATCGATAGCTTGTTGAAGCTTCTAAACTTGGAATTACTCCCTCCACCTCAAACGGCTCATCTTGGGCAGGATAGGCTTTTGGAGTGGTTGAATGGGTAAACACGAATTCACCAGAAGTGACTTTGCCGTATTCAAAGTGTACAGACAAATTGAAATTTCGAGGCTGGATGAATGCTTTAACCTTCAAATCCAGAAGTGTATCAACACGCATTTGTTCGTTTTCAGCTAAAGTTTCTAGGCGTGGAAGTGGCTCCATTCTCTCCATATCTACTTTATAGAAATCAAAAGCTTGATTGATATCGCTATAAGCATTTATATATAGCATATTGCCCTTCACGAAGAATGACCTTGTAGATCTGATTTCACTGCCAACTCGGGTAAAAGTCCCGCCATCATCACTAGAGTAGTAAATACCTACCGTAGTAACGGCAATAATTACTTCTTGATAAGCAATTACGCCTATAACACTTATTGGGGTTTGCTCAGTAACTAAGCGCGTAGTTAGTAAAGTCCAATTAGAGCTTCCGATCTCTCTGCCATAGAGCCCGCTATTCGTTCCTTTGTACTCATAGTTATTTAGAATATCGTAATCTTGAATGGAGCCTTCGCTCGTTTTCAAAGCTGTCTCGATACTGAAATCTGCAAGGGAATACACCGTAGCGCCTACTAGAATTGAATTATTTCCCACAAACTTAATATTAGACGCACCAAGTTTATTTAGATCTTTTAGATTTTCTGTCCAGGTTTCTGCATTATCGGTGCTCATGTATAAATAACTATTATTCCCAGCAAAAATGGTATCACCTCTTGCAATAAACTTTGACCCTTGGAAACTGTCTTTTGTAGGGCCATGTTCCCAAGTTTTACCTTTATCATCAGAGTAGTATAAATGATTTACTCCTGTAACGTGTGCTAATAAACGTCCACTTGGTAGTTCTGCAAAATTTCTGATAGTATAAGCAGTACCACTGATATGAAATTTAAACGTTCTAGACCAGTAAGTATCTTCAGTTGCTCTCTTATAAAGATCAATTCCTCCCATACTTGACAAAATCATACTATCTCCCACATAAAAATATTCGCCATCATAAGGTGCGGCTTTTATAAAAGCCCATTCATTAGTGATCGTGTTATAACTCACTAGGTTTTTGGCATCATTAAGCAAGAAGATTTCGTCATCTATTTTATATAAGAAGTTACTAAATGTCCCTATCTCCTCATCCGCAGTGAATTCATTGAACAAAGAATCTCCTTTCAATTTATACACATAATCGCCATTAGCGGGAACTCCATAAATTAATGCTTCTCCAATATCTATAAAAATACTTGAATATGAGTTTATGTTTCCTGTTGTTTCTGATGTCCAATTCAAACCATCAGCACTAGAGTAGACATTACCCGACGAATTACTGACATATACTCTGCCGTCAAATATTTTAAATCGAGTAATTGTACCAACTGAAGAAGGAAATGGTACCATATCTGATAAATTGGTACCACCGGTTGCATTGAAGTACTTATACTGACCACCAGAATAAACTAAAAACATGAGTTTATTTCCAACAAGCCCATGGCCATAAAAAGTAGTAGCCTTGTAGGTGCTATTTAATTCATAGCCATTTTCCGTCTCAAAATGTATGCCACTATATGTGGTTAATACTACTGAACCATTAAAGTCTATTATATTGTCTATTTTCGAAGTAAGGGTGGTTACTAGAGTTAATGTTCCATTTTCAACCCTATATAGTTCTTGGCCTGCTGCAACATAAACTTGATTGCCAACTACTGCTAAACGAACTAACGCTAATTTTTCTTCATATACATTTACTGTTGCACCATTATTTACGGTATAGTATAAATTCCCGGAGCTCAACGAAAATAGAGTGTCCCCTTTTTGCGCGAATTTTGAGTATTCATTTATTATATTCGTGTTGTAAGCATCTTGTTCAATTTTTTGCCACTGTGCACTGGCTGATGATGTAAATAAAAGTATTAGGAGAAATGTGCTGATGTGAAATTTCATAAATCTTAACAGTTAAGCGGTTTAGATTTATGCTATCAAACTTCTACCAAATATTGAATCGCCCAGAATAGGTAAATTAATTAAGAGGTAGGCTAGATGCCTTTTCTCAATCCTAATAATCGGTTTGTTGGCGACCTTTTATCATCCAAACTTGACAATGCTCCTTCTGATGTTGCAAATTTCACATCTTCATAGGAGTAAAATGCTTGAGGATCATGAGCTTCAATTACAGAAATAACTTCATTCCAACGCTTTCTTTTTAGCACTGTAAAAATAATACTTACGGGACCAAAACCGCCGTGCCCTTCTACGCAGGTAATAGTGAAACCAGCTTCTTTTAGAGACTCACTAAGTTCTTCTTTTTTATTCTGAGTAATAATTCGAACAATGATGGTCCCAACTTTCAGCTTACTTTCAATATACATACCAACATATGTACCGGTTGCAAAGCCACCAGCATAAGCCACAAAATTTAACCAATTATCTAAATTTTTAAGTAACTCGGTAACTACAAAGGCCCAAATTAGCACTTCAAAAAAACCAAGAAGAGCGGCTTTAAACTTAAATCCACGCGAAACCATTACAATTCTAAGTGTACCAAGGCTAACATCCATAATACGGGATAGAAAAATAAAGACAGGGATAAGGAAAACTGGAATGAGGCTAAACATAGTGGGGAATTAAAAAAAGCCTTGCACATAGTGTACAAGGCTTACTTTACATTGGCTTGGCGGAGAGGGAGGGATTCGAACCCTCGTTACGTGTTTCCACATAAACTCCCTTAGCAGGGGAGCGCTTTCAGCCACTCAGCCACCTCTCCGTAATCAAGGGATGCAAATATACGGTAGTTAGCAAGTCTAATCAACGCTTAAAAAATAAATATTTTAATTCTATGAGGTGAGCGGTAAGATTACCGTAAATGTAGTTCCCTTTCCTTCTTTGGAGTCTATGCTTAAACTTCCTTCATTCATAGAAACCATTTCGTTACAAAGAACCAAACCTAAGCCTGTACCTGTCTCGTTATTTGTACCGATACGCTTTGCTTTAGATTCTAAGTTCATAATCCCAGAAATGATATCCTTACTCATACCAATACCATTATCAGCAATTTCAATTTTGCAATTATTGCCCTCTTTAAAGGTTGTTATAGATACTTTCCCACCTGACTTTGTAAATTTAATGGCATTAGAAATTAAATTACGTATTACAGTATCTATCATATCTTTATCGGCATCAACTTTTATAGTGTCGTCCGCAACCACAACAAGACTTATGTCTTTTTGCCGCGAAAGTTGAAAATAAAGCTCTGCATTTTTTGAAATTATTTCTTGCAGAAGAAAAACAGCTGGCTTTGGGGTCACTTGTCCTGTTTGTAATGTAGCCCAATGCAACAAATTTTCGGTTAAACTATGAAGTGTTTTCGAAGAATCTCTGATGATTGCAATGCCCTCTTTTAGCTCCTCTTTGTCAATATTCTCTATTCTAGAGTATAGCAAATCCGAAAATCCTAACATTGCTTGAAAGGGGTTTCTCAAATCGTGAGCAATAATGGAGAAGAATTTGTCTTTTGTTTTATTGACTTCTTCAAGGTGCTTTGCTTGTTTTTCTATAATTTTATGCTGTTCTATAAGTGCGTTTTTTTCTTCCCTGATTTGTTGAGTCTGGGTATCTATAATTACTTGCATTTTTTGCTGCCGCGAAATTAACATTCTATACCTAAACCGTAGCGTGATGTAGTATATCATGGCTAGAAGAATAGCTACTGCAATATAGAAGAAAATATTTTGGAAGAACCTAGGCTGGATAATAATACTAACAGATGTCGTATCTGTGCTCCAAACTCCATCATTATTGGTGGCCTGTACTAAAAACCTATACGTATCTGGAGGTATTTGAGTAAAGCTTGCTGCTCTTTCATTTGTAACAACCCAGTTATCTTGATACCCATCGAGTTTGTATCGGAACTTTGTTTTTTCAGGATTTATAAAAGTTATAGCATGAAATTTTATTTGAAAATCATCTGAACCCTCGTCTATCACAACGATGTCTTCATTAGGAGTATAAGACGAATCGCGAGCAGTAATACCTTCAATAATTACCGGAGGGAAAGATATCTCTCCTTTTGAAGTATTGTTGTTTATAATAGACACACCATCTTGTGTTGATATCCAGAAAGTCGCATATTTTGTTTTGATACCAGCTTCTTGAAATGATCCGTTACCTTCAGGGCTTCTCATTCCATCTGCCCGACCAAACTGGGTTAACTGAAATTCGTCCAGTTTTCCATTTAAATATAGATTCAGTTCCCCTTTATTGATTTTGCTTACACCTCTGTTTGTAGAAATCCAAAGAAACCCATTTTTATCCTCTGAGATCCAGTGAATGTTATAATCGGGCAAGCCATGTTCTGTAGAGACATACGAAATAGCTCCTTTTTCTATACGATTTAAACCATTGTTTTCAGTACCTACCCAGATTACGTCGTCATTATCTATATATATAGAACGGACATTATTTGAGGATAAGCCTGCATTCATGGTGTAGTTAGTAAATGTTCCGTCTTTGAGCCTGCTTACACCACCTTCTAAACTTCCTACCCATATACCACCGTTTTTATCTTCAGTTATATATCTAATCTTTTCACCGCTCAAACCATCTTTTCTACCAAACCACTTTTGCTCGGTAAGATTTGAATTAAAATTAACGAGACCTGAGTAAGTACCTGCCCAAAGAGCTCCATCTTTACTGACAAACAAGGCGTGAATGTCATTTTTCTCATATGCTTCTGAGAAATCAAAATGGGTTATTTCTCCATCTGTAAACCGATCTAATCCTTTCTGATAATGACCAATCCAGATATTTCCAGCACTATCTTCTGCTATAGTCTGAACTATATTGGTTTCTATCTCTTTTCCCTCTTTGTAGTTAATTATCTTTTCCCCATCAACTACATTGAGCCCATCCCCTCTTGTACCAATCCAGAATCTACCTTTAGTATCTTCTAGCAAACCAAGTATATTCCCACCGCTAAGCCCTTCGGCAACACCTAACGTCCTAATTTTGGAGCTTCTTAACCTAATTATACCTTCCTGTAAAGTCCCCACCCAAATACTCTGCTCATTATCCTCAAAAACACCGCTAAAAGTGAATCCATCAATCTGACTTACTTCGTCAAATTTTCTAAAAACATTTTCTTTCAGAGTGAATAGAACTCCTCTGTTATTTGGCATCCATAATGTGCCTTGGGTATCTCTATAAAACATATAAATGAATATATCTTTATCAGGATAACCTCCATTTAAATTTTTATATGCTCCATTTTCTTCAAGGAATAAGCCTTCAGATGTATTTATCAATTTTGAGTATTTATCAAAATAGAAATGTTTAATTCCGTGCCCATCAAAGAATTTATATTTAGTGGAAGGCACTAAATTTTGACCTTTTAATTCATAAACACCATCATTACTCCCTGCAATTAGAATACCATCTTCATCTCTAACAACACCCCGTACTAAATTGTTGGTGGCTGTGTTACTAATATTGTGAAATGTTATATCATCATCTACTATATGAGCTAGTCCATCATGAGTTGATAACCAAACAGAACCGTCTTTGATGTCTACATAAGTGCTGGAAATCTGATTCTTCAGAATGGATTCACCTTTGTAAAACTTCCTGAATTTACTTTCATCGTAAACATACAGCCCTTCAAGCGTTACAAAAAAGACTCTACCAAACTTATCCTCAAAAATCTTAGTGATATCAGAATTTGTGAACCCTTGGTCTAACCCAAAATATTCAAAATTGTCTCCTTTCTTGAGCAATACCCCTCCGTATTCGAGCGCCACCCAAAGCCCTACATCTCTCTGAATATGTATCTGAGTGGTTCTATTATTGAGCATTTCAGGAGTATTGGAAAAGTTATATACTTTAAACTCGAGTCCATCAAAACGCACCAGCCCATCATAGGTTGTTAGCCAAATAAATCCGTCATCATCTTGAGCAATTTGGTTTACGGTATTAACAGGCAAACCATCATCTAAAGTCCAGATTCTAGCAGTTAAAGAATCTAGTTGAGCTAATATTTTTGGTTGAAAAGCATAACTATCTAAAACTATCAATGGTGATAGCATCAGTAATGTACCTACCAAAATTAGCTTTTTTATCAAGTACTTAGATAGTATTAACCGTTAAAATTTCACACTTCTGTGCCATCATCTAGCACATAAATTTGAGCTAAATTTCGCCCTTCTTGTGCATAATCAAGCCCGTAGCCCAATACAAATTTGGTGGGTATTTCAAACCCAACATAATCAATTTGAACATCATGTAGTGTAGCTTCTTTTTTATGAAGTAGGGTTACCACAGAAACTGAAGCAGGTTCGAAATTTTTCATTCTTTCAACCATATACTTCATAGATAAGCCGGTATCAATAATATCTTCAACTAAGATTACATGGCGATCTTTGAGTTTCGCATCTATTTCTTTTAGCTGAGTAACTTGACCTGAGGAAACTTTTTCGTCTCCATAACTACTTAACTTCATAAAATCCACTTCGCAGGGAATAGACACGTAGCGCATCAAATCTGCAAGAAATATAAAAGCACCATTCAGCACTCCAATAAAAATCGGCTTTTTCCCTTCAAACTCTTTATCCAGCTGTTCCCCAAGAAGTATTAACCTTTCTTCGATTTGTTTTTTGCTAATATATACAACGAAACGTTCTCCATTACACTCTACACTTTCAGGAAGGAAAAAACTCATAATCTGTCACTTAAATATTTATGGTGAGGTATTCTTTTGTTTGTTCGGTACACTTCACAATATCTGATATTGTACCGATTCGAGGGTTCTCAATATGTTCAGAAAAAAAAGTAGCGTAAATAGTACCATCTGAGGCGCATAATACCAATGCCTTTTTTTTGATAGATGTAGATACTTTAAGGTTACTTAAATGCTTTGATACTTTTTGCGAACCTATCATCCCCAATGGCTGAAATCGATCTCCATTTTGCCATGTCCGAACTGTAATTGGCCAGCTTATTTGGGCGCTATCCATTCGAAGGGCGAAATCTGAATTCGCTTGGTTCTCAATTGTTAATTTAAACGGCTTAATAGACACACCCTCCACACATTCTTTTTTTGAAAGCTGATAAGATACAAGGCTTTCGCTAGAATTATTCTTAATTATTAATAAAGTTCTGTCTTTAACTAAAGTATAGCTACTATTTAATTTAATCTGCTTACCAGCCTCTAATCTGCTAAGTTTTTCGAGTTCTAATAATTGTCCTTTAGTGAGCGAAGTAATACTTGTATAAGTTTCTATATAGGATTTAAGAAGTGTAATGCGCAATTCCTTGGGGTAGCTTTGCAAAGGTTCTATTTTAATAGATCCTTTTTCGGAAATTTCATTCAGAATACTTTGTATGGCTTGCTTTGCAACCATTCCTTTATCCGCCAGCGAAAGTACATTCTGCTCCCAACCAGGAAATAATTTATTTAGCTTGGGCTCAAAGCTATTCCGAAGAAAATTTCGTGCATAGTCGGAAGTCAAGTTACTTTCATCCACCCTATACGGAATGCTATTCTGAGCACAAAAATCTAGTATATCGATTTTCGTTATCTCTAGAAATGGGCGTAGAATTTCACCATCCCAAACTTTCATTCCCTGCCAAGCAATAACTCCACTTCCTCTAAATAATTTCTGAAGGATAGTTTCTACTTGATCATCTCTATGGTGAGCAACCAGAATAGCTTCTGCATTATTTACTTCTTTAAGCTCTCTAAATATGCGATACCTCTCCTCTCGTGCCCAACTTTGAAAGTTTGTGTTTTGGGCATCGTTCGGGTCTAATGAGATCGAAATGCACTCAAAACCCCATTCAAATGCCAAACCTTCAACAAGTTCTTGGTCTTGGTCCGATGCTAACCCTCTTTTCCCATAATTGATATGTACCACTAAAGCATCAATTTGTAGGCTGTGCAAAACATAAAGTAGCGCCATTGAATCTGCGCCACCACTTACACCTACAATAACTTTTGATTGAGGGGCTAACTTTAGTTTCTGAATATTTTTGGTTGAACTTTCAACCAATCTTAACTCGGACTTGTTCATAGGAAAAAGTATTCACTTCTAACTCCTTATTCAACACCTGAAGTGCACCAAGTTCATTCATTCCTAAAAACTTATATAAGCTAGGTAATTCTTGCCCATCCACTTCTAAAGACACCCAATCCCCGTAACCTATAATTTTATTGTTAATTTCTTTGATGAGCTCAATATCGCGCATCATCCATCTTTGGTAATTATATTCTATCCGAGATAATAGTTCTGCTAATAATAGTTCTCTACACAAAGGTTTACCCACCAAAGTACTTAACGAAGTAGCTTTTTCTGCGAGTTCATTATCAAAACTGATTTGGTTTACATTAAGCCCGATTCCCACAATCACCTTTTCTAAAATATTCCCATTAAAAACGGTATCTGTTAGAATGCCTGCTGTTTTTTTCCCGTCAATAAGAACATCATTTGGCCATTTTAAAACAACGTGATTCTTAGGGGCCATTTTTTTAGCGACATCATAAATTGCTGAGGCGCAGGCTAAGGTTAGGATTGATAATCTATCTGGATTTTTGGGCTTAAATACGATACTGAAGGTTAGATTATCACCTGCTTTTGCATCCCATACCCGCCGATGTTGTCCTCGGCCTGCAGTTTGGGCTTCTGCAAGCACCAGCGTACCTTCAGAAACAATAGACGCGTCCGCAATTTTAGCGTAGGAATTCGTAGAATCGATTTCCTCAAAAAATACAAAGCTATGACCTATCCAAGAGGTTGTTAACTTTTGCTCGTAAAGTTGCTGATTGAACAATGAATTTGGTTTAGCTCTCAATGTAAATTAAAGAGTCTTCTGTACCAAATTTATTAGCTACATATTCGTCTGCAGCGTCATCATTTTCCCAGCGCTCACCGTCTATAAAATACTTAAAAGCGTATGATGCGTTTGGCTTAAGGCGGAGCTGTATTTGCCAACTTCCATTTTTTTCTTGAAGTTTATTTGCCTCGGTGTCCCAGTCATTAAAGTCTCCTGCTACTGCAACTTCTTTAGTTGCCCAATCTTTAGGAATTGTTAGAGTAACTTTACAGACAGTTCGTTTCGGAGTAAATTCTTTTTTAATCATAACTACTTATTGATTTAAGTTCACCGTTTAATATACGGTTTATTTTTAAATCAAATACACAATAAACAGTAATTATATTATCATTGTTATTAATTAACCTTATTTATTTAATATAAAATTAATATTTCCTTAATTGATAATTATGAAACCGCTTCTAAACAAAAAGAACTATCGCTAGGGCACTATTAACCTAAATTAATTTCTCTAAATTATAATTTTTGATGGATTAATGGATTCTCCATTTCTCAAAAATATCCAAAACTTGAGTAGCTGACGAGCAATCTAAAATCTGTTCAGATAAAGACTGAAACTCATCATCAGTATGTGAAATTAGCTCTTCCTTTACTTTTGGAATTGATGCGGGCACCATACTAAGGTCTGTAATACCTAATCCTATAAGTCCACTTGCTCCTAATGCACTTCCTGCCAGCTCTCCACACACTGAGATATCAATATTATTTGCTCGAGCAGCGTCCATTGTAATTTTAATCAATCGCCATATTGCAGGGTGCTGCTGTTGGTATAATGAACATATACGTTCATTTCCTCGATCTACCGCTAAGGTGTATTGGGTTAAGTCATTAGTTCCGATACTAAAAAAATCGACGTGCTTGGCCAGCTTATCTGCGATGAGAGCAGCACTTGGAACTTCTATCATTATACCAAGCGGGATATTAGTATCAATCTCGAAGCCAGCCTTTTCTAAGTTTCCTTGAACTTCTTCTATGGTTCGTTTTACCTCAATAATCTCTTCTTCTACAGAGATCATAGGGACCAATATTTTTACTCTTTTTGGATATTTCCCGGCTACTTTCAGTAAGGCTTTAAGCTGTGTTGTAAACATCTCTGATTCATCGAGTAGCATTCTAATACCACGCCATCCTAAAAAAGGATTCGCTTCTTCAACGTGCCTTATTCCAACTTTATCACCACCAACATCAAAAAGTCTTACTACTAATGCACCAGGGATATCATTTAATAATTGCTCGTAAAAACGCTCTTGTTCACTTTCAGAAATTTTCCCACTAAACAACAGCCCTTCTGTTCTTAAAAGCCCAACGCCATTAGCATGGTACAATTTTGCTTGCTCAGACTCTGAAAGAAACTCTACATTTGCCGATAACGAAAATGGTGTTCCAGATTTTGTTGCTGAAGGTTCTGTAGCATTCTTAAGGAGCTGTTTCCTTTTTCGCTTCAGCTTAGAGAGCTTAGCCTTATAATACGCAAACTCTTCTTGGGTTGGTTTTAAAATCAACAAACCTTCGCGCCCATCTAGAATAACCTTTCCCTCTTTAGCACGAGATATCGCGCTTTTTGCATTTACAATGCAAGGAATACCTAAAGATTGCGCAATCAATGCAGCATGAGAAGTTATCCCGCCCTTTTCCATCACTAAACCATCGATTCCACTTTCGTGCATTGCAACTAGTTCCGTTGGACTTAACTCTTTAGCTATAACAATGGAGCCTTTCTTAACCTCAACACTTTTTGAATCATCACAAACAAGGTCAACTAAACGATTGCGCAAGTCTTCCAAGTCTATAATACGCTGCTGAAAAAGTTCCGACCCACTCTCTTTTAATTTTTCTATAAACAGACAGTACGTTGAATAAACAGCATAATCAGCACTAAGTAAATCAACTTCTATTACTTCAAAAACTCTCCGTTCAATTTCTGGATCTAAAGCAATATGCTTCTGACTCTCAATAATTTCTGTAGATGTTCGGTCTAAACGCGCGAGCATCTCATCTAGTTCTTGGGTGAGTAGCAGTCTCGCCTTCTTAAAACTCTCTTTATGGTGATCCACTTGTGATGCTAAAATGGACTTTGGTTCCACCTTTCTTTTTTTCTCATTTAAAACATGCACTTTACCTATGGCAATGCCTTCACTTGCTGAAATCCCAGTAATTACATTACCTAAGCTCTGGCTTTCGCTACTCATCATGCATTCCGAACTTATCATCCACTAGCGCGGTGATAGCTTCCATTGCCTCTATTTCATCAGGACCGTCAAATTCAAACTCTAATTCGGCACCACATTCTGCAGCCAAGGTCATTACACCGAGAATGCTTTTTCCATTTACGCGATATCCATACAAATGGATATAAAAACTAGACTTAAATTTACTCGCATTTTTAACTAACGCAGCAGATGGACGAGCATGTAAGCCCGATGAGTTTTTAATAGTTATTTTCTTCTTGATCATATTCTGTATTTTGGACAAATAAAATGAACAAAATTTATATAATTTCCCAGCTTAAAGGCCTACTTTAAAGTATTAAACTCCTTTTTGTTTTTATAATGAAATGGGATTAACCTTTGTATCAATCTTTCTTAACTTAGTTCTACAGAATTAACCCGATTATTTAGTATGTCCGTTTCAGAAAAAGATGTTAAGTACATTGCCAATTTGGCTAAACTCCAACTTACAGAAGAGGAAGTTGTTTCCTTTGCTGGCGATATGAGTAAAATCCTCCAATATATGGAGATGCTTAGCGAATTAGACACTACAAACGTTGAACCACTTGAGCATGTAATCGAGCTTGATAGTCGTTTTAGAAAGGATGTAGCTTTACCGCCACTCCCTCACGACGATGCTCTTAAAAATGCGCCGGATGCAGATTCTGATTACTTCCGCGTACCTAAAGTAATTGAATAATTATGGCCGAGTCCTCAGCTAGCACTCCTCAAGATTTTTTTTACAACCTATCTATCAAACGCCAACACATTGTTGCGTTGGCTATCCTTTTTGTCATTCCTTTAATTCTCTTTTTTGGAACAACTTTAGGTGGCAAAGACCTTCAACGCCATGATATAACCCAATGGCGAGCTGGCGCAGAGTCTGCGATTGAATATAGGGAGACCTATAACGAAGATGCTCTTTGGCTAAATAATATGTTTTTAGGGATGCCTACGTATGTAGTCACGCTACCAACAGTTGTACCACATCTCGATATACTTGCTAAGCTCTTTAGAACAATTTACCCAGCTTTTCAGTATTGGATTATGCTTTCAGGAATGTACTTCCTGCTCATTTTAATGGGATTTAGGCCTTTAACAGCGGTTTTTGGCAGCTTAACTTTTGGGCTTACTAGCTACTTCCCCATAATTATAATTGCTGGTCACACTTCCAAGTTCGTTGCTCTTGCTTTTGCACCTTGGATTTTTGCAGGCTACTGGGTTCTAACTCGCTCACCAAAAAAAATAGCCGGACTCCTTCTATTTTGTGTAGCTATGGCTCTGGAAGTAAGAGCTGGACACCCTCAGATTACATATTATTTCATGTATCTGTTAGCAGGATTATGGGCTTTTGACTCCTGGACATATCTAAAAATCGAAAAAGATTATAAGAAATGGGGTTTTGTTACATCCCTACTTGTAATAGGTGGTATTTTGGGAGTTTTAGGCAATGCACAAAGTCTGTTAATCTTGAGTGAATACTCTCCTTTTAGTATTCGTGGCGGCTCGGCCTTAGACAACACCACTGGGCTAGCTACTAGCTATGCATTTATGTGGTCACAAGGCATTAAAGAAACTTTCACACTATTCGTCCCTGATTTATTTGGAGGGGCTTCACCAACTTACTTTGGGAGTAAACCCGGAACTGCCGGGCCTCATTATTTAGGAGCTTTAATTCTTCCATTTCTCCTTATTGCTTTATTTAAGCAACGAAGCAAGCTTATGTATGTGTTTTTTGGAGTTGGTACACTTGCTATTTTCTTCGCATGGGGTGAAAATTTCCTTTTATTGAACTCTATCGCATTCGATTATATTCCACTCTTTAATAAATTCAGAGCACCTGAAACTTGGTTAGTATTAACCGTTTTCTGCTACACTATTGTTTCGGTGTATGGCTTACAATGGTTTTTTGATTTTGTTCAAAGAAAAAATACTTCTATAAAAGAGCTTATGCTCCCAATGGGGTTAACGGTCATCTTCTTTCTCTTTATAGTAGCTCAAGTAAAAACGATGGAGTATACTCGACCGGGTGAGGTTGATAACATCGCAAACCAAATTGCACAACAAAATCAGGTCAACCCAAAGAATCCCCAAGTTCAGCAACAAGCTGCAAATTATGTCAAAGCTAACCTCATTCCAGCTAGAGAAGAAGCTGCAAATGGAGATGTTTTTAGATTTGGTTTGTTTCTGGTTATCGGTGGAGGTGTAATTTTCCTTTTCTATTCTAAGAAAATCTCTATCGGTACTGGTTCTTTAGTGTTAGTATTACTTGTTGGGGTAGACCTGATCAACGTAGACAAGCGGTTTATTCCGGAAAGAGCAATGGTTAGCTCGGAAGTTAATCCCGAAAGCTATTTAGACAGTCAGAAAAGAGATATTGATCAATATATTATCGACCAAAATGTAGCCAATGGAATTTATCCAAACAGAACCTTTCCACTGTTAGATGATCCTTTCCAAAATGCAGTTCCTTCTTATTTCTACCCAACTATAGGTGGATATACTGGCGCAAAACTAAGTATTGTGAGCGATATACAAAAAGGTGGCGGACCACTTTATAAAGGAGATGCTGGTCTGAATCTCAACTTACTAGGTGCCTTAAACATCAAGTTTATTACCTACCAGCCCGGACTAAACATTCCAGATTTACCGATGGTATTTACAGGAAACTCAGCTGCTGTTTACGAGAATAAGAAAAACCTGCCGAAAGCCTTTTTTGTTGATACGCTTTCATATGCACAGTCGCCACAAGAAGCTTATGATTTTGTTAGCCAGCCAAATATAGATTACTCGCACATAGCCGTAGTCGAAAATGCAGGATCTACACTTAGTGCGAACGCTGACAGTTCTTCCTCTATAGATATTACTTTTTACTCAGGGCAAGATATCACACTTAAAACGAATAGAGCCAAAGATGGTTTTCTAGTACTCAGCGAAGTGTATTACCCAGCAGGCTGGATTGCTACAATCGACGAAAAAGAAGTTCCCATTTACAAAACTAATTATGTATTAAGAGGTATTCAAGTACCTGCCGGAGAGCATGAAATTAAACTTTCATTCGAGCCGAAATCTTATACTCTTGGCGTGACTTTATCATTGGTTTCACTCGTATTTCAGATTCTTTTAGGTTTGTTTGTAGGATTCTCTTATTTGAAAACACGAAAAATTGGCCAGTAGAAAAAAAGTACTTATAATTTCTTATTACTGGCCTCCAAGTGGCGGCTCTGGAGTACAAAGGTGGATGTATTTTTCTAAATATCTCTCTGAGCTTAATATAACTCCTACGGTTATTTCAGTTGATCCTAAATCTGCCTCTTATAAAACTATTGACGGTACTCTTAGTAAAAATGTGGCGGAAATAAAGGTACATCACACCAAAACTTTTGAGCTGTTAAAACTCTACTCACTTCTTACAACCGGAAACTCAAACAAAGGTATTCCTCAAGGAAATGTTGGCAATAGTAACTCTGGATTTTTCGGAAAAATTTCCCGTTATATAAGAGCTAATTATTTTATCCCCGATGCTAGAGTTGGTTGGAATTCTTACGCAATAAAAAAAGCTTTTCAACTTTTAGAAGATGAACATTTTGATGCTATCATTACAACAGGCCCACCACACTCCACACATCTTATTGGTTTAGAAATTAAATCTAAATTCAACATAAAGTGGTTAGCAGACCTACGTGATCCTTGGACAGAGATTTACTACAATAAAGATCTTCCACGAACCAATAAGTCTAAGCTAAAAGATCAAAAGCTAGAACAATCCGTTCTTGAAAAAGCCGATTTAGTGTTAACTGTGGGCCCTTCTCTTTGTGAATTATTACAGTCTAAACTCCCAACTGAACAGGATAAGTTTAAATTTATCTATAACGGATTTGATGAAGAGGCTATAGCGCTAGCCAATAAAAAGCATTACTCAACATTCACGATTTCATATGTTGGTATTTTGAGTGTCCACCACCCCTATATTTCTCTAAAGAAAACACTTGCTAATTTTTGCGCCAGCTTTCCAGAAATTCCAATACATGTTCGTTTTGTTGGAGATGTCGATATTGAAATACAGACTGAGTTTACCTCATCCGAGGAGTTAAAAACCATAACCTTTACTTTCACAGGCAGAGTACCTCACCCAAGTGCTTTAGAGGCTATGAAAAGTTCTCACCTATTAGTGAATTTATTACCTAATACTGAGCATTCTGAAGTTATTATATCTGGTAAAATGATGGAGTATCTAGCCACAGGAAATCCAATACTGTGCTTTGGCAATACTCAAGGCGATATTGCTAAACTTCTTTCAGAGTTACCCTTTGCTACTATTTTTGAGTGGAATGACAGCAACGGGCCTACACAGTTCCTAGAACTTATTTATTCAAAATGGTTGAACGGTGAATCTAGCCAGAACGAAACTTCTCAGATACAAAAGTATAGCAGAAAAAGCACAGCAAAAGAACTAGCCCAGCTTATTCAAGGTTTATAAATTATATAAATAACTTTACAGCTTTTTGAGTAACAATAAAACTTTACGCGCCTATACACCAGTTATGCAAAGAAAAGTGCTCTAACCTTGAATAGATTAGTATTGATACAGCCGCATAATGAAAAGAGTGTTCGCATTCTGATGAAGCCTAAGTCATCCAACATTATTCTATAGAGCAGTTAACCAAGCAACTTGCTACCGAATTAAATACTTTATCCAAATGAGTTACATCCTTACCATAGTAGGCGCACGCCCTCAGTTCGTAAAAGCTGCCGTAGTTTCAAAAGCTCTAGCTAAAGCAGGTATAAATGAAAAAATTATACACACTGGCCAGCATTACGACCCCAAAATGAGTTCTATATTTTGGGATGAGCTAGGTATTCCTGCGCCGAGTGTTAATTTAGAAGTTGGTTCGAGAAATCACGGCGCTCAAACTGGAATAATGCTTCAAAAAATTGAAGATTATATTCTGTGTGCAGATGAGAAACCCGCAGCGTTAATGGTTTATGGCGACACGAATTCCACCCTAGCAGGTGCAATTGTAGCATCCAAACTGCATATTCCAGTACTACACATTGAAGCTGGTTTGCGAAGTTTCAACCGTGAGATGCCAGAAGAAATAAATCGTATCCTAACCGATCATGTTTCGGATCTCATGTTTTGCTCCTCCGAGTTTGGCGTTGAGCAACTGGAAAAAGAAGGAATTACAAAAGGAGTACATAACGTAGGAGATGTTATGTATGATGCGGTGCTAGCTTTCTCTAAAATTGCAGAAAAGAAACTCCAGCTTGAAGATGTTACTAGCTTGATGTCTGAGGAGTTCATTTTAGCAACTATTCACCGCCCATCAAATACTGACAATAAAGAGCATTTAAATTCTATTCTGGAAGCTTTTTCCAATATTACTAGTCCAATTCTTTGGCCTGTTCATCCTAGAAACAAACAAAGATTAAGTGAACTTTCCATCCCAGATAATGTCACTCTATTAGAGCCTGTTTCTTATTTTGAGATGATGATTCTTCTCAAACATTGTAAACTTGTATTCACTGATTCTGGTGGATTACAAAAAGAAGCTTATTGGATGCAGAAACCCTGCCTCACACTTCGCGATGAAACAGAATGGATAGAGACACTAGCTGAAGGATGGAACCAACTTGTTGGTGCGGATACTCAACGAATTCTTGATGCTGCAAACCACCTCCCAACTTCTGCATGGAAACCATTGTACGGAACAGGAATTGCCGCAACACAGATTGCGAATATAGTTAAAGAGTTTTTAGATAGAACTGCATGAGGATTCAGATTTAAAAAACTCCAGACTTGTATTACCCAAAAGTAAGCTTTTTAACTAGAAACCCTTTAGTCCACAAATCATCAAGAAATGAGCTCTATTAAACCCACAATCCTTTTTTTCCATTTAGGAGAATCTTCGTTTGTGAAAGAAGATATTAAGATACTTCAAGGCTCTTTTAACCTTAAGATTTTTTATTTCAGACCTAAAAAATCGAAATACAAAATCTTTACACTTCTCCAGCTCCTACTTACTTTCTCCATCCAGCTTTTTTGGATAGTAAAGCACCTTCCAAAAAGCAGTGCTTTTTATTGCTGGTTTGCAGATTACCACGCTTTTTTGCCTGCTTTTTTCTCTAGCTTGACAAACAAACCATTGTTCACCGTCCTTGGAGGCACCGACTCTATTAAAATGCCTCACCTAAACTACGGCATTTACATGGATCCATTTAGAAGTAAAACCAGCACCTATGCTATAAATAGAACTACACTTCTCTTTCCGGTTGACCTTTCTTTAATCGAAACCACTGCAATCGCTCAAAACTGGCCTGATGCACACCCTAACGGACTAAAGAATAATATTAAAAATTTTAGCACTCCATTTGTTGTAGTTCCCACAGGTTATGAGTCAACTGTTTGGGAAATAGGCCCTGATAAAAGAAATAAAATTGTTTCAACCGTCGCGGCATGCTCTAGCTTACAAGTTGCTAAGAGAAAAGGACTTGATATTCTTATTGAATCTGCGAAATTACTACCTGATTTTCATTTTATTATAGTTGGACCTACGGATAGCTTAATCGAAATAATAAAGTCAGAGTTTACCCCTTCTAATAACATTGAATTTATCCCTCCATTAGAACGAAGTAAACTCAACGAAATCTATTGTTCAACTTCAGTTTATTTACAATTATCTAAGGCGGAAGGACTACCTAACGTGCTTTGTGAAGCTATGATGTGTAGATGTATACCTGTTGGTAGCCCCGTTTTTGGTATTCCTAATGGGATCGAAAAATGTGGATATATTGCGGAGGCTCCGAACCCTGAACTCATTGCAGATTTAATAGTAAAGGCACATAGCGGAGATACTGATTTAAGAAATAAATGCCGTAACCGAATAGAACAGAATTTTTCGTTAGAAAAGAGAAAGCGTACTCTGCTTAAAGAAATCAACTCACATCTTACCTAGATTTAGTCCTTTAAAATCAAGTCTACCATATCTTTTTTAAACTTAGCGTGTTCCATCCCTATTGGAATTTTTACTAATGTACATTCCACGTTTTTGAAGATTGTTTCTAATTGTGCCTTCCACCTTTCTAATATTATTTCTTTTAAAAATAACGGGGGCATGTTATTTACTTTTGCATTCAATCTATGAAAACTAAGGTGCGATAGAAGAAAAGAAAACTCAGTTTCAATAATATCTGTAGTAATGTTGGCTGAAATTTCTGGATCTAAAACTTCTGTTTCAATCTCGTGGCCATGGTAGGCACTTAGTATATAATAATTAGTTAATCTTTTTGGTTCTTTGGAAATATGATTAAAAAGGCGATCAGGAGATAGTCTTCTTCTAACTTTGTTCGGCCCCATTTTATAATGAAACCACCAATGAAAAGACTCTAGAAAATTAAATTTTGGGAATAGTCTCTTTTTGAGTTCCTCATCACCTTCTACATTGTACCCATAAATTTTAGGGTAACTATAATTAGGATAAACTTTACCCTCTTTAGAAATCATTGCAATGTCATCCGCAATAAATTCAGCGCCTTCCTTTAAGCACAGCTCAAGCTCCAACGATGTTTTTCCTACTCCTCCAGTCCCTCCAAACAAAACCACCTTATCTCTGATACTTAAACCCGAACTATGCACGGGAATAGTGTCAGAAAAAAAGAACCCAAATGAAGTGAGCACCAGTTCGTGTAATATTTGCCCAACTCTTTCTATCCGATTCCTATTACCCATATGTAAGAACTTCTGAACACGACCTTTCAGAAAACCCGCTGGTTTGTTCAAGCTAAATAGAATCTCTTCGAGAGTATTGTTCTTAAACCGAAAAAGTATATCCGCTTGTTTATTTTTCACTAAAATGGACTGGTTATCTTCGAAATGACTTTTCGGATTTCTCGAACCTGAAACCTCAGGTAGTTCTTCTAATATCGATATAGTTAAATCACTATCATCGCTATTTTCTGACTTGTAGAGAGAAAGCTCTTCATTTATATATGTACTAAGATCTTCATCTAAACAAATTAACTTCACATTTCTGCCAAAAATTTGATACGTATTTTCCTGCTCTTTTTGCATATAATTTTTAGTAATTTGCTAGCTATGATTTTTTGGAAAAATAATGAATTTAAATTGCTATAAGTGGGATTTTCTTGGGAATTATTAAAACGCAAAGCATCATAAACAGCATCATTACCTACATTGGTATTGCGTTGGGCTTTATAACCACTATTTATTTATATCCAAGAATTCTCCAACCAGATCAATACGGGCTTACTAGGCTTTTGATTTCAATTTCGTTTGTATTCTCGCAGTTTGCTCACCTAGGAATCAAAAACATACCCATTAGATACTTTCCTTTTTTTGAAGATAAAGAAAAAGGGCATAATGGTTTACTATTCTTTGTTATGGTAATCCCTTTAATCGGATTCGCCTTATTTACTATTCTATATGTACTGTTAGATAGCGCTATAATTCAGTTCTTTGATTCATCCCCCTCGCTTTTTATCGACTATTATTGGTATGTAATCCCTCTAGTATTTTTTGTTCTTTACTATTCGGTATTAGATAGTTACACCAGAGCACTAGGTAGTTCTATTCCTGGTTCTCTAGTAAATGAGATATTAATACGAGTAGCAGGAATCATATTACTCCTAGTTTACTCTTTTGGAGCTATCAGCTTCAAAACGTTTATTATTATTTTTGTGTGTAGCTACGGGCTGCTTCCGTTAATCCTGATTATCAACTTAATAGTTGTAGATGAGTTTCATTTAAAACCTTCCTTTAGTTTTATATCAAAAAAACTAATTAAAGACATCTCTAGTTATGGTCTTTATGCCCTATTAGGTGGTATTTCCGTAATTTTAGTAAGTAATATCGATGTCATAATGTTGGGCTCTCTAACAGATTTAACTAGTGTTGCCATTTATACTGTGGCGTTTTATGTGGGAAGTGTTATTGTAATTCCTCAAAAATCGATTAATAAAATTGCCCCAACCTTAATCGCAAAGTTCCTTAAAGAAGAAAACTATACTGAAATCAATAGAATTTATAAGAACTCGTCACTTACTCAACTAACTATTGGATTCTTAATTCTCATAGGTATTGTTGCAAATCTTGACAATTTGTTCAGAATTCTACCCGACACTTACTCTTCTGGGAAGTGGACTATGATAATAATTGGCGTTTCTAAATTAATAGATATGGCAGCTGGCGTTAACGGTACTATTATTTTAAACTCTAAATACTATAGATTTGATTTATACACGATTTTTCTTTTAATAATTATATCTGTAGGGTTAAACTATATCTTTATCCCACTCTTTGGTGTTTCAGGAGCTGCCTTTGCTACATTATTATCCCTTTCCATTTATAACCTTATTAAAGGGATATTTGTTTGGAGAAAATTTTCGATGCAACCACTTTCCTCTAAAATTTTCGGGCTTTTAGTAATCAGTTTAATGGTACTGTTTCTATCCACTTTCATTCCTTACCTATCTAGCATATACGTGGACATCATAATTCGTTCAACTTTTATATCAATCTGCTATACAGGTTTAATATTTTATTTTAAAGTCTCTGATGAGATTAATAATCTGGTTTTAGAAATCACTGCAAGAGCAAAGCAGCTTATTGTTAAATGAACTTAGAAACTCTACTGATTTACACCTCCTAAATAAGGTATCTTCTTAAATGAATTTAAAATTCTCTGAATTTTATAAAAACGTAATTACTCTGGTTGGAGGTAGCACAATTGCTAGCGCTATTCCCGTTATAATTACTCCCATTTTATCCAGACTTTTTACCCCTGATGAATTTGGGGCTTTAGCTGTTTTTATTTCCTTATCCCTTATTCTATCTTCGTTTAGCACTGGCAAATTTGAGCTGGCTATTTTACTCCCAAAAAGTGAGTCCCGAGCGAACTACCTTGTTCTCCTTTCTATTATTACGAGCTTTATATGCTGTATAATATTTCTATTTATTATACTTATTTTTGATGATTGGATAGCCAACACCCTAAATTTTGAAGGGCAACTTCCTCGTATTTTTCTCTATCTAGTACCTTTTACAGTATTCATGCTATCGCTAACTCAGATATTTAATTATCAGTTAATTCGAAAGAAAAGGTTCAAAGCAATTTCTGGAAGTAATGTAATAAAGACAGCCTCAGTACCTGGTGCTCAACTCAGCCTTTATAATTATTCTAGCTCTGGGCTAACCTCTGGTTTTATTTTTGGTTCCACTTTTGGAACTCTTGTTTTTGGATATTTTGCATTAAAAAAAACGACTTTATTCTCACAACGTTATAAAAAGTCATTATTTAAAAAATTAGCTCTTCTATATTCAGATTTTCCGAAGTATAGTGCTCCACACTCTTTCACAAATACTACTTCAAGCAATCTCCCTCAGTTGTTGCTTAGTAGCTTCTTTACCCCCGCAGTAACAGGTGCATATGCATTTAGTACAAGAATATGCTTTACTCCTATACGTCTACTTTCTGCCTCAGTCCATCAAGTGTTTAGTCAATCAATCTCTGAACAGTACAATCAGGGAAAAAATATTTATCCCACCACATTAAAGGCTATAAAGCAGATTGCACTTGTAGGTATTCTTCCTTTCTTAATTCTACTCGTATTTTCCCCTCAAATATTTGGTTTCGTTTTTGGTAAGGAGTGGATTGAAGCAGGTGTATATTCTCAAATCTTAGCCCCTTATTTATATTTGGTATTTGTTCTCACCCCAATAACATTTATTCCCATGTTATTAAACAGACAACGAAAAGCCTTTATAATCGATATTTGTTATCTAGTATTACGTGCAGCGGCTTTGTTAATAGGAAGTTTATTTTTTGATGCCATAATTGCAATCTCTCTTTTTAGCTTGGTGGGCTTTTTTGTACAGTTATATGTCTTATTTTGGGTTCTACAAATCTCAAAAAATTCTGACGTATAATTTATGGCTGGTATTTATGGAATTGTTTCGGCAAACAAGCCGATTAGTAAAAACCAATTCCAACATTTTCATAGTTACACTAGTGCAAATATCATTAACGAAGAATTTGAAACGGACAACTTCATATTTGGAAGGTCTGTTTTAAATAAATTCACTAACGACCGAGTACTGTCCGACCTAGACGATTATGCCATTGGGATTGAAGGTGTTCTTTATAATAATAAGAACGGATTGTCAACAGAAGAGTACATTATAAAGGCTTATAAGAGAAACGGCATAAGCTTTTTGAATGAATTAAAGGGACAGTTTTCTGGGTTTATTCTTGACAAGGTTTTGCAGAAACTTTTTGTATTCACAGATAATGTTTCTTCTAAAGCATTGTACTACCATCAAGGAGATAATGGCTTTTTCTGCTTTTCTTCAGAAGCAAAACTTATTTCATCGCTACTTGTCGAGTTAAATCTATCACCTACATTAGATCATGACGCTTATAAGTCATTACTCACATTTGGGTATTTACTTGATGATAACACACCTATCAATGAAGCTAGAAAACTGCCATATGCTAGCTTTTTAGAATTGGACATCTCCTCCAACAAACTTATCCAGAAAAAATATTTCACTTATTCTCTCAATATCGACTCAACTAAAAAAAATGATATAGTTGAACGCGTTGACACCTTAATTTGCAAAGCTGTAACCCAAGAGTGGGAGAAAGACGTAGAGTATAACTATCCACATTTTGCCTTCATAAGCGGTGGGCTAGATTCTCGTGTAAACCTAATGCTTGCTGATGAGTTTGGTTATAAAACTGGATTGGGACTTACATTTTCTGATCCAAAATCTACAGATCATGTTATTGCTGATAAAATTGCTAGGGATTTAGGCTTCAAACATTCACACGTTCCTCTTAATGGCGATTATTTGCTAAATGATATGTATCAAAATATATCTGCAAATGATGGGGTGGCGACTTTGATAGGGGCTTCGCACGCGATGTCGTCTTTAGAAAAGTTTGACCTCACAAGCTTTGGGTTAGCTCATTCTGGCCAAATCGGAGATGTTGTGTTTGGCTCATATTCAAATAAACTTCCAATTTCACTTTCAACCATTGGAAATTATGGTTTTGTAAACAACTCGGAGATTATTAAATCCATCTCGTTCATCGATGACTTAATAAAACGTTATGATTATGAGCAAGGACCTGAGATGTTTTCATATGAGCAACGTCAATTTAATGGGACTCTTAATGGCGATAGAATGACGACACATCTTATAGACTCTGCATCCCCATTTTACGACAGAGAGCTCCTTCAATTTTGTCTTAATATCCCTAAAGAGTTCAAAAAAGGGCAACGCATATATTTAGATTGGTTTAACAGTAAACACCCTAAAATTGCGAATTTCCCTTGGCAGAAAACAGGGGTAAAGCCTTCTTCATTCCTTCGAACCGAGGTTGCTTTTTTTAAGAAAAGAGTACTGAATAAAGTTTACTCTAAGTTTGGTAAACAATATGATAACATGAATCCATTTAATGTCTGGTTCAACGAGAAACCTGAACTCACCGCCTTTTATAAGAAGCTGTTCGATAAGCATATTCATTTAATTGAAGACGACGAGCTTAGAAGCATGACTAAAAAGGTATTCAATCAAGGCGATCCTGTTTCAATGATGAATGCAGTTTCAGCACTTTTAACAGCCAATCTATTTCTTAAAAACTAATTTTTATTTTTCGTGGGCTAGGGAGAAACTCTCCTTGGCTACTCGTATCTTAATCAATCTAATTTTTTATCGATTTGAAGTAATATATGGCTAAGGCAAAGTACACTACACATCTTGGAATGGTTGATATTCTCCCTGGAGAAGTTGAAAAATGGCGCGCTCTTGAAGCTATCATCCACGAAGAAGCAGCTAAGTTTAATTTTGAAGAAATCCGTACTCCAATTATGGAACAAACGGAACTAATTAAGCGAGGTATTGGCCAACTTACCGATATTGTTACCAAAGAGATTTTCGCATTTACCAAGGGCGACAGTAACTATGTGCTACGTCCTGAATTAACAGCGCCTGTAGTGCGTGCTTTTGTAGAACATCACATGCAACAGCGCGGTGGAGCCCAAAAACTTTACTATATCGGCCCGATGTTCCGCGCAGAGCGACCTCAAAAAGGTCGTCAACGACAGTTTCATCAATTTGGAGTTGAAATTATTGGGAGCGACAATCCAATTGCAGATGTAGAATGCATTGCATTTATGATGCAAATCTACAAACGAATTGGCGTTAAGAACTTCAATTTAAAACTCAACTCTGTAGGCGATCCTGAAAGCCGCGAGCGTTATAAAGAAGTTTTGAAAGAGTATTTGCTTCCAAATTTCGACAAGCTTAGCGAGCTTTCTAAAACTAGATTGGAGAAAAACCCAATGCGTATTCTTGATTCAAAAGAGCCCGAGGATAAACCCATTATCAAAAACGCTCCAATTATTGGCGACTATTTAAATGACGATTCTGCTGCTCACTTCAAGAAAGTTTGTGAGTTACTTTCTGCTTTAGATATTGAATACACCATCGACCCTCTTTTGGTTAGGGGAATGGATTACTACACACGCACAGCATTTGAGTTAACAAGCCCAGACCTTGGCTCTCAAGACGCACTAGCTGGTGGTGGACGTTATGACTTGTTAGTTGAAGAAATCGGAGGTTTACCAACCCCAGCCGTTGGCTTTGCTGCTGGCATGGAGCGCCTATTGATTGCTTGCGAAGAGTTAGACATATCACTAGCACCTGCTAAAACAGTGGATGTTTATATTGTAACTCTTGGTGACGCCGCAAAACACTGGGGAATAACAAACCTTTCTACCTTTAGAGATTCAGGCATTTCTGCTACCATGGACTACTTAGGTCGTTCTATGAAAGCTCAAATGAAAGACGCAAATAGAGAAAATGCTAGATACACTATTATTGTGGGAGATAACGAACTTGAGAACAATAAGTTCACTCTTAGAAACATGAATGAAAGTGAAGAAGCTCAACTTTCGTTAACAGAAATACTCGATAAACTACGCTGAGTGATCTAATTTAATTATTGTAGCTGCGAATATTTATCTATTCGATACTTGGTTTTTTTACGTTACAAAGCAAGTATCGAATAGAGTTTCTAAGTAATAAAAAGCACTTTCTCTAAGCTAGGACTCAAAAGTGTCGAAATGAAACCCGCTTTTAGACTTAGTTATCTTTCAGCCAAATCTTTAGTTCGTAAATATCATCTGGGTATCCTAAAATAGATAACTGATCTTCTTTATTCAGTACTGTATCACCCTTAGGAATAATAATTTCGCCGTGTCTTTCAATAATTGCAATTAAACACTCTCCTGGCAAATTCATTTCTAATATTTTCTTACCAATCCACTCTTTCGAAGCTGAATTTTCTTTTAGTTTTATGTGCATAAAACGTTCATCACTTAGTAATACTTCTTTTAAAGATTGCAAATCAGGAGCGTCTTTCCATCGTTGCACAAAATCTTCAGATTGAATTAGTTCAGCCAAATGTCCAATTATACGCATATGTAAAAGTGGCCTGTTCGTTGGGGTAACCAAGAATAATAAAGCATATGCCAGCTCTTTATTATTACCCTGCTTTATTGTAATTCCCTCTACCGATTGAATTGCAATCATTTCCGGTACGTCAATATGCTCTAACCGTACAAAGTTAAAGAAAACCCCATCTTTAAGTTTGGTGAAATCATTCTCTAAATCAGACAAGCCTCTTCTAATTTCACTTTCATCAACATTTAATCTATTCGCTAATGTTCTAGTCGCATTACTAATAACTTTCTTAAAACTTTCATTATCTGAATTTGCCTTCTCAATAATCGATTTCGCTATAACCTCTTCATAAGTAAATGAAGTTTTTTCATTTTTTTCGTTAATGATGGTCATAAGTTCATGCTCTAAAGCTTCATGCCTTAACTGACCCAAACGAGCGTGAATATGAAATATCGCGCCCTGTCTCTCAACTTTATCCTGTGCGTAATAAAAATACCAAGCAATACATGCTATAACCAAAGTTCCTGTTAAACCAACAGCAAGCAAACCCATCTCGGCAATAAGCCAAAGCGAAACTATCATTCCAACAATTTGCATCCATGGATATAAATGCGATTTGTACCCAGGCTCATAAGCTTCAATCCTACTCTCTCGCATCACTATAACTGACAAGTTCAGCAAAAAGAACAGTAACAATTGAAATGCACTTGCAAGTTTTGCTAATGTTGCGACATTAAATAAAATCAACACCAATGCCATAATAATGGTTGTGACAATTATTGAAACATATGGAGTTTTAAACTTTCCAATTTTATTAAACATCGGCCCCATTAAGCGGTCTCTGCTCATTGCCAATGGATAACGCGAAGCTGACATAATACCGGCATTCCCAGTAGATGCGAATGCTGCTATCGCAGCTATAACAATCAATACTACACCCGATGAGCCTGGCAAAAAGCTCATTATTTCATTTGCTCCGTCAGCAACCGGCGTTAAGCTGGCAAAAAATGTATCTGCTGGAAGTACTTTTAGCAGAATAAAAACCCCAACTACATAAACTACACTTGCTGTAAGCAGAGATAGTAACATCCCTAGCGGTATAACTTTATCAGGGTTTTGAACTTCTTCGGCAATACTTGCCACTTTTGTAAGCCCTGCATATGAAACAAAAACCAAACCTATAGTAGAAATAAAGCCATTAATTCCATTCGTAAAAAAGTTCTCCTCTTGAAGTGGAGGCAAAATATTATCCGCTATATAGATATAGTTTAGCCCTTGAATTAAGAAAAATGCCATTATTACTACTAAAGCAGCTACTAAAACTCGTTGAAGTATTGCAGTTTCTTTAGCACCAAAAATATTTAAAAGTCCAAAAACGACTGTTAGAACTAACGCTAACGGTAACATTGGAACGTCAACAAAAATGGTTAAATAGGCTCCCATTCCTATTAAAGCAAATGCGCTTTTCAAAATAAGTGCCACCCACGATCCTAGCCCACCAATTGTACCAATTAGCGGTCCTAAGCTACGATCCAAAAAATAATATGCCCCTCCAGCTTTGGGCATTGCGGTTGAAAGTTCAGCCACACTTAGCATTGAAGGAATAATTAAAATACCTGCTGCCAAATATGCCAAGAATACAGAGTTACCTGTTTCCATTGCAGCTAAGCCTGGCAAAAGGAAAAAACCAGAGCTAAACATAGCCCCAGTACTTACGGAATACACATCAAATAAGGTGAGCTTTTTTGAAAGTTTTTCGGACATATAATTACCAGATATTTTTTCACGGATAAATCAATAAAAATCTAACTCAACGCAAAATAGTTCACTCAATGTTTAAAAAAAAATCGGTAAGTTAGTTTTTAAGTAAAACCATATTTGATTTCTACAATAATTTATGTCCGACTACATCTTAATTGGCTTAACAAGTGTTTTAGCATTAGGCATATCCGCCCAGTGGATAGCTTGGCGCACTAAGTTTCCCGCAATATTAGTGCTACTGGGTGTTGGAATAGTTTCTGGCCCAGTAACTGGGCTTATCGATCCTGATAAATTAATGGGCGATTTGTTAAGTCCATTTGTCTCTATTTCAGTAGCAATCATTCTCTTTGAAGGAGGGTTAAGCCTTCGAATGTCGGAGTTTAGAAAAATTGGTGGTGTTGTAGTAAAGCTTATAACTATTGGGATTGTTGTTACATGGGTATTAAGTACTATTGCTGCATTCTTCTTCTTAGATATTGGATTAGAACTTTCTGTGCTTTTTGGAGCCGTACTTATTGTAACTGGGCCTACCGTAATCATCCCACTTCTTCGTCAAGTTCGCCCAACTGAAACCGCAGGTTCTGTACTAAAATGGGAAGGTATCGTAAACGACCCCATCGGCGCAATGATGGCTGTTCTTGTATTTGAAATTATTATGTCTGGTGGGTTTTCAAATATTACTGGTAGTGCTGGCCTTATCATTTTGCAGACCATATTTTACGGAACAGCACTGGGAGCTATGGGTGCAGGGCTAATTTACATCATGCTAAAGAAGCATTGGATTCCGGATTATCTTCAAAACCCTTTTACACTAATGGTAGTTGTTGGTGTTTTTACAGCATCCAATAGCCTTCAACACGAATCTGGTCTTCTTGCGGTTACTGCAATGGGAATTATCCTTGCAAACCAAAAGAGTGTCAGAGTTCAGCACATTATCGAGTTTAAAGAAAACCTTCAAGTTCTTTTAATATCTGCACTTTTCATTTTATTAGCTTCGCGCTTAAAAGTAGAACATCTTGAGTACTTCAATTGGAATAGCGCTGCCTTTATCGCTGCTTTACTATTTATTGTACGTCCAGCTGCCATCTTTATTTCTACGATTGGTTCTAAACTTACGTTTAAAGAAAAAACATTTTTGGCGTGGATGGCTCCTCGTGGAATTGTAGCGGCCGCAATTTCAGCAATTTTTGCCCTCCGGCTAGAGCAAGAAGGATTTGCTGGCGCCGACAAATTGGTTCCATATACCTTCATCGTAATCATTGCTACTGTTACTATTTACGGGCTTTCAGCTAGTCCACTTGCTCGATGGCTCGGTGTAGCAAAGCCACAGCCAAACGGAGTAATTCTTGTGGGTGCTCATTCTTGGGCGAGAGCAATTGCTGACGCATTGAAGAAACTCGGTGTTAAAGTAATTCTAGCAGATTCGAACTGGGAAAATATTTCTAAAGCTCGTAAATCTGGTTTACAGACATACTATGGTAACATACTTTCAGAATATGCATTGGATGAAATTGACCTAGACGGTGTTGGACGTGTTTTAGCTCTAACACCTAACGATGAAGTAAATGCTCTTTCTTCGTTACGGTTTGCTGAGATTTTCGGAGTTGCTGAGGCATTCCAATTGGCACCATCAGCTTCATCACAGCGTAAAGACGCGGAAGTTTCTGGTGCTTTGAACGGTAGAACCCTCTTTGATACAGAACTTAATTACTCAAAAATTTCTGAACTAATTGCTGGTGGTGGCTCAATTAAAAGCACCGAAATTACCGATGATCTTTCTTTTAAAAACTACAAGGAAACCTATAAAGACTCTCTGTTTCCTTTGTTTATGGTTTCTAAAAATGAAACTGTAGAACCCTTTTCGGTTGATAACCCTCCCTCTCCCCAAGATGGTGATGTGGTTATTTCACTTATATATAATCAAAATGATGGCCGAAAAAATCTTACTGAATCAAAAAATAATATAGATATCTCCGCTTAACATGTTCAATTCTTCTGTTGTTAGTGCTTTTAAGCAGCATAACACTCCTTTTTATTACTATGACCTCGATCTTCTTCGGCAAACACTAAAACAAATTCAAGAACACGGTATCTCTAAAGGATATCACGTTCACTTTGCTTTAAAATCGAATAACCAACCGCGTGTTCTCGATGAGATTTTGAAGGCTGGCCTGGGAGCCGATTGTGTTAGTGGAGGTGAAGTCCAAGTAGCTTTAGACGCAGGATTTTCTCCCGAACATATCGCTTTTGCAGGTGTTGGCAAACGTGATTCTGAAATCAAATTAGGCTTAGAACACAACATCTTTTGCTTTAACTGCGAATCGGTTCAAGAACTTGAAGTGATAAATGAACTTGCTGCCCAGGCGAATACTACCGCCCATGTCGCATTACGCTTAAACCCAAATGTTGACGCCAACACGCATAAATACATCACAACGGGGCTTAAAGAGAATAAATTTGGTATAAATGAAGAAGATCTTGAAGATATTTTTCAGCAATTACCGACTCTTAAGAATGTTAAACTTATTGGTATCCATTTTCATATTGGTTCTCAAATCGAGGATTATGAGCCATTCCGTAAGCTTTGTGATCGAGCCAATCATCTAAACGATCGATTCGAGAATGCAGGTTTCAAACTAGACATCATCAATGTAGGTGGCGGGTTTGGAATTGATTACGCTCAACCAAATGCTAATCCCATTCCAAATTTTGAACGCTATTTTGGTTTATTCGCAGAGCATATTCAGCTTAAACCACATCAAGAGCTGCACTTTGAGTTGGGCAGATCTGTAGTTGGGCAGGCTGGTAGTTTAATCACTCAAGTGCTGTACACCAAAAAAGGTCGCGAAAAGCACTTCGCCATTGTTGATGCTGGCATGACTGAGCTTATTCGTCCGGCACTGTACCAAGCAATCCACGAAATTGAAGTGCTAACGAGCACCAAATCTCTTGCTAAATATGATGTGGTTGGCCCTATTTGCGAAAGTTCTGACACATTCAGAACCGATTTAGATCTCCCGTCTATTGAACGTGGCGACTTACTAGCAATTCGCAGTTGTGGAGCTTACGGTGAAGTAATGAAAAGCGAGTACAACCTCCGTGGTGATGTTGAAGCCGTTTTCTCTGACGACCTGAAATAAACAGTTTTAGATTGGGAGTTTTTGCCTTTTATAAAGCAGAAACTCCCAAAATAACTAATCGCCCAATTTCCCCGCGATAAATCCGGTAGTCCATGCTGCTTGAAAGTTAAACCCTCCGGTAACTCCATCAATATCTAAAACCTCGCCAGCAAAATATAGACCTGCTGCTATTCGGCTTTGCATGGTTTTGATATCCACATCTTGTAGGCTCACTCCGCCACAAGTCACAAACTCTTCTTTAAAGGTGGTTTTTCCTTCTACTTTATACTCGTCATTCATTAGTAGATGAACTAACCTATTCACGTTCTTCTTACCCATATTATCCCAAATCATCGTGTCAGAAATTTCCAACTTCTGAAGTAAGAAAAACCACAATCTACTTGGCAACTCAAATGGGTTCACATTCTGTACTTTCTTCTTGGCATGTTCATTTATCACGCCAGATAAAACATCTCTAATTTCTTGCTCAGATTTTTCTCCTGTCCAATTAATCAATGCCGAACAATTATAATCCATCTCATTAAGAACTCGCGCACCAAAAGCTGATAGTTTAAGAACAGCTGGCCCACTCATTCCCCAATGCGTAATTAAAACAGGCCCTTCACTTTTTAGTTTAGTGCCCATAATGCGAATGGAAACTGGATTTGCAACAACACCCATCAGCTCGCGAATTACTTCGTTTGGCATATTAAATGTAAACAGCGATGGAACAGGCTCCTCAATGTTGTGCCCTAGCTCACGAAGCCAGTTAAAGCCGTCTCGGCGCGGACTTCCCCCTGTTGCCACAATTACTTTGTCTACCTGCTTCTGTTCACCATTCTTAAAACCAAGCAGGAATCCTGAGTTTTGAGGAATGAGTTTTTTTATGGGAGATTTCACGTCAATCCGCACACCAAGTTTGCGAGCTTCATTCCACAAACAATCAATAATGGTTTGGGAAGAATCGGTAATAGGAAACATCCGTCCATCGGCTTCGGTTTTCAGCTCCACTCCACGTTCGGCAAACCAAGCAATGGTATTCTCTGGAGAAAAAACTCCGAAGGCTTTTCTTAATGGTCTTTCACCACGCGGATAGAACTTTACCAAATCGCTTACCTTGAAACAGTTATGTGTTACATTACACCGTCCACCACCTGAAACTTTCACTTTCGAAAGTAGTTTATCCGACTTTTCGTAGAGCACTACTTCTGCTTCGGGATGATGATTTTTAACGGAAAGAGCGCTAAAGAAACCCGCAGCTCCGCCTCCAATTACTGCTACCTGCATTTTTTATTTTCAAGATAACGGTTCTTAGGCGGATGATTCTCATAATATTCAGAAACTTAATCTTCTTTTAGCGCTTAATTCACAACTACAAGCAACTTTTCCATTTTTGGAGGCTTAATTCTATCCGATATATAGCTAGAATTAGTCTTCTATAACTGTTTATAAATAATCACTATTTAGCATGGAATAGGCTTCAATAACTCTTATTTTCTGCACCTAATAATTATTGGCATGGATATACACGTATTAAAATTTGGCGGAACCTCAATGAATGACCACAAAACTTGGAAACAAGTTTTGGAAATCATTAAAAACTATGAGTATCCGGTTGTAGTTGTATCAGCAACTGCGCACACAACTCGACAGCTTATTGAAGCTGGGAAATTAGCTGCGTCTGGAAAACTGGATGAGGCTATGGTAATTTCGCAAGACATAAAAGAACGTCATGCCGCGATTGTACATCAGTTTTTGCTAGATAATCCTCATCATAAAAACGCGCTCATTGAAGAAAGCTGTATTGTAAAACTAGATCAGAGGATTGATCGATTACATACATTCTTAAAATACGTAGCTAAGCAAGGTAATCTGAATGCAGGTATGCAAGATTCCATAGCTGCGATTGGAGAACAAATTTCTTCTTTTCTATTTGCTCAATGTGGATTAGCTCTCGGACTTTTAACCCAACACATCGACGCCAAAAAGCTCATCAAAACGGATGCTAATTACGGGAACGCAAAGCCTAACACCATGCTAATCAGCCAGAAATTAGGCTCTTTAGAAACCATTATGGAAGATGGATTCACTCCAGTGATTGGCGGGTTTTATGGTGAAGCACCCAACGGTACTATTACCACTTTAGGATTTGAAGGTTCTGATTACACGGCAAGTTTATTAGGTGGAGCTCTACAAGCTAAAGGCATTGAAATTTGGACTGATGTGAGTGGTATCTACACTTGTGACCCTCACCAAGTTAAAAATGCGCAACCTATTGCAGAGCTTAGTTATTTCGATGCAACGGAAATGGCCTATTTTGGGGCAAAAATTCTGCATCCATCTACGCTAAAACCTGCACAAGAAAGAAATATCCCCGTTCGGGTTAAAAATATGTTTAAGCCTGAGGACAATGGAACCCTCATTGTTCGAGAATCTACGTCCACTAAGCCTGCTTTAGCTATTTCTTTAAAAAAGAATATCGCATTGCTTACTATTAGCGCTTACGAAACAGTGATGGGCTATAATTTTCTAACTCGTGTTTTCAAACATTTAGAAGAACTACGAATTACTGCTGATGCAATTAACACGACTGAAGCATCAGTAACCATTGCTATTGCAGATTCAGAACGACTCGACGAGTTTGCTACCGATTTCATTGAAGTAGGCTCCGTGGAGTTACATCGAAATAAGGCTCTTATTAGCATTATTGGTTGCCAGCTTTCAATTGCAAACGATATTATTTCTAGTATTCTGAAACCTATGACTGACGCGAACTTGAACATGATTTCCTTCAGTAAAGAAAAAAGAATTTTTAATGTTGTAGTAGAAGAGGAAACTCTTATTGAAACCGCACAACACATTCACACACAACTTTTTGAACATTAACACTCTATCCAAATTTGATAGACTCCCTTATCTGTTCATTGCCCTATATTTATAAAAATGCTACAACTCGAAAATATTACCCTTTCTCTTGGCTCTCGCGACTTGCTTGATGAACTTAACGCTACCATTAACCCTGGTGAGCGGATTGGCTTGGTGGGACCAAACGGTGCTGGGAAATCTACGTTGCTCAAAATTATCATGGGTATTCAGGAAAGGGATTCTGGTAACATCCAGATTTCTAATACCGAAACACTCGGTTACCTTCCTCAGGATGGAGTTGATCCCGATTATTCACTAACTGTTATTGAAGAAGTTGAAACTGCTTTTGCTGAGCTTTTTGAGTTGGAAGAAGAAGTAAACGGTCTTCAAGAAAAACTGAGTACAACTGACCATACCACACCTGAATACCAACGATATATGGATCAGTATGGAGAGCTTCAAACTCAGCTTGAGAATTCTGGTTTGTACACACTTCGTTCAAATATCGAGAAGGTACTAATGGGGTTAGGTTTTCCTGAAAAAGACTTCCACCGCTCTACTAAAGAATTTAGTGGTGGCTGGTTGATGCGAATTGCTCTAGCAAAACTTCTGCTAAAATCGCCAACTTACTTATTACTTGATGAGCCTACCAATCACTTGGATATTGAGTCTCTACAATGGATTGAGAATTTCCTAACCAATTACCAAGGCGCGGTAATTGTTGTATCTCACGATAGGACCTTCTTAGATACATTAACAAACAAAACACTTTCATTACGACGTGGGAAAATTACCGAATATGCAGGTAATTACACCTTTTATGAAAATAAATGGGCAGAAGAGCGTGAACTGTTAATGAATGCTCAAAAAAATCAGGAAAAGCAGCTTAAAGATACTGAAGAGTTTATCGATCGTTTTAGATACAAAGCGTCCAAAGCTCGTCAAGTTCAGAGTCGTGTTAAGCAACTCGAAAAAGTAGACCGCATTGAAGTTGAAGAGGAATTGGGAAATGTTTCCTTCAGTTTTCCTACACCAGAGCGTAGTGGTTTGGTGGTAATGACATTAGAAAACATCAAAAAAAGCTACGGCGAGAAAGTTATTTTTGATGGACTAGATTATGAAATTGAACGTGGTGATAAAATTGCGGTTGTTGGTCCAAACGGTGCCGGTAAATCTACCATGATTAGAATTCTGGCTAATTTAGAGCCCATTCAAGGTGGTACCCGTAAAGAGGGCCATAAAGTAACCACCAATTACTTTGCACAGCATCAAGCCGACGATTTAGACCTTACCAAAACACCACTCGAAATTATGATGGGTGCTGGTTCAGGAGAAAAGGAAAGCCGATTACGTTCTATTTTGGGAAGTTTCCTTTTTTCTGGAGATGATGTTTTCAAGAAAGTAAAAGTGTTATCTGGTGGAGAAAAAAGTAGACTCGCTTTGGCTAAAATGCTACTCTCGCCAGCAAACTTTCTTATTTTTGATGAGCCTACGAATCACTTGGATATGAGTAGCAAGAATGTGCTACAACAAGCCATTCAGCAATATGAAGGCACTTGTGTAATAGTATCTCACGATAGGTCATTTCTAGATCCAATTGTAACTAAAGTACTAGAAGTACAACCAGGACGTGTTAAAACCTATCTGGGGAATGTATCTTACTATTTGGATAAGAAAAAAGAAGAACTTGCCGAAAGTGGACAAGCAAAAGCATCCGCAAAAAAAAACATCGTTCAAGAGTCTCAGCCTAACTTATCAAAAAAAGAAGCTCGGAAGTTAGAAGCGGAGCGAAGAAATGAAATCACAAAACGCTTAGGTCCTGTAAAGAAAAATCTCAAGACTGTTGAAAAAGAAATTGAACAATTGGAATCCAAAAAACTCGAAATTGAAGAGTTAATGGCGGATGTCAATTTCTATGATGACAATGAAAAGGTTAAGAAAACTTCATTCGAATATGACCAGATAAAAATGGAACTTACCAGCCACTATTCGAAATGGGAAGAATACGCAAGCAGCATCGAAAAAATTGAACAGGAACTTGACTTATGAAATCTTTGAAAGCCTCCCTTTACCTAATTATAGCTTTGTTAACAGTTATAAATTGTTCCTCAACAAAGCTAGATGCTACCTCTGAAGTAGCTCCTAAGCTAAATAAAATAGAATTATCCGTTCAAGTCCAGAATGAACTCTACCAATTTCTAAAAACAGGTTCTGTTTGGTCTGGAACTAAAAAGGTTGGTTCATCAAGTGAGAATAACACCGCTGAGATTTTTACCATCGAACCAACACAAGGTTGGGAAGAATTTGAATTAATTCTAGACCATTTCGAGATCTTAGAGTTACCGAATCAAGTTGATACAAAAGGAAATTTATCAACTAAGCTATCCAGTATTTCACAGAAATATTACTTTACGATTAACAACAACGGTGTAGCTCGAAGCTATGAATATATTAACCCTGAGGCCAATTTGCTAAACAGTTGGGAAGCTCAAAGTGTAGTTTCTTTTGGAACTTACCTCACTAATGAGTTCACACAAACACCTCAATCTAATTAGAAATCAGATTGCAAAAATCTGACTTCTATCTGCAAATGCTTTAAACTCTAGCGCATTTCCGCTAGGGTCTAAAAAGAACATGGTTGCTTGCTCACCTGGTTCACCTTCAAAACGAATGTAAGGCTCAATAACGAACTCAACGCCTGCATTTTTCACTTTTTCAGCTAGAGCGTGCCACTCGTTCATTTCTAGTATTACCCCAAAATGACGAACCGGAACTCCGTGCCCATCTACAGAGTTTTTAGCGGCTTCACCTACTTCATCTGGACTTAAATGCGCAACAACTTGATGTCCCCACATATTAAAATCTATCCACTGGTCAGAAGTTCTACCTGTGCTACAACCTAAAATCTCTGTATAAAAGCTTAGTGTTTCTTTGAGATCTTTTACTGGGAATGCCAAATGAAAAGGTGGAATGTTTTGTTTCATATTTACATTATTAGCCACTAAGCACCATTGAACTCTCAAGATGTGCGGCAGTTTATAGTTAACAACGAACTTATTATACTAACATCATGCAATCCAAAAAAGTAGAATTTCAAGGTGCATTTGGTGATACACTTTCAGCCAAAATAGACCTTCCTAAAAATGGAGCCGTAAAAGCATGCGCCCTGTTTGCACACTGTTTTACCTGTTCTAAAGATCTAAAAGCGGTTGGGCACATTACAAAAGCACTAGCTAGTATTGGTATTGCTACTTTCCGCTTCGACTTTACTGGACTCGGACAAAGTGATGGGAATTTTGCAGACACCAATTTCTCTTCTAACGTTGATGACTTAGTTGCTGCTGCAAATTTTATGACCAGCGAACTTAAAGAAGCACCTAGTATTTTAATTGGCCATTCTCTGGGAGGTGCTGCAGTATTACAAGCAACGCATAGAATTAAAAGTATCCGAGCTGTTGCTACCATTGGCGCTCCAGCCGAACCTGCTCATGTAAAGGATAATTTTAAGATGAGCTTAGATGAAATTGAAGCTAAAGGCTTCGCATCAGTAAGCCTTGCGGGAAGACCATTCACCATAAAAAAACAATTTGTGGACGATTTAGAAGAGTCCAAAATGCATGGGTTCATCAACAATCTCAGAACTGCGCTCATTGTATTTCACTCGCCCATAGATAACACCGTTGGGATTGATAATGCAGGCAAGATTTTCCAAGCAGCAAAACATCCAAAAAGTTTTATTTCCCTAGATACCGCAGATCATCTATTACAGAACAAAGCTGATAGCGAATATGTTGGCCACGTTTTAGGAACATGGGCCGAAAGATATATTAATGAATAGGTAATCAGTGTATAATTATAGCTTTAACCTTTATGTGCGTTAACTCAACTTTGCACTAGGCTAAAATCGTGTCTTTCTTTACCTTTTCGGTATGGCGGAATCAATAGATGCACTTCGGTTAAATTTGGGATCAGGCGGCTTAATGGTAATGAATATATCATTAGCCGTAATTATGTTTGGTGTAGCGCTAGAACTTTCCTTCCAAGATTTTAAAGATGTAGCGAAAAATCCTAAGTCAACTATTATTGGTTCTCTCTCTCAATTTATACTGCTCCCTTTTCTCACATTTCTAATTATAATTACTCTAGAGCCAGCACCAAGTGTTGCTTTAGGAATGATGATGGTAGCTGCATGCCCAGGTGGTAATATCTCCAACTTCTTCTCCTTGTTATCAAAAGGTAATATCGCTCTATCCGTAAGTATGACTGCAGTTGCAACATTACTTTCTATTGTAATGACTCCCCTCAATTTTGCACTTTGGGCCAGCTTTTATGAGCCTACAAATGCCATCCTTCAAGAAATAAGCATTGATATTTGGGAAGTTGTAAAGGTAATTGCTCTAATACTTGGAATACCATTGATTTTAGGCCTACTTCTAAACAATTATAAGCCTACAATTTCACAAAAAATAAGCCCTTGGATTAAGGGTTTTGGCGTACTTTTCTTTGGTGGATTTGTAGTTGTTGCTTTTATGATGAATTTCGATAATTTCATCAATTATGTTGAATATGTTTTTATATTAGTTCTAATACACAACGCAATAGCATTAACATCGGGTTATAGCATTGCTTCTCTTTTTGGGCTGCCTTATGAAGATCGTAAATCTATTTCTATTGAGACGGGGATACAAAATTCAGGGCTTGGTCTACTTTTAATCTTTAACTTTTTCGATGGGCTCGGCGGCATGGCTTTAATAACAGCTTGGTGGTCAATTTGGCACATTATTGCTGGCTTTGGCATGGCTTGGTACTGGTCTATCGGTAAATCAGCTTTACAGCGCGTCTTCTCTAATGCGTAAAAATCTACCTTGGTACCAATTTATAAGGCTTGTAGCCGTCAACTTTGCACTTTTCTTCTTTTATAAAAAAGTAGAAGTAAAAGGCTTGGAAAAAGTGCCCAAGAACAAACCCTTGTTGTTGGTTCCTAATCATCAGAACTCGTTTATGGATGCGCTAGTTGTTACCGTAAACTACAAGCCCGTAACTTATTATTTAACTCGCGCAAAAGCATTTAACCCACCTGCAATAGGCGCTTTAATTAGCTCGCTTAATATGCTTCCCGTATATCGCGTTAGAGATGGCTTTAGCTCTATCCAAAAAAATAAAGAGATTTTTGAACGATGCTTAGACTACTTAGCAAAGGGTAGCGCCATTCTTATTTTTGCGGAAGCAAACCATGATTTAAAAAGAAGATTACGTCCACTAAGTAAAGGCTTTACACGTATCGCTTTTGATGCTGAAATACAGAATAACTGGGAGTTTGGAATGCACATACAACCAGTTGGTGTAAATTACGGCGACCATCGCCACTCTAGAAATCACGTATCTGTCGTTTTTGGTGATCCAATTCCAATTTCAGACTTTAAAGAGCTTTACGAAAAAGACGAGCGCAAGGCGGCAAACGAACTCAAGAATCGTACTGCGGAGAACATGAAGCCGTTGATTATGCATGTTCCGAAATTGGATCAGTATAATGTGCATCGCTTAATTCTCGATGAACTTGAACCAAAACGTGAACTCATCGCCAATGCCGACTTAATGAATGAAAGAGTGGCAATAGTTGCGAAAGAAGCCAATGAAGAGCTTATTCAAAAAGCAGATAATGTTTCTGAAATCGCAGAAAAAAACAATTTGAATATTAGAATTGCAGCGGGGCTTATCAAGTCGCGTTGGAATATGATTGTCTTTTTCCCGGTATACTTATTTGCTTTCCTTAACAATATTATCCCATATCAACCTATCCGAAACATAGTTGATAAAATTGAAGACCATGCCTTTGACGCTTCAATTAAGCTCCTTTTAGGCTTATTGGTTTTCCCAATATTCTACGTATTGATCACACTCATACTATGGTTGGTTGGAGTTCCTACCTTATATCTATTAGGGTATCTCGTACTCAGCGTTTTTACATGTCGCTTTTTTAAGTCTGCTAAGGATATTTTTAAACATAAAAAAGAGAAGCAGAAGTTGAAAGATTTTGCTACGAAACAACCAGAGGAGTACGCTAATTTCGTTTCCTCATTAGATACTTTCAAAAAATTGAGAAGCTCTCTTTTTCCAAGTGAATGAATGAGCACATATTCTCGTTAAAACAACTAGAAAAACTCGAACTAGATTATAAGAACTGAACATGAAAAATTTATTCGCGGTATTATTTATCGCAACACTTATTACAGCTTGCACAAAAACGGAAGAAATTGAAATAGAAAGACACTATGATGGCCCAAAAGTAGAGAGAGCCATTGCTTCTCTCACTGGATTAGGAGACAATGACGTTAATGGTATCGTTACGTTTGAGCAAACATCTGACGGAGTAAAAGTAGATGCCAAAATTAATGGACTAACCGATTCTAAACACGGTTTCCATATTCACCAATATGGTGATTGCACTGCCACCGACGGAACATCTGCAGGAGGGCATTTCAACCCAGATAACATGGAACACAGCAACCCTGAAGCAATGGAGCGTCATATGGGAGACATGGGGAATTTACAAGGCGCCGGAAAGAATGCCGTTAGTAGCATTTCTTATACCGATAAAACTATTTCCATCCAAGAGATTTTAGGTCGTGGCGTAATCATTCATGCAGGAACTGATGACTTAAAATCTCAACCTTCTGGTGCAGCTGGCCCACGTATTTCTTGTGGTGTTATAGGCGTAGCCAAGTAACAGATTAGTAATATATTTAAGCCAATCTTGAAGTTTCAAGGTTGGCTTTTTTTTGCTCATTTATCAGCTCACCTAAAAACATTAACCAACAATTCAGTAAAAGCTTAACATTTCTTAATGTGCTATACTATGCTTTAACTCTTTATATTTTATTGAAATATATTTTTTACTTTATAATTGCTGGAATCGTCCGATAATTTATCAAAAAGACACCTTATGAAGAACCGATACTACCTTCCCTTTCTAACCTTATTTCTTCTATCACTTACAGCTAGTGCTCAGATAAAAGTAAACGAGATTATAGCCTCTAACGACGCTTCACTTTCTGATGAAAACGGCGATTTTGATGACTGGATTGAAATCTATAACACAAGCGATGTTTCGATAAATATCGGTGGTTATTATTTTTCGGATGACCCAGATGAATTAACAAAATGGCAAATACCTACCAATCAAAGTGCTAGTACTACTATTGGCGCTAAGGGCTTTATGATTCTCTGGGCAGATAGTTCTCCAGAAGAAGGTCCTCTTCATTTAGATTTTAAACTTGGAGCTTCTGGTGAATCAGTTATAATTACAGCAGCTGATGGCTTTGCAATTATCGACTCAACTAATTTCCCACAACAGTCTGCAGATATCTCTTGGGCCAGAGAAACCGATGGAACAGGCCCATTTTCCTATTCTACACCTAGCCCTAATGCATCAAACGCAGGCACAGTTATAGTTGGCGAACAGGCGCTCGCCCCAACATTTTCTTTAAACTCTGGATTTTACTCTGCAGGTTTAACTGTTGCACTTTCCTCTGAAAACGAAAGTGCAGAAATACACTACACACTTAATGGTTCAGTACCTACCATTAATTCTTCAGTTTATTCTTCACCAATTACAACCGATACCTCTATTGTTTTAAGAGCAATTGCTTTTGAGGCCGGCAAAGACGCTAGTAACATAGCCACCAATACTTATATAATTGGATCACAGCACACCATTCCTGTCGTTTCTTTTGTAATGGAACCTGATTCATTATTCGATTATGATAAAGGAATGTATGTAATTGGCGATTCTTCTGAGACTACCGGAGAATATCCTTTTGTTGGAGCTAACTTCTGGGACGAGGTTGCCTACCCTGTACATATAGAGTATTTAGATGAAAATGGAAATATAGGTTTTGAATTTGATGCAGAAGCCGAAATAGCTGGTAATTTCAGTCGAGCATTTCCAAAAAAATCGTTCACTATAAACAATAACGATAAGTACGGCACTAACACTTTTACCTATCCTCTTTTCTCAGAGAACAGTTACAATGAGTACGACGGATTTGTACTTCGCGCTGGTGCTGAAGAGCGCTCACGCTTATTAAACGAAATGCTAAGAACCGTGAATCTCGAGTGGAATCATGCCAATGCTATGCAAGGCACTCGTCCTGTTATACTTTATATAAATGGTAAATACTGGGGAATCTACTCTCTTCTTGAAAGAAAGAATGACGATTTCATTGAAACTCGTTATGGTGCAAAAGACATTGATATGGTTAAAGGCTATGATACTGCAACCGACGGTGATTACGAAGCCTACGAAGATATGATTGATCATTTCTTAGACGAATCTTTAACTGGTGATGAATTTTACCAATACCTAGATTCTGTTTTGGATATTGAAAGTTTTACAGATCACTGGATTTATCAAATTTACACTTCTCATGGTGATGAAAATAACATCCGATATTGGAAAGATAGAGATGCAAATGGAATCGAAAACCCACGGTTTTGGTTACCAACAGCGAACAATGCTTTTGAAACCGTAAACACTAAGAAATGGCATTATGTTTCTTATGATTTCGATTGGTGGCAAAACCTGGGTGAAGAAGATCCTTCTAATTATTTCAGCTCATTTAGACGCTTTTTAACTGACGAGACTGGTGGGTATCAATTATTAGGTAGGTTAATGAAAAATGATACCTATAAAGAGATTTTCTTAACTCGTATTGCCGACTTAATGAACACAGCTTTTAAGCCTGATTACATGATGGCTTTAATTGATTCTATTGATAATTCTATTGAACCTGAAATTCAGCAAGATATTGACCGTTGGACTGACGGCTGGTATGATAATGGTGGCCCAACTGATTATGATATGGAATGGGTCCGAACAGTTGCCGAATGGTATGTTGAAGACATGCCAAACTATTTGTACGGCGAAATCTCCGATACTTTACAAGTTGACACTGTTCGTGTAAACCTCAATAACATCGAAAATGGTTTTATACAGTTAAACACCATCAAGCCTACTCTTTCTAATGGCGATTGGTCTGGTATTTATTTTGAAGGCACCGAATTATACCTCAACGCAACAGCTGCGCCAGGTTTTGAGTTCGCTGGATGGATTGTGAATGATGAAAATGTTTCATCATCCGCTTCTTTCTCTATGCCATTAACTACTGAACCTCTTAACATTACAGCTCAATTTCAATCTGCTGAGCGTATAATTGTAATTAATGAAATCAATTATAAATCTTCAGATGACTTTGATACAGATGACTGGATTGAACTTCACAATACTTCTGGCGACGCCGTAGACGTATCAGGATGGGTTCTAAAAGACGACGATGATGCTCACGAGTTCATCTTCCCAGAAGGCACTTCTATTGCCGGAAATGGATACCTCGTGATAACACGTGATCAAGTACTGTTCTCATCATTCAACACTTCCGTTGAAAACGTTATTGGAGACTTCGACTTTGGCTTTGGTAGTAGTGCCGACCAAGTTCGCCTATTCAACGATGATGATATTCTTGTAGACATTGTTGCTTACACTAACGAAGCTCCTTGGCCTACTGCTGCGGCTGGCGATGGTCCAACCTTAGAGCTTACCGACGCAAGTTCAGACAACTCTTTGGCTGAGAGCTGGTTCTCTGCTACAAAAGCGGGTGGTACACCTGGCAGAGAAAATGGTGGCATTTATACAAGCTCAGAAGATGAAATTGGCCTCCCTAACAAATTTGAACTTTCACAAAACTATCCGAATCCGTTTAACCCAACTACTAATATTTCGTTTAATATTCAGAAAGCGGGCAAAGTTGAACTTTCAGTATATAATATGCTAGGCCAGAAAGTAAGCACGCTAATCAACGCACCATTAAGTGCAGGTACTCACTCTGTTACTTTTGATGCTCAGAACTTATCAAGTGGCGTGTATTTGTACCGCATCGTAGCTGGTAACCAAACCAAAACTATGCGTATGGTTTTACTGAAGTAAAATTTCAACCGTTCATTTAAAAAATTCAATACTAATACAGTATTGAGAGCCTTATCTTTCAAGCTCAAGTTTTTTAAATGAACGGTTTTTTTATTCCATGGATATTACGCTAACTACCCCTGCTCTTCTTTTCCCCGCTATCTCTCTTCTTCTATTAGCTTATACAAATCGCTTTTTAGCTATCGCAAGTCTTATTAGAAACCTCCATGGTGGCAATGCTGGGGATTTAGACAAGCGCACAAAAGCACAGATTCAGAATTTAAGAAAACGCCTAGTTTTAATTAAAAACATGCAACTTATGGGCATAAGCTCACTTTTTCTTTGTGTACTCTGCATGTTTCTTCTTTTTGGCGATTATATACTTGCTGGCAAAATTCTATTCGCCATTAGCTTAATTATGCTCCTTATCTCACTAGGTCTTTCAATTATTGAAATTCAGATAAGTGTTAAAGCTCTTAACATTCAGCTAGAAGATTTAGAAAGTTAATTTACAGCCATAAAAAAAGCCTGTCACTTCAAAGAAGTGACAGGCTTGTAAAAAGCTAAACTGAAGCTCTTAAGAGAGTTTCCAATTCTTAATGCCAGCTCTAATTACTTCGCCAACTTTATCTACAGGAATGCGCTCTTGGCTCATGTCATCACGGTAGCGGATAGTAACGGTGTTATCTTCTAAACCGTCAAAATCTACGGTGATACAGAATGGAGTTCCTGCTTCGTCTAAACGACGATAACGCTTACCAATAGAACCTGTTTCATCGTACTGAACTGAGAAATCTTCGCGTAAATCATCCGTGATTTTGTGCGCTATTTCTTGAAGTTCTGGCTTTTTAATAAGCGGGAAAACTCCAACTTGAATAGGAGCCAACTCTGGGTGCATTTTTAATACAACTCGTTTTTCACCATCCACCTCTTCTTCTCTATAAGCATCACAAAGCACCATAAGTGTACAGCGATCTAGACCGATTGAAGTTTCTATCACATAAGGAACAAAACGTTTGTTGTTCTTTTGGTCGAAATAATCGAGTTTTTTACCAGAGAATTTTTGGTGCTGAGATAAATCGAAATCGGTACGGTTGTGAATACCTTCCACTTCTTGCCAGCCAATTGGAAATTGATACTGAACATCATCAGCAGCACGAGCATAATGTGCTAATTTATCTTCTGGGTGAGGCATGAATCTCAGGTTTTCTTCACGAATACCAATCTTCTTATGCCAAGCTATACGTTTTTCTCTCCACTCTTCGTAGGCAGCATCATCAGTACCAGGCTCTACAAAATATTGCATTTCCATTTGTTCAAATTCCCTCATACGAAATACAAACTGGCGAGCTACAACTTCATTCCTGAACGCTTTCCCTGTTTGTGCAATTCCAAAAGGCACGCTAACACGGGTAGTATCGAGCACGTTTTTGTAGTTCACAAAAATACCTTGTGCAGTCTCTGGGCGTAAATATACTCCGTCTTCTTCACTTGATGTAGCACCAAAAGCAGTTTTAAACATCAAGTTAAATTGGCGAACTTCGGTCCAATCAAAAGCGCCAGACTCTGGGGCACGAATTTCATTCTCCATAATGATGTCGTACAGGTCTTCAGTTAAACTCTTACGCGTGCCTGTTGTATCTAACAACTCTTGAATCTCAGCAGCCTTTTCTGTCTTACCGTCTTTTTCAAGTTTAAAAATATACTGCTCAATGAGCATATCAGCGCGGTAGCGTTTTTTAGACTGTTTATCATCAATCATAGGGTCGTTAAAACCGCCCACGTGTCCACTTGCTTCCCACACTTTTGGGTGCATAAAAATGGCTGCATCAATACCTACGATATTATCATGGCGTTGGGTCATTTCTTTCCACCAAGCATTGCGAATATTTCGCTTTAGTTCCACTCCTAATGGGCCGTAATCATAAACAGCACTCAGGCCGCCATATATCTCAGAAGATTGAAAAATAAACCCGCGGGATTTCGCTAGCGATACAATTTTGTCTAAGCTGTCCAAATTTGACATGAACTCGTCTTTTTTAGTGTGTGAATATGAGTGAACCTTTAAGATACTAATTTGCTACACTGTTTTGGAAGCTTTCTGAATAAGATTTCCCTTTTTTGATGTAATTATTGAGAAATCCGTATTAGGAATGTGTATTTTCGTTGCTCTCACTAAAACTCACTTATTCATTCTTAATTAAAACTCATGAAAGTTGGTATTCTTGGCGCAACTGGCGCCGTTGGCCAAAAATTTATTCGGCTACTACAAAATCATCCATGGTTCGAGATTGCTGCACTTGGAGCATCCGAACGTTCAGCTGGTAAACCTTATATTGAAGCTGCCAACTGGATAGAAGATGTAGTTTTGCCTAAATCTGTTGCAGAAATGACCGTTTTAAACTGCGAGCCTAACAATTTCGAAGGTATCGACTTTGTTTTCTCTGGATTGGACGCCTCTGTAGCTTTTGAAATTGAAGGTGCTTTTGCACGAGCTGGCATTCCTGTAATTTCTAATGCAAAGAATTACAGAATGGATCCAACTGTTCCTCTTTTAGTTCCTGAAGTAAATCCAGAGCATACTGAGCTTATTAAACAACAGACTTTTACGGAAGATGGATCTGGCTGGATTGTAACTAATCCTAACTGCGTAGCTGTACCTTTATCCATTGCTCTTAAGCCAATACATGAAGCTTTTGGTATTGAAAGCATGATTTTAACTACGATGCAAGCTGTATCGGGAGCTGGCTACCCTGGTGTGCCAAGCTTAGATATTCTTGGTAATGTAGTTCCATTTATCTCTGGCGAAGAGCCTAAAATCGCTCCCGAAGCTCATAAACTGTTAGGTAAGTTAGAAAACGGCACTGTAAATGAGCCTGCTTTTTCTGTGCAAGCAACTTGTACACGTGTACCTAGCATAAATGGACACATGGCTGCAGTTACGGTGAAGTTAGCAAAGAAACCAGCTAATATTGCGGAAGTAGAAAAGGTTATCGAGAACTTCAACACTAATAATCTGATAGCTGGCCTTGATTTACCTTTTGCCCCAAAAAATGTAATCAAACTCCACAAAGATGATCGTCACCCTCAGCCTCGCCTCCATGCCGACCAAGAAAACGGAATGCAATTGCATATGGGACGCTTACGCGATGCTGAAGTTTTCGATATCAGCTTTGTAGTGATGGCTCACAATACTATTCGAGGAGCTGCAGGTGGTGCTATTTTAAATGCTGAACTACTTGTTAAGAAAGGTTTTTTGAAATAAACCTTCACTCTCCATTCTAATACGAATACTTAAAAGAGCATCATTATGGTGCTCTTTTATTTTATCGAGTTTATTCTTCCATTTCTTTTAGCTTCATCTCAGAAAGTCTAAGATTCAAATTAGACGATACGGATGCAGCAATATTACGATGTGCTCTCTTCACTTTGAGTATACGTGTTGTAAGGTCTTTTCCTGGTAACCCTTCAAAAGATGCAGCTCTTTTCCCATGCAGAATTAATTTCGCTGAAATTAACCCCTGCTTGTATTCTGCCATTTCAATATTCGCTATTGGAATTTCGATTGTTTTCAATTCAGACTGATATGCTTCAAAAACGGCATCCTTTTTTTGGAACTCAAAGCACAGAAACTCTCCTTCCACTCGCAAGATTCCTTCTAGTTTCATGAATCCGCCGTTTAAATCGTCAGTATAAAAAGGTAAGCTTCTCATAGGAGATACTGTTTATTAGTGAGTTATGTAGCTACAAATATATTTTAAAAAATGTACGGAATTTCTGTAAGGAGTTCCTCACTAATCGGTCTAACCTTACAGTTGTAGAGACACGACATACAATTGCCTTGGGAGTTCGACAGCTCCCATTGTCCTTCAAGGGTAAAAGGTGGAAAATCCTTTTACCCTATTTTTTTAAAGATTTAGCTATTGATTAAATCATCTACCTCTACTATTCTATGAGGTATGAAACAAATCATCCTATTATTCTTAATTCTTTTACCTGCGCTTACTTTGGCACAACAGGTAAATTTTGAAGATGACTTTTCTGATGGCAACTTCACCTTGGGACCCACTTGGTCGGGAGCCGATTCTAACTTTACAGTTGCCTCTTTAGATGGCAACCAAGTGCTTCAGCTTAATGATAACGGAACTGGTAATTCATACCTTTCCACATCATCTACAAATGCAGTTGGGTATTGGGAGTTTTTTGTACGTCTCGATTTTAGCCCATCTAACAACAATTTCACTCAAATCTTTTTGATGAGCGATATTGCAGATCTTTCTGGCGCTGTAAACGGTTACGCTTTACGAGCAGGAGAAAATTTATCTGGAGATGTATTCCGCCTTTTTAAGATGACTAATGGTGCACAAGATGGAGAAGTACTCACTGGCACTACAAACATAAGTAGCGGTGGTTCTTATCGAGTTAAAGTACATAGAGATGCTTCGGGAAACTGGAATTTAGAAGTTGCTGAAGGATACAATGGCTCGCTAGCACAAGAAGCTACTGGAACAGATAACACCTACACTACTACCTCTTTCTTCGGGTTACGAGCAACATATACTTCTAGTAACTCAAAAGGTTTTTATTACGACTTCAAAATTAATCAGCCGCCAGTAGTTATAAATCCGCTTTTAGTAGAAGCATTCACTCTTGTAAACAATACTCAGATTGATATCTCATTTACTAAAGATATTGACCCCACAAGTATTGCTACTTCCGACTTTGAGCTGAATCCCAACTCAATCAATCCTTCAAGTTTTACTCTACCTAGCAGTGATTTAGTTCGACTTACCTTTGCCGATTCGTTTTCAGGCGGTGAGAATCAACTTAGTATTTCTGGAATTAATGATTTGGCCGGAGATACATCCTTGGCTGACACTTCTTTTAGTTTCTTTCTCTTTGATACTTTTGAGGCTGGAGATGTGGTAATTAACGAATTTATGAAAGACCCATCGCCTGGAGCTGCCGAATATATTGAGCTCAAGAATACAAGCTCAAAGTATCTGAACCTGAAAAACTGGAAAGTTGGTGATAACAATACACTAACTACACCCTCCAACTCAGATTTAGTACTTTATCCAGATAGTTTTGTGGTTTTCACAACTGATACTTCAGCTCTTACATCCAGTTTTGGCTCAGGTTACTATGTCCGAGCTTCATTGCCAGCTCTTAACAACACCTCCGATCAAATTCGTGTGTACGATACGCAAAACGTTACGGTAGACTCTTTACAATACGAACCCTCTTGGGGCGGTGTAGACGTAGCCTTAGAACGTAGAACGAGTTCTGTAACAGGAACGATTGTAGAAAACTGGGGCGATTCACCTTCACCATTATTTGGCACACCAGGAAAAGCCAATGCCATAAAGCCTGATACAACTGCTCCAGAAATTAAAGCCCTTATTGTTGTTGATAGACAAGAGCTCATTCTTGTTTTTACGGAAGCGGTAAAAGCAGATTCTGTTGAAAGCTTAAACAATTACGACCTTTATAGGCAAGTGAAAGCGGTAACTCCTAAAATCACCAATCTGCTTTCGGCAACCTTATTTGCTCCTGATTCAGTTTCCTTAAAATTCGACCCACCGCTCGATTATTCTGTACACAACTATCCTGATGTACTTCAAGTCAATCACGTGGAAGATATTTTTGGGAATATTAGTAGATCGTTAGCTACCAATTTTGTTATCACAAAAATTGATACTGCCACTAGTGGCGATGTGGTTATAAATGAATTTATGTACGACCCTGCTGACGATTACTCCGAATACATTGAGCTATACATTAATCAAAATAGCACCTTCAATTTAAGAAACTGGACACTTAGCGATAATACCGGTTCTCATAAAATTATAACCACCGAAGATTTCATATTTCAGAAATCTAGTGAGGGAAACTTCCCAACAAATCTCTATGTGCTATTGTTACCCGATAGCACACTCATTAAGAACTTTGGTGTATCAAATGCAATTGTAATGGGTACCCGGTTCCCTGCATTAAATAACACTACCGACGCAATTGTTATCCGTAATGAGTTTGGTAACACCATAGATTCTCTCACTTATTCTTCCAGTTGGGGCGGAAAAGATATTGCTTTAGAACGAATAGACGCTAACCTCCCATCTAGCCTACAAGCGAATTGGGGCAACTCTCCAAGCTCAGCACTTGGGACTCCCGGCGAAGTCAATGAAGTTAAACCTGCCTCTTCTGGACCTGAACTTTTATCTACTGAAATTCTTTCTCAAAGCTCAGTAAAGCTAACTTTCGATCAATTTTTGGATAAAGAAAAAGCTGAAAACCCAGCTAACTATTCTTTATCTCCATCTATTTCCATTCAAGCAGTTTCAGTTCAAGATGCAATAGTCACAATTACGTTTTCCTCTAATTTGGTTGAGGGTGAATCGTATATACTCACTATACAAGATCAGTCGGATATTTTTGGTAACACTACCTTGTCACAAACTACGGAGCTTAGATACTTAGAGTTTATACCAGCAGCTAAAGCTGATATAGTGATTAATGAGATTCTGTTTAAGAAGGCAAACGAAGATGGTCCTGAGTTTGTAGAACTGTTCAATCGTTCTACCAAAAATATTGATTTAGGTGGTTGGCAACTCAAAGACGCAGCGAACAATAAAGCCACACTTCCTGCTGGTACTATTCTCACTTCTGGCGAATTTCTTGTTCTTACCGATAAACAGAATTTCGCATCTTCATTAAGTAACGGTTTGTATCTATCAAGCTTCCCTTCTCTAAATGATGCTGGAGATGCCGTAGTTATTAAAACTGCTGATGGACTTCTTATTGATAGCCTCTATTATAATTCTAGTTGGGGCGGAAATAATGGTATTTCGATAGAAAGAAAAGATCCTTTTGCCGCTTCTAATGATGCCTCTAATTGGACCTCTAGTACCGCTGAGGGTGGAACTTCAGTAGGAGTAGTAAGCTCTGAACGCCAAGACGATACTGAAGCACCAACCGTAATTTTCGCAAGCCAAACACCCACTGGACTTTTTGTCGCTTTTTCTGAGTTTATCTCCATTAAATCAGACACTAGGTTTATCGCTTACGGTGCTGAAGTTGACAATTTTCAATTCGACTCTACTCAGGCGAATACAATATTATTACTAACATCTTCATCTAAACAAAAAGCTGCGGAAAGTAATTTTGAGGCAACTAATTTGTATGATATAAAAGGCAACAAGACGGCATCCATTACTCAGCAAATTGCCCAACCTTTAAAGCAAGGCACAATTATAATAAACGAAATTCTGTACGATCCTTTAGCCGATGCTGATGATAATCTACCAGACCAAACCGAGTATATTGAGCTTTATAATCCTCAAGATTATGCCATTTCTTTAGAAGGTTTGGTTTTAACAGATGCGCCCAATGAAGATGGAGAAGTTTCTATTATTGAGCCTGTTTCCTCAAATTATAAATGGATTCCACCAGGGGGATTCATGCTTATCTATTCAGAAGATAAAGTAACTACTTTTAAAGATAGTCGAACTGCAGCTTATTTCGAGCTAGAGGGACAAAATGACCAATTCACAATGCGTGCAAACCGTTCTTCACTCAGTTTATCCGCAACAAACGATGCCATTTACATCGCCGATAGTACGGGTACTGTTATAGACTCGGTTGCATACGACCAAAGTTGGCAAAACCCCAACAGAGCAAGTACAAAAGGTGTGGCTCTTGAAAAAATTAGCCCCATAGGTCCGTCAAACGAATCTACAAATTGGAGTTCAAGTACAGATTCTCGTGGAGGAACTCCTGGATCACAGAATTCTATTTATCAAAGTCCTAATGCAACCGACGGTTCGACGGGAATATCTTTTTCAAGCAATCCATTTTCGCCGGATGATGACGGCTTTGAGGACAATCTTTTTATCAACTATGAGCTAGATCAAGCCGATTATTTACTTCGTGTACGTATTTTTGATAGGTACGGACGTAAAGTGAGAACCTTAGCCGATGGTAAAGCTGCTGGTTTTTCTGGTAGCTTAATTTGGGATGGCCTCACCGACGACCGTAATAAAAACAGAGTTGGTATCTACATCATCCTTTTTGAAGCTTACAACAGTGCAAGCGGCAAGAAAAAGACCTTCAAAGAAACCGTTGTTTTAGCAAAGATGTTTTAGTTTTAGGCTCTACAGAGATGCGAACGGCTTTACACCTAAATCATCAAATTTTCCTAGTTCAGCTTTCATCTTACCCGTAATTCCAATCATTGCGGCGTTATCTGTGCAGTAGCTTATTTTTGGGATATGAAGATTTAAACTCATTTTCTCAGCAAGATTTTCTGTTTTTGCTCTCAACATTGAATTAGCAGAAACTCCTCCCGATAACACTATACTTTGCACTCCCGTTTGTATAACGGCTCTTTTCAATTTCTTGATTAAGACCTCGCTAATAGCTTCAGAAACACTCGCGCAGATATCATTTAAATGCGTTTTAAGCCACTCCTCTTCTTTATCCTGCACATAGTACAATGCACTCGTTTTAAGACCTGAAAAGCTAAAATCTAAACCTTCATTCACCATCGCTTGTGGAAACTTGTGGAACTTCGGATTTCCAAGTTTGGCAAGCACGTCCATTTGAGGACCAGCAGGATAAGGCAACCCTAGAATTTTCCCAATTTTATCGAAAGCTTCACCCGCTGCATCATCTCTTGTTTGGCCGAGTATTTCGTGCTCAAATGGCGCTTTAACTAGTACTAATTGAGTATGTCCGCCAGAAACGGTGAGTGCCAAAAATGGAAACTTAGGCTGATTATCGATGAAGTTAGCGTAAATATGAGCCTCCATATGGTTCACACCCACAAGTGGAATATTTTGAGCTAATGCTAACCCCTTAGCAAAGCATAGTCCAACTAATAAAGAACCCATCAACCCTGGCCCTTGAGTAACCGCTACCAAATCAATTTCATTTACCGAAACGGAAGCCTCCGCTAGTGCTTGTTCAACGGTTTGAACTATTGTTTTCTGATGTGCACGCGACGCGAGTTCAGGAACTACTCCTCCAAATTTCACATGGATAGATTGAGAAGCAATAACATTAGACTGCACGCCAGCTTTAGTTATTACCGCAGCGGAGGTGTCGTCACAAGAAGATTCAATGGCTAAAATATTCATGCTGTTAAGATACGAACAAACACAATTAACCGCTTAAGCAGTTACAAGTGGAAGGGCTCCATATTTTGTGATTGATTAATAATTTTAAAAAAATACATCACATAAAAAAGCCCCAACACATAGTGCTGGGGCTTTTAAATTTTAATGGAAATGAAGAGTTACTTATTTCTTATCGTCGTCTTCATCAACAACTTCATATTCAGCATCTACTGCATCATCGCTTTCCGATTTTGCATCATTTGCCGAAGCTTCTGCACCAGCGTCGCCACCTTGTGCTTCTGCTTCTGCTTGAGTTGCGGCGTAGATTTCTTCAGAAGCACCAGTCCAAGCTGCGTTAACAGCCTCAATAGCAGTATCAATCTCTTCTAGATTTTCAGCTTTATGAGCTTCTTCAAGTTTAGCAATTGCTTCTTCGATGGCCGTTTTATTGCCTTCAGAAATTTTATCGCCATACTCATCAAGTTGCTTTTTGGTGGAGAAGATAAGGCCGTCTGCTTGGTTCATTTTCTCTACTTTTTCACGAAGTTTTTTGTCTTCATCTTCGTGCTCTTTAGCAGCTTGCTTCATTTTTTCGATGTCTTCGTCTGATAACCCAGAAGAAGATTCGATTCTGATTGTTTGCTCTTTTCCAGTGCCTTTATCTTTCGCTACGATATTGATAACACCGTTAGCATCTAAATCGAATGTCACTTCAATTTGTGGCATACCGCGTGGTGCTGGTGGTATTCCGTCTAAGTGGAAACGACCAAGTGTACGGTTTGCGGCTGCTTGTGCACGCTCGCCTTGTAACACATGAATTTCTACACTGCTTTGGTTGTCGGCAGCCGTAGAAAATACTTGAGACTTACTAGTTGGTATTGTGCTGTTCGATTCGATTAGTGGAGTCATTACGCCACCAAGAGTTTCGATACCTAAAGTAAGTGGAGTTACATCTAAAAGAACTACATCGTCAACATCACCAGAAAGTACACCACCTTGAATAGCTGCGCCAATTGCCACAACTTCATCAGGGTTTACACCTTTGCTTGGCTCTTTGCCAAAGAATTCTTTTACTGCTTCTTGAATTCTAGGAATACGTGTTGAACCACCTACAAGAATCACTTCATCAATATCGCTTTTGCTTAAACCAGCATCTTTCAATGCTTTTATGCAAGGCTCGATAGAACGTTTAACAAGATCATCAACTAGTTGCTCGAATTTTGATCGGCTTAAGTCAATGTTTAAATGCTTTGGTCCATCCTGAGTTGCAGTAACAAAAGGAAGATTTACATTAGTCTTTGATGAACTTGAAAGCTCAACCTTAGCTTTTTCAGCTGCGTCTTTAAGACGTTGCATTGCCATTGGGTCTTTGCGTAAATCAATGCCTTCTTCTTTCTTAAATTCATCTGCTAAGAAATTGATAATACGAGCATCAAAATCATCACCACCGAGGTGAGTATCACCATTTGTAGATTTTACTTCAAAAACGCCATCACCAAGTTCCAAGATAGAAACATCAAAAGTACCGCCACCAAGGTCATAAACAACGATGGTCTCGTCTTTGTGCTTTTTATCTAAACCGTAAGCCAATGCAGCTGCTGTTGGCTCGTTTATAATTCTTTTAACTTCTAAGCCAGCAATTTTACCAGCTTCTTGAGTTGCTTTACGTTGAGCATCATTAAAATAAGCAGGAACAGTAATTACAGCTTCTGTTACTTTCTCTCCTAAATACTCTTCTGCAGTTTGCTTCATTTTCTGAAGGATCATCGCTGAGATTTCTTGAGGAGCGTACTTACGGTCGTCAATTTCAACACGTGCCGTATTATCTTCGCCGTTTACAATTTTATATGCAACTTGAGTAGCTTCTTCTTTAACCTCGCTGAACATACGTCCCATAAACCGCTTTACAGAAGCTACAGTTTTGTCTGGGTTAGTGATTGCCTGACGTTTTGCAGGTGCACCAACCAAACGTTCGCCGTCTTTTGTAAAAGCCACAACAGAAGGAGTTGTTCTTCCACCTTCGGCATTCTGAATTACAACAGGCTCGTTACCTTCCATTACTGAAACGCAAGAGTTTGTAGTTCCTAAGTCAATTCCTATGATCTTTCCCATGGGTCTGAAATCTGATTTTTTTGTTTGTGGTTAGAACTTTTAAAAGTGCCAACCACGAATGTTATTTTTATTATTTATTTGAAATCTTTTCTCGTTTTCACATTTAGTGTTTGTAACGAGATATAATTGCGAACTTCTACTTATTTAGAAGTAATAATCCTGCTATTTAACTGGAATAGATTGAGTGTCTTTCAAACTTTCCGCTTTCGGCATAGCAACCGTTAACACACCATTTCTAAAGCTAGCGTCTATTTCTGCTTTATTAACGGTTTCGGGTAATGCAAAAGAACGAGCAAAAGCACCACGTCTTCTTTCTTGCCTTTTAAACTCTTCGCCATCAGAAAGCAGAATGTCTCGTTCACCTTTAATAGTGAGTACATTATCCTTTAGCGAAATACCAATTTCCTTTTTTGATAGTCCTGGTAAGTCAATCAAAATCTTAAACTCTGATTCACTTTCCACAATATCACAATCAGGAGCAAAGTCTTTGTCCTCATTGGTAAGTGGTACCACTTTCTCTACAAACTGCTGGATGTCTTTCCCCAGTTTGGATAAATGTTTTTCTACTTCAATTCCGAATTCTGTGAAGTCTGCCATTGCGCTTACCTCTTTGTTTAATTTCACAAAGACTAATGCAAGCACAATGCCAAGTTGATGAGCTAATTTATAAACTGACGTATTGACGGACGGATTGACAGATGTCAAAAGCGAGGCTAGAGGTCTTAGTTACTCAACATCTCTAAATCATCCCAAAAGCTAGGGTATGAAACAGCTGCACATTCTGCATCCTGAATCTCAGACTCACCGCTCCCCTTAAGAGCAAGAACTGCCGATGCCATGGCTATACGATGGTCATGAAAGCTTTGGAAGTTTCCTCCGTCAAAACTAAACTCTGGATTTCCATGAATAATCAATCCATCTTCGGTCTCTTCGAAGTTCGCCCCAACCGCTCGGAGCATTTCAGCTATTGCCATAATGCGGTCTGTCTCTTTGTGGCGAAGTTCTTCAGCGCCGGAAATTACTGACGTGCCTTCCGCAAAAGTCATTGCTACAGCTAACACCGGAAGCTCATCAATACAATTAGGGATCAAAGCCTTTTTAATATTTGTGGCTTTTAGCTTAGATGTTCTTACTGTTACATCGCCAGTAGGCTCAGCCCCTTCAAGCCGATTATTTTCAATTGAAATATCAGCCCCCATATCTTTCAATATTTCCAAAAGCGCGTTTCTGGTAGGATTCAAACCCGTTCCAACTAGACGAATTTCGGATTGACCATGAACAGCGCCTGCAACTAGCCAAAAAGCCGCTGCAGAAAAATCTCCTGGTATCGTATAACTTTGGTTTGGGATCTCATTCTGAATGGATGCTGAAATTATCTTCTTTCCATTTTCTTCTGATCTTGGAAGCGATAATAACCTCTCAGTATGATCTCTACTTGGAACCGATTCAATTACACGTGTAGGTGTTTCGCCAAAAAGGCCTGCCAGTAACACACACGATTTTAGCTGAGCGCTCGCTATTGGCAACTCATAATCCATAGGGATTAATTCATTCATTCGAGTAATAAAAAGCGGAGCAAATGCTGAATTTCTAGCCAAAATATGCGCACCCATTTCCTCTAATGGATTTATGATTCTCGTCATAGTTCGAGAAGAAAGGGATTCATCGCCCACTAGCTTTGCTGCAACGCCAGCCCCTGCAAGCACACCTGCCAAAAGGCGCATGGCAGTTCCTGAGTTTCCACAATCTAAATCACCGCTTGGAGTTTTAATTCCTTTTCTGCCAGTTCCGATAATTGAAAATTCACCTTCTTTTCGAGTTACTTTGGCTCCAAGCACTTCTACACAAGAAAGTGCACTTTGAGGATCTTGGGCTGGCGAGTAATTTTTTATTATTGATTCGCCCTCATGCAACAATGCAAAGATGGCGGCACGTTGAGAAATTGATTTGTCTGGTGGAGGAGTAATGCTGCCTTTTAGCTGCTGCGTAGGCATTACAGTTTTAATCATGAATCGCCAGTTTTTTTAAGAAGTGTTTGAGCTTTGGTTGCGGCTTCGGTGTCAGGATAATTTTCTAAGATTCCGTTTAAAATACTCAATGCATCGCCTCGGTTACCTAATCGAATATGGCATTCTGCAGTATTATACAGCGATCTAGAAACCCAATCTTCAAAGGCTTCGAATAACACACGTACTTTAGAATACGCTTCTATCGCAGCTTCAAATTCGCCATTGTCTTGTTCTAATTTTCCTAAATAGTATTGAGCCTCTGCTCCTACTATGGTTGTATTTTTTTCTGCAATAGGAGCTAGTTTTGTACGAGCTTCGTCATAATTCCCTTCTGCCACAGCTACTTTTCCTAAGCCTACACTTGCAGCTGCATTATTTGGATTTACTTGAAGCGCATTTTCATATTCTGTTTTTGCAATGGCATTCTTTTTTAATGCTAAACTGGCATTTCCCATTCCAACATAAGCTTCTTGCTTAAAACGCGGTGCATTATCTAACAGTTGCTTATAATATCTATGTGAAGTTTCAAACTCCCCCTTGTCAAAGTATAGTGTTCCTAAAATAGTAAGCGCTGAGGGTGTTTGCTCATCATTCGGAAACTCATCTACAATCGTTTGATACGCTTCTGCTGCTTTATCAAGCTGATTGGTTTGTCGATATGAGTCACCTAGATTTGCATAGGCAAGTGACACTAAATTTTCTGAGTTCGTGATACGAAGATACTGGCGAAATTCTTTTATAGCGCCTTCATAATCTCCAGACTGATACACATTCTCCGCTTGGCGATATCGCAACCTATCGGCAGTACTACTGCTTGGGTTGTCACTTAAGAAATCTTCTAGCACAGCAGAACTACTATCCGATCCGCTTGATGATAGTTGAGAATATTGGATACCATTCACTGCGTCGATGATGTATTGGCTCTTAGGGTAATCTTCTAGTACTTTTTTGTATGCCGTAATCGCACGATCGTATTCGCCAGCATTATAGTACGAATCACCAATGTTATATTGAGATCTCGCTGCCCATTCCGTTCTTGGATATTTATTTATAACCGACTGAAACTCTTCTATTGCTTGGGAGTAGTTGTCTGTATTTAAGTAGATATAGGCAACGTTATATTGTGCTTGTTCACGAAGTCTACTGAATGGATAAATTCTCAATAGTTTTCTAAAAGTACTTACTGCTTCATAAGTTCGGTTTGAGCGGTAATAGCTATTTGCCACTTGGAACATTGCATAATCACCACCAGGTTCTGCACCAATCGCTTTATTATAAAACCTCATCGCTTCTCTATAGTTACCCAATGCATAAAAAGCATCTCCAGTTCGGAGTTGAGTATCAGTATCGTAAGGAAAAAGCGCTATGGGAGGTGGATTGTAATCATTCAAAAATGCTTCGAATGGAGCGGTCGCTTTTTCAAAATCACCCATAATAAAATAGCTCCAGCCTAACGAATAACGTGCGGCGCCTACAAGTTCACTCTGGGGGTAGTTCTTCAAGAAGATTGCAAACCTTTGTGCCGCCTGTGAGTATTGGTTAATTTTATAATAACTATCTGCACTCCAAAACAGTGCTTCTGCGCCTAAGTCAGACTTTGGAGTTTCTGCATATACGGCTTCAAAAATAGGTTGCGCTTGTTCGTAAGCTTGGTTTCTATATAAAATCCATGCTTTCTGAAAACGAGCTTGTCGTTTAAGTTCAGGGTCAATATCAGATACTTTTTCAGCAGCATCAAAAGCTTGAGTTGCTCGGGTAAACTCATTATTTGCAAAATAAGCTTCACCTAAGAATGTGTAGATTTTGCCTGGATCTTTCAGTTCTTTTTCGTTTCTAACTAGCTGGAGTAAGATTTCAATGGATTCTCCATAGCGCCCACTTTCAAAAGAAGAAACAGACCATTCGTAAAGTGCTTCTTCAACCCATAGACCTTTTTTGTAGCGATCACCAAACTCAGCAAAAGTATTAAAAGAATTTTCGTACTGCCCAGAGAACTTTTGATTTACAGCTTGATAATACAGCGCTTTTCGAGCAATTTCATCATCCCCGATAGCGGCTTTTCCAAACTCGTCGGCTGCCCAATGGTAAATTTCTTGTTTATGATATAACCAGCCTAAACCATAATGAGCATTTCTTTCTTGAGGAGTGCCTTTGGTCATATTTATATACTGTAAATATGACTTTGATGCTTCTTTAAAGTCGCCCAAATAATTGTAGCCTTCTGCCATTAAAAACACTGCTTTTGTCTTAGACTCGTCATCTAAATAAAACATGGCATTTTTGAGAGCTTCAATTGCTAGCTCATACTTACCTTGTTGGTAGTACGATTCTCCGAGAGCTGTTCCAACTTTACGTGTCATTGGGTCGTTCGGATATCTCGACTTAAGAACTTCAAATGCGATGGATGAAGAGTCGAAATCATTATCAGTTAGATATAAGCGACCTCTTGCATAAAGTGCTTTGGGAGCCCACTCACTTTTGGGGTAATTATCTGCCACTTCCAAGAAGTAACTTCTTGAGGCCACATAGTCTTCTTGTTCAGCCGCAGCTTCTGCTATCCAGTATTGTGTTTCTGCTGCCGTGACTTGATCTTTTATTAGTGGCAGTGATTTTTTGTAGTACTTGATTGCGCTTTCATAGTCCCCTCGTTCAACAAAACGATTTCCTAAATCCTTGACCAAGAGAACGGATAAAGAACTTTTTGGATATTTTTGGATAAACTCGTGGTAATAATATTCAACTTGAGACGAGTCGCTACTCGCAAAAGCTCTGGCTAATTCATAGTCTGCTTTTAACTCTAGCTTTGAGTTCTTATTAGTTGATTTAAATTCTTGAAATTTGAGTATTGCCTCTTCAAAAAAACCACGTTCATAAAGCTCAACACCTTTTTGATAGGCATTGGTACTGGGAGCTTGAATATCTTGAGATTGAACCCCAGTGCTTAGTATAAAAAGTGTAATTACGAGAAGACTGCTCTTTAATTGAAAGCTCATCTATTGGCTACGGTAAAAGTTATCATTTACTTCTTATAGGTCAAGATAGCGAATAAGTTCGTCTGCACGGTCAGAAAAATCATGCTCCAAACTTTCACTATTCTCTTCGGATGTGATCAGATAGCCAAATCTACGTAATGAGGCACTTACAACCGATGAATCTTCAAGGTTTAGTTTTATAGAAACACGAAAATTAGAGCTTTCATCATTAGGTTGCTGTACCGCAACACCTAAAATCTTAGCACCTTCAATCTCAATTATTCTAACGATGTCAGACAGAGTGTAATCTAATTGCTCAAATTCTATAGTTAACACAGAACCATAACTAGACAAGTTGAACATAGTCCCTAATGCTGACAATATTTCTCTTTTACGAACAAAGCCTATAAAGCTTTGCTCGCTATCTACCACAGGGAGGATATAAAGTTCGTTCGTTAGCATAAGCCGAGTAGTTTCAAAAAGGTGTTGATTGCGGCTTACTGCAAATACTGGCTCCAATGGTAACTGAGAGAGAAACAGACTTTCATCTTGAATCTCATTAAGGAACTCAAGATTCACCATTCCTTGAGCTTTATTCATTTCATCAACTACAATAAACTTATTAACGCGTAACAGCTCAAGCCTAAGAATCGCTGTTGAAACAGTATCATTTAGAGTTAATGGATAAATCTCGGTATTTAGAATTTCGGCAACTAGCATAACTATACAACCTCTTTATTGGTACCAATAGTATTCAATAAATGTGATAATTGTTCAAAATCTTTTTTTGCAATACTAAAGGTTAATTCTACCTCATTTCCTTCAAATGTTTCGTGCTTCACGATGGCGTGTTCATGGATGAAAGCTACTGCCTTATACTTACTTGCCGGGATTAACAAAGTATGTTGGCTATATTCGCTTTCTATCATCGCTTCAATTTTATCTTCTAATCCATTCAGACCAATTTTTTGTTCTGCTGAAACAAAGATGGCTTCAGGATATTCTAGTCTCATATCTGCAATCTGCTCAACACTCATTTTATCTACTTTATTGAGAACAAGCAGTGTTCTTTTATTGGTGGCTTTTAGCTCCTCTAACGTGTTATCAACAACTTCTTTGTATTCGTGTGCCATTTTGGATGAGCCATCAATAACGTGTAGCAAAATGTCTGCTTCTCGAACTTCATCTAAGGTAGATTTAAAGCTCTCTATCAGATTGTGAGGCAACTTTCGAATAAACCCAACGGTATCGGATAAAAGAATAGAATGATTATCTAACTCATAGCGCCGGACGGTAGAGTCGAGCGTAGCAAAAAGTCTATCCTCAACTAGAACTTTACTCTCTGTAAAGGCATTCATCAATGTTGATTTGCCCGCATTTGTGTAACCAACAAGAGAAACGCGAATCATTCCTGATCTGCTTTTTCTCTGAGTAACCCGTTGCTGGTTTAGTTTTTTGAGCTTTTCTTTCAGCGATGTTATGCGTTGCCCAATAATTCTTCTATCCGTTTCGATCTGAGTTTCACCAGGGCCTTTTGTTCCAATCCCCCCTTTTTGGCGAGAAAGGTGAGTCCAATAGCGAGTTAGTCTGGGTAACAAATATTGTAATTGAGCAAGTTCTACCTGAGTTTTAGCGGCCGCTGTTTTAGCCCGTCCAGCAAAAATATCGAGAATCAGGCCACTTCTATCTAAGATTTTTGCTTCGGTACCAATTTCGATGTTACGAATTTGTGTTGGCGATAAATCATCATCAAAAATAATGGTATCTATTTTTAGCTCGCCTTTTAGCCTTTTCAACTCATTTAATTTGCCTTTTCCAACATAGCTAGATATATCAGGATTGTTCTTGTTTTGCAGAACTTTCTCTATTGAAATACCTCCTGCAGTATCAACTAATAACTCTAGCTCATCAAGATACTCTTCAGCTTGATATCTAGTTACTTTAGCGCCATAAAGCCCAACTAGCATTATTCGCTCGCGTTCTATATCTGAATTTTTTACGTCGTCTAACAAATTCTCTCGTTTAGTCTTTCTGAATATTCTTTAAATCGATTTCGGGAAGCTCCTCACTTTCAAAGCGATTTTTAAGCTTCAAAGATACAATTTTTTCGAACGACTGTTTTTTGGAGTTCGGCACAAATATCTTTAACTGCTTGAAGCCCTGCACTAATGATTTTTCTAGCTCTGAGTACGAGAATGTATATTCGATACCATCAGGCACCTCTCGTTCTACTTGGTCTAAAATTTGAAACCATGGGATTGTCTGAGATGGCTCATTAATATTCTTTACAATTCCGTAGTCTGTTATATAATGCTTAGAGGCCAAATAGCTTGAGACAAACCACATACAGCCTATCCAAAGATAACCAGCAAAAGTCGTATAACGTTCAAAATCTTCTTGTATAAATACCACTAGAGCTAGTGTGGCAATTAATATTAAAAAGATTGTCGCGAAAAGAGGATACCCTTTTAACCTTCCAGCACGCCAGCTCATACGCACTTTTCTCAATCGCCATTTATTCTGAACCGAATAACCAGCCATTAAGGTAGAAGCTATGGTAAAAAGTATCATAACCCCTTCAAAAAAAAGGAAAAGTAATTCCTTCATCATGAGATTGTTTCCGCTTTAAAGTAAATAGAGACTAATGACTCTATTATTAATAACATCAAACCTGCAAGCATAAACCAGTGCCAAATTTCTCTACCAAAGCCACTATTCTTAATTGCCTGAGCAATTGTTTGGCTGTCTTGATTGCCCGCATCTACAAGATTCATGGCAGTATTCGAAGTTTGCAATTTCTCTAACGCAGGATCTTTTAAAAAGTTTGATTCTGTAGCCGGTAAATTGGCTGACACTGTATACTCTTTTTCGCCATCACTTAACAAAACCCAACCCGGCTGCCACTCTTGTGCGTTATACTCAATTCTAACCTCTCCACCCAGATTCAAAGGTGTTACCGTAACTTCATCTCCATTGGCGATTAGCTTTGTATTGTTTGGGCTTAATTTTCCATTCCACACAAAACTATCACCTAGCTCATGCGATGCAAATCCACCTTGCTGAGATGAAGCTGCGTACAAAATAGAGCGATAGTAAAATGGAGCGTATAATGCTTTAACAGGAAAATTTGACCAACCAGGTCCATTCCCTATAGTAGAAATAAGAACTTTCCCTTGTCCAAATTCCTTTTCTCTAAATAGAGGATCTTTAGTATTTAGTGTTAATAGATTTATTCCTGAACCTCCTGAAGTCGCCACCACTTTATAATAGTAATACACGTCTGGTTTCGTAAATCGGAGTTCTTCATCTTCGTTTCTATCAAACAGACCCGAAAAAATCGGATGATCTTCTTGTAACTCTGTTCCGCTAGCTACATTGTTAAAAGACGCGTAATCGCCTATAACTCCGACAATTTTGCCTGCGTTAAATAGACTTAAAAAAGCATTATAATTAGGAATATCCGTTTGTTGAGAAGGAAAAACCAACAGCCCTTTTCCAGATTGTACAAAGTTCTGCAACCCCTCAAAAGTATATTCTGGGATGCTTCGAAGTCCATCTAAAATTATGGCGTCATAGTTATTAAACTGGGCATTTGATAACTCATCATTACTTATACGCGTGTAATTCAATTGTGCCCGAGCATTATCAGGAGCATCTAATATTGCCTGAGTGTATGAGATTTTGGAATCAGATGATTGTGTATTCTGACTAACCAATAACACTTGTCTTTGGTTGGGAACTTCTACGGTAAAGAAATACTCGTTGTCTAAGGTAAACTCATCACCTTCTAGTTCAAGTTTACCATTCATTGAACCTGCTTTTTCGGGATTCAATGCAAATGAAAAGGACTGTGTTTCTCCCGGTGCTAGTTGAATTGGGTATTGGCCTAATGTTTCTCCATCCATCTCTAAAGTAAGAAACTGATTCGCAGCAAGTACATCTCCAGAGTTCGAAACTTGAACCTGAAGTTGATATGGAATTCCTTCACCAATCATAGAAGTAGAACTAGATACACTTTGTATAAATGTATTTTGTACTGAAACATCCTCTAGTTTAACAAGAGATACTGCTACCGACTCTGGCAACTTTTCTACCGCAGAAGTTAGTTCTTCATTGATTAGAAACTGCCCATCTGAGATTAAGAACAACCTTTTGTTTTGAAATGGTGATTCTGACAGCGTTTGTATAATCTCACCGACCCTCCCCGAAAGGTAGTTACCACCACTATTTATCGAGAGTTTCTCTAACTCTCGGTTTATTTGGCCTTCCGACAGTGTTGAAGAGATGACTCCCTCGCCGTTAGTCACCTGAATCAAGAACTTATCATCCGCTTTAGCTGAAGAAACAATATCACTAATTACCGATTTTGCTTGCTCTAAAAGCGGACCTTTTGAGCCAATTCTAGCCATGCTAATGCTATTATCTACTACTATTGCAATAATTGTGGGCTGATTAGTGTTACCTCCAAGTCCTAGAATGGGCGGTAAGAAAGGCCGGGCAAGAACTAGAGCCAAACAAGCAACCGCTAGCAATCGAAGTAATAAAAGTATATATCTTTTGATGCGTATTTTGCGAATAGTAGACTTTTGCAATTCATTAAAAAATGCAAGAGTTGAAAACGCAATTCGCTTTGGTTTTTTTAAATTCAACAGGTGAATTAGAAGTGGTAATCCCACAGCAAAAAGTGCGAATAAAAAAAGAGGACTTAAGAAACTCATTTGGGGTTAAAAAATGTTACTTTTAATTACTATGAAATTGGAACTTTTTATTCTTTCGGGAATTACCTAAACACAATGAATATTCAAAAAAAGGTGGTTTAAATCCATTTATGCAACGTCTATATTATCTACTAATTACATTCTTTATCGTTTCTTTTGGGGTTTCTTGTTCATCTATAGATAATAAACCTTGGACCGCATTAATTCCTGACAACACATCTTTCGTCATTATTCCAAAACTGGGAACTAATGTTTCTAATTTTTCAGCTGCTGAGTATGCAAACATTCTAGACGATTTAACACCTTCAGCTCTTCAACAACTTTCGACTTTTGATAAGGATAGCTTAACCTCCTTACAGTTACAAGCACTTGCTATCTTCCCTTCAACCTCTACTGAATCTCAGTTGCTCTGGGTAACAAAATCAAGTAATCCGCTCGATCAATGGGTTACTAAGTTCTATGAGCCACTCCAACAGAATTACTATCAATTTAATGGCCTAACTATTCATAAGATAGCTAATTCTGGCACTACAATTTTTGTTTCTCAAATTCATGATTGGCTAATATTCTCTGACTCAAGTGTTGCTATAGAGTTTGCAATTCGCTCTTACACGGGCATGGCTCCTTCTATGGAGTTTCAAATGGACCCTGCTCCCGGACAGTTAGTAATTAACACTTCCAGATTAGATACCTGGGTTGAACAGTTTGTAGCAGTAGCGAATCGTCCATCTTTGCATGAGTCGTTGAAAGGGACAAAATCCAGCTCGCTCACTTTTAAGAAACAAACTGACGCAGATAATTCATCTATAATCCTAAATGGCGTAGTTGACTTGGAAGAAGATACAAAGTCTGCATTAGTTGATGGAATCTCATCTCAAAACTCACCCATCGAATTAGACCGCTATATTGCAAGTAATGCCGCTGCTTTTGCCTTATTGCGACTAACTCCGCACACTATACCAATCCGACCAACCGAAGAGTTAACATCGCTAGATTCGCTTTTATTGAACTCCCCGGTTGAGTATGCCGCACTAGCAAAAACATTAGATGCTCCTTTCGCATTCGAAGCTTTTCCCGAGTCGGGCTTACTTTCTTCTGGTGAATATTTATTTTTACGAAAGCTTAAGAATCCGGCCGAATTAAAAGAACGCTTCATTGACTTATCAACTCAAGGCTTAATTACACAGCAAGGCAATTCTTTCTTTATAAGCAGCTCTGTTCTCGCAAAATTGATTGGCTCTGAGCTTTGTACTTTCAAAGATTTTTATGTCTCTTTTTCTAATGATGTTATCGCCATTTCGAAACGTAGAGGTTTATCTGAGAGTGTTGAGTCTGACAGAGCGAGACGTCGAGTGATTTATTATGACAACTCATACTCAGCTTTACGCCAACAGCTTCCTTCAGAAGTTAGTGGATTTGTTTGGGCTCAAAGTGATGATTTCCAAAAATTCCTAAAACCATTTCTACTTCCTCGTAACCTTTCTTCTACTCTTTTTAACCAATTTGATGTGTTATCGCTCTCCATGGTTAAACGTGATGAGAACTCCTTCGAATTTTCTTTACAAACTTCTACACAACAAGGTAGCCAACAACCATACCAAGAGCTTTGGGTTACTTCTTTGTTAGGTGGAGAACTCACCGGAACACCTGTTTTAGGTGATATTATAGGAAGCAGTACCAAAGAAATTATTTATTCGACTACCGAAGGAGAAATTTCTGCCGTAGCAGTGGACGGTACTGTTGTAATGCAAACAACTACGAATGGGGAATTGCCAGTTGGTGGCCCAATTTTATACGATTGGTATGGAAATAGCCAGCCTATTATAATGATTGCAGCAGGAAGCAAAATATTTGGCTGGAACCAAAGTGGAGCATTACTACCGAGGTTTCCTATTGAAATGAATGAAAAAATCACTGCTCCCATTATTGTTACCGATGTTCTTAGAAATGGAATCCCAGAAATAATAGTTGCTACCGACGACCGTAAACTTCATATCATAGATCGCCGAGGGCAGAATATTAAAGGCTGGCCACAAACATTAAACTCTGTGATTACGTCAAAGCCTCTCTTCACTCAAGTTGATGGAGTCTATTCCATTTGGACATTCTCTCAAAATATTTTGCATAGCTGGCTACGAAGTGGCGCTGTTCGTCCTGGTTACCCTCAGTTTAATAATGCTGGGTTCAATGGCTCACCTGTTGAATATAAAAACAATATTCTAGGTGCCGGATTTGACGGTTATATCTACTCAATTGGAAAAAATCCACCATTCTCTGACTCACTTTCTACTTCAATTCGTATGGATTCTATTTCCATAAAGTCTCTTTATGTCACAAATAATGAACTTCTTTCTGTAGGTATTGAAAGTGATGTACTTCTTAAAGATAGTACTAAGTTTTATCGTAGCGACTTAATATCTACCCAAAGCAGAAATGGTTCAATCTTCTTGTTCAACCCTAGAGGAGAGCTTGAGGTAACCCAAAGCTTAGGGCAACCTGCGTCTTCCACTTTGCATCCATCTCTCATCGATATTGATGCAAATAAAAACCTAGACCTAGTAACACTAGCTGAGTTTGGTAGATTATTCGCTTGGGATATCTTAACCAAAGAGCGGATTTATGACCTTCCTACTTCTGGTATGAAATTTCCCCTTATCGTAGATTTGAATGGTGATGGTCAGAATGAACTGATAGCGCAAACTAGAGAAGGTTTACGTTGCTGGACAATTTATAAAGCAGTGGATTAAACACTGAGCTTATACTATATCAGCGAGAGCTTCTTCTAATTCTTCAAAGTGAAACTCAAAACCTGATTGCTGTAGCTTTTTGGGTTGCATACGTGTGCTATAAAGAACTGGTTTTGCAGCTTCACCTAAAACGACATCGAGTACAAAAGATGGCACTCTAAAGAATGAGGGCCTATTTAAGGTCTTGCCTAAAGCGCTTGCAAAGTCGTTCATGGTAGACGGATTTGGTGCGCAAAGATTATAAGCTCCTGAAATTTTCTCATTTGAAATTGGAAAAGCCAAAGCTTCGCATAAGTCTGTGCGATGAATCCAACTCATGTATTGTTTACCATCTCCAATTGGCCCTCCAATAAAAAAGCGAAAAGGTGTCAGCATTTTTTCTAAAGCTCCACCACCTTCTTCTAATACAATACCTATACGTGGGTTTACGACTCGAACTCCAAATTCAGTTGCTTTTAGAGCTTCCAATTCCCAATCAATGCAAACCTTTGCTAAAAAATCGTTCTGTTCTGCGGGGGCACTTTCGTCCAAAATCGTATCCCCTTGATTTCCGTAATATCCAGAAGCTGAAGCTGAAATAAATAGAGATGGTTTATTCTCGGCTTCCCGCATAGCATCCACTAGTTTGCGTGTAGTATCAATTCTGCTATTGTAGATACGCTCTTTAATCTCTTCAGTCCAACGTTGGCTAAAAATACTTTCGCCAGCCAAATTAATCACAACATCAGCTTCGTTCATTGCTGAGGTCATATCACTTTCCCAGCTTATAAACTGGTGATTGGAAGCTACTTCGCTCACATATTTTTCAGGATTGCGAGTAACTACTACAATATGATTCCCTTCCCTTAGAAGTTTCTCTCTAAGTTCTTGTCCAATAAATCCAGTGCCGCCGGTTATGAGTATTTTCATGCTCTTGTTTTAATCTTTGGTTACATACTACAACCAAAATTCTTGGTTAACATTCCCTTCCCAATAACTTTATGAAGTATCTTTTCAAGATAATCATTTCTAAAATGTATTCGGGGCATACATTTCAGTTACTTCAATAAATTACTTAACCAGCTTCATCTTTTTGAACATCCGTTGAGAAATACGACTCAGCTTATACTTATGCCAAAAATAGAAATAGCTTGAGCCAACAATAAGAATCCCATCAATGAGATAGTAATAATCGAGATAAGTTGCGCCGTACGAAACACTAACGGTAAATACTCCTGCTATCATAGCAGGAATACTAATAATGGATTTGTTTTTTGTAAAATCCATAGAGATATAGCTCTTTCTTATAATGGGTGTCTTTAATGATAAAAATAGCCCAAAAAACAGCATCGTGAAATAGACGGTTACATAGAATAGCACAACCTTAAGTGTAAGAAGATTCATCAAATAGAAAACAACTAGAAATAGTGCAAAGTCCAAGATGCCAATTACAGCCATAAAATGAGTGTATACACTTCGTAGACCATTATGAGATTGTTCTCTAAGAATATGAGTGAAAAATAAGCCTCTACTTATTCCAAAGAAATTAAAACCTAGATAAGAGAATAATACCAATGGCGATCCCATAAAATACAATACAAACGTTAAGCCACTTACTGGCTCTCCTTTTACAATTGCTGGTATAGCGAGCATCAGCAGAAAAAGGGTTTTAAAACCAATACCAATTAATAGTAACTGTCGAACCTCCTTTTTCGAAAATAATCTCAGAAACAATGAATTTTTATAGTTTTCCTTTACAATAACACGTTTTGTTCTCCTAGTAACCTCTGTAAATGCAAAGAGTACGAATAGCGCTAAAAATACCAGCATACAGCTCAGAAAAACGAGGTCGTTGAAGCCATTTATCCAATATAGAACCATGCTAAAACTAACCAAAGCAAGGCTAATTACGGTTATTATTAATCCATTTTTAACTTCATGCGCTAGCTGATTAATAAAAATACGATTGGTTAAATAAAAACTTAATAGCACCACGAAAGAAACTGAGCCATTTGTGATTGTAACTGATTCGCTATATACCACGAGCACAAAATGCATTAGAAATACAAAAAATACGAAGTGCCTAAGAAGGCTAAACGTTACATTAATTTTGAACTTATCAAAAGCTTCAACGGGATAGTATTCTGGAAGCTGACCTCCGATTTGCTTGGGGACGGGAAACAAATCTAACAGAAAGAATAGAAACCCAAAGATTAGTGTATATACAATAAGCACCTGATGTACTGATACTTGGGGCGTTGTGGAGACCAAGTCTATCATCTCGCCAATGCCTATTCCGTTGGTAATTCCACCTAATAGCGCTCCTATAGTAAAAAGTAGAAACTTCCCAATTTGAGGCCATTCTAGAATAGATTGGCATTTTTTTCTAATTAGGAAGGAAACCATTCCAGACATTAAGCGAAGTCTTTTATTTCTTTTGGATTGTAGCCTAGATGCTCAGAGACAAAACTCTCGAAATCTTTTCCTGAATCTTCGATTTGTTCCAGCGTGAAATTGAATAGCTTCTGATCTCTGATGATGGCAACTTTTGTAGCTATTTTTTCCATAAAAAGCATATCGTGAGACGAAACAAATACGGAGTTTCCTTTGCTTCGGTAGTCATTCAAAAAATCGACTAAATTTTGGCTCGAAAACATATCCATTCCATCGAATGGTTCGTCTAGAATTAACAACTTTGGCTTGTGAATGAGAGCCGCACAAATCCCCACTTTAAGTTTCATGCCTTTTGAAAATTGCCCGATGGACTTTTTAGGATCTGGTGCATCTTCAAAAAAGTAATCAATTAAAAAGGCACTTCGTGTTTTAATAAGCTCTTTATCTAGCTTATAAATTAGTCCCACATATTCTAAGTAATCTTGAACGGAGAACTCCTCAATAATTGGATTGAATTCTGGGAGTACCCCAATCTCTTTTTTTATCTGGATGGCTTCATCAGAAATGTTACCTCCAAGAATTTCAATGGAGCCAGAATTAGGCTTAACCACATCAACAATCATATTGATGAGTGTACTTTTTCCAGAACCATTCTTACCGATCAAACAGAGGCACTCACCTTCATCAATCTGCAAATTTATTTCTTCTAGTACACTTTTTTTAGCAAAAGATTTTGAAAGCCCTTCAATTTCAAGAACGTACGCCATAACCCCAATTTATAATATTTAGGAGAATATCAGAATCAATTGAAAGAATTCCAACTGAGAGGTTAGCGTGTTTGTTTGAATCTCAAAATTGAATTCGACTCCATTATAGAAATAAAGTCCCTGTATTAAGCTTCTACTCTATTCCCAGACCTATTCTATCGCCTAAATTAATATGCCCATCTTCCATCACTTTCATCCCTGAAAATGGATCATTGGAGATCAAGAGGCTTCCGTCTAAATCGGCGTACTTACAACCTAGCGCTATTACTCCTCCAGCAGAAATTGCCAACGAGCTTTCAATCATACAACCAATCATAACATCTAAGCCTAATGCATGGGCTTCTTCTACGGTTCGTTTTGCTTTAACCAAGCTACCTATTTTCATCAGCTTTATGTTGATGATATCGAACTGTTCAGCTATTTCATTCAGAGGTTCAACACCTGTGAAACTTTCGTCTGCCATTAAGGGCAGTGGCGACCATTCTTTTAATTCTCTCAATTCTTTTTTAAGTGAAGAATGCATGGGTTGCTCAACTATTTCTATCCCTTGCTCTTCCAAATATTCAATTTCTCTTTTTGCCTGATCTACCGTTTTCCAGCCTTCGTTTGCATCAACGCGGAGTGGCTTATCGGTTACTTCTCTCAATGCCTGTATAATCTCTCTATCGTGATCAGTACCGAGTTTAATTTTATATAATGGATACTGAGCTGCTTCTTTCACTTTGCGTTGCATCACTTCGATTGAATCAATACCAATAGTAAACGATGTAAGCGGGCCAACCGGAGATGTTGCGCCCCATAATTGCCAAAGCGGTTTGTTTTGTGATTTTGCCCACCAATCAAGCCAAGCCATTTCAATCGCTGTTTTTGCAGATTGAGGAATAGCTATTCCTTTTTCTACCCCCACTTTTGTCGAAGCAATATTGATAAATTCTTCCAGTTGATTTAACTCGGTAATCTCTGCTAGTCCTTCGAAAGGGAATGCTCCAAAAAACTGTTCAACTAATTCAGGTGTTTCGTCATATCGTGTATTTGGACCTGCTTCACCTTGGCCAATCAATCCATCTTTTTCGATTGTTAAAAAGACATTGGGTACTACCGAACGAGAACCTCTTGCGATAGTAAATACATTTTTAAGCTGTAAACCTAGAGTTTTCCAGTTTGCTTTAAAGTGAGACATAATTGAAGTGCGCCAAAATTTGGATATAAATATACATTGCTACAGATGCTGGAATTAGTGCATCAAATCGATCGAAGAAGCCACCATGGCCAGGTAAAATTGTTGAAGAATCTTTTACTTCAGCTTTCCTCTTAATTTTACTTTCTAATAAGTCGCCTATTGGGCCGAAAATACCAATTAACACCACAAGTGGTAACCCAGTATATAGCGTTAGTGGTGAAGAAAACGGAAGTAAGTATAACGTAATCGCTAGACCTACAAAACAGCCTAGAAAACCAAAGGCAAAACCTTCAACGGTTTTATTAGGACTAATAGTTGGAGCTAGTGGAGTTTTACCAAGCGCTTTACCACCGAAATATGCAAAGGCATCTCCTCCCCAAATCATTAATACTACTCCTAAAGCAAGTGCAAAGCCTTGCTCAAGCGAACCCATTTCACGGATTAGCATTAAGCAAGAAAAACCCATTGGGGCATATAATCCTACAAAAAAAGTAGACGATAGTTTATTGAATGCACCTTGTTTTGTATCGAAAGTTTGTTTTGCTATAAAAAGAAGAAGGATAGCTAAACCTGCTTCATTAGCAAATGGGATAAATGGATAGGCGAAAATCCATGCTGTAATTAAATATGAAAATAGTGCATTAGATGGGGTGCCTGCTTTCCTGAAAAGTCGAACTAGTTCAAACTGCGTAAATGCAGCAATAATCATCACCATTCCGTTGAAGTACCAATTGCCATACCACAAAGCTGCAATAAATACGAGCGCAGCTGGAATTGCAAAAAGAACTCGTTTTAAGAGCTCACTCAATCATCTTCTCCGTTTTCTTCTAGCTCTCCATTTTCTAAATCTAACAGAGCTTTTCTTGCCTGTTTCTCAAACTCTAAAGGAACGTATAAATAAACTCTCGCCATATCACCAACTATTAAGCTATAGGCAGTGTCTTGCTTAGAAAGAATATTTGATGGAATTTCGAGGTTAGACAAATAGTTCTTAGCAAACTCTATTTCTAAGTTTGTATTTCGCTCTAATACGCATACCCAATTCTCGATATCGTTAGGTTCTGAGTCTTTATACATTGCCTGCCTCTTTATTTTTAAGTTTGAACATCAAATAAATTAATCCAGAAGTTAAAATCATACTTCCTAGTACCAATAACACAGGCATGTCAAAGTCTTTCGTCATTTCTTGATCCAAGAACTCTGGGTGCGTTGCACCGTAAATAACTTGTCCGCCATTATTTAACAAATGAGCTACCATTGCAGGTATTAAACTATCCGAAATATACGTTACATAAGCAAAGAGAATTCCTAAAGTTGCTAGCGGAATTACATTCGAAGGCTGTAAGTGGTAAGCCCCGAATAACAATCCTGAAACAACTATTGCCATAATAATACCCCAACTTTTTTCGAGAGCACGCATAATGTATCCACGGAACATTACCTCTTCAAAAATAGCTGGGACTATACCAATATGAATAAATGCTAAGATAATAGCGTTCTCGGTGCCAATGAATCCTTTAATCATTTCTGACATAGACTCTTGTGTTTCAACAAACCAGTTTAAGGTTGGAAAAACCTGAACCAATTGATCAAAAAGCATATAGTTTAACCATCCTAAAAAACCATTAAATGGCATAATAGCTATTACTAAAACCGCTGTTATCGCAGTTATTACCCAAACATTTGGGGATGTTTTTAAACGCAAGAAGGAGATGTGTTCTCCTTTACGCACGTGCAATTTTGCAACTAAATAGGAATAAAGCCCAATAATTAAGAACTGGCCGGTAGAGTTTCCAATAAACATTTTGTCCAAATTTGATGTAAATACGGCTTCGATATCTCCACCGTTTTGCATCGCGTCCATCAGCTCTGGCAGCAAGAGTAGTGCGCCTACTATGCCACCTACCAGTTGAAATAATATAAAGGCTACTCCAAACCACACACAAGCAACTACCCAATGGGCAAACCCATTGCGTTCTACCCATGGCTCCAATTTTGGTGGTGCTATATAGTCGGTGTTCAATTCTTCCTGATTCATCCGTAATAATTAGTCTTCAGAAGCAAATATTTTTGCCCCTATCATTCCCGTTAGCGCATTCAGAAAGCCAAATGTTGCCATTGAAATAGCAGATCCTTTCAAAATACCTGATAGAGAACCGTACTGACTTTCGATGGTCTCTACAGTCCCTTCAATAATTTTTTCCTTCTGGTCTTCAGGTATGTTTGTCATAGCATCTAGGTTTGCTACAGTGGCGTCAATAATATTTTGCACAAAGCTTGGGTCAATAAATTGCCATAGTTGAGATAAAACTCCTGAAATTACTGCCGCAATCAATCCTGTAAATAAACCTATCAATGCACCTGTACCAATAGTATAAGTGATGTCGTAAGTTTTTGCATAATGTCGTGTAGAGAGAACCCCACCAAATGCACCGATTAAACAGGCTAGTATTCCAACAAATTGGCCTGGGCTAAACATTGAGCCTGTTGGCTCTGCGCTAATTGTCATATACCCTGAAACCAAAGAAATGATAAAGATTACAATCGCGGTGAATAACGCACCAACAATAACAGATGACCAATAACTAGGTTGTACTTGTTCATTTTCCATAGCTAATTCTCGTAGTTTAGTTGTTTAAAAAATTCGTTTGATAGTAATAGTGTGATACTAGTACCAAGTAGTATTCCAAGTATTAACCTGGATCCACTTGTATTCGCCCAAAACCCAATTAAGTTACCTAAAACATCCAGTAAATTTAACACAATAGCAGCGCTAAACAACCTTTTAAACATTTTTTTTTGCTGTCGTCCAAGATATGAGAATAAGGGCATAAGAATCCAGCTGGCAAAAAGGGATGTATAAATTCCTAAACACCTCGAACAAACAGCCATTTGAATATTGTTAAAAGTATAAGATCGAGCAGTCTCTTGGTGGCATAAATCTTTAAATACAAGATATTGCCAGTTCGTTGCCGAAGTTATTTCATTCGTAAATAATCCAGGCCCAAGCGCAATAACACATAACAATAAAGAACCTACAGTTATAGTGAGAAATAGAAATCTATTCTCAAATTGCAGCTCTTTAATCATTGAAGTTACTGAGTTATTGATTTAATGCTGAATAAAAACTCTTTTGGTGCACGGCACGGTCTTCTTGTTTCTGCATTCATAAAGCAAAGTGATACTTCACCAAGTATATGTATTGGTGAGGTTTCGCTTGTTCTTACTTCATAGAATGTTTGTAAACGTACATTCGGAGTTTCAAACACAAGAACTCGAATCTCCATTTCTACATCATAAAAAACTGGGCGTTTGTACTCTAATTCAGCGTGAATTACTGGTAGCATAACCCCTTGATCTTCCAACTCGCGATAAGAAAGCCCCAATGAACGAATCATTTCTGTTCGTGCAACTTCAAAGTATTCTAGGTACCTCCCGTAATACACATAACCCATCTTATCCGTCTCTCCATACCTACTGCGTAGTTTATGAGTAAACTCGATGATGGGTTTTGTATCTGGAAATTGAACCACTTACTTAACTACTTCAAATGCACCGATAGAAGAGTATTTTTCTACTCGTTGCTCTATTAACTGTTTTGGTTTTAGTTTTTTAAGACGTTTTAGGCTTTGTAATATTTGCTTCTTAACAAACTCTGCAGATTTATCTGGATTGCGGTGGGCACCTCCAAGAGGCTCTGGTATTACACCTTCAATAACTTTTAGCTCTTCCAAATCTCTCGCCGTTAGCTTTAGAACCGCGGCAGCTTGCTCTTTGTAATCCCATGTTTTCCAAAGAATGGAAGAGCAAGACTCTGGTGATATCACAGAATACCAAGTGTTTTCCATCATGTACACTTCGTTACCCATACCTATTCCGATAGCTCCACCACTTGCCCCTTCACCAATAACTATGGTTACCAGAGGCACTTTGAGTAGTGCCATCATTTTCAAATTCCTAGCAATGGCTTCTGCTTGCCCTCTTTCTTCTGCTTCTAACCCTGGGAAAGCCCCTGGTGTATCTAAAAATGTGATGATAGGAATGTTGAATTTTTCAGCCAACTTCATCAATCGATAAGCTTTTCTATACCCTTCAGGATTTGCCATTCCAAAATTTCGATAGGTACGACTAACAGTATCTCTTCCTTTTTGATGCCCCATAACCATTACTGGTTGACCATCAATTCGCCCAAAACCGCCTACAATAGCTTTGTCATCCGCATGGAAACGATCGCCATGCAGTTCAACAAAATCATCTACAATTTTAAATATATAATCGAGCGTATATGGTCGGTCTGGATGCCGAGCTAATTGCACACGCTGCCACCTAGTGAGGTTTGCAAAAATAGACTCGCGAAGCTCATCTACCTTTTTTGTTAACCCATCTATTTCTTTTTTTAGAATACCATCACTTACAGTAGAAAGGCTTTTTAGCTCTTCTATTTTATTTTCTAAATCAGCAATGGGTTGTTCAAAATCGAGGTATTGCATAAATCCTTTAATTTATTCTGTGGAAATATAAGTAATCAATGGGATAGTAGAAGTAAAAAACCTTCTACAACATCCCAAAAATACTTCTAAATTTTAGTGCCCAAACTCGCCAAATAGCTTCACGAACAATGGCTTTAGACATTTTAGATACTCCTTCTTCTCGTTCTCTAAAAACAATAGATACTTCTTTGAGTTTAAAACCTGCTTTCCAAGCTCTAAAGTGGAGTTCTATTTGAAAGGCGTAGCCATTGGAGCGAATTCTATCTAATGGAATGGAATCAATTACATTACGGTGCAAACATTTAAAGCCAGCCGTTGTATCAAAAACAGGAAGACCAGTAATGGTACGTGCATAAATATTTGCACCATACGAAAGGATGAGGCGACTAAGAGGCCAATTAATAATACTTATTCCATTTGAGTAACGAGAGCCTATAGCAACATCACACTCACCTGCTTTAACAGCTCTAATCAACTTTACAACATCTTCGGGACGATGAGAGAAATCTGCATCCATTTCACATACATATTGGTACTGGTTTTCAAGAGCAAACTCAAATCCTCTTACGTAAGCTGTTCCAAGTCCTAGCTTGGAAGGTCGTTCTATAAGGTGGATTCGACCCGGATATTCAGCTTGTTTAATTTTTACGTTGTTGGCAGTTCCATCTGGAGAACCGTCATCTATTACAAGTATATCTACAGCCTCATCTAGATCGAACAGCCTATCTATCATTCGCACAATGTTAGATGCTTCATTAAACGTAGGAATAATAATAAGTGCGTTCTCTAACATTTTACTGCCCCTTCCCTTTTATCATGGTTATTAGGGTATTAATCAGAATCTTTGCGTCCATTTTCAAAGACACATTTTCCACGTAATAAAGGTCATATTTAGTTTTCTCTTTTACGTCATCAAAAGAAGAGTCGTACTTCCATTTTACCTGTGCCCAACCTGTAATACCTGGTCGCACCCTAAGCCTTCTTGTATACAAAGGAATTTGAGTTCTAAACTGATCTACAAAGTGAGAACGCTCAGGTCTAGGCCCAACTAAACTCATATCTCCTTTAATTACATTAATAAGCTGTGGTATTTCATCAATTCGCATTTTTCTTAACCAATTACCCAGCGGTGTAATTCTTGGATCATTTTCTGACGCCCAAGTTGGCCCACTTTCAGCCTCTGCGTCTTCAAACATTGTTCTAAATTTCAGAATGGTGAAAATCTTTTCATTTCTACCCACCCTTTTTTGCTTAAAAATAGCAGGGCCTTTACTTGTAGTTTTTATAAGAATACCAATTACAATTAAAATTGGCATAAAAACGATAAGTACAATAGTTGATATTAAGATATCCAAAATTCGTTTTATAGCTTTCTCCCAAAGTGGCATGGGCTCGGGTGAGATCTCAATAATGGGCATTCCAAAAATTTGATTCGTCTTATTCAACCCACTTACAAGCTGGTAAAAGTCTGGCAGAAGCTTTAGAGATACATCTGGGAAATCAACTTTTGCAATTACATCTACCAAATCTTTACGGCGATCGGGTTCCATTGCCACCAAAATATCTTGTATCCCTCGCTCTGTTATAATTTCTCTTATATCATTGAGGTGACCTATAACCTCTTCCTTCATAATCCCACTTTCAGGAGTTGGTTTCTTCCCATTTACTTGAATATAACCTAGTACTTCCATTCCAAGGGTTTTATTTCGATTGAGGTCATCAAAAGCTGTTTTTGCAGTTATACCTGTGCCAATAATGATGGTACGGTGCAATCCTTTACCTCGTTGCGCGTAAAAGCGCTGAATACTTCTAATGAAGAAACGGTTTAGAGCCACTGTTAGAAAAGTAACGCCCCAGTATGCCACTATTAACTCTTTCTGTACCGATAATTGAATTGTATCGCCAATAGTAACTAAAAAGAAGAGTATCAGAGCACCATAGATTGTGCACTTAACTACTCCAAAAAATTCGTCTAATCTCGAAATCAAGTATAATTTCTTATATAATCCCAATAATATAAATACGGTTATCCAATAGATGCTTAATAAAACACCTGCATGAACGAAGTCTAATCCCACCTCATTTAGTAGTTTGGAAACATTCTCATTGTAATACGAATGGAATACAAACCAACTAGCTAGAATAATTAGGAAGTCGAGCAAACTCGTGAAAATTACTTCCCTATATCTTTTTAAATTGTTCATTCAGAATTTTTTTGATTCATTACGCTTTTAAAAAGGTTGTCTAAAATACACATTTTTAAAAGTGCTACACAATTAATAGAAAAGTAATATTTAGCCCTTGTATACACTAAAAAAAAACTGCTCTACGAGCAAGGCGCGCTTAGGCCAAGTAACTACTGACCACGGCACTATAGAAACGCCTATTTTCATGCCTGTGGGTACTTTAGGAACTGTAAAAGCAGTTTCTCAACATGATCTAGTTGAGAAAGTAAAAGCCCAAATTATTCTCGGTAATACCTATCACTTATATCTTAGACCTGGATGTGAGATTATTGAGCGAGCTGGTGGACTACATAAATTTATTAATTGGGAGCGCCCAATACTTACCGATTCTGGTGGCTTTCAGATTTTCTCGCTCTCAGAAATCAGAAAACTCGAAGAAGAGGGCGCGCACTTCAGAAGTCATATTGATGGCTCAAAGCATTTATTTACTCCTGAAAACGTGGTCGATATTCAACGAGTACTAGGTTCGGATATTATGATGCTGTTAGACGAATGTCCACCCTACCCAAGTACTTATGAATATGCAAAAAACTCACTAGGTCTTACTCATCGTTGGGCAAAACGTGGCCGTAAACAATTTCTAGAAACTGAACCCAAGTACGACCATAAACAACACCAGTTTGGTATAGTACAGGGTGGAACTTATAAAGATCTTCGAATCGAGTCTTCCAAGTTCATGGCTGATATGGATTTTGAAGGTATTGCCATTGGCGGTTTAAGCGTTGGAGAACCCATTCCTTTAATGTATGAGATGACCGACTTGAACACAGATTATCTACCTACAGATAAAGCACGCTACCTTATGGGAGTAGGAACCCCAGGCAACCTACTAGAATGCGTAGCCCGTGGCATTGACATGTTCGATTGTGTAATGCCTACTAGAAACGCACGTAATGGCACCATCTTTACTCGACATGGCAAAATCAACTTACGGAATGCCAAATGGAAAGATCACCATGACTTGCTAGATGAATCGTTCCCGAGCGAGCTCTGTAATACATACAGCATGGCTTATGTTCATCACTTGGTGAAGCATAACGAGATATTTGGGCATATTCTAGCATCCGTCCATAATCTCACTTTTTTCTTATGGTTGATGGAGGAAATTCGAACACGCATAGCTGACGATACCTTTGGAGAATGGTACCCTAACATGGTGAAGCAAGTAGAACAGAAAATTTAACTTTCCTTCGCTTCTTCTAAAGAATCAATTTGGTCGCTTAAGGTATATCTACTTAGCATGCTTTTAGCAAGGATATCTATGTCCATCCAAATAGAATAATTTTGTAGGTAATACAAATCGAAGTTTTCTGAATTTGTATCACCTACAATTTTACTCTGATTAATTTGGACTAAACCAGTAACGCCTAATTTGTAATCTTCTTCTGTGTTTGCAGAGGAGTTCAAAGAAGCTCCCACCAAACTCATTTTACCTATACAAATATAGTAAACCGCTTTAAGTCTATTTCTCCACTTCCTTCCAATTCCACTCTTATAGAAATTCAATCCTTTAAGACTTACTTTTTCAGCTTTATTAAAAAGCATCACTGTACCTATTGGTACGAGTAGTATTAACAACAATGGAATGGAAACTATTATATCTAAACTTCTTTTAAGGAATCTATTGGAAGGTTTAGAGTATTCAAATTCCACTTTTACTAACGGAATTGACTCAAGATATTCCACATTAGATTTACCAAGAATAAACTCCATGGATTCAGGTATCAACTTAAAAATAGTTTCTTCTTTTTGGAGTTTGCTTATTTCTGAAAGCATCTGTTTGTAGGAAATTGAGCCCAAAGAAAAGAATACTTGCTCCACCCCAAACGCTTTTATAAGCTCACTAAGTTGAGGTAAGCTTCCAATTACTTGTGAACTTCCTACCTTCCCATCTTTTTGGTCTAACTCTGGCGTAACTATACCTACAACATCGTAATTCCAATCTGGCCTAGAGTTAATTTTACTCACAATGTGTAGTACTTTTTCATGCGTACCTACAATAATGATTTTAGAGTTTCTTAATCCACCTATACTCTGACTCCCCGAAAACATTTTATTTCCTACCCAAAGGCGGTGAAGTATTGTAAACACTGTGCCAATTACAAAACTTAATCCTAAGATTAGCCTAGAGAAAGCTAGTTCACGAGCAAAAAAAGTAATTAATACTACCCCAATAAAAGTCACGAATACTGATTTTATATGAGCTGATAGCGAATTACTATTTTCTTTAAATAATCCCAACAACCCGGCGGCAAGTATGTATATAAGAGAAACAATCAGGTTTACATATAAAAATGGTGCCTTATCAAGTGTAAACATGAGTTCTAAATCGAAACCAAAACGAATTCCAAAGCCAATAAATAATGACGAGTTTAGAATCAGTAAGTCCGTAATTATAACTGTAGACTTTTTAATTTGAGTAACGATAAATGAAGTTATCGTTTTTAACATAATAGCTAAGTAGATGAGCACTTTGAAGACGTAGCTATATTTTAACCCATACTGTTTTTCAAAAAACTGATATAGCGCCTTATTAAACAGCTTTATATACTTCAGATTCCCTTTTTGTGTACTCTCACCTTTATAGTGGATAATGGATGTAGTTGGCACATAGTCTATATAGTAACCTAAGCTTTGTATTCTATAGCATAAATCAATGTCTTCGCCATACATAAAAAATCGTTCATCGAAACCCTTTAACTCTTTAAGTACATTTCCTCTCCAGAACATAAACGAACCTGAAAGTACCGGAACTTGAGATGGCTCATCTTCATTCATCCAACTCAGATAATACTGACCAAATAATTTACTTTTAGGGAATATCGTGCTTAATCCAAACAACTTGGTCGCCGCTGTCCAAATTGAAGGGACAGATCTTCGAGACTCGGGGGCAAACGTCCCATCAGGATTTAAAATCTTACAGCCTGCTGCACCACACTTTTCATTCGCCTCCATATGCAACAGCATAGTAGTGAGAGTATCTTCGCTGACTAGTGTATCAGGGTTTATAATTAATATATACTTCCCTTGTGCAAGCTCAATGGCTTGGTTGTTAGCTATTCCAAAACCAACATTCTGCTCATTATAGATATAGTTTACTTCAGGAAATCTATCGGGTATAAACTCTTTTGATCCATCTGTAGACACATTATCTACAACAAAGGTTTCAATTCTCAGGTTACCTGAAGCCTTTTTAATAGAGTTTAATAGATTAGATAAATACTCTTTTACATTGTAATTAACTATTACGATAGATATGTCGAAGGAGTATTCGCTCAATGTTAAAGACCAATTTTATTCAATAAGAATTCTAATTTTCCTTTTATACCTAGACCATAACCAAAGCGGCTTGCAGTACCTCTCCAATAATGATTTATGAAATCAGGCATAGGATAATCTACTAGCTTGTAACCTGCTTTTCTTGCCTCGGAAAAGTTATTTAACGTCGGCTGACCATGATGAATGAACGGAGGGAATTGAAGGTACACTTCACGTTTTAAAAATAGAAAAGGTGTCGCAATAATTGGGCTTCCGTTATCATCTTTAAAGCCTCTTTTATTTACTTTTAAAAGCTGGCCAAAAGCATACATATCATCATTATTATCTCCTAAAGATTGAAGTTCTTCAATAAATCCTGATTTAATGGTCTCTGTATCGCTATCCAAAAAGAAAAGATATTTTTCATCTGAATGCTCTCTAGCTACCAAATCCATAGCAGGACCATGAAAAATATTTTGTTCCAAAAAAAGGGCCTCTACATTCTGACATTTTACTTCCAAATCTTTAATAACTTTCATAGAGTTATCTTGAGACCCATTATCTACAATTAGAAGTTTTTCTGTAGGGTATATTTCTTTAAACGAAAGTACAGCCGTTTCTAATAAATCTGGTGTTTGGTAGTTAATGATTACAGTTTGTACTGCCATATTAGTTCACAATGATAATTTTCCCAATCCCTTTGCCTGTACTGTTCTTTGCCCCTAAAGCAACAACATAATAAACTCCAGTTCCTAAGCGACTACCATTATAGTCATACCCATCCCAAATTACTCGACCACCTTGCGTTTCCAAGGTGTTTACCACTGTCCCGTCAACTGCAATTATATTAATTCTTGTGTTTTCTGATAATCCATCAATTTTAATTGACGAGTGCTTTGAATATGAAAAAGGGTTTGGGTATACCTTCAAATCCTTCATTTCTAAAACGGGCTTTTTTGGTGCATCTACATAGCTAACCAAACCAACATCTGTTGCTATATAAACTCGTCCAGTTTCATCATCTATAGCAATTGAACTAATATTATTTGAAAACAACGGGCTATTGTCAATCGTGAATCTTTTGATAATTTTGCTTCCTTCTGAGTTTACTACCCAAACTCCTTGCCCCTCACTACCAATCCACTTTTCATTGGCAGCATTTACTGCCATTGTAGTTACATTTACATCCCTCAACAAATACCTTGAGACTGCAGATGTGTCTTCATTAATCAGCCATTGTGCTTTTCGTTCGTTTGCTCCACCTTCAATCATTAGGTCAGGAAATAAGAATCTAGCAATACCTCTCTCAGTTCCTATCCAAACTTCACCATTCTTGTCTTCAATAATTGCTTTAACCTTATTATCAGGCAAATTACCTGTGGTTAAACCGGTTGTTAACTTTATCCCTTTATCATCTGCTGCATTTTCTTTATTTCCTGTTTCAAGAATTAATAAACCAGTGCCTGCAGTTGATGTGTTTTGTAATGGAATCCATTTTTGGTCATTTGAATCAATAAATAGATTTTCATAATTATCTGATGAGCTAACCACATTATTTGGACTAAATTGCCTCCAATCGTCCTCTCCGGGAGTTTGCATATATAGAGGAGTTGTACCAAATCTACTAACAAGCCAAACATCATCGTTACTATCGGTTGCTAACCCAGTTATAACTGGATAATTTGGATCATCGCTGGCCCATCCCCTCAATGTGGAATTATTTTCATCAAAAATAAATATCTCTCCATCTTCCTTTTTATGCCTTATAACTCCTCTACCCCAACTACCAAAATAATAATAATCAGCTGTGATAGTACTCGAAAATACTTGTCTCATATCTGTATTCTTAAGTATATCAGTCAAATAGTAATTATAATTTTCCCACTTGTTTTCTGAAAAAATATAATACCCTCTAGCTCTATCAATAAGCGTATTTCTTGCCGAGACACGGGTTGAACCTGAGATTAAAATACCATCCTCGATCGTCATCCCTTGAAAACTATTAGAAAAAGGACCCTCTGTTTCTAAATATGTAATAGAAGTTTTATCGGTACTAATTATTCCAACACCTGTGTTTTGGGTTCCAAGTAATAACTGCTCTGTTGTGGCACTATTTATAAGTGCAGTTCCAGTGTTGTCACCTAAATGAAGAGTTTGAAAGTTTGAATTTTCTGTACCGAAATAAATATTTGTTGGAGCAAGAGCCACCAATTTACCATCATCATATGACATGTAGTCAACAATTATATTTGAACCGAATAGAGATGTTGTATTCCAGTTTAAACCGCTTAATAAATAGTTTTTGTCCTCGGCAGAAGCAAATATTTGTCCATTTTTATATCCAATTGCTTTTATTGAACTGTTTACGAAGCCATTGCTGTTATTATAGCTAATCCAATTTTCTTGGCTAAAATTGGTTGATAATGAAACCACGGCAATTCCTTCATCAGAAGCTACAAAAAGACTATCGTTGGCAAAGAAAATATCATTTATACCAATTCCACCTTTTAGATTTCCAAGTTGGATATAGGAATCTGTCACAAAAAGGGTAGTCCCATCATACTCCACGATGCCAAATCCAGTGCCAACAAGAATTGTATTATCAATAATTACAATGTCATTAATATTCTTTGCAGTGTAAGAAGCATTTCTCTGAATATCTGAGAGAGTTTGGATACTTTTTGAAGAAACTTCGACAACATCTATTAAGCCATTCAAATACCCGATAAATACTCGATCATTAATAGCATCATAGGCCATGCTAGTTCCATCAAGTCTAGATAAACCATTAATAGTAGTTATTGTTCCAACTTGCTGCTGATCTTGATATATAATCACACCTCCAGAAGTTAATACCCATAATTCATTATTACTGACAGTAACTCCATCTACCACCGTTCGAAAAGAAGTATGGGCCTCCCACTCACCAATACTTTGTGAGTATATAGCTGCATTTGAAATCAATATATAAGACAACAATAAAAGTAAACTACGCATCGAATAAATGTATCTAAATCAAAATCTATGATAAGAAAGCTATGTAAATAAACATAGCATAAAAAAAGCCACTTGGGTTATAAGTCCAAGCGGCTAGTTTTAAAAAAGAAGAAGGCGGCGACCTACTCTACCACGTAAGCAGTACCATCGGCGCTGCAGGGCTTAACGGCCG